>NZ_JBVHUL010000014.1:140092-273673 GCF_055565395.1 Amycolatopsis sp. NPDC028719
AACGCCCTGCTGAAAAACAAACAAACCCCCAAAAACCCCCCTAGTGCCCGCCAACCCACTGCAGCCCCCCTCCCCCCCCCCCCTCCCCCCCCCCCCCCCCCCTTCCCCCCTCCCCCCCCCCCCCCCCCCCCCCCCCCCCCCGGCCCCGCTCCTGTGCCCGCCGGGCCGGCCTTCAGGGACCGTCCTTTTCGGTGGCGAGCGAAATCAGTCGTCCGGATCGGTCGGTCGGCGACGGCTCGGCCAGTCAGCCCGAGGTCCTCACGGCGCTGCAGGCTGTTGCCCGTCGCCGGTCACGCGCGGTTGCTCCGCCGCGGGACGTCCGGTCAGCAGTTGGACGGCGCCTGGTCGCCGTTGAACCGCTTCACGATCCACTGGTGGGCGTCCCCGTTGCCGGCGAAGATGCCGGACAGGTGGTCGGAGACGTAGGTGTTCCACTGCTCGCGGACCCCGGCCGCGCAGTAGGCCCGGTGCAGCGCGTCGGCCTGCGGGGTGTTGACGATCTCGTCGGTGCTCGCGTGGTACTGGAACACCGGCACGCGCGGCGGGTGCGCGCCGAGCTTGTTCTCGGCCAGCCGCGCCTTCCACTGCGGGGTGTCCAGCGGGTTCGACGTCGTGTAGTCGCTGATCTTCTTGAACGGATAGTTCGCCAGCAGTTCGACGACGCAGGCGTTCCGCTTGGCGTCGTCCAGCTGCTGCCGGCCGGTGGCGTTGAGGTAGGAGTCCAGCTTCAGGTCCGGGTAGGCCGCGTCCAGCCCGAGCGCGGCGAAGGCGAGGAAGCCGAAGCCGACGTAGCCGTCGAGGCCCTTGGCGACCTCGGTCAGGTCGGCCGGGACCCCGCCGGCCGCGACGCCGACCAGGGTGAGCTCCGGCGCGTAGGACGGCTGCTTCTCCCCCGCCCACATCGCGCCGCCGCCACCCTGGGAGTACCCCTGGAAGATCACCTTGGCGTCGGCCGACAGCCTGGCCGGGGAGAACCGCTGCGCCGCCCGGACCGAGTCGATCACGGCCGGGCCCATCGACTGCCCGGTGATGTAGGTGGGCACGGTCGCCGGGGAGTAGCCCTCGTAGTCGGTGACCGCGACGGCGTACCCGCTGGAGAGCGAGTCGTTGATCGCGGGCTGGTCGTACAGCGTCCCGCGTTCGATCGCCTTGGACGGCGTGCACTTGAACGCCGGGCCCTGCGTGCCGACGGCGTAGCCGACGATCGGCGCCTTCGCCGGGTCGACGCCCTTCGGGACCAGGATGGTGCCGGTCACCGCGTCCGGGCGGCCCTGCGCGTCGGTCGAGAGGTACATGACCTGCCAGGCGTCGGCGTTGGCGGCGTTCAGCAGCGGCACCGACGGCCGCCAGCGGAGGACGTCACCGGGCCGCCCGGCCGGCAGCGGGGACGGGGCCTTGTAGAACGAGTCGTCGAACGGCCCGGGCAGGCCCACGGCGGCGGGAGCGGCGGCCGGGGCTGCGGTCGCCGGGGGCCCGGCGACCGCGACGCCCACCGCCAGCAGCGACAGGCTCAGCAGGGCGAGCAACACTTTGCGTTTCACCGGAACCTCCATCGGGGAAGGGAACTTCGGGCGGGGCTCCTACAGCGGGATGTTCCCGTGCTTCCTGGCCGGCAGGGTCTGCCGCTTGGTCCGCAGCGCCCGCAGCGCGCGGGCCACCTGCAGGCGGGTCTGCGACGGCGCGACGACCTGGTCGACGTAGCCGCGTTCGGCGGCCGGATAAGGACTCGCGTGGCGCTCGCGGTACTCCTCGGTGAGGCGGCGCCGGGCGACGGCCCGCTCCGCCGGGGGCAGCGCGGCCAGTTCACGCCGGTGCAGGACCTCCACCGCGCCTTCGGCACCCATCACCGCGATCTCCGCGGTCGGCCAGGCCAGGTTGACGTCGGCGCCGAGGTGCTTGGACCCCATCACGGCGTAGCCGCCGCCGTAGGCCTTGCGCGTCACGACGGTCACCTTCGGCACGGTGGCTTCCGCGTAGGCGTAGATCAGCTTGGCGCCGCGGCGGATGATCCCGCCGCGTTCCTGGTCCGCCCCGGGCAGGTACCCGGGGACGTCGGCGAGGGTGAGCAGCGGGATGCCGAACGCGTCGCAGAACCGGACGAAGCGCGCGGCCTTTTCGGACGCGTCGATGTCGATCACGCCGGCCTGGTGGCGGGGCTGGTTGGCGACGACGCCGACCGAGCGGCCCTGGATCCGGGCGAACGCGCAGATCATGTTGGGCGCGAAGGCACTGTGGATCTCGGTGAACTCGCCGTCGTCGACCAGCCGGGCGATCACCTCGGTCATGTCGTAGGCCTGGTTCAGCGAGTCCGGCACCAGCCGGTCGAGCTCCAGGTCGGCCGCGGTGAGCCCGGGATCGGTGTCGTCGGCGTACTCCGGCCCGGGGTCGAGGTTGTTCGAGGGCAGGTAGCCCAGCAGGGTCTGGACCCACTCGATCGCGTCGTGCTCGCCGGCGGCCCGGTGGTGGGCGTTGCCGGCGACCTCGCTGTTGGCCGCCGCGCCGCCGAGCTGCTGCGCGGTGACGCGTTCGCCGGTCACGGCGTGCACGACGTCCGGGCCGGTGACGAACATGTGCGAGGTCTCGTCGACCATCACGGTGAAGTCGGTGATGGCGGGTGAATAGACCGCGCCGCCCGCACACGGGCCCATGATCATCGAGATCTGCGGGATCACGCCGGACGCGTGGGCGTTGCGCCGCCCCAGTTCCGCGTAGTAGGCGAGCGAGACGACGCCTTCCTGGATCCGCGCGCCGCCGGAGTCGTTGATGCCGACGACCGGGCAGCCGAGCGTCATCGCCAGGTCCATCACCTTGAGGACCTTCTCGCCGAAGACCTCGCCCATGCTGCCGCCGAAGACGCTGAAGTCCTGGGAGAACAGGCAGATCCGGCGTCCGTCCACAGTGGCGTGTCCGGTGACGACGCCGTCGCCCCAGGGGCGGTTGGCGGCCATCCCGAACTCGGTGCAGCGGTGCCGGGCGAACTGGTCGAGCTCGACGAACGAGCCCGGGTCGGCCAGCAGGTCGATCCGCTCGCGGGCGGTCAGCTTGCCCTTGGCGTGCTGCCGGTCGATCGCGCGCTTCTCGGCGATCCGGACGACCTCGTCCTGGCGCGAGGCCAGGTCGGCGATCCGGAACGACGTCGTCGGCGCGAAGGAGGCGTCTTCGAGCGACATCGTCGCCTCACCCCTTTCCTGCGTGCTGTCCGGTCTCGAGCCGGGCCGCGAGCGCGGCCGCGATCACCGACACGTGCGGCGGGTCGATCATCGAGAGGTGGTCGCCGGGTACGCGGACGATCTCCAGGTCGGCGCAGTGCGCGTCCCACCCGAGGGTGTCGTCGGTGCGCAGGTACCGCGGGTCGAGCGTGGTCGTCAGCGGGTGCGGGTCCTGGGCGCGCAGCAGCAGCACCTTCCCGGCGTAGCGCCCGGGGGCGTAGCGTTCGGCGACGCGGGCGTCCACATAGGACGTGTACTGGTGATGCAGGACCCCTTGGCCCAGGCCGGGGACCCGGGCGGCCAGCCGGCCCAGCACGAACTTGATCTGGTCGTCCTCTTCGAGCTGTTCGAGTTCGGCGCGCGGGATGTCCAGCGGGACGCCGTAGGTCTGCCCGACATGCTCGGCGAACCGTTCGAACCGCTCGAGGAGCAGCTCCCGCACCGGCTTTTCCGGTGCGGGAGCTGGCAGGATCGTGTCGATCATGACCACGACGCCGACGCGCTCCCCCGCGGCGGTCAGCCGCTGAGCCGTTTCGTAGGCGAGGCAGCCGCCGAAGGACCAGCCGCCCAGCAGGTACGGCCCCTGCGGCTGGATCTCCCGGATCAGCTCGAGGTAGCACGCCGCCTTGCCCTCGACGGTGTCCTCTTCGTCGATCCGCTCCAGTCCGTACACCGGCTGTCCTTCGGGCAGCAGCCGGACGAGCTCCTGGTAGACGCTCGTCGGGCCGCCCGCCGGGTGGAACAGGAACAGGGGGTCCGCGGCGACGCCGTCACGCAGCAGCCGCACCGGGCCCCCGCCGAGCCCTTCGATCCGCGCGCGCAGCAGGTCGGCCTGCGCGGCGATCGTGGGTGTGGCGAAGAGCAGGGCTGCCGCCGGCACCTCGTCGAGGTGCTCGGTGAACGCGTCTCGCAGCCTGTGCGCGTGGCCCGCGTCGCCGCCGACGGCGAAGAAGTCGTCGTAGACCCCCGGTTCCGGGCCGCCGAGCACGGTTTGCCAGTGCCGGGCGACCCAGCGCTCGGCCGGGTCCCGCGGGCCGAGCACGACGTGGGGCGGTTCGGCCGGGGTGCCCGCGCCGAAACCGGCCTGTTCGGCCAGGTGCCCGGCGATCTCCGTGAGACTCGCACCGCGCAGCAGCAGGGGCACCGGCAGCGGCAGCCCGAAGTCGCGTTCCACCGCACCGCGGGCCCGCATCGCCATCAGCGAGTCCAGCCCGAGGCTGGTCAGCGGCGCGTGCCGGTCGACGTCACCGGCGGCGAAGCCCATCAGCCCGGCGACGACGCCCGCGAGGTGGCCGGTCATCGCTTTCCGCGCCAGCTCCGGTTCGCCGTCCCGCAGTGCGGCCATACCGTCCCAAGTGGACGGTTCGGTGGTGCCGGGTGCTTCGACCGACACGAACAACTCGAAGAACGGGCGTTCGGCCAGCCGCGGGAACAGCGCCAGCACGGTCTCGGTGTCGACCCGGGCGACGCCGGTCGCTTCGCGGCCGTCGGCGAGCACGGCTTCGAGCGCGTCCAGGGCTTCCCCGGTGCCGAGCGGGTCGAGCACCGGGTTCCGGCTGCCGGTGGCGGCACCGGCTTCGCCCCAGGCGCCCCAGTTGATCGTCGCGGCGGGCAGGCCGAGCCCCCGGCGCCAGGCGACAAGACCGTCGGCCCAGGCGTTCGCGGTGGCGTAGGCGGCCTGGCCGGGGGAGCCGAACAGCGCGGCGGCCGAGGAGTACACGAGCCACCAGTCGAGGTCGTGCCCCAGGGTGGCTTCGTGCAGCCGCCACGCACCGAGGGCCTTGGGCCGCCAGACGGTGTCGACGGCTTCGGCAGTGAGGGCGATGGCGGCACCGTCGGCCAGGGCGCCGGCCGCGTGCAGCACACCGCGCAACGGGAGGTCGCCGGCGGCCGCCACGAGCCGTTCGGCGGTGCCGGGTTCGGCGATGTCGCCGGTGATGACGCGGACGTCGGCATTGAGGTCTCGTAGGAAGTCTTCGGTGTCGCGGGTGGGGCCGCGACGCCCGGAGAGGATCAGCCGGGTGGCGCCACGCTCGGCGAGCCACTTCGCCGCGACCAGGCCGAGGCCGCCGAGGCCACCGGTGATGAGGTAGGCGCCATCGCGCACGACGGGCACGCCGGGCACGCCGGGCGCGCCGGCACGGCCGGTCGAACGCCGCGACACCTCGACCACCGACGAACGGTCGCCACCACGACCACCCAGGTCTCGCCGTGGCTCGGCGACGGACGAACGGTCGCCGCTGGGGCCGCCCGGGGCCCGCGACACCTCAGCAACCGACGAACGGTCGCCACCATGGCCGCCCGGGGCCCGCGGCGGCTCGGCAACCGACAAACGGTCGCCGCTGGGGCCGCCCGGGGCCCGCGACACCTCAGCAACCGACGAACGGTCGCCACCACGACCACCCAGGTCTCGCGGCGGCTCGGCAACCGACAAACAGTCGCCACCACGACCACCCGAATCCCGCGACGGCTCGGCAACCGACAAACGGTCGCCACCACGACCACCCGAGTCCCGCAGCGCCTCGGCAACCGACAAACAGTCGCCACCACGACCACCCGAATCCCGCGACGGCTCGGCAACCGACAAACGGTCGCCACCACGACCACCCGAGTCCCGCAGCGCCTCGGCAACCGACAAACAGTCGCCACCACGACCACCCGAGTCCCGCGGCGGCTCGGCGAGCTGCGGGCGGGTCAGGCGGCGGGTGTGGCGCATGCCTTCGCGCCAGGCGATCTCGTCGTCCGGGCCGTCCGCCCGGACCTCGTCCTGCAGCTCCGCCACCCACAACCGCGCGGGGTCGGGTTCGGCGTCGAAGTCGAGGTGGCTCACCCGCAGCTCCGGGTGTTCGAACGCCAGCACGCGCACCAACCCCCGCAACGCCGCGAGTTCGGGGTGGCCGGTTTCGCCCGGCTCGACCGCCGCCGCCCCCGCGCTGACCAGCCACAACCTCGGCGGCTCCGGCATGTCGGCCAGCTCGGCGACCACGCCCGACAGCGTCAGGACCAGGTCACCGGCTCGCGCCGGATCCGGGGTGCTCAGCTCGTCCGCGCGGCCGGCCATCGCCAGCACGCCGGTCACCTCGCGGGTGCGAAGCAGCTTCGCGAGACCGTCGCCGAACCGCGCGGTGCACAGCTCGCCCCCGGCCTGGGTGACGCCGTCGCGCAGCGTGGCCAGCCACGGCTTGCCCTCCTGCTCGGCGTGGAGGAGGACGACCCAGCTGGGTGTCGCGTCCGCGGGCACCGGCGGCAGCTCGGTCTCCTGCCAGGTCGCCTCGAAGACCAGGCTCGGCAGCGCCGAACGCCGGAGGCGCCGGCAGTAGACGTCGCGGAACTGGACCAGCACCGCGCCGTCGGCGTCGGCGAGCTGGACGCTGCCGAGCAGGCCGTCGCCCGATTCGTCGACCGAATCGAGGACGGCGTCGACCCGGACGCCGCGGCGGGGGTCGCCGGCCAGCACGACCTCCCCGATCGTCAGCGGCAGGTAGAGGCCACCGGCCTCGCCGAGCTGCTCGCCGGTCGCGGCGGCCAGCGCGTGCAGGCAGGCATCGGCGAGCGCGGGGTGCAGCCGGTAGGCCGGGTGGTCCCGGGCTTCCGCGGGCCGCGCGATCGACGCCGACGCCCGGCCCGGCGCGGCCACGACCCGGCGCAGGCCGCGGAAGGCCGGGCCGTAGTCCTGGCCCAGGTCCTCGAAAGCCCGGTAGAGGTCGACCCTGTCACCGGAAACGGCACCGAACGGCGTCAGGGGCGGCGAACCGTCGAGGACCCGCGCGGTGGCGTACCGGACCCAGCCGCCGGACGCGGACTTCGCGTGCACACTCACTTCCGTGCCCGTGAGGCTCGTCGTCACCTCGGTGTGCGCGTCCAGCGGGAGCACCTGGTGCAGTTCGAGATCGCCGATGCGGCCCCCGCCCGCCGCCGCGAGCGCGAGTTCGAGGAACCCGGTCGCCGGGAACAGCGGGACACCCATCGCGGCGTGGTCGGCGAGCCACGGCAACCCGGCGGTGCCGACGTCGGCCCGCCACAGGTGCATCTGCCCGCCGGGTTGTTCGATGTGGACGCCGAGCAGCGGGTGCGCGCCGGTGTCCGGCCGGTGCGCCGGGCGCTGCGGCCAGAAGCGCTCGTGCCGCCAGACCGGGCCGGGCAGCTCGACCGGCGCCGTGCGCGGGCCGTGGTTCAGGACGCCGGGCCGGCCGAGGACGTGCAGCCGGGCGAGGCTGGTCAGGAACGCGGCCCGCTCGTCGAGCTTGCGGCTGCCGCTGGCCAGGCCGATCGCCGCGCCGCCGGTGGTCTGCTCGATCGCGGCCAGCGCGATGGGGTGCGGCGAAATCTCGACGCAGACCGTGTGGCCGTCTTCCGCCGCGGCGGCCAGGGCCTGGGTGAACCGCACCGGACGGCGCAGGTTCGCCGCCCAGTAGCCGACGTCGAAGGCGGGAGTCTCGCGCGGGTCGTCGAGAACGCTGCTGTAGCACCGGATTCCGGCCTGACCGGGCCTGAGGCCGGCCAGCTCGGCGTGGAACCGGCCGAGCACGGCGTCGACGGCGGGCGAGTGACCGGCGCCGCGGACGGGCAGCCGGCGGGCGAGCCTGCCCAGCAGCTCGACGTGCGAGACGAGCGCGTCGACCTCGGCGGCGTCGCCGCTGACCGTGCACTGGGTCGGCGACGCGTACACCGCGACGGTGATGCCGGGGTAGTCGCTTTCGAGGTCGGCCAGCTCCGCCGGGGACAGCTCGACCACGGCCATCGCGCCGGTGCCGCCCGCGTCGACCTCGGCGAGCAGCCGCGCGCGGGTCGCCATCACGCGCAGCCCGTCGGTGACGTCGAGCGCACCCGCGACGACGGCCGCGGCGACCTCGCCCATCGAGTGCCCCAGCACCGCGGCGGGGACGACACCGTGGGCGCGCCACAGCCCGGCCAGGGCGATCTGCATCCCGAACAACGCCAGCTGCGTGGCCCCGAGGTCGGGCAGATCCTGTTCACCCGCAAGGACTTCGCGCAGGGAGAAACCCGCCTGGGCGCGGAAGGCCGGGTCGAGTGCGTCGATCCCGGCGGCGAACGCGGGCTCGGCCGCCAGCAGCCGGCGGCCCATCTCCGGCCACTGGGAGCCGTAGCCGGAGAACACGAACACGACGTCGGTCCGCCCCTGGACCTCGCCGGCGACGACGTCGCGCAAGGCCTTGACCAGCTCGCCGCGCTCCTCGGCGACCACCGCGGCGCGGACGGGCAGGTGCTCGCGCCGCGTCGCCAGGGTCGCCGCGACGGCGCTCAGCGGCGTCGCGCGCCCGGCCGGCGAGTCCAGCCAGTCCGCCAGCTCCCCCGCGCGGGCGTGCAGCACCTCGGCCGAACGCGCCGAGAGCGCGAAGATCCGCGGGCTGTCGGCCGTGGCGCGAGGCGGGAACGACGCGGCGGGCCACTCCTCCAGCACGACGTGGGCGTTGGTCCCGCCGAAACCGAAGGCGGAGACGCCGGCGCGGGCCGTACCCGGGTAGCGGGGCCAGTCCGTGCCGGCCGCGGTCACCCGCAGGCCGAGACGGGCGAAGTCGATGTGCGGGTTGGCGGTGCGGTAGTGCAGGCTCGGCGGCAACCGCCGGTGCACCAAGGAAAGGACCACCTTGATCAGCCCGGCGATCCCGGCGGCGCCTTCGAGGTGCCCCAGGTTGCTCTTGACCGAGCCGACGAGCAGCGGACGCCCGGGTTCGCGCCCGGCACCGAGGACGGCCCCCAGCGCTTCGGCTTCGATCGGGTCGCCGAGCAAGGTGCCGGTGCCGTGCGCCTCCACGTAGTCCACTGAGGACGGATCGACATCGGCGACGGCGTAGGTATCGCGCAGCAGCGCCGCCTGCGCGTCCGGGTTGGGGGCCATCAGGCCGTTGGAGCGGCCGTCGGAGTTCACGGCGCTGCCGCGGATCACCGCCAGCACGCGGTCGCCGGCGGCCCGCGCGGCCTTGAGCGGCTTGAGCACGACCACGCCGCACCCTTCGCCCCGGACGATGCCGTCGGCGCCGGCGTCGAACGGCTTGCAGTGCCCGTCGGCCGCCAGCACACCGGCCCGGTGGAAGTTCGCGGTGACGCCCGGGGACAGCAGCAGGTTCACACCCGCCGCCAGCGCGGTGTCGCTCTCGCCGCGCCGCAGGCTCTGCACGGCCTGGTGCACGGCGACCAGCGACGACGAACACGCCGTGTCGAGGGTGAGGCTGGGTCCGCGCAGGTCGAGCAGGTACGACAGCCGGTTCGCCGCGATGCTCGCCGCGGCACCGGTGCCGGACCAGGCGTCGATGCCGGCGAGGTCGGTCATCGTGAGGTAGCCGTACTCGCCGGCCGACAGCCCGACGAACACGCCGGTTCGGGAGCCGCGCAGCGAGCCGGGCGGGAGGCCCGCGTGCTCCAGGGCCGCCCAGGTCACCTCCAGGAGCATCCGCTGCTGCGGGTCCATCGCCTCGGCTTCGCGCGGGGTGATGCCGAAGAACCCGGCGTCGAACCCGGCGACGTCACCCAGGAACCCGCCGCGGCGGGGCAGCCCGACGAGAGCGTCGGGCGGGGCGAAGGATTCCCAGCGGCCCTCGGGGACCTCGCCGATCCCGTCGGCGCCGGCGTCGAGGAACCGCCAGAACTGCGCGGGCGACTCGACGCCGCCGGGCAGCCGGCAGCCGACACCCACGATCGCGATCGGCTCGCCCGCGGCCATCGGGACCGGGGCAGCCCGCGCGCCGTCTACTGTGGACAGCGCCGCGACGAGCGCCGTGATGCTGGGGTGCTGCCACACGAAGGTCGCCGCCAGGGGACGTCCGACGAGCCGGCCGAGGTCCCCGGCCAGGCTCATCGCGTCCCGGGAGGACAGTCCGGTCTCCTGCAACGACCGGTCGGGGTCGACCTGCCCGGCGGGGATTCCGGTGACCTCGGCGACCCGCTCGACGAGCCACGCCCGGATGGCGCCCGGGGTCGTCATCGCCGCCACCGTCCGTCCAGATAGGACTCCCGGCACCGGGCCCGGCTGATCTTGCCGCTGGAGGTGCGGGGCACCTCGCCGGGTGCCAGCACGACGATGTCGTGCAGCCGCAGGCCGTGCTCGGCGGACACCGCCGCGCGCAACGCCCCGACGGCGACGCCGGCATCGGTGTTCTTGGCCCGCTCCAGCACGACGACCGCCACCTCGCCCTCCTCGTGCGGGATCGCGAAGGCCGCGGCGGAGTGCGGGCGCACGGCGGGGCAGGCTTCCACGGTCTGCTCGATGTCCTGCGGGTAGTGGTTGCGGCCGTCGACGATCACGAGGTCCTTCAGCCGTCCGGTCAGGTACAGCTCGCCCTCGAACCGGACGCCGAGGTCCCCGGTGGCCAGCCAGTCGTCTCCGAACGCCGGAGCTTCGGGACGACCCCAGTAGCCCTGGCCGACGTTCGGCCCGCTCACCCGGATCTCGCCCACTTCGCCGTCCGCGACCGGCGCGCCGGTCGCCGGGTCGGCGAGGCGGATCCGCTGGTCCACCGGGCGCCCGCAGGAGACGAGCGTGGTGCCGGCACCGGCGGGGACCGCGAACCCTCCCGCCAGCTTGTCCCGGTCGAAGGTGACCTGACGCGGCGGCGAGCCCGCGTCGGTCACGGAGACCAGGACGGTCGCCTCGGCCAGCCCGTAGGAGGCCCGGTGGACCTCCGGCCGCAGGCCGCACTCGCCGAACGCGTCCTGGAACTTCGCGAGGGTGGCGGGCAGGACCGGCTCGCTGCCGTTGATCAGCGAGACGACCCGGCTCAGCTCGAGGTAGCTCTTCTCGTCCTCGGTCACGCGGGAAGCGCTGTAGGCGTAAGCGAAGTTGGGGGCCGCGCTGATCGCGCCGGCGCCGGCCGAGAGCGCTCGCAGCCACCGGCCGGGCCGCTCGAGGAACGCGAGCGGGTCCATCAGCACCGAAGCGAGGCCGCCGAACATCGGCGCGCCGATGCCGAGGATCAGTCCCATGTCGTGGAAGAGCGGCAGCCAGCTGACGGTCGAGGTCGTACCGGTCTCGGCGCCGTACGCGGTGCAGCACTGCCGGGCGTTGGAGAGCACGTTGTGGTGGGTCAGCATGACCCCGGCCGGCGAGCGCGTGGAGCCGGACGTGTACTGCAGGTAGGCCAGTTCGTCCGGCGCGGGCCGGTACCATTCGTGCTCGCCCGCGGCGGCCGGCGGCAGCGCGTCGACGGCCACGACGGTGGCTTCGCTCTCGAGCGTGCCGAGGAAGCCGGCGACCTCGCCGGTCAGCTCGGCGGTGGTGAGCACGAGCTGAGGGGCGCAGTCGGTGAGCGTCGCGGCGAGGCGGCCCGCGTGCCCGGGCAGGTTCGGCGCGAACAGCGGCACGGCGACCAGCCCGGCCCGGACGGCCCCGAGGAAGGCGACGACGTAGTCGGCGGACTGCGGCACCAGCACGGCGGCTCGCGCCCCGGGCCGGGCGACGCCCTGCAGGTGCGCGGCGACGGCGCTGACCCGGTCGTCAAGGGCGCGCCAGGTCAGGCTCACCGCGCGGCCGTCGGCGCTGCCGCGGTGGTCCAGGAAGGTCAGGGCGACCTCGTCGCCGAGGCGCCGGGCCCACCGGCCGAGCAGGGTGGCGAACGAGTCGCCCTCGACCGGGCCACCGGCCGGGTCACCGGCCGCGGGTACCGCGAAAGCCGCCTCGGAAATGGTTTCCATAACCCCTCGCCAATGACGTCGCAGGAACGCGGGAATTGCGAGGCGAAGTGCGCCGAATGCGCTGATCATCACCTTCGGCGGAAGGTTATTTCGCGCGGACGAAGAGTGTCAATCGCGCGGATCGCCGAAGACCGTTTTCCCGATCGCGACACTCATCGGGCAACAGAGAACCGGCGGTCGCGGTTGTCACCGGAGGACGGAGTTTCACCGGCAGGGCACGGAAGACGGTCAGCGCCCACGCTCCACCGGGCTCGGGAAGCACCGACCCGCAACCGGGGCTGCCACTGTAACCGCGGTGACAACTTTCTCGGGTCCGATTGTTCTCGGCGCGACAGAACAACGCCGGCGCCCCACCACGAGAGGTGGGGCGCCGGCGTTTCAGGGAGTCACTCAGATTCCGCAGGACGACGCCGACCAGAAGCGGCTCGACCGGTGCGCCACGTGCGTGTGGTCGCTGTGGCCCGGGTAGCCCGGTCCGAGGATCTCGCTGAAGCCGTGGTTGCGGGCCTGCAGCGCCAGTCCGCAGAAGCCCTGCGCCCCGGCCCCGAGGTCGACCGCGTCGCCGTAGAGGTGACGGCTGGCCGCTGCCCCGCCGACCGCGTTGTTGCAGGCGACGCTGCGGAAACCGCCGTTCACCACGATCGGGCGATCCCCCATGGCGTGCCGCATCGCCTGCAGCTTCCACATCGACACCAGCGCGTTGGCCTTCGCGGTCGCGGCGGAGACGTTGCCGCCCGACCAGTCCGAGTTGCACCGGTTCAGTTCGGCGTAGCCGAAGTTGACCGGCGTGCAGTCGTCGTCCTGCAGCTGGTAGATCTTGCCGAAGGTCGCGGGTCCGGCGATGCCGTCCGCGCCGAGGCCGTAGGCCTGCTGGAACCGGGTGACCGCGGCCTTGGTCCCTGCGCCGAACTGGCCGTCGATGGCCAGGACGCCGCCGTAACCCGGGTAGCCGGCGACCCGGATCTGCAGCTGCCGGACGTCGTCACCGGACGCGCCTTGCGCCAGCGTGCGTCCCCAGGTGTAACAGGCGTCGGTGACGGCCATGGCCGTCACGGGACCGGGATCGGCGGCCACCGGAGCGGCACCCACCGAGCAGAACCCGGCCAGCAGGGCGAGCAGGGGCAGGACGAGACGGATGCGCATGACCGGAACACCTTTCGAGCAGGGAAGGTGATACCCGTGGATCGTCGGCGATTCACTGTCCGGCACGGTAGTGCGGTTCCGGGCACCGCACTGTGGGGCGTTCGCACCACAGGGTCCGCGTTTCCCGGGCTCCGGTTGAGGGTAGGAGTGCGGCATGGCCGACATCACCAGCCTCATCCTCGACGACCACGACTGGTTCCGGCGCCAGTTCGCCCGGCTCGACGACCTCACCGACCCCGCCGACCTGGCGGAGGTCTGGCAGCCCCTGGCCGACCTGCTCGACGTGCACGCCCGCGCCGAGGAGGAAATTTTCTACCCCCAGCTGCTGCGTCGCGGCGACGACGCCGAGGAGGAGACGCTCGACGCCGTCGGCGACCACAACGACATCCGCGACGGTGTCCACGAAGCCGCCCTGCACCCCGTCGGCAGCACCGCCTGGCACGCGGCGGTGAACAAGGCCCGGTTCGCCAACAGCGAGCACATGGCCGAGGAGGAGGACGAAGGCCTCGCCGACTTCCGGCGCCACGCCGATCCCGGCCTGCGCGAGGAGCTCGGCCGCCGGTTCGTCGAGTTCAAGCGGCAGCACGAAGGCGCCCGCGACCTCGACGTCAGCGACATCGACCCGCAGCAGTACGTCGACGAACGGCTCGGCGACCACCCCGCCGACGGCTCGCTCGGCATCGGCGGCCTCAAGGAACAGGACTGACATGAACCACCTGATGCGCGGCCTCGCCCCGATCACCGAGGCGGGCTGGAAGGAAGTCGACGCCGAGGCCCGGGAGCGGCTGCAGACCCACCTGGCGGCCCGCCGGCTCGTCGACGTCGCCGGCCCGCACGGCTGGCAGCACTCCGCCACGGACCTCGGCCGGACCACCACTCTCGCCTCGGCTTCCCTGGCCGAAGCGGGCGAGGGCGCGGTGGTCCGGCAGCGGCGGGTCCTGCCGCTCACCGAGGTGCGGGTGCCGTTCACGGTGTCCCGCGCGGAGCTGGACGACGCCGAGCGCGGCGCCGACGACCTCGAGTTCGACGACCTCGACCGCGCGGCGAAGCAGATCGCGATGATCGAAAACCGCGCCGTCTTCCACGGCTGGGCGGCGGCGGGCATCACCGGCATCACCGAGACCTGCCCGTACGACACCCCGTCGCTCGGCGAGGATCCCGAGGCGTATCCCGGCGTCGTCGCCCGCGCGGTGGACACGCTCCGCCAGGCCGGCATCAAGGGCCCGTACGGGCTGGCGATCGCTCCGGCGGGGTACACGCGGATCGTGGAGAGCACCGAGCACGGCGGCCACCTGCTGTTCGACCACCTCCGCCGCATCCTGGGCGGCGGCAAGGTGGTGCGCGCCCCGGGCCTGGACGGCGCCCTCGTCGTGAGCCTCGACGGCGGCGACTTCTCGCTCGAGCTGGGCCAGGACCTCGCGGTGGGCTACAGCCACCACGACGCCGACACCGTGTCGCTCTACCTCGAAGAGAGCTTCAGCTTCCGAGTCGTCGAACCCGACGCCGCGATCACCCTGACCACCTGACCGGCCGCCGGTTCGCGGCCGGGACGGCGCACCGAGCGTCGTCCCGGCCGCATCGCCGTCTGAGGAGCAACACCCTCTCGCGGGTCAGGGCCGCTCCCCCACCCCGGTGGCGACCTCTCGCAGCCGCAGGTGGTCGGCGGCCAAGGGCTCGGTACCGCCTCCGGCGCCGGAGCGGAGCCCGCTGAAGAACGCGCGCAGCGCGTCGGCCGCGTCGTGCCGCGGTGCCCAGTCCAGTTCCGCGGCCGCGCGGGAGGTGTCCATCACGGGCAGCCGCAGCACGGCGTCGAACAGGCCGGGCGTCGCCGGGACCAGGTGCAGCCGCCACGCTCCCCCGAGCGCCGCGCGCACCAGCGCGCGGGGCACGGGCACCGGGCGGGCGCCGAGCAGGCCGGCGACGAACCGGGTGTCCACGACCGGGCCGGTGGCGATGTTGAACGCGCCCGACACCGGCCGCAGCACGCACCGCGCGAGCGCGTCGCCGACGTCGGCCGCGTGCACGACCTGCATCCGCAGGCCCGGCAGGTCGGGCAGGACCGGGACGAGCCCCGGCCGGACCAGGCTGCCCGGCACGAACGGGCCGGCGAACAACCGCCGTTGCTCCGACGCCGCCGCGCGCTGGAACACGAACCCGGGCCGCACGCGGACCACGTCGATCGCGGGGTTTCGGCGTTCGAAGACGTCGAGACACCGCTCCACGTAAGCCTTTTCCCGGGTGTAGGCGGCGCCGGGCCAGCCGTGGGTGGGCCAGTCCTCGCCGACCGGGACGTCGTCTTCCCGCGGCGAGTAGGCCCCCACCGAGGACGCGCACACCAGCTTCGGTACCCCCGCTTCCGCCACGGCGTCGAAGACGCGCAGCGATCCCAGGACGTTGGCCCGCCACGTCCGTTCCGGGCGGTGGGTCGGCTGGAACAGCCACGCCAGGTGCACGACGACGTCGGCGCCGCGGAACAGCCGGGCCAGGTCGTCGTGTTCCACGTCGGCGCGGACGAACTCCGTCTCGCCCCGCCCGGGCGCCGGCGCCCGCCGGGCGAGCCCGACCAGGGAGCCGACGCGCGGCTCGCGGGCCAGCGCGTCGAGGGTCGCGGTGCCGAGGTTGCCCGTGGCCCCGGTGACCACGATGCGCATTCCGTCGCTCATGCGGCGCGGGTACCCGGGCGGTCGCGGCCCAACCGGATTCCCCCTCTGGGGCTGATTCCGGTTAACGCGGGCGTCGGCGGGCACACCCGGACTTCCCAGCCAGTCGGAGAAAGGGAAGCGCGTGTTCCGTCACACCAAGCTCCTGCAGTTCGAAGCCAAGCCCGAGAAGCCCGACCCCGTCTACGCCCACAAGCTCCAAGAACTCATCGGCGGCGCCTACGGCGAGATGACCGTGACGATGCAGTACCTGTTCCAAGGCTGGAACTGCCGCATCGAAGGCAAGTACAAAGACCTCATCATGGACACCGCCACCGAAGAAATCGGCCACGTCGAAATGCTCGCCACCATGGTCGCCCGCCTCCTCGAAGGCGCCCCCGCCACCATGACCGCCGAAGCCGTCAAAGACCCCGTCATGGCCGCCGTCATCGGCGGCATGGACCCCCAGCAAGCCATCGTCGCCGGCGGCGGCGCCCTGCCCGCCGACTCCAACGGCTACCCCTGGAACGGCAAGTACATCGTCGCCTCCGGCAACCTGCTCGCCGACTTCCGCGCCAACGCCGCCGCCGAAGCCCAAGGCCGCCTGCAGACCGCCCGCCTCTACAACATGACCGACGACCCCGGCGTCAAAGCCATGCTCAAGTTCAACCTCGCCCGCGACACCGTCCACCAGAAGCAATGGCTCGCCGCGATCGAAGAGCTGAAGGCCGACGGGCTCGAAGACGACATCGCCCCCAACGCCCTGCTCGACGAAGAAGACCAGACCCACAACCACACCATCTGGCACCTCTCCGACGGCCCCGACGGCGCCAAGGGCACCAGCTGGACCACTGGCGCAGGTATCGAATACCTGATGGACCCGGAACCGCTCGGCGGCCCCGGCACCGCGCCGAAGCCCGATCCCGCTCTCTACGGCACGTACTCGCCGACCCAGGACGCGGTCGGCGTCGTGAAGGGAAAGGCCAAGGCGGTCAAGAACAAGCTCACCTGACGGCGGTGGGCCGGCGATCGCCGCCGGCCCACCCTCGACCGCCCCGGGGGCGGCGGCGGTCTTGCGCGACCGGCCGAGGGGGTTATGGTGGACGTAGCGTGAGGTTGAAACGCCAGCTCTGCGTGCACCCACTCCGCCCGGATCGACGCGGCGGCGGGTACCGGCCGGCGCAGGTCTCGCCCCGCCCCTCGCGCGTCCTCCGCTTCCCTCGGAGGCTCTCGTGATACCAGAGCAATCGCCCGACCCCCACGCCGCAGCCGCGACCTGGTCCGAGGTCGGCGCACCCTTGCGGGTTCGCCGGCACGTCCTCGACGGGCACTCGCTCGTCGTCACCGTCGAAGGCGAGCTGGACCTGTCCGGAGCGCCGATCCTCGGACGCGCCCTGGAGCAGGACCTGCCCGAGTACACGGTCCTGGACCTCGGCGGCGTCACGTTCCTCGCCGCGGCCGGCTTGGGCGTCCTAGCCGGCGCCGTGGCCCGTGCGGAGCGCGAGCACCGGCGCATCGCGGTGATCGCCGGCACCCGCCCGGTGCTGCGAGTCCTCCGCCTGTTCGCCGACGACGTGCGAGTCCCGATCCACGGCGACCGGGCCGAGGCGGTGCGAGACCGGACTCGGTGCCTGTCCTCCTGACCGGGCCGGCTCGTTCGCATGCGCGGCCGCCGCGCACGCGAACCGGCTCAGGGACGCTCCGCCCGCAAGGCGTACCGGCGTTCGGCGTACGCGAGATCGTCACGCCACAGCCGCTTCGCCGTGTGACGCATCAGCGGCCGGACCACCGGAGCCAGTTTCGCGGCCACCGTGAAACCCGGGCGCTCCGACGCGGCGATCGTCGCCTCGATGACCGCCGTTCGCGGACGGCCGTCCGCGCCGGGGCCGAGGGGCGTCGCGTGGGTTTCGACCACGCTGCCCACGCCTTCGCCTTCCAGGATGCGCATCACGACCGTGCGCGGTTCCGGGCAGGTGAACTCCGCCAGGACCGGGACGCCCCAGTGCCCGGCGAGGCGGAAGGTGACCTCGACCAGGAACCGGTCTTCCTCGTCCGGGACGTCGGTGCCGCGCGGGGCCTCCAGGACGCGCAGGCGGGTGAACGAGTACGGGTGGAACCACGCGCCGTGCCACGGGTCGAGGCGGTTGGCCACCACGTCCTCGGGCTCGCAGATCCCGGTGACCGTGGCGACGGCGTCGATGCGGGCGGCGCCGGCCGGGCGGTCGGGCACCACCGGCCGGCCGGCCGGCTGCTCGCGCCCGACGGAGTCCAGCCGCGCCCACACGAGCACGCCGTCGTCGTGCGCCGGGACGGGCGCCCAGGCGCCGCACCGGTCGCCGTCGAGCCGGAGGCCGTGCCACCGGCAGACCAGCCCGCCGCGGTCCACCCGGGCGTCGGCGAGCGGCGCACCCAGGTGCGGGCAGGCGCCCGGCCCGATCCGGACGCCGCCGTCCGGGCCGCGCCAGGCGACGAGCTCGCGGCCGCCGATCGTGACGCCGAAGGGCCGGTCGGCGCGCACCGAACGGCTGGCGCCCAGGACGAACCAGTTGCCCGAAGGGCGCGCGGCCGCCCGCTTGCCCGCCGCTTCGATCAGCGCGGGCGAGCAGTCGCGGTAGGTCGGTTCCTGCCTCGCCCACGGCGGTTCGCGGAACGGCTGGACGGGCCAGCGGCCCGGCCACCGCCGGCTGATGCGCTGGGAGACGTTCACCGGGTCATCGTGACCGATACGCATCGGTACCGCAACGCGTCACCCGGTCTTCGTGGTTCACCCGATCATCGGGTTTATCCGCTCGACACAAGGGGAATGCCTGCACGACTGTGTGGACGGTGACCCGCGTCGACACTCGATCATGCATCGATTGTGTCTCGCGAGTGAATGGAGCCTGGATGAGCGTGATCCCCGACGCCGGTGGTGCCGCGGCGCCCTCGGCCTGGCTGGACGCCGTGCGCCGGCGCTGCGAGGCCGACGTCCACCGCTTCGTCACCGATCGGGTGCACGAACACTTCACCGGCCGTCCGGCCGAGACCCCGGCGATCGCCGTGCTCCCGGAATTCGTGACCGGCGGCAAGTTCCTCCGGCCGCTGTTCGCCTACGCGGGCTGGCGTTGCGGAGCGCCGGAGGACGGCGCCGCGGTGCGCGCCGCGGCGAGCCTGGAGCTGCTGCACTGCTTCGCACTGGTCCAGGACGACGTGATGGACGGTTCGGCGCACCGCCGGGGGCGCCCCGCGGTGCACGTGCGGTTCTCGCGGTGGCACGAAGACGCCGGGCTCGGGGGTTCGGCCGCGCGGTTCGGCGAGTCGGCCGCGATCCTGGCCGGTGACCTGTTCCTCGTCTGGGCCGAGCAGATGTTGCGCGACAGCGGGCTGGGCGCGGACGTGCTCGCGCGTGGCTGGCCGGTGCACGACACCTTGCGGTCCGAGCTCGCCGTCGGCCAGCTCGGCGACCTGCTCAACGACGCCCGGACGCTGCCGTCCTGGGCCGACGTGCTCGACGTGGTCCGCCGCAAGTCCGGCAACTACACCGTCCGCCGCCCGCTCGAGTTCGGCGCCGCCCTCGCCGGCTGCGGCGACAACGTCATCGGCGTGCTCGGCACTTACGGCGAGCTGCTCGGTGAGGCCTTCCAGTTCCGCGACGACCTGCTGGGCGTCTTCGGCGATCCCGAAGTCACCGGCAAGCCCGCGGGAGACGACCTGCGCGAGCGCAAGGCCTCGAGCGTCGTCGTGCTCGCCGCGGAACTGGCCGGCGACCGGCAACGCGCGGACCTGGACGCGCTGCTCGCCCTCGACGTCGTCGACGACGCCGCCGTCGCGCGGTGGCGGACGCTGATCACCGCCACCGGTGCCCGTGACCAGCTGGAGAAGCTCATCGACGACCGCGTCCGCCGCGCTCTCGAGACGATCGACCTGGCCGGCCTGCCGGAGCGGCCGGCCACCGCGCTCACCGCCCTCGCGGCCCGGTGCACCGAGCGGGTCCGATGAGGCGGGTCCCCGGCCGCACCGACCGGGTCGTGGTCGTCGGCGCCGGGCTGGCCGGACTGTCCACCGCCCTGCACCTGGCCGGGCGGGGACGGTCGGTCGTGGTGGTGGAACGCGACCCCGGGCCCGGCGGGCGCGCCGGGCGCGTCTCCCGCGACGGCTACCACCTGGACACCGGGCCGACGGTCCTGACGATGCCGTCGATCCTCGCGGACACCTTCGCCGCCGTGGGCGCCGACCTCGCGGGGCAGCTGCGGCTCACCCGGCTCGACCCCGCCTACACGGCGCGGTTCGCCGACGGGTCGGTGCTGCCCGTGCACTCCGACGCGGACCGCATGACCGACGCCGTCCGCGAGTTCGCCGGCCCGGCGGAAGCGGCCGGGTACGTCGAGCTGCGGAACTGGCTGACCCGGTTGTACCGCACGGAGTTCGACCGGTTCGTCGCCGGCAACTTCGACTCCCCGCTCGGGCTGCTCTCCCCCGACCTGGCGCGGCTGGTGGCCTTGGGCGGCTTCCGGCGGCTGGACTCCCGGATCGGCTCCTTCCTGCGCGACGAGCGGCTCAAGCGGGTCTTCACCTTCCAGGCGCTCTACGCGGGCGAGTCGCCGATGCGGGCCCTCGCGCTGTACGCGGTGATCTCGTACATGGACACCGTGGGCGGCGTCTACTTCCCCGAAGGCGGCATGGCCGCCGTGCCGCGAGCGATGGCGAAGGCCGCGGCGGAAGCCGGGGTGGAGTTCCGGTACGACACGGCCGTCACGGGCCTGGAGCACCGCGGGACGCGGGTCACCGCGGTCCGCACCGACGACGGCGGCCGGATCGGCTGCGACGCGGTCGTGCTCACCACCGAACCGCACCGGAGCTACGAACTGCTGGGCCGGGCCCCACGTCGGCCGCTGCCGTTGCGCGCGGCGCCGTCCGCGCTGGTGCTGCACGCGGGTGGCGCCGGGAACTGGCCGGTCGGGCACCACACGATCTCCTTCGGGCACGGCTGGGCGTCGACGTTCCGCGAGCTCATCACCGACGGACGGCGGATGAGCGACCCGTCCCTGCTGATCACCCGCCCGACCGCGACCGACCCGGCGCTGGCGCCCGCCGGCCGGCAGCTGTTCTCGATCCTGGCGCCGGTGCCGAACCTCCAGCGTGCGCCCCGGGACTGGGACAGCGACACCGGCCCGTACGCCGCGGAGATCCTCGACCACGTCCGCGCCCGGCTGCTGCCCGGGTTCACCCCCGAACTGTCGTACGTCCTCGGTCCGGCCGACTGGCAACGCCGCGGCATGGTCGCGGGGACACCGTTCAGCTACGCGCACTCGTTCGCCCAGACCGGCCCGTTCCGGCCGCGGAACCTGCCGCCGGGCACGGAGAACGCCGTCCTCGCCGGCGGCGGGACCGTCCCGGGCGTCGGCGTGCCGACCGTGCTGCTGTCCGGCCGGCTCGCCGCCGACCGGATCACCGGCACCCGCCCGGCCCCGGCCACCGTCCTCGACCTCGCCGCGGAGGCCACCCGATGACGCGCCGCGAGCTCGACGCCGCCGGCATCACCGAACCCGGCCTCCGCCACGCCTACCGGCGCTGCCGCGAGGTCAACGCCCGGCACGGGCGGACCTACTTCCTCGCCACCCGGATGCTGTCCCCCGCCCAGCGGCCGGCCGTCCACGCGCTCTACGGCTTCGCCCGCCGCCTCGACGACGTCGTCGACGAACCCGGGCCCGGCGCGACGCCCGGCCGCGTCGAGGCGACCCTGCGCGACGCCGAGCGGCGGTTCTTCGCCGACCTCGAAGCCGGGCGCAGTGCCGACCCCGTGCACGCGGCCGTGATCGACACCGTGACCCGCTACGGCATCGCCGAGCGGCACTTCCGCGCGTTCTTCGCCTCGATGCGGATGGACCTCACCGTCACGGACTATCCGACGCGGGCCGCGCTCGACGAGTACGTGCACGGCTCGGCGGAGGTCATCGGGCTGCAGGTGCTGCCCGTGCTCGGCACCGTCGGCACGCGATCGGAGGCGGCGCCCCACGCCGCGGCGCTCGGAAAGGCGTTCCAGCTGACCAACTTCCTGCGTGACGTCGCCGAAGACCTCGAGCGTGGCCGGGTGTACCTGCCCGCGGACGAGCTCGCCGCGGCCGGCGTCGACCGCGACCGGCTCGCCTGGTGTGCCGCCACCCGGCAGGTCGATCCGCCGGTGCGGCGGGCGCTGGCCGACCAGATCGCCCGGACGCGCCGGATCTACGAGCAGGCCCGGCCGGGCATCGGCCTGCTGCACCCGGTGTCCCGGCCGTGCGTGGCGACCGCGTTCACGCTCTACGGCGGCATCCTCGACCGCATCGAGGCCGCCGGGCACAACGTCTTCGCCGGGCGCGCCCGCGTGCCGCGGCACCGCCGGTTGTTCGCCGCCGGCGACGCCCTCGTGCGCGCGAGCTGGGCGCGGCACCGCCACCCGGCGCCGGCGGCCTGACGTGGGGAAGGTGGAGTACCTGCTGGTCCTCGGCGCCTGCGTCGTCGCGACGCTGCCGCTGGAGCTGATCGGCGCCCGGGTCTACCGCCGGCCGCGGCGGCTGGCGCGGGCGGTGCTGCCGGTCGCGGCGGTGTTCCTGGTCTGGGACGCGATCGCGATCGCCGCCGGGGTCTGGGACTTCGACCCGGCGTTCGTCACCGGGGTGCGGAACCCGCTCGGGATCCCGCTGGAAGAGGTGCTGTTCTTCGTCGTCGTCCCGGTCTGCGGGGTGCTGACCTACGAGGCGGTGCAGGCGCTCAGCCCGCTCCTGCGCCGGATCCGGCAGCGGGTGTCGCGCTGATGCCCTGGGGGTACACGGTTCCCGCGGTCGGCGCCGTGCTCGTGGTGGTGGCGGCCGAGCTGGCCGTGCTCCGCACCGGGCTGCTGCGCCGCCCCGCGTACTGGGTCACGATGGCCATCGTGACGGCGTTCCAGATCCCGGTCGACGGCTGGCTGACCAAGCTGTCCGCGCCGATCGTGCGGTACGCGCCCGGCCACATCACCGGCTGGCGGTTCCCCTGGGACATCCCCGTCGAGGACTTCCTCTTCGGCTACGCCCTGGTCACCGCGGTCCTGCTCCTGTGGGAACGCGGGAAGTCGCGAAAGGACAGTGCATGAACCCGTTGCCGGACAACGGCTTGCCCCGCGCCGAGGTCCCGGGCGCGTTCGACGGCGGTGCCGCCGCGTACGACCGGCTCGTCGGCGTGAACCCCGGTTACCACCACCACCTGCGCATCTCCGCGCGGCGGCTCGGGCCGGCCGCCGGCGCGCGCGTCCTCGACGCGGGCTGCGGCACCGGCGCTTCGACCGCCGCGCTGCTGGCCGTCGCGCCGGACGCGCGCGTCACCGCCATCGACGCGTCCGCCGCCATGCTCGCCCGGGCCCGCGCGAAGCCGTGGCCGGAGCACGTGGAGTTCGTCCACACGCCGGTGGAAGAGCTGGCGGGGGTCCACGGCCCGTTCGACGCGATCTTCGCCGCGTACCTCCTGCGCAACCTCGCCGATCCCGACGCGCAGCTGAAGACCCTGCACGACCTGCTGCGCCCGGGCGGCCGCATCGCGGTGCACGAGTACTCGGTGCGGGACTCCCGCCGCGCCCGGTGGGTGTGGAACGCGGTGTGCGGCGCTATCGTGATCCCCGCGGGCCGGCTCGCCACCGGGGACGCGACGCTGTACCGGCACCTGCGGCGCAGCGTGCTCGCCTTCGACGGCGTCGCGGACCTCTGCGCCCGCCTCACCGCCGCCGGGTTCACCGACGTCCGCACCGGCACGATGACCGGCTGGCAGCGCGGGATCGTCCACACGGTTCTGGGCACCCGCGCGTGATCCCGGGCCGTGACCGCCGCGCCGTGACGTACCCGGCGCCCGGCGGCCTCCCCGACGCCGGGCTCCTCGGCCGGCGCCCGCGGGCCGCCGTCGTCGGCGGCGGCATCGCCGGACTCACGGCGGCGACCGGGCTCGCCGAACGCGGCGTCGAGGTGACCGTGTTCGAACGGGAGCCGCACCTCGGCGGCCGGGCCGGCGGCTGGGCCGAGCGCCTGCCGGACGGGACCGCGGTGACCATGAGCCGCGGGTTCCACGCGTTCTTCCGCCAGTACTACAACCTGCGCGCGCTGCTCGCCCGCACCGACCCCGGCCTCGGCCGGCTCACCGCGGTGCCGGACTACCCCCTGATCGACCCGCACGGGCGCACCGACACCTTCGCCGGCCTGCCGCGGACACCGCCGTTCAACGCGCTCGCGTTCGCCTTGCGCAGCCCCACGTTCTCCGCGCGGGACCTGCTGCGCCTCAACGGCCCGCGCGCGCTTCCGCTGGCCACCGTCAGCGTCCCCCGCGTCTACGAGCAGCTGGACCACCTCGACGCGGCGACGTTCCTCACCGCGATCAACTTCCCCGCGGCGGCCCGGCACCTGGCGTTCGAAGTGTTCTCCCGCAGCTTCTTCGCCGATCCGGGCGAGTTGTCGGCCGCCGAGCTCGCGACGATGTTCCACCTCTACTTCCTCGGGTCGTCCGAAGGGCTGCTCTTCGACGTCCCGGCCGAGCCGTTCCCCCAAGCCCTGTGGGATCCCCTGGCCGACCACCTCGCGGGCTTGCGGGCCGACCTCCGCACGGGCACGGCGGTCACCACCGTCGAGCGGCTGCCGGCCGGCTTCCGGGTCGACGGCGAGCCGTTCGACGGAGTCGTGCTCGCCGGGGACGTGCCCGGACTCCAGCGGGTCGTCGACGGCTCCCCCGGGCTGGGCACGCCCCAGTGGCGAGCCGATGTCGCCGCGTTGCGCACCGCGCCGCCGTTCGTCGTGCGGCGGCTGTGGCTCGACCGCCCGGTCGACCCCGGCCGCCCGGCCTTCCTCGGCACCGGCGGTCTGCCGCCGCTGGACAACATCAGCGTGCTCGAGCGGTACGAAGGTGAGGCGCGCCGGTGGGCCCGGCGCACCCACGGCTCGGTGGTCGAGCTGCACGCCTACGCCGCGGGCGACGACACCGGCCGCAGCACGCGGGAGATGGACGAGCGCCTGCACCGGCTCTACCCGGAGACCGCGCGAGCGCGGGTGCTCGGCGAGAGCACGCTGGTCCGGCAGGACTGCCCGCTGTTCCCGGTCGGCGGTTTCGCCCGCCGGCCCACCATCGAGACGCCGGAACCCGGTCTGGTCCTCGCCGGTGACGCGATCCGCGTCGACCTGCCCGTAGCGCTCATGGAACGCGCGGCCACCACCGGCTGGAGTGCCGCGAACGCGCTGCTGCGAGGCTGGGGGCTGGCGGGGCATCCGCTGCGTTCGGTCCCGAACCACGGTCGGATGTCCCTGCTGGAGCGAAGGATCCGCTGACGGAACGGCTCGGTGGCGGGCTCAGCTCCGGGCGTTCGGATCGATCGCGTCGCCCACCGGACCGAGGTTGCCGAGGGCGTCCATCCCCTGCGCGCTCGCCGTGTCGGCGATGTCCTGCCCGGCCCCGGTCACGTCGGCGGCAGTCTGCTCGACCTGGCCGGCGGCGTCACCGAGCGGCAAGTCGACGCCGGTCAGGTCGCTGACCTTCTCACTCGCGCCGCCCAACAGTTCGGTGGCCTTGTCCTTGATCATGTCGAACAGGCTCATCAAGTGCCTTTCCTGATCGGCTCGAGCGACCCCGCGTGAGCAGCGGGTAGCAGAGCGCGGCGATGACGTCACCATACAGGACAAAACAGACGTTTCGGCCCACGCTGCCCCTCGGGGGTGTCAGCTGGCCAGCACCTGAGGGGACAGGATCTTCAGCATCGCGTTGGTCCACTTCAGCTGCCTGAGCGTCTGCGGGTGGCAACGACCGGCCAGCTCGAGCAGGTCGGGATCCTTGACGGCTTGGGCGCCCTGAGCCAGCAGTTCCCAGTCGAGGGAAACGCCGGCGGCCTTGCGGTGCAGCCGGCGCAGGTCGGCGATCAGCAGCAGACCGGGTTCGGGCCGCCGGCCGCTCAGCTCGGCCAGCTTCGTGCGCAGCGCCGTCACCGGCCTGGCCGACGCCGGCACGTCGCCGGACAGGTCGACGTCGTACGCACGGGCCGCGCCGGCGAGCTCGCGAACGTGCGCCCGGGACCAGCCGGCGAGGTCGTGGGCGACGTGGTGCACCTCGTGCTCGACGACGTGCCGGTCGGCGACCTTGACCAGGTCCCGGGCCAGCGAGGTTTCCGACCGGTGCAGTTCACGGATCGCCAGTCCGAGTTTCATCGCCGTTCTTCCTCCGCCGGAAAGTCTTCCCCGACACGGTTGTCGCTCGCGTTCGCCGCCGCGGCGGGCGCGGGACCGGGTTCCGCGCGGCGGATCGCGGCCGCGGCCGTCTTGAACAGCGGTTGCTTGGAGACCGGGTCCCAGTCGGTCGGCGTCAGCTCGTTCGCGGCACGGTCACCGTCGCGGCCGGCGGGGTCTCCGGTGTCGAAGTAGCCGTAGTGGAACGGGAGGAACAGGACGCCCTCGCGGATGCCGCCGACACGGACGCGGGCGCGCACTTGCCCACGTGGCGTCGTGATCTCCGCCCAGTCACCCTCGTGCAGGTCGAGCCGCTTCGCGTCCCCATCGGACACCTCGACCCACGACTCCGGCGCCGCCGCCTGCAGCTGCGGCGCGCGAGCGGTCTTGGTCCGGGTGTGGAAGTGGTGGATCGTCCGCCCGGTGATCAGCGCGAACGGGTGCTCGTCGCTCGGGGCCTCGTGCGGTTCCAGGTACTCGGCCGCCTTGATCATGGCCTTGCCGTCCGGGTTCATCGCCCGGTACTCGTCGGGCTCCATCGGCGCGCCGGTGACCAGGTCGCGTCCGTAGCTCTCGCAGTAGTCGGGCTGGGCGAAGAACTTCCCGTCGGTGTAGAGCCGTTCGGTGCCGTCGGGGTGCTCTTCGGTGCAGGGCCACTGCACGCCGCTGGTCGTCCGCAGCTTCGCGTAGCTGAGCCCGGAGTAGTCGCACGGCCGCCCGGCCGACGCGCGTTTCCAGGCTTCGAACGCGGATTCCGCGTCATGCCACTGCGGCAGCGGTGCGCCGTCCTTGTCGCGGAAGTCCATGCGGCGGGCGTAGTCGAGCAGGATGTCGAGGTCCGGCCGGGCTTGCCCGGGCGGTTCGACGGCCTTCTCCGACAGGTGCACGGTGCGGTCGGCGTTGGTGAACGTGCCGGTCTTCTCGCCCCAGATCGCCGCCGGGAGCACGACGTCGGCGAGTTCCGCGGTTTCGGTGCGGAAAGCGTCCTGCACGACGAGGAACAGCCGCTCCTGGGTCAGGATCGAGCGGACCCGGCGCAGCTCCGGCAGCGACACGGCCGGGTTGGTCGCCGACACCCACAAGAACCGCAGGGTCCCGTTTTCGGCGTACCGCAGCATTTGCATCAGGTGGGTCGGCGGGCCGTAGTGCGGGATCGTGCTCTGCTCGACGTTCCACAGCTCGGCCAGTTCGGCGACGTGGGCGTCGTTGGCCCAGTTGCGGAAGCCGGTCAGGTCGCCGTCCGCGCCGCATTCGCGGGTGTTCTCGGCGGTGGGCTGGCCGTTCATCTGCAGCACGCCCGCGCCCGGCTTGCCGAGCATGCCCCGGATCAGGGCGAGGTTGTTGACCTGCACGGAAGCGGCCGCGGCCTGGTGCGACTGGTAGAAGCCCTGCAGCACGGTGCACAGCAGCCGCTTCGCGGACCCCAGGAGTTCGGCCGCGGCCCGGATTTCGGCCTCGGTGAGCCCGCAGATCGCCGCGACCCGCTCCGGCGGGTAGTCCGCGACCATCTTCTCCAGGTCGGGGTAACCGACGGTGCAGCGCTCGACGTAGTCGTGGTCGACCCGGTCGCGGGCGATGATCTCGTGCAGCAGACCGTTCATCAGCGCGAGGTTGGTCCCGGGCAGCGGCGCGAGGTGCAGCGTCGCGGCGCGGGCGACCGGCGTCTCGCGCGGGTCGACGCAGAGCACCGCCGGCGGGTTCGGGCCCTCCAGCCGGTCGAGGATGCGCGTCCACAGCACGGCCTGGGTCTCGGCGACGTTGTGCCCGAAGAGGGCGATGACGTCGGCGTGGTCGACGTCCGAATAGGACGCCGGCTGGCCGTCGCAGCCGAAGGACTCCTTGAGCGCGGCCGCGGCGGTCGCCGTGCAGAGCCGGGTGTTGCCGTCGAGGTGGTGGGTGCCGATCCCGGCGCGCGCGATCGCGGCGAGGGTGTAGTACTCCTCGGCGAAGAGCTGACCGCTGGTGTAGAAGCCGAGCGCGCTCGGGCCCTGCTCGTCCAGCAGTTCCTTGCTGCGCTCGACGACGAGCGCCATGGCTTCGTCCCAGCTCGCCTCGACGAGTTCGCCGTCGCGCCGGATCATCGGCGTGGTCAGCCGGTCCGGCGAGGAATTGGCCTGCCAGCCGAACAGGTCCTTCGGATCCAGCCGCCCGCGGTTCACGCGGTCGTCCGCGCGGCCGCGCACTCCCACGATTTCGCCGTCTTTGACCGCGATGTCCAGACCGTCCCCATTGGAGTGCAGCACGGCGGCGCTGCGGACCCACCGGTCGACGTCTTGCGCGGTCAGCCCGCCGGCGAGGTGACTGTCCACCCGCACCGGCCACGCCTCGCCGGGACCGTAAGGGGTACGCGTGCCCCAAGGCCGGGTGATTCCGTCGCGTTGCGCCAAGGCCGCACCTCCCGATCGTCATCCGACCCGAGCGGTTACCCCCGATGCCGTGCGGCAAACCCGCGCCGTCAACGCCGGTCCATCGGTCCCCATTCGCGCGAGCCCTGCTCGTCGACGAGTTCGCGAGCTTCCTGCAGCACCTCGTCGGCCACCCACGCCAGCGGACGCTCGCAGTGCACCAGCGGCTCGTTGTCCGGCCCGCGCGCCACCAGCCGGCCCCGGAGGACCCACGGGCGCACGTCCGGACCACGGAGGTCCCGCAGGTGCTGGTAGTCGTAGAGCCGGCGGGCGAGCCACAACCGCACCGACCGTCCGTTCCACCACGGCTCCACTTTCAGGGAATTGGCCGACAAACCGGGCAGCCGGATGCCGGTCAGCCCGTCCCGGCTGGCCTGGTCGAGGCCGTTGCCCAGATCGGTCTCCGGCCCGCGCGACCACCGGACGTAGAGGTCTTCGCCGCCCTCGGTCTCGAACAGGCCGGCCATGTCGTCCAGGTCCTTCAGCGTGGGCAGGTCAGCGCTCTCGATCACGTCCATCATCACCCCGGACCGCACGTACCCGGTCCGGCCGGGCCTAACCGGCGCGTTCACCGGCCGCGTCGACGGGGTAACCGCCGGGCATGGTGAGCACGAAGGCACAGCTGTACATGGCATACCTGCGCGCCACGGGCCAGAAGCGCTTCTACGACGATGCCCGGGCCCTGCACCACCGGCTCCACCGCCACCAGCGTCCGTCGATGGCCCGCCCGCCGCGGCGGCTGCGCCGGACCTGCACGATCGAGCGGCAGGACGTCCGCGGGTTCCCGTGCTGGACACTCCGGCCCCGCCGGGGCGCGACCGCGGGCACGCACGTGCTGCACCTGCACGGCGGCGGGTACGTCGAGGAGATCGAGACCCACCACTGGAGCTTCGCCGTCGACCTCGTCGACCGGCTCGGATGCGCCGTCACCCTGCCGATCTACCCGCTGGTCCCCCGGCACGACCACACCGAGACGCTGCCGATGGTGTACGCGGCCTACGAACGGATCGCCGACGACTGGCCGGCCGAAGACCTGGTGGTCTCCGGCGACTCGGCGGGCGGCGCGCTCGCACTGGCGATCGCTCAGCGGCTGCGCGACGCCGGCCGGGCGCAGCCCGCCCGGCTCGTGCTGATCTCGCCGTGGCTCGACATCACCCTCGAGGACCCGATTTCCGTCGTCCTCGACGAACATGACCCGATGCTCGGCATCACCGGCCTGCGCGAAGCCGGCCGGATGTACGCCGAGGGCACCGAGCCGCACGACCCCCGCATCAGCCCGCTGCACGCCGACCTGACCGGCCTGGGGCCGTTCAGCCTGTTCATCGGCACCCGCGACCTCCTCCTGCCCGACGCGCGCCGCTTCACCGCCCGCGCCCGGGACGCGGGCATCGACGTCGACTACGGCGAATACCCCGGCATGTTCCACAACTGGGTCATGCAGAACATCCCCGAGGGCCGCGAAGCGAGGAACCACATCGAGCGCATCCTCCGGCGGCCACCCGGCAAGCCGGACCGCTGACCTCGAGAGCCGGATCGCCGCCGACTTTCCCGGGCCGGCGCCGAGCGGCCGCGCGGATGGTCTACAGCTCGGCCGGCAAGCCGCACAGCGGGAAGAGCCGAGGCAGGTGGAACAGGGTCAGCTCGCTGACCGCGCCGTCCCCGACGGTCAGCACCAGCAACGCGAACGGCCGGAAACGGCCCCGCTCGTCCCGGATGTAAACACCCAGCGCCGGCTGGCGGTTCGCAGCAGTCGCCACCGCGCGCATGCGGCCCGCCATGCCCGGGGTGAACGCGTGCGAGGCGAGGAAGGTCGTGACCGCCTCCCGCCCGTCGTACCACGACGTCGTCGGGGGCATCACCAAGCGCGCGTCCGCGCCGAGCAGAGCAGCGACCGCGTCGATGTCGGTCCGATCCCACGCCTCGACCATGCCCGCGAGCAGGGACTTCTCGACCTCGCTGAGGCGCGAGAGCGCCTGGTGACCGGTGTCGTCGCGCACCCAGCGCCTCCTGAGCGTCTCCCGGGCGCGCTGCAACGCGCTGTTGACCGACACGACCGTCATGCCCAACGCCGTGGCCGTTTCCTTCGCCGACCACTCGACGACATCCCGCAAGATGAGCACCGCACGCTGCCGCGGCGGCAGGTGCTGGATCGCGGCCATGAACGCCAGCTCGGTCGCCTCCCGGCGGACCAGCATCGCTTCCGGGTCCACCCCGGCGGCCACGACGTTCTCCAAGAGAAGGTCCGGGTACGGCTCCAGCCACGGCAGGTCCGTCGCCGGCCCCGGCCGGGCCAGCGGATTGGCCGGACCGGTCACCTCCGGCGGGGTCACCCGCCGCGCACGGCGGCGAAGCGCGTCGAGGCACGCGTTCGTCGCGATGCCGTACAGCCACGCCCGGAACGTCGACCGGCCCTGGAAACTCGCGCGTTTCGCCCACGCGCGCAGGAACGTCTCCTGGACCAGGTCCTCCGCGTCCTGCGTCGCCGCCATGAACCGGTAACAGTGCAGGTGCAGCTCCGCGCGGTGGCGTTCGACCAGCGCGGCGAACGCGGGCTCGTCGAACTTCTCCGGCCGCGGCGGGCTCGTCACGTCGGTCACCAGGACAACACCTTCTTCCCCGCGAACTTCGGCCTCTGCACGTATGACGCGCCCGAGGCCCCGAACTCATCGGTGAGCCGGACCACGTCACCGCGGCCGTCGAGCGCTTCGATGAACTTCCACCCGGTGGAGAACGCCGGGTTCGCCGGTCGCCCGCAGTCCGGCAACCCGCGGATCGTCGCCGCGGTCACAGCTCGACGCCTGACCCCGGGCCGCCGTGGTCAGACGGCGCGCCCGCGACGGTGCCCGGCGGCGTCGCGGCGCACCAGGTCGACGTGGTCGCCGATGGCACGGACCCGGTCGGCCAGGCCCGCGTGAGCGCGCTTCAGGTGGGCGCGGACCGCTGCCAACGGGGGCAGCAGGCTGGTGACGTCGTCGTCGCCGAGGGCCGCGCCGAGCCGGTCGGCGTTCACGCGCGCCTCGCCGTCCAGGTCTTCGAGCGCACTGACCTGACCGGCCAGCTGCCGCAGCACCGCGGAGTTGCGGCGAGCCCAGTCCGCGACCGCGCGATCACCCGCACGGCGGTCCCGCTCGGCGTCGACCCGCGCCTCCCCCGTCGTCTCTCCCGACGCCGACGGCCGCAGCCGGAGGAACCGCCGTTCCGCGGCCTGCCTGCTCGCCACGCCCAGTGCCGGCGCGAGGGCCGCCCAGCTGGTACCGCCGGAGCGCGCCGCGGCGATCAGCTCCGGCTCCCACCCGGCCAGCTGCTCCCGCAGCGAACGCAACGAGGCCAGCGTGGCCAGCAGCCGATCGGCCGGCACCTCGCCGCGGCCCGCCGCCAGCACCACCTCGTGCACGTCCCGCACGGCGCCGATCGGATCCCGGTCCACCATCTGTCATCCCTTCGACGACCAATCACTTGTCATCGTTTCGATGACATGTTAGAACAGTAGTGCGTGTTGACACCAGATCATCGAGCCAGGAGGTGGACCCCATGTTGATGCGCACCGACCCCTTCCGGGAACTGGACCGCTTCGCCCAGCAGGTCTTCGGCGGCCCCGGCACCTGGTCCAAGCCGGCCGCGATGCCGATGGACGCCTACCGCGCCGGCGACGAGTTCGTCGTCTGCTTCGACCTGCCCGGCGTCACGAAGGACGCCATCGAGCTCGACATCGAACGCAACGTCCTGACCGTCAAGGCCGAACGACGGCCCGCGGCCGGCGGTGATGACGTCCAGATGCAGGTGTCCGAACGCCCGCTCGGCGTGTTCTCCCGCCAGCTGTTCCTCGGCGACACCCTCGACACCGACCACATCACCGCCGACTACGAAGCCGGCGTGCTCACCCTGCGCATCCCGGTCGCCGAGAAGGCCAAGCCACGCCGCATCGACATCACCGGCGCGGCCGGCGACCGCAAGGAGATCCAGGCCTGACGAGCCCGCCCGGCGCAGGACCGGCACCCCGGCCCGGTCCTGCGCCGGCCACGCCCATCCCAAGGCCGTCTCCGAAAGGCACTGTCCTCGAAAGACTCGGAAGACACTGTCCCCGGAAGGCATCCGCACCCGTGACCGCATCGCTGCACATCCCGGCCGGCCACCCCGCCCTCACCGCGCTGTGGACCTACCTCGCCGACGTCACCACCGCACTCGGCATCGGCCCCGAATCCTGCACCGTCGACCACGACACCCCCGTCTCCGCCTACGTCGCGCTCGACGAGCACCTGCCCGGGTACCCCGGCCGGGACGTCGCCCTGCTGTGGGACGAGGTCCGCGGCTGGGCCGCCGCCGTCGAGACCCACTCCGGCGAAGACCTCATCGTCGTGCGCTACCTCGGCGGGCCCACCATCACCCCGGCCCCGGGGAAGATCGCCCGGTTCGTCACCGCACTGCGCGAAGACGACCACCGCGTCGGCCGGCTCGACCCACCGGCGCTGCGCACCGCCACCGGCCTTGCCGGACTCGACGCCGCCCTGCGCGACCGGAGCACGACGTGACGCCCGGTTCCCTGCCGCTGCCGGTGTCCTTCGCCCTCGCGGTCCGCGGCTACGACCGTGAGCAGGTCGACGAGCACCTGGCCGACCTGAACGAAGAGATCCGGCTGCTGACCCTCGACCGCGACGCCGCCGTCGCCGAGGCCGAAACCCTTCTGCGGCACCTGGAATCGGCCCGCGCGGAGGTCGATGACCTGCGTACCCGGCTGAACCGGCTGGCCCGCACGCCGGCCGACCCGGGCGCGCTCGGCGAGCGCGTCCGGCTCATGCTCGAGTGCGCCCGGACCGAAGCGGACGCCATCGTCGCGACGGCACACCGCCGCGCCGCGGCCGTGCGGGAGCGGGCCGCCGAAGCCGAACGGCGCACCGCGGCCCGGCTGCGCGCGATCGACGATTTCCTGGCCCGCGCCGAAGACCTCCTGGCCGAAGAACCGCAGCAGCCCGCTCTTCGTCGGCGAGCCGGGCTCGCCGCCGCGTGACCCGGCCCGTCCCCGGGGGAAAGACGACGATGAACGACCTCGCCCGCGCCGCGGCGGAGAAGATCTTCGCGGCGGCCGCCGACCTCGGCACGACCCGGCAGGAAGCCGTCCTCGTGACCCGCGCGGTCTACGCGGTCAAGAACGGCCGCCCGACGGACGTCGCGCTCACCGACACCGAGCAGCACCGGCGACGCAAGCTCGCCCACGTCGTCGGCACCGTCCTGTGGGATCCCGCGCTCGACGCCACCGCCGTGTACACCGCGGTCACCGACACCCGCTCGCCGGCGCGGGCCGAAAACGCGTCCGCGGCGTGATCATGACCGGTCGTCGGCCTGACCGAGGACCGGGATGACGCCGGGGATCCGGTCGATCGGGAACGCCAGGTGTCGAAGCTCCGAAAAATTTCTCGTCGGCGCATGTCGAGAACGAGCGCTCGGCTCCGACCAGTGGGCACCGGCGGCCGAGCGGGCCGCCCCCACGGCAGGAGCACGCACGATGACCAAGGTGACCGCCCAGATGTCGGTGTCCCTCGACGGCTTCTACACCGGACCGCGGGACGCGCCGGGCGCCACGGACATGAGTGGCTGGATGAAGGGACCCGAAGCGCCCGGGTTCTTCCGGGTCACCCGCTGGGCCGTCGACGCCGCGGCCTGGCGCGAGCGGCAGGGCGGCACCGGCGGCGAGCAGTCGATCGACTCGGAAATCATCGCGGAGACGTTCGCCGCGGCCGGCGCCTACGTCATGGGCCGGCGCATGTTCGACGCCGGCGAGGCCCCCTGGGGTGACGAGCCGCCGTTCCACGCCCCGGTGTTCGTCGTCACCCACCGCCCCCGGGAGGTGCTCGAACGCCGGGGTGGTACCTCCTTCACCTTCGTCACCGAAGGACCCGAGCGGGCCGTCGAGCTGGCCCGGGACGCCGCCGGCGGCAAGGACGTGGCCGTGGCCGGCGGCGGGGAGCTCCTGCGCCAGATCCTGCGCGCCGGGTTGCTCGACCAGTTCGAGTTGCACGTCGCGCCGGTGCTGCTGGGTGACGGCCAGCGCCTGTTCGACGCCGGCCTCGGCCTCGGCGCGGACGACGGCATCGAGCTCGTCCCGGACCGCGTCGTCGAGTCGCCGGGGGTCACCCACCTCCGCTATACCGTCACCGGGCGGTCGAAACTGGTGCTGGACGATCGTGGTTCCAGCGGCGAGCTGGTCGGACCGGCCCAGGCGGAGCGGAGGAGCGCACGGTGAAGTACATGCTGCTGATCTACGGCAACGAAGAAGCCTTCGGCTCGATCGGCGCGGAGGCGCTCGCCGAGCTCATCCGCGAGACCGACGCCCTCAACCAGGAGCTGTTCGAGTCCGGTGAGCTGGTCGGCGCCTACGGGATGGCCGACCAGATGAACTCCAAGATGGTCCGGGTCGCCGGCGGGACGCCGGTGGTGACCGACGGCCCCTTCGCCGAGGCCAAGGAGTACCTGGGCAGCTTCACGATCCTCGACTGCGACAGCCTGGACCGGGCCCTGGAGATCGCGGCTCGCAACCCCTCGGCGCGCCACTGGGGGGTCGAGGTCCGGCCACTCATGCACGAGGCCACCCTCGAGCCGTGACCGGCTGGCGGGCCGTCCGGCGGCTGGTCCCGGAGGTGCTCGGCGCGCTGGTGCGCCGCTACGGCCGGTTCGACGCCTGCGAGGACGCCGTCCAGGAGGCGCTGGTGGCGGCCGCGGCCCAGTGGCCGGTGGAGGGGTGGCCGGAGAGCCCCCGGGCGTGGCTGGTGACGGTGGCGACGCGCCGCCTCGCCGACCACGTGCGCAGTGACGCCGCCCGCCGCCGGCGGGAGGAGGCCGACGCCCTCCGCACGCCGCCCCCTCCCGCCGGTGGCGAGGAGCACGACGACACCCTCACGCTGCTGTTCCTGTGCTGCCACCCGGCGCTGACGCCCCCGTCGCAGATCGCGCTGACCCTGCGGGCCGTCGGCGGCCTGTCGACCGCCGAGATCGCCCGGGCCTTCCTCGTGCCCGAGGCGACCATGGCGCAGCGCATCAGCCGGGCCAAGCAGCGCATCAAGGCGGCCGGAGCCGGCTTCGCCCTGCCGCCGCCGGCCGAGCAGGCGGCGCGGCTCGGGGTCGTGCTCCAGGTGATCTACCTCGTCTTCAACGAGGGCTACACGGCCACGTCGGGAACGCGGCTGGTGCGGGCCGAGCTGACGGCCGAGGCCATCCGGCTGGCCCGCGACCTGCACCGGCTGGTCCCCGGCGACGGTGAGGTGGCCGGGCTCCTGGGCCTGCTGCTGCTGACCGACGCCCGCCGCCGGGCCCGCACGGCGCCGGACGGCTCGCTGGTGCCGCTGAGCGAACAGGACCGGACGCTCTGGGACACCGAAGCCATCGCCGAAGGCGTGGCGCTGGTGACCGCCGCCCTGGCGAGCGGCCCGATCGGCCCGTACCAGCTGCAGGCCGCCATCGCCGCCGTCCACGACGAGGCACCCACCGCCGACGTCACCGACTGGCCGCAGATCCTGGCCCTCTACACGGTGCTCGAGCGCGTGGCCCCCAACCCGGCAGTGACGCTCAACCGGGCGGTCGCGGTGGCCGAGGTCCACGGCCCCGCGGCGGGGCTGGCCCTGCTCGACACCGTCGCGGCCGACGGGCGCATCGCCGTCTCCCACCACCTCGTGTCGGTGCGGGCCCACCTGCTGGAGCTGGCCGGCGACCACGACGCGGCCCGCGCCGGCTACCGCGAGGCGGCCCGGCGCACCACCAGCGAGCCCGAGCGGCGCCACCTCCTGACCCGGGCGGCGCGGCTGGGATGAGCGGGCCCTACCGGAGGGAAACCCCCGGGCCCAGCGGCAGGCCGAGGCCGTACCAGAGCGCGAACAGCGCCGACCAGGCGATCAGGAAGACGAACGCGATCGGCACGGTGAAGGACATCAGGGTCCCGATTCCCGCGTTCTTCCGGTACTGCTGCACGAAGCCCAGCGCCAGCACGAAGTACGGGCTCATCGGGGTCACCGCGTTGGTGACCGAGTCGCCGATCATGAAGGCACCCATCGCCGCTTCCGGGCGCACCTGCAAGTACATCATCATCGGCACCAGGATCGGCGCGAGGATCGCCCACATCGCCGACCCGCTGGTGACGAGCATGTTCAGCAGGGCGACGGCCAGCACGATGGCGAGCAGCACCACCAGGTGCGGCGCGTTCAGCGAACGCAGGAGGTCCGCGCCCCCGACCGCCACGACCGACCCGATGCCGGTCCACGTGAAGTAGGCCAGGAACTGCGAGACGGCGAAGAAGAGCACGAGCACGGGAGCGATCTTGGCCACTCCCCCGGCCATGATCACCGGGACGTCCGACAGCGACGGGATGGTGCCGGTGATCCGGCCGTAGCCGAAGCCCAGGATCGCGAACAGCAGGGCGATGAACACGCTGATGTTCACCACGACCGCCGACTGCACGAAACTGCCGCCGGCCCCCATCAGCGGCGAGCCCGGCAGCACCACGAGCACCGCGACCACCGCCACGAACAGCACGAACACCCCGGCGGTCACCTTCATCGCCCGGCGTTCCACCGCGGTCAGCCGGATGGCCGGGGCGGCCGCGGCGGGGTCACCGTCCTCTTCGGACGGTGCGAACTCGGGCCGCTTGGCCAGGACGAGCTCGACGACCAGGGTGATCAGCCCGGCCAGGACCACCGACGACACCGCGGAGAAAAAGTACGTCGCGACGGGCGTCACCACGTAGCCGGGGTCGACGGTCTTCGCCGCCGCGGCGGTCAGCGACGACCGGATGGCGTCGGACGGGGTGACGAGCGGGCTGGCGTTGAAGCCCGCCGACACCGCGACGTAGGCGACCATCACCCCGAGCACCGGACTGCGGCCGGCCGCGCGGAAGGCGAGTGCGCCCAACGGGATCATCACGAGGTACGCCGAGTCGCTCATGATGTGCGCGATCATCCCGCTGAACGCGATCGCGAACGTCACCCAGCGCCCGGGCAGGCGGACCACGGTGATCCGCAGGAGGGCTTCGAGGAGGCCGCTCTTCTCGGCGACGCTCACTCCGAGCAGCATGACGAGGATGACCGCCAGCGGCGGGAACTTCGCGAGGTTGTCCAATGCGGACTTCGCGGCGAAGCCGATCCCGTCCAGCGAAAGCAGGTTCTTGACCTCGACGACCTCGCCGGTCTTCGGCAGGGTGACGTGGACGCCGGCCAGCGCCAGCACGAGGCTGGTGACCGCCAGCACCCCGGCCAGGATCCAGAACAGCCAGAACGGGTGCGGCAGCTTGTTCCCGGCGCGTTCGATCGCGCCGATGACGCGGAAGAGAACGGTCATCCCGGTCCGGGGAGCAGTGGTGCTTCGGTGCGTTTCGGTCATCCCGATCGGCCTTCCGTGGTGGGGACTTATTGCTCACCCAGCCGGGTGGCGTCCTGGTCTGCTGCGAAGTCCGGGCGCCGCCGGCCGGCAAAGCGGGCGGGGCGGAACGCGTCGAGGAGCTCCTGGCCCCGGCCGGTCACGAGCTCGGTCGCGACCAGGCGGCCCAGCAGCGGCCCCAGGGTGACGCCGCTGTGCGACACGAGGCAGTAGACACGGGGGGAGCCGTACCCGGCGATCGTGTGGCCGTCCGCGGGCAGGGAACGGAACCCGACGCGCAGGTCGATTTCCGGGGCCGGGGCCGGTTCGGGAAGCACGGCCGAGAGCCGCCGGGCGATCTCGCGTGCGATCGGCCCGTCCGGGGACGGCGGGTCGGCCGGGTCGACGGTGGCGTTCAGGTCGAGAGCCTGCACGACGGTGTGCCCGCCGGCCGCGGGACGCAGGTTGAGCCCCGGCGAATGGACCACGCAGCGCAGGTCGATCCCGGGGGTGCGCACGTAGCCGAGCAGCCCGATCGCCGGCGCTCCCCGCCCGGCGTCGGTCAGCATCGGCAGGTCGATCCCGGCTCCCGCGGCGAGCCGCTCGCTCCAGCGGCCGGTCGCCAGGACGACCCGGTCGGCCGTGCGGACCTCGCCGCCGGCCAGCGTGACGGACACTTCGCCGGGGCCGTCGTCGATCGTGACGACCTCGCCGATCGTGAACGTCGCCCCGTGACGCTCGGCGTCCGCGAGCAGGTTTCCCAGCAGCCGGTCCGGCAGGACGTACCCCTCGCTCGGGAAGTGCGCGAACGACACCGCGTCCGAGGGGATCCGGAGTGCTCCGGCGATCCGCGTCGCTTCGTCGCGCTCGATCCACCGCACCGGATATTCCAGGGCCCGCAACCGGTCGACGTTGTCCGTGAGCCAGCGCGCGCTCGCGGCGTCCGCCCAGTGCAGGGCGCCGCTGGGGAAGTACGACGGCGGGCCGGGCAGCCGCCGGGCGAGGTCCGCGTGCTCGGCCATCCCCGCGACGTTCAGCCGGTGGTAGGCCGGGTCGAGCTTCCGGTTCGCGTTGGTCCACGCGAACGTCGTCGAGGTGGTCCCGCGGCCCGGCCGCCAGCGGTCCAGCAGCAGCACCTCCTCGCCGGCGACGGCGAGCGCCCGCGCGACCGCGGTCCCCAGCACACCGGCCCCGACCACGATGACCTTCATCCGCGAACCTCCCTTTCGAAGTGGACACAGTGGACAGTGCTCAGACGGCCGAAGCGGGCAGCTCGACGAAGAACTCGGCGGTACCCGGGCGGACGAGCGCGGTGACGACTTCGACGACGCTCCCGTCGGTGACGCGCAGCTCCCGGCGCCGCCGCATGGTCGCCGTGCCCGGTTCGCTGTCGAGCAGGCCCGCGTCGTGTTCGTCGAGGTTCACCGGGTCGAGGTAGAGCCGGATCGTGTCGACCGGCACGCCCCGGCGTCGCAGGTAAGCGAGGCTGACGAGGTGTTCGAGGTCCTCGTCCAGCAGGTCGGGAGCCACCGAGAAGAGCAGGACGTGCCGCTCGATCGACTGCGGTCGCTCGCGCAGATCCAGCTTGCGGCGGACGAGTTCGACCACGGCGGTGTCCGGCTCGGCGCCGGGCAGGGCGAGGACGGCGTCGGCGGCCGTGGTGATCCGCGCGGACACGATCTCGTGGCGGCCCGGAGCACCCTTCTCGGCGGTGCCGGGCACGACGAAGTTGAGCAGGTTGACCTGCCGCACGCCGTCCGCGACGAAGGTGCCGTGCCGCCGCCGCCGGACGGCCAGGCCCGCTTTCGCCAGGTCGTTGAGCACGCGCTGCGCGGTGGCGCGGCTGACGCCGTACTGGTCGCACAGGTCTTTCTCGGTCGGCAGCCGCGCTCCGGCCGGCAGCGCCCCGGAGTGGATCTGCTCTTCGATCGCCCGCTTGATCCGCAGGTGCAACGCCTCTGACATGAATTGACCGTACAATTGAGCAAATGTCCGGTCAAGTGCCGGTTCGCGGTCGTCGGCCGACAGCACGAAGGCCGCCTCCCGGACGAACCGGAGAAGACGGCCTTCAGCGCCGTGTCAGGACCGCCGCGTCACCCTGGCCCGTCACTGGCGGCGGCGAGCAGCGGAACGACCAGGTCGCTGATCGGTGTCGGGATGCCGTGCCGCCGTCCACATCGCCGCACGACGCCGTTCCGGACCTCCCATTCGAGGGGCCGCCCGGCCTCCCGGTCGGTCAGGATCGACGTGCCCAGGTCGGGCGGATAGGCCCGAAAGCCGGCGACGATCTCCTGCGGCACCGCGTCGTCGAGGTCGGCCCCCTCGGCCCGGGCCACGGCGAGGCACTCCCGCAGGTACGCGAGCCCGAGTTCGGCGATGTCGGCGCGGGCGAACATGCCGGCTCGCCTGCCGGTGAGGACCATGAGCCCGGCGAGCGCGTTCTGCAGGAGCTTGCGCCACGCCGGCGAAAGGAAGTCGGTCGCCGGCTCGACCGTGCACAGGCTCCCGGACAGCGCTTCGGACACCACGCGGCCCGGCTGGGTGTCCGGCACCGTCAGGCGGGCCTCGGCGCGCAGCCACACCGAGCCGTCGGCCTGGGCCTGCGCCGGAAACCACACGACACTGGGCAGCACCTGGCAACGGGGAGCGTGGGCCGCGACGGTGGCTTCCTGGTCGACCCCGTTCTGGAGGACGCAGACCACCGTGCCGGGCCGGCACAGCGCGGCCAGCCACGGCGCGGCCGCCTCGACCTGCGTCGCCTTGACGGCCAGGAACACGAGATCGGCCGGGACCACATCCTCGGTCACCTCGACCCGGACGGGCCCCGGCACCACGATCCGATCCTCCGCGGTCCGCAGCACGAGCTGGTCACGAGCCGTGCGGCCGTACAGCCTCGGCGTGCGTCCCGCCTGATGCAGCGCCGCCGCGACGGTCGTACCGATCGCCCCCGGACCGACCACGGCGACGTTCGAGGTATCGGGCATCGTCATCTTCCGATTGTCGCCCGGACCCCGGCAGCATGATCACCCCGGACCGCGCTTCGGCTCCCCTACCCCACCCCCAGCCGAGCGAAGCTGAAGGGCCGCAGCACTTCCGGGCGTTCCCCGTCGAGCGCCCAGTCCGCCAGCGCTTCGCCGACCGCCGGGGCCAGTGCGAAACCGTGGCCGCTCCACCCGGTGCCGGCGAACACCGACGCGTGGCCCGGCACGGTGTCGATGACCGGGATCAGGTCGATGGTGCTGGTGTCGGCACGGCTGGTGTCGACGGCGAGGACCTCGGCACCGGCCAGCGCCGGGAGGGTCGCGGCCGCGTCGGCCAGGCTGGCCCGCAGGACCTCCGGATCGGGCGTGCCGACGCCGCTCGCCGCATCCCAGCCCCCCGGCCGCCCGCCGGACAGCATCACCTGGCCCTCGTCGGTCAGCTTCACCGAAAGCGCGCGCCGGGTGTGCCCGACCTGGTGGTTGAGGGCGAAGCCCGGCGGTGACGCGACGAACGTGACCTGCGTGGCCTTCTCCCACACGGGCAGGCTCAGGCCGAACGAGTCCGCGAGCAGCCGCGGCACCCCCCGGTTGGCCGCGAGGACCACCCCACGGGTGACGCGCAGTTCGTCGCCCTCGGCCAGGCGCAGCGTGACCGAGCCGTCGGGGTGCGGGACCAGCCCGGTCACCGCGGTGTGTTCGAGAACGCGCGCGCCCCGTTCGCCGGCGGCCTTGTCCTCGCTCTCCGGAGTGCTCACCACCCCGGGCACCGGCGCCTACTCCGCCTCCAAGTACGCGATCGAGTCCCTGGCCGACGCACTCCGCATGGAGCTGCGCCCGTGGCGGATCCGCGTCTCCCTCATCGAGCCCGGCCCCATCCGCACCGACATGTGGGGCGACATGCTCGAGGACTACGACCGCATGACCGCGCACCTGGCCGGACCGCACCGGGAGCTGTACGCGTCCCACCTCACCGGGAACCGGAAGCTCCTGGCGCGGCTGCAGAAACTCGCGAGCGATCCCCGGAAGGCCGTCAAGGCCGTCGAGCACGCCCTGACGTCCCCCCACCCCAAGCGCCGCTATCTGCTCGACAGCCTCAGCCGGGTGCAGAAAGCCTTCGTCGCCCTCACTCCGACGGCCCTCAGCGACGCGGTCCTGGCCGGGGCCACCACGGCCAAGCCGGATTCCCGGCCGTGAACGAGGACGGCCCCGGCCGGGCTCAGGACCAGGCGAGGTCGCCGTCCCGGTCGACGAACCGCCCGGAGCCGGCGCCGGGCTTCTCGGTCGCGAGGCCGACGATGGCGTCCGTGCCTTCGGTCACGGTCTGCGGACCGCTGTGGCCGTTGAGGTCGGTCGCCGTGTAGCCGGGGTCGACGGCGTTGACGCGGATGTCGGTCAGCGCCTTGGCGTACTGGGTCGTCAGCATCGTCAGCGCCGCCTTCGAGGCGGTGTAGAGCGGCACGATGACCTTCGACTCGATCCGCGCCGGGTCGTGCGTGATGGCCAGCGAGCCCAGCCCGCTGCTGACGTTGATGATGACCGGGTCCGCCGACCGGCGCAGCAGCGGCAGGAACGCGGTGGTCGTCCGGATCGCGCCGACGACGTTGACGTCGAAGACCCCGAAGGCGTCCGCCGCGGTGAGGGCGCTGGGGTCGCCGACGGGGCCGTTGATGCCGGCGTTGTTGATCAGGACGTCGATCGAGCCCTCGTGCTCGGCGACGTTCGCGGCCGCGGCGGCCACGGAGGCGTCGTCGGTCACGTCGATGGGGACGAACCGCGCACCGAGGGCGGCGGCGGCTTCGGCGCCCAGTTCGGGGTTGCGGGCTCCGAGCAGGACGGTGTGGCCGAGTGCGACGAGACGGCGGGCGGTCTCACGGCCCAGCCCCTTGTTCGCCCCGGTGATGAAGGTGATCGTCATGGAGTCCACCTTCGTCCCCTCGCGGCGCCGCGGCCAGGGACGCCTCGACGGTAGGAACAGCAGTACCACCTCCGGCGGTGGCGGCTGCGGGATGATGGACGTCATGACCCCGCACTCCCCCACGCAGCTCGGTGCGATGATCCGCACCTGGCGGGATCGGCTGCCGCCGTCGGCCGCGGGACTGCCGGCGGCCCGGTCGCGTCGGGCGGCCGGCCTGCGCCGCGAGGAGCTCGCCGAGCTCGCCGGCATGTCGGTCGACTACGTCGTGCGCTTGGAGCAGGGGCGGGCCACGACGCCCTCGGCGTCGGTCGTGGCGGCGCTGGCACGCGCCCTGCAGCTGTCCACCGCCGAGCGTGACCACCTGTACCGGCTGGCCCGCCTCGCCCCGCCGGCGGACGGCGCGATCTCCGACCACATCCCGCCCGGTGTCCGCCGGGTCCTCACCCGGCTGGGGGACGTCGCGGTCGCCGTCTTCGCGGCGGACTGGCAGCTGATCTGGTGGAACCCCGGGTGGGCCGCGCTGCTCGGCCATCCCGCGTCCGCGCCGCCGCAGCTGCGCAACTTCGCCCGCGACCGGTTCCCGGTCGACGCCGGGCCCGCTCGCCTCGCGCTGTGGCCGGTGTCCGAACTGGACAGTGCGGCGACCGACGCCGCCGTCGTGTCGGACCTGCGCCGCGCCACCGGGCGCTTCCCGTACGACAAGCGCCTGGCCGAATTGATCCGCGTCCTGCACAAGGGAAACCGGCGCTTCGCCGAGCTGTGGGCGGCCGGCACCGTGACCGCCCACCGTGAAGACCACAAGACGATCGAGCACCCCGCGGTGGGACCGGTCACGGTGGACTGCGACGTGCTGACCGACGGCGACTCCGAGCTGAAGATCGTGATCATGACCGCAGCTCCCGGCAGCGAGGACGAGACCAAGCTGCGGCTCGCGGCGATCGTCAGCCCGGCGATCACCACGAGCGGCCCGGCCGACCACCGCTGACCGGCACCTGCGACGACCGCCGGTCTTAACCGTCCAAACGGGACCAGAACGCGGTCAGGGCGCGCGCCACCGGGTGGGGGTCCGTCACCGGCCACCAGTGCCCGACATCGGCGAGTTCGGCGATCTCGGCGCCGGCGGCCTCGCCCGCGGACCGGTGCTGCGCGGGCGTTCCACTGGCCTGGTCGGCGTCCGCGAGGGCGATCAGGGCCAGGCCGGGCCGCTGTCGCGCCTTCGCGAGACCGCGGCCCGCGTCGGCCATCGCCGGCTGGGCGGCCGACCGCAGCAGCGAAAGCACCGCCCGCCCCATGCCGTCGTCCATCCCGGCGGCCACGCGTTCCGCGACCGGGCCGGTCATCCCGAGCGCGCCGACGACCTCCAGGCGCTGCGCCAGCGTGCCGCCGAAGATCTCCTTCACCGAGGCCTCGCCCGCCCCCTCCTGTTGCCACACCTGGGCCCGCGCGTGCCAGACGTAGCCCGGGTCGAAAAGGCCGAGCGCGTCCGACGCCCAGCTGCGGATCAGATCCGGGCGGGTCATCGCGATCCCGGCGACGTGTGCGCCGCCCCAGTCGTGGCCGACGAGATCGACGGGTTCCCGGAACTGCTCCAGCCGCGCGGCGAGCCACTCGCGGTAGCCGTCGACGGTGGCGGAGAAGCCGTCCGGCGCGGGCACCCCGAAGCCGGGCGGGGACAGCGCTATCGCGTCGTCGCGGCCGAGCGCGGCGAGCAGCGGTCCCCACACGGCGGAGTTCTCGGGATTGCCGTGCACGAGTACCAGCGGAACAGCCATCTTCACTCCTAAGTTGCGTGCATGTATGCAAGTAAATGTAGCAGCGGACGGCGCGGGAGACCACTGGCCGGAAGCTACGGCGTGACCGCGAAGGCCGCGCGTACCGCGCGCATCGCCTCCCGGATGAGGGTGGGGACGTTGCGCACCGGAGGCTGGGCGATGAGCTGTAGACCGGTCCCCCGGACCAGGGCGACGACGAGCACGGCGGCCGCGGCCGGGTTCGCGTCGGGCCGGACGGACCCGTCGGCGACGCCCTGGCGGACCACGTCCGCCAGGAGCTGCCGGAAGTCGGCGTCCCGCCGGGCGAACAGCGGCGCCAGCACGGGGTCGGCCGCGATCGCCTCGCCCCACAGCTGCAGGAACGCGCGCGCCGACGGTGTCTGCCGCACGACGTGGCGCAGGTACGCCTCGATGATCCGCACCAGGTGGTCCAGGCTGTTCCCCTGGTAGGCGGGGACGTCGAACCGCTGCGCCTGGTCGAGCACGGCTTCCAGCAGCCGTTCCCGGCTGCCGAAGTGGTGGTAGACGATGCCGCGGCTGTAGCCGGCGGCTTCCCCGACCTCGGCGAGCGTGACGGCCCGCGACCCGCTGCGGGCGATGAGCGCCATCGCGGCGTCCAGCACGCGCCGCTCGGTCTCGGCGCGCCGTTGCTCCTGCGTTCGCCGGGCCGGGCGATCGGTCATGCGTCGTGCTCCTCTGACCGGGCATCGTGGTCCCCGAAGTCTGCCACGGCGTCCTTGCGCAGGTCCCCGCCCGTCAGCCGGCGGGGAAGTAATGACCGTTGTCCAGACCGGCGAGCAGGCCGGGCTGAACGGGTTTCCCAGCCGAGAGCCCGGCGGGTGCCGAGGTTGGCCGCCGGGTAGCTCCGGGTGACGATGTTCGCGAGGAACCCGAAGTAGCCCGGCACCATCAGCTCGTCCACGGGAATGCTCACGGCGGGCAGACCCAGCCGGGCACCGATGGCTTCGGCGATCTCGCGGAACGGGATGCCTCCGTCCCCCACCGCGTGCCAGTACCGGCCGGCCGGTCCCTTCTCCAGCGCCAAGCGGAACACGGCGGCGGCGTCGCGGATGTGCACGGCGTTCCACAGGTTCGCGCCTTCTCCGGGATAGCCGACGAAGCCCTTCTCCTTCGCCAGCGCGATCAGCCGCACGAGGAAGCCGGCGCGATCGGTCGTGCTGTGCGCGATGTTCGCGATCCGCACGACCGAAGACCGCACCCCCCGCTCGGCGAGGCCGACCACGGCGGTTTCCACGACGTTGCGAGCCCGCAGGGTGCCCTTGTGCTCCTCGCCGGCGGGAAGGGCCGGGTCCTCCTCGGTGGCCGGCCGGCCCAGGTTCCCGGGCGAGCCGATGCTCCCCGCCGCGACCAGCGGCTTTCCGGTTCCTGCCAGTGCTTCGCCGTACGCGAGCATGATCGGGACCTCCGCCGCGGCCACGGCGTCGAGCCCGCCGGACGGAAGCAGGTCCTGCCGGTGCGCGACGTGGATGACGCCGTCGGCATCCGCGGCCGCCTCCTTGAGCCCGTCGAGATCCTCGAGGTCGCCGCGACGCACCTTCGCGCCGAGCGCGGACACCGCCGACGCGGCCGTGTCCGACCGGGCCAGGCCGGTGACCTCGTGCCCGGCGGCGACGAGCTCGGGAATGATGTACGAACCGGAATGGCCGGTTCCGCCGGTGACGAAAACGCGCACGTTACCGCTCCTGGGAAATGTGGGGGTGCACTCAGCCGAAAACGCTGACGCCGAGGGCGAGGTCGAAGCTCCCCACGCCGTGGCGGGCCAGGCCCATCAGCAGCGGCCCCACCCCTTCCAGCCAGCGGGCCATCTCCAGGCCGCCGACATCGAGGGGACGCAGTCCGAGGCTTTCGATGAACGCCGACACACTCGCCTTGGCCCGCGCGTCGTCTCCGGCGAAGAACACGTCCAACGAGTGCCCCTGGGCCAGAACGTGGCCGAAGACGGTGTTGAACGCCTTCACGACGTGCGCACTCGCCGGGACGGCCTTGGCGATCTCCTGGGCACCGGAAGTGCCCTCAGGAGTGACCACTTCGGTGGCGTCGGCGTTGAAGGTGTTGGAGATGTCGACGATGACCTTGCCGCCCAACGCGTCCCCGTACCCACGGACCACGGCCACCGCGCCGGCGTAGGGCACGGCGAGCACCACGATGTCCCCCGCCGGGGCGGTGCCGGCCGTCCCGACGGTGGCCCCGTCGAGAGTGGCGGCCAATTCCTTGGCCTTCGCCTGGTCCCGGCCGATGATCTCGACGGCGTTGCCGCCGGCGAGCGCCCGGCGGGCGAGAGCGCCGGCCATGTTCCCCACGCCGATGACGCTGATGCTGCTCATGAAGTGCCTGCTTTCCGAAACTGGATGAAAGAGAGTTGATCCGTGCTCGTTCCCCGCCATGAATTCCGTTTCCGAATTCTTCGGCGAATTCGCTCGGACCCCCTTGACGATGCCCTTGGCCCGAGCCGGTGTCCAAGACCTCTTTCGGTCGCGGTGATAGCCTGAAGGCATCACCGGACCGGGAGGCGCCGTGGACCTGGACCTGCGCAAGCTGCGGTACTTCGCCGCCGTGGCCGACCGGTTGCACTTCGGCCGCGCCGCCGAAGAGCTGCACATCGCGCAGCCGGCGCTCAGCCGCCAGATCCGCGCGCTGGAGCAGGATCTCGGCGCTTCGCTGTTCACCAGGGATCGCCACGGCGTGGCGTTGACCGACGCGGGCCGGCAGCTGCTGACCGACGCCGGTCCGCTGCTGGCCTCCGCGGACGCGGTCCGCCGCCGGGTGTCCGCGGCGGCTCACGGCAGCCGGCGGCTCGTGGTCGGCTTCCGGACCGGCATCCCGGTCATCCCGGCGGCGCGGGCGTTCGAGGCCCGCCATCCGGACGTGGCCGTGGACGTGCAGCGCCTGGAAGGGGACGACCAGGCCTCGATGCTGCTCGACGGCCGCGTCGACATCGGCTACGTGCGCCTTCCCCTCGACGAGACCGGCCTGCGGGTGACTCCGCTGTACACCGAGCCGCTCATGGTGGTGCTGCCGGTGGGCCACCGGCTGGCCGGCAAGGAGGAGGTCACCGAGGCCGACCTGGCCGGTGAGCCACTGGTCTGGCACGCCGGCCCGGGCACGCACCCCACCCGGCGCCCGCACCCCGACTCCGGGCTCCGGGTGCGCGGGGTCGAGGAGAAGCTCGAGCACGTCGCGGCCGGCCGGGGCATCTCGTTCGTGGCGCGCTCGGAGACCGTGTTCTACTCGCGTCCGGACATCAGCTACGTGCCCGTCCCGGAACTCGCGCCGGGCCAGGTGGGCCTCGCGGTGGCGGCAGCACGCACCTCCCCGCTGGCCGACGACTTCGTCGCCGCGGCGCAGGCGACGGCCGAGATCACGGCGGAGTGCGGGAACCACGAGGCTTACGCAGAGGGCCGCGTAGAGGTGTAGGACTCCCGGAGAGTGAAGCGGGCCGCGGGGTCCACCTTTCGTGCGACTGTCCGACACCGCTTTCCGCTCCTAGGGTGATGAGCCATGACCACCGCCCTGAGGACCGAGCACGAAATCAAGCGATTCGAGAAATGGGACGCCAATGGGGACGGCGTCATCGATCGCACCGACTACGACGCGGAAGCGCGCCGCATCGTCGAGTCCTTCGGCGAAACCACGACCAGCGACCGCGGCCGGGCCGTGCGGGACGCCCTGCTCGCGATGTACCGGCGCCAAGCCGAAGCCGCGGGCGTCGGCCCCGACGGCGCCATGAACCAGGAGCAGTACCTCGCCGCCAACCGGGAACTGATGTACGACCGCGGCGACAGCGGTTTCGCGGACCTGCTCCGCCCGACCATCGCCGCCATCGCCGACCTGTGCGACACCGACCGCGACGGGTACGTGAGCAAGGTGGAGCTGCGCCGCTGGCTCGGCCCGGCAGTGGGCCTCAGCGACGCGGACTCCGACGCGACGTTCGACCGCATCGACCTCGACGGCGACGGCCGCCTCACCGTGGACGAGCTCGTCGACGCCGTCCGCGAATTCCACTATGGACGGTTGGACATCCCGCTGCTCGGCTGAGCCGACCGGCGGAAGCCGCGCAGTTCAGCACGAAGGCCAGTTGCCCCACCTGGAAAAGCGGCACCCGCCCGGTGGTAATCGATGGCGTGGCCGGCGGAGGGGCAGTACCCGGCATCGGCCGGCCTTCTGCCCGATCGGCGGGTCCAGAGTCAGCCCCGGGGCCGCCGCCCAGATGCCGGCCAACCGCTCGGGTACGCGCAGCAGGCATCCCGACAAGGCCATGCCGAGGAGGGGCCACTCCGGCTTGCGCGCTCCGATGGCCATCGAGATCGGGACGCCGATCGGGTGGCCGATGAGGAAGACACCGGCCGTGCCGGCCCCGTCCGTCTCCCACAGTTCGGCGATGAGGTGGTCGAGTGCGGCCGCGTTCGCGAGGAACACCGACCCGTCGGACGCCACGGGACTGCTGCCCCCGTACCCGGGCCGGTCGACGGCGATGATCGGGATCCCCAGGCCTGCCGCGCGGTCCAGCGCGGTGACCAGCCAACGCCGCTGTCGCGAGGTCGAACCGTCACAGCACCTGCCTCGCCGCACCTGCCGGCCTTTCGACACTCGTTGACCGCCACGCTCCGCACTCCGTAGGTTCGGTACCGACCGAGGAGGTCCGGAATGAGTCACCTGGTGCGATTCGCCGACGACACGGGCACCATCCGAGTCGGCCTGCTCACCGATGAGCGGCTGCGGCCGCTCGCGGTGGCGTCGATGAGTGAGCTGCTGCGCCACTCCGTGGCGGAGATCCGCGAGCTGGCCGAGGCCGCCGGGGAGCCCGTGTCCGCGGCCGGGGCGCGCCTGCTGCCGCCGCTGGACGGCCGGATGGAGGTGTGGGCCGCCGGGGTGACCTACCTGCGGTCCGAGGAGGCCCGCCGCGAGGAGAGTGCCGACGAGGACGTCTACGCGCGGGTGTACCGCGCCGAGCGGCCCGAGTTGTTCTTCAAGTCGGCCGCGTGGCGCGTGGTCACCGACGGTGAGCCCATCGCCATCCGCACCGATTCCGCCAACGACGTGCCGGAGCCGGAGCTCGGCCTGCTGCTGACCGCCGCCGGGGAGATCGCCGGGTACGTGGTGGTCGACGACGTCAGCTCCCGCAGCATCGAAGGCGAGAACCCGCTGTACCTCCCGCAGGCCAAGATCTACACCGGTTCGTGCGCGGTGTCGGCGCGGGTGCGACCGGCGTGGGAGGTGCCGGACCCGCTGGCGCTCGGCCTCCGCATGCGCGTCCTGCGCGACGGTGACGAGGTGTTCGCCGGCGAGGCCAGTACCGCGCAGCTCAACCGCAAACCGGCCGGGCTGGTCGAGTACCTGTGGCGGGACAACGACTTCCCCGACGGCGCCGTCCTTTCGACGGGCACGTCCGTGGTGCCGGGGCTCGATCAGGGGCTGCGGCCGGGAGACGTGGTCGAGATCGAGATCGCCGAGGTCGGCTCGCTGCGCTCCCCCGTGGTGCTGGGCGCCGACGAGGTACGCCGGGCGCTCGCAACGCGCTGAGGGAACGCGCCGCGTCAGAGGCGCGAGGCCGTCCGGACCAGCCCGGCCAGGGCGCGCGAGCGGCTGTGGGCCGGCCAGACGATGTGGGTGGTGACCGCCGGGGCGTCGCTCAGGGGGACGGCGGCGTGCTCGTCCCACAGCCAGGTGCGGGCGGACTCGGGAAAGACCGTCATGGTGCGGCCGAGGGCGATCAGCTGGGCCAGCTGCGTCTGGTCGTGGACCTCCGGGCCGGGGCCGGGCGGGTAGACGTCGTGGCGGGGCCAGCGGGCGAGCGGAAGATCCGGGACGTCCGCGATTTCGGCCAGCGACAACACCTTGCGCTCGGCCAGGGGGTGCCGCGCGGGCAGGATCGCCACCTGTCCCTCCGTGATCAGCTCGACGCTGTCGAACCCGGCGAGGGAGTTGAACGGCGTGTGCATGAGGGCCACGTCGGCGCGGCCGTCGCGCAGCATCCCGTCCTGTTCGCACATGCCGCTGGGCAAGACCTCGATCTCGGCGGCGCCGGGCTCGGCCGCGTAGGCGTCGAGGAGCTTGTTCAGCAGCTCGTGGAACGCGCCGGCCTTCACCGCCAGCACCAGCCGGTCACCGGGGCCGGCATCCCCGGCACGACGGGTGCGGCGGACGGCGGCGGTGGCCGCGTCGAGCGCCGCCCGCCCTTCCTGCAGCAGGATCTCCCCGGCGCCGGTCAGCGAGACGCCGCGGCGGTCGCGCTTCAGCAGGGCGACGCCGAGCCGGCGCTCGAGCTGCTGGATCGCCCGGGACAACGGGGGCTGGGCGATGCCGAGGCGTTCGGCGGCCCGGCCGAAGTGCAGTTCTTCCGCGACGGCGATGAAGTACCGCAGCTCGCGAGTCTCCACAGTGTCCACACCCCACCGTACCTCGCTGTGATACCGCCCGAGTATCACAGCGCACCGGATCGGTGTTGGCCGCCGCCCCCGGCCGCGCGTGAAGATCGACGGCATGAGCACGAACACCGTTTCCCTGCCCGGCGGCACCTGGTCCCTGGGCGAACTGACCGTCACCCGGTTCGGCTACGGCGCCATGCAGCTGGCCGGCCCCGGAGTCATGGGGCCGCCCGCCGACCGCGACGGCGCACTCGCCGTCCTGCGCGCGGCCGTCGACCTCGGCATCACCCACATCGACACCTCCGGTGCTTACGGCCCCCGCGTCACCAACGAGCTGATCCGCGAGGCGCTGCACCCCTATCCCGAAGCGCTCCACGTCGTGACCAAGGTCGGCGCACGCCGCGACGAGCAGGGTGGCTGGCCACCGGCCCGGCGGCCCGCGGACCTGCGCCGCGCGGTCCACGACGACCTGGGCACCCTCGGCCTCGACCGGCTGGACCTGGTGAACCTCCGCCTCGGCGACGCCACGGGACCGCAGCCCGGCTCGCTCGCCGAGGCCTTCGGCACCCTGGTCGAGCTGCAGCAGGAAGGCTTGATCCGGCACCTCGGCGTGTCCAACGCCACCACCGAGCAGGTCGCCGAAGCCCGGGCGATCGCGCCGATCGTGTGCGTGCAGAACATGTACAACCTCGCGCACCGGCACGACGACCGGCTGATCGACGAGCTCGCCGGCCAGGGCATCGCCTACGTGCCGTTCTTCCCGCTCGGCGGGTTCAGCCCGCTGCAGTCCACGGCGCTGTCGGCGGTCGCCTCGCGGCTGGGCACCACACCGATGGCGGTCGCGCTGGCCTGGCTGCTGCGGCGATCGCCGAACATCCTGCTCATCCCCGGGACCTCGTCGGTGGCGCACCTGACCGAAAACGCCGCGGGCGCGGCGATCCGGCTCTCCGAACAGGATCTGGCCGAGCTGGACGAGATCGGCTCGACGCGACGCGCCGACGGGTGATCCGCCCTGGGATCACCCGTCGGCCGGGCCGTGAGCGGAGGGGCGGAGCCCGTCCATCAGGAGGTTCAGCAGGCGAGCCGCCATCGCTTCGTGCTCGGGCGCGCCGGCCACGGTGAAGATGCCGATGAGGGCGGCGGCGATGTCTTCGGCGGGGACGTCGGCGCGCAGCTGCCCGCTCGCGCGGCCGGCTTCGAGGATGTGGTCGATGGCCGCGAGCAGCTCGGTCCGGGTGCGGGCATGGGCGATCTCCCCGGATTCGACCATCGCGAGCAGGGTGTCGACCATCCCGTTCTTGGTCGCGATCCAGTCGCCGAACAAGTCCATCCAGCGGCGCAGCGCCGCGGGCGGGTCGAGCTCGGCGAGGAGCTCACGGGCACCGGTGGTGAGCCGCGAGACCTGGTCCTGGTAGACCGCGTCGACCAGCGCCTCCCGGGTCGGGAAGTGCCGGTAGAGGGTGGCGATGCCGACCCCGGCTTCGTGGGCGATCGCCCGCATCGACGGCTCGGCCTCGGCCTCGGCCGAAGCGAACAGGCGGGTCGCCACGTCGAGCAGCTGCTGGCGGTTGCGGGTCGCGTCCGCCCGCGGTCCGCGGGGCTTGACGGCAGTCAAAACGGATCACGCTCCACTTGTGCTACCTTGAGGTCACTAACCGAAGCGTAGTCCGTTTACGCGCTTCGCGAGCCGTTACAGGAGGCAGGTGAGCATGAAAGACACCACGCCGGCGACCACGAGCCGGGCGGTCCGGTTCGAGTCGTTCGGCGGCCCCGAGGCCTTGACCATCCGCGAGGTACCCGTACCGCGGGCCGGCTCAGGAGAGATCCGCGTACGGGTCACCGCGGCCGGCCTGAACCCGATGGACTGGTTCATGACCTCCGACGCGGAGACCGCCGCGCGGTTCGGCTTGAGCCTGCCGTGCGGGTTCGGCACCGACTACGCCGGCGTCGTGGATCAGGTCGGTGCCGGCGTGACCGGGTTCGCGGTCGGCGACCGGGTGTTCGGCGGCGCCCTGTCCCGCGCGGTCGCCGACCACGTCGTCGTGGACGTGGCCGGGACCATCGCGGTCGGCGGCGAGGCGCACCCGACCCCGGACGGCGTCGACGACCGCACCGCCGCCGCGCTGGCCATCGCGGGCTGCACGGCGGCCGCGGCGGTGGCCGTGGTCGCCCCCGGCCCGGGCGACACGGTGCTCATCGGCGGCGCGGGTGGCGGGGTGGGCGTGTTCGCCGTCCAGCTCGCCCGCCTCGCGGGGGCGCGGGTGATCGGGACGGGGTCGGCGTCCTCGGCCGATGCCCTGCGCGCCCTGGGAGCCGAGCCGGTCACCTACGGCGACGGGCTGGTCGACCGGGTCCGCGCACTGGGTCCAAACGGCGTCACTGCGGCCATGGACCTGCACGCGACCGACACGGTGGCAGCGGCACGCGAACTCGGCGTGCCCGACGAGCGCATCACCACCATCGCCGGACTGGTCGACGGGATCACACCGGCGAACGGCGCCAACGCCCCCGAGAACGCCATCGAGGAGATCGCCGGCCTGGTGGCGGCGGGCCGGCTCCGGGTGCCGATCGCGGCGACCTTCCCGGTCGAAAAGATCCGCGAGGCGGTCGAGCTCCAGGCGGCCCGCCACGTGCACGGCAAGGTCGTCATCGACCTCTGAGAAGCGGTGAACCCGGTCGGGCGTGAGGCCACGCGGCCGACCCGGCCACCGTCCCCGGCCGGGGACGAACCGTGGCAGCCGGGCGGGGTCGAGGTCTGCCGGTTCGTCGAAGGTGGCCCGCTCACAGGACTCGGCCTCGGACAAGTGCACATCGGACAGTTCGCCCTCGGCGAGCCCGGCGATCAGCCGGGCGTCGTGGCCGGTGTGGTCGTGCGCGGCGAGGTTGACGAGTTCGGGGAACGCGCGGCGGAGTCCCCGGTCAGCAGGAACCGGTGGTCCACCAGCACATTGGTGCCGCTCGGGCCGTGTCCCGGCGTAACTCCCCTTTCACCGCAACGGAACTGTTCCGTCGTCTACCTCGAACGGGAACCGGCAGGAGCGGCGGTGCTCCAGGAATCTATCCCGGCCACCGTCACCCGCGCGATATCCGACCAGCTCGCCGAGATCGGCTACGCGCGCCCGTCGATGGACGCCCAGGCCGCCGATCCGCCGATCAGGCGGATCACCCTGGACATCCTCGTCGAAACCACGCGCACTCCCGAGCCGGCCACCGCGCTGCAGGACCTCGAACTCGGGCCTCGACCTGCTGATCTCACACCGCTGACCAGGTCGGCGCCGCCTACCTCACCCGGTTGACCAAGGTGATCGTGGCCGGCCTCGACGCGATCTGCCCATCCCCGGCCCGAGGGACCACATTCACCCGGTTGCCGCAGATCGGGCGACCCGTTGGGCCATTCGGTCCTCCAGATACCGACGTTCGGCGGTGGCCAGAGGTCCGAGTTGTCTGATTGGATCCCCTCCAGAAACGTTTTACAACGTTGTAAAAATGAAGGGTCTCGCCGATGAGAAGAGCCGCTTCCGTCCTCCTCGCCTTGCTGGTGGCGGTGGGCGTGGCGTCGGGAACGCCGCCCGCAGGTGCCGCCGAGCCGACCGTCCACGGCTTGAAGGCCGAATACTTCACGATGTCGGCGCCCGGGGCGCGGGACTTCGTGAACTCGGCCGGCACCGCGCTGGATGGGGAGGTCGACCATCCGGACCTGACTTCGATCTTCGGGGTGATCGCCGGGCGCACGGAGCACACGACCGCCCGGTGGACCGGGCAGCTCGCCGTGCCGCAGACCGCGGACTACACGTTCTACGCCATCGGTGACAACGGGTTCCGGCTGTTCATCGACGGCGCGCCGGTGATCGACCACTGGGTCGGGGACTGGGACACCGAACAGACCAGCGCGCCGGTCACGCTGACCGCCGGCAAGCAGTACGACTTCAGGCTGGAGATGTTCCAGGACGTCGGCGGCGCGAACATGTTCCTGCGCTGGTCGAGCGCGGGCATCGCGAAGCAGATCGTGCCGCTGTCCGCGTTCACGCCGCCGGCCGACTACCAGGTCGTGCCGCGCTCGGCGGAGGTCTCCCAGGACGGCCGCACGCTCACGGCCGGCTTCGACGGCCGCGTCTCGGGTGCGAGCGACTTGAAGGACCACCTGCGGATCGAGGTCGACGCGACGCCGATGCCGGTCTCGCTCGTCACGGCGAGCCGCGACCGGGTCATGATCCGGCTGGCCGAGAGGATCCTGAAGGGACAGCGCGTCAGCGTCTACTACGACGGCGCGGGTGCGCTCGCGGTGAACGGCAAGAAGGTCGGCAAGACCATCCGCAGCGTCGCGAACGCGTCGACCGAACGGCTCCGGACGCCGTGGGGCGAGAACGTCGACACGCGCCACCCGTTGCCGGAGTACCCACGGCCACAGCTCGAACGCGAGAAGTGGGTCAACCTCAACGGCCCGTGGGAGTTCTCGGCCGCCAAGGAAGGCCAGCAACCGGCGTTCGGCAAGAAGCTGCCCGAAAAGGTGGTCGTGCCCTACCCGATCGAGTCGCAGCTGTCCGGGCTCGAACGGCACGAGGACCACATGTTCTACCGCCGCACGGTCACCGTCCCGCACGACTGGAAGATCGGCGGCGGACAGCGTCTCAAGCTGAACTTCGGCGCGGTCGACTACCAGGCCAAGGTGTGGGTGAACGGCAAGGTCGTCGCCGAGCACACCGGCGGGTACACGGCGTTCAGCGCCGACATCACCGACGCGCTCAAGCGCGGCGGCGAGCAGGAGATCGTCGTCGCCGTCACCGACACGACCGGCCCGTACCAGCCCAAGGGCAAGCAGTCCCCCAACCCCAGCGGGATCTTCTACACCCCGTCGTCCGGCATCTGGCAGACGGTGTGGCTGGAACCGGTGGCGGACAAGGGCATCGACGAGATCAAGACGACTCCCGACCTCACCACCGATTCGCTGGCGCTGAACGTCAAGTCCGCGGGCAACGCCACCGTCACGGCGGTCGCCAAGGACGCGCGCGGCCGGCAGGTCGCCGCGGTCACCGGACCGGCGAACGCGAACCTGAAGATTCCGGTGCCGAACCCGCACCTGTGGACACCGGACGACCCGTACCTGTACCAGCTGGAGATCAAGCTGGGCGGCGACAAGGTCAAGAGCTACTTCGGCATGCGGTCCACCGGCATCACGAACGTCGGCGGCGTCCCCAAGCTGACGCTCAACGGCAAGCCGTTCTTCTCCCTGATGCAGCTGGACCAGGGCTTCTACCCGGACGGCCTGAACACCGCGCCGAGCGACGACGCCCTCGTCTTCGACCTGAAGGCGCAGAAGGACCTCGGTTTCAACGCCGTCCGCAAGCACATCAAGGTCGAGCCCGCCCGCTGGTACTACCACGCGGACCAGCTCGGGCTGCTGGTGTGGCAGGACTTCGTGTCCCTCGACGACGGCAGCAACCCCGCGGCGCAGCAGGCGTGGCTCAGCCAGGGCCTGGAAGAGATGCACCAGCTGCAGAACTACCCGTCCGTCTACGCCTGGATCGTGTTCAACGAGGGCTGGGGCGAGTGGGACAAGGCCGCCACCGGCCGGATCACCGACCAGGTCAAGGCCGCCGACCCGAGCCGGATCGTCAACGCCCACAGCGGGGTGAACTGCTGCGCCTCCAAGGGTGACTCGGGCGCGGGCGACGTCCTCGACCACCACGACTACAACAACACCGACCCGGCCCGCTCGGACGGCAAGCGGGCCGTGATGGACGGCGAGCACGGCGGCTTCACGCTGCGCACGCCGGGTCACCAGTGGCCGGGTGCGCCGATCGCGATCTACAGCGGGGTGGCGGACAAGGCGGCGCTGACGGCGAAGTACGTCGACAACACCCGCACGTTCTACCTCGGGCAGGCTCGGGCCGAGCTGTCGGCCTCGGTCTACACGCAGGTCACCGACCTCGAAGGCGAGCTCAACGGGCTCTGGACCTACGACCGCAAGCGCCTCAAGGTCGACCCGGGTCCCGTCCGCGAGATCAACCGGCGCGTGATCGAGGCCGGTGCCGACGCCGGTAAGCCGTACCCGTACGCGGGGAAGGGCTCGTGGAACCTCGACGAGCGCGGGGGAACGACCGCGAAGGACTCGAGCGGCGGCAAGAACCCGCTGACGCTCACCCCGACCGGCGCCGCGTTCAAGGACGGCGCGCTGCAGTTCAGCGGCGGTTCCGCCGACACCTACGGCCCGGTCGTCGACACGACCGGTGACTACACCGTGTCCGCGAAGGTGCGGCTCGACGAGCTGCCCGGCAACTACGCGACCGCGGTGAGCCAGGACGGCCGGGAGCGGGAGAGCCCGTTCTACCTGCAGTACGGGCAGGGCGCGTTCGCGTTCAGCACGCCCGGCGGCAACCGGGCCCGGTACGAGGTCGTGCCGGAGGTCGGCCGCTGGTACGAGCTGACGGGTGTCCATGCGGGCAACGAAATCCGGCTCTACGTGGACGGCGTGAAGGTCGCGACGGCCCCGGCCGGACCGGCGTCGGTCAGCACCGGCGCGTTCACGGTCGGGCGGGCCAAGTACGACGGCCGCAACGTCGACTTCTGGCCCGGCGCGGTCGGCGACGTCGGCGTGGTCGGCAAGGCGTTGACGGACACGGAGGTCGCCGGGCTTTCTTGACGCCTTCCGTGCCGGGACACGGCACACCTGCGACGCGGGTGCCGCACTGCCCAGTGCGGCACCCGCGTCGTCAATCCACAGTGGATCGCCGACGCGCCAGCGTCTTCTCACGCGATCGATCGGCGGTTCTCCCCCTGCGCGGGCACGTCCACGACCGTCACCCGCACTCCTCCCGCCCGGATCGCCGCCACGCCCGCCGCGTCGGCCGATGAGTCCGTGATCAGCTCGTCGACCTCGGTGATGTCGCCGATCCGCGCCAGTGTTCGCTTGCCGAGCTTGCTGCCGTCCGCGATGACGATCACCCGTTGCGCGCGGCCGAGCATCGCGCGGTTCGTTCTCGCCTCGTTTTCGTCGTGGGTGGTGATGCCGCCCGCCGCGTCGATGCCGTCGACCCCGATGAAGGCCGTGCCGATGTTGATCGACGCCAGCACCTGCTCCGCCCACGGGCCGACGAGCTCGTAGGACCGCGGCCGGGATACGCCGCCGACCACGACGAGCTTCACCCGGGGCCGCAGCACGATCTCCATGGCCGTGTTCAGCGCGTTGGTCACCACCGTGAGGTCCGCGCGGTCGGGCAGCTCCCTCGCCAGCTCGCCCGTGGTCGTCCCGCCGGTCAGCGCGATCACGTGCGGGCCCGTGGGCAACCTGCGCACCGCCTGCCGGGCGATCGCCCGTTTCGCGTCCCTCGACCGGCCTTCCCGGTACCGGACCGGCAGCTCGTAGGCCACCCCCTGGGCCAGCGCGCCGCCGTGGGTCCGGGTCAGCAGCCGCTGCTCCTCCAACGCGGTCAGGTCCCGGCGCAGCGTGGCCTCGGAGACGCCGAACCGGCGCGCGAGCTCACCGACTCGCAGGCGACCCGTTTCGCCCAGTTCGCGGACCATCTCCGCCATCCGTTCGGACCGGGACGCGCGCCGCCGGGGCCGCCCTTCTCCCGGCGGATCGGCGACATCAGGAAGGCTCATACTTGCACACTATACGACTATTTCGAACACTTTCGTGCATCTATCCGACAACTCACCAGCGGCGACGCGGCAAACGAACATCCGCGATGCTCGTTTGCGCGACAACTCTTGCTCACCGGACACGGCACGACGTACCAAGAGCGGACCGCATGGCGGAGCCGGCCGAACCGGCCATGACCCGAAAGGTGATGTGGGTGTCAGTGCACCAAGAGCAGCCGGGGCACCGGAAGCAGCCGGGCGAAAGCCGCACCGCCGGCGAGATCCGGCAGCAACCCGGTACGTGGCCCGAGGTGGCGCGGACCGTCGCCGCCGCGCGGGCCGACATCGACCGCCTGCTCGGCGACGCGCTCGTCGACCCGCGGACCCGGATCGTCCTGACCGGCGCGGGGACCTCCGCCTACATCGGCGAAGTCGTGGCCCCCGACCTCGCCCGGCACCTCGGCCGGCCGATCGAGCCGATCGCGACCACGGACATCGTCGCCGACCCGCACTCCGTGGTCGTCGACGACCGGCCGGTGCTGCTGGTGTCGTTCGCGCGCAGCGGCGACAGCCCCGAGTCGATCGCCGCGGCCGAACTGCTGCAGCGGCTCACCCCCGCGCTGCACCACGTCGTCATCACCTGCAACGCCTCCGGCGCGCTCGCCCGCCGTTGGGCCGACGCCAAGAACGCCGTCGTGCTGACGCTTCCCGAGCAGCTGAACGACCGCGGCTTCGCCATGACGTCGTCGTTCACCGGGATGACCTTGGCCGCCCTGCTCGCCCTGGGCCTCGAGGTCGACGTGGCAGGCGCGGCCCGGGCGGCCTCCGCCGTCCTGGACACCGCGGCGAGCCGGGCGGAAGCGATCGCCGCCACCGAGCCGGCCCGGCTGGTCTACCTCGGCTCCGGCGCGTTCAAGGGACTGGCCCGCGAAGCCGCGCTGAAGTGCCTCGAACTCACCGCCGGCGCGGTCGTCGCGGTCGCCGACACGCCGCTGGGCTTCCGGCACGGTCCCAAGTCGGTCCTCGACGAAGGGACCGTCGCGATCATCTTCCCGTCCGGCGATCCGTACACCCGCCGCTACGACGACGACATCACGCGCGAGCTCGTGGAGTCCCTGGGGGCCGGGCGAGTGCTGGTGATCGGCTCGGACGGCGACGCCCCGGCCGGCGCCGGTGAGTGGCCGATCCCGGGGATCGCGCACCTGCCCGGCGCCCTGCGAGCCATCGTGGCCGCCATCCCGGCGCAGTCGATCGCCTTGGCGTGTTCGCTCGCGCAGGGCCTGACCCCCGACAACCCGTTCCCCGGCGGCGAAGTCAACCGCGTGGTCCGCGGCGTCGTCATCCACGAGTTCCCGAACCCGGCGAAGGGCTGAGCCATGTTCCTCGGTGTGGACGGCGGCGGGACGAAAACCGCCTTTTGCCTGATCGACGCGCAGGGACGCGTCGTCGCGGAAGCCCGCACGGCCGGCCTCTACTACCTGCAGCAGGGCATCGACATCGTCGAGCCGTTGCTGCGCCAGGGAATCGGCGAAGTCTGCGCCACCGCGGGCATCGACGTCGCCGCCCTCTCCTACGCCTTCTTCGGCATTCCTTGCTACGGCGAGGTTTCCGCCGACGTGCCCGTGCTCGACGCGCTCCCCCGCCGCATCCTGGGCGACGTCGGTTACGCGTGCGGCAACGACATGATCTGCGGCTGGGCGGCCTCCCTCGGCGGCGCGGACGGGATCAACGTCGTCGCGGGCACCGGGTCCATCGCCTACGGCGAATACCAAGGCCGGCAGTGGCGGGCCGGCGGCTGGAGCGAGCTGTTCGGCGACGAAGGGTCCGGCTACTGGGTGGCGGTCCAGGGTCTCGGCGCGTTCTCCCGGATGAGCGACGGGCGCCAGCCGCCGAGCGCGCTGGCCGAAGAGATGCGCCGGGCGCTCGGCCTGACCACCGACCTCGACGCCATCGACATCGTCATGAACCGGTGGCACGGGGACCGCGGGAGGATCGCGGACCTCAGCAAGGTCGTCACGCGCGCCGCGGAAGCGGGTGATCCCACCGCGGCCGTCATCCTCGGGCGCGCCGGGCGGGAGCTCGCCCTCCACGTCGAAGCCGGTGCCGCCGCGCTGGGGTTTGAGCAGGACCGGACCGTGCCGGTCTCCTACTCCGGCGGCATGTTCGGCTCGGCCCACCTCCTGGGTTCCTTCCGCGAAACGCTCCAGCACGGCAGCCACGGCTACGAACTGCGAGAGCCCCTGCTGCCTCCGCACGTCGGCGCGGCCGTCTACGCCGCCCGGCTGGCGGGCCACTCCATCCCGCTCGACCGGATTTCCGCCGTCCCCACCTTGGAGGGGTTGTCATGAGCGCATCGACGCGCCGCGCCGCCTGGATTCCCTACGCCGGCCTGCTGGTCCTGTTCTGGGGTGTCTGGGGCGCGTTCTCCAGCCTGCCCACCTCCCGCTACGGCTACCCCGACCCGATGGTCTACGTCATCTGGTCGATCACCATGCTCATCCCCGCGTACTTCTCCCTGCGCGGGCAGAAGATCGACCGCCGCCCGATCGCCGCGGTCTACGGCCTGCTGATCGGCCTGACCGGCGCCGGCGGGCAGCTGGTGCTGTTCAAGGCGCTCACCATCGGGCCGGCCTACATCATCTTCCCGATCGTGGCGCTCTCCCCGGCGATCACCGTCTTGATGGCCTTCGCGGCCCTGCGCGAACGGCTCACCGCGCTCAGCTGGATCGGCGTCGCCCTCGCCCTGGTCGCCATCGTCCTGTTCTCGGTGTCTTCGGGCGACTCGCAAGAGGCCGGCGGAACCTACCTGTGGCTCGCGATCCTGGTCTGCGTCGCCTGGGGCGTCCAGGCGTACTTCATGCGCAAGGCCGCCGTCGTCGGGGTCAACGACGCGACGACCTTCGGCTGGATGACCGTCAGCGGGCTCCTGCTGATCCCGGTCGCGATCATCATGATGGGCGGCCTTCCCCTGTCGTTCCCGTGGCAGGCTCCCGCCCTGACCGCGATCACGCAGCTGCTCAACGCCGTGGGCGCGCTGTTCCTCGTGATGGCCATGAGCCGGGGCAAGGCCACGATCGTCGCGCCGATCACCAACGCGCTGGCGCCCGTGCTGACCATCGTGCTCTCGCTGATCATCTTCCAGACCCTGCCGACCGGTTTCCAGGTCGCCGGCATCGTGCTCGCCCTCGTGGGCTCGTCGCTCATGGTCTACAGCACGGAGAAGAGCGGCGAAGAGCCGGCCGCGCAGCTGCCCGGAGCCACGCCGGCCGATCGGCGGGAAGCCGCGTCGTGAGCACGCGGATCCGGATCGCCGACAAGGTGTCCCCCGGGCACCGGAAGATCCTCACCGTCACCCTCAACCCCGCGATCGACGTCACCTACCGGGTCGCCGGGCTGGCGGTCGGCGAGACCGTCCGCGTGGCGAACGTGCGCAGCCGCGCCGGCGGCAAGGGCGTGAACGTCGCCGCGGTGGCCCGGCACCTGGGCAGCGACAGCCTCGTGCTGGCGTTGACCGGACGCACCGAGCCGGACGAGTTCCGGGCCGGTCTCGACCGGCTCGGCCTCCCCCACCACCTGGTCCCGGCGCTGGACGCGGTCCGCCGGACCGTGGCGGTGGTGGAGGACGACGGCGTCACGACGAGCTTGCAGGAGCGCGGTCCGGCCGTGGCGGCCGGAATCCGGGACGAGGTCATGGCGGCCTTCCGCGCCGAGCTGGTGGCCGGCGTGGGCGCGGTGGTCATCTCCGGGAGCGTGCCGCCCGGGCTCGGCGACGAGACACCCGCCCGGCTGGCGGTGCTCTGCGCCGACGCCGGCATCCCGGTGGTGGCCGACGTCTCCGGCGCCGCCCTGCGCGCCGCGGCGAAGACCCGGAGTGTGCTCGTACCCAATCGCGACGAGCTGTCCGAGCTGGCCGGAAAGCGCCTTCACGATCCCGGCGAGGTCGTCGCGGCCGGCCGGCAGCTGGTCCGGGACGGCGCAGCCGCCGTGGTCGCCACGCTCGGCGAAGAGGGCGTGATCGCGGTGACCGCCGGCCACGAGTTCGGCGTCCGGCCGGTCGAGCGGGTCGTCGGCAACCCCACCGGGGCCGGCGACGCGGCCGCCGCCGCACTCGCCCGCCACCTCGCGGCCGCCGGTGCCGTGTCCGAAGTGGACTGGCCGGCCGCGCTGGCCGACGTCGTCGCGACGTCGGCCGCCGCTGTCCTGCGCCCCGTCGCGGGCGAAGTCGATCTCGAGGCACGAGCCGGCTGGCTCGGTGCCCTCGCCGTGAAGGAGACCGCGTGAACACCGACGCCGAGACCATCTTCGCCGGCCTGCGAGCGAAAGGCGGGGCGATCGGGGCGTTCAACGCGATCCTCCTGGAGCACGCGGAGGCCATCGTGGCGGGCGCCGAGCAGGCCGGTCTCCCCGTCATCCTGCAGATCTCCCAGAACGCCGTCCGGTACCACGGCTCCCTCGACCCGTTCGCCACGGCGTGCCTCAGCATGGCCGGCGCCGCCACGGTGCCGGTGCTGGTCCACCTCGACCACATCGAGGACGAAGCCCTGGTCGACCAGGGTCTCGCGCTGGGCATCCGGTCGATCATGTTCGACGCGGCGAGCTCGGCCTACGCGGAGAACGTGACGCGGACCCGGGCGGTCACCGAGCGGTGCCACGCCGCGGGCTGCTGGGTGGAGGCCGAGCTCGGCGAGATCGGCGGCAAGGACGGCGCGCACGCACCGGGCGTCCGGACCGCGCCGGCCGAAGCGGCGGCGTTCGTCGCCGCGACCGGTGTCGACTCGCTCGCGGTGGCCGTCGGGTCGTCGCACGCGATGGCCGGCCGCGACGCGGTACTGGACGACGAGCTCATCGGCCGCCTCGCCGCCGCCGTGCCCGTGCCGCTGGTCCTGCACGGCTCGTCCGGAGTACCCGACGACGGCGTCCGGCGGGCGGTCGAGCGCGGCATCCGCAAGGTCAACGTCGGCACCCGCCTCAACCAGGTCCTGACCGGCGCGGTCCGCGCGACGCTCGCCGAGCGGGAGAGCCTGACCGACCCCCGCCGCTACCTCTCCCCCGGCCGCGACCGGATGCGGGACGAGGTCGCACGGCTCCTGGAGCTCCTGGCCGGTGCCTGAGCTCCGTTCCAGGGCAGCGGGTCCTGAGCAAGTCGGTGTGCTCGCCGCAGCTACCGGTTCCCCCTTTCCGTCTCCTCGACCGCTTCGACCGCGTCGAGCAGACCCCGGAGGTTGACCTCGTAGATCTGGGCTTCGGCGGGGTCGAACCGCCATTCCGAAACCGCCGTGCGGGCGGCGTCCTCGGGATGGCTCGACTCGGCGATGTCCAGCTCCGCCGCCACCTCGGCCTCGAGCCCGTGCAGGAACTCGTCGTCCGGCTTGTTCATCGTTCTCCCCGCCTTCAGTTGCGCCGCTCGGGTGGCACGTACTCGAAGGTCGGACCCGCGGTCGTCTTCCCGTCGCCGGTCGGCATCTTCATCAACGCCATCGCCTGGTTGCGCAACCCGAACATCGTGCCGACGGCGTCCATCAACTGACCCGGGTCGCCGTTGAAGGCCTCTTCCAGCTGGTAGAGCAGCAGGCTGTACGTCTGGTTGAACTCCTCCTGGGCGACGCGGACGGGGCTGCCCTCCGGGTAGTCGGCGGTCCGCGGGTTGTGCCGCATCGGCAGCACACCGGCGAAGTCGACCGCGATCTCCTCGCCGGTCGGCCCGGACTGGGGTGTGTCGCCGGTCCGGAAGCGGCGGCCGAGCCGGAGCTCCTGGAACCGGTAGTAGTGCGCGACCTCTTCCCGCTCGGGGTGGAAGACGTCGCGATCGCCGTCCCACACGTCGGTGCGCGCGGCGCCCTCGCCCTGTTCGATGACCTCGTCCAGCGCGGCCAGTGCCGACTTCAGGTCGTGGACCGGCAGCACCTCGCCGCCCCCGCCCCGCAGGTGCAGCTCGCCGATCTGCCGGGCCGGATCGCCGCTGAACACCTGCTCCTCGCCCAGCTCGTCGCACAGGGTGCGCAAGCCGGCCTCGATGGCGGCGTAGAACTGGCCGATCGTGCGGTACTCGTCGGTCTGCGGCGGCGCGTCCGCCGACGCGGGCTGCTCGATGCGCAGGAACAGCTCGAGGGCTTCAGGGCCGAAGGGCACCAGGTGGACGTGCACGGACCGGTCGCCGTGCGGCAGCGGGTGCGGGTACGGCGGCAGCAGGTCCGGCGTGTCGAGCTCGGGCGAGCCGCCGACGGCGTTGAGCAGGTTCGCGGCCAGCGCGAGGTGGATCATCTCCTCGGCGAGGACCGTGCCCACGACCTGGGCGGCTTCGGGGTTGCGGGCCGGGTCGAGGGAGTACAGCGCGCACAGGTACGGGGGAATCGTCGCGTGCTCGAGCTCGATCGCCCACTGCAGGTGGCGACGGAGATCGTCGATCGTGTCGATGGCGTGGGCGCCACTGGTGTCCATGCGGTTCCTCGGTTCGTCGGGTCGGGTGTCGCCAGCCAGGACCGGACGCCACCGCGGTTTGTGACATCGGGCTTGTCACAAACCGGCGGGCTGTCCTGTCTTGACTGGCGAACGACGTTCCCGGAGCGGCCGGGACGCGGGAGGAGAAGGCACCTCATGAAGATCGTCGTGATCGGCGGCAGCGGGCTGATCGGCTCGAAACTCGTCCGGAACCTGGCCGGGCACGGCCACGAAGCGATCCCCGCGTCACCCGACACGGGCGTGAACACCCTGACCGGCGAAGGGCTGGCCGAGGTCCTGGACGGCGCCGAGGTCCTCGTCGACGTTTCGAACTCGCCCTCGTTCGCCGACGACGCCGTGCTGGACTTCTTCCGCACCTCCACCGGAAACCTCCTCGCCGCCGGGGAGAAGGCGGCGGTGGGGCACCACGTGGCGTTGTCGGTCGTCGGCACCGAGCGGCTCACCGAGAGCGGTTACTTCCGCGCGAAGATCGCGCAGGAAAAGCTCATCAGGGAGTCCGGACGGCCCTACTCGATCGTGCACGCCACGCAGTTCTTCGAATTCGTGGGCAGCATCGCCCAGGCGGCGACCGAGGGGAACACCGTGCGCCTGTCGGACGCCCGCATCCAGCCCATGGCCGCCGAAGACGTGGCCGCCGCGGTCGGCCGGGCCGCGGTCGGCACACCGCTGAACGGCACCGTCGAGGTGGCCGGTCCCGAGCAGTTCGGGCTCGACGAGCTGATCCGCACCGGCCTGGCCTTCCGCGGTGACGCCCGCGAGGTCGTCACCGACCCGGGCGCGCGCTACTTCGGTGCCTTGCTGGACAGGGACATGCTCCTGCCCGGTCCGGACGCACGGCTGTCCGCCACCCGGTTCGCCGACTGGCTCCCGCTGAACCCGCCGCCGGCGAAGTGACGCCCGAGGTGGCGGACTCCGGGGTGAGTACCGATCTCGAGGCCGCCACGGCGGCGTTCACGCGGGTGCGGCCGCGCCTGTTCGGGATCGCCTACCGCATGCTGAGCAGCGTCACCGAGGCCGAGGACCTCGTGCAGGACGTCTGGCTGCGGTGGCAGGCGTACGACCGGTCCACGGTGGACAGTCCGGAGGCCTTCCTGGCGACGACGACCACCCGGCTGGCCATCAACGTCCTCCAATCGGCACGCAAGCGGCGGGAGACCTACATCGGGCCGTGGCTGCCCGAACCGGTCGACACCGGCGCGGACCCGTACCTGGGCGCCGAGCGCGGTGAAGCGCTGGAGTTCGCGGCCCTGCTGCTGATGGAGAAGCTCACCCCCGGCGAACGCGCGGCCTACGTGCTGCGGGAAGCCTTCGACTACTCCTACGCACAGATCGCCGAGATCCTGTCTTCGAGCGAACCCGCGGTGCGTCAGCTGGTCAGCCGGGCCCGCAAGCACATCGCGAGCGAACGGCGCGCACCGGTGACCGCGGCCGAGCAGCGGGAGCTGCTGACCGCGTTCCTCGCCGCCGCCCGGTCGGGCGACCTGACCGCGTTGGAACGGCTGTTCACGCCGGACGTGACCAGCCTGTCCGACGGCAACGGCCGGAAGGGGGTCGCCCGCACGCCGGTCGTCGGCGCGGCGCGGGTGGCGAAGTTCCTGAGGGCGATCTCCACCTGGTTCTGGGACGGCGTCGACGTGCGCTGGGCGATCACGAACGGGCAGACGTCCGCGGTGCTGCGCCGGGACGGCGCCCGGTACGGCCTGCTCACGGTCGGCGCCACCACCGAAGGCATCGATCAGGTCCTGTGGCTGGTCAACCCCGAGAAGAACCAGGCGGTGTCCGTGGGGACCGAACGTGCTCGACCGGCATGACCGGGTCGTCCGCAGGTTCGCCGAGGCCTGCCGGCGCGGAGACGTCACCGCACTCGCGGCCGTCCTGGACGCCGAGGCCGTCGCCACGGGTGACGGCGGCGGGCTGGTGCCCGGCCCGGACGGGCCCGCGCACGGTGCGGCGGACGTCGCCCGGATGGTCGTGACGTGGCTGTGCGGCCGAGCGGGCACCGAGCTGACCGTCGAGTCCGTGAACGGCCGCGCCGGACTCGCCCTGCGCCGCGGGTCCCGCGCCGTCGCGGTGGTCGGTGCCGAGACGGCCGGGGCCAAGGTCACCGCGCTCTGGATCGTGCTCAACCCGGCCAAGCTGGGCGGCTGGCACCGCGGTTGACCGGGCCCGCACCGCGTCGGCCGTGCGGGCCCGGTCTCTGTCATTTCCTCGACCAGCCCTTCGCCCGGAGTTCGTCCTCGGCCACGAGGTCGACCATCGGCTTGCCCGGTTCGCAGAGCATGGTGACGGTGAACCGCACCGGGACGTCGTCGCGGTTGTTGCCGTCCTGGTAGTGGATGACGTCGCCGCCCGGCTCCCAGAACGCCTCCCCGGCACGCACCACGCGCGGCGGCTCGCCTTCGAGCTCGAACACCATCTCGCCCTCCAGCACGTAGCCGAAGGCCGGTCCGGGGTGGCGGTGCGGCGGGGTGCCGGGGTCGCCCGGCGGGTACTCGATGACGATGGTCATCGCGTGCGCCCCCTCCGGGATGAAGGGCGGTTTCGCTTCCTGGAGCACGGTCAACGACATGGAAGAACCTCCTCGACGAACGGGTACGCCCGCTAGGACCGGACAGCCGGGCGATTTGTGACTCGCGGGGCTGTCACACACCGCGGGACCGGCTTGTCTTCACTGGCGCCGGGATCGCGAGGATGCCCGGCGGACAGGAGGTTTTGCCGTGACGAGCGTGGTGGCAACCGCTGAGGCGGGGCACCCATCCCCTACCGCGCCGGGCCGGTACGGGCGCATGTTCCCCGGCCTCGCCCCCCTGGTCACCGACCCGGGGCTGCCGGCGCACGGGGGCGGCCACGACGGGATCTGCGACGCGGCGGCGCCCGGGCCGGGCGGCGACGACGCGACCGAGTCCGCCGGGTGGCCGTTCTTCGGGCAGTTGATCGCCCACGACATCACCGCGGACCGCTCTTCCATCACCAGCGGCGTGCGCCCGGGAGCGCTTCGCAACGCCCGAGAGCCGAAGCTCGACCTGGAGATGCTCTATTCCGACGGTCCGGTCGGTTCGCCGTTCCTCTACGACAGCGGGGATCCGGCGAAGTTCCTGCTCGGCCGCCCCGACGGGGGCGACGTGCCGCGGAACCGGCAGGGCGTGGCGCTGATCGGCGACCCGCGCAACGACTCGCACCTGTTCGCGCTGACCCTGCACGCCGCGATGCTGCGGGCGCACAACCGCATCGTGGATCTGCTGCGGGACGACGGCGTGACCGAGGTTTTCGACCAGGCGCGGCGGGCGCTCACCTGGCACTACCAGTGGATCGTGGTCCACGACTTCCTGCCGAGGCTCGTCGGGCCGCCCCTGGTCGAGCAGGTGCTCGCGACGGGCGGCCGGTGGTACGCGCCGCCGCCGGGACAGGCCGGCATCCCGCTGGAGTTCTCCCACGCGGCCTTCCGCTACGGCCACGGCCAGATCCGCCACGCCTACCGGCTCGTCCGCGGCGGCCCCGAACTGCCGCTCTTCCCGGACCTCGTCGGGTTCCGGCCGGTGCCCGCCGGCCGGCGCGTCGATCTCGCGCTGCTCTTCGACCTGCCCGGCCACCCACCGGCGCAACGGGCGAAACGCATCGACGGCCGGCTTCCCTCGAGCCTCATCGCCCTGCCCGAGCAGATCACCGGAGCCGTCGACGTGCCCGCCCACCGTTCACTCGCGGTCCGCGACCTCCTCCGCGGCGAGATCACCGGCCTGCCCAGCGGCGAAACCGTCGCCCGCCACCTCGGCGTGCCCCCGTTGCCCACGCACTTCCGGCCGCACGGCACTCCATTGTGGAGCTACATCCTCGACGAAGCCCGGCACCACGGGGACGGCGACCGTCTCGGCCCGGTCGGCGGCCGCATCGTCGCGGAAGTCCTGATCGGACTCCTGCGCGCCGATCCGGCGAGCTACCTGAGCCAGGAATCGGACTGGCGACCGACCCTGCCCGCCGCGGGACCGGCCTTCGGCCTGGCCGACCTGCTCACCCTGGACCGCCACGACGACTGAACGCCGCGCGGGGACACGGATTCTCAGGATTCGGCGGGCTCGGACGAGGCCGCCGTGAGGTGCTCGATCAGGCCGGTGCTCCAAGCGCCGATCGCCGCGGCCTGCTCGGGGGTGAGCCGATCGAAGGCGAGGCGGCGGATCGTGCGTGCGTGCCCGCGGATCGCGCGCTCGACCACCTCCTCGCCCGGCGGCGTCAGCGCGATGCCGGTCCGGCGGCCGGCCGCGCCCGCTTCGCTTCGCTCGAGCAGCCCGCGGCGCTCCATCCGCGTCAGCTGGTGCGCGACGCGGCTCTTCTCCCAGCCGAGCGAGCCGGCCAGCTCGGTGACCCGCATCCGTCGATCGGGAACTCCTTGCAGGGTCACGAGAATGCTGAACTCGGCCTTGGAAATGCCGAAGTCGCGCTGCAAGACCCGGTCGACCTCGCCGGCCAGCAGGCGCTGGGCCCGCATCCACGCGTCCCAGAACGCCCATTCCTCCGGCGACAAGGATGCGGGATCGGCCATGCGGGCATCCTACCAACCGAGTTGACGCGGCAACTCTTCTGCTAGAGTTGTCACGTCAACTCTAGGTCGGTGGAAGGTGCAGCACATGAGCTCAGCAGTCGTGGTCGTCGGAGGTGGCTATGCCGGCACCCTCGTCGCGAAGTCCTTGGACGGCGACGCGAAGGTCACCCTCATCGATCCCCGGGACGCGTTCGTCAACTTCTCGGGTTCGCTGCGGGCGTTGGCGCGTCCCGGCTGGGCGCACAACCCGTTCTTCGCCTACCGGACCCTGCTCGAACACGGCGACGTGCTCCAGGACACCGTGACGTCGGCCGACGCCACCGGCGTCACCCTGGCCGCCGGTGGCCGCGTTGCCGCCGACTACCTCGTCCTGGCCACCGGGTCGAGCCACTCCTACCCGGCGCACCCCCGGCACGCCACCACCAGTGCGGCCCAGGCCGTGGCGGATCTGCACGTCACGAACGACCAGCTCGCGCGCGCCGGACGGGTGCTGATCCTGGGTGCGGGCCCGGTCGGGCTCGAGCTGGCGGGCGAGATCCGCGAGGTGTGGCCGGACAAGCGCATCACCATCGTCGATCCGTCGGCCGAGCTTCTGCCCGGCTTCCTCCCCGAGGTGCGCGACGATCTCCGGCGCCAGCTCGAGGAGCTGGAGGTGGAGCTGCGTCTCGGAACGTCCCTGACCACCCTGCCGCCCGTCGAGCCCGCGACGGAGACGACCTTCACGGTGCGGACGGACACCGGCGAGCCGATCACCGCCGACATCTGGTTCCGCAGCTTCGGCGCGCGGGTCAACACGGGCTACCTGGAGGACGGCGCCCTCGTCGGGCTCACCGAGCGTCGCACGGTTCCGGTCGACGACCACCTGAACGTGGCCGGCTACCGGAACGTCTACGCGCTCGGCGACATCGCCGACCTGTCCGACGCCAAGATGGCCACCCACGCGCAGACGCAGGCGCCGGTCGTCGTCGAGAACATCCGGGCCCAGCTCCGGGGCGAGCAGCCCGCGGCCGTGTACGAGCCGGGATCGGTTCCGCGGATCCTCCTGCCGTTGGGCACCCGCGCCGGCGTGGGTCAGCTCCCAGGCCCCGGAGGCGGCGCCGTCGCGGCCCCGCTGGAAACCGTCATCCAGCGCAAGGGATCCGACCTCTTCACCTCCCGGTTCGCGGAACGCTTCACCCCGGCCGCCTCCGTCTCGCGATCCGCGCCCTGAGTCTCGGTTCTCAGTTCAACGTCTCTCGGGCCAGCAACGCCGCCTGCGCGCGGCTCTGGCAGCCGGTCTTGGTGAGCATGCGGCTGACGTGCGTCTTCACCGTGTGCAGGCTGACCACGAGCCGGTCGGCGATCTCCGCGTTGCTCAGGCCTTCGCCCACCAGGCGCAGGACGTCGCGTTCTCGCGGGGTGAGGCCGGCCAGGCGGGCCGGCTCGGCGTGGTCCGGTGACCGCCGGGTGGTGAGGTGGCTCGCGATGATCCGCTGGGTGACCGCGGGGCTCAGCGTGCTGTGCCCGGCGGCCGCGGCGCGCACCGCGGCGGTCAGTTCCTCGTAGGAGCTGTTCTTCAGCAGGAAGCCCGTCGCGCCGGCGGCGAGCGCCTGGTCGACGTACTCGTCGACGTCGAACGTGGTCAGCATGAGCGCCCGGGTGCGGCCGGGTCCCAGCAACCGGCGCCGACCCAGCTCGGCCAGGGCCCACAGCCCGTCCCGGCGCGGCATCCGGATGTCCAGCAGCACGACGTCGGGTTTCCGCCGGCCGCACACCTCGACGGCTTCTTCCCCGTCGCCGGCCGTGCCGGTCACGGTGATTCCTTCCTGGCCGCCGAGGATCGCGGCCAGGCCGTCGCGGACGATCCACTCGTCGTCGACGACGAGCACGGTGATCGGCTCAGGCACCGGCGGCGTCCACTGTGTCCGATGTGGCCGGTGTGTCCACTGTGTCCACTGTGGCCGGTGCCACCGCACCCGGCGGCAGCGTGGCCACCACCCGGAAGCCACCGTCGGCGGTGGGCCCGGTGCGCAGCTCGCCACCCAGGACGTCCACCCGCTCGCGCATGCTGACCAGCCCGAGCCCGGTGCCCCAGCTCGGCTCGCCGGGCTCGGCCGGTCGCGCGTTGACGATCTCGCAGCGCACCGACCCGGCGTCCTCGGCGATGGTGATGTGCACCGGCGCTCCCGGCGAGTGGCGGCGCGCGTTGGTGAGCGATTCCTGCACGATGCGGTAGACGGCGAGCTGCGCCGGACGCGGAAGTGCGGCCACGTCGGCCTCGATCCGCGCGTCGACGGGCGTGCCGGCGGCTCGGCTGCGCTCCAGCAGGCCGGGCAGCTCACCGGCGCCGGGCACCGGGTTCAGGGGCGCCGGGTCGTCGGGGTCCCGCAGGATCCGCAGCAGGTCGCGCAGTTCGCCACCGGCCTGCCTGCCCGCGCCGGCGAGGCCGTCGGCCTGGGCGCGGGCCCAGTCCGGCAGCTCGTCACGGCGAGCGCGCAGGGTCTCCGCCTGCACCACGAGCAGCGTCAGCGAATGCGCGACCACGTCGTGCATCTCACCGGCGATCCGCCCCCGTTCCCGTTGCGCGGCCTGGTGTTCGCGCAACCGCTGCTCCCGCACCACGTCTTCCACGCGCCGCTCGGTGGCGGCGAGGTGCGCACGGTGGTTGCGCGCGGCGAAGCCGGTGGCCCAGGCCAGCGGCATCGGGGCGAGGATGGCGACCACGTCCGCGCCGCCGCGGAAGGCACCGGCGGTGGTGGTCAGGTGGTTGATCCACACCCCGGCGGCGACCAGCGCGCTGCCGCCGAGCGCGGTCAGCGCCGCGCGCCGCCAGCTCTCGCAGAGGCTGCCGACCCCGTACAGCGCGACCGCCAGCGACAAGCAGACCAGCGGGGTCAGCTTCGTGCCCGCGGCCGCGCCCCCGGTGACCGCGGCCACCAGGGCGCCGGTGACGACCAGGAACGCGGTCAGCGGCCACCGGCGCCGCACCAGCAGGGCCACCGCCGCGACCACCTCGAAGGCGGCCAGCAACCACCAGGCCCGCGCCGAGCCGTCCGCGCTGGGCTGCAGCAGCAACGGCGGGCACACGGTCAGGACGACGAGCCCGGCGTCGGCGGCACGGAAGCGCCACCCGGTACGCCGGTGGCTCGCGGCTTGCGTCATTCCGCCGACTGTAACGAGGTCCGGTCCGGGCATCGTCACTCCTTCGAACGAGATCGGGTGCCGGGTCAGCGGGAGCCGGCCGGGACGGGCTTGCCCAGCATCGTGCAGATCGCGGCGTCGACCACCTTCTGGTCCGCGGCGCCCGTCGCCGGGGCGTGCAGCCCGAACAGCGTCGTGGTCACCACGCTGACCGCGCGCTCGCCGGTCGCGTCGGTGTAGTTCTGGCTGGAGTAGCCCGCCATCCCACCGGTGTGTCCCCAGACCGGTCCGCACGGGCTGCAGTACTCCTCGATGCCGAGCCCGTAGCGCGAGCTGTTCGGGTCACCGGCGGTCTCGGCCACGGTCTTCTTCATCTCGGCCAGCTGGGCCGGGGGCAGCAGGGCACCGGAGGCCAGCGCGCGCAGGAACCGCTGTTCGTCGGCCGGGGTCGACACGATGGCCGCGGCGGCCCAGCTCCAGGCCGGGTTGACCGAGGTCACCAGCACGTGCTCGCCCCGGGCCGGGCCGGCGAACGAGGTGCCTTCGGGGGCACCCGGCGGCAGCAGCGGCGCAAGGTGCTCGGCGTCCGGCTCGTAGGCGGCGGCCAGCTTCGCGCCGTCGCGCGACCGGCCGTCGGCGGCGAAGTAGGTGTCGTGGAGGCGCAGCGGCTCGATGATGCGCTGCTGCAGCAGGGTCGCCAGGTGCTGGTGGGTCGCCTTCTCCAGCACCAGGCCCAGCGCCACGTAGTTCGTGTTGCTGTAGCCGTACCGGGCGCCCGGCACGGACGCCCGCGGGTACTGCGCCGCGACGGCCAGCAGCTCCCGCGGCGTCACCGCCGAGGGGTCCGTGCCGGTTTCCCGGGCCAGGACGGTGGGGTCGTTGATGTAGTCGAACAGGCCGCTGGTGTGGTTCAGCAGCATCCGCAGCGTGATGCTCCGCCCGCCCGGCACCAGGCCCGGCAGCCACTTCTCCACCGGGTCCGACAGCGACAGCCGGTGCTCGGCGACCAGTTGCAGCACCAGCACCCCGACCATGGTCTTGGTGTTGGACCCCATCCGGAACTGGTCGTCGGCGGAGAGCCGGTGGTCGGCCCGGGTCCACGCGGCCTGCTTCGCGAGAGAAAGCGTCCGTCCGTCACCGGTGCGCACCCGCACCACCACACCCGGCACGCCCGCGTCGAGGTCCTGCTGCATCAGCGCGGCCAGCTGCCGCGTCGCCGGATCACCGCCGAACTCCTGCGGGCTGCTGTCGGCGGCGTTGACGATCCGCGGCGCGCTGTCGCCGGGATCCGCGCAGGCCGTCAGGGCGGCGGCCGCGACGAGGGTGGCGGCCACGGCCACGCCCGCCCGTCGGGTGGGCAGGTGCGGTCCGGCGAATCGGTGACCCATGGTGTCCTCCTGAGCTGGTTCCCGTTGCGGGGCAACGGCTGTACCAGACCCATTCAGCCAGGGACGCCGCACGGGATCGTCACTCGTTGTCGCCGTGTTCGCGCGTCGCCGGTCGCTCTCCCGGAGGAGGAGATCCGCCGGCGGATCATCCCAAGGAGTGACGCCGCCGGATCAGAGCTGGGAGGCGCCGCCGTCCACCGGGACTCGGCACCGGTGGCCGAAGCGCACCTCACAGGCCCAGATCGCGGCCGACGATCTCCTTCATGATCTCCGTGGTGCCGCCGTAGATGGTGGAGATGCGCGAGTCGAGGTAGTCGTGCGCGATGCGGTATTCGAGCATGTAGCCGTAGCCGCCGTGCAACTGCAGACACCGCCCGACGATGTCGACGTACTGCTCCGTGGCCCAGAACTTCGCCGCCGCCGCGTCCACAGCGGACAGTTCGCCGCGGGAATGCCGGGTGAGCAGGTCATCGAGGTAGCTGCGGCTCACCCGCACGGCCGTGACCATTTCCGCCAGTTCGAAGCGCGTGTTCTGGAACGACCCGATCGGCTTGCCGAACGCCGTGCGCTGCTTGACGTAGTCCAGGGTGCGCTCCAGCACGCCCTCCGAGGAAGCCACGGCGTTGGCGGCGATCGAGATCCGCTCCTGGGGCAGGTTGCGCATCAGGCCGGGGAAGCCCGCCCCCTCCTCGCCGAGCAGGTTGGCGGCGGGGACCCGGACACCGTCGAAGAAGAGCTCGCTGGTGTCCTGGGCGTGCAGGCCGATCTTCTCCAGGTTGCGGCCGCGGGAAAACCCGGCGCGATCGGCCTCGATGACGAGCAGGCTGAGCCCGCCGTGGCGGTCCTGTGCGGTCCGGACGGCGGTGACGACGAGGTCGGCGTTCTGGCCGTTGGAGATGAAGACCTTGCTGCCGTCGACCACGTAGTCGTCCCCGTCGCGGACGGCGGTGGTGCTGATGCCGGCCAGGTCGCTCCCGGTTCCGGGCTCGGTCATCGCGATCGCGACGACGAGCTCCCCGGCAGCGATCCCGGGCAGCCAGCGGGCCTTCTGCTCGTCGTCGGTCAGGTCGGTGAAGTAGGGCACGACGATGTCGTTGGAGAGCGCCACGCACGCGAGCCCGTCCGACACCGGGTTGCGCGAGAACTCTTCACCGATCACGGCGTTGAAGCGGTAGTCGGTGATGCCGCCTCCGCCGTACTCCTCGGGGATGGAGAAGCCGAGAATGCCGGCGCGGGCGGCCTCCCGGAAGAGCTCGCGGTCGACTTTGCCCGCCGCCTTCCACCGCTCGGCGTGCGGCGCGGCGTGCTTGTCGACGAAGGCGCGGACCGTGTCCCGCAGGAGCTCGTGGTCCTCGTCGTAGAGCGGCCGGTTGGCCGGGAAGACAGTCGTCACACGAACTCCTTCGACGTTGCGAACCGGTTCAGGCCGGTCAGGGCCTTGCTGGAGGGCACCCCGCTTCGATATGTTAACGAGAAATCGCACAACTAGACAAGCTCGGGTACGACGATGTGCCATCAAGTCCAGGCCAGACAGCAGAGATGCACGGTTACGCCTCCAAGGAAGCAGGTATGTAAATGAGCAATCTCAGCAGGCGGAGTGTCTTGTCCCTCGGCGCGGCCCTGGGGCTCGCCGGTGTGGCGAGCACGGCCGCCCCCGCGTGGGCCTGGTCGTCCACCGGCTCGGTGGCCGGCACCGGCTCGGGAGCCGACCCGTGGCAGGTCTGGGACGACCCGGTCGACGGTCTGGTGGCATCGCTTCTCGACAACGGCCAGGTGCCGGCGGTCAACGCCGCGCTGGCGTCGTGGGCGAACAACAACGACCCGGTGCCCGGCAGCCTGCCGGCCGCTCTCGCCACCCACCTTCAGCAGGCCAAAAACCTGCCCGCCTGGGCCGACCGCGCCAAGCTCCGGCTCGCCGCCGACTTCAACCGGCGCAAGGACACCTACCTGTTCATGCTCTACGGCCTGGGCAGCGGCATCATGAGCACGGTCATCCCGCGCGAGGCCGAGTCGGTCTACTGGTCCGCGGGCGGTGCCAACATGAAGGACCGCGCGGCCAAGACGTTCACCTTCGGCTACGACCTGAGCGAACTGACCGCCTACGAGCCCACCGGTCAGTTCGTGGTCACCGCCAGCAAGACGCGGCTGGTGCACGCCGCGGTGCGTCACCTGCTGCCGCAGTCGGCGCACTGGAAAGCCACCACGGACACGCAGATCCCGATCAGCAACGGCGACATCCTCGTCACCTTCCACAGCCTGGGCACCTTCGTGCACCGGAAGCTGCTCGAATGGAAGGTCCCGATGACGGCCGCGGATGAGGAGGCCTTCCTGCACATGTGGCAGGTCGCCATCCACCTGCTCGGCGTGCGGGACGAGTTCATCCCCAAGACGTGGGCCGACGCGAACGCGCAGTCGGCGTACGCGCTCACGCCGATCCTCGCCCCGACGACCGAGGGCAAGGCACTGGCCCAGGACCTGCTCGGCCTGACCGCGCAGGTCGACCTCGGCGTCACCCGCGGATTCCTCAACGAGTTCGTGCGCTACGTGCTGAACGACAAGATCGGCGACTGGCTCTCCCTGCCCCGCGACTACGCGGCGGCCGCCCTGGTCCGCACCGGGTGGCCCGCCTACATCGCGTTCCGCGAGGGGCTGTTGCCCGTGCTGCCCGTCGGGTTCTCCATGTTCGACCAGTTCGTGCGCGCGCTGGCGATGCTGTTCCTCAACAACGGGACCTCACCGGCCGGCACCACCATCGTGATCCCGACCGGGAACCGGCCCGGCGCCTGACCCGGGCGTCCGACGGCGTGACGGCCCGCGAGCCGTCACGCCGGGAGACCCAGCGCAGCCACGACCAAGGCGGTGACGGCGCCGCGATGGTCCGGGCCGTCCTGCCACCGCAGTCTCCGGCCGGCCTCGACCACCACGCCGAACCCCGCGTGCACCAGGGTCCGGGTCTGGCGCGGGTCGAGGTCCGGACGAGCCAGCCGCAGCTGCTGCTCCCAGATGGCGATGTGCTCGCGCTGAGCGACGGCCAACGGGCGCTGCAAGGCGGCCGGCAGGCCGGCGACCTCGGCGTCGGCGACGCTGGTGAGGGCGGTGTGCTCGAAGCTGTAGGCCACGTACGTCGCCGCCAGGGCGACCACGGCGTCGTGCGGGCCGGCCACCCCGTGCAGGTTCTGCTCCACCGCTTGGGACAGCAGCCCCGCCGCCTGCAGGCACGCCGCCGCCAGGATGTCGGCCTTGCCCGGGAAGTGGCGGTAGATCGTCGACGGGACCAGCCCCGCGGCCTCGGCGATCCGGCCGTTGGTGACATTGGCGAAGCCGTCCCGTTCGAACAGCGGGATGGCGGCGGCGAGGATTTCCGCGCGCCGGGTGCGCGGCACGGGCAGGACGGGCAGCTCGACGGTTCGCGCGCTCCCGACGGGCGCCGCCGGGCTGGTCGCGACCACGCGCAAGGCCGACTCCAGCAGCAGGTCCTCGGCCCGGCGCGGGGCGATCGAAGTGCGGTGCATCGTGACCGACGCGATCGCCCCGAGGGCCGCCGCGGCCCGCAGGTGCTCGTCCGGCAGCGGGTGCTCGCGCCGCACGACCTCGGTCACCCGCTCGACGACGTGCGCGAACTTCGCCTTGAGGACCCGGCGGTCCGCCCGTTCGAGATACCGCGCCTCCCACCGGTACAGCCCGCCCGACGCGCGATGGGCGACGGTGACCCGGGTGACAGCGGCGAGCAGGTCCGCCAGGGCCGCCTCGGGCGGCACCTCGTCGACCGCGGCGACGAGCCGGTCGACCATGACGTTCGCGCACTCGGCGAACAGCGCGTACTTGTTCGGGAAGTGCCGGTACAGCGCCGCCGCGGTGATGCCCACGGTGGTGGCGATCTCCTCCATCGACGCGGCGTGGTAGCCGCGCTCGCTGAACACCCGGCCCGCCGCCTCGACGATGAGCTGTCGGCGGTTGCGCGGGCGGGTGGCCGCGGGCGACCCGGCGGTCATCGGCGGACCCGGGCGAACGGACGCGGGAGCAGGGCCATGCGTGCCAGTCAATCACGAGCCGGACCGAGGGCCCGAGGTCACGCGGACGACAACGGCCAGGCGTCTACCTGACTTCCGCCTCGACGGCGCCGCGGCCGTGTGCGGCGCTCGGGAACGGTGTTGCCGCCCCGACCTGTCACCCCCGAAAAGGGCAGCGAGCCAGACGCCCCTCGGACCCGGGAAGGCCTGCCCGACGCGAGGGCTCCTGCCCAGCTCCCACGACGCCCGGATGACCCACATCGGCCGCTGGAACCTCGCCGAACGTCCCCCCGCCGACCTCGAGGCCGACATCCATGCCGCGCCGCCGCCGGGAACCGTCGCCGGCCTGGACATCACCGCCGATGCCACTGGCCTGACACTGTTCGCGACGGTGCGGCGCGCTGACGAGCCGGGGTGATCCCCGCAGCCGGCGTCGTGTTCGCCGCCGATGCAGCCTCGATCGTCAGCCGAGGCCTTCGACGATGCGGAAGTCGCGCTCGACGCCGTCGGCGAGTGCGGCCAGCGCCTCCTGGTAGGCCGCACTCTCGCGCGCCGCGACCGCCTGCTCGAAGCTGTCGAACTCGATCAGGATGGTGCGCTCGGCGATTCCGGCGTCGTGCGCGAGGACCCGGCCGTCCCGGGCGAGCACCCGCCCGCCTGCGGCCTTGACGGCCGGAGCAGCCAGCTTGTTGTAGGCAGCCAGCTTCTCGCGGTCCGAAATGGTGCGGTAGACGCTGACCCAGTAGCCCTTGGGCATGGACCCTCCAGTGTTGGGGATGACTTACGGGTTGGTCTCGGACGAGCGTCGGCGGGCGAGAGCGAGGCTCGTCAGCGTCGTGACCGCCATGGCGCCGATGCCGACCAGCGCCGCGGTGGTGTAGGCGCCCTCGTCGGGGAAGAGGTGGCCGGGGCCGGTGCCCGCGGCGAGGATCAGGCCGCCGATCGCGCTGCCCAGGGAGTATCCGACGCTGCGGACGACGTAGTTGAAGCTCATGGCGCTCGACGTCTCGCTCTTGGGGGTGACGGCCAGGATGACACCGGGCATGGCGGCCGCGAAGCTGCCGACGCCGAAGCCCAGCACACCCATGGCCACGAGCAGTTCGGCCAGGGTGGACCGGGCGGTGGCGAACAGGACGAACCCGCCGCCGACGATGGCCGCGCTGCCGGCCAGGAGCAACGGGCCGTCGATCCGTTCCCGGACCCGCGGCGTGAGCTTGCCGGCGACGAACCCCAGCACGGAGAACGGGATGAGGACCAGCCCCGCCACGAAGGTGGTCAGCCCGAAACCGTAGCCGGCGCTGTGGGGCGTCTGCGCGTAGCGGGTGATGAGCGTGAGCAGGAGGTACATGCCGCTCCCGCCGACGAACATGGCGATGTTCGCCCCGGCGACCGCCGGGTGCCGTACCGCCCGGACGTCGACCAGGGGCGTCTTGGTTCGCAGTTCGGAAACGGTCCAGACGCAGAGCAACAATACGGCGGCGACGGCAAGGGCCACCGCCACGGCGAGGTGCCGGCTCCACAGGCTCCTCTCGCCGGCCAGGAAGAGGACGAGGAACAGTCCACCCGCCAGGACGAGCGCACCGGTCACGTTCACTCGAGCGGAGCGGCCTGCGGGAGCTGCCGGCACCGAGCGCCACGCGGTCACGAAGGCGATGGCGGTGACGAGCAAGCCCAGGCCGTAGGCGGCCCGCAGTCCGCCGAGCTCGGCGAGCAGCGCGGCCAGCGGGTAGCCGACGCCGGCTCCGATGATGGAGACCACCGAGATCAGGGCGATCGTGGCCGCGCTGCGCGCCTCGGGAAGATGGTCGCGGGCCACGCCCATCATCAGCGCCGTGAGACCGAGTCCGACGCCTTGGGCCGCTCTGCCCACGAGCAGCCACGCGAACGGCAGCGGCAGCACGGTGAGCGCGCTGCCGACGACGACGATCGCCAGCGTGACGAGGATCGTGGCCCGCCGGCGCGGACCGGCTCCGAGCCGGCCGAGGACGGGTGTGGCGACGGCACCGCTGAGCAGGGCGATGGTCAGCGTCCACTGCGCGCTGTCGAGGGAGACGGGGAACGTGGTCGCCACGCTGGTGATGAGCGGCGTTCCGAGGCTGGCGACCGCCGCCACGACCAGGGCGATGAACATCAGGGCGGGGACCAGCAGGCGGGCCTCGGAACGGATCAGCTGGTCATGAGCCCGGGCCGCGGTCACCGGTCCGCCCCCTCTCGGGCGCGGCTTTCGAGCTCCGCCAGATGCCGCAGCGCCGGAAGGGCGGCCGCCAACGCCTCGACCTCGTCACCGGGGAGTTCGTCGATCAACCGCGCGTACGCGTCGACGCCCGCCTGGCGTCGCGTCCGGACGTACGACGCGCCGGCCTCGGTCAGGCACACCAGCGTGACCCGCTTGTCGGAAGGATCGCCCGTCCGCTCGACCAGCCCGGCTTCCTCCATCACCCGGACCAGGACGGTCATCGCGGGCTGGGTGACGCCCTCGGCCGCCGCCAGCTCGGTGATCCGTCGCGGACCGGTCTTGTCCAAGGTGGCCAAGGTGGCGGCGGACGTCAGGCTCATGTCGCGAGGAAGGCGTCTCACGGCCCTGGTGGCCAGACCGTAGAGGGCTGACCCGATGGCATCGGCAGCGCCCGGCGCGGCGTCTCGGCGACTCACCCCTGAAGCATAGCAGACTTATATAAATTACTTATGCATCTCCCGCTCGGGGTTCGGCGGTACGCACGGCTTCGTCCCTCGGTCGGCCGGCGGGCGGCCGCGCACCCCGGGCCGCGATGGAGCACTCGCCCACCAACCGGACGTCCTGACGGGTGATCACCCGTCGACGTCCGCGCCCTTGAACCACTGGCGTTGCTCGAGAACCGGCCCGGTCCCTCACTCAGTGGTACGGGTCGCGAGTGACAGGTCGGGTTCCAAGCCGACTTGCTCGTGCGACATCCGTGGCGCTCCGGCCTCAGGCATTGACGTACGCCAGCACCGCCAGCACCCGGCGGTGTCCGCTGTCGCTCGCGGGCAGGCCGAGTTTGCGGAAGATGTTGCCGATGTGCTTGGTCACCGCGCGCTCGGTGACCACCAGCTCGCCGGCGATCGTCAGGTTGTCCAGTCCTTGGGCCATCAGGTGCAGCACCTGCTGTTCCCGCGCGGTGAGGCTCTGCAGCGGGTCGCGCTTGTTCATCAGCTGCGACACCACTTCCGGGTCGAGCGCGGTGCCGCCCGCCGCGACGCGTTCGAGTGCGTCCAGGAACTCCTCGACCCGGCCGACGCGGTCCTTCAGCAGGTAGCCGGTGCCGGCCGCGCCCGTCTCCAGCAGCTCTTTCGCGTAGGCCTGCTCGACGTACTGGGACAGCACCAGCACCGGCAGCCCGGGCAGGTGGTCGCGGGCCTCGATCGCCGCACGCAGGCCCTCGTCGCGGAAGGACGGCGGCAGCCGGACGTCGAGCACCGCGATGTCCGGCCGGTGTGCGAGCACTGTCGGCAGGATTTCCGGGCCGCTGGCCGCGATGCCGACGATCTCGTGCCCCGCGCTCTTGACCAGCAGCGAGATCCCCTCCCTCAGGAGGGCGTTGTCCTCGGCGAGCACTATCCGCATGGCAGCAGTACCTCGATCGTCGTTCCCGCGTTCGCCGGGCTGTCGATCCGGGCGGTGCCGTCGAGCGCCGCCACCCGGCGCCGGATGCCGGACAGCCCGCTGCCGCCCCGGACGTCGGCGCCGCCCTGGCCGTCGTCTTGCACCGTGACACGCAGGCTTTGCCCGTCGCCGTCGAGGACGACTTCGGCGTGCGATGCCGTGCTGTGCTTGGTGACGTTGGTCAGCGACTCGGCGATGACGAAGTAGGCCGCCGCCTCGATCGCCGCCGGCGGGCGCGGCAGATCGTCGGGGACACGCACGGTCACCGGGATGCGCTGGCCGCCCGCCAGCGCGTGCACGGCGCCGGTGAGCCCGCGGTCGGCGAGGATCGGCGGGTAGATGCCGCGGATGAGGCTGCGCAGGTTGCCCAGGGAGTCTTCGATGCCCGTCCGGGCGTCCTTCACCAGCTCGGCCGCGGGGCTGCCCGGCTCGCCCGCCAAGGCGCGCGCGGCGAGCCCGAGCCGCACCGAGACCGCGACCAGCTGCGCTTGGATGCCGTCGTGCAGGTCGCGCTCGATGCGGCGCAGCTCGGCACCGTGCGATTCCAGCGCCTCGGCCCGGGTTTCGGTGAGCCGCTCGACCTGCTGGGCCAGCAGCTCCGCCTCGTTCGGCCCGAGCAGCGACCGCGCGAGCCGCAGCTGGCCGCGCGCGATCAGCGGCACCAGCCACACCACTGCGGCGGCGTAGACCACTGCCTGCAGCGGCGCCAGGGTGAGAGCCTCCGGCCACGTCCGGATGATGACGAACATCCCGGCGAAGCTTTCCGGCGGGAACAGCCACCAGTACAGCGGGATCGTGGCACTCTCGGCGATCGCCGGCCACAGCATGATGCCCAGCAGGCCGAGGAACGTGCCCGCGAACCCGTGCACGGCCATCCACACCAGAGCGCGCCAGGTCGCCGGGTCCCGCACCGCGCGCAGCCGGCCACCGCGCTCGGCGTAGGCGGCTTCCGGCAGCGGGTACCCGAGGTGGCGTCCGGCCCGCTCACGCTCCAGCCCGGCCAGGACGCGCACCGGCTTCAGCACCGCCGGCCCGAACGGCAGCAGCAGCACCAGCAACGGCAGGACGATCACGCCTGCCAGCGCGGGCAGCGCCGTTTGCAGGCCCGACGCGAGCACCGCGGTGGCAGCGGTGCTGCGCTTGATCGCCGTCCTCATCGCCGCCCCCCTGCCTGGGTAGTGCTGCGACTCTACTGAACCCCCCGCGGGGGTGTAGCTGGCTACACCCCCGGTTCGGGTGTGCGGGGGCGTGTGCCGCGCCTTTCCTGCTCCTAGCGTCGGATCAACGCGGACAGGTGAAGGAAGACGGCGATGGCAGCAGTGGCGAACGAACTCGAATACGCGGTGCGGATGGACTCGGAGTGGACCGGCCGACGTCGGGGCGCATCATGCTCGGCGACGCCGAGTTGACCGGGCGCCGCGAGGCCGAGCTGACCGCGTTGCGGCGCGAGCGGACCGGGTTCGTGTTCCAGTCCTGCAACGCCGGAACACATCGCCGAGCGGATCACCCACTTCGGAGAGTGGCGAGGCGGCCTTCGTAGCCGTGATCGTGCCGGGGTCGGTCGCTGTCCTGCCACCCCGGGGCAGCATCGGCATCGGCCTGACCGGGACGGCGCCGCACACCGCGCCCCGCCGGGATCCTCGCCGCCGCTGCCGTCGCCGGCCGGGGCGCCATCGCCGTTCCAACCCCGTTCGTCCTCCGCCCGGCCGCAGTCACGGCCATGCGCGTCGGCGAATGAATGTCCGCGCTCGAGAAAGGGAAACCATGGCGGAACCTGAAAAAACCGGACTACGCGGCCTGATCGCCCGATACCCGCTCATCAGTTTCTTCACCCTCGCGATGGGGTTGAGCTGGATCGCATGGACGCCGTACATCCTGGGCCGCAACGGCCTCGGCGTCGAACCGGAGATCGCGTTCCCGGAGATCATGGGCACGACGCAGCTGTTCGGCGTGCTGCCGGGCGCCTACCTGGGTCCGATCCTGGCGGCTTTCCTCGTCACGGCGGCCGCCGAGGGCCGCCCGGGCCTGCGGCGCTGGGCCGGCCGGCTGCTCAAGTGGAAGGTGAACTGGCGCTGGTACGTGGGCGCGATCCTCGGCGTCCCGGCGGCGCTCATCCTGACCGGCATGGTCCTGAACGGCGGTGAAGCCCACGTACCGGGCGCGGCGGTGTTCGTGGCCCTGGTGCCCGGGCTGGTGTTGCAGATGGTCACCACCGGCCTCGCGGAAGAGCCCGGCTGGCGCGACTTCGCGCTCCCGCACCTGCAGCCGAAGTTCGGCCCCCTGCGCGGAACGCTGATCCTGGGTCCGCTGTGGGGCCTGTGGCACCTGCCGCTGTTCTTCTCGGAGTGGGGCCGCTGGCCGGACGTGACGGTCTGGACGATCGTGGTGTTCATCGCGACGACCACGTTGTTCAGCATCCTGATGACGTGGGTGTTCAACCGCAGCGGCCAAAGCCTCCCGATCGCGATGCTGGTCCACACGGGCGTGAACAACACCATCTCGGTCGCGTGGGCGGACGTGTTCCCCAACGCGGGAGCCGACGACGTCGCACTGGTGTTCCTGGTCTCGTCGGCCATCGCGGCGGCGGCAGTGCTGATCGCGACCCGTGGGCGATTGGGCTACCGGCCGGAAGCCGTGGCGTCGCCGAGCACGTCGGCGCAGGTGTCCTCGCCTGGAGGCGGGTGACGACCACCCGTGCGGCGAAGCCCCGGCCAGGCCGGGGCTTCGCCGTGTGCAGGTCATTCGCTTTTACCTCCGTCACGCGCAGCGAGCCAGAGATCGAAACCAGCGGCGACGAGCTGCTTGGCCGTTTCGAACCCACGTCGTTACGGCGGGACCTGCTCATCGGATCGCTCACTGCTGCTGTCACCTCCGTGGGCGATCAGAAGACTTCGTCGTCCAAGTAGCGCACGACTTCTGTTTCCGTACGGGCCCACCAGAACCCGGCGACGTGGTCGAAGAGGTGAGTGGTGGCGGGAAGCCCGACGATCCGCACGGTGCCGTCGGCCACGCGCAGCACGCGCTGGCGGCCACCGGACTTGAAGACCGGGGTGAGGATCACGTGCTCGCCGCCGTGGGTGAAACGGCCGTCCACACCGTGCTTGCCAGGCTGGTCGTGCAAGCCCGTTTCTTCCCGGATCCGGTCGGTGACCCGGCCGTCCGGACCCAGCCGGTAGCAGCCGTGGAAATCCACACCGTGCTTGCGGCGGCCCCACACCCCCCGCCCCACGACGAACACCAAGCGCTCGTCGCCGTCGGTCCACACATCGCCGAGGTCGGGCAGTTGGTCCGGGTCCTCCTGGCCGGCGGCCGGGAAGTCCGCTACCACCAGGCTGAGCAAGTCGCCGTAGGCCGCGGTCCCGCCGTCGACGACCACGTCCCGCAGGTAGCGCGGCTCGTCGTGGTGGAACTGCTGGCGCACCGGCCACGCCCGGCCGTCGGCGCTGTGCGCGGTCCCCCCGGCCACCACCGGCGGCGCCGGAGCGGGCACGTCCGGACCCGGATCGACGCCCAGCTCTTCGAAGGCCGTTCCCACTCGCAGCACGCGGTCGTGGTTCATCGCGACGACCAGTTCGCCGCCACCCACCAGCAACGCCGCCCGGTCGAACAAGCCCGGATCGGGCAAGAGCAGTTCACGCACGCCCGTCTCGACGTCGGCGATCAGCAGGACGGTCTGCTCGCCACCGTCGCGGTGCCCGATCAGCGCGGCCCGCTGCGCGTCGATCGCCGCCGCCGTGTCCGGGAAGACGACGTCCACTCCGTCCGGGATGAGCACGCTCGCGATCCTACGGCCGGACATGCGCGCGTCCGAATCGCGCCTGTTCGTTCGGCGCGCCCGTAGCGGACGGTTCGCTGGCCGACGACCCCGATGACGACAGGAATTGATCATTCCCCGGTGCCGCCGGGCCGTCCGAGCAGAACTCCACGACGCCTCAGTAGCTGTCCCAGAAGTCGACCAGCATGGCCGCCGCCCGCGCTGGGTCGTCGAGCATCCACCAGTGGCCGAGCCCGTCGAGGTCGGCGGTGCGGGCGGCGGCCCGTTCGGCGGCCCGGCGGCGGATGGCGGGGCTGCCCACAGTGTCGTCCCGCAAGGCGATGGGGACCAGCCCGGGCCTCGCTGCCGCCGCGGGCAAGTCGCGGCCTCGCTCGATCAGCACCCGCTGGGGCACGGACCGGTACAGCGCGAGAATCGCTCTGCCCATCTCCGCGCCCTGGTGGAGCGCGACCTCACCGGCGGTCGGCTCCGGGATGCCCCAGCCGACCATGCGCGCCGCCCGGTCACCGGCATCCCCCGAGAAGAGTTCCTCGAGGTGGCGTTCCCCCGCGCCGGGTGTCTGCCACAGCTTCGCGAGGTCGTGCCAGGTGTAGTCCGGCTCGTAACCGGCGACGGTGTCGCTCACCCAGCTGCGGATCAGGTCGGGACGGCTCATCGCCACCTCCAGCACGTACCCGCCCGCCAAGCTGTGGCCGACGAGGTCGACCGGCGCGTCGAACCGCGAAAGCTCATCGATGAGCCAGTCCCGGTAGTCGTCCACTGTGGCCGCGAAATCCGCCGGGAGGGGTGCGCCGAAGCCCGGCGGCGCAAGCAGGACCGCTTCCCGCCGCCGGGCCTCGGGCAATTCGGTGATCAAGGGCGTCCACACCGCGGGAGTCACGGGAACGCCGTTGACGAAAGCAATGGTCATACCCCCAAGACACCACCGAACCTGGCTGTCCGTCCAAGACCTCGTTCGCACGTCGCCATACCGGAACTGCATGACGGAGTAGCCTGTGAGCATGCTGTCCGATCTGGATCTGCGGCTGGTCAGATACTTCCTGGTGGTGGCAGAACACCTGAACTTCGCCCGCGCGGCCAAGCAGCTGCGGGTCGCCCAGCCGTCCCTGAGCCGCCAGATCCAGCGGCTGGAAAGCGCAGTGGGGGTACGCCTCTTGGAACGCACCAGCCAGGGCAGCCGCCTCACCGCCGCCGGCGCGGCGTTCCTGCCTCGAGCGCGGCAACTGGTGCACAGCGCCGAGCAAGCCGTGCTCACCGCGCGCGCCGCGGCGCCGGCCCGCACCATCACCGTCGGGTACGCCGACGACCTCCTCATCACGCCCGCCGTCCGCGACCTGCAAAACCGCCATCCCCGCGCCCACGTCCGCACCCGCCACCTCAGCTCGCGCGAGGCGGGCGCGCTGCTGGACCGGCAGATCGACGCACTCGTCATCCGCGCACCGCTGCCGATCCCAGCAGACGACCTCGCCGTCACGACGCTCTACACCGAGCCCCTGGTCGCGCTGGTGTCCACCGCCCACCGCTTCGCGGGCAAAGAGTCCATCGACGTTTCCGACGTCCGGTCCGAACCGCTCGTCGGCTGCACCGGCATGGGCGAAGACTGGGTCGGCTTCTGGCGGCTCGAACCCCGCGACGGCGGCGATCCGGCCTCGCTGGGCCCCACCCTCGCCGACACCTACGACGACAAGCTCGAGGCCATCGCCGAGGGCACTGCCATCGCGGTCGTTCCCGCCGATGACCGGCGCTTCACCCTGCGTCCCGACGTGGTCGCCGTGCCCGTCGACGGGGCCGAGCCGAGCCAGGTCGTCGTAGCCGGCCGTGCCGGGGAAACCAACCCGCTCGTGACGGAGTTCGTCCGTTCCGCGCAGAAGCTGCTCCTCCGCGATACCGCTCGTGCATGACCAGGTGCGAAACAGGCCTTGGACGCGCGCGCCGCCCGCCGGTTCGCTGGTGGCATGACCATCGACTACCGCACCCAAACCGTCCTGCTCACGGGAGCGAGCTCCGGCATCGGAGCCGCGTTCGCCAGGACACTGGCCGCCCGCGGCGCGAACCTCGTGCTCGCCGCCCGCCGCGCCGACCGGCTGACCTCGCTGGCGGAGGAACTCCGCCGCGCCACCGATGCCCGCATCGACGTGATCCCGACGGACCTCGCCCGACCCGAGGCCGCCGATGAACTGCACCAAGCGATCACCGAACAGGGCCTCCACGTCACCGGCCTGATCAACAACGCCGCGTCCGGATCGTTCGCCCCGTTCCTCGAGTCAGAACCCGGCCGCCTCTCCGCCGAGATCGCCGTGGGCGCCCTGGCGCCGATGCGGCTGACCGCCGCCTTCCTCCCCCGCATGGTGAACGCCCGCCACGGCTTCGTCATCAACCTCGCCAGCGTGTCCGCCTACCTGCCCGCACCCCGGATGGCGGTCTACGGTGCCGCGAAAGCGTTTTCCCTCAGCTTCACGGAATCACTGTGGACCGAGCTGCGCGGCACCGGCGTCACCGTGTTCGCCGTCTGCCCCGGCGCCACCGCCACCGACTTCACGTCGAGCATGGGCCCGGACGCGGCCGTGCTGACCGCCGGAAAACTACGCAGACCCGACAACGTCGTGACCACCGCACTGAACCACCTGGAGAGCCGCGACCCGGGCCCCGTCGTCATCGACGGCCGCGCGAACCGCCTCGGCGTGGCCGCGAGCCGGCTCCTGAGCCGCCGGCGGGCTGCCCGGACGATGGCGCGTGTCTTCGATCCCCGTCGCGTAACCGCCCGGTAGTTCCGTGGTACGAAGGGGCTGAAGCATGATCACCGGGAACTTGCGCGGGGACTTCCTCGTCCACTACGGCATGATCCGACCCGTTCGGCCACCGGTACCGGCTGCCATCAACCAGACGGGATCCGCTTCTGCTGAAGTTTGACGAGCCAGCGTCACAGGAGCCGGCCGGGGTCGCGAAGGTCGGCGTAGGCGCCAGTTGCGCTGGATGTTGTGCACCGACGGCGCGCGCATCAATGACCGGAGCAGTACTTCGGTCTCGGCTGCCGTCCAAGGTCTTCCCTCCGCAGTGGACATGCCGAGTCACCCGGTCCGGCCCAGAAAAGACGCGGACCACTCGTCGCGGCGGTAGCGCAGCAGACGGGCCGCCAGTTCGCCCGGGTCGCCGCGCAGATCCACCGGAACCGGCGCGGAGACCGGCCCGCCGGTGGAGTGGATACCGGCCACGAAGCGGCGGATCCGGGACGGCGACGGCACGAGCTCGCCGCCGAGATAGGCGACTACCAGCAGGTCCTCGCCGGACTGGGTCTCCATGACGAACGCCCACCCGTGGCGCTCGTCCCACAGCAGAGCCATGTCCCGGCCCGGGTGGCTGCGCAGTCGTACGTCCAGCGCGACGTAGCCCGAGACGGGGTGCCGAGATCCACGGTGCAGGACTCCTCGCCGACACCGAGCGCGGCGCTCACCGCGGCGAGGTAGCCGGTCAGCCCACACCGTAGGCCGTGGTCACGACGATGGGCTGGGCGGGCGGCATCGGCATGCTCGTGCTGATGGCGCTCGTCCTGGCCGCACTCGTCGTCTTCGCCCGCAGGGCACCGCAACCGCCGACGCCGGGCGACACCGCCAGGCGGATCCTCGACGAGCGGTTCGCGTGGGGAGATCGCCCAGGAGAGTACGAACGCCGCCGCGACGCCCTGACCCGAACGAGCTGACGATGCGCCCGGCGACGATCCTCCTGGCAGCAGGGCTCGCTGTCGCCGGCTGCGGGAGTGACCAGAGTGCGGTGCCGGCCGCCGGTAGCACTCCTCCGGCCACGACGGCGCTGCCCTCCACGCCGCCGACCACCATCCCGGCGCCGGGCGCCACCACGGTTCCGCCGCGCATGACGACATCGCCACCACCGGCGACGCCGTCATGCGCGGTGACCTCCGGTTGGCGAACCGGCGCTCTCAGCTCCGACACGATGAGCCGGGAAGCGCTCTACCTCGTGCGCGCCGGGCGTCACGGCTGCTTCGACCGGGTGGTTTTCGACGTCAACGGCCCGGCGGAGGCCGGGTTCACCGTCCACTACGTCGCGGTCGTGGCCACAGACCCGAAGGGAGACCCCCTCCCGGTTCCCGGAGGAGCGGCCCTCGAGGTCGTCGTCCGGGCGCCCGCGCTCGGCACCGACGACGCCGGGCACCAGCCCGGCCGGGTCCTGGCCAAGACCGGCGACACCTTGGTGACCACACCGGGTTGGCCGTCGCTGCGGGCCGTTCGCTTCGCCGGTTCCTTCGAGGGCCAGAGCACGTTCGCCGTCGGCGTGCGCAGGAAGCTGCCCTTCCGCGTGTTCACGCAAGCCGGGCCGCCGGACGCGATCCGCCGGGTAGTCGTCGACATCGCCCACTGAGAGGACGTCATGGACCGCCTGAGCCCGCTCGACGCGGCCTTCCTCGAAATCGAGGACGAAGACCCCACCTCGTCCCTCGCCATCGCCTCGATCGCGATCGCCGAGGGACCCGCCCCGGAGGAGGAGTTCGTCGACGTCGTGCGAGCCCGGTCGCGGGCGGAACCCGTGCACGCGGCCGCGAGCGGTGCATCTCACAGGAGATGCTCATGGGCTACCACGCTGGTCAATCTCGCCAGGTGTTCGCGTCGAGGATCATGTCCCAGGTCAGGTAGGGCAAAGCGGGGTGTCGTTGGTGGACGATCTCACCGGCGAGGGTCGTCGGGGGCGCCTTGCGTGGGTCGGTCAGGGCTTGCGCGACGATGGCGTCGGTGAGGGCACGGCTGCCACCGAGGCGGGGGTAGCGGGCGTGCACGCGGTCGGCGAACCGGGGCGGGAGTTGGCCGGGGTCGTCGGGGCCGCCCACGTCGATGCCGATTCCCTTCTGTGCGATGCCGATCTCCACGGGGCGACGCCGCTGGAACACCGGTGACTCGTGTAGCTGCGGGGAGGTGTGCAGTGCGATGGCCTCCCACACGGTGTCCACCCGGTGGTCGGTCACGCCGTGCTGTTCGAGGAATCGCGCGGCGAGGTCGGCCCCGGCGACCTCGAATCGCTGACCGGTGTTTCCCTCGTCGGTCAGCCCCATGTCGTGCAACATGCAAACGAGGAACACCAGCTCGGCGTCGTAGTCCTGGCTCGGTCGTCTGCCCTGCCGCTCGGCGGCCGCGCGAGCGAACAGGAAACTACGCAGGCTGTGGTTACGCAGGAACGGCTCCTGTGTCTCGGTCACCAGTGTGTGGACCCGCCGGGCCAACGAGGTGGCGGGGAAGGACAGGTCGGGCTGGCTCGCGTCAGCGGCCGGTCCGCCGATCACGACTCCGGCGGCGGTGACTGCCGCTCCAGCGGCGCTACCCAGTACGACGCGACGGGGAACGGGACGGGACATCAGGTCTCCTCTACGAGGTGTGCGAAACGTTGCCGGTATGCGGTGGGAGTGGTGCCGAGGGTTTGGAGGAACAGGCGGCGCATGGTCTCGTCGGAGCCGAAGCCACAACGTCGGGCCACGGCCGCCACTCCGGCGCTGCCGGACTCGAGCAGTGTGCGGGCGGCCTCGACGCGGACCCGGGTGACGTACTGGCCCGGGGTGATCCCGAGCTCGCGCTGGAACAGGCGAGTCAGATGGCGTTCGCTGACCATTGCGCGGGCGGACATCCCCGCCAGGGTGTGGTCGGCTGCCGGCTCGGCCACGACCGTGTCAAGCACGACGCGCAGCGCGGGGCTGCGTGGCGGAGGAACGTCGCCCCAGACACTGAACTGGGACTGGCCGCCCGGCCGCCGTAGGAACACCACCAATTGCCGCGCGACGGCCCGGGCGACATCCGGCCCGTGATCCTCCTCGACCAGGGCAAGTGCCAAGTCGATACCCGCGGTTACTCCCGCCGAGGTCACCACTGGGTCGTCGCGCACGTAGATGGCGTCCGGTCGCACGGCCACATCGGGGAACCGCGCGGCCAGCTGGGCACACATGAACCAGTGCGTGGTGGCCCGCCTTCCTGCCAGCAATCCGGCCTCCGCCAGGAGGAACGCACCGGTACATACCGAGGTGACCCGGCGTGCGGCACCGCCAAGCCGGCGGACCTCGGCGATCAGCTCAGAGGGGAGCCGGTCCAGTTGACCCGGCGGAGGCCCGGGCACGACAACCGTGTCCACCGAGTCGTCCACATCGGACAGTGCGTGGTCCACGTCGAGCACCACCCCGGTGTCCGAGCGCACTGGCTGACCGTCCAGGGAGGCGAGGCGCACCCGGTACCCGCCCGCACCGTTGAGGACCTGCACCGGTCCGGCAAGGTCGAGCAGCACCACATCCGCACACACCACAACGACGACCTCGCGCCGATCCACATCAGTCACACCGGAAGTCTCGTCAGGAAACGTAAGGTACTCAAGGACAACCAACCCACAGATGCAGACATCGGCGGCGCCGAACTCCCGATCGCACCTGGTTCTGCTCAGGCGGGTCGCCACGCCGGCTCGGCTCCGCCATGAGTGGTCCCAGGCTGCACACGGCCTGCTTCAAAGCTGTAGCAGGGTGATGCTGCAGGCGATGATCCAGGTGACCCAGCCAATCCAGCCGAGAAGGCCGAGCGACGAGATCCGATTGGTGCCGTCGGTGTTGTAAGGACTGGCCGACGCGGAGAGGAACAACAGTCCTGCGCTGACATACCCGAGCCACGCCTGCCAGGCGGAGATGAGCCCGGCCCCGGTTCCGGCCGTGGTGAACCCCAGCAGGGCGATGGCCAGGAATGCCTGGTTGAAGCCGAACAGCACGTTGTTCAGGCTCCACAGGCCCGCCACGGAGCCGCGGTCGCGGGCGGCGGCCGAAGCCAGGCCGAATCGCAGCGCCTCGATGCACGTGAAGGTGCTGTTCTGCATGAGCACACCGGCGAAGCCCACCAGCGCCCACGAACCCGGTTCCACCCCGCTGCGCCAGAGGATGGACAGCAGCCCCGCGGCAAACACCGTGGTGCACAGCCACATCGCCGGAGCGGTCACCGAGGGCCGCCGGAGCGCCTTGCCGACGGCGGCGAAGGCGTCCGTGGCCGCATCGAGGTTCTTGCCCGAGTTCGGTAACGGCAGCCCTCCGCGGACGTAGACGACATTGACGGCGACGGCGGTGAGCACAAACCCGCTGCCGCCCAGGCCTGCCACTGCGGTGAAGCTCCCCATGGCGACTCGCTCTCGTGCGGATCCAATTGAATGTATGGATGCTATAGTCAATATATGGTCGAGAAGATGAAACCGGCAAGCGGGACGGATCAGGAAGGACGGCGCCGCTACGACTCGGCGCGCCGGCTAGCGCAAGCGCAGCAGACCCGTGTGGAGATCGCCGACGCCGCACGCCGGCTGTTCCTCTCCCAGGGCTGGGCGGCGACCACGGTGCGCGACGTCGCCCGCGAGGCGAACGTCTCCCTGCCCACCGTCTACGCGGCCTACCAGAACAAGAAGGGACTGGTCTGGGCCCTGGCCGACGCCGCGGACCTCGCGGCGGATCTACCCCGGATGCTCGACGAGCTGGAAGCCGATCCCGACCCGCGGCGGCAGATCGCCGTGATGGCCGCCTACGACCGACGGCTGTTCGAACGTGCAGGCGACCTCATCGCGCTGGTGCGCGAGGCCGGCCGCACCGAGCCCGAGCTCGCGGACCTCTACCGGCAGGCTCGGCGGCAAGCCGATCAGACCCGCGTCCAGATGTTCTCGACGTGGCCTCCCGGTGCACTCCGGGCCGATCTCGACGTGCCCGCCGCCGTCGACATCTACGCCGCGTTGTGCAACGTCGACGTCTACGTCACCCTCATCACCGAGCGCGCCTGGATGCCGGTGCGCGTCGAACGGTGGTGGGCCAAGACACTCGCGAGGGAACTCCTGAGCCCGAACCCGTAAACCCTGCGCGCATGGGCTTCGCGGCAAGGTCCGCTGATGTGACGGGCTGCCGGAGAGCAGCTTCGTCAGCAGCTGTGACTGGGCAGCTGAACGAAACGCACGCGGTACCGCACGACCGCTTCCGCCGGTTGGTCGGCGCATTCGGCGGGCGTGCGCATTCGGGCGCCGAACAGGGTGCGGATGCTCATCGTGGACAGCCAGCGGTGCTCGCGGGCCGCGGTCACAGCACGGGACCGACTCCGGGTCCGCCGCCGCCCCTGGGTGGGCTATCGGCCGGGGGCCGGAGGCGTCACCAGCGGCAGCAGGACCTCGTCCACGATCGCTGTCACTTCTGCCGCGGTGGCTGTCCCCGCTTCCACGTGTTCGACAAGGACCAGGCGGGGTCCCACCGCGGCGATCCGGGCGGTGACCGCGGCGGGGCGTGCCTCTCCGCGCTCGGCGGCGCCGGCCAGCACGCCGAGGATCAGCTCCTGGCGGGGGCGCAGCACCAGGGCGCGGACCCGGGCGAACAGCTCCGGATGGCGCGCCCGCTGCGTGATCAGCGGGCGCAGGGCCCGGCCGCGCGGTTCGTCGAGCACCCGGGCCAGCCCGCCGAGCAGGGCCAGCAGGTCGCCGCGCAGGGTTCCGGTTTCCGGCGGCCGGGTCTCCCCGAAGCCCGCGTCCGGGTCGGTGAGCGCGGCCAGCACCAGCTCCTCGGGCGTCGCCCACCGCCGGTAGAGCGCCGCCTTGCCGGTCCGCGCGCGGGTCGCGACCTTCTCGAAGCTCAGCTCCTCGAACGAGGTTTCGGCCAGTTCGGCCAGCGCCGCCTCGAGGATCGCGCGGACCAGCGCGTCGCCGCGGCGCCGGGTCTCCGTCATCGGCCCCTCCTCTCGTGTACGGTCGTTAGTGAACGATATCGTTCCTTATAGGGGTGGGTTATGACAGCCATCACGAACGTCCGGGTCTTCGACGGCACCGGGCTCACGGAACCGCGGACCGTCTTCGTCGACGGCGGCCGCCTGTCCGACGAAACCACCGGCGGCCCAGTGCTCGACGGAACCGGACAGGTCCTGCTCCCCGGCCTCATCGACGCCCACGTCCACCTGCACGGCCGGGAGAACCTCGAACAGTTCGCCCGGTACGGCGTCACCACGGCCCTCGACATGGCGACGACCTCGGCGGCACTGCTGGCCGGCCTGCGGGACCGGTCAGGGCTCCCCGACATCCGCAGCGCCGGCGTGCCCGCAATCGGGCCGGGCGGGATGCACGCCCGCATGCCCGGCATGCCCGCCGACGCGGTCGTCACCGATCCCGCGCGGGCCGCGGGCTTCGTCGCGGCCCGCACCGCGGCCGGGTCGGACTACCTCAAGATCGTGCTCGAAGCACCCGGGAGCGGCGGACCCGAACTGCCGGTGGCCCGCGCCCTCACCGAAGCCGCGCACGCGGCCGGGCTGCTGGTCGTCGCACACGCCGCGAACACCGGGGCGTACACGATGGCGCTGGACGCGGGCGTGGACGTCGTCACGCACGCGCCGCTCGGGCCACCGATCGCGGACGGGGACCTCGCGCGGGCGAAGGTCGTCGTGCCGACGCTGACGATGATGAAAGGCGTTGCGACGGCGACCGGCCGGCCGCAGCTCTACGCAGGCGCGGCGACGTCGGTGACCAGGCTCCACGGCGCGGGTGTGGCCGTCCTGGCCGGCACCGACGCGAACGCCGCGCCGGGAGCTCCTTTCCCCGTCGCGCACGGCGCGAGCCTGCACGACGAGCTCGAACTGCTCGTCGCCGCCGGACTGTCCACAGTGGAAGCACTGCGCGCCGCGACCGTGTTACCGGCCAAGCACTTCGGACTGACCGACCGCGGCGCGATCCGGCCGGGACTGCGCGCGGACCTGGTCCTGCTCGACGGCGACCCGATCGCCGACATCCGCGCCACGCGTGCGATCAGCCGCGTCTGGTGCGCAGGCGTCGAGCACTGATCCAGGCCAGGCCGAGCACGGCGATCGACCCCCGCGCCGCAACCTCCGCGACATCGCAGAAGCTGGAGACGGCGAGACCGGAACTGCCCGCGCCAGCACCGTGCTGTACGCCGGTCCGGGTTGGCCGAGCTGCAGCTGGACCGCGGCAAGGTCGACCAAGTAGCGCCCCTCCCGCTCGACGTCAGGGAACCGGACCCCGCGGGCTGTGCGAGCGTGATGCACCGCGGCCCCGGCTCGCGGAGCAGCTGCTCCACCGAGACCCGGTGGCTCAGCAGGTTCGCCCGGGCCCGCGCAGCCCCGACTCCGTCGAGCCGGTTCGCGGTCGCGGCGGCCTCCGTCAGCAGGTCGCGAGCCGGCCGGCTGCCTGTACAACGAGGGCGCCGGCCCGGTCGTGGTCGCCGGCGCGGCGGCACACGCTGGAGAGCATGCGCTCGGCTTCGGCGAGAATGAGCGGCTGACCTGCTGCTTCCGCAGCCCGAACGGCGCGGTCGGCGCTGATCCACTCCAGCCCCGCGGGGCGCAGCTTGACCAGCGCGCGGGTGACCAGCGTATAGGCGACGTACGGGTCGGCTCCGCGACCTTCGGCCGCTGGCACGCCGAGCGTGTGGCCAAGGTGGTTCACGTGTCCACCGACGAGGTCTACGGTCCCCTGCCGACCGGCGCCGCTGCCGAGGACGCGCCGCTACGGACCGCGCCAGCACGCCGAGAAGCTGATCCCGCGTTTCCTCGGGCTGCTGCTGGCCGGCCGGCAGCAGCCATGTGCCAGGTGTCCTCGACCGACAGCTCACCCATCGGGGCCAGGGCGAGGCCACGTTTCAGGGACGGCTCGTCCGACTCGGTCACGATGTCGAGGATTGCCCAGGAAGCCGCGTCCCAGCTCAGAGTTCCGTCTCTTCGTCCGTCAGCCCGGAGACGAGCGGGTTCAGCCGGTCACTCATCCTGCCGCCGGGTGCTTCGGGTCCGGACGGGAAGGCTGGGCAGGGCGTGCATGAAGTCGGAACGCCAGGTCAGCTCGCCGGCCGGGACGGCGAGGTCGAGGTCGGGGTACCGGTTCATCAGGGCGGTGAAAGCGACCTGGGCCTCCATCCGGGCCAGAGGCGCGCCGAGGCAGTAATGGATGCCGTGGCCGAAACCGAGATGAGGATTCTCGACCCGGTCCAGCTGCAGCCGGTCCGCCTGCGGGAAGCGGCTCTGGTCACGGTTGGCCTGCGCCAGGCTGATCTCGATAGGCGTGCCGGCCGCAATTGTCCGACCGGCGAACTCGAACGTCTCGGCGGCGGCCCGGTAGGTGGTCGTGGCCAGCGGGGAGTCGAACCGTACGAGCTCCTCGATCGCGGTGGGCAGCAGCCCGGGCTCGGCTCGGAGCCGGTTCCATCGCTCGCGGTTTTCAAGCAGCCGGAATGCGCCGTTGCCGATCAGGCCAGCGGTGGTTTCGTGCCCGCCGACCAGCAGCGCGAAGACCATCGAGGTCAGCTCGCCGTCGGAGAGCCGGTCCCCCTCCTCGCGGACCGCTATCAGGTCACTGAGCAGGCCATCGCCTGGGTGTGCACGCTGGTGGGCGATCATTCCTCGGATGATGACGAGCAACCGGGTCAGCTGGGTGGGCTGCTCGTGTTCCCGGGCCGCTCCACCGGCCACGATGGCGGTCCACGTGCGGAACTCCTCGCGGCTGTCGGCCGGGACGCCGAGCAGGTCGCAGATGACCCGCATCGACAGCGGCCACGCGTACGCCTCGATCAGGTCCAGCGTCTCGGGGCCGTCCATGGCGTCCAGCAGGTCGGCCGCGACGCGCTCGATGCGTGGGCGCACCGCCTCGATGCGCGCGGCGGTGAAGGCGGACGAAACCAGACGACGCAGGCGGGTGTGGTCCGGCGGGTCGAGGAACAGGATCATGCGCAGCATCGCGTCGCCCAGTTCCGGTGAGAGTCCCATCGCGTCTGCGTCAAGGACTTTCGATGCCCGCCGTTCGGACAGCATCCGTCGGGCAGCGTCGAAACCGGTCACCAGCAGGGGGTTCGTCCCGTCGGGCGGAGTGGATTGCCGGGCGCTGGTCAAGTGCTGCTCCTCGTACAGGCGGTGGGTGTCTCAGGCCTTGCCAAGCTACGTCGTGCGCCGAGCCCGCTGATTGAATCCGGGAGCCATGTGGTGGAACATACGGGCCACAATGGCGACATGAGCCGGCCGGAACTTGATGATCAGACGGGCAGCTGCGACCGACCGCCGGAATACGCCGTCGGCACTGAACTCGGCGCCCGTGTGCAGACCCGGGAGACCCGGCTACGGGACGCGAGTCTCACCGACTTCCGCACCGCGGTCAGAGTGCGATCCGGCACACCGCGCGCGGCGGACGAGCTGCGACTGTACGTCGTGCACCAGGGTTCCTGGATCCTGCAGCACTCTGCTGGTCCGGTCGCCCTGCCGGGCGGGCGGTTCATGGTGCGGCGCTCCGGCGGGCTGACCGGCTTCGAGGCGAGCCCGCAGACCGCAGGCGCCACCATCGCATTGCCGGCCGGGGCCGTCGGCGGCTACCCGGGCGACAGGCCGATCAGCGGCTCGGCAGTCACACCCGAGGTACGCCTCCTGCTGGCTCACGCCGACCTGCTCCACGACACGATCGATGACCTCACCGACTACGGCGCCGACGCGGCCCGGAACGCCCTGATCGAGCTGACTCGCGGCGTGGTGTACCGCTACGTCGATGGCGCCGAGCCCACCTTGGCGCCCGCACTGGCCACGGCGGCCCGTGAACTCGCCGACCAGTGGCTCACCCACCCCGAACTGACACCCAGCCTGCTCGCCCGGGAACTGCACGTCTCCGTACGCACCCTGAACCGCGCGTTCGCCGACACCGGCGAACCGGTCGCCGCCTACATCCGCCGCCGCCGCCTCGAAGAGGCCCGCCGCGCCCTGACCATCGGCCACACCGTCTCGGAGATCGCGGCCCGCTGGCAGTTCGCCGACAGCAGCCACTTCATCCGGTCATTTCGCCGGCGCTACAACCAGACCCCGGCCCAGTACGCCCGCAGCCGACAACCGTCCTGACTGCACACCGCTGCGTGACGGAAGGCACCTGCCGTCCCTGCATGGCACGCAAAGGGACTGTTCCAAGATCGGTGTTCACCGGGCTCGCCCGGTCGGCCGCCTCGGCCGCCGTCGTCGGGGGCGCGGGGTGGCGAGGTCGTCCGCGGTTCGGTCGAGGATCCCGACGTGCTGCGCGAGGCGGCCGCGAAGGCCGATGCCGTCGTCCACCTCGCCTTCCGGCACGACGTCGCGTTCGACGGCGGGTTCGCCTCCGACGTCGCGGCGATCGAAGCGCTGGGTTCGGGACTGCCACCCGGCGGCGCGATCGCCGTCGCCGCGGGCATGCTCGGGCACGGGCCGGGCGGACGTCCCACCACGAAGCGGAACGGCGCCACCCCCGGCGGGGTCGGCGAGCCCGCCGCCCTCGCCCTGGCGCGGGCTGCGGCCCTCGGTCGTGCGGTTGTCGCCGACCGTTCACGGCGAAGGCGACGACGCCGGGTTCCTGGCCACGCTCGTCGAGCTCGCCCGCAAGCACGGGTTTTCCGGCTATCCCGGTGCCGGGGCCGCCCGCTGGACCGCCGTGCACGTCCGCGACGCGGCGCGCCTGACCCGGTTGGCGTTCGAGAAGGCGCCGGCGGGGTCGGTGCTGCACGCCGTCGCCGACGAGGGCATCGCGGTGCGTTCGGTCCCGGCCGGGCAGGTGGACGAGCACTTCGGGTTCCTCGGGATGTTCCTCGGCATCGACCGTCCGGCCTCGGCCGCCGTCACCCGGGAGCTCACGGGCTGGGCTCCGCGCGAGCCGGGCCTGCTCGAAGACCTGGACCGGGGGACTACTTCGCGCCCGAGGCGGGCGGTGGCGAATGGGGTGACCGACGCGCTCCGCGCGCGGCACGCCGCCGGAGAATCCGGTGCCGATCGGGCACTCACCGGGCTGCTGCCGACGTACGACCGGATCGGCCGACCCGCGCCGGTGCTGCCGGTGCGGGTCGCCGGGCGTCGAGGTCAGGACCCGGCAAGAGGGTGCGCATCCACGACGTTGCCGGAACCCCGAGCGGCACGCCGGGTTGACCCGGCCGGTGGGCGAGAGCGTGAGATGGGTCAGCGCGGCGTTGTGGGTGGTGACGACCAGGGTGCCCGGCATGGTCGCGGGCGCGCCGACCGGTGCCTGCGGTGAACGGCACCGGGCGAGCCAGGCTCACGGGGCGTCCGCTTCACACCTCGGCCGCGGCTCGCACGCGGGCCGCGGCGTCGATGAGGTGCGGGGTGCCCAGCTGATCGTCGGGACCCCACCGGCCCAGTTGGTCGGCAACGCGTCTCCGGTCATCGCGAAGACCGGTACCTCCGCCGGCCGGCTTCGTCGTGCCCTGCGTCGGGCTGCGGGGCAGGGACGATGGCAGCGGTCAGTGCTGCAGGGTCATCGCGTAGATCTCGACGTCACTGTCGCGTTGCCAGTCGAGCCCGCCGGATCCGGGCGCCACCCAGGCCGGCACGGACGGGGTGGCCAGGGAGAGGGAACGGACCTGCTTCCCGCAGACCGGGGAAGGAGCCATCGCCTCCTGCCGGGCAAAGGGGCTCCGCCGCGTTTCTGTCACGTGGCGGTTCTCTCTTCGCGCGCGGCGAAGGCGGCCGGGGTGAGGCCGGTGTGTCCGCGGAAGAAGCGGCCGAAGTTCGCGGGATCGGTGAAACCGAGGTGGACGGCCACCGCCCGGGCGTCCCACCGCGCGACTCCCAGCAGACGCCGGGCTTCGAGCAGCCGCCGCTCGTTGATGAGCTCACGCACCCCGTGGCCGGTGGCGTCCTGGGCGGCGCGGCTGAGGGTGCGGACCGAGCAGCCGAGCAGTTCGGCGTAGTCCGCAGCCCGGTGCAGTTCGCGGAAATGCAGTTCCAGGGCGTCCACGAACCGTCCGTAGGTGTCGGCCCGGCCGGGACCGGGTGCCGAGTCGGTGGGTGTGACGCCGGGGGCGTTGGCCAGGCGCAGCAGCAGCGATTCGAGCAGGCTGCGGCGCAGGGCGTGGTGGACGTCGAGAGGACGGCGCCCGAGCGCCCGGTGTTCGTCCAAGAGCTGGAACGCCGTCTGCTGGAGCCAGCGGGCGTCCTCGGGGTGCGGGCTCAGCACGGCGGGGGCGTCGTGCGCGGTGAGCGGGGCCACCAGGCGGGCGGTGGCGGGTGTCAGCACGTCCGGCTCGAACAGGATGAACGGGCCGCGGGCGTCGCCGGGCGAGTGCCAGCACTGCGCGTGTCCGGGACGCACCCACAGCCACTGGCCGGGGGCAACGGTCTGCGTGACGTGGTCGACGTCGTGCTGCAGCTCGCCCTCGGTGACCAGGATGAGGTAGTGGAAGGTGGCGCGGCCGGGACGGGGCGGGTCCCACGGCCAGGCGTCGTGCTGGGCGAAGAAGTCCTCGATGGTGATCACTTCGAGGCCGTACGGAGTGCCGACCGGGGGCTGGAAACCGTACAGCGGGACCGCGACCGGCTCGCTCGGCCTGCCGTGTCGCTTGTCGACCATCACGTGTCCGCAGCCTACCGCTGTCTTGATCGGATTGGCGGGAAGGATGGGACGTGCCGCCGCGACCGCGTGTCGCGCTGCGCGTCCTTTACTGCCACAGCCCGTCACCATCCGAGGAAAGCCCATGAACGGATCCACCCTGCAGAAGACCGCCGCCGACCGCGCCGAGGAGCTTCCCGGAGCTCGGCTGGAGCATCCCTTCGGCCCCGGCTGGGAGGTCTTCAAGGTGCGCGGCAAGGTGTTCATGCTGATGACCGAGGTTCCGGGGCGCCCGGTCGTGATCCTCAAGGCGGACCCCGGTGAGGCCCGCGCCCTGCGGGAGCAGAACAGCCACATCACCCCCGGCTACCACATGAACAAGAAGCACTGGATCACCCTGGAGGCCGGCGACGGCGTCGACGAGACCCTGCTCGAGGAACTCGTCACCGACTCCTACCTGCTCGTCGTCGCCGGCCTGTCGAAGGCCGAGCGGCCCGTCGACCCGCACACCTACGGCAGCGGCACGCGGGTGGCCAGGTGAGCGCGGCCGGTGACCGGCTCCAAGACACTGCGCGCGCCACGGCCCTCGCACTGCCCGGGACGGACCACGGCTACCCGTTCACCGAGCACCTGGACGTGTACAAGGTGGCGGGCAAGGTGTTCCTGATCGTCACCGACGACCCGGACGACCCGATCATCACGGTCAAGTGCGAACCCGAACACGCCCGCGCTCAAGAACGCAGCTACGCCTCAATCACCCCGGGCCGCTACCTCGACAAACAGCATTGGATCTCCCTCGGGCCGGGACCCGGCATCACCAGGCGGCTGGTCACCGACGCGGTCGAGAACTCCTACGACCTGGTCGTCGAGCGGCTGCCGCGACGCGACCGCCCCGGTTCTCGATGAACGCCGTGAGCTTCCCCGCCGGCGGCTGAGCTCTCACTCGTCAGTGTCCCGTGCAACGCTTGTCAAGCCCGCACACGTCCGCCTTCGACTCGAGAGTCCGATGGAACCGACCGAACCGACCCTGCCGCTCTTCGACACCGAGCCCGCGCGGCCACTTGCCGACCGCCTGCGCCCCACGCGGCTGGAAGAGGTCGTCGGGCAGGACCACCTCCTGGCCCCGGACGCCCCGCTGGGCCGCATGGTCGCCCAGCAGCGTCTCGGCTCCGCCATCCTGTGGGGGCCACCCGGCGTCGGGAAAACGACCATCGCCCGGCTCCTCGCGGACGGCAGCAACCTGGCCTTCGAACCGGTGTCGGCCACCTTCTCCGGCGTGGCCGATCTGCGGAAAGTCTTCGCTGCCGCAGGAAAACGGCGGGGCATCGGCCAGGGCACCCTGCTGTTCGTCGACGAGATCCACCGCTTCAACCGCGCCCAGCAGGACAGCTTCCTTCCCTACGTCGAGGACGGCACGATCACCCTGATCGGCGCCACCACGGAGAACCCGAGCTTCGAACTCAACGGCGCGCTCCTCTCCCGCACCCAGGTCCTCGTCCTCAACCGCCTTGACGAAGCCGCGCTGTCCACGCTGCTCGACCGCGCCGAGCAGCTCACCGGCCACCCGGTGCCCCTGGACGACGACGCCCGCCGCGCCCTGATCGCCATGGCCGACGGCGACGGCCGCTATCTCCTCAACATGGCCGAACAGCTCCAGGCCCTCCCGGACACCGAGACACCCCTGGACACCACCGCGCTCGCCCACCACATCCAGCAGCGCGCCCCGCTGTACGACAAGGCGCAGGAGAGCCACTACAACCTGATCTCCGCGCTGCACAAGTCGATGCGCGGCTCCGACCCGGACGCGGCGCTGTACTGGCTCGCCCGCATGCTCGACGGTGGCGAGGACCCCCTGTACGTCGCCCGCCGCCTGGTCCGCTTCGCCACCGAGGACATCGGCATGGCCGACCCGCACGCGGTCCGGCAGACGCTCGCCGCCTGGGACGTGTACGAGCGGCTCGGCTCTCCCGAAGGCGAGTTGGCGATCGCGCAGGCCGTCGTCTACCTCGCCACCGCCCCGAAGTCCATCGCCGTCTACCGCGGCTTCAACGCGGCACATCGCGCCGCCCGACGCACCGGCTCGCTCATGCCGCCCGCCCACATCCTCAACGCCCCGACCCGGCTGATGAAGGACCTCGGCTACGGCAAGGACTACCAGTACGACCCCGACACCGCCGACGGCTTCTCCGGCGCCGACTACTTCCCCGGCGGCATGGACCGCGAGACCTACTACCAGCCCACCCAAAACGGCTACGAGATCGAGATCGCCGAGCGCCTGCGCCGCTGGGCTGCCTCGCGTGCTCACCGACAACACGGATGACCGGGCGGGGAAGCGCGAGCGGCCCGGCGTGGCTATCTCAACCTGGACATCTTCGCCGTTCGAGAGCTCGTGTGAGAGCAGTAGAACGGGCTGCTCAGCTGCGCACCATCCGGCCAACACTGGGCTGCGCAAAATGCCCGTGGCACAACTTGCCCCACCGCTGTCGCCGGGGTAGGCCATCGTCATCTGCGGGGTGAAAGCGCCGAGGGGTCAAGCACGATTCTCTTGGCCAGCACGTCATCCCGATGTCTTCCCAGGCACCGAGCACGGCCGTGCCTGGGATGGCGGTGACGACCGCGTCGCTGGACGCGACGGCCTCGCGCGGGCGGTAGCTCGGGCGATCGACATGTGGGGATGCGGGCGCGACGACACTGTCAGGCTGCGGTGGCGATCGCGGCTCACATGTCGTTTTACTGACGTCGCGGGCTACTTGGTTTCGACCTTCGCCAGGGGCGTCTTCCGGGTTTCCAGGGCTTTCACGGCGATGTCCCAGGACAGGTCGCCGGGGAACAACCGGGAACGCAGGTAGGCCCACACCAGCGCCCGCAGCGCGGCAATCCGTTCGGGGTTCTCGTCGGAGGTTTCTGCGGCGTCGTAGCCGGAGATCCCGCCGAACAGGTGCTGTGCGCCCAGGAAGGTCAGCAGCGTCTTGTTCCCGCCGGGGCTATGGGTGTAGGCGTCCCAGCGGTAGCTGAGCCGGGAGGAGAAGTTCGGGTTCAGGTCGTCGTCGCCGGCGATGACGAGCGCGGCGCCGGTCATCTGTCCGAAGTCGATGTACTTCATCATCGGGTAGTGCTCGGCGGCCCACGGCGAGAAGTGCTCGTCGGCGATGCCCGGTCCTCCGATCACGACGCCGGCCTTGACCCTGGGATCGGAGAGATTCTTCTCCCGAGGGTCGTTCGGGTCAGTCACCCGCGAGCCCAGCAGCAGCGAGACCGTGTGGCCACCGGCCGAGTGTCCGACCGCGGCCACCTTCTCGGTGTCGACACGGCCTGGCAGCCCTGGAACCGCGGCGAGGACCTCCTCCAGGTGATCGAGGATGGTGTGCATGTCGACGGCGCGGTCACGCCAGAACAGCGGCGCGTCGGGCAGGTCCTGGTCGCGCAGCCCGAGCACTGTGGAGTCCAGGTGTGTCGGCTGGACGACGACGAACCCGTGCGCGGCCCAGAAGTCCGCGACGGGGCCGTAACCGCGCAGCGAGGAGAGGAAGTTGGCCATGCCGTGCCCGTGCGAGAGCAGGATCACCGGCAGGTCGGTCCCGGTCACGGGCGCCGAGATCTTGATTTCCAGCGGCACGGGCCTGTCCGGCACCTCGAGCGAGACGGGACTGTAGCTGACGATGGGGGTGGGGTCGCTGACCGGGAAGCCGGCGGCGTCCGCGTAAGACATGCTCATGGTTGTTCCTCTCAGGCCGTTCGTCTGTGAACCTGTTGCTTGACGGACTCGGTGGGTGATCGACTCCGACCGCCCGGCAAAAGATTGCCATGTACGGCAAGTTTGCACAAGAAGGCATTTTCGCCGTGGAACGCATGTATGCTGAGCCGCACGCAGGCGGTGATCCACGGAGTGCAGGAGGGTGCACGTGACCAGCGACGGTCCGGGGCTTCGAGAACGGTCCAAAGCACGACGACGGCGGCTGATCCTGCACACGGCCCTGCGCCTGTTCGCCGAACACGGGTATGAACGGACCACGATCGCCGACATCGCCGAGGTGGCCGAAGTCGCACCGCGCACCGTGACGGGCTACTTCCCCTCGAAGCTCGACTTCATCACCGAATGGCCGGCGTCCATCGAGCAGCGGATCATCGCGCTACACCAAGAGGATCCCGCCTTGGAGTTCATCGATCTGGTGGACAGGTGGTGGCACGACCTGCGCGACAACGTCGACCAGGAGGAAGCCGCACTCACCCGCGCCATGGCTCTGGCCAACCCCGGCGTGGTCGCCATGGCGGAGGCCGAGGTCTCACAACGAACCCCCGGAACCAGCTTCCCCTTCGACGGAACTGATCGCGACGACCTGCTCGGAGCCGCAGGTCGAGCCGCGATCAGGGGTGCCAACCACGTGTTCCTCCGCGGCGTCGCCGAGGACCGCATGACCGACGAACTCCACAACGACCTGCTGGACCTGATCCGCGCCATCGCCGACAGCACCAACGTCGGCCACGGCTCGCTCAAGCTAGACCCTTGATACGACAACGACAGCAGTAATGCGGGTTCGCGTGAGCTTCCCCGCCATTCGCCGGATACGGCAGGTGCGGGGTCAGGCCGTCGCGCCTGGTGGCCTGGTGAGGGCTTCGAATGTGGCGTGGTCGAGCCGCTGTCGTCGGCGTCGGCCTGGGCCATCCAGTTGCGCAGGCAGGACTCACTGATGCCCAGGTCCTTCGCCGGCGCGGCGACCGGTTTGTCGCCCAGGCGGGCCAGCTCGACAGCACGCTGACGAAACTCAGGCGGCTGTGGTGCAGACATCGGAACATCCTCCCCGGTGACCGGCTGGTCAGCGACCGTCGAGCCGGAGGACTGGTGCTCCCCCGGCGCGCCGGGTCTACGCCGTCGAGGACCTGTCGTTCACCCCGTGGCACTGCCGGGTCGTGCATCAGCCGCTGGCTCGACCCAGCGCGTGCCCAAGCCGGTGTACGACGGCTCCGCCGACGAGCGCATCCGACTCAACGCCCGAGCACGACGCGAACCCGACAGCATCGAAAACTGCTCGCGTGATCGGAGGCCGCCGATCTCAGCGCTCTGGGTCGTTGGCCGTCGGCCGCTCGTGCCAGTCGCTGACATGCCGACGGATCGCTGCGGCGATGCCGGCCAAGGGTAAGACCTGGTGCACCAGTGTGGTGCCGATGGCGGCCGACGGCATGCCGGAGTAGGCGGCGGTGGCCTCGTCCTGGGCCAGCACCGTGCCACCGCAGTGTGCGATCGCGCGGATCCCGGCTTGGGCGTCGGTGCCCTTGCCGGTGAGCACCACAGCCAGCGCGCGCGGGCCACAGGTCACCGCCAAGGTCGCCAGCAGCATGTCCGCCGACGGACGCGCGGGCGGCAGAGCACCGGCGTCGATCAACCCGATCCGCGCCTCGGAGGTGACGAGCAGGTGCCGCGCCGGCGGGCCGACGAGGACCGTTCCGGCCGCGAGTTCGTCGTGATCGCGGGCGACGCGCACGCGCAGCCGGGTCCGCTGCGCGAGGATGCCGGCCAGTTCACTGGGCCGCTCGGGGTCGAGGTGCTGGATGACCAGGACCGCGGCGGGCAGATCCGCCGGAAGCGGCGCCAGCACCTGCGACAGGGCGTCGAGCCCACCGGCGGATGTCACCAACGCGACCACCGGGAACCGCAGGACGTAGGGGTCAGCGCTGATCACGACGGCTCAAGCCGTACGTCGGACCAGGGAACCTCGCGCAGGCCGCGGTTCAGCCACCGCGCGATCCGGTCGACGATCCACGGGCTGCTCATCTCGTCCCGCTCGTAGCCGAGGAGCCGGGCCCGGTGCCGGGGTGCCACCAGGACGGCGCGGACGACCGGTGCACCCTGCGGGTCCGGATCGGTGACCAGGTCGACGATCCGGCCCCACCGTCGTCCGTCGGCGTCGTAGGCGGTCGCGCCCAGCAGCTCACTCGCCCGCATTACCCGCTCCGGGGATCCGGCCGATCAGATGCTCGCGCAGCCACGTCTCCAGCGGCGGCTCGTTGAGCACCTCCAAACGCAGCGACAACGTGATGTGACTACCCACCTCGGCCACGTGCTCGAACGGGATCCGCAGCGGCGCCGGAGTTTCCTCCGCACGCAGGCGTGTCGCCACGGCGGCCAGCCAGTGCCCGAACCGGCCACCGATGCGCCGGCCCAGCGCCACCTGGCCGGCCAGCAGCGCGGCGATGCGCAGCCGCCCGTCCTCGCCGATGGTGAGCTCGACGTCGTCGACCTTGCCGACCTTGTGGCCGGCGAGGTCGACGATCTGGCGGTCGAGCAGGTGGAAGTCGACGCGCAGCGGGTCGGGTGTGGTCATTGGCCGGCTCCGGTGATGATCATCAGCGGGATCGCGGCGATCGCCGCGATCAGGATGACAGCGAGGTAGGCGACGCCCAGAACGTTGCGGATCCGGCCGTTGACCTGGTCGCCGAGGTACTCGCGGTCGTTGGCGACGACGAGGATCGGCAGGTAGGTCAGCGGCAGTACCACCGCCGACAGCAGCAGCGTGTACTCCGTCAGCTGGACCGGGTCGATGGTCGTCAGCAGCAGCACAGCGCCCAGCACGACGCTGACGAGCACGACGGTGTGGAACCGGGCGGCCCGGCGCGGCGCGACGCGCTTGCCCCACTCCCAGCCGAAGTACTGCGCAACGGTGTAGCCCGACGACAGCCCCGTCTCCAGCGCCGCTCCGAACGTCGCGGCGAAGACGCCGAGGATCACCACCGCCAGGCCGAGCTTGCCCAGGGCAAGCCCGACCGGCAACGTCGTCTGCGTGATCGCATCGACCTTGATCGACGCGGGCTCGAACACGACCGCGGCGCACGCCATGATCGCCAGCGACAGCAGCCCGCCCAGCGGGAACCCGACGAACACGTTGATCCGCTCGGTGCCGAGGTCCTTGCGGGTCCACTTCTCCTCCACCCCACCCGAGGAGAAGAAGAACACCTCGTACGGGGTCATCGCGGCGGCGAACAACGCGACCGCGAAGTAGCCGTAGGTCGCCCAGTTCTCCGTCGGCGGCGGGCCGCCGCCGATCTGGCCCAGCAGCTCCGGCCAGGACATCGGAAGCGTCACCAGCGCAACGACGAACACGACCAGCGCCAGGCCCAGCAAGCCGAAGACCCGCTCGAGAGTCTCGAACTTGACGCGCCACAACACCACCCACAGCACGACGGCGACGACCGGCACCCACAGCAGGTAGTGCACGCTGGTCGCCAGGTGCAGCGCGAGCGCGACGCCGCCGATCTCCGCGCCCAGCGTCAGCATCGTGACCAGATAGGACCCGGCGAGGTTCACCAGCGCGACGCGTGGACCGAGCCGTTCCCGGACGAGGTCGAACACGGGACGGCCGCTGATCGCGGCGATCCGCCCGGCCATGTCGGCGTACACGCAGATCCCGACGATGCCGACGATCACCACCCACGCCAGGCGCATCCCGAACCGGGCGCCGGTCTGGGAGTTGGCGACGAGGTCGCCGATGTCGACGAACCCGCCGATCGCGGTCAGGATCCCCAGCGTGACGGCCAGAATCTTCTTCATCGGTGACGCTCCACGAAGCCGGCCAGCAGTTCTCCCGTGTGCCGTAGTTTCGCCGCCAAGGCACGCTCGCTGTCGGGCCCGGCGTCGGCGGCCGCGGTCACGGCCGCGACCTGGGCCGCGGCTTCGGTGAGCAGCGGCGCGCATTCGTCGTGGACGGCAGCTGAAGCCCGGTCGGGGATCTCTTCACCGGAGAAGTCGCTTTCGGTCGTCGCCATGGTGTCGCGCGCCTGCCACACCACCGCCGAGCGGTACGGGGCGAGGACCTTGCCGTCGGCGTCGGCGGTGACCATCAGCTCGGTGGTCCGAACCTGCGCGAGCGCGTCGTCGGCGGCCGAGACCGCGAAGTCGCGATAGTCGTCGGCGGTAGTGGGCAAAAAGGACGGAACCGCCACTGCTGCGAGCACCAGAACCGCCGCCCCGCACCACATCGAGACTTTCACCGCCCTGCCGGTCATCGGATCACCGTAGTACCGGCGGCCGAGTTCGGCCGAACAGCAACCTCGCGGGTCCCGAACGGCCACTCTCGGCGAGCGTCCTGAGACCCAGGCTCATCGGCCCGGACGACAGCGGCCGACGCACGCCGCCAAGGCGAGTACAGGCCCGGATTCCGCACCGCCGACCTGCTGCGCCGACGACAGCGACGCCGCGCGTCCCGCCAGTCGGCTGCCCCGCCAAAGATGGGCAGCCGTCGATACCGAGCAGCAGCCAAGGGGGTAAGGGTGGCCGCAGGGCCGGATGCACAACCAACCGGCCACCACGCGGGCGAGCAGACGGCAGCGCGGGCATTGTGGGACATTGCCGGTCACTTGGTCGCGGTGCCCTGGCGAGTGCGGTGAAATGAGCGCGTGACGTCGTGGAGATCCCCGGACAATCCGGCCGACGAGGCAGCCCAGCTGCGGGACGCACTGGCGACACTGCCGGGACAGTGTTCGCCGCCCTGCGCACCATCTCCCAGCGCCCTAACGTCAAGCTGCATGACGTCGCGGCCGTCGTGGTTGCCGCCGGCAGCCGCGCCGAAACCAGCACCTTGAACGCCGCAACGTCCTTGTGGTCCTCGAGCAGTTGCGACAGCACGTGCTGGGGTCGGCCTTCGGCAAGCACGGCCCGGCCGGTCGCGGAGCCGGCAACGCGCGCAACGGCACCCGGTTCAAGACGATGATCAGGACTGCCGGACGTCGTCGTCGTCCATTACCTCCAGTGCGTCGCGGAGCGCCGCCCTGGAGGTAATGCCGAGTTTGGGGAAGATCTGGTAGAGGTGAGTGCCGACGGTTCGATGGGAGAGAAACAGGCGTTCGCCGATCTGCTTGTTGGTCAGCCCCGAGCCGGCCAGTTCCGCGATCTCGCGTTCCTGGGGCGTGAGCACGGAGGTGCGCCGTTCGGCGTTCCTCGGCCTGGTCATCCCGGTGGCACGCAATTCGCCTGCCGCCTCGTCTGACCACGGTCGTGCGCCGAGTCGTTCGAAGGTCTCCAACGCGGTGCGCAGTTGCAGGCGGGACTTCGCGGTGGCCCGGACGCGTCGGAGGTGCTTGCCGTAGGCAAGACGAACCCTGGCCAGGTCGAACGGCCAGCGGTCCACGTCGGGCAGTGCGAGGGCCTTCTCGTAGAGTCCCTCGGCACGGTCGTCGGATGCGGCGATGGCCGCGCAGCCTGCGACGAGCAGTGCCAATCGCGGCGTCAGGGCGCCCAGCCCCGCTTGCTCGACCGCTGCTACGTGGGCGGTGGCCTCGGTGTGCCGATTGGTGCGGACTGCCGCCTCGACCAGGTCCAGACAGACCCACATCGCGTGCGGTACGAACGGCGCCAGGGTTCCCGCGGGGCCGAGCATGGCCGCGTTGTTGTATGCGCAGTCGTAGTCGCCGCTGCCGAGGCTGCTGAGCGCTTGCGCGTGGTAAGCGAAGAACTCGGCGGCCCTCACCCCACGCGGCTCGGCGAAGTTCAGGACGGTGGTGGTCAGCGCCCGGCTGGCCTCGTCGTCGCCGCGGGCCGCGGCGAGCATGGCTTGGATATAGCGGAAGTACCAGGTGAAGAACCGGTATCCGTGGTCGTCGCAGAGGCGGAGGCCCTCCTCGGCCAACTGCTCCGCCTCGGTCCACCGTCCGGTGTGGAAGTCGTCGAAGCACAGGTGCAGCAGCACTCCGAGGTGTCGGCGGGCGGGTCCCACCCCGCCGCGGCCCAGCTGGACCACCCGCCAGTTGGCCTCGCGGCAGTCCGACAGCCGGTCGAGGTAGATGGATGCGGTGCCGATCCGGACGATCCGCGTCGGGTCGGGTTCGTCGCGCAGGCCGACGATCAGCGCGTCGAGCCGGTCGGCTGCGGCCAGGCCGGTTCGGGCCGGGTCGGCGAACGTCTGCGCGGCCACCGCCAGCGGTTCGGGCACCTGAGGGGTGAGCCGGTCGAGTGCGGCGAAGAACGGTGTCCACGCCTCTGCCGTACCTGCGAAGAAGCACAGCAGCAGCAGGCTGTGCAAGGCGTCGATGAGAGCTGTGTCACTCGCGTCGTAGCCGTGGTCGCCCGCCTCGATCGCACCCACCAACAGCCGGTGAGCGGTGCTCACGTGGCCATCGCTGTTGATCAGCAGCTGGGCCGCGGCCGCGGCCGCGTGCAGCGAGTCGCCGCGAGCGGGACTCGCGCGTCGGGCGTCGTCCAGCAGCCGCGACGCACTGGTCAGCTCGCCACCCGCTTCCGCGCCGATGTACGCGGCCTCGGCGAGACGCCGGCCGCGCTGGTCGGAGTCCGGGGTCAGGTCCGCGGACCGGGTCAGGGTGGCGACCGCGCCGATGGCGTCACCCCGCCGCAAAGCCCGGTGTGCGGCCTGCTCCAGCAGCAGGGCGACGTCCTCGTCCGGACCGGCAGCGGCTTCGGCGAGGTGCCACGCGCGGCGCTCCGGCTGCGCCACCAGCGTTCCGGCCAGGGCGGTGTGCGCCGACCGGCGTTCGGCTCCGGTCGACATCTCGACCACCGCTGCCGTGATCAACGGGTGGCGGAAGCTGTACCGCCGGTCCTTGTCGTGCAGATGGAGCAGGTGGTCGCGCTCGGCCGGTTCGAAGTCACGGATGCCGGCGGCCCGGCCCGCCGCGGTCAGCACCACGTCAAGTTCGCCGCTCCCGTCCAACGCGCACAACAGCATGAGTTCCCGGCACCGCCCAGGCAGCTCGGACAACCGTGCGGCGAAGTGCGCTTGGAGACCTCGACCCCCAGGGATGAAGGGTTCCCCGCCACCGTCCAGCGCTCTGGGCAGCTCCAGCAGGGCCAGCGGGTTGCCGCGTGCCTCCAGCAGCAGCCGCCGCCGAGCGGCGGAGGCCAGCCGTGGGTGGCGGTCGCCGAGCAGCGCGCTCGCCGCCTCCTGGCTGAGCGGCCGCAGTTCGAGATCGGGGATCCCGCCGCGTTCGAAGAAGTCGCGCGACTGCGTTCGCGCAGCGGCCAGGAAACCGACCCTGCTGCCCGCCAGGCGACGCGCGACGAACCCGAGCACCGTGGTGCTCGACCGGTCGAACCACGGCAGGTCGTCGACGACGAGCAGCAGCGGGTCCCTCGCCGCCACGTGCCGGACGAGCAGCAGCGCGGCGCTGGACACCAGCAGTCGGTCCGGCCCTGGTCCGGAGTCGAAGCCGAGCGCGATCCGCAGGGCGTCGCGGTGGTGGGGGGAGAGGTGGTCGAACTCCTCGCGCAACGGGAACAGCAGCTGGTTCAGGCCGGAGTAGCTGATATCGGCCTCGAACTCGGCCCCTGCGGCCCGCAGCACCCGCGTACCCGCGTCGACAGCGGCCTTCGCGGCCGCGTCGATCAGCGCCGTCTTGCCGACACCGGGCTCACCGGAGACCAGCAGGGCCCCGCCATCGGCCGCGGCGACGAAGGCGGCGAGGTGCGCGAGTTCCACGTCGCGCCCGACCAGGGCGCGAGCGGGCGGTTCGGGGAGCGACAACGGGCGGTCTCCACATCGGCTGAGCTGGTGGTACGGGCGGGACGGTCCGACGCTACGTCACCGACCGAACGGCGGCCATCAGACCCAGTCATCTGACTGGTCACTCCCGCGGTCGACCCCGGCACAGTGGACCCCAGCACGGCGACACGGTCCGCGGAATTCGACCCGATCGAATCGTCCGTCGAATTCGCAAAGCGTGCGCGTGGTCGAAGAACAGCCGAAACGCCACAATGATCGGTTTCGGGAATTACCGAACCGGACGGGCACGAACGCGCCCGGAACAGAGGAGAAACGTCGTGAAGATGAACGGGAACACCATTTTCCTGGCCGGTGGCACCTCCGGTATCGGCCTCGGACTGGCGCTGCGGTTCCGCGATCTCGGCAACCAGGTGATCGTGAGCGGCCGTCGCAGCGGGCTGCTGGAACGCATCGCCGCCGAGCACGAAGGCGTCGGCACCGTGGCGCTGGACGTGACCGACCAGGCCTCGGTCACCAGGGCCCACAACGAGGTGATCAGCCGGTATCCGGACGTCAACGTGCTGATCAACGTCGCGGGGATCATGCTCCCGGAGAACGTGCTCGACCCGGCGCACCTGACGGTCGCGGAGGCCACCGTCGCCACGAACCTGCTGGGCCCGATCCGCGTCACCTCCGCGTTCGCGCCGTACCTGGCAACGAAGGCACACGCCGCGATCATCACCGTCTCGTCCGGACTTGCGTTCGTACCGCTGCCCGTCACCCCGACGTACAACGCCACGAAGGCCGCCGTCCACTCCTACACCGAGGCGCTGCGTGCGCAGCTCGCGCACACCTCGATCCAGGTCCTCGAACTGGTGCCGCCGCCGGTGCGCACCACGCTGATGAACCAGGAGAACGACGAGCGGTCGATGCCGCTGGAGGACTACCTCACCGAGACGATCGACCTCCTCCGGGACGAGCCCGACGCGCGGGAGGTCCTCGTCGAGCGGGTGAAGTGGCTCCGCTTCGCCGAGCGCACCGGCACCTACGAGCAGGCCTTCACCGCCCTGTCGGGCGCCCACTGACGGCTTCGCCGACCAGCACAGCCCGACCGGATCAACCCCCATCACCGAAAGGCATTCGACATGACGGATCTCAAGGACAAGGTCGCCCTGGTCACCGGTTCGGCCCGCGGCATCGGCAAAGCAGTCGCGCTGCGCTACGCCTCACTGGGCGCCAAGGTGGTGGTCAACTACAGCAGCAGCGAGGGCGATGCTCTCGCGACGGTGCAGGACATCCGCGACCTCGGCTCCGACGCGGTCGCCATCCGGGCCGACGTCTCGGACGTCGCGGCGCTGGAAGACCTCTTCCAGGAAGCCATGCGCGCATTCGGGAAGATCGACGTGGTCGTCGCGAACGCGGGCGTCGAACTGGTCGACCAGCCCATCTCCGAGACCACCGAAGAGGAGTTCGACCGGCTGTTCTCCATCAACACCAAGGGAACGTTCTTCACCTTGCAGAAGGCGGCGAAGCACATCGCCGACCACGGCCGGATCATCTACATCGGATCGAGCACCACGAGCCTGCCGTATCCCGGAGTCGGGACGTACGGATCCAGCAAGATGGCAGCCCGCTACACCGTGGAGGTCCTCGCCCAGGAGGTAGGGTCGCGCGGAGTTACCGTCAACACGATCCTGCCGACTGCGATCGAGGGCGCCGGGGTCTTCACCGTCCTCGCCGATGACGCCCCGATCCGCAGCGCGGTCGCCCGGCCGATCGAGGGCCGGCTCGGGCGCGTCGACGACGTCGCGGACGCGGCGGAGTACTTCGCCGGCCCGCTGGCCCACTGGGTCAGCGGCCAGACCCTGCTCGTCGCGGGCGGAGCCCTGCAGTAACGACTGCCGTGGCCACCGGTAGCCGCTCACACGAGCGGCTACCGGTCTTCGACGACGGCCAGACCTGGCACATACCGGTCCGCAGAGCCCTTCAGCGGCGCGTCGAGTTCGCAACGGCGGCGAACGACGGGTCGACATGGGCACTGCGGCATCCACCTCACGGGAATTCCACCGTTTATCGAGCGCGTGTGAACATAGTCGAATAGAAAGCTTCGACAAATGTTGAACCTGTTCTTGAACCAGATGTCGGTGTCGTTGCTATGCCGTCCTCACACTCGTCCAGGGTGACAGGGTCGTTGGGCAGTTGAAATCAGCAGGGCTATGGCCAAGGCAAGCACGCCTGCCGATTGCAAGTATTGTCGTCTCATAGTTGTCCTCATGTGATCGAATCCATGGTGTTCCAGCCCGAGCGTCCGATCATGACCCGGGACGCCGAGTGCGGTGTCGGTTTTCCAGCCGCTGAACGGGTAGCGCATCAGGGCGCCGTCGGTGTGCGTCCTGGACGGGGCCGTGGCTCCGGTGGGCGGGTCCGACTCGTCCCGTGGGGCGGGCCCCGCCTAACCGACGACGGCGGATCAGCCGTGGCCCGGCCGCCTACCGGCCCCTCCCCTACGCTGGTGCTGCCCGAACCGACACCCGTGCGCGTGCTCGATCCAGTCGGCGGAGACGTCTGCTGCACCGACCGTGGCGAACTCACCTACCCGCCCACCACGGTCACGGTCGCGCAGTCGCAGCCTTGCCGCTACGGCCCGGCACGGGCCACAGCCTCTGCGCCGACGAGCCAGACGGCCGAAGGACGATCGCTCGATCGCGGCAAAGCGCCGCAGTGAGGACGCGGGCATGACGACACACGGTTCCGCACGCGTCGAGGCGGAGCAACCTGGCCCGCCTCGAGTGCCGCTGATCGACAGCGAGAACTTCTTCGGCGTTCCGAACTCGACTCGGCGGTGCCGGATTGACCTCAGCGGCACTCGTATTGACCACGGCAGCACAGTTTGCGGTCAAGGCCGGCCGAGCCGAGCCAGAACACTTGACGAATCTTTCGGACCCAAACAGTATCGCCCGCAGTCGACCCGGCCGAACGGCCGATCATCCAGCGACTGTGGGAGTTCTTCATGAATGACAATGGCATCAGCCGCCGCAGCTTGCTCGGCGCCGCCGCGGCGGCAGCGGTCACGGCGGGAGTGACCAGCGTGGCAGCGGCTGGAGCGGCCCGGGCCACCTCGCTGACGGCGGACACCGTGGTGCTCGGCGGCAAGGTTCTTGTGCTGGACGAGCGATTCCGCCAAACCGAGGCCGTCGCAATCAAGAACGGCCGCGTTCTCGCCACCGGAACCAACCGAGAGATCCAGCGACTCGTCGGCCGCCGCACCCAGATCGTCGACGCGGCCGGCGGCACCGTCGTTCCGGGCATCAATGACTCGCACCTGCACTTCAACGCCGTCGGGCTCCAGGCGCCGCCGTTCAGCTACCCCGTGGACACCGCGACTATCGCCGAGCTTCAGGATGTCCTCCGCCAAGCCCTCGCCGCTGCGGCACCCGGCGCGTGGATCCGAGGTGGAGGATGGAACGACAACCGGTTACCCAAGGCTCCGGATCGCCGTGACCTGGACGCCGTGTCCACCGACCACCCGATCTACCTTCAAGACTTTTCCGGCCACGCTGTCGCCGTCAACTCCAAAGTGCTGGAGCTGGCCGGCATCACGAAAAGCACGCCGAACCCGCCCGCCGGGCGGATCGAACGGGACGCCGACGGGGAGCCCACCGGGGTCTTTCGTGAGGTGCCGGCCATCGGCCTCGTCTCCGGGGTCGTCCCTGCTTGGACCAAGGACGAGATCTCGAAGGGCATGGATTCGGCCGTCGCGGCGCTGCACGCGCTCGGCATCACCAGCCTCACCGAACCCGGCATCACCCTCGACCTGCTGAACCTCTACGAGGAGAAGTACCATGCCGGAGAGCTTCCGCTGCGCTTCACGATGATGCTCCGGGGTGGGACCGGCGTGGCCGCGCTTCAGGAGGTGCTCGATCGGTACCGGCCGCCCCGGAACGTGGACCCCCAGATGCTGCGCGTCAGCCAGGTCAAGCTGATTGCCGACGGCATCCCGACCGCCGCGCGCACGGCATGGCTGCACGAGCCCTATCTGGACGGCACCAACGGCGTTCCCCTCCTCGACGGCGCCTCCATCGAGGAACAGGTGAAGACGTTGCACGACCTCATCAAACTGGCCGCCCAGCACGGCTTCCAGGTCGGCACCCACTCCACCGGCGATGCCGCGATCGACGCCGTGGTCGACGGCTACATCGCCGTTCTCGGGCGGCAGTCCCGCCGCAACCCGTTGCGGCACTACGTCATTCATGGCGACCTCACGCCGAAGGCGACACTGCGGGAGATGGCGCGCCATGAGATAGCCGTCAACATGAATGCCACGATCAAGTACCTGCTCGGCAGGACCCTGGACACAACGATAGGTCCGACGCGAGTCGACTACCAGTGGCCTTACCGCACCGCGCTCGACCTCGGCGTTCGGGTGTCGAGTGCGTCCGACGCCCCGGTGACCCCGGCGAACTGGCTACAGGGCCTTACCGGTGCCGTCCTGCGTGAAGGTCAGTTCGGTGGCACAGCGGGCGAAGCCGAGCGGATCTCCATCAAGGAGGCTCTGATCAGCTACACCCGGGCCCCGGCCTGGCAGGACCGCGCGGAAGGCTGGAAGGGCACGCTTCAACCGGGTTACATGGGCGACATCACGGTCGTTGAAGGCGACATCCTGGGCGCCGACCCACACGACCTCCCTGGAATGAAGATCAGCGCCACGATCGTGGGCGGCAAGGTCGTCCACGACGCAGGCTCGTCGACCGCGAAGAACGCCGTTGCGACCGCTGCCCTCGTGAAGGGGATGGGCCACGAGGAGGCGAAGAGCTGTTTCGAGCGGGGTCTGTGTTGTTGCCGACTGGCCGAGCAGGTGCACAGCGGCGCTGGACTGGTCCACAGCGTCTGACGAATCCACGCGGCCTACTATTTGAGATATCCCATCTCCCGGTAGCACTTTTCCGCACCCGGGTGCACGGGAACGTCCTGGTTCCGCCAGACAGATTTGGAGTCGTAGGAGTACCCTCCAGGAATCGCAAGTCGTTGTTCTGGGTCAGCACAGTCCAGTATTTCGACTCCGGGTTTGGCGCCGGGCTGCCAATCGAGCCGACGACGAGGTCGAAGTCGGTGCCCCGCGCCGAAGCCGACCCTGGCGTCGATGCGTTCCGTGGTACCGAAGGCGAGGTGATCGGCGTCGAGCGGAGGAGGAACGTCGTGGCGGGAGACCACAACCGTACTCACACGCGCCGGCGAACACCGGGCGCTTGACCTCGAAGCCGGTCCTGCCCACTTCGACGGTCTTGCCCTGGGGCGCCGAGGCGGACGGACTGCTCGACGGCGTGGTTTCGTTCGTGCTCGGCGACGAGGTGCAGCCGGCAACCGCGATCGAAATCGCGACCGCCAGCGCGCTTCCCCGGAAGTTTTTCGAGATCCGCGCGGCGGCCACGAAATTGTGCCGCTTCGGTCAACGCCTCTTCACGGTAAAGTCAATCCTGCGCTCCTCCGGTACCGTTCAGGACTCACTCCGAACCGGCGCGAGAATGACCTACTGAAAACGCTTGGTTCCCGATATCCCCACCGGGCCGCGATTTTGGCGACGCGCTGGTCCGCTTTGAACGGATCCAGTAGGTCGTTCCGGATCCGGTCCAGCCGCCGATCGCGTACATAGCCGGACACCGTTGTTCCGTGGTCCGCGAAGATGCGCCGGACGTAGCGCACGGAAAGGAAGTTCCCCCGCGCCACGGCCATCGCCGAGAGGTCGTCCTCCGCAAGGTGCCGTTCGATCCAGTAGGTCAGCTGCGCGAAGAGTGCGTGCGACCGGATGGGAACGACGGCCTCTCCCCCTTCGCCGACGACCGCATGCAGGCACGCAGCGGTCGCGTCCGCCACCAAGACCGCGGACACTCCGGTGCATGGTTCGGAGTGGCTCGCGATACCTCGGAGGAGGGAAGCGAGCAGCGGGGCCGAAGGCCGGGATCCGACGTCGTGCGTCGCGCCGGGATCGAGCGCGACCGGCCCGAGCCCGAGCTGCCCGAGCGGGACCTTGACCACCATGTAGCGGTGGTGGCCGTCAGCCCGCACCCGGAAGGGCGATGCCGAATAGATGCCGAACTCGCCGACACCCAAGTGCGTCGTGTCGCCGCCCTGATCGACGGATATCTCGCCCTCGGCGACGTACCCCAGGACAAGGCTGTCCGGGGGCGGCGTGGACCGGCGCGGCGGATTGAGCGGAGACGCGTCGATCTGCTCGCCTTCCAGCACACAGAAGTGGACCGTTCCCAGCCTGAAAGCCCGCACCACGCGTGGCCTGGCCGCGCTTCGGACGACGACGGCGTCGCGGGACTCGCCGGCTGGGCGGCCCTCGTCGCCGAGGTGCCCGAAGAGCATATGCTCCGGTTGCGGATTCACTTCGCTCGACCTCCGAATCGCTCAGGCTACTGCTCGGAGTCGGTCGCACGGATCGATGATGCTGCCGGCGATGCCGATAGCCTGCGCCAAGACCGACCAGCACCACACCGACCGGCCGATCGTCGTGGTGTCGCCCCGAGCACGGCGGGTTCGATCGTCACGGTGCCGGCGGTCGCCTCGCGGCGCAGGTCCACCGCGGCGCCTGACTCCGGACCGTCAGCACATCGCCTCGGCCCGGCGCATCACGTCCCGGCACAGGCGCCCGACGTCACCGGGATCGTCGACGAATTGAGACGGCTTCAGGCAGAACGTCGTGAACCCCTGCTCGAGTTGCTCGGGCAGCGCGGCCATCGCCTCCCCGAGATCAGCGCACGAACGCCGGTCCGGGAACACCGCCCGCGTGCCGCCGACCAGTTCCAGCTCGCCGGCCAACGTGGCCCGAAGCCGATCGAGGTCCTCGGTGGAGGGTACACCGAGCGGGTGGAAACCGTGACCGTAGCGGGCGATCCGGTCCAGCAGCCGGTCGTGCAGGCGCTGCCCGCCGAACCACATACGCGGGCCGTCCTGGCGATACGCCTTCGGTTCGAAGTAGACGTTCTTGAAAGAGAAGAACTCCCCGGAGTAAGACGCCGGCGAGAAACGCCACAGCAGCTCCAGGACGGCCAACTGCTCGTCGAGGATCCGCCCCCGCCGCGCGAACGGCACGCCGAGGGCTTCGTACTCGTCACGGCTCCAGCTGACTGTCGGCTGCACGACCAACCGACCCTCACTGAGCAGATCCAGGGTGCCCAGCTCTCTCGCGAGCAGCAGCGGGTGCCGAAGCGGCGCCAGGATCGCCCCGGCGACCAGCCGCAGCCGCGAAGTCACCGACGCGATCGAGGACAGCAGCGACAGCGAATGCGGCCACGGCGTGAACGGGTCCTGGTTGCCCGGCAGCGCATATTCGCGCGGATTGGCCATCACACCGCGGTCGGCGGCGTCCGGGCCGAGAACGACGTGTTCGCTGATCATCACGGCGTCGAAGCCGCTGTCCTCGGCCTCCCGTGCCCACCGCACCAGCGTAGGCAGGTCCCGGCCCGAGGTCAGCGTCCAGTTCTCGCTGAGGATCAGCACCATCCGGGGCGGAGTCATGCACGCGCCGTCGTGCGCCGGAAGGCCGCCACCAAGCCGAGTACGAAGACCGCAGCGGCCACGTAGGGCGCGTAGCTGATCGGCGCGCCGACCTTGTACACGGCCCCGAAGATCGCCGCGCCGGTGACGACGATGCCGACCGTGCCGGCCAGGTACACCGCCCAGCGGCGCCGGTGATCACGCAGGCCGCGCAGCGCTCCCACCGACATCAGCAGGTAGATCACGGCAAGGGAGAACCCGCCGAACGTTGAGCCCCAGCTGAACATCGCCACGTAGTGCGGCATCTCCGGCTGCGCGAGGAAGCCACTCCAGACGACAGTGAGGACGAGAACGACCGCATTGACGGCCACGACGACGCCGGACGCGGCCAGCGGGGTGCCGCGGCGGCTCACTTTCCCGAGCGCGGCGGGCAGCCGGCGGTCGCGGGCCAGAGCGAACATGCCCCGCGCCGCCGCCACGGCGCAGCCGATCAGCACCGCGAGCATGTCCAGTACCACGACCAGCTCCAGCACCCGCCGGACGAGCACCGATCCGAATCCGCCGTCGGACACCGGCCCGGCCAGGCCGAACAACGGCGCGCCGGCGTTCTTGCCGAGCGTCTCCAGGTCGAAGTCATAACCCGCCACCTGGCTGTAGGAGCCGATGACGTAGAAGACGGCCACGGTCAGGACGGAGATGAGCACCGCCCGCGGGATGTCCCGCTTCGGGTGCAACGTCTCTTCGCCGAGGTTGGCCGACGTCTCGAACCCGGTGAAGAGGAGAACCCCGTAGAGCACGCCGAAAAGGACACCGCCGAAGCCCTGCGGTGACGCGCTGGGGGTGAAGGCGGTGGCGACGTCGTTGGCCGCGCCGACCTTCGCGATCACCACGACGAAGAAGACGAGCACGACGGCGAATGAGACGAGCGCCAGGACCAGCTGGGCGCGAGTGGACAGCGCGACACCGAGGTACAGCACGACCGAGAGCCCGGCCAGCAGGAGCAGATCCCAAGCGGCCTCGGGCAGCGGCGTGACGCCGAACTCGGCCTGCAGGGTGTCGTGGACGGTGCCGCCGATCATCACCAGGATCCCGGCTCCGAGCGCGATGATCCCCGCGTAGTAGAGGAATCCGGCCGCGGCACCGATGCGCTTGCCGAGGCCGTCGGTGACGTAGTCGTAGAGTGATCCGGCGGCCTGAATGCGCTTGGTGTATTCGGAGACGATCCAGCCGAGGCCCAGCACCCCGACTGCGGCGATCACCACCGAAAGCGGTGCGGCCGCGCCCGCACCGCTGCCGGAGGCGTTGAGCCCGACCAGCAGCGGGACCAGGAAGGCGATTGAAAAGACCGGCCCGATCACGCCGACGGACTGCGCGATCGCGTCCACCAGCTTGAGGGAACCACCGAGCCGGTGGCCGGTGGTCTCGCTTTCTGCAACGGCATGGTCGACCATGGGTGCCTCCTCGGCTCCGCCCCCGGCGCGGAAATCGTACGGGTTCAAACGTTTGGACAGCAATAGTCTGCGGTCAGCTCGCGAAGATTTCGTTCAGGTAGCCCGAAACGAGGGCCGTGGTACGACGCTGCGCGTCCGCGGCGAATCGGTCGGCATCGGTGACGAGATCCGCCGGGCGCAGCCCGAGCCCCCGCGCCTGGGCCGCGCCGCCGTTGGCCACCCAGCGCCGGATGCCGGCCGGGGTCACCTCTGGGTGGAACTGGACGCCGAGGCTGCGGCCGATCCGGTAGGCCTGTGGGGCCGCGGCGTTGCGAGCGAGCTCGACCGCGCCGGGAGGCACGGTGAACCGGTCGAAGTGCCACTGGAACCACGGTCCGGGCGGCACGAGGTCCGGGCGGTCGGATTCGACGGCCACCCAGCCGATCTCCGGCGACGGCGACCGTGTGACCGTGCCGCCGAGGGCGCGGGCCAGCGCTTGCGCTCCGAAACAGACGCCGAACACCGCGCCGCCGCCGGCCGCCGCGGCCGCCAGCCACCGCAGCTCCGGCCCCAGCCACCGGCCGATCCGGGTGTCGTCGACGCCGGCGCTCCACGGCGCACCGAGTGGCACCAGCAGGTCGTAGGCGGCACTGTCCGGAAAGGACGGTTCGATGTCCGGCGCATGGTGGCGGTCCTCGGGCACGACGACGAGCTCGTCGACGCCCCAACCGAGCTCGCGCAGTGTGGCGCCGACGTACCCCGGGTCCGAGTGCGCGTCGTGGAGGACACACAGCGCGCGCATCAGGTGGTCTCGACCCGCACGGGGAACTGCTTGATGCCGTTGACGAAGTTGCTGCGCACCCGCCGGACGTCGCCGGCGCGCTCGATGCGGCGCAGGCGCGGCAGCAGCGTCTCGAACATCAGCCGGATCTCCATCCGGGCCAGGTTGTTGCCCAGGCAGAAGTGCGGGCTGCCCTTGCCGAAGGTGACATGGTCGTTGGGTTTCCGGGTCACGTCGAATGTGTAGGGGGCGTCGAACACGTCCTCGTCCCGGTTGCCCGAGGCGAACCACATGACGACTTTCTCCCCTGCCTTGACGTGCTGGCCGCACAGTTCGACATCGCGGGTGGCGGTGCGCCGGAAGTGGTAGACCGGGCTCGCCCAGCGCAGCATCTCCTCCACCGCCACGGGGATCCGCTCCGGCTCAGCCTGCAGCAGCGCCAGCTGGTCGGGATTGTCCAGCAAGGCCAGCATGGAATGACTGATCGCGTGCCGGGTGGTCTCGTTTCCCGCGACCACCAGCAGCAGGAAGTAGTTGTCGAACTCGGTCGCGGTCAACGGCTCGCCGTCGGCCGGAGTCCGGTTGACGAGCCGGCTGACGAGGTCCTCGCCGTTGCCACCACGGCGCTGCCGGGCCAGCTCGCGCCCGTACTCGAAGACCTCCAGCGACGCGGGCGAGCGGAACGGCAGGTGCTTGTAGCGGTCACTCTCGGCGTCGCCGAGCAGGACGTCGGCGTAGTCGGGGTCGGTGTTGCCGATGATCCGGTTGCCCCAGGCGATCAACCGTCCGGTGTCGCGCGCGGGCACGTCGAGCATCCGGGCCAGTACCTGGATCGGGAAGTCCGCGCTGACTTCCTTGACGAAGTCGAACTCGCCGCGCCGCAGCGCGGCGTCGACCGTGGCTTCGGTCAGCCCGCGCAGGAACTCCTCGTACTTCTTCAGCGTCTGGCCGCCGAAGTCGCGCTGCAGCAGCTTGCGCAGGGCCCGGTGGCGGACGCCGTCGGATTCGAGCATGGACCGACGGAGCTCGGCCAGGTCGTCGTCTTCGACCTCTTCGAGGTTGACGTACCCGGTCGAGGTGAACGTCTCGGCGTCCCGGTCGACGGCGACGATGTCCTCGTGCCGGGTGAGCGACCAGAAGCCGGAGTTCGGCGCCGGTTCCGGGTTCCAGTGGACGGGTGCTTCGCGGCGGAGCACATCGAACCGGGGCCAGGCCTCGTTGCGTTCGAAGACGCCGAGGTCGGTGAGGTCGACCTGGTCGACCGTCAGGGGGTGCGCGGTGGTCATGGCACTCCTCAGAGGTGGTAGGCGTACTCGCGGAACTCCCAGTCGGTGACGTATCGGGAGAACCGCTCGAGCTCGTTGCGCTTGTATGCGAGGAAGGCCGTGACGAACCGGGGGCCGAGCAGCTCCGCGAACGCTGTGTCGGCTTCGAGGGCCTCGAGCGAGGCGCCCAGGTCGCCGGGCAGCTTCGGGGACTTCGCCGGGTCGTAGCCGTAGCCCTCCAGCGGAGCAGGGGCGGCCAGGCCGTCCTGGATGCCGAGGTACGCGGCGGCGAGCAGGCCGGCGGTCACGAGGTACGGGTTGGCGGTGGCGTCGCCTTGGCGCAGCTCGAGCCGGGAGGCCCGGCCGCGTTCCGGCGGGATTCGGATCATCGCGCTGCGGTTGTCCAGGCCCCAGTCGATCAGCCACGGCGCCAGGGTGTCCGGGCCGAACCGCTTGGCGGAGTTCACCGTCGGGTTGGCCAGCGCGGACAGCGCCGGGGCATGCGCCAGGATCCCGGCAATGGCGGCGTGGGCGGCCTTCGAGAGACCGTATTCGCCCGCCGGGTCGTCGAACAGCGGCCGCCCGTCGTCGTCGGCCGTGGAGAAGTGCAGGTGGAAGCCCGAGCCGCCTTCGTCGTTGAAGGGCTTGGCCATGAACGTGGCCAGTTTGCCCTCACGGCGGGCCAGCTCCTTGACGGCGGTCTTGAACCGGAAGGCCCGGTCGGCGGCGTCGAGGGCCTCGGAGTGCCAGAGGTTGATCTCGAACTGACCGCTGCAGAACTCGTGGTTGGCCGTCACGACGTCCAGCCCATACCCGGCCAGAGAGCGCAGCGAGCGCAGCAGCAGGTTTTCCGGGTCGCCCTTGCTGCCGGAGACGTAGACGTTGCCAGTGGCCTCGCCGTACCGGCGCCAGCCGCCGACCGCGTCCGGTTCGAGCACGTAGAACTCCAGCTCGGGGCCGACGACCGGGCGCATGCCGAGCTCGGCGAACCGGGCCAGGACCTGCTTGAGCACCTGGCGCGGGCTCTCCGGCGCCGGCGCCCCGTCCGGGTCGAAGACGTCCGCGAGACAATGCGCGACGCCAGGCTCCCAGGGCACGTCGGTCAGGGTGGCCAGGTCGGGGAACGCGACGACGTCAGGCAGGCCGTCGGCGAGACCGCCCTCGCCGAGGTCGACGACGTCACCCAGGGGGCTGGTGCCGTAAACCGTGCGGCAGAACGCGACGCCGTCGCCGAGCGTCCGGGCGAAGTTCGCGACCAGGACATCCCGGCCGCGCTCGGTGCCGATGAAGTCGGGGTAGCCCAGCCGGACGACGTCGATGCCGCGCCCGGTCAACGCGGCAGCGGCGGCCGCGAGGGCGTCCTCGTCGAAGTGACCCACGACACCTCCCTGAGTTCGTTTGAGTCCGAACGATAGCTGCGGCCTCACAACCTGACAAGCCTTTCCGCCGGTCACTCATCGTTGTATCGTGCGGATCCAAACGATTAAGGAGGGCTCGTGGCCGGTTTCTTCTACCCCCGCACGGCGAGCGGGCGGGCATCGCTGATCCCCGCGCCGCCCTGGTTCTACTCGGGCGACCTGCTCACCGTGGAGTACCGGACCGACCCCGCCCGCGTCGCCGAGCTGCTGCCGGCGCCGCTCTCGCTCGCGGACGAGGACCCGGGCGCGGTCGCGCTGATCTGGGCCGACTGGCAGTCGTGCTCGACCTCGCGGGAGGAACTCCTGGACCCCGTGCGCGCCCAGTACAAGGAGGCGTTCGTCGTGGTCCGGTGCGCCTTCGAAGGCCGGACGTACTCCCGGTGCGTCTACATCTGGGTCGACAAGGACTTCGCGATCGCCCGGGGCATCCACCAGGGCTACCCGAAGAAGCTCGGCTCGATGTGGCAGACCCGGCCGCACCCCTTCGCCCAGGCCGCACCACAGCCCGGCCCCGGCGCCGTCTTCGGCGCAACGCTGGCCGCCGGCGACCGGCGGCTCGCCGAAGCCGTCCTGACCCTCACCGGGGAGTCGCCGACCAACGGGTTCGTCAACGGGCACCCGATGGCGCACCACCGCGTCCTGCCCGGCATCGGCCGGGGCGAGGCCGACGCGCACGCCGAGCTGATCGAGTCCGGCGCCAGCGCGTTCGAGGGTGGCCAGGCCTGGCGTGGCGACGTCGAGCTGCGGTTGTTCGACGCGCCCACCGAGGAACTGGCGCGGCTCGAGGTGCACGAGGTGATCGGCGGCTACTACCGGCAGGTCGGCGTCACCTGGGACGGCGGGCGGCGGCTGGCGGAGCTGCCGTCCGTTTGAGGCCGTACGATCGAGGTATGCCGGACGGATACAGCCTCGCCGAAACCGAAAAGGCGATGTCCGCGCACATCGCCAAGCTGGCGCTCGACCTGCCCGCCGCAGCGGCGCTGTCCAGCCTGTACCGCGCGGCCAACGCCGTCCGCAACCACCTCACCAACGCGGTCCTGCGCGAGCACGACCTCAGCTGGACCGGCTTCGTCGTGCTGTGGTGCGTGTGGATCTTCGACGGCCTGGAGACCCGGCACGCGGCGACCGTCGCGGCGATCTCCAAGGGCACGCTGACCGGCGTCGCCAAGACCCTGGAGAGCCGCGGCCTGCTGCGCCGTGAGGTCGACGCCGCCGACCGGCGGCTGGTGCACCTGGTGCTCACCGACGAGGGCCTGGCCTTGATGGAGGACCTCTACCCGCGGTTCAACGCGGCCGAGGCCGAGGTGGTGGCCCGCATCAGCGCCGGCAAGCTGACCACGATCACCAACGGCCTGCGGACCATTGTCCAGACGGTCGAGGACAAGGCCTGGGAAGCCCCTCAGGCCGACTGAGCGGCGACCTCCTCCCGGGCGGCGGCCACGAACACGCCGAACACCGCCGCCTGGGCCGGGTCGGTCGCGGCGGTGTCCTCCGGGTGCCACTGCAGCCCCAGAAACCAACCACGGGCCGACGGCAGCTCGATCGCCTCGGGCACGCCGTCCGCGGCCTCGGCCACCACCGTGAGCCCGCTGCCGAGCCGCCCCAGGCCTTGGTGGTGGAAGCACGACACCGCTGCCGCGTCGCCGACGAGCGACGCAAGCCCGCTTCCCCGCTCGACCGCGATCCGGTGCACCCGGTGCCGGTGGCCGGGCAGGTCTTGGACTACGTCACCGCCGAGGGCCACGTTGACGACCTGCGCGCCACGACAGATGGCCAGCAGCGGCCGCCCGGCAGTCAGCGCCCAGGCCGCCACCGCGAGGTCGAACGCGTCCTGCTCCACGTCGACGTCGTACTCGCTCGGGTGGGCGTCCTGGCCGGCCCAGCTCGGGTGCAGGTCGCCGCCGCCGGGCAGCAGCACACCGTCCGCAACGGACAGTCGCGTCGCGGCCTCGGCGGGGTCGGCCGGGTGCATCAGCAGCGGTTCACCGCCGGCCGCATACACCCCTTCGACGAGGGCACGGGCCCCGACCTCGGCCCGGTACCGCAGCGCGGACGCGCTCGCCGAGAAGCGTGCCGGGACGACGATCAGCGGCCGCCGGTCAGCCATGGTGGATCCAGGTGGTCTTGAGGTCGCGGTACTCGTCCAGGGCGTGCCGGGACTTGTCCCGCCCGAAGCCCGACAGCTTCACCCCGCCGAACGGGACCGAAAGATCGCCCTCCTCGTAGCAGTTCACCCACACCGTCCCGGCCCGCAGCCGCCGCGAAATCCGGTGCGCCGCCCCGAGATCCGCCGTCCACAGCGCGGCCGCCAGCCCGTACGGTGTGTCGCCCGCGACGCGGATGGCCTCCTCTTCGTCGCCGACCACCTGTACGGCCAGCACCGGGCCGAAGATCTCCTCGCTCAGCACGGGGTTGCCTGGCGCGCATCCGGTCAGGACGGTCGGCTCCAGATAGCTCCCGCCGGTCTCGGCCAGCACCGGCTCCCCGCCGGCGACCAGCCGGGCGCCGTGGCCGACCCCGCGGTGGACAGCGGCGCACACCCGGTCCAGGTGCGCCGCGTCGACCAGCGGGCCCATCTTCGTGTCCGACAGGAGCGGGTCGGCCGGGAACCAGTCCCCCGCCGTCGCGAGGACGCGGTCCAGCACCCGGTCCGCGACGTCCCGGTGCACGACCAGCCGCGAGCCGGCGGTGCACATCTGGCCGGAGTTGAAGAAGATCGCCCAGGCCGCCGTGTCCGCGGCGGCGTCGAGATCGGGCGCGTCCGGCAGGACGATGTTCGGCGACTTCCCGCCGAGCTCGAGATAGACGCGCTTGAGGTTGCTGTCCGCGGCGTACCGCAGGAAGTGCCGCCCGACCTCGGTCGAGCCGGTGAAGGTCAGGACGTCGACGTCCGGGTGCTCGCCGAGGCGACGGCCCACCACTGCCCCGTCACCCGAGAGCACGTTCAGCACGCCCGGCGGCAGACCCGCCTCGACCCCGAGCGCCGCGACGCGCTGCATCGAGAGCGGGCTGCGCTCGGCCGTCTTGAGCACCACGGTGCAGCCCGCGGCGAGCGCCGGGGCGAACTTCCAGCCGGCCAGGGTGAGCGGGAAGTTCCACGGCACGACGGCGGCCACAACCCCGGCGGGCTCGCGGGTCACCAGGGCGAGCTCGCCCCCGGCCGTCGGGGTCACTTCACCGTGGTCCTTGTCCGCGAGTTCGCCGTAGAAGGCAAGGGTCCGGATCAGCGCGCGCAGCTCGATCTCGTAGGCCTGCCGGATCGGCTTGCCCATCTCCAGGCTGACCAGCAGCGCGAGCTCGGCCCGGTGCGCGTCGACCAGCGCGGCGAAGCGCTGCAGGACTTCGCCGCGTTCACGCGGATGCAGCCGCGGCCACGGACCACGATCGAACGCCTCCCGCGCGGCCGCGACGGCCCGGTCGGCGTCGCCCGCGCCGGCCCAGGGCAGCTCGGTCAGCACCGAACCGTCCCGCGCGGACGGCACCGGGCGGGCCCCGGCAGCCTTGCGGGGTTCGCCGGCCACGAACAGCCCCTCCGGAACCCGGACGGTGGCGGCCAGCGCCACCCAATCCGTACCGGCGACCGGATCGTCCACCTGCAGTGCGGTCATCACCACTCCCTTGACCCGGAACAAGACGGCGGATACGTTTGGATCCGAACGATACCTCTTGGAGGGCGTCATGAACACCGCGCTCGTCGCCGGAACCGCCGTCGACACCCGCCACTGGATCGGTGGCCGCCGGGTCGGCTCGGACGGCACGTTCGAGGACCTGTCCCCGATCGACGGCCGGACCATCGCCCGGATCGCCCGTGGTGGGCAACGGGAAGCCGACGCCGCCGTCGCCGCGGCGAAAGCGGCCTTCCCCACCTGGGCCGCCACTCCCCCGGCCGGACGCGCGCGGCTGCTGCGCGCCATCGCCGACGGCGTCGAGAAACGCCTCGAAGAACTCGCCATCGTCGAGACCACCGACAACGGCGCGCTGATCCGCTCGCACCGCCGCGGCGTCATGCCGCGGGTGGCGCACAACTTCCGGTTCTTCGCCGACTACCTGGAGCACGACCTCGGCCACCCGGACTTCGAGACCCGCGGCCACCGCAACCACGTCAGCTGGGACCCGGCGGGCGTGTGCGTGCTCATCTCGCCGTGGAACGCCCCCCTGATGCTGGCCACCTGGAAGGTCGCCCCGGCACTGGCCGCCGGGAACACCGTGGTGCTCAAGCCGTCCGAGTGGTCGCCGCTGACCGCGTCGCTGCTCGCCGACATCGCCGCCGACGCGGGACTGCCCGATGGTGTCCTGAACGTCGTGCACGGCATCGGCGAAGAGGCAGGCGCCGCGCTGGTCGCCCACCCGGACGTGCGGCGCATCTCCTTCACCGGCTCGGTGCCCACCGCCAAGGTCATCGCCCGCTCGGCGGCGGCCAACCTGACGCCGCTTTCCCTGGAGCTGGGCGGGAAATCACCGTTCCTCGTGTTCGCCGACGCCGATCTGAACCTCGCGGTCGCCAACGCTGTCGAGCAGTACGACAACGCCGGGCAGGTCTGCCTGTCCGGCACCCGGATCTACGTCGAAGAGTCCATTCGCGACGAATTCGTCCGGCGGTTCCTGGAGCGCGCCGGACGACTGAAGCAGGGCGATCCGCGGGACGAGGCGACCGACGTCGGGCCGTCCGTCCACCCCGATCACGTGTCCCGTGTGGACGGTTTCGTCCAACGCGCGAAACGGAACGGAGCGACCGTCCTGCTCGGTGGCGGTCCCAACACCGACCTCGGCGGGCTCTACTACCGGCCCACGCTCTTCACCGACGTCGACCCGCGCAGCGAAATCGCCACCGAAGAGGTCTTCGGGCCAGTCCTGGTGCTGCACACGTTCCGCGACGAAGACGAGGTGGTGGACGCCGCCAACGACTCGGCGTTCGGGCTCGCCGCAATGGTCTTCACCGGCGACGCCGAGCGAGCCGAACGGGTCGCCGCCCGGCTCGTCGCCGGAACCGTGTGGACGAACTGCTTCTTCGTCCGCGACCTGCGTGCCCCCTTCGGCGGGGCGCGGCAGTCCGGAATCGGCCGGGAAGGCGGCACCTGGTCGTTCGATTTCTACTGCGAGGTCAAGAACACCGTCTTCGCTCCGCAAGGCTGGAGGTCCTGATGGGTGAAGTAGCCGGGGCGGGTCTGCTGGCCCACGTCCCCACGATCGTCCTGCCCGAGGCGGAACGCCGGGCGCTCAACCACGGCGAGGACACCACCCTCGTCGCCGGGCTGCGGCAGCTGCGCACCGAGATCTTCGATACCCTGGACTACGACACCGTCGTAGTGCTCGACTCGCACTGGGCCACGACCGTCGAGTTCGTCGTCACCGCGCACGACCGCCGCTCGGGGCTGTTCACGTCGGAGGAGCTGCCGCGGGGCATGTGCCGCCGCCCGTACGACTTCCCCGGCGACCCCGAGCTCGCCCACGCCGTCGCCGCCAAGGCGGACGAGCACGGGACGTGGATCACCGCCGTCGACGACCACCACCTGCCGATCTTCTACGCCACCACCAACCTTTGGGAGTACCTGGGCCAGGGCCTGCCGGACAAGCGCTGGGTGTCCATCGGGGTGTGCCAGACCGCCGAAACCGAGGACAACCTGCGGCTCGGCCGGGCCCTCGGCGACGCGATCGCCGAGCTGGACCGCAAGGTGCTGCTGATCGCCTCCGGGGCCATGAGCCACACGTTCTGGCCGCTGCGACAGCTGCGTGACCACGAAGCCGCCGGGGTCGAGCACATCTTCAGCCCGGAGGCCGCGGCCGCCGACGCCGAGCGGCTCGGCTGGTTCGCCGCCGGCGCCCACGAACGCGTGCTCGCGACCATGCCGGACTTCCTGCGGTACAAGCCGGAGGCCCGGTTCGGGCACTACCTGATGATGCTCGGCGCGCTCGGCGAAGGCGACTGCACCGCGAAATCCCGCCAGTACGGCGAATACGAAAACTCCGTCGGCACCGGCCAGGTCCACGTCTGGTTCGACCGGCCGGCCGACGGCTTCCCCCGCCCCCGACGCACCGAGGTGTGACGTGACCGAACACCGCCGCATCCTGCTTGACGGCGCCATCGTCGACGTCGTCCGCGACGGCACCGTCCTGCGGGCCGCCGACGGCCGGGAAGTCACCGCCGACGACGCCGTCCACCTGCCGCCGGTGGTCCCGACGAAGATCATCGCCGTGCACCTCAACCACCACAGCCGGGTGGCCGAGTTCGGCACGAAGCTCCCCGCTGCGCCGACGTACTTCCACAAGCCGACGTCCTCGCTGAACGGGCACAACGGCGCGGTGGTGCGTCCGGCAGGCTGCCAGTGGCTCAACTACGAAGGCGAGATCGCCATCGTGATCGGCCGCGTCACCCGCAACGTCTCGCCGAAGGAAGCCGCGGACCACATCGCCGGCTACACCATCGCGAACGACTTCGGGCTGCACGACTTCCGCGACACCGACGCCGGATCGATGCTGCGCGTCAAGGGTTCCGACACGCTGTGCCCGCTCGGCCCCGGCCTGGTCGACGACTGGGACTTCCGGGGCAGGTCGATCCGCACCCTCGTCAACGGCGAAGTCCGGCAGGAGGGCAGCACCGACGAGATGGAGTGGGACATGCACTACCTCGTCGCGGATATCGCCCGCACCATCACCCTGTTCCCCGGCGACGTCCTGCTGTCCGGCACGCCGGCGGGCTCACGCCCGGTGCAGCCCGGCGACGTCGTCTCGGTCGAGGTCGACGGGCTTGGGACCCTGACCAGCGACATCGTCTCCGGTCCGGTGCCGATCCGCACCGACGTCGGCGCGCAGCCGACGGAAAGCGAAGAAGTGCTGTCCACCGCGCTGGGCGGCGACTGGAAGTTCCGCGGCATCCGGCCGCCCCGCCGATCCTGATCCCTGGGAGTGACCGTGCACATCGTCGTCGATCTGACCAAGTGCCAGGACCACGGGCAGTGCGTCTTCTCCGCGCCTTCGGTGTTCTCTTTGGACGGACAGGGGAAGCTGTCCTTCCGCGCGGAGGCGGACACGATTTACGTCTCGCCCCCGCTCGGCGAAGACCACCGCGACGACGTCGAAGAAGCCGCGGACGTCTGCCCGCTGCAGGCGATCACGATCGAGGACTGACGTGGCCGTGGACCGGGTGGTCGTCGTCGGCGCGTCACTGGCCGGGTTGCGTGCCGCCGAAGCCGTGCGCAAGGCCGGATACACCGGCGAGGTCGTCGTCCTCGGCGACGAGCCGCACATGCCGTACAACCGGCCGCCGCTGTCCAAGACCGCCCTCGGCGCGGAGCCGGCCGACCTGGCTTTCCGGATCCCTCGACACGCCCGCGACGTCACCTGGCGGCTCGGTGAGGAGGTCACGTCCGCGGACCTGGCCGCACGGACGGTGACCTGCGCCGGCGGCGAGGTGCTCGGCTGGTCCGGGCTCGTGATCGCCAGCGGCCTCCGCCCGCGGCGGCTGCCGCTCCCCGGCCCGGACCGCTGCGTCATCCGGACCCTCGACGACGCGACCCGGGTGCGCACCGCACTCCGCCCGGGCGCGCGGCTGGTGGTCGTAGGCGCCGGATTCATCGGGTGCGAGGTCGCCGCGGCCGCACGGAGCCTCGGGGCGGAGGTCGACGTCGTCGCGCCGGAGAGCGTCCCGGTCGAGCGCCCGCTGGGGCGGCTGCTGGGTGCGGCGCTGCAACGCCGGCACGAGGCCCACGGCGTCCGGTTCCACCTCGGCACCGTGCCGGTCGAGTACCGGGCTTCGTCGGTCGTGCTGCGCAACGGCCGCGAGCTTCCGGCGGATCTGGCGGTCGAGGCTGTCGGCTGCACACCGGCCACCGGCTGGCTGGCCGGCACCGGGCTGGACCTCACCGATGGCGTCCTGTGCGACAACCTCCTGCGCGCGGGCGGCCGTCCCGACGTGGTCGCGTGCGGCGACCTCGCCCGCTTCCCGAACCCGCTGTTCGACGCCGTCCCCCGCCGCGTCGAGCACTGGACCATGGCGACCGACACGGCCAGACGCGCGGGGACGACGCTCGGCCGTCACCTCACCGGCTCGGCACCGGACGAGACGCCGTTCGCTCCGCTGCCGTCGTTCTGGAGCGACCAGTACGACTTCCGCCTCCAGTCCTACGGTGCGGTCGACTTGGGTGACGAGCTCCGCGTCCTCGACGGCGACCTCGACGGCGAGGCCGCCGTCGGCTACCACCGGGACGGCCGGTTGACCGGGGTGGCGCTCGTTGGCCTTGGCGCTCAGTACACGCACTACCGCTCGATGGTGACCGCGGAGCGCAGCCGCGCTTTGCGATAGCGCTCGAGCTGTCCCCGAACCGCCTCGAGAACACCGGTCCGAACACGCTCGACGCCCCGAACCCCAGCGGGCGCCGATCAGCCCTGCCCGACCAGCGACTCCTTCAGACGCGGTGTCGCCGCGTCGGGCCGGCGCCCGACGCCGCCAGCGAACCGTCGAAGGTCACAGGCCGGGGTCCGCGTTCTACGGGCGGATGTCCACGGTCGAATCCAGGACCGGGCGACATCAATAGGGTGGCAGCGCGAGGTCGCCGAGGAGACGATCCGCGGGCACGGCGTGATCGTGGCCGAGTACTTCGACGAAGGGTGTTCACGCCGGCTGCCCTGGCGCGAACGGCCCGCTGCGGCCCAACTGATGACAGCCGCGGAGCACCCGAACCGTTCGTTCGACGCGGTCGTGATCGGAGAGTACGAGCGGGCATTCTATGGAGACCAGTTCGACGAGGTGCTGACACCCCCACGATCTCGGCGAGGTCGCGCATGGGGATGCGGGCGTCCTGCTGGAGTTCACGCACGAGCTGCCGATCGATCCGATCCATGCTCGAGTTTTCGACCATCTTTCGAACATACCTCAGCATCAAGTGCATCTCAGCGGGTGTTCGGTGGATATTTGTGGCATGAGTCGAACAGATCCCTGCCGAGTCGACGGTAGAGTGTGGCTCGACAGGTGATCGCGGGGAGCCTCCGGTGTTCGGACTTGATCTTCGCAGATCCAGTCCTGTCAGGACTCCCCGTCCGTCTTCTTCAGGCCCTGCAATCCGTCGCGACGCACGGCCACGCTCCCGCACACGTGAGGCGCTCAGCGAGGGAAGCTCCGTTGGTGAGATCACCTCAGTGAACAGCCGGGCGATCTGGTCGCCATTTTACCCAGGGCTTCGAGCACGAGGATGGCAACGACAATCGCCATTGCCTCAACCGCGACCGCCGGGTGGGGGGGGGGGGAAGGAAAACGCCCCCCCCACGGGGGGCTCCTCCCGCCCCCACAGGGTGCGCCCCCCCCCCCCCTTCTCCTTGTTGTCCCAACGTTGTTTTCCTCT
>NZ_JBVHUL010000015.1:0-230473 GCF_055565395.1 Amycolatopsis sp. NPDC028719
CAAGGCCAGTGCGATGCCGCCGGGGCGGGGGAATCTGCTGACTCGTAAGAACGGTAAGCAGCTGATCCAGGTGTCGTGGATCCAGCCCGACTGAGCACGGCGACGGGGCGCATCGCGGCGGAGGGTAGGTTCCTCCCCGAGGGTGCGCCCCGTCGGCCGGGCGTGGGGGAACGCGACAAGTACTGCGGGAGCTGCTGGTGACGGTCCGGGTTGCGGTGGACTTCGGGACGTCGAGCACCTGTGTCGTCGCCTCGGTGAACGGGCGCGATCCGCAGGTCGTGGTGATCGACGGCCAGCCGCTGATGTCCTCGGCGGTGTTCGCGGCCGCGGACGGCACGCTGTTCGTCGGCCAGGAGGCCGAGCGGCAGGCGGCCGTCGACCCGTCGCGGTACGAGCCGAACCCGAAGCGCCGGATCGACGAAGGCGAGCTGCTGCTCGGCGACAGCGTCCTGCGCGTCACCGACGTCGTGCACGCGGTGCTGGGCCGCGCGGTCGCCGAGGCGCGCCGCCTCGCCGGCGAGGCCGAGATCGACCTGCTCGTGCTGACCCACCCCGCGGACTGGGGCGCCATCCGCACCCGGCTGCTGCGGCAGGCGGCCGGCGGGCTGGCGCGCGAGGTCGCGCTGGTGCCCGAGCCGGTCGCGGCGGCGGTCTACCACGCGGCGACGTTCGCGCCGCAGGACGTGACGAACGACCGCACCGTGGAGTTCAGCGGCCGCCCCGGCGACGCGCTGGCGGTGCTGGACCTCGGCGGCGGGACGGTCGACGTCAGCGTGGTGCGGCGGCTGCCGCCGGACACCGCGCGCGACCGGGCCGGCCGTCCGCAGCGCGGCGGCTTCCAGGTGCTGGCCACCCGGGGCGATCCGGCCTTCGGCGGCGCGGACATCGACCAGGCGCTGCTGGAGCACGTCGGCGCGCTCGTGGCCGGCGCGGACCAGGACGCGTGGCGCCAGCTCGTCGAAGGCCGCGAGATGGTCGACCGGCGCCGCCGCCGCGTGTTGCGTCAAGACGTGCGGGGAGCCAAGGAAACGCTGTCGCGGCACGCCTACACCGACGTGCCGATGCCGCCGCCGTTCGCGGACGCGCACGTGACGCGTGAGGACTTGGAGCGGCTCATCACGGCGCCGCTGGGGCGCGCGGTCGAGCTGACGGTCGCGGCGATCGGCGACGCCGGCCTGCGGCCGAAGCAGCTCACGGCGATCTTCCTGGTCGGCGGGTCGAGCCGGATCCCGATGATCTCGCGGCTGGTGCACGAACGCACCGGCGTCGTGCCGACGAGCCTCGACCAGCCCGAGACCGTGGTCGCGCGCGGCGCGCTGCGGGCGGTGCTGGTGGACCCGGACCGCACGGGCGCGCTGCCCGGCGAGGCGATGGCGCGGATGGGCGCGGTGCCCGGCGGCGCCCTCAACCCGGCGGCGCAGCGCACCGAGGTCGTCCGGCCCGGTGACGTCGCCCCGCGCCCCGGTGACGCGGGCCAGCGCCCGGCGCCGCCGCGCACCCCGGCGCCCGTGCCGGGCACGCCCGCCAACGGGTTCCCGAACCGCGCGGCCCCGCCGCCGTCACCACCCCACGGACAGCCGGTGGCCCGGCCGCCGTGGACCCCGCCCGCCGGCCAGAACGCGCCGGGCGGCCCGGGAGGCCCGCCCGGCAGCCGTCCGGGCGTGCCGCCGGAGAAGAAGCCCGGCCGCGGGAAGCTCTGGGGGATCGTCGCCGGCGCCGTGGTCGTCGTGGCCGCGCTCGTCGTCACCGGGATCTTCGTGTTCGGCGACCCCGCCGGCCAGGCCGAGACCGGCCGGACGCTCTCGCAGTACGACTTCAAGTTCGTCTCGCCCGAGGACTGGGTGCAGACCGACGACCGGGTCGCCCAGCGCCAGGTCGTCATCCACCCGCAGGAGTCCCGCGAGGGCAACGACCTCCTCGTCGCCCAGGAGTTCGTGATGGACTACGACGCGACCGCGGACCCGCAGAAGCTGGTGGACGAGCTCAAGGGGGAAGCGGACCGCGATCCCGACCACTACGGCGGGTTCAACCCGGCCCTGTCGTACGCGGGCAAGACCGTGATCGGCTACCACGAGATCAAGAAGGACCGGCCCGACCTCCAGGTCGACTGGTACGTCGTGGCCAAGGGCCGGATCCGGGTCCACGTCGGCTGCCAGTACGCCACCGCGCAGCTGCGCGACCGGGTCTCCGCCGCTTGCACGCAGGCCGTGCGCACGGTCGAGATCCTCAACTGAGAGACGAGGGCACGCCGTGCCGTCCGAAGAGTTCGAAAGCGCCGCGTCGGCCTTCCGGCGGGCCGGCGAAGACGCGGTGACGCACGCCCGGCGCGTGACCGGGAACGCGAAGGCGCGCAGCCGGCGCCACCACAGCGAGAACGTCGAACTGCTGAAGCGCAGCGGCCGCGGCACGAAGTCCGGCGACCCGACTCCCGGCACGCTGCGCGCCGCCGCCGAACGGTTCCGCCGCGCCCGCGGGCTGGCGGTCCCGGCGGTCCCGGATCCCGCCGATTCGGTTCCTTCGCGTTCGCAATCCTCCGCTCGTGCCCCTCGAACGGGTGACGAGGACGAAGACTTTTCCCAGATGCGAATCATGGGCCGCGATCGGTGAAGGCGCCCGGCGATCGCTGTGCGTGTGCTAACCACGCTGGTGGCGAACACTTTTCCGGGTGACGCTTCGCTGGTTCGTGGCAGTTGCGGAATACGCGCGGCGATCGGTTCCCGGCGCGAGCGTTCCCGCAAGCAACTACTTGCGGGCAAAGCACGACACGGGGGAACCGGGCATGGCAATGTCTGCGTCGTAGGGCCGTACAAACGAACGAGCTTGGTACGGACAACCACTCTTCAGAAGGGGGTTCCAGCATGGCTGGATTCACCGGGACAGTTCAGCAGTTCACCGAGGCCGAGGGTCGTGTGACCGAGGTTCGCGCGGGCATGGACGCCAACCTGTCCACGCTGCGCGACCGCATCGAGGCCACCCGCGCCGGCTGGAAGGGCGAGGCCCAGAAGGCGTTCGACCACGTGATGATGCGCTTCGACGACGACGCTCGTCAGATGAACCAGGCCCTCCAGAAGATCGCGGAACTGCTCCGCGAGGCGGGCTCGAAGTACGAGCGCTCCGAGCAGCAGCAGCAGGAGATCCTGGGTGCCGTCAACCGCGGCTTCGACGCGCTCGGCTGAGCGTCGCACCGGAACTTTCCCTTTCATCCACCTGAACTTTCTCAGCACAGAAGGAGCGCACTATGCCCAGTGACGCCGGCATTGTCGTCAATTACGCCACCATCCGCGCCGCCGCGGACGACTGCCAGCAGACGGGTGGCGAGCTGCAGCAGGCGTTCGACCGCCTCAAGGACGACCTCAAGCCGCTGATCACCACCTGGTCCGGTTCCGCGAAGGAGCAGTACGACCAGGCCCAGCGCACCTGGGACCAGAAGTTCGAGGACCTGAAGCAGGTTCTGGCGCAGATCGCCGCCGCCCTGCCGCAGATCGCCGACGGTTACCAGCAGACCGACAGCGCCGTCGAAGGCCTGTTCTGAGCCGGTAGTCCCGGAAACCACGGCGGGCCCGCACTCCGGTGCGGGGCCCGCCGTTTTCGGTTTCTCCCACAGGCAAACGAAAACCTCAGTGCGGTGCGCCGACCTCGTACTCGGGCCGGTCGTTGAGCACCCGCACGGTCACCTTCTTGTCCTGCCCGCCGATCTTCACCGTGCAGTCGAACGTCGTGCCGTTTTCGGCGGCTTCGTTCGCCGGGCACTGCGCGTCCTTCACGTCCGGCTCGCCGTAGTTCTCGTTGAGGACCTTGACCACACCGTCCTCAAGGGACTGTTGCTCGAGCACGTTCCCGCGGAACGCGCCCAGGAGCCACGCGGCCCCGCCACCGACGACGAGCACCAGCACGACCGCTCCGGCGATCAGCAGCGGCTTCTTCGACTTCGGCTTCTTCGGCGGCTCCGCGGCGAACGCGCCGAGACCGCCGTACTGCGTGGGCTGGAACCCGCCGCCGTACGGCTGTTGCCCGGACGACTGTCCGGAAGGCTGGGGTGCCGGCCACCCGCCACCGGGCGTGCCCGGCTGCGACGGCGTCGGCTGGGACGGCGGCTGCCACGGCCCACCGGCGGGCTGACCCGGCTGCCACGGGCCCGAAAACGACCCGCTCGTGCCGGGCTGCTGCTGCGCCGGGTTCCACTGGCCGGTGTAGGAACCCGAAGCCGCGCCCGGGTCCGCGTTCTGCTGCCACTGCCCGGCGTGCGGGCCGGTCGCCTGCTGTTCGGGTTGCCAAGCGCCCGGCTGCCGAGGCGGGTTCGCCGGCGGCTGCCACCACTGCGGCTGCTGCGGGTCGGGCGGCTGTGTCATCGGAGGTCACCTCGCGTCGTGGCCACGGTTCAGCTGCCCTGCGCTTCGCCGAGCCGGCGGTAGAAGTCGTCCATGGCGGCCCGGTCGGGCAGCACCGTGATCTGCGCCGCGTCCGGCAGCTTCGGCATGTCCTGCAGGCTGGCCTTGCCGGTGAACCGGAAGTCGTACTTGAGCTCCAGCTGGTGGCCGTCGCCGGAGAACTTGGCGTCCATCACGAACGAGACCAGGCTGCCGTCCGGGTTCAGCGTGATCGTGGTCGGCACCATGGCCTTCTTCAGCTCCGGCCCGACCTGGCTCACGATGCTCTGCGGCAGGATCTCGACCTTGTTCTTGACGAAGATCTCGAACGGCACGTTGACCGTCAGCGCGGTCTTCCCGTCGCCGAGGCTCTTGGCGCCGCGGACCGCGCGCTTGTCGGCCTTGTAGGCGTCCACGGTCGAGTCCGCCATCCGGCACGGGGTCAGCACCCCGCCCCAGGCGCACGGCAGGATCAGGCCGGCCTCGGGCTTCGGCATCGACACCCACGCCGTCGGCGAGACGCCCTTCTGGACGTACATCGGGCCGAGGTAGGTGTACTCGACCGCGCCGTCGGCCGGCGTGTACGTGTCGATGATCTCGTCGGGGTTCTTCTGCGACCGGTGCCGCACCGCGCGGCTCTCCGGGCTGCCGGTGCGGGCCGACGTCACGGTGCTGTGGATCCACTTGTCGTCGAACTTGAAGTAGGCGTCCAGCGAGTTGGTTACGTCGCGCGTGTCGGTGATGGCGTCCCCGAGCTTGCCGATGACCTGCTCGAACTTGCCGCCGACGTAGTCCGCCGCGTCGTCGCCCTTCGGCAGGGCGGTACCGGCCTTGGCCGTGCCGCAGGCGCTGACCAGGGCCAGGACGGCAGCCAGGACGAAGATCGCCGTCGGTCGTTTCCTCATCGCCGTCCCCTGCTCGACTGGGCCCGTGTTCCCGCGCCCCGGATCGTCTCATCCTCGCGTGTCGGGGCGGCGCGTGCAGGCACTTCGGCGGGAAAACCGGGTAGAGTCGCGCCGGGCCGGAACTGTTCCGGCTCCTGGACCCACCCCCGATGCGTGGCCGCGGTGGACGTGGGGGTATCTTCATATGTCGTTGTGCGTTGCGGCGCATCAGCGCGCTAGGCCCGCACAGAACCCACACGCAATGTTGACGACGAGGTAGACCCTTGCCCACGTACAGCCCCAAGCCCGGCGACGTCACTCGTGCCTGGCACGTGATCGACGCCGAGGATGTCGTGCTCGGCCGGCTCGCGACCGAGGTCGCCACGCTGCTGCGCGGCAAGCACAAGCCGACCTACGCCCCGCACGTGGACACCGGTGACTTCGTCATCATCGTCAACGCCGAGAAGGTCGCGCTCACCGGAAACAAGCGCGAACAGAAGTTCGCGTACCGGCACAGCGGTTACCCGGGCGGTCTGCGGAAGCGCTCGTTCGGCGAGCTGCTCGACACCAAGCCCGAGCACCTGCTCGAGAAGGTCGTCAAGGGCATGCTGCCGAAGAACAAGCTCGGCCGTGCCCAGGCGAAGAAGCTGAAGGTCTACGCCGGCCCGCAGCACCCGCACACCGCGCAGCAGCCGCAGGTGCGCGAGATCACCAAGATCGCGCAGGTCGCGCAGTGAGTGAGGAACAGTCTGTGACCAGCACCGAGCCCGAGACCGCCGAGGTCACGACCGAGGCGACCGAGACCGGCGCCGTCGAGACCAGCGAGACCCCCGAGACCCCCGCCGCCACCAGCGAGACGCCGGTCGCGACGAGCGAGACCCCGGTGGCGACCAGCGAGTCCGCCGCCGCCCCGCGTCCGTCGCGTGCCGCCGGCGGCAACGCGCAGACGGTCGGCCGCCGCAAGGAAGCCGTCGTCCGCGTGCGTGTCGTTCCCGGCACCGGGCAGTTCAAGCTCAACGGCCGCACCCTCGAGGAGTACTTCCCGAACAAGGTGCACCAGCAGCTCATCAAGGACCCGCTGGTCCTGGTCGAGAAGCCGGACTCGTTCGACATCTTCGCCAACCTGCACGGTGGCGGCGTTTCGGGCCAGGCGGGCGCGCTGCGTCTCGCGATCGCCCGTGCGCTCATCGAGGTCGACGCCGATGACCGCCCGGCCCTCAAGAAGGCCGGCTTCCTGACCCGTGACGCGCGCGCCACGGAGCGGAAGAAGTACGGCCTCAAGAAGGCCCGCAAGGCCCCGCAGTACAGCAAGCGCTGATCGCGCCTCTGGCGCAACCCACCGGAGCGCCCATCCGTCCATCGGATGGGCGCTCCGGCGTTTTCCGGGGTTACCGGTTCGGCCGAAAGCAGGCCGTTGCCGCGGGCCGGTTCGGCCGTGACGGTGGTCGGATGGGTGACGAACGAGCACTGTGTCGTTTCCGGGGTCCGGAGCGACATCCAGGGGTAGCGCGGCCCGGGAGGGTCGCTACGTTGTCGTGGTCGGTTGCGCTGCCGCAGCCGCACTGAGGAGGTCGATCGATGGCACGCCTGTTCGGTACCGACGGGGTCCGTGGCCTGGCGAACGCCGAGCTGACGCCCGAGCTGGCGCTGGCGCTGGCGGCCAGCGCCGCCCGCGTGCTCGCCGCGCACGACCGCTCGCACCGGCCGGTCGCGGTCGTCGGCCGCGATCCGCGCGCCAGCGGCGAGATGCTCGAGGCCGCCGTCGTGGCGGGCCTCACCTCCGCGGGGGCCGACGTGCTCCGCGTCGGCGTGCTGCCGACGCCGGCCGTCGCCTACCTGGTCGGCTCGCTCGAAGCCGACCTCGGCGTGATGATCTCCGCGTCGCACAACCCGATGCCCGACAACGGCATCAAGCTCTTCGCCGCGGGCGGGCACAAGCTCCCCGACGGCATCGAGGACGAGATCGAAGCCGGCCTCGCCGCCGGCAAGGTCCGCCCGACCGGCGCCGGCGTGGGCCGCGTCCACGACGTCGACGACGCCCTCGACCGCTACGTCACCCACCTGCTCGGCGCCACACCGCACTCGCTCGCCGGGCTGAAGGTCGTCGTCGACTGCGCGAACGGCGCGTCGTCGGCCGCCGCCCCCGAGGTCTACCGCCGCGCCGGCGCCGAGGTCGTCGCGCTGTACGCGGAGCCGGACGGCGTCAACATCAACGAGCACTGCGGCTCGAACCACCCCGACAAGCTGCGCGAGGCGGTCGTCAAGCACGGCGCCGACCTCGGTATCGCCCACGACGGCGACGCCGACCGCTGCGTGGCCGTCGACTCCGCCGGTGAGCTGGTGGACGGCGACCAGATCATGGCGGTGCTCGCGCTCGCGTTCGCCGAGTCCGGCGAGCTGGTCAAGGACACGCTGGTCGCGACCGTGATGAGCAACCTCGGCCTGCACCTGGCGATGAAGGCCCATGGCATCGCGGTCGTCACGACGGCGGTCGGCGACCGGTACGTCCTCGAGGAGCTGCGCGCGAGCGGCTTCGCCCTCGGCGGCGAGCAGTCCGGCCACGTCGTGCTGCCGGCGCACGCCACCACCGGCGACGGCCTGCTCACGGCGCTGCGCCTGATGAGCCGCATGGCCGAGACGGGCAAGTCCCTCGAAGACCTGGCGGCCGTGATGAACCGGCTGCCGCAGGTCCTGGTGAACGTCCCGGTCGCGGACAAGGCGGCGGTGGCCGTCTCGTCCGAGGTCCGCGACGCCGTCGTCGAGGTCGAGGCCGAGCTGGGCGAGGAGGGCCGGGTGCTGCTGCGCCCGTCCGGCACCGAGCAGCTGGTCCGCGTGATGGTGGAGGCTCCGGCGCAGGCCACGGCGCAGGCCGCGGCCGACCGCCTGGCGGGCGTCGTCTCAGCGGTCTCGTAGTCCGCCGCGGCGGTCATGAGTGAGAAACAGGGTTCTAACCCCGTTTCTCACTCACGACCACTTGCGCCGAGGCCAGGCCGTGGAACACCGGGTGTGACTTCCAGCGCACCTCGCCGACTTCGCAGCCGCCGCTCAGGTGCTTGGCCAACGCCGTGAGGGCGACCTCGCCCTCGGCCAGCGCGACTCCCGAACCCGGGCAGGCGTGCCGGCCCAGGCCGAACGGGAGCCCGTCGGCCAGCGACACCGCCACCGGGCCGTCCGCTCCGAAGCGCAGGACGTACCGGGCCGGGCAGATCGACGTCACCAGCTCGCGGACCCGCACCGGAGACGCCGAGGAAGCCAGCTCCAGCCCGGCGCAGGCCAGGAAGTTCAGCGAGTTCTCGTAGGCGGCGTGCGCCAGCACCACCGGGTTGAGCATCAGCTCGTCCTCGTCGAGCCGGCCGGCCGCGTGGGCCTCCCGCAGCGCCGTCAAGCCGCCCGGCCCGGCCGGTGCCCGGCTCAGCTGCACCGCGAGCCGGAACGCCGACGCCTGCCCCGCCCGGTCGGCGCCGCCGAAGACGTCGAGGTTCGCCGTCGTCTTCTCCAGGTGGTCCAGGAAGACGTCGTCGAGCGGCACCCCCAGCACCGCCGACGTCACCGCGCCCGCCACCGGCCGCGCGAAGTCGCGCACGAGGTCGAACGACGATCCCAGCTCGGCAACCACGGCTTCGATCGCCGCGAGCACCGAGCCGGGCAGCGGTTCCAGTCCGGCGATGATCTCCCGCAGCACCCCGCGCACCCGGGTGTGACCCGCGCCGTCGCGCAGCAGCACGCTCGGTGAGCCGCCACCGGGATCGGACGTCAGATCGGGGGACCGCAGGGCGTGCACGCACGCGTCGCGGCCGGAGACCAGGCCGATCCCGTGCCGCTCGAACTCGTCCATCGCCTGCCCACGGTAGGGCAGGATGAGCGCGTGCCGCCCGCAGACGTCCCGGAAGAGGTCCTGGCCACCCCGTTCACGGACCACCTGCTCCGCAACGCCGCCGAAGACCGCCCCGCGTTCACGTGCCGCACCTTCCCGGGTCCCGTCGACCACACCCTGAGCTGGCCCCAGGTGCTCGACCGCGTCCGCGGCGTCGCGCGCGAGCTGCGCCGCTTCACCCGGCCGGGTGACCGGGTGGCGATCGTCGCCCGCCAGGACCTCGGGTACGTCGTCGCCTTCCTCGGCACGCTCTACGCGGGGCTCGTCGCGATGCCGCTGTCCGTCCCGACCGGCCGCACGCACCGCGCCCGGCTCGAGTCGGCCTTCGCGGACGCGGCGCCGGCAGTCTGCCTGACCTCGAAGAACCTGCTGGAGAGCACGGCCTCGCTGGCGTCGTGCCCGGACGTCGTGCTGGCCATCGAGGACATCGAGCCCGACGACGCCGAGCCGCCCGCCGAGGTGGCGATGACCGATCCCGCGTACCTGCAGTACACGTCGGGCTCGACGCGCCGCCCGGCCGGCGCGGTGATCTCGCACCGCGCGCTGGTGGCCGCCTGCTGGCAGACCACCGAGTGCTACCACGCCGACGCGTCGACCCACCTCGCCGGCTGGGTGCCGTTCTTCCACGACATGGGGCTCGTGCTGCTCGTCGGCACGCCCGTGTTCCTCGGCGCGCACTCGGTGTTCTTCACGCCGATGGAGTTCGTGCGCGACCCGCTGCGCTGGATCCGGCTGCTCGCCGAGCACCCCGGGGCGATCACCGCCGCGCCGAACTTCGCCTTCGACCTGGCCGCGGAGGCGGCGGGGGAGCTGGCGGACGCCGACCTCTCGCACGTCAACTCCGTGCTGAACGGCAGCGAGCCGATCCGCGCGGCCACCCTCGGCACCTTCGCTCGCGCCTTCGCGCCGTTCGGGCTGCCGTACACCGCGCTCAAGCCGTGTTACGGCCTGGCCGAGGCGACGGTGTTCGTCGCGAGCGCGGGCGATGAAGGCCCGACGGTGACGACGTTCGACGGGCGGGAGCTGGTCTCGGTGGGCCGCCCGTACGGCCAGCGGGTCCGAATTGTCGACAAAGAGATCTGGGTGTCCGGCCCCAACGTCGCGGACGGCTACTGGGGACAGGAGGGCCCCTTCGCCGAGGACGGCTGGCTCCGCACCGGCGACCTCGGCTTCGTCCACGACGGCTTGCTGTACGTCACCGGGCGGCTCAAGGACCTGATCATCGTCGACGGCCGCAACCACCACCCGCAGGACATCGAGGCCACGGTCGAAGCCGCGCACCCGCACGTCCGGGCCGGGCGCGTCGCCGCGTTCGCGGTGCGGGACAGCCTCGGGGAAGGCGTGGCCGTGGTCGTCGGCTGCACCGGCCACGACGGCGTCGAGACGGCCGTCCGGCGGGCCGTGTCCGCGGGCCACGACCTGCCGCTGCGTGCCCTCTGGCTGGTCCCGCCGGGCGCGGTGCCGCGGACTTCGAGCGGCAAGGTGTCCCGCGCCGCGGCCCGCGACCGCTGGTGGGGCGAGAATGGGCGCCATGACTGACCCGGCCGCCGCCCACACCGACGAGATCCGGAAGATCGTCTGCACGGCGCTGCAGCTCCCGCCCGAGCGGCTGACCGACACGACGCCGTTCGACGACATCGGCATGACGTCCCGCCAGCGCGTCCAGCTGCTCGCGCGGGTCGAGGTGCGCTACGGCGTCTCCGTCGACCTGGACGAGCTCGATCGGCTCGTCGACGTCCGCGGCGTCGCCGAAGTCATTTCCGAGGCGCTCGCCGCGCAGCACCCCACCGGGTGAGTGCACTTGGGCAAAGCCCAGGTCGGCCGGTCGGCCGAACGCTAGACTCTGTGTGCATCTGCGACGGCACCGAACGACGTCCGGGTGCGTCACAGTCTTGACACCCGGAACAAGGGGCTGTGGAGCGAAGGGGGCAAGCCGACCATGCCAAACGGTTACGAAGCGAGTTCTGAGGCGATGACGCGGGCGCAGATCCGCCTCAACGACGTCGCGGACGACCCGGCCGCCGAGGCCAAGAAGGTCGCGCCCACCGAAATCGCCCAGGTGGACTTCGGCCGCGTCCACGGTGAGGGTTACGGCAAGTACAAATCCGGGATCGACGAGATCGGCGCGGGCATGACCGGGCTGTCGAACGCGCTGATGAACCTCGGCAGCGGGATCGGCACGGCCGGCTCCAAGTACTCCGCGCAGGAGTCGCACGCCGGTGCGCAGGCCAATGCGGCGGGGAGCAAGTAATGGCGGACTGGGCCGAAATCAAGAAGATCCTCGATGACCCGAACGTCTCCATGGAGACGAAGACGGAACTCATGGAGGAGTACGACCGCAACACCTTCAACTTCAACGAAGAAGAAGAGAAGTACGCCAAGGAGTACATCGAAAACTACTCCGACGGCGGCGGCGGCTACGACGTCTTCGATTCCAACGACACCGACGAGATCGTCGCACGGGCGAAGCAGGAGTCGCAGGCCAAGGGCAAGGAACAGCAGGCACAGACCGACCGCAAGAACACGGCGAAGAAGAACCTCGACGGAATCGCGACGCCCACGCTGGGGGCCGGCGCGAAGACTTCCGACGAAATGCTCGACCAGGGCAACGTCACGGTCGACTTCCTGGTGCAGTGGACCGACGAGATCTGGAACAAGATCAAGGGCGGGTCCGGCCACATCGACTCGCAGAAGGACCTCAAGGACAAGTTCCACGAGAACCGCGGCATCCAGTTCCAGAAGTTCCTCACCGAGGCCGACGACCTCGCCAAGGCGCACAAGGTCGTCGAAGACTCGCTGAGCAAGAGCGACACCGAGCTCCAGACCCTCTTCGGGGAGTGGAAGGGCAAGGGCGCGAACGCGGCGGAGATCAAGTACGACGAGGCGATCAAGCCGCACGCCAAGGAGCTCTCGCAGCAGATCGACGGCGCCGCGAAGCTGATCCCGCAGACCGTGACGCACGTCTACGACGCCGTCAAGAAGAAGGTCGACGAGGTCCTGCAGCTGCACCGCACGACCATCGCCCAGGCCGACATCAACATGGCCAGGGACGTCCTCAAGATCGCGAACGGCGAGACCGAGGAGTTCGACGACTTCATGAAGGTCGCCGGCTGGGTCGACGCCGTCAACGCGAAGAACGGCAACCAGACGAACCTCGCCGAGCGGCTGCAGAACGACGACTGCGGCTTCAACGACGAGAACAAGGAGTACGGCCGCAACGTCTGCCGCTACTGGCGCGACGGCGCGTTCTCGACCGAGTACCAGGGCCTGATCAACGCCTTCAACGGCTCCTGCAAGTCCGCCAAGGACACGATCGACCAGCAGTTCGGCGCGCTCGCGCGGTTCATGGACGGCTACCGCAACCAGCTCACCGAGGCCAAGAGCGATGGCAAGGGCACCGACGACGGCGGCGGCAAGGAGAACTCCGGCGGCCCCGGCAAGAAGGACAACGGCGGCGGTACGGGCGGCGGCACCGGGGGCGGGACCGGCGGCGGCACGGGCGGGGGCACCGGCGGCGGGGGCACCACGACGCCGTCGGCGGTCGAGCCGCCCACGGCCGAGGACCCGGCGAAGCCCGAGGACGGCAAGAACCCGATCACCGGCAAGCCCCTCGAAGTCGACCCGGACACCGGCAAGCCGTACCCGATCGACCCGACGACCGGCGAGGCCATCAAGGACACCGACGACACCGACACGGTGTCGGTCAAGAAGGGCGACAACACGATCGAGATGTCCGAGCCCGACAAGGAGGGCAAGCAGGACATCTCCGTCGACGACGGCCACGGCAACAAGAAGGACTACCACCTCGACTGGGGTGACGACGACAAGGCCGAAGCCGGCAAGGACGGCGCCAAGGCCGACGGCAGCGGCTTCGGCCCGCAGGGCGCGCAGCAGGGGGCCGTCAAGGACGGGCAGCCCTCCGCCGACGGCAGCTACAAGCCGGGGCCCGACGGCAAGATCCACATCAAGGACGGCAACCTCGAGATCACGGCCGAGCGGCCGGAGGGGCCCGACGGCCCGACGATCGTGACCGTCGACGACGGCAAGGGCGAGCCGACGACGTACACGCTCGACGAGAAGGACGACCCCAAGGCGAGCGACCTCAAGACCGATCCCGCGTCGACCGACAGCAGCAGCTCCGCGATCCGGCACGACGCGGACGCCGAATCGCCGCTGACGAAGGACCCGGCGCCGGCCAATCCGGACCCGGCCTTCACACAGGGCGCGGCGGCTTCGGCTGGGGGCGGCTTCACCACTCCCGGTGGCCAGGACTTCTCCGGTGACTTCGGCGGCAGCGTCGGCGCGGAACCCGCGATGGCGACGGCCGACGCGGGAGTCGGGGGCGGTGACTCCGGCGTGGCCGGCGGTGGCGGCGGTGACTCGACGACGACGGCCGGGGCGAGCGACTTCGGATCCGCCGTCACGGGCGGCGGGTCGGCGGACTTCGCCGGCGCCGTGTCGCTGGACCCCGGCGCACAGACGGGCAGCGACGCGTCGATGCCGATGTCCGACGGCGGCGGGCTCGGCGCGACCCCGGTCGACCCGGGTATGCACCAGGCCGCCGCGAGCTCGTCCGGCGGGATGAGCGGCATGGGCGGCATGGGCATGATGGGCGGCATGGGCGGCGCACCGGGCGGCGGTGGTGGCGGCGACCAGCAGCGCGGGCCCAGCCAGTACCGCATCGAAGGTGGCGTCTTCGAAACGAGCGGCGCCAAGGGCCGGATCAGCGGCTCGCTGGACGACGAGGGTGACCGTTCGATCCGGTACGACCGCTGATTGCCAATCCGGCCAAAAGCAGGCCGACCCCCGAGCTGCCGGTGACTTTTGCTGCGGAAGCCATTCGGCCGTGACTGTGGTCGGATTGGTAATGAAGGGCACAGTGAGGGCTGAGGAGGGCCGATGAGCAGCGCCGAAGACCGGTACCGCGCGGCGATCTCGACGATGGACGCCGCAGCTCGCGAGCAGGACGAGCAGCGGGGCCTGCGCGAGCGCCGGGTCGCGGAGGCCGAGACGCAGGCCCGTGAGGGGCTGAAGAACGAGCTCGCCGCCGCGCAGAAGTACGCCGAGCACATGGACGAGCTCAACAAGCGCAAGCAGAGCGCGGGCGGCTGGGCGACGGAAAAGACGCTGGCCGACAAGGGCCGCGAGTCGCTGATGGAGTTCGGCGTCGAGGACGAGGAAGCGGACACCGGCCGCACGCCCTACCCGACGCCGAGCTACGGGATCCCGATGCCCGCGGCCGTGGCACCCCAGCCGGTGCCGGAACCGCCCGCGCCCCCGGCGCCGGAGTCGCCGAAGCGGGGCCGGCACGCGCGTCCGGTGGAAGACGAGGACGACTTCTCCAGCACCAGCTGGCTGGTCTGAGTTCCTTCGGAAGGGCCCGGCTCCGGCCGGGTCCTTTTCGCGTCAGTGCGCGGGTTCTTCTTCGCGCTCGATCGGGGCGCGCTTGACGTCGGCTTCCAGCAGGGGCCGGTACTTGTCCGTGCCGGTCAGGTGCGTCAGGAAGAAGGCGGTGAACAGCGCGCGCGTGAGCTGCTGCGTCTTGCGGTGCGGCTTGCCGTGCATGATCAGCTGCGACCAGTGCCGGCCTTCGGTGACGCCCAGGTGGGTCGACTTGCCGAGGGTGCGCAGCTGGACGTCTTCGCCGCCCCAGGCGTCCGTGATGGCCTCGGCGTGCCCGACCTTCGGGGCGACGAGGTCCTCCTCGGCAGCGAGGTGCAGGCCGGGAACGGTGATGACCTTCGCCGACTCGGTGGCGGGCGGCAGCGTCTGGGCGGCGGCGATGGTCGCGACGGCCTTGATCCGCGGGCGCCCGGCTTCGGTTCGGGAGCCCGGATGGTTCCCAGCCTGCGCGTCCTGGGCCGCGGCGAGGATGGCGGAGCCACCGCCGGTCGAGTGCCCGGCGAGGCCGAGCTTGGCCGGGTCGACGCTGATGCCGTCCGGCCCGAGCCGCACGGTCGTGACGACGTCGAGGGTGGTCAGCAGATCGGCGGCGAGCAGCCGGTGCGACGGCAGCGGACCCCGCTGGGTCGCGGGCGCGGCGGCGACGATGCCCCAGCTGGCGAGGTGGTGCAGCAGCTGCCGGTACCGATCGGGCGGCTGCAGCCACCCGTGCCCGAAGGCCACGGCGGGGAGCCCGAGCCCGGCGCGCGGCGTGAACACCACGCCGGGCAGCCCGACCAGGGCGAGGTTGCCGCGGAGGACCTCGTGCGGACCCGGGTGCGTCAACTCCGCGAGCAGCTGCTTGGGCTTGCTGGCCATGGCGGGAACCCTACTGTGCGCGCCCCGCCCCGGCTCGCCCGCCGCTCCGGCGCGCCGTCCGCCGGTCTTCCGGCCCGGCCAGAGCGCCCCAATGTGGCCTTCGGTGCCTCTGACGCACCGAAGGCCACCTTGGGTGCGTCAGACGCAACCAAGGCCACATTGGGGCGCTGGAAGCCCGGACCCGGGCACTCACCCACGTGCGCCCCAAGGTGCATTGGTCCGGACCATGCTCACTCATGTTTACGCAGGTCAACTTTGGTTTCCGGACCCCGTCAACCCGCTGAATGTCCCTCGTTAGGCTGGTGCGCGTGTGTGGAATCGTGGGATATGTCGGGCACCGCCCGGCTCTGGACGTCGTCCTCGGCGGGCTCCGGCGCATGGAGTACCGCGGTTACGACTCGGCCGGTGTGGCGGTCCTCGACGGCGCCGGTGCGCTGACCGTCGAGCGCAAGGCCGGGCGCCTCGCCAACCTGGAAGCCGAGCTCGACAAGGTCGGCCGCGACCGCATCACCGGCACCGCCGGCATGGGCCACACCCGCTGGGCGACCCACGGCGCGCCGATCGACCGCAACTCGCACCCGCACCGCGACGCCTCGCAGCGCGTCGCCGTCGTGCACAACGGCATCATCGAGAACTTCGCCGCTCTGCGCGCCGAGCTCGAGGCCGACGGCGTCGAGATGGCCAGCGACACCGACAGCGAAACCGCCGCGCACCTCGTCGCCCGCGCCTACGCCGAAGGCGACACCAAGGGTGACCTCGCGGCCAGCGTCGCCGCCGTCTGCCGCCGGCTCGAAGGCGCCTTCACCCTCGTCGTGACCCACGCCGACCAGCCGGACACCATCGTGGCCGCGCGCCGGTCGTCGCCGCTGGTCGTCGGTGTGGGGGAGGGCGAGCACTTCGTCGCCTCCGACGTCGCCGCGTTCATCGAGCACACCCGCGAGGCCGTCGAACTCGGCCAGGACCAGCTCGTCGTCATCACCCGCGAGGGCTACGAGGTCACCGACTTCCACGGCGACGCCGCCCAGGCCAAGCCGTTCACCGTCGACTGGGACCTGTCCGCCGCCGAAAAGGGCGGCCACGAGTACTTCATGCTCAAGGAGATCGAGGAGCAGCCCGAGGCGCTGGCCAACACGCTGCGCGGGCACTTCGAATCCGGCCGGATCATCCTCGACGAGCAGCGCATCTCCGACCAGGACCTGCGCGACGTCGACAAGGTCTTCGTCGTCGCCTGCGGTTCGGCCTACCACTCCGGCCTGGTCGCGAAGTACGCGATCGAGCACTGGACGCGGCTGCCGGTGGAGGTCGAGCTGGCGTCGGAGTTCCGCTACCGCGACCCGGTCCTCGACCGCGACACGCTGGTCGTCGCCGTCTCCCAGTCCGGCGAGACGGCGGACACGCTCGAAGCCGTCCGCCACGCGCGTGAGCAGAAGGCGCGCGTGCTGGCCGTCTGCAACACCAACGGCGCGCAGATCCCGCGTGAGTCCGACGCCGTCCTCTACACCCACGCCGGGCCCGAGATCGGCGTCGCGTCGACCAAGGCGTTCCTCGCCCAGATCGCGGCCAACTACCTGGTCGGCTTGGCGCTGGCGCAGGCCCGCGGCACGAAGTACCCGGACGAGGTCGCCCGCGAGTTCGCCGAGCTGGAGGCCATGCCCGCGGCCGTCCAGAAGGTACTGTCCACTGTGGACCAGGTGCGCGACCTCGGCCGCCGGATCGCCGATTCGAAGGCGATCCTGTTCCTCGGCCGCCACGTCGGGTTCCCGGTCGCCCTCGAGGGCGCGCTCAAGCTCAAGGAACTCGCGTACATGCACGCCGAGGGCTTCGCGGCCGGCGAGCTCAAGCACGGCCCGATCGCGCTGATCGAAGAGGGCCTGCCGGTCGTCGTCGTGATGCCGTCGCCCAAGGGGCGCGCGGTGCTGCACTCGAAGCTCGTGTCGAACATCAGCGAGATCCAGGCGCGCGGGGCCCGCACGATCGTGATCGCCGAAGAGGGCGACGAGACCGTCCGGCCGTTCGCCGACGAGCTCATCGAGGTCCCCGCGGTGCCGACGCTGCTGCAGCCGCTGGTGTCCACGGTGCCGCTGCAGGTGCTCGCCGCGGAGATCGCCCGCGCCCGCGGGTACGACGTCGACAAGCCGCGTAACCTGGCGAAGTCCGTCACCGTGGAGTAACACAGCGTAGAGAGGGAGGCCTTCGCCGTGCAGGGAATCTGGACCACGGAACGGATTCGCGAGGCGGAGGGGCGGGCGTTCGCCGTCACGCCCGACGGCGAGCTGATGCGCCGGGCATCGTTCGGCTTGGCGGTGCAGACCGCGGACCTGCTCGAAGATCACACCGGCGGCGTTTCCGGCCGCCGGGTCGTGCTGCTGGTCGGCTCGGGTGACAACGGCGGCGACGCGCTCTGGGCGGGAGCCTTCCTCCGGCGCCGCGGAGTAGCCGTCACGGCGATCCTGCTGAAGCCCGAGAAGGCGCATCCCGCCGGTCTCAGGGCGCTGAAGCGCGCCGGCGGCCGGGTGGTGTCCCCCGAGGACGGTCCACAGTGGATCGAACGGGCCGACGTCGTGGTCGACGGGATCGTCGGCATCTCCGCCCGTGGCTCTTTGCGGCCCGACGCGGCGCGGCTCGTCGAGCTGGTCGAGGCGCCGATCGTGGCGGTCGACCTGCCCAGCGGCGTCGACCCGGACACCGGCGCCGTCGACGGCCCGGCGGTGAAGGCGACCCGCACGGTGACGTTCGGCGCGCTCAAGCCCGTGCACGCGCTGGCGCCGTCGTGGTGCGGCGAGGTCGTGCTGGTGGACATCGGCCTCGAGCTGGCGGACCCGGACCTGCGCCGGCTCGACATCGTCGACGTCGCCGCGGCGTGGCCGGTGCCCGGGCCGGAGGACGACAAGTACAGCCAGGGTGTGGTCGGCATCGCCGCGGGCTCGGCGACGTACCCGGGCGCGGCGGTGCTGGCGGCGGGCTCGGCGGTCCGCGCGACGGCCGGCATGGTGCGCTACGCGGGCCACGCGGCCGACGTCGTCCGGTCGCAGTGGCCGGAGATCATCGCGACGGGCACGGTCGCGGACGCCGGCCGCGTCCAGGCGTGGGCGGTCGGGCCGGGCATCGGCACGGGTTCCGAGGGCCGCGACGTGCTGCGGTACGTGCTCGGCCAGGGCGTCCCGGTCTGCGCGGACGCCGACGCGACGACGATCATCGCGAAGTCCCCGGAGGTCCTGGACGCACGCGACCCGGACACGCCGCTGGTGCTGACCCCGCACGCGGGCGAGTACGAGCGCCTGATGGGCCGCAAGCCGGGCGCGGACCGCGTGACGGCAGCGCGCGAAGCGGCGAAGAAGTACGACGCGGTGGTGCTGCTGAAGGGGCACGTGACGGTGGTGGCGGCCCCGGACGGCCGCGTCGCGGTGAACACGCCGCGCGGCGCCTGGCTGGCGACGGCAGGCTCGGGCGACGTGCTGTCCGGCCTGGTCGGCTCGCTACTGGCGGCGGGCCTCGACCCGTGGCTGGCCGCGGCCGCCGCGGCGCACGTCCACTCCCTGGCCGGAGCGATCGCGGCCCAGAACGCCCCGACCTCGGCATCGGGCCTGGTCCACGCGATCCCCGAGGCAATCCGCTCGCTCCGCTCCCTCACGACCTGAGCCGCACTTTCACGTGAAAGTGAGCCGGAGGGTGCACTCCGGATCACTTTCACGTGAAAGTGCACGGGTGGGTTGTGCGAAGAGATATCGAGTTCTCTGTTAACTCTGGGCGGTAAATCTGGTAAGAATGCCGTGTGAGCGGCGGCACAGCATCTGGAGACCGGAAGACCCGGCCGTCCGACGCCGTCGTCGAACAGCGGCGGCAGGACATCCTCGACCACGTCATCGAGCAGGGCGAAGCCCGCATCGACGACCTGACGACGAGGTTCCGGGTCAGTCTCATGACCATGCACCGCGACCTCGACGACCTCGCCGAGCGCCGCCTCCTGCGCAAGCTTCGCGGCAAGGTCGAGGCCTACCCGGCGCTCACCATCGAGACCGCCGCCCGCTTCCGCGACACCCTCCACCACGGCGAAAAGGAAGCCCTCGGCGAGGCCGCCGCGAACCACGTGCAGCCCGGCCAGACCGTCTTCGTCGACGACTCCACCACGCTCCTCCCCCTGGTCAAGCGCCTGGCCGAGATCGACGCCCTCACCGTCGTCACCAACTCGCTGCACGCCGCGCGGCTGCTCGGCCCGAAGGTCGACGTCGTGCTGGCGGGCGGCCGGTACTCGCCCGAGTACGACTCCTGCGCCGGCCCCGAGGTCCTCGGCCTGCTCGACTCCCTCCGCGCCGACGTCTCGTTCGTCTCGGTCACCGCCGTCGCCGTCGGGCGGCTCTTCCACCCCGACCGCGACTACGCCGAGCTCAAGAAGGCGGCCCTCAGGGTCGCCAACCGGACGGTCCTGGTCGTCGACCACTCGAAGTTCGGCCGCACCGCCACCTACGCGCACGGTGACGTCGGCGACTACGACCTGCTGATCACCGGCCAAGCCACGCCCACCGAGGAGATCGAGGCCGCGCTCAACGCCGGTACCGCGATCGAGATCGTCGAACACGTCACAGAGGGGCAGCCCTATGACAGCTGAGCTGGTCGCCGGCGTCGATTCGTCCACCCAGTCGACCAAGGTCGTCGTGTGCGACGCCGAAACCGGTGAGATCGTCCGCACCGGCCGCGCGCCGCACCCGGAGGGCACCGAGGTCGACCCCGCCGCCTGGTGGGACGCCTTCGGAGAAGCCACAAAGGGCCTGCTCGAAGACGTCAAGGCCATCGGCGTCGGCGGTCAGCAGCACGGCATGGTCACCCTCGACGAGCACGACGAGGTCGTCCGGCCCGCGCTGCTGTGGAACGACACCCGCTCCGCGCAGTCGGCGCTCGACCTCGTCGACGAGCTCGGCGGGCCCTCGGTCTGGGCCAAGTCCGTCGGCTCGGTGCCGGTCGCCAGCTTCACCGTCACGAAGCTGCGCTGGCTGGCCGACAACGAGCCCGAGCTCGCCGACCGCGTCGCCCGCGTGCTGCTCCCGCACGACTGGCTGACCTGGAAGCTCACCGGCGGCGCCCCGGTCACCGACCGCGGCGACGCGTCCGGCACCGGCTACTTCTCGCCGTCCGACAACGCCTACCGCCTCGACGTGCTGGCCCACGCCTTCGGCGGCCGGACGCCGGAGCTGCCGACCGTGCTCGGCCCGGCCGACACCGCCGGCCACACCCCCGGCGGAATGCTCGTCTCGGCCGGCACCGGTGACAACATGGCCGCCGCGCTGGGGCTCGAACTGCAGCCCGGTGACGTCGTCGTCTCGCTCGGCACCAGCGGCACCGTGTTCGGTGTCGCCGAGACCGGCGCGGCCGACGCGTCCGGCGACGTGGCCGGGTTCGCCGACGCCACCGGCCGGTTCCTGCCGCTCGCCTGCACGCTCAACGCCGCCCGCGTGCTCACGGCGACGGCGTCGATGCTCGGCGCGACGCTGAGCGAGTTCGACCGGCTCGCGCTGCGGGCCGAGCCCGGCGCCGGCGGCCTGACCTTCCTGCCCTACCTCGACGGCGAGCGCACCCCGAACCTGCCCGGCGCCACCGGCTCCCTGGCCGGCCTGACCCGGGCGAACATGACCCCGGAGAACCTCGCGCGCAGTGCCGTCGAAGGCATGCTCTGCGGCTTGGCCGCCGGCCTCGACGCGGTGCGCGCGCACGGCCTCGACGTCCGCCGCGTGCTCTTGATCGGCGGCGGCGCGCAGTCGGCCGCCGTCCGCGCGGTCGCGCCGCTGGTGTTCGGCGTGCCCGTGCAGCTGCCCGAAGTCGCCGAGTACGTCGCCATCGGCGCGGCGCGGCAGGCGGCGTGGGCGTTGGCTTCCAGTGCGGAACCCCCGTCCTGGCAAGGAAATAAGACCAGGCTCGAGCTGGACGAGCCGACCGAGGCGCAGCGCGCCGAGGGCCACCGGATCCAGCAGCGCCACCTCGAAGCCCGCGAAGCGGCGTACGGGGTCCGGCGGAATCTCGGAGAGGACTGACCGATGGCTTCCATCACCTACGACAAGGCGACCCGGCGCTACGCCGGTTCGGAGCGCCCCGCGGTCGACGCGCTGGACCTGGAGATCGCCGACGGCGAGTTCCTGGTGCTGGTCGGCCCGTCCGGCTGCGGCAAGTCGACCAGCCTGCGCATGCTCGCCGGGCTCGAGGACATCGACGACGGCGCCGTCTGGATCGGCGACCGCGACGTCACGCAGCTGCCGCCGCGCTCGCGCGACATCGCGATGGTGTTCCAGAACTACGCGCTGTACCCGCACATGACGGTCGCGCAGAACATGGGCTTCGCGCTGAAGATCGCCGGCCGCCCCGCGTCCGAGATCAAGCAGAAGGTCCTCGAGGCCGCGAAGCTGCTCGACATCGTCGACTACCTCGACCGCAAGCCGAAGGCGCTCTCCGGTGGTCAGCGCCAGCGCGTCGCGATGGGCCGCGCGATCGTGCGCGAGCCGCAGGTCTTCCTGATGGACGAGCCGCTGTCGAACCTCGACGCGAAGCTGCGTGTCTCGACGCGTACGCAGATCGCCGCGCTCCAGCGCCGCCTCGGCGTCACGACCGTGTACGTCACGCACGACCAGGTCGAAGCCATGACGATGGGTGACCGCGTCGCCGTGCTGTCCGACGGCCTGCTGCAGCAGTGCGACACCCCGCGCGCTCTCTACGACCGGCCCGCCAACGCTTTCGTCGCCGGGTTCATCGGCTCGCCGGCGATGAACCTCGCCACCGCGAAGCTCACGGCCGACGGCGCCGAGGTGGGTGGCGCGCGCGTGCCGCTGACCCGCGAGACCATCGCCGCGGCCGACGGGGACACCGTGACCCTCGGCTTCCGGCCGGAGGCCCTCGAGGTCGCCAACGGCGAAGACGGCACCCTGCCGATCAAGGTGGACCTGGTCGAGGAGCTCGGCTCGGACGCGTTCGTCTACGGCAAGCTCGCCCAGACCGACGCCGACGACACCCGGCCCAACGTCGTCGTCCGGGTCGACCCGCGCACGCCGCCGGCCATGGGTGACACGCTGCACCTGCGGATTCGCCCCGACGAGCTGCACGTGTTCTCCGCCACGTCCGGGGCGCGCCTGCCCTGACCTCGGGTCATGGGAAACTGGAGGGCGCCATGACCTCCAGTTTCCCCAGGGCGCAGGTCGACATCGACCTCGACGCGATCCGCCACAACCTCACCTTGCTGGGCGCCCGCGCGCCCGGCTCCGAAGTGATGGCCGTGGTGAAGGCCGATGCCTACGGCCACGGCGCGCTGCCGGTGGCGCGCGCCGCGGTCGAGGCCGGCGCGAGCTGGCTCGGCACCTGCTCGCTCGGCGAAGCCCTGAGTCTTCGCGCGGCCGGGATGACGACCCGCCTGTTCAGCTGGCTGGACACGCCCGACGTCGACTTCGCGCCGGGCATCGAGGCGGACGTCGACCTCGCGGCGAGCTCGACCGGTGAGCTGGCTCGCATCGCTGCAGCGGTCCCCGCGGGTACCCGGGCCCGTGTGCACCTCAAAATCGACACCGGGCTTTCGCGCAACGGCTGCCCGCCCGCCCGCTGGGCCGAGCTGGTCGAAGCGGCGGCCGCCGAACCGCGGATCGAAGTCGTCGCGATCTGGTCCCACCTCGCGTGCGCGGACGAGCCGGACCACCCGGCGACCGACCTGCAGGCCAAGCGGTTCGCCGAGGCCTACGACGTCGCCCGCGCCGCCGGGCTCGACCCGAAGCGGCACCTGGCGAACTCCGCGGCCCTGCTGACCCGGCCGGACCTGCACTTCGACGTCGTCCGGCCCGGCATCGCGATGTACGGGCTCAACCCGGTGCCGCAGGCCGAAGACCTGCGCCCGGCCATGACGTTCCGGTCCGCGGTCGCCCTGGTCAAGCGCGTCGAAGCCGGCGAATCGGTGTCCTACGGGCACACCTGGACGGCGGAGCGCGACACGAACCTGGCGCTCGTGCCGGCCGGCTACGCCGACGGCGTCCCGCGGTCGCTGTCCGGGCGGATGGACGTCCTCCTCGGCGGGCAGCGGCGGCCGGTCGCCGGGCGCGTCTGCATGGACCAGCTGGTCGTCGACTGCGGCGACTACGAACCCGCCGTCGGCGACGAGGTCGTCCTCTTCGGCCAGGGCGCGCACGGCGAGCCGACGGCCCGGGAGTGGGCCGACAAGCTGGGCACCATCGACTACGAGATCGTCACCTCGATGTACCGCCCGCGGGTGCGGCGCCGGTATCTGGGGGCGCGCTGGTGACACCTTCACGTCGACTGCTGGCCATCGCCGGCGGGGTCGGGGCCATCGCCACCGGGACCGCCGCCGCCGCTATCGTCGCCGCGCAGCAGCGGCGGCACAGTGAGGATCCGTACGTGGACGAGCCGCTGGGGGAGCTGAAGCCGGACCGTACTTCCACGGTCGCGGCCGAGGACGGCACGCCGCTTTCGGTCGAGGAGATCGATCCGGAAGACGGCGGCGAACCCGAACTGACTGTCGTGGGGGTACACGGCTTCGCGCTTTCGCGGCGCTGCTGGCACTTCCAGCGTCGCGACCTGGCGAAGCTGCGGCTGCCGCGCGTGCGTCAGGTCTACTACGACCACCGCGGCCACGGCTTGTCCGGCGCGGCCTCCGCGGAGAACTCGACGATCGAGCAGCTGGCGCGCGACCTGGACTGCGTGCTGCCGTCCGTGGTGCCGGAGGGGCCCATCGTGCTGCTGGGCCACTCGATGGGCGGCATGGTGATCATGGAGCTGGCCGCCGAGTTCCCCGAGCTGTTCGAAGACCGCGTGTGCGGGGTCGCCTTCATCGCGACCGCGGCGGGCGAAGTGGGCGCACGCGGGTTGCCGCGTTCACTGCTCTCGAAGTACAACCCGCTGACGCGCGCCGCCGGCGGCCTCGCCGGCTGGCAGCCCGGGCTGGTCGAGTTCGTCCGCGCCGCGGGCGGGCAGCTGACGCGCCAGGCCGTGCGGCGCCTGGCGTTCGGCAGCCGCGACGTCGCGCCGAGACTCGTCGACTTCATGCTCGAAATGCTCGAGGTGACGCCGGTCCGCGGGCTCGTCAACTTCGTCGACACGCTCGGCAGCCACAACCGGTACGCCGCGCTGGCCGGGCTGAAGCACGCGGAAGTGCTGGTCATCGGCGGTGATTCGGACCGGTTCACGCCGTTCTCGCACGCCGAGCGGATCGCGGCCGAGCTGCCCGACGCGGAGCTGGTGCGCGTCCGCGGCGCCGGGCACATGGTGCTGCTCGAACAGCCCGAGCTGGTGAACAGTCATCTGATCGATCTCCTGCAACGCTGTTCCGGTGCGGACGGCGTGGCTTCGGCTCAGCGAAACTGGTGGTGGCAGCGTTGACGTTCGTGTTTCCCACGCCCGAAGACACGATGGAGTTCGGGCGGTCCCTCGGCCGTTCCCTGCGCGCGGGTGACCTGGTGCTGCTCGCCGGGCCGCTCGGCGCGGGCAAGACGACGCTGACGCGCGGCATCGCGGACGGTCTCGGCGTCGGCGGCCGCGTCAGCTCACCGACGTTCGTGCTGGCCCGCGTCCACCCGGCGGGCCCGGCGGGGGTGCCGCTGGTGCACGTGGACGCGTACCGCCTGGGCGGCGACCTGTCCCAGCTGGACGACCTCGACCTGGACACGGACCTGGAACGCTCCGCGATCGTGGTCGAGTGGGGCGAGGGCTCGGCGGAGCGGCTGTCGTCGGATTACCTGGTGGTCCGGCTGGACCGCCGCGAGGACGACGTCCGTGAGGTCACCCTCGAACCGCACGGCACCTGGACTGACCGCGTCCCGGAGCTGGCGCGGGCGTAAGTCCGTACAGGACAGGAGATTCCCGCACTGCCGGAGGGCAGCGACCGCCCGGTGTCCACGGTGGTCGCTGCCCTCGGTAGCTGCTCTCAGCCGCCGTTGTACTGCTGGTAGACCGGTGCCCGGAAGGCCTTGGCGCCCGCGCCCGCGATCTTGTCGACCGCGCGCAGGAACTTCGGCCCCATCTTCGCGCTGGCCTGCCGGACCGGGTGCGTGGCCCCGAAGTCCTCCGGGTTCGCCTGGCCGTGCGCGAACATCGAGTAGATCAACACCGGCTTGCCCGCGGCGTCGAACATGATCCCCGCCTCGTTGCGGCCGTCGTTCAGCCAGCCCGCCTTCGTGGCGATCCTCGCCCGATCGCCGGACGACATCTCACGGCGGATACCGTCGGTGAACGCCACCTGCGACCGCAGGATGGACAGCAGGTACTCCGTCGACGCCGGGCTCAGCAATGTGCCCGCGAGCAGCGCCTTCAGCAGGTCGTGGGTCTCGCGCGGAGTGGTCTGGCCGAGGAAGTAGCGGTTCGGGTTGGCCACCGGCGTGACCTGGGTCTTGGGGAAACCCTTGGTCACCAGGATCTCGTTGATCTCGGCCGCCGGAACCACGAGCCCCACCAGCCGGACGCACGTGTCATCCGAAACAGTGAGGAACAGCGACAGGACGTGACCCAGCGTGAACGCGCTCGGGTACGCCTTGTCCAGGATGATGATGCCGTCGCCACCCGGCACGACGATGCTCTCCGGCACCTGGACCTGCTGGTCCAGCGTGAGCAGGCCACGGTCGATCTTGTCCATCAAGGTGACCGCGACGGCCACCTTGTTGACGCTGTACGCCTCGACGATCTCGTCGGACGCCACGTCGACGGCCACCTGGCCGGCCACGCTGATGTAGGAGTTCCAGATGCCGCCTGCCTCAGCGGCCGCGTCGTCGTAGACGCGCTTCACTTTCTGCCTGGCCCGGTCCGGTGTGGCCGGGCTGGCCTCGATGTCTGCTTCCTGCGCGAACGCGGGAGAGCCGGCCAGAATGCTTCCAGCGGCGACAGCGGTCCCCAAACCGAACGCCGCTCGCCTGTTCAGTCGATACCCCATCACGAGATCCAACCACGGATGGATGCCGTATTTCTCCGAGTGGCCGCAGTCCTGATCGGACGTCGGTCATCGAGCCGGACTCACGACCGCTCTGGCGACGCCGAGGTCGACCAGGTCCTGCGGCCGCAGCCGCAGCTGGTTCGCGAGGTCCGGGACCTCCGAAGCCGGCCGCTTGAGGATCGCCGCCGCGGCCTCGGGGGACGTCACCGAGAAGTACGCGTCCGGCGTCACCCACGTCGACCCCGCCGCCGCGAACGCCAGTGCTCCGCCCGAGCCGCCCTCGCCGATCACCAACGTCGTCACCGGGATCGACGCCGTCGCGACCGCTTCGAACATCGCCGCGATCGCGCCGCCCGCGCCCGCCCGCTCCGCCGCCGCGTCGTTCGCCGCGCCCGGGGTGTCGACCAGGGTCAGGACCGGGATGCCCAGCCGCGACGCCAGCTGCACCAGCCGTGCCGCCGTCCGGAAGCCCGCAGGCGACGTCGGTGTGCCGCACTGGGCCGCGTACGCGATCGTCCGGCCGTCGCGCCAGCCGAAGCCGCACGACACCCCCGGGTCGACGCCGCCGGCCCGGTCGCCGCTGACGTCCGAGCGCCAGTCGAAGTACGCGTCGAGGTACTCGACGGCCCGCGGCCGGCGCGGGGATCGGGCCGCCTGCACCGCTTCCCAGCCCGTCGAAGGCGGCGAAGCCGGTCGCAGCGCGGAAGGCAGGGGAGCCGCCGCCGTCGACCGGGCTGTCAGCAGCCGCAGCCACCGTTCCAGGACGGCGCCGAGGTCGTGGGGAGAGACGATGGCGTCGACCTGACCCCACTCGTACTTGGCCTCCGCCGTGTACGCCTCCGGCGAGCCGGCCGGCCGCACCCGCGAGCCGGCGAAGCCGACCTGAGCCTCCGGCAGCGCGAGGATGACGTCGGCGCCCGCGCCGAGCGTCGCCCAGCCGCCGCCGGTCGTCGGGTCGCGCAGCACCGAGATCTGCGGGATGCCCGAGGCCCGCGTCAACGCCGACGCCCGCGCCACCCGCTGCAGCTGCATCAACGCGCGCATGCCCTGCTGCATGCGGCTGCCGCCGGTCGAAATCAGCGACACCACCGGCAGGCGGGCGTCACGCGCGTGCGCGAACGCCGCCTCGATCCGGTCGCCGGTGCGCTGCCCGAGCGAGCCGCCGAGGAACCCGAACTCGAACGCGACCAGCACGGCCTCGACGTCGCCGACCTTCGCCGTCCCGCAGACGACGGACTCCTTCTCGCCGGTGCGCTCTTCGGCGGCGGAGCGCGCTTCGCGGTAGCCGGGCCAGTCGATCGGCCCGTCGGCCGGCTCCTCGCGCAACGGCGTGGGGAACTCCACGAAGCCGGTGGCGATCGCGCCGACGATCTCGCGCGCCGGCTGCCTAGGCACCGAGCGCCCGCTTCATGACCTTGCCCATGTCGTTGCGCGGCAACGCGTCCAGGTAGCGGACGACCCGCGGGCGCTTGTGCGGCGCGAGCAGCTTCGCGACGTGGTCGGCGAGTTCCTCCGCGCTGGGCGGCGGGCCGTCCGGCACGATCCACGCGACGATCCGCTCGCCGAGGTCGTCGTCCGGCTCGCCGGTGACGGCCGCCTCCGCGACGCCGGGGTGTTCGAGCAGCGCGTTCTCGATCTCGCCGGCGCCGATCTTGTAGCCGCCGCTCTTGATCAGGTCCGTCGCCTTGCGGCCGACGATCTTCACGTAGCCGTCGGTGTCGCGCGTGGCCATGTCGCCGGTGCGGAACCAGCCGCCGTCGAACGCGGCCGCCGTCGCGTCCGGGCGGTTGAGGTACTCGGTGAACAGGTTGGGCCCGCGCACCTGGATCTCGCCGACCGTCTCCACGTCGTCGATCGTCTCGCCGGCTTCGCCGACCAGCCTGAGTTCGACGCCCCGCAGCGGGACGCCGACGGTGCCGGGCTTGCGCTCGCCGTCCGCGCGGACGCTCGTGTTCATCAGCGTCTCGGTCATCCCGTAGCGCTCGACGACCTGCTGGCCGGTCGCCGCGGTGATCCGCTGGTGGTCGTGCACCGGCAGTGCCGCGGACCCGGAGACGAGCAGCCGCGCGCCGCGCAGCGCGTCCGCCAGAGCGCTGTCCGCGCCGACCTCGCCGGCGATCCGGTGGTACATCGTCGGGACGCCGAACAGCATGGTCGCGCCGGCCGACAGCTCGCGCGCGACGCCCTCGGTCGAGAACCGGCCGAGGTGGCGCACCGAGCCGCCGCGGCGCAGCGGGCCGAGGATGCCGAGGATCAGGCCGTGCACGTGGAACAGCGGGAGCGCGTGCACGAGGACGTCGTCCGCGGTCCAGCCCCAGGCGTCCTCGAGCGCGTCGAGTGTCGTCGCGATCGAGCGGCGGGGGAGGACGACGCCCTTCGGCGGCCCGGTGGTGCCCGAGGTGTAGACGATCAACGCGGGCGTCTCGGGGTCCGGCTCCTCGGCCAGGGGCGTCTTTTCCCCGGTCAGCGGGATGTCCCGGCGGGGCAGCGCCGCCAGGCCTTCGGGCAGCTCGACGCCCGGTTCGGCCAGCACCACCTGCGGCTCGCTGTCGGCGAGGATGTGTGCCAGTTCGCGCTCGCCGATCTTGGGGTTGAGCGGCACGGCCGGGACGCCGGCCAGCAGCGCGGCGACGACGGCGACGCTCGTGTGCAGGGTCGGGGTCGCCCAGACCGCGACGCGGCCGCGGGGCAGTTCACGGGCGAGACCGCCGGCGACGGCGGCGAGGTCGTCGTAGGTGAGAGCCTGTTCGCCGAATCCGAGGGCTTCCTTGCCCGAACCTGACACGAGGGTGGGGAACAACGGGTCGGGCACCGCGGGGACCTCCCAGAGTCGCACTCGCTCCGCACGTTACCGTGCTGATCCGTCCCCTGCAGCAACCGGCCGAAGCCCCTGGTCGTACGCTTGCTCACCGTGTTGGTACTGGCGATCGATACCTCGACCCCGGCGGTCACCGCGGGTGTGGTCACGGTGGACGCTGACGGCGTCGAGACGCGCGGAGAGCGCGTCACCGTGGACCCCCGGGCCCACGGCGAACTGATCATGCCGCACGCGCTCGCCGCCGCCGAGGCCGCCGGAGCGTCCCTCGAGGACCTCGACGCGATCGTCGTCGGCGTCGGTCCCGGCCCCTTCACCGGCCTGCGCGCCGGGATGGCCACCGCCGCCGCGCTCGGGCACGCCCTCGGCCTCCCCGTGTACCCGGTCTGCAGCCTCGACGCGCTGGCCGCCGACGTCGCCGCGGGCGACAGCGCGTTCCTCGTCCTCACCGACGCCCGCCGCCGCGAGGTCTACTGGGCGGCCTACGACGCCGCCGGGAACCGCACCGACGGCCCGCACGTCCAGCGTCCGGCCGACCTGGTAACCGACGTCAAAGTCGCAGCCGGCGACGGTGCCCTGCTGTACGCCGACGCGCTCGGCGTCCGGCCGATCGAGCCGCGCTTCCCGTCGCCCGCCGGGCTGGTGAAGGCCGCCCGGAGCGCGTTGCTGGCGAAGGAAACGCCCGCGCCGCTGACGCCCCTGTACCTGCGTCGTCCCGACGCCGCCGAGCCCGCCGCGCCGAAACGGGTGACCGCGCCGTGAGACTCGAGCCGCTGCGCCGCCGGGACATCGCCCGGTGCGTCGAGATCGAGCAGATCCTCTTCCCCGGTGACGACCCGTGGAGCTCCCGCGCCTTCCACTCCGAGCTCGACGCGGGCAACTTCTACCTCGCCGCGCGTCCGGACGACACCGACGAGCTGCTCGGGTACGCCGGGCTGGCCGTCGTCGGGCGGCGCCGCGGCGAGTACGAGGCGACGGTGCACACGATCGGCGTCGCGCCGGAGTACCAGCGCCAGGGCATCGGCAAGGCGCTGCTGCAAGCGCTGCTGGAGCGGGCCGACGAGTTCGAAGCACCGGTGTTCCTCGAGGTCCGCACGGACAACGACGCGGCCCTCGCGCTGTACGAGAGCCACGGCTTCGAACGGCTCGGCATCCGGAAGCGCTACTACCAGCCTTCCGGCGCCGACGCGTACACGATGGTCCGCCCGGCGCGGACGCGAGACGAGGTGGCGGGCTGATGTCACGCATCATCATGGGCATCGAGAGCTCGTGCGACGAGACCGGCGTCGGCCTGGTCCGCCTGCACGACGACGGCGCGGTCGAGCTGCTCGCCGACGAGGTCGCCTCCAGCGTCGAGCAGCACGCCCGCTTCGGCGGCGTGGTGCCCGAGGTGGCGAGCCGGGCGCACCTCGAGGCGATGGTCCCGACGACCACGCGCGCCTTCGAGAAAGCCGGGCTCACTCTGTCCGATGTGGACGCCATCGCGGTGACGGCCGGCCCGGGCCTGGCCGGCGCGCTGCTCGTCGGCGTCTCCGCGGCGAAGGCGTACGCGACGGCGCTGGACGTGCCGTTGTACGGCGTCAACCACCTGGCCGGACACATCGCCGTGGACACGTTGCAGCACGGGCCGTTGCCTGCGCCGTGTCTCGCGCTGCTGGTTTCCGGTGGGCACACGCAGCTGCTGCGCGTCGACGACATCGCGTCGTCGATCACCGAGCTGGGATCCACTGTGGACGACGCGGCGGGCGAGGCGTACGACAAGGTGGCACGCGTCCTCGGCCTGCCGTACCCGGGCGGCCCGCCGATCGACAAGGCGGCGAAGAACGGAAATCCGTCCGCGATCGCCTTCCCGCGCGGCATGACCGGCCCGCGCGACGCCAAGAACGACTTTTCGTTCTCCGGCTTGAAGACGTCGGTGGCGCGCTGGGTCGAGGGAGCCGCGCGGCGCGGCGAGGAAATCCCGGTGGACGACGTCGCGGCGTCGTTCCAGGAGGCCGTCGCGGACGTGCTGACCATGAAGGCGATCCGCGCGGCCAAGGAACAGGGGATCGGCACCATCGTGATTTCCGGTGGCGTGGCGGCGAACTCGCGGCTGTCGTCCCTGGCGGCCGAACGCTGCGAGGCGGCGGGCATCGAGCTGCGCGTGCCGCGGCCGCGGCTGTGCACGGACAACGGCGCGATGATCGCGGCGCTGGGCGCGCACGTGGTGGCGGCGAAGCGCCCGACGGCGCCGCTGGACTTCAGCGCGAACCCGGCCCTCCCGGTCAGCGTGGTCTCGCTCTAGTCCCCCGCTCGAACGCAGTGAATGACTCATTCCTGGCGTCCAGCGCAAGGAATGAGTCATTCACTGCGTTGCCGCAGGGGGCTCAGGAAGCCGCGGCGTGCCGGTGGGCCGTGGTGGCCACCCCCAGCATCTCCTCGATCGCCGCCACCGCCAGCACCGCCGCATCGCCTTCGCCGTAAGGGTTTCCGACCTGCGCCGGCCGTAGCTCACCGCTCAGCAGCCGCGCCGCCGTGTCCGCGATCCGCTCGGTGTCCGTGCCCACCAGCCACGCGCAGCCCGCTTCCACGACTTCGACCCGCTCGGTGACGTCGCGAAGGACCAGCACCGGCGTGCCGAACGTCGGCGCCTCCTCCTGGATGCCACCGGAATCCGTCAGCACCAGCGACGCCAGCCGTAGCGCGCGCACGAGGTCCGGGTACTCCAGCGGGTCGGTCACCGTCACGCGCGGCAGGCCCTCCAACGCGGCTTCCACCTGGCCGCGGACCTGCGGGTTCGGGTGCGCCGGGAACAGCACCTGCACGTCCGGGTGCTCGGCCACGATCAGCTGCACCGCGGCCAGCGTCCGTTCCAGCGGCTCGCCCCACGACTCGCGGCGGTGCGACGTCACGAGCACCAGCCGCTCGCCCGCCTCCGCGATCTCCATCTCCAGCAACGCCAGCGCCGTGTCGCGCGCCGGAAGGTCGCGCGCCGCGATCTCCAGCACCGCGTCGACGACCGTGTTGCCCGTGACCGCGATCCGTTGCCGCGCAACGCCTTCGCCGCGCAACGCCGCCGCCGCACCGAGGGTCGGCGCCAGGTGCAGCGCCGCCAGGCGGGACACCATCTGCCGCGCGCCCTCCTCCGGGAACGGCGCGGCGAGGTCGTGCGTGCGCAGCCCGGCTTCGAGGTGCACCACCGGGATGCCCAGCCAGAACGCGGCCAGCGCGCCGGCGAGCGTCGTCGTGGTGTCGCCCTGCACGACGAGCGCGGCCGGGGCGAACCGGCGCAGCACGTCGTCGAGTGCGGGCAGCAGGCCCGCGACGAGCTCCGCCTGACCGCCGGTCACCCGCGGCGGCACGTCCAGCCACGCGTCCACGACCAGGCCGAACGGGGACAGGGCCTGCTCGACCATGCCCGCGTGCTGCCCGCTGTGGACCAGAACCGGCCGCAAGGCCGGGTGCGCGTCCAGTGCCAGTGCCAGCGGCGCGAGCTTGAGCGCTTCCGGCCGGGTCCCGGCCAGCAACATCACATCCACGCCGCGGCGCTCCTTCTCCACGTAGTCCAGTGTCCCGGAAATTTCCCCCAAGGGGCCGCCGGCGTGCGAGGGGCGCACGCCGACGGCCCTCCTTTCAATCCCGCGCCCGGGAGAGGCGGCGGTTGCGGCGGTGGGCGGCGATCAGCGCGACGGTCCCGAGCAGGACCAGGAGCACGCCGACGGCCAGCCACCACCCGACGTCGGCCCCGGTGGCGGCGAGGGTGCCCACCCCGCCGCCGGCCACGCCGACGCCCGCGCCCGGCATCTTGTACATGCGGGCCTCGCTCAGACCTGGGCGGAACGGCGGCGGTGGATGCGCGTCCCGACCACCGGCAGCGCGACCGCGCCGAGCAGGCCGAGCCCGATCCACAGCCCCGCGCCGGACGCCAGCGGCATCGGCGGCGCGGCCGGGCCGCAGGTCGCCGACGACACGATGACGTCACCCGCGCCGAGCGTGCCGGCGACCCCGCCGAGCAGCTTCACGTGGAGGGCGTTGACCGTGAGGCTGCCGTCCTTGTTCTTGATCTGCTCGTTGAGGATGACGGTCGCGATGGTGATCCCCGCGAGCCCGACCTTGATCTGGGTGTTCGGCGCCGGGTTGGCGTCGACCGCGCCGACGCTGCCGAGCTTCGCGTCGGCCAGCGTGCTGCTGCCCTTGACGCCTTCCTGGGTGGCGGTGCACACGGCTTCGACGGCCTTGACGCCGACGGCGCCGAGCGTGGCCTTGAGCAGCGGCAGTCCGACGTCGGCGGTGGTCGCCTTCGCCGTCACCGCGCCGGAGTTCTCGTCGCGCTTGGCTTCGGTGGCGATCACGCCGGCGGTCAGGATGCCGGGCACGGTGGCGTTCGCCAAGGTGCTCGTGGCCGGTCCGGCGGTGCTGGCGGCCGCAAGCGGCCCCACGTGCACCGCGGGCTGGCCGAGGAGCGTCACGTCGACCTTGACGCCGTACGCGGACCCGTCGCCGGGCGCGGCCGAAGCGGGCGCCGCGCCGGCGAGCACGAAGCTCGCCACCACCGCGGCGAGCAGGCCGCCGCGGCGCACGAGGGAGCTTTTCATCAACTGGTCCTCCGAATTTCGCTGAGTTTCCCTGGAGTTCGCGTGACGGCGGCGCGGATCGACCGGCTTGCCTCGGCTCGGCACGCGAATCGACTATCGCGAAGAGCGGCCCGAATAGCACACATAATTTCCCGAATCACCGGATCGGGTATTCCACGTCGTCGTTTTCGCTGGTCGCCGGAGACATCACCCGGTCGGCGTAGCAAGTTCGCCGTCGATACTGCCGAATGGCCGGCCAAACCACACCTCCGGGTGGAACGGCGAGGCGTTCATGACTTACGCTCGCCCGGGGTCCGCAGCTTGAACGAAGAATCGACACCGAGAGGAACGTCGTGGCCGTAGCGAGCGCTCCGAATTCAGGCATGGCAAGGTTTCCGCTGGTCATCGCGCTCGGCGCGCTGGCCGCGGTGGGAGTCGCCGTGGTGCTGGCCGAGCGGTTCTACCGTGAACTCGAAGTACGTCTCGCCGGCGCGATCCTCGATCTCATCACTACATCGGGTGTTTATGTCGCGCCTGATCGGGAGTCTGTCTACTTTGGGTTGAGCAGTGCTACTCCATTCGGGTTGAGAATGACGCCGGAATGTTCGTCGGCGTTCCTTTTGCTTCCGCTGCTCGTTGTGACCATGGCCATGTTGTATTTTCGGCCGGCCAATGCGAAGCGGCTCTTCTTTTCCCTCGGCATTTCCGCGCTCGTCGTCGTGCTGGTGAATCAGCTGCGCATTCTCACGATCGTCGGGCTGGTGCACGAGTACGGCACCGACGAGGGCTACTACTGGGGCCACACGCTGCTCGGCTCGATGGTCAGCGTGCTCGGCGGCGCCGTCTCGCTCGTCCTGTTCGTTTGGCTCGCGACGCGGAAGAAGAACGCATGAGCGTCAAGGTCCTGCTGGCGATCACGCAGGCGTTCGCGCTGACGATGAGCGTGGCGTTCCTGGTGTACGTCGTCGTGATCGTCGTGCCGTACCTGCGCCGCAAGCCCGCGCCGGTGGGCGATCCGGCGGACTTCACCTGGCACTTCTTCGTGCCCTGCCGCGACGAGCAGACCGTCATCCGCGAGACCGTGCGCTACCTGCGCACGACGTTCCGCAAGGCGCACGTCTGGGTCGTCGACGACGACTCCGACGACCGCACCGCGCGCGTCGTCCGGATGCTGTGGCGGCGCCACGGCGGCTACGACCCGTACCTGCACCTCGTGCCGCGCGTACGGCCCGAGGCCCGGACCGGCAAGGGTGACGCGCTCAACGCGGCCTACCGGGCCCTGAACGACTGGATGGGGCCGGAGGCGGCCCGCGACGACGTCGTGGTCGTGGTGGTCGACGCCGACGGCCGGCCGGCCCCGAACTGCCTGGAGGTCTGCGCTGCGGACCACCTCTTCGGTGACGAGGGGATCGGCGCGGTCCAGCTCGACGTGTGGATGAGCAACGTCGAAACGCCGCCGCCGTCGCGCAACCCGGTGGGGCGCTGGTTCGGCCTGAAGCTCGCGCAGCTGCAGGACCTCGAGTTCCGCACGGCGATCGCGGCGATCCAGACGTCCCGCGGCTTCACCGGCACGATCTCGATGGGCGGCAACGGCCAGTTCACCCGGCTCACCGCGCTCGACTCGATCGCGGGCCCGGCCGAAGAGCCGTGGCGCGGCTCGCTGCTGGAGGACTTCGAGCTCGGCGTCCACCTGCTGACGGCGGGCTGGCGCACCGGGTTCACGCCGGATTCCCATGTGGCGCAAGAGGGTTTGTACAGCCTGCGGCGGTTCCTGGTGCAGCGCACGAGGTGGGGGCAGGGCACCATGCAGTGCGCCCGCTACCTGCGCCGGATCTGGGATTCGCCGCACGTCAGCACACTCGGCGCCGCGGAGATGATGTACTACCTGGCCCAGCCGTGGCTGCAGCTGCTCGGCTCGCTGCTGTACCCGATCCCGTTCATCCTGCTGGTGGCGAGCACCGCGGGCGATCCGGCGCAGATGTGGACGTGGTTCACCGGCGGCGCGTGGATCCTCTTCGCCATCTACGGCTCGTTCGGGCTGCTGCCGTTCCTCGTCTGGGGCCCGGTCTACCAGCTGAAGTGCTTGCGCAGCAAGAACATCCTGCGCGGGATCGGGATGGGCTTCGCGTACGCGGCGTACATCTACACGTTCTACGTGACGTCGTGGCGAGCCTTGTTCCGGCTCATCCGCGGCCGCAACGGCTGGGCGAAGACGCGCCGCAACACCGAGCAGTCCGCGGGGGCGAAGGTCGCGCTGGATGCCTGAAAGCCGTGAAGGCCTCCTTCCCGGCCACTAGGGCCGGTAAGGAGGCCTTCACGGCTTCGGTCAGAACGCGGGCTGGATCCGGACGTCGTCCGCCTTGACGAACGCGATCCGGTGCCCGAACTGGATCTGGACGTACTTCAGCTTGCCCTTCACGACCACGTGGTCGGCCGGGTCGAACGTGGTCGCCGAGTAGTACTCCGAACCGACCGTCCCGGCCGAGGAGTACTTCTGCCCGGCGGACAGCGTGTACGGCAGCGGCGTGATGGCCTGCACCGTGACGTTCGCCGGGTAGGCCTCGGGCTCGGGGTAGGCGCGGCCGTACACCGGCACCGTCGCGAGGCCGGGCTTCGGCGTCACGACCCAGCCGACGGCGGGCTTCGCGACGCGGGCGTTGCGCGGGTTGGAGAACCAGCCCTTCTGCCCGAGGTACCAGATCGCCGTCCAGTCACCGCGGACTTCGGCGACGGCGTACTGCTGCCCGGTCGCGGCCCGGCTGCCGACGTCGGAGACGGCCATCGTGGACGGCGAGCCGTCCGTGTGCAGGCCGGCGTCCTTCAGCAGCGGCGAGGCGTCGTTCGGCTCCGAGTGCAGCACGACGGCCTCGGAACCCCGTGCGGGGCAAGGGGTTCCGGCGGTGTCGCAGCCGGTGAAGATCGGCTGGTTCTTCGCGAAGTCCGGGTCGATGGTGACCAGCGACGAGCCGGGCAGGCCGAACCCGCCGAGCGGCGCGCCCAGCAGGTCGAAGTAGTGCGACCAGTCCCAGTAGGGGCCCGGGTCCCAGTGCATGCCCGCGATGGTCGACGGGACCGTGCCCGGCACGTTGTCGTGGCCGATGATGTGGGCCCGGTCGAGCGGGATGCCGTACTTGTGCGCGAGGTAGCCGACGAGCTTCGCGCTCGAGCGGTACATCGCTTCGGTGTACCAGGTGCCCTTCGCGGCGAAGCCCTCGTGCTCGATGCCGATGGACTTCGCGTTGACGTACCAGTTGCCGGCGTGCCAGGCGACGTCCTTGGTCGGCACGTGCTGCGCGATCAGGCCGTCGTTGGAGCGGATGGTGTAGTGCCAGCTCACGTACGTCGGGTCCTGGGCCATCTCGAGGACGTTGTCCCAGTAGCCCTCGGTGTCGTGGATGACGATGTGGTCGATCTTCTGGCTGACCGGCCGGTTGGCCAGGTCGTGGTTGCCGTAGTCGTCGTTCGGCAGCTCCTGGTAGGGAGCGGGAACGGACTCGCAGGTGACGGTCCGTGGGCACTCGACGTTCGCCGGGTTCCCGGCGTGCTGCGGGGTCTTCGGCTCGGGCGACGCGGCCAGGCTGACCTGCTGGCCGTCGTCGGTGGTCCGGGCGACGCCGGTCTTGATGGTGTCGAAGACCTCGTCGGCGAAGGTCCGCGCGGCATCCCCGGTGGACCCGCTGTACCGCGCGACGGCGTCGTACCAGCCGGTCTGGCCGGCGTGGTACTTCGCGAGCAGCGCGGCCCCGCCCCGGATGTTCTGGGTGGCGTCGGTGCGGAGGGCCTCGGTTTTTTGCCCGATGAGCTGCGCGGCCTCGTCGATGGTCTGCAGCCCCTGCGGCGGCGTCGCGGGCCCGGCCTTCGGGTGCAGTGCCGGGCGAGCGTCGTCACCGCGCGGGTCTTCGGTGCCTTCGTCGTGGTGGGAGGAGGCGACGCCGGCCTCACGCAGGTCGGTGAGGTGCATCGGGCCGTAGCCGGCGGACGTGCTGGGCGTCCCGCCGTTGAAGTCCCACCGCGACTCCAGGAAGGAGACGCCGAGCAGGACGTCCTGCGGAACCCCGAACTCGGCCGCGGCGGCGGCGAAGTCGCGTTGCCGCTGACTGGTGGTGTCGGCCTGGGCGGGAGTGGCGAGGCCGGTGAGGAGCGTGACGGCGGCGAGGAGCGCCGCGGCTCTCGGGAGGGAACGGGCGGACATGGGCATAAACCCCCAGGGTTCAGGTGCCAGACGTGAGAACCTAACCAGAAACTCACGGCCGCGGTAAGGGTCGCCGCCGGTTCCCCGAAACGCCGGACGCCCGGGCCGCTCGCTCCCCAAGGTGCTGCCATGCCGATCCGGGTGACGATCATCACGGCACTGCTGGGGTCGACTCTGCTGTCCGCCGCGGTCGGTTCGCTCGTCACCTACCGCCTCAAGCGCCGCTACGAAGCGAGACTCGGCACCTTGGCCGGTCGCGAAGGCCGTCTCGGTGCCCGCCGCGGCGGCCGAACCGGCCGCTTCGCCGGCGGACCGGCACGAACACCTCCGGCCCGCGGCGCGCCTCGGGCTGATCGAGATCGAGGAGATCGTTCCGGAGCTCGACCTGCAGACCTGGCTGGACCGGTGGGGCATGCGAAGGCCGGCGAGCCGGCCGTGGTGACGATGCCGGTACCCGCACGGCAAAGAGGCCGGTCAGGCGCAATGTCGCCCGGCAGGTGCACCCTCCTTGCACGACTGGCACTCACGTGGCTAGAGTGCTAATCGCACGGCCCGACAGCCCCGGCACCCGCGACGGCGGGGGTGGTAGAGCCGTAACCACATCCTGCCAACGCTTTCGACGACCGTGGAGGTCAACCCGGTGAGCGTGAACATCAAGCCGCTCGAGGACAAGATCGTTGTCCAGACGAGCGAGGCCGAGGAGACGACCGCTTCCGGCCTCGTCATCCCCGACACCGCCAAGGAGAAGCCCCAGGAGGGCAAGGTTCTGGCCGTGGGCCCGGGCCGGATCGACGACAAGGGCAACCGCGTCCCGCTGGACGTGAACGTCGGCGACGTCGTCATCTACTCCAAGTACGGCGGCACCGAGGTCAAGTACAACGGTGAGGACTACCTCATCCTGTCCGCCCGCGACGTGCTGGCCGTCATCAACTGACGTCCGCTCGCAGCGCATGACGCCCCGGGCCCCGCACAATGCCGGGGAGCGGGGCGTTCGTGCGTTCTGGACCCACCGAAAGGTAAGCGGAACACGCTATGCCCAAGCAGATCAGTTTCGACGAGGACGCTCGTCGCGCGCTCGAGCGCGGGGTGAACAAGCTCGCCGACGCCGTCAAGGTGACCCTCGGCCCGCGCGGTCGCCACGTCGTGCTCGACAAGAAGTTCGGCGGCCCGACCATCACCCTCGACGGCGTGACCGTCGCCCGTGAGATCGAGCTCGACGACCCGTTCGAGAACCTCGGCGCGCAGCTCGCCAAGAGCGTCGCCACCAAGACCAACGACGTCGCCGGCGACGGCACCACGACCGCGACCGTGCTCGCGCAGTCGCTGGTGAAGGTCGGCCTGCGCAACGTCGCGGCCGGCGCCAACCCGACCTCGATCGGCCGTGGCATCGAGGCCGCCGCGGAGAAGGTCATCGAGGTCCTCAAGGCCAAGGCCACCCCGGTCAAGGGCCGCGAGAACATCGCCCAGGTCGGCACCGTCACGTCCCGCGACGCCAACATCGGCGCCCTGCTCGGCGAAGCCGTCGAGAAGGTCGGCGAGGACGGCGTCATCACCATCGAGGAGTCGTCGACCCTGGCGACCGAGCTGGTGATCACCGAGGGCGTCCAGTTCGACAAGGGCTTCCTCTCGGCGCACTTCGCGACCAACCCGGAGGAGCAGAAGGCGATCCTCGAGGACGCCTACATCCTGCTCGTCCGCGAGAAGGTCTCGTCGCTGGCCGAGCTGCTGCCGGTGCTCGAGAAGGTCGTCGAGGCCAAGAAGCCGCTCCTCATCATCGCCGAGGACGTCGACGGCGAAGCGCTGTCCACCCTCGTGGTGAACTCGCTGCGCAAGACGATCACCGCCGTCGCGGTCAAGGCGCCGTTCTTCGGCGACCGCCGCAAGGCGTTCCTGGACGACCTCGCGGTCGTCACCGGCGGCGAGGTCATCTCCACCGAGATCGGCATGAAGCTGGCCGACGCGGACCTCGGCTCGCTCGGCAGTGCGCGGCGCATCGTCGTCACCAAGGACGACACCACCATCGTGGACGGCGCCGGCACCAAGGACGCCACCCAAGCGCGGATCGCCCAGATCCGCAAGGAGATCGAGAGCACCGACTCCGACTGGGACCGCGAGAAGCTGCAGGAGCGGCTCGCCAAGCTGGGCGGCGGTGTCGCGGTGATCAAGGTCGGCGCGGCCACCGAGACCGAGCTGAACGAGCGCAAGCACCGCATCGAGGACGCCGTGGCGGCGACCAAGGCGGCCGTCGAGGAGGGCATCCTGCCCGGCGGTGGTTCGGCGCTGGTGCACGCGGTCAAGGAGCTCGAGGGCGGCCTCGGCCTCGAAGGCGACGAGGCCACCGGCGTGCGCATCGTGAAGGACGCGCTGTCCGCCCCGCTGTTCTGGATCGCGACCAACGCGGGCCACGAGGGCGCGGTCATCGTCAACAAGGTGCGCGAGCAGAGCTGGGGGCACGGCTTCAACGCCGCCACCGGCGAGCTGACCGACCTGCTGGCCGCCGGCATCGTCGACCCGGTCAAGGTGACCCGGTCCGCGGTGGCGAACGCCGCCTCGATCGCGCGTCTCGTGCTGACGACGGAGTCGTCGATCGTCGAGAAGCCGGCCGAGGAAGAGCCCGCCGCGGCGGGCCACGGCCACTCGCACTGATTCCGACGGAAGCGGGGCGGTACTCCTCGGGAGTGCCGCCCCGCTTCGCGTTGGGGCCCCGACCCGGGCGGCTCCGGACAGCACGGAGGGCGGCACCCCACCCGGTGCCGCCCTCCGTTGTCTGTGGGGCGCTCAGCCGCCGGACATGCTGAGCGCGCGTTTGTCGGACTTGATGAGGTGCTCGCGTTCGGACTCCGAGAGCCCGCCCCAGATGCCGTAGGGCTCGTGCACCGCCAACGCGTGGCTGCGGCACATCTCCAGGACGGGGCAGCTCAGGCAGACCGCCTTCGCCCTGGCCTCCCGCCGTGCCCGCGCCGGGCCGCGCTCGCCGTCCGGGTGAAAGAAGGACGCGCTGTCCATCCCCCGGCACGACCCTTCGAGCTGCCAGTCCCACATGTCGGCGTTGGGTCCTGGGAGCCTGCGCGTGTCTGCCATCCTGACCGCCTCCGTCATTCGGTCGATGCCGCTAGCTGCTCTGCTGTGGTGCCGATACTCCATTCGGTGCAACGGCGGTAACGTTAGAAGCGCGCCAATAGTTGTTCAAGCGATCCGGCTCGATTCAGCCGTTAGGCATCCCCCGGATGTGTGAGCAGGGGTTTCGCCTCCGGTTGCCGACTGCGCTGGGTGCCTGGATATTGAGGCTCGTGGGAGCTGGGTCGGGTACCGAAGAACCCACCCTGCCGGTGGCATCGGTCGCACGCCGGCTCGGGGTCGCCCCGTCCACCCTCCGAACGTGGGACCGCCGCTACGGGCTCGGCCCCAGCCGGCACACCGACGGCCGGCACCGCCGCTACGGCAGCTCCGACATCGGCCGGCTCGAACTGATGCAGCGGGCGTTGCTGAGCGGCGCGTCGACGGCCGAGGCCGCGCGCTACGCCCTCGAGCAGATGCCGCGGTCCGGCCCGCCCCAGCCGGAGGAACCCGGCGAACCCCCGGAGGTCTCCGGTGCCGACGACGGCCTCGAGGTCCGGTCCCGCCTGGCCCGCCGCCTGAGCACGGCGGCGCTCGCGATGGACGTCGGCGCGGTCCAGCGCATGCTCGCGGACACGATCACCGACCTCGGCGTCCTCCCGGCGTGGACGGGCGTGATCGAGCCGGTGCTGTCGGCACTGGGGGCCCGCTGGCGCGGCGCGAGCGCGGGTGCGGAGGTCGAGTACCTGCTGGCGGAGTGCGTGTTCGCGGCGCTGGTCCGCGCGACGCCGGTGCTCGACGAGCCGCGCAACACGCGCCCGGTGCTGCTGGGCTGCGTCCCGGAGGAGCGCGACTCGATGCCGATGTACGCACTGGCGGCTTCGCTGGCCGGCCGCGGCATCGGCGCCCAGCTGTTCGGGGTACCGCTGCCGGCGGAGGTGCTGGCGGTGGCGGTCCGCCGCAGCGCCCCGGCGGCGGTGGTGCTGTGGGCGCACCGGCGCGGGGTGGCGGACACGCGCCTGTTCGCGCGGGTGTCGCGGGGGAGGCAGCGAAGCAGGCTGTTCGCGTGCGGTCCGGGATGGGATCCGGCGGGGCTGCCGGACAAGGTGGAGCTGCTGACCGACTTGCCGGGAGCGGCGGACAGGATCGAGCACGTCCTGGTCGGCGGGCGGGCACCTGCGGACGAACGTCGCGAATGACTCCTTCCGGCCTCGGGGTGGCGCGCCGGCTCGCGCGGCCGGCTGCGGCCCGAACGTCTTGAATGACTCATTCATGTCGTCGGACGAGGTGAATGAGTCATTCAAGACACCGCGCCACCTGGGCCCGGCCCGCCGACCCGGCCCGCCGTGAGGCCCACTTCGGCCAAGATCCTGATCTTGTCGGTGGTAACCGCTAGAAAGGACGGGTGCACGAACCCGTCCTCCGCGCCGCCGCCTTCGGGAGCCATCCGCTGCCCGATCCCGCCGTCACGCGCGGTGCCGGTACCCCCAGGGCGCGGCTGCTGGCCGCGATCGTGCTCGGCGCCCAGGGCCGCTACGCCGCCGCCGCGGCTCTCCTGGACGTCCTCAGGCGGGACAGAGACCCCCTCCTCGCCTCCCTCGCCGCCAGCACCCTCGCCGCGCACCGGCGGCAGCTGGGCGGCCACCGGCAGGCCCGCGCCCTCGACGGCGAGGCCTTCGCGAAAGCCGCCGGCCTCCGAAGCGACCCGGACCCCGACGGCCTCGACGCGGCCGGCGCCCGAGCCGATGCCCTCCTCGGCCTGGCCGCCGACAACCTCGCCCTCGGGCGGCTCCGGGCCGCGCGGAGGCTCGCCGAGCGTGCAACGGCCGAAGACGCCGGGTGGCGGGCCCGGGTCCGCGGGGGCTGGGTCGGCGCCGAGATCGAGCTCGCCGCAGGTCAGGGCGCCGCCGCCGTGCCGCACGCCGAGCGCGCTTTCGAAACCGCTCAGGCCCGCGGTGCGCGGCGGCACGCGGTGAAATCCGGGATTGTGCTGGCCGTGGCCCTGCGGGCCGCCGGGGCTCCCGATCACCAGAACATTTCGGACGGTCTTGTCGGAAAGGCAATGGCGGCCGCCGAGGAATGCGAACTGCTTTCACTTTTGTGGCCGGCCGCCCTCGTCATGGCCGACCTGCGCCCAGGACACGCCGAGGAGTATCGATTCAGAGTGGCAGAGGTGTTGCACGCAGTGTTACGAAGCGCAGATCCTTGCGGGAGGAGGATCGCGAGCGAATCACCATGGGTCCCCGCCCGGGGTGGTTGAGCCGTCGGAATGGGGTGTTCCGGCATCCGGGCTAAGAAACTTCAAAAAAAGCCACCGGATCGTGTCAAGGTTCGGGCTAAAGCGTCCGATAGGGGAAGTGGAATGTCACCCGGCTGCAGGAAGGAAACCCCGTGACGACGGTCTTGATCTGCGACGACCGACGCAGTGTCCGTGAAGGGCTCACCCGAGTGATGTCCGCGGTCCCTGGGGTCAGTCGCATCGACTGCGTAGCGCACGGTGACGAGCTGCTGGCCCGGTACTCCCGTCAGCCCGTCGACGTCGTGCTGGTCGGAACGCAACGCGCGGTTCCGACAGGTGTCGAAGCCACTCGACGGCTCGTCTCCGCGAACCCCCAGGCGAACGTCATCGTCTTCGGTGCCCCCGACGACGCGGGCAGCATCGCCGCCGCGATCGCCGGCGGTGCCCGTGGCTACCTCCGCTGGGACGCGTCCCGGCCGGAGCTGGTCGCCGCACTGGCCCACACCCTGGCGAGCACCTCGGTGCCCGCGCCCCGTCAGCCGTCCGACCCGGGCGTCCAGCTGACCGAGCGCGAGCTTCAGGTGCTCCGCGGGATGAGCCAGGGCAAGAGCAACGGCCAGATCGGCCGCGAGCTCTACCTGTCCGAGGACACGGTCAAAACCCACGCCCGGCGGCTGTTCCGCAAGCTCGGCGTGCGCGACCGCGCGCAGGCCGTGGCGCACGGCTTCCGTCGCGGCCTGGTCAGCTGACCCGTTCTCGCGGCTTCTCCCCGATCCTGACACGGCCGGAATACAGGTGACGACGGGCCAGGGCGCACCGCCCTGGCCCGTATCTGTGTGGTCCCCATCACACTCCGGCGCCCACTCGGGCAGTCCCCGGGACGAAATCCCGTCCCGGCACCCGTCCCTCCGACGGAATTCGTAACCCGTGACGCGGCTCGTTCGTTGAGCCGGCGACATCGACCGCGGGTTCGCACGATGATCCGTATTTCCGCGCCTCCAGGCGGTGCGGCGCGCCGGGGAGCACCGCGCGCGCCGGTCTGCGGCGGGCCGAAGGTACGGTAGCGGTCACCGGTTCGAGGCGGAGGCGACCACGGGCCGGGTTCTTTGCACACCTACGCGTAACACTGGGACTGTTGTCTGCGATGGCCAATGTGGGGGATGGACTGGATGAACCGGTCGCCGCTGCTGTCGAGGGAGATCCCCAGGCAGTGGAGCGGTTGCTGGCTGCTATCCGTCCACTGGTAGTGCGGTATTGCCGCGCCCGGGTTGGCAGGCAGGAGCGATCCTTCGCTTCGGCGGACGACGTTGCGCAGGAGGTGTGTCTCGCGGTGCTAACGGCATTGCCCTCGTACCGCGACCAAGGCCGTCCGTTCCTGGCCTTCGTCTACGGGATCGCCCAGCACAAGGTGGCCGACGCGCACCGCGCGGCGGCACGGAACCGTGCCGAGCCGGTGGCCGAAATCCCCGACGAGATCGAAGTCGGGGTCGGTCCCGAGCAGCGGGCGCTGCAAGGTGAGCTGAACGAGCGGATGTCCCAGTTGTTGAAGGTGCTGCCGGACAAGCAGCGGGAGATCGTGGTGTTGCGCGTGGTCGTCGGCCTGTCGGCGGAGGAGACCGCGGACGCCGTGGGCTCGACCCCCGGTGCCGTCCGCGTCGCCCAGCACCGCGCCCTCGCGCGGCTGAGAAAGGTCCTGGCCGCGGAGGAGGTGATCTGAGTGACCGGTCACGAGAAGGGCTACGAGCCCGAAGACGTGTTCGGCAATGGCTTGTCGTCGTCCGAGGCGGAGTTCGCCGCCGATCTGTCGGCGGTCCAAGCGGACGACGCGCTGCTCGACGCGCTCGGCGGGTCCGACCCGGCGCTCGCCGACGGTCTCGGCGACCAGGAGCTCAACGCGTTGCTGGTGGCGTGGCGAAGAGACATCGACAGTGAGCCCCTGGCCGAACTGGTCGACGTCGACACCGCCGTGCGGACCGTCGCCACCGCGAGTCTCGCGAAGCGGCACGCTTCGAGCGGACGCCGCCGCAGGCTGCTCGTCCCGGTCGCCGTCGCCGCCGCCGTGCTGGCGATCGCGTTCACCGGCACCGGGCTGGCCGCGCGCTCCGCGCAACCCGGCGACACCCTGTGGGGCCTGGCGAAGGTCCTGTACTCCGATCACACCCGCTCGGTCGAGGCCGCCGCGAACGCGAAGCTCGACCTCGAGAAGGCGAACCTGGCCATCGCCGGCGGCAACCTCGACGCCGCCCGCGAAGCCCTCGACGCCGCCCAGGCCGCGCTGTCGCAGGTCAGCGACGAAGACAACCGCGACCAGCTGATGGAACAGCACCGGCAGCTCGCCGCGCAGCTCCAGCACCCGGACGCGCCGGTCCAGGGCCCGATCCAGACCAGCTCGCCGCAGGTCCCGCCCGGCGGAGCCTCGTCGACGCAGGTGCCGCCGGCCGGCGGCTCGGCGACGTCCATCCCGGGCAGCGGCAGCGGCACCACCAGCCTGCCGGGCACCGGGACGCCGACCCCGACGCCCCCGCCGCCGACCACCGAACCGCCGCCGCCGACCACCGAGCCGCCGCCGAGCAGCACGGCCGCGAGCGGCAACGACCCCGGCACGAACACGGGCCGCAGCGAGTCCTCCGTCGGCGGGCAGAGCGTCGGCGAAGGCCAGTAGAAGACCTCAACACACGAAAAGGCCCTGGTGAGCAAGCTCACCAGGGCCTTTTCGCAGGTTCAGTAGGCGCTTTCGTTGGCCGTCACGCCGTCGGCGAAGCCGCGGCAGTAGTCCCAGCTCACGTAGTCGCCGGGGTTCGGGTCGTAGGCCGGCTCGTGCGGGCGCATGCGCCCGTCGGCCAGCAGCTGCTCCAGGCTGGCCCGCAGGAGGTGCCAGTCGTGGTAGTGCGGTTCGTCGCACTCACCGCAGTCGACGACGATCCCGCGCACCCCGCGAGGCTCGAGGAGTGCCTGGTAGACGGCCAGATCGGAGAGGTCGGCCAGCAGCTCCGTGCGTTCCTGGTCGCTGATCGGCTCGTCCAGCCGGTCCTCGTCGACGAGGAACGCCCGGGCCGGGTCGTCCGGATCGTCCGCGAACGGGTCTGGAGGCAGGACATCATGCGCCACGGCCTGCACGGTACCGGGCGGCCCCCGCGGCTCGCCCACCGCCCGGGCCGGGCCCACGCGGCGGATATCATGAGGGGAAGGCTCCGAGTCGCCAGTTGATCTTGATCAGACGCAGCGACCCCGCTCATCCCGCGCCAGGAAGGCCCTTCACCCGCTATGACCAGCGACGGCATCACCGCCCCCATGCCGGCCAAGTTCGCCATGCTCGGCCTGACCTTCGACGACGTGCTGCTGCTGCCGGCGGAATCGGACGTCGTGCCCAGCGCGGTGGACACCGGCACGCGGCTGACCCGGAACATCACCCTCGGCATCCCGCTGGTCTCCGCCGCGATGGACACCGTCACCGAGGCGCGGATGGCCATTGCCATGGCCCGCCAGGGCGGCATCGGCGTGCTCCAGCGCAACCTGCCGATCGACGAGCAGGCCGCCGCCGTCGAGGTCGTGAAGCGGTCCGAGGCGGGCATGGTCACCGACCCGGTCACCTGCTCGCCCGACGCGACGCTGGCCGAGGTCGACGCGCTGTGCGCGAAGTTCCGCATCTCCGGGGTCCCGGTGGCCGACGCGTCCGGCACGCTGGTGGGCATCATCACCAACCGCGACATGCGGTTCGAGGTCGACCACAGCCGCCCGGTGTCCGAGGTCATGACGAAGGCGCCGTTGGTCACCGCCCAGGTCGGCGTGTCCGCGGACGCCGCACTCGGCCTGCTGCGCCGGCACAAGATCGAGAAGCTGCCGATCGTCGACGGCGCGGGCAAGCTGCGCGGGCTGATCACGGTCAAGGACTTCGTGAAGACCGAGCAGTACCCGAAGGCGACGAAGGACCCGGACGGCCGCCTGATCGTCGGCGCCGCGGTCGGCGTCGGCCCGGACGGCCACAAGCGCGCGATGGCGCTGGCCGACGCGGGCGTCGACGTCCTGATGGTCGACACGGCGCACGGGCACTCCCGCGCGGTCGTCGACACCGTCTCGCTGCTGAAGAAGGAGCTGGGCGACGCGGTCGACATCGTCGGCGGCAACGTCGCGACCCGGGCGGGCGCGCAGGCGCTGGTCGACGCGGGCGCGGACGGCGTCAAGGTCGGCGTCGGCCCGGGCTCCATCTGCACCACCCGGATCGTGGCGGGCGTCGGCGTCCCGCAGATCTCCGCGATCTACGAGGCCGACCAGGCGTGCCGCCCGGCGGGCGTCCCGGTGATCGGCGACGGCGGCATCCAGTACTCCGGCGACATCGCGAAGGCGATCGCGTCCGGCGCGTCGACGGTGATGCTGGGCAGCCTGCTGGCCGGCACCGCCGAGTCGCCCGGTGACCTGATCCTGGTCAACGGCAAGCAGTTCAAGGTCTACCGCGGCATGGGCTCGCTCGGCGCGATGCAGTCGCGTGGCCAGGCGAAGTCGTACTCCAAGGACCGCTACGCCCAGGACGACGTGCTGAGCGAGGACAAGCTGGTCCCCGAAGGCATCGAAGGCCGCATCCCGTTCCGCGGGCCGCTGGCCAACGTCGTGCACCAGCTCGTCGGCGGCCTGCGCTCGGGCATGGGCTACGCGGGCGCGAACACGATCGCCGAGCTGCAGGAGGCCCAGCTGGTCCGGATCACCGCGGCCGGCCTCAAGGAGAGCCACCCGCACGACATCACGATGACCGTCGAGGCCCCCAACTACACGACGAGGTAAGTCGCCGACTACCGGAAGCAGTGGAACCCGCACCTCGGACCGGTCCGAAGTGCGGGTTTCCCGCTGAGTCACCGTGACCCACAGTGCTTACGGTAATCGGCCTATCGCCTTGCGTGGCCGTCGTGGTGTGCACTGAACGGCATGACGATCAGCCGCTTCACGCGCGTGCTGCGCACGGTGTTCTTCACGGCCGTCGCACTCGTGTCGCTGTTCCTCGGCGGGATCGTCTGCCTGATGTGCCAGGTGCTGGCCGGCCGCGACGCGCCCACCTTCCGCGTCGACGGGCACATCGTGTCCCACGAGCAGGGAGCGCTCCCCGTCGGCGGCGACGAAGACGCGGTCAGCCACACCATCGCGGTCGACGCCGGGAACCGCCTTTACCGCGTCACGGCCGTCGGGCCCGACCTCGACCTGCCCGCCGGGCAGCCGGTCGCGCTCGACGTCTCGACGGCGGACGGCAGCATCGCCTACCTCCGCGCGGGCGGTGGCGTCATCGACCTGCGCCCGGGCGTGGTGCGGCCGGTGCTGCTGATCTGCGCGGCCCTGCTCGCCCTGGGCACGATCTACTTCGGCGCGGTCCGGCTGAACGTCTATCCACCGGTGGCGACCTGGCTGGCCCTGGCGCTGGGGGCACTGCTCGCGCCGGTCGCCGTGTTCGTGCGGGTGTAGCCGACCGGGCGGGAAGAAGCCCTGTCGAGACGCGGGGCCGGCACGTGGACAAGTCGACCGGCCACGGGACGACCTCGTCCTCCGCACGGCGTCCGGCGAGCGCTTCGAGAGGGGTGTCCTGCCGGTACTGCCGCTGTTCCAACCCCCGTGCGCGAGTCACCCACGCGGACTAGCGACAATGGGGCACGGCAGATTGTCGTCGTCGGAGGAGGCTTCACGTGCGGGACCTGGTCGAGATCGGGATGGGCCGCACCGCGCGGCGGGCTTATGACCTCGACGACGTCGAGATCGTGCCGTCGCGGCGGACCCGGTCGTCTTCGGTGGTGTCCACCTCCTGGCAGATCGATGCCTACCGCTTCGACCTGCCGCTCGTCACGCACCCGACGGACGCGATCGTCTCGCCCGGCACCGCGGTCGCCGTCGGCGAGCTGGGCGGCCTGGGCGTGCTCAACGCCGAAGGTCTCTGGGCGCGGCACGCGAACGTCGAGGACGCCATCTTCCAGCTGGTCCGCGCGGCCGAGGACCTCGAAGACCCGACCGCGGTCGGCCGCGTGCTGCAGGAGCTGCACGCCGCGCCGATCCGGCTCGACCTGCTGACCGAGGCGATCAAGACCGTCCGCGAGTCCGGCGTCACGGTCGCCGCGCGCGTCAGCCCGCAGCACGCCGCCGAGCTGACCCCGGACCTGATCGCGGCCGGTGTCGAGATCCTCGTCGTGCAGGGCACGATCATCTCCGCCGAGCACGTGGTGCGCGAGGCCGAGCCGCTGAACCTCAAGGACTTCATCGGCCGCCTCGACGTGCCGGTGATCGCCGGCGGCGTCAGCGACTACCGCACGGCGATGCACCTCATGCGCACCGGCGCCGCCGGCGTCATCGTCGGCCACGGCTACACCCCGGGCGTGACGAGCACCGACCGCGTCCTCGGCATCGGCGTCCCGATGGCCACGGCCATCATCGACGCCGCGGCCGCCCGCCGCGACTACCTCGACGAGACCGGCGGCCGCTACGTGCACGTCCTGGCGGACGGCGGCATGACGGTCTCCGGCGACATCGCGAAGGCCATCGCGTGCGGTGCGGACGCCGTGATGCTGGGCTCACCACTGGCCGCCGCGTCGGACGCGCCCGGGCAGGGCCTCTACTGGACGGCGGCGGCCGCGCACCCGTCGCTGCCGCGCTCGCGCGTGGCGGCCGGGCCGGACTGCGCCGTCGACCTCAAGACCCTGCTGTTCGGGCCGTCGTCCGACGCGGAAGGCGTGGTGAACCTCTTCGGGGCGCTGCGTCGTGCGATGGCGAAGACGGGTTACTCGGACCTCAAGGAGTTCCAGCGGGTGGGGCTCACCGTCCGCCGGTGACGTGGGCGAGGAACGCGGCGAAGGCCTCTTCGGAGTAGACGAGGATCGGGCGGGGCGCCGGCTGTTTGGTGTCCCGCACCCCGACGGCGCCCGGCGCGGAACCGATCTCCACGCAGGCGTTCTCTTCGAAGTGGCTGTGGCTCGACTTGCGCCAACCGGTGAGCTGCTGGGGGATCATCGTGGTCCCTCCCGGAAATCGTGTCCCGCCGGCGGGTCTCGCCGTTCGTGGACATCGAGCACTTTGATAATTACCCACAAACATCACGATGGATGCGCCAAAACGGGTGACTCGTCAGTAACTTACCTCTGGTCAGGAAGAGCACCCCGGGTTACGCTCAAGGTGTGACTGCCAGTAACACCACCACCAGTGCGGGTGGCCCCGACTACGACGTCGTCGTGGTGGGGTCGGGGTTCGGCGGCAGCGTCGCGGCGCTGCGGCTCACCGAGAAGGGCTACCGGGTAGCCGTCGTCGAGGCGGGCCGGAGGTTCGCCGACGACGAGTTCGCGAAGACGTCGTGGGATCTCAAGCGCTACCTGTGGGCACCGCAGGTCGGCTGCTACGGGATCCAGCGCATCCACATGCTCAACGACGTCATGGTGCTGGCCGGCGCCGGGGTCGGCGGCGGGTCGCTCGTCTACGCGAACACGCTGTACCGGCCGCTGAAGCCGTTCTACGCGGATCGGCAGTGGTCGCACATCACGGACTGGGAGTCCGAGTTGGCGCCGCACTACGACCAGGCCAGCCGCATGCTCGGCGTGGTCACCAACCCGACGATCACCCCGTCGGACGTCGTGATGCGCGACGTCGCGAAGGACATGGGCGTCGCCGATTCCTTCCACGCGACACCCGTCGGCGTCTACTTCGGCAAGCCGGGGGAGCGGGCGAAGGACCCGTACTTCGGGGGTGCCGGGCCCGCGCGCACCGGCTGCACCGAGTGCGGCTCCTGCATGACCGGCTGCCGCGTCGGCGCGAAGAACACGCTGGTCAAGAACTACCTCTACCTCGCGGAGCAGGACGGCGCGAAGGTCATCCCGCTGACGACGGTGACGTCCGTGCGCCCGGTCGGCGGCGGCTACGAGATCGATCTGAAGAAGACCGGGACGACGGCCAAGCGCTTCCGGACGACGATCACGGCCGAGAAGGTCGTCTTCGCCGCCGGCACCTGGGGCACGCAGAACCTGCTGCACAAGATGAAGGACACGGGCGCGCTGCCCAAGCTGTCGCGGCGGCTGGGGGAGCTGACCCGGACGAACTCCGAGGCGATCATCGGCGCGGCCCGCACCGAGGTCGACGAAAGCCGGAACTTCAGCCGCGGGGTCGCGATCACGTCGTCGATCCACCCGGACGAGAACACCCACATCGAGCCGGTGCGCTACGGCAAGGGCAGCAACGCGATGAGCCTGCTGCAGACGATCGCGACCGACGGCGCGTCCCCGGTGCCGCGCTGGCAGCAGCTGGTGCGGTTCCTGCTGAAGCACCCGGTCCAGTCGGCGCGGATGCTCAACGGCTACCGCTGGAGCGAGCGCACGGTGATCCTGCTGGTGATGCAGAGCCTGGACAACTCGATCACGACGTACACGCGGCGCGGTCTTTTCGGGCGCCGCAAATACACGTCGAAGCAGGGGCACGGCGAGCCGAACCCGAGCTTCATCCCGGCCGGGCACGAGGCCAACCAGCGCACGGCCGAGCGCATCGGCGGCATCGCGGGCGGCACGTGGGGCGAGATCTTCGACATCCCGCTGACCGCGCACTTCATCGGCGGCGTCCCCATCGGCGCGTCCGCCGAGGAGGGTGTGATCGACCCGTACCACCGGGTGTTCGGCTACCCGGGCCTGTCGGTGGTCGACGGCGCGGCGATCACGGCCAACCTGGGCGTGAACCCGTCGTTGACGATCACCGCCCAGGCCGAGCGCGCGTTCTCGTTCTGGCCGAACAAGGGCGAGGCGGACCAGCGGCCTCCGCAGGACGCGTCGTACGTCCGCCTGGAGCCGGTGGCGCCGAAGAACCCCGCGGTCCCGGCGGACGCCCCGGCGGCGCTGCGGCGGTCCTAGACTCGGGGCCGTGACGACGGCATCCGAAAAGGCGCACGCGCTGCTCGACGGGGTACGGAAGCTCGATGACGAATGGGCGCGGGCCATCGGGGGCCTCGGCGAGCCCGAACTGCGCGCGCCCAGCGCGTTGCCCGGGTGGTCGCGCGCCCACGTCCTCGCGCACGTCGCGCGCAACGCCGACGGCCTCAAGAATCTCCTCACCTGGGCGAACACCGGCGTCGAGACGCCGATGTACGCCAGCCCCGAGGCTCGCGAAGCGGACATCGAAGCCGGGGCCCGGCGCGGGGCCGCCGACATCCTCGCCGACTTCGTCGCTTCGGCCGCGCGCTTCGAGCAGTACGCCGCCCGGATGCCGGACGACGCCTGGGCGCGGGAGGCCCGCAACCGGCAGGGCGCGCCCGTCAGCGGGGCCGTCGTCGCGCGGATGCGGGTGTCCGAGCTGACCATCCACCTCGCCGACCTCGACCGGGGTTACGACCTCGACCGCGCCCTGGGCCTGCTCGGCCCGCTCGCCGGGGAGGTCGTCCAGCACGCGATCACCTCCCGGAGCGCGCACCTGCCCGCGCTTCGCCTGGTCGCCGAGGGCACCGGGGAGTGGACGATGGGCGCCGCCCCCGGCGCGACCGTCACCGGCACGAGCGGGCAGCTCCTGGCCTGGCTGAGCGGGCGTTCCGGCGGCGAAGAGCTCGACGGCGACGTGCCGCGGATCCCGGCCTGGTCGTGAACTGACCGCGAGCGTCCTCCGTGTACCGATCAGGGGCGCGGAGACCGGGATCCGCCCCTAAGCTGGGCATCCCCGGCAGCGAGGAGTCCGATGTGGACAGCGTGAGCAGGCCGGCCCGGTGACCGGGCGACCCGGCGGACGGCCGGACGTCTCCGAGCACCTGGACAGGAGGGCGTTCCTGCGGGTCGCCGGCGTGTCGGCGGCCGGTGCCCTCGCCGCCGCGTGCGGGCCGGGCACCCCCTCGGCTCCCGCCGCTTCGACGAGCGCGCCGCCGGTGACGACGTCCGGGCCGCCCGCCACGCAGCTGCCCACCGGCCCGCCGAACTGGGACGAGCTGCGCACCAAGCTGGCCGGTGGCCTGGTGCGCCCGGGCGGCGACGGCTACGGCACCGCCAAGCGCGCCTTCAACCCGCTCTTCGACGGCAACAACCCGATCGCCGTGGCGAGCGCGAGGAACGCCGAGGACGTGCAGGACTGCGTCCGGGCCGCCGCCGGGCGCGTGACGCTCGCCGCGCGCAGCGGCGGCCACTGCTACGCCGGCTACTCGGTCCCCGAGAGCGGGCTCGTCATCGACGTGGCCGCGCTGAACAAAGTGGAGATCCGGGGCACCCAGGCCGTCATCGGCGCCGGCGCGAAGCTGAAGGACGTCTACGCCGGACTGGCGCAGGCCGGCCGCGCGCTGCCCGCCGGCTCCTGCCCGACGGTCGGGATCGCCGGGCTGACCCTCGGCGGCGGCATCGGCGTGCTCTCCCGCAAGTACGGCCTGACCTGCGACCACCTGAGCTCCGCGCAGGTCGTCACGGCCGACGGCAGGCTGGTGACGGCGTCCGCGAGCTCCGAGCCGGACCTGTTCTGGGCGCTGCGCGGCGGGGGCGGCGGCAACTTCGGCATCGTCACCGAGTTCACCTTCGACACCGATCCGGCGCCGAACCTGACGGTGTTCTCGCTGCACTTCCCGGCCGGTTCAGCGGCCGACGTGCTCGGCGTGTGGCAGCAGTGGATCGCCGCGACGCCGCCGGAGCTGTGGGCGAACATCGTGCTCTCCGGTGGCTCGCCGGTCCAGTGCCGGGTCGGCGGCTGCTACGTCGGCAACCCGCCGGGGTTGAACACGCTGCTGAACAACCTGGTCACGAACGCCGGCGCGCGGCCGACCCAGCGCACCGTGAAGAGCCTCGACTACCTGGGCGCCATGAACTACTTCTCCGGCAGCTCGGCCCGGCAGGCGTTCGTCGCGTCGTCGCGGATCATCACCAGCCCGGTCGATCCGGCGAAGATCGTCGCCCTCGCCGACGGCCGGACGGGCATGGACCTGCTCATCGACGGCCTCGGCGGGAAGGTCGGCGAGCCGGCGAAGGACGCGACGGCGTTCTGGCACCGCGACGCGCTGGCCAGCGTGCAGATCTACGCGCCCGCGACGACGAAGAACCGGGCGAAGGTCGCGCAGTCGGTCGGCGACGTCGTCGCGGGTCTCGCGGCGGCCGGCGCGGGCGGCGGGTACGTCAACTACATCGACCCCGCCCTGCCCGACTGGAAGGCCGCCTACTACGGCGACAACGCGAGACGGCTCGAGGACGTCTCGAAGAAGTACGACCCCTACAACGTCTTCCGGTTCGGGCAAAGCGTCGTCGCTTAAAGGTCGATGCCGGTGAAGACCGTGACGCGCTCCTCCGTCAGGTCGTGCATGGCCGCGAGGACGCCTTCACGCCCGACGCCGGAGCCCTTGACGCCGCCGTAGGGCATCTGGTCGGCGCGGTAGGACGGGACGTCGCCGATGATCACGCCGCCGACCTCGAGCTCCGCCGACGCGTGGAACGCCAGCTGGACGTCGGTGGTGAAGACGCCGGCCTGCAGGCCGTACGCGGAGGCGTTGACCGACCGGAAGGCCTCGTCCACACCGTCCACAACGGACACCGCGAGCACCGGGCCGAAGATCTCCTCGGCCCACGCCTTGGCGTCCGGCGGGACGTCGGTGAGCAGGGTCGGAGCCACGGTCGCGCCGTCGCGGGTGCCACCGGTGAGCAGCTTCGCGCCCGCGGCGACAGCGTCCTCGACCCACGCCACGATCCGCTCGGCGGCGGCTTCGTCGACCACCGGGCCGACGTCGGTGGCGCGGTCGTACGGGTCGCCCGTCCGCTGCGACTCGACGGCCTCCACCAGCGCGGGCACGAACTCCTCCGCGACGGCCGCGTCCACGATCACCCGCTGCACGGCGATGCAGGACTGCCCGGCCTGGTAGTTGCCGAAGGTGGCGATGCGGTGCGCGGCGCCTTCGGGGTCCGGCCAGTCGCGCAGCACGACGGCCGCCGCGTTGCCGCCGAGCTCCAGCACGACGTGCTTGCGCGGCGCGGCGTCCTTGAGCGACCAGCCGACCGGCCCCGAGCCGGTGAACGACACGACGGGCAGCCGCGGGTCGGCGACGAGCGCCTTCGTCTCGTCGTTTCCCAACGGCAGCACGGAAAACGACCCCTCGGGAAGGTCCGTCTCGGCCAGGATCTCGCCGAGGACCAACGCCGAGAGCGGGGTGCGCGGCGCCGGCTTGACGATGATCGGCGCGCCGATCGCCAGCGACGGCGCCACCTTGTGCGCCACCAGGTTCAGCGGGAAGTTGAACGGCGCGATGCCGAGCACCGGCCCGCGCGGCACGCGGCGGGTCAGCGCCAGCCGCGCCTCGCCGGCCGGGTCGGTGTCGAGGCGCTGGACGTCGCCGGTGAACCGGCGGGCCTCCTCGGCGGCGATGCGGAACACCGACACCGCCCGCTTGACCTCGGCCTCGGCCCACTTGAGCGGCTTGCCGTTCTCGGCCGTGATCACTTCGGCGATCTCTTCGGCGCGGGCGGCGAGCACCCGGGACACGTGCTCGAGCGCGCCGGCGCGGACGTGCGCGGGGATGCTGCGCAGCTCCTTCGCGACCGACACCGCGGCGGCGACCGCGCGCTCGACCTGGTCCGGCCCGGGCACGGCGACCGTGGCGACCTCGCTGCCGTCGTACGGGTGGTGCACGACGAGAGTGGTGGCGCCCGGCTCCGGGCGGCCGGCGATCCAGGCGGGGCGCGGCTCGGGGGTGATCATGTCCATGCGTACCAACGTAATCCGGGTGAGGAGTCCGGCGTGGGACCCCCACCCGGACGGGTCACGGCTTGATGAGCACCTTGAGCGCCTCGCGGTCGGCCATGGCGCGGTAGCCGTCCGGCACGCCTTCGACGTCGATCGTGCGGTCGAACACGCGACCCGGCTGGTACTTGCCGTCCAGGACGTCCGGCAGCAGTTCGGGGATGTAGTGCCGCGCCGGGGCGACCCCGCCGGTGACGGTGACGTTGCGGCGGAACACGCCCACGCCGATCGGCCCGTCCTCGTACTGCGGCAGGCCGACCCGGCTGACCGCGCCGCCCGCCCGCACGACCCCGACGCCCATTTCGAAGGCGCCCTTGGTGCCGACGCATTCGAGCACGGCGTGCGTGCCCTGGCCGTTCGTCAGCTCGCGCACCTTTTCGATGCCTTCCTCGCCGCGCTCGGCGACGACGTCGGTCGCGCCGAACTCGCGGCCGAGGTCGGTTCGCGCCCGGTGGCGGCCCATGAGGACGATCCGGCCGGCGCCGAGGCGTTTCGCCGCGAGGACGGCGGAGAGCCCGACGGCGCCGTCGCCGATGACGGTGACGTTCCGGCCCTCGCTCACCCGCGCCGTCACCGCGGCGTGGTGGCCGGTGGAGAAGACGTCGGACAGGGTCAGCATCGAGGCGAGCAGGTCGTCGTCCTCGGTGTGCGGGAGCTTGACGAGCGTGCCGTCGGCCTGCGGGACGCGCACGGCCTCGCCTTGGCCGCCGTCGACGCCCTTGGCGCCCCAGCCGCCGCCGTGCAGGCACGATGTCTGCAGGCCTTCGCGGCAGAACTCGCAGGTGTTGTCGGACCAGACGAACGGCGCGACGGCGAGGTCGCCCTTCTTGACGCTTCGGACGTCGGCGCCGGTCTCCTCGACGATCCCGAGGAACTCGTGGCCGATCCGGCGGCCGTGCTCGCTCGGCTTCATGCCGGCGTACGGCCAGAGGTCGCTGCCGCAGATGCAGGACCGGACGACCCGCAGGACGACGTCGGTCGGCTCCACCAGCTTCGGGTCGGGAACGGTCTCGACCCGGACGTCGCCGGCGCCGTAGATGACTGTCGCTCGCATGCCGGGGCCTTTCCCGTGGAGGTTCGTGACAAACGTCGGGGGTGTGGTGGCGCTGTCGCACCTAGATTTTCGGCCATGACCACGCGCAGCGCATCCCGCACCCCGTTCGGGGCACTGGCCACCGGGGCCCGCCGCCCGTACCTCACCGCCGCGGTGTTCCTGGTGACGCTGGCGTGCGGGATCGCGCAGCTCGCGCACCCCCCGCTGTACGACGCGGTGGTCCGCGACGCGGCACGCATCGACGACGGCGAGTGGTACCGCCTGGTCACCGGGATGTTCTTCCAGGACGGCTGGGCGTTCGCGCTGGTCTCGAACCTGCTCTGGCTGGCCGTGTTCGGCACGCTCGCCGAGCGCGTGTTCGGCCGCGGTCGCTGGCTGGTCCTCTACTTCGGCTGCGGCCTGTTCGGGCAGTTCATGAGCTACGTCTGGCTCAACCCGGTCGGCGCGGGCAACTCGATGTGCGTGACCGGCCTCATCGGCGCGCTGGCGGTCGTGGTCGTGGTGGCGTCCCGCCGCTACGGCGTGGTGGTGCCGATGCAGTTCCGGGTCATGGCGTTCGCGGTGCCGGTGCTGGCCGTGGCCGACACGGTCGTCCACGACAACCACGGTCTCCCGTGCCTGCTGGGGATGGCACGGGGCTTCCTGCTGCTGCCGCGGCGCCCATCACCCACTCTTGCCCCAGATCCGGAGGTCGTAACACCGCATCACTTTCCCGCCGAAAGTGATCCGGTGCCACCACCTCCGGATCACTTTCCCGGCGAAAGTGGCGTCAAGGGCGGGTGAGGTGGCCGCCGAGCCGGTGCCAGTGGTCGACGAGGTGCGCCTGCACCGGCACGGCGAGGATCTCGGCGAGATCCGCTTCGGCCTTTCGGGCCGCTTCCTCGGTGCGCTCCCACTCCAGGTCTTCCCACCGGGTGTCCGGGCCGCGCACCCCCACCAGCGGCCCGCCCGCGCCGCTGCGCAGCTCCGCCCGGGCCTGGGCGGCGGCGATCCGTTCGCACCGCAGCTCATCGGCGCGGCCCAGGTCCTGGGTGTGCCGGGCGTCGAGGACGATCCCGCCTCCCGAGCGCACGCCGCACCGGACGGCGATCCGCAAGAGGTCGTTGCTGAACGCGCGCGTTTCGGCGGGCACCCACGACAGCCGTTCCCAGTCGGGTTGGGGCTGGTCGTCGGCGCGGCAGACCGCGTACCCGGGCACGTCACACCAAGTCAGACGGTCGGGCGGGCGGAGTCGGTAGAGCATGCGCGTCCCCTCGGCGCGGCGGCTCCGGCCGGAGCCGCCCTCGATACCCGGTGAATCGGGCCGATGGTGACTCGGCGTTACAGATCACCGGCCGCGGTGGAGATCGCGCAGCAGCAGGACTTCGGCGCAGTGGTGGATCATCTCGCGGTGGATGTGCAGCACCAGCGTGGCCATCGGGTACTCGGCATACGGGCCCTCCGCCGGGCCGCACGGCCGCGCGAGCGCGTCGTCGTCCAGGGATTTCACCCCTTCGAGCCACCGGGCGTAGTACTCGTCCAGCAGCGCGATCGCCTCGGCCGCGGTGCCCGGGTACGGGTAGTCGTCGTAGGTCATGGCGGGGCCGCCGAAGTGCGACGCGATCCGCATCCCCAGGACGCCGACGAGGATGTGGCCGAGCCGCCACGCGATCGTCGTGACCGGCGGCGGCGTGGGCTCCGGGAAGGCGAAGTCGATCGTGAACGGACCCGTGCCGGGTTCGTCGTCGGACTCGCGCGCCCGCACGGTCCAGCACCCCTTCACCGGCTCCCAGAAGTACTCGTCGTCGGTGAGCCCTTCGAGCTTCGGGCGCACCAGGACGTTCCAGTGGAAGTCGAGCTGGTCGGTCAGTTCCTTCGTCCAGTTCACAGCCATAGCGGGCACCGTAGGCCCGATCGAGGACAGCGGCGGCCCTGAATCCCGGGTGACCCAGCCCACCTGGGACGATGGAGGGGAAACCCGCCGCTGCCAGGAGGTCCTCAGGTGCCCAACCCCACCGGTCCGGTTCTCGTCGTGGACTTCGGGGCGCAGTACGCGCAGCTGATCGCCCGGCGCGTCCGCGAGGCGCAGATCTACTCGGAGGTCGTGCCGCACAGCGCGTCCACCGAAGAGATCCTCGCGAAGAACCCCGCGGCCATCATCCTTTCCGGCGGCCCCTCGAGCGTGTACGCCGAAGGCGCCCCGGGCATGGACCCGAAGCTCACCGAAGCCGGCGTCCCGATGTTCGGCATCTGCTACGGCCACCAGTTGCTGGCCAGCGCGCTCGGCGGGGTCGTCGAGCCGACCGGCGTCCGCGAGTTCGGCCGCACCGAGGTCCGCGTGACCGGGGACGGCGGGGTCCTGCACGCCGGCCTGCCCGCGCACCAGCCCGCGTGGATGAGCCACAACGACAGCGTCACCAAGGCCCCGGAGGGCTCGGTCGTCACGGCGTCCTCCGACGGCGCCGAGGTCGCCGGCTTCGAAGACGTCGCGCGCCGCTTCGCCGGCGTCCAGTACCATCCGGAAGTCGCGCACTCGCCGCACGGCCAGGAGGTGCTGCGCCGGTTCCTGCGCGACATCGCCGGGATCGAGCCGCAGTGGACGACGTCGTCGATCGTCGAAGACCAGGTCAAGCGGATCAGCGACCAGATCGGCGACGGCCGCGCGATCTGCGGCCTGTCCGGCGGCGTCGACTCCGCCGTTGCGGCGGCGCTCGTGCAGCGCGCCATCGGTGACCGGCTGACCTGCGTGTTCGTCGACCACGGCCTGCTGCGCGCGGGCGAGCGCACCCAGGTGGAGCAGGACTTCGTCTCCGCCACCGGGGTCAACCTCGTCACCATCGACGCGCGGGAACGCTTCCTCGACGCGCTCGCCGGCGTCACCGACCCGGAGCAGAAGCGCAAGATCATCGGCCGCGAGTTCATTCGCGTCTTCGAGCAGGCCGAGCGCGACCTGAAGGCCCAGGGCGACTACAAGTTCCTGGTCCAGGGCACGCTCTACCCGGACGTCGTCGAGTCCGGCGGCGGCGAGGGCACGGCCAACATCAAGAGCCACCACAACGTCGGCGGCCTGCCGGACGACCTGCAGTTCGAGCTGGTCGAGCCGCTGCGGCTGCTGTTCAAGGACGAGGTCCGCCGCGTCGGCCTGGAGCTGGGCCTGCCCGAGACGATCGTCCAGCGCCAGCCGTTCCCCGGCCCCGGCCTGGGCATCCGCATCATCGGCGCGGTCGATCAACACCGTCTCGACATCCTCAGGACGGCCGACCTGATCGCGCGTGAGGAGCTGACGGCGGCCGGGCTGGACCGCAGCATCTGGCAGTGCCCGGTGGTGCTCCTCGCCGACGTCCGCAGCGTCGGCGTCCAGGGCGACGGCCGGACCTACGGGCACCCGATCGTCCTGCGGCCGGTGTCGTCCGAGGACGCGATGACCGCGGACTGGACCCGGCTGCCCTACGAAGTCCTGGAGCGCATCTCGACCCGCATCACCAACGAGGTGGCGGAGGTCAACCGGGTGGTCCTGGACGTGACGTCCAAGCCGCCGGGCACCATCGAGTGGGAGTAAGCCCCTAGACAGGACTCGAGGCCCTGGCGTGGGATCCAGGGCCTCGAGAGTGAGTGGCGGTTTCGGCTCTAGCGGCGGCGTTTGCTGCCGAACGAAGCGCCGAGGAGCATGAGCCCCACGAACACCGCGCCACCGGCGATCACCCAGCGGAAGTCGAACTGCGGCAGCCAGCTCGCGCCGTCCGAAAGGACGTAGGCGGACACGAGCAGCGTCGCGATCCCGACGATCAGGGTGAAGACGTCCAGCCCGCCGCGTTTCGCGGGCGGCTGGGTTTCCGCCGGGTTGTCGTAGGCGTAAGGGTTCTGGTCAGCCACGGCGCACCTCCACGTTGCCCACGCTGTTCTTCACGTGCAGGATGATCTGCTGGCCGCCGGGGCCGTCCTTGCCGTAGTCGATGCCGGTCAGCGCGTCCTGGCTGATGCCGTCGGTGGAGCGGTCGAAGCACTCCGTCGAGCCGGCGCCGGTGTGGCAGTCGTAGGTGACGTCCGCCGTGTCCGGCACGATGACGGTGGTGTCGCCCGCGCCGTTGACCACGTTGGTGGTGATCGCGGGGGAGCCGGCCGGCAGCTCGGTAAGGTCGACGTCGAGGTCGCCCGCCGCGTGCTGGTAGAGCGGCTTCACGTCGGCCATGGAATGCGGGGTCAGGCTGAGGTCGCCCGCGCCGCCGCGGAAGTCGAAGTTCTCGAACGGCACGGTCGTCAGCACCATTCCGGCGATCGCGAGCGGGACGGCGAGCCCGATCAGGCCGCGCCCGCCGCGGGCGAACGCGCCGGTGACCAGGCCGATCCCGACCACGCCGAGCACCAGGCCGATGACGTGCTGCGCGGAGAACCAGCTCGCGCCGTTGAGGTTCGCCAGCACGCCACCGCCGGCGGTCAGCACGGCGAGCGCGAAGGTCACCGAGCCGACCTTGGAGTTGCGGCGCCGTTCGGGCCGCTGGTAGGCCCGCGGCGCGGGCGGAGGCGGCGGCTGCGTCGACGGCGGGTCGGGCAGGTCCCAGCCGGCCGGGTCGGCGGCGAGCGGGTCCCACCCCGGCTTCGCCTCCGCTTCGGCGGCCGCGGTCGCGGTGTCGGTCATGGTGAAGGCTCCGTTCCCGGTGAAGGCTTGTGTCCGCGGGACGACCGGAGCGGGCCGGTTCTCCTGGCCGCGGTTGCGGTGCAGCAGGTAGAGCGCGATGGTGATGAGCGCGAAGCTGATGAGAGCGCCGCCGTCGAACCACGCACCGCTGAAGCTGCCCCCGACACTGACGACGGTGAGCACGCCGAGCACGACGGCGAAGGCCGGCGACACCGACGACCGGCCGCGCCCGATCAGGGCTTCGAAGCCGGAGACCTCGTCGCTTTCGCCGGGCAGGAAGAGCCACCCCAGCAGGTAGAAGGGAACGCCGAAGCCGCCGAAGATCGTCGCGACCACCAGGGCGATCCGCACGACGACGGGATCGATCCCGTACCGGTACCCGATGGCGGCGGCCACCCCGGCCACCTTCCGCCCGGCGTGCGGCCGCCTCGGCCGGCTCACCCAGAAGTCCTTCACGGTCTCCTCGAAGCCGTTCAACGGACTCGGCTTCGGTGCCCGTGTCTCACTCGCACCACTCATACCGAAGAGCATGCGCCACGGGCGGCGGGCGGACATCCGGGATGGTCCCTGAGGTTTCCCGGAGGGGGACTCCGGGGCCAGGTGTAACGAGCGAGTTCCGGCCACGACCTTGGTTCAGCGGAACGCACAAGGTCGGCGGGCCGGACCTGCAGCGGTTCGGCGGCACCTGCTACACCGTGCACGGCGCCCGCGTCGCCGCCGTGGTCACCACCTCGACGTTCACGAAACAAGCCCGGCAGTACGCCGCTCACCACGGCATCCGCCTGGTCGACGTGCACGCTCTCGCCGCCTGGGCGAGCCGGACCGGTCCGGCGCCCTGGCATTGACCCGGCGGTCCGGGATTTTCCCCGATGCACCCGCGCACGACCACGTGTGACCATGGACCTCGTGCAGGAAGCCCTCGACCACGTAGCCCCCGACCAGGTGGCCGTCCCGGAGAAGCCCAAGATGTTCCGGCGCCGGTCCGGGCGGGCGATCGCCGGGGTCGCCGGGGGGCTCGCCGATCACCTCGGGGTGCCCGTCGTCTGGGTGCGGACGGCCTTCGCGCTGCTCGCCGCCCTGAACGGCGCCGGCCTGCTCGCCTACGGGCTCCTCTGGGTCTTCGTCCAGCAGCAGACCGAAGAAACCGCCAAGGCACCCACTTCGAAGGAGCGCCAGCAGGCGTTCGGCCTGATCGCGCTCGGCGTCGGCCTCGCCGTCGCCAGCGGGACGCTCACCGGGTTCATCAGCGGCTGGGTCGCCGTGCCGCTCGCCGTCGCGATGATCGGTCTCGCCGTCGTCTGGCGCGAGGCCGACGAGTCGCAGCGCCGCCGTTGGCGCGTCGGCGCGAAGGACGGCTTCGCGGGTGCCTTCCTCGGCGGGGGCGGCTGGTCGGCCGCGATCCGGATCGTCGCCGGCGTCGCGCTGGTGATCACCGGCATCGGCGTCGTCGTGCTCCGCAGCGGCAGCCTCGACCAGGTCCAGTTCGCCCTGATCGCCGTCATCGCGACGCTCATCGGTGTCGCCGTGCTGACCATCCCGTTCTGGCTGCGGTTGGTCCGCGACCTCTCCGACGAGCGCAAGGCCCGCATCCGCACCGACGAACGCGCCGAGATCGCCGCGCACCTGCACGACTCCGTCCTGCAGACCCTCGCGCTGATCCAGAAGCAGAGCGAGCAGCCGCGCGAGGTCGCGCGGCTCGCCCGCAGCCAGGAACGCGAGCTGCGCGGCTGGCTCTACGGCCCGAACGGCTACGGCAAGCCCGCCGAGATGGGCGAGGAAACCCCGACCACCGGGCAGCTGTCCGAAGCGCTCGCCACGGCGTGCGGCGAGGTCGAGGACACGTTCGCGATCTCCGTCGGCCAGGTCGTCGTCGGCGACGCCGAGCTGGACGACTCGCTGGTCGCGCTGGTCCAGGCCGCGCGCGAAGCGATCGTCAACGCCGCGAAGCACGCCGGCGTCGAAGAGGTCAGCGTCTTCGCCGAGGTCGAGCCGACGGCGGTGACGGTGTTCGTCCGCGACCGCGGCAAGGGCTTCGACCCGGACCTGGTCCCCGACGACCGCCACGGGCTCGCCGACTCGATCCGCGGCCGGATGACCCGGCACGGCGGCACGTGCAAGGTCCGCACCGCGCCGGGGGAGGGCACCGAAGTGCAGCTCGCCATGCCGGTGAAAGCGGGCAAGGGGGCAGCGTGAGGCGGCTATGCTCGAACTCGTGACTGACAGCCAGCGTGAACCGGTGAAGGTGTTCCTGGTCGACGACCACGCGCTGTTCCGCGCGGGGGTCCGCACCGAGCTCGACTCGATCACGGACGAAGTCCGCGTCGTCGGCGAGGCCGGTTCGGTGGCCGAGGCGGTGGCGGGCATCGCCCGCACGAAGCCCCAGGTGGTGCTGCTCGACGTCCACATGCCCGACGGCGGCGGTGCCGAAGTGCTGCGCCGCGTGCGCCCGGAGCTGCCGGACGTGGTGTTCCTGGCGCTGTCGGTGTCCGACGCGGCGGAGGACGTCATCGCGGTCATCCGCGCGGGCGCCCGCGGGTACGTCACGAAGACGATCTCGTCGAAGGAGCTGGTCCGCGCGGTGGTCCGCGTCTCGGACGGCGACGCGGTGTTCTCCCCGCGCCTGGCGGGCTTCGTGTTGGACGCGTTCGCCGACCGCCCGGGTTCGGCCCCGATCAACGACCCCGAGCTGGACCTCCTGACCCCCCGCGAGCGCGACGTCCTGCGCCTGCTGGCGCGCGGGTACGCGTACAAGGAGATCGCGTCGGAGCTGTTCATCTCGGTGAAGACCGTCGAGACGCATGTGTCGAGCGTCCTGCGGAAGACCCAGCTCTCGAACCGCTACGAGCTCTCCCGCTGGGCCTCCGACCGCCGCCTCGTCTGATACTTCAGTCCGCCAGAGGAGCGAGCGGCCGCGGCGCGTTCCCGGCGGTGTCGTCACCAAGCCCATCCGCTTGGTCACCGGGTACTTCCGCGGCCACTCGCTCCGGTTTCGGGAGGCGGGTCAGCGCGACCCCGCCGAGGACGACCACCATGCCCGCGATCACCCGCAGGTTCAGCTGCTCGCCCAGGAACACCGCGCCCAGCAGCACCGAGACCACCGGCAGCAGGTAGCCGACCACCGACGCCGCGACCGCGCCCTCGCTCGCCAGGAGCTGGTAGTTCAGCGCGAACGCAAAGCCCGTCGAGCCGATGCCCAGCACCAACACCGCCAGGAGCGGACCAAGAGAAACGTGCACCGGCGTGAATCCGCCCGCCGGCAGCACCAGCACCAGCATTCCGCTGGCCAGCAGCATCTGCCCGGCCGAGATCGCGTACGGCGAAGACGTCGAAGACGACAGGTACTTGCCCTCGTAGACGAACGCGAAGCCGTAGCTCGCCGCCGCCGCGAGGCACGCCAGCGCGCCCCAGCTCAGCAGCCCCGACGCCTGCCACGGCGCGAAGATCAGCAAGATCCCGCCGAGCCCGACCAGGAGCCCCGCCAGCCGCGTGCCGGTCATCCGGGACGACGTCCCCATCAGCGGCGCCGCCAGCAGCACCCACAGCGGCGTCGTCGAGTTCAGCACCCCGGTGATGCCCGAGTCGACGGTCGTCTCGCCGATCGCGAACAGCAGGAACGGCAGCGCGTTGTGGAAGAACGCCGCGACGGCCAGGTGACCCCACACCCGCCGGTCGCGCGGCAGGCGCGCCCGCTGCAACCGGCACAGCACCAGCAGCATCACCGCGCCGAGCACGAGCCGCGCCAGCACCAGCTGCACCGGCGAAAACATCCCCAGCCCCAGCTTGATCCAGAAGAAGCTCGAGCCCCACATCAACGCCAGCGCGCCGATCCGCAGCAGGGTCTTCGTCTCGCCCACCCCAGGTCCTCCTTCTCCGATCTTGGGCCAGCTTCGTACGGGAAAGACGTAAGGACAAGCGAAATTAACTGCAGGAACCGTTAAGCCCAGCTGTACGATCGAGGCATGCTCGACGTCCGCCGCATGCAGGTCCTCCGCGCCGTGATCACCAGCGGGTCGATCACCGCCGCGGCCCGCAACCTCGGCTACACGCCGTCCGCGATCAGCCAGCAGCTGTCGGCGCTGGAACGCGAAGCCGGCACCGCACTGCTCGAACGCGTCGGACGCGGCGTCCGGCCGACGCCGGCGGGCGCCCTGCTGTCCGAGCACGCCGAGACGCTGAGCACCGAGCTCGCGAAGGCCGAAGCGGCGTTGACCGAGCTCAAGGAGGGCCGCATCGGCCGCGTCACCATCCGCTACTTCGCGACGGCCGGGGCGTCCCTGGTCCCGCCCGCCATCGCCGCGGTCCGCCGCGAGCACCCCGGCGTCCGCCTGGACCTCAAGCTGGTCGAGCCGGACGACCCGATGATGGACGTCGAGGCGGGCAACGCCGACGTCGCGATCACCGTCTTCCCGCGCCGCACCCCGCCCGCCAAGGGCGTCGAGCTCGTCCACCTGCTCGACGACCCGTACCGGGCGGTGCTGCCGAAGACCCACCCGCTGGCCCGCAAGCGCGTGCTCGACCTGACGGATTTCGCCGAGGAGCCGTGGGTCGGCGTCGACGGCCTGCCCGGCATCTGCCGCGACATCCTGGACAGCGCCTGCGCGTCCGCCGGGTTCGCGCCCAACGTCGTGGTCGAGTCCGAGGACTACCAGACGGCGCAGGGGTTCGTCGCCGCCGGCATCGGCGTCGGCCTCATCCCGGAGCTCGGGCTCGGCGCGCAGCACCCCGGCGTCGTCGTCCGCAAGATCCGCAACCCGGAGCCGTTCCGCGCGATCCACGCCGCGGTCGCCTCCCGGGCGTGGGGCCACCCGGCCGTCCGCACGCTGCTCGAAGCCATGCGCGCGGCGACCGCCAAGGTCGCCTAGACGAAGAACAGCTCCGAGACGAGGATGCCGACCAGCACCGCCGCGAGGATCGCGGCCACGGTGATCAGCGTCTTCTTCGACACCGGCAGGTTCCACGTCTGGGCCTGTGGCTGCGGTCCCGGCGCGGGCGGCGGCGCGTACTGCGTCGGCGGCGCCACCGGCTGCATCCGCTGCGTCTCCTCCGCCGGCGAGAAGCCGGGCGCGGCGACCGGGAGCTGCTGCTGGAACTGCGGTCCCGAGGGCGGCATCGGCGGCGCCGCGGGCGCCAGCCCCGGGTTGAAGGGCGGCGGCGGAGGCGGGGGCGGCTGCATCCCGGGCGCGGTCGGCGGGATGAACGCCGTCTCGCGGCCTTCGGTGATCGCGCTCAGCGACCGGACCGTGTCCGCCATCGTCGGCCGCGTCGTCGGATCGGACCGGAGCATCTTGCGCAGCGCCGCGGTCAGCACGCCCGCGTTCTGCGCCGGCCGCTCGGACGACTGCCCGTCCTCCCCGAACGGCGGCACGCCCTCGACGGACGTGTACAGCGTCGCGCCCAGCGAGAAGACGTCCGCGGCCGGCGTCGGCGGCAGCCCGCGCGCGACCTCGGGCGCCACGTACGCCGCGTGGGGCCCGCCGCCGCTGATGCCGATGTCGGTGAGCTTCACGCCGCCGTCGTCGGCCAGCAGCACCGTGCCCGGCTCGAGCGTGCGGTGCACGAACCCGGCCGCGTGGATCGCGGTCAGCGCGTTGCCGAGCTGGATCCCCAGCTGCGCCGCCTGATCAGGGGTGAGCCGGCCGTGCTCCGCGAGGAACGTCGCCATGCTGCGCGACGGGATGTACTCCATCACCAGCCAGACGTCCTGGCCGTCGGGCAGCACGTCGAACACCTTGATCGCGCTGGGGTGCTCGATCCGGGCTGCGTCCTTGCCCTCCTGCATCGCGCCCGCGCGCGCCTGCTCGGCGCGGTCGCCGGCGCCGACCGGCAGGTACATCCGCTTCATCGCGACGGTGCGGAAGAGCCGCGTGTCGAACGCCAGCCACACGATGCCCGCGCGGCCGCGGCCGATCGGCTGGTCCAGCCGGAACCGGCCGCCGACGATGGTTCCTTCAGAACTCAAATCTGATCCTCGGTCATCCACCCTGCGCCGAACTGGTCGGCGGGTCCGGTGTGGTCTCAGGCGGGGAACTTGTCGTCGGAGTCGTCGTCTTCGGAGTCGTCGTCTTGGACGGAGTCGTGGTCCGCTCCGGCTCGGTCTGCCGCGAAGTGGTGCGCTTCGACGAGGTCGTCTCCTGCACCGGCGGCGGCACGTCCGCCGTCTCGGTCGGCTCCTCCTCCGTCGTCGACGGCAGGGACGAAGACGACGCGGCGGGCGTCGGCTTGCTGCTCGAAATCGGCGCCGCCGGCGATTCCGGGTTGTTCGGGCTCAGCAGCCAGACGGCCAGCGCGACCAGGCCCACGACCACGATGCCGCCGATGATCGCCGGGCGCTTCCAGGCGCCGGGCTTCTCGTCGTCATCGTCGACCGGGCTGGTCTGCGGGCGCCGCGGCGGGGGCGGCGGGGCCGGCTCGTCGTCGTAATCGTCGTAGTCGTCCGCGTACGGGCCCTGGTCGTGCGGGGGCACCGGCACCGCGCGGGTGGCGGCCAAGCCGGGCGGCACGCCGCCGACGTAGTGCTGGTCGTCCTCGGGATGGCGCTGGTACCCGTCGTAGTCGTCCTCCGGGTAGCCGGTGCCCTCCGGGTAGTCGTCCTCGTCGTAGTACGGCACGGCCTGCGTCGGGGCCTGGCCGTCGAGCAGGCTGCCCGAATGGCCGGCGGGGATCTCGTCGAACATCTGGGTCGCGTTCGGGTCCGCGACGGCCGCCGCGCCCAGGACGCCCGCGGACGGCGCCATCATGGTCTCGTCCGACGGCCCGCCGAGCGGCAGCTCACCGCGGGCGACGGCCGCCAGCAGCTCTTCGCACTCCTCGGCGGTCGGCCGGTGCTCGATGTCCGGGTGCAGCAGCACGGCCAGCACGCTGGCCAGCGGGCCGGACTGGCGCGGCGGGTTGATCTGCCCGGCCGCGACCGCGTGCAGCAGGCTCAGCGTGTTCTCCGACAGCCCGAACGGCGGCTGGCCCTCGCACGCCGCGTAAAGCGTGGAGCCGAGGGAGAACACGTCGGACTCCGGACCGGGATCACCCCCGATGGCGACTTCGGGGGCCAGGTAGGCGGGGGTGCCGGCGATCATCCCGGTCTTGGTGACCGTGACGTCGTCCTTGGCGCGGGAGATGCCGAAGTCGGTGATCTTCACGACGCCGTTGGCGCCGAGCAGGATGTTGCCCGGCTTGATGTCGCGGTGGACGATGCCGACCGCGTGCGCCTCGCGCAGCGCCGCGGCGACCTGGGCGCCGATGCGCGCCACCTCGGTCGGCGGCAGCGTGCGGCGTTCCTGCAGCACGGCGGCCAGGCTGGTGGAGTTGAGGTACTCCATGATCAGGCACGGCTGCCCGTTGTCGTCGGTGACGACGTCGAAGACGGAGATCGCGTTCGGGTGGTGCAGGCGGGCCGCGATCCGGCCCTCGCGCATCGTCCGCTGCCGCGCGTCCTCGGCGTCGTGCTCGTCCAGGTGCGAATGGAGCAGGAGCTGCTTGATGGCCACGGTGCGGCCCAGGACTTCGTCGTGCGCCTGCCAGACGGCCCCCATCGCGCCCGTGCCGATCCGGCCGACGATGCGGTATCGATCGGCGACCAGGCGACCCTCGTCGCTCACGCGACCTCCCTTTGGGCTCCGACTTCACCAGGGCGTGAGGATCGGTGCCTGGTGACGCGGCCACGCGCACGCCGCTTCGCTGAAGCGTATGCACATGTCGTGGGCTGTGTGCCGACTCTCCCGAGACCGGCCCGTGACAAGGCTAGGCGCTCACTCTGCGCACACGAATCCGGTACGGGCACTTGAACCACGGGTGAAGGGGTGATCGCCCAGGGCTACATGTACTGGGCCGAGACGAGCTCGGCTTCGGTGATCAACCCGCCCGTGTCGGCGACCCGGAACAGCTGGGTCACGCGCACCATGGCGCCGTCCGGCCGGTGGAGCGTCGCGACGGCGAGGATCGAGCCGTCCGGCTTGATCTGCGTGTCGGCCTCCTGGACGTCGATGGCGTCCATCGAGCTCCAGGTGCGGACCAGCTCGCCGGCCGCGCCGTCGGCCAGCGACGGGCTCAGCAGCGCGAGCGCGCCCGTCGAGTCCCGCGCGATGGCCGCGTAGAAGTCCTTGACGGCCTGGATCTTCCGGCTCGCGCTGCGCGCGTCGGCGGCGGTGTCCGGCACCGGGTCCGCGGTGGCCGGCGTGGCCTGGCTCCGCGGGGTGCCACTGGTCGACTCGTCGGCGGACGGCGCGCCACTGGAGTGCGTGCCCGGCGCGGGCGCGGGGTGCTGCTCGGGTGCGCCGCCCCCGGCCTGGTGCTGCGGGACGGCGAGGCCGCCGAGCTCCGCGGCACCGGTGAAACCGGCGGGCGTGGACTGACCGCCTTCGGACACCGCTCGGTGCGCGCTGGTCAGCATCGGCGCGGCGACCACCGCGCCCGCGACGAGCGCTCCGGCGGCGACGAGCCCGGCCAGCTTGGCGCGGCGGACGAACCTGCTCTCCGGCTCGTCGGCGTCTTCGGCCCGAGCCGGCTCGCGGACGGGTTCCGGGCGCGGCGGCAGGAACCTCTGCGGGTCACGGAAGACCTGCTCGAGATAGTCGCGGTCGGCGTCGCCGACGCCGTCGAGAATCTCGGCCGGGATCACGTCCTCGACGCGGACGGCGTTGGGTACCTCACGCCGTGTGCGCTGCCGATCAAGCACGAAAGTCCTCGCTCTGGGGTTCCGGGGACGGTCGCTCGGCCGTTCGCCGGGCTTCCGTTGGTCCGGATGGCCGACTCGTGGCCGGTTCCGGATCCGCTGTCGTCAGGTAACCCTGTGCGGACGAGCACCACCAGGCTCTGTCGCCGGAATGCCGTCGCGATACGACGAGCGGCAGCTTATGTCACCCACCCGGACCAGGGGTAACCGCTCGGCGCACCGCACGTGCATCGGAACGGGCGAACCGCACGTGCAAGGTCGGTTACTGACCGTCAGCCACGATTTTGTCGCCGTCCCCGAACGTCAGCGTGCGCTCCTCGATCGTCTTGGTCCCGTCGGTGTGGGTGATTTCGACGGTGTTCACCGTGACGCCGCGCTGCTGGTCGATGCTGACCTTGCGGACCTCGAAGTACGCGACGTCCGCGTACCGCTCGGCGAGGGCCTGCGGGCCCTGGTCGTGGAGTTCGCCGGTGGTCACCGACGACGCCGCGGCGGGGTCGGTGGTGACGGTGTTGAAGAACTTTTCCGAGTTGTCCCCCATGGTCTGGGCGTCCGGCGGGAAGGAGTACCACCAGGGCGGCTTGACCGGGTTTTCGCGCTGGGCGGGGGTGACCGGGGGCTTCTGCGGGCGCGCGCTCGGCGCGGTCGTGCCGGCCGTCTCCGAGTCGGCGGTGCCACCGGTGCGCGGCGGCTGGGGGACGCCGTCGACGGGGCCCGCGCCGCCGCCGCTGCCGGTCCGCCCGGCCGGCTGGTCCGGCGTGGGCGTGCTGTCGTCCGGGCCCGGCGCGGAACCGCCTTGCCGGGACGGCGGTTCGGTCTCGCCGGTCGGGTCGATGACGGTCGGCGCGCCCTGGTAGCCCGGCCACGCGCCCTGCACGGCCTGGTCCATCGTGGGCTTCCCGACCAGGTAGGACCCGGCGAAGAGCAGCCCGACGACCACGGCGCCGGACGCGCCGGTGGCGAACCAGGCCGCCTTCTTCCACGTCTTGGGCGGGGTCACGGACGCGGGCACCGACCCGATGGTGAAACCCCCGACGCCGAGCCCGTCGATCGGCGGCGCCGCGTAGATGCGGACGTCGTCGTCCTCCGGCTCCGCACCGCGCGGCTGCGGGGCGGCCAGCGAGACGCGGGTGCGGCGGGCGGCCAGGTCGGCGCGGGACTCGGGGCGCGGCGGCGAGGTCGTCTCGACGTCGTCGGCCACGGGGAGGCTGCCGTGCGAAGGGGGGAACAGCGGGGGCGCGGGCCGCCGGTCGCGGGGCTGGGGCAGCAACGGCTGCGGGAGCGTGCCGGACATCGGCTGGGGGAGCGGGAGGGACCCGGACACGGGCGGGTCGACCGGCGCCGGGCCGGCCGCGTGGCGCCGCCCGGCGCGGTTCTCGGGCAGCGGGGGTGTCCAGCCGTCCGGGGTGCCGAGCCGGTGCCGCCCGGGATGCGCGGGCGCACTGCCGCGTCCGTGGAACTCCGTGCCGTGGGTCATGTCGGCTCGACCACCCGGCGGCTCCGCCGTGACGCCGTCCGGCGGCAGGAGAACCCGATCGGAGCACCCTCACGAGCGGCTTCGCGTTCCGAATCCTGCGCAGATGCACGCGCATGCGAGACTGGGCGCGCGGGGCCGATGCCCCCGCGCGCCTCCCGGGCTTCGCCCGACCCAGACGCAAGGGTCCTCACGGCGTCAACCCTAGGAGCATCCGGCGTAGAAAGTCGCCCCCAAACCTGCAAGTTGCAGAGGTTTCACTCGGTCGGGCGCGACCGAAAGGGGGAATGTGACCCTACGCAGTCTCACGCAGCGCGATCAAGCCAGCTCAGGCGTTTCAGCCACCCGTGCGGTAACGGTCGCGAGTGGACTGCAGCGCCTTCGTCGCCACCACGCCGCTACCCGCCGCGACCAGGATCGCCACGATGTCGAGCGTCGATCCCCCGGCCGTGAGCAACCAGGCGAACAGCGAGGCCGCGGTGGTACCGCCGGCAACGGCCCAGCGGCCGCGGACGTACTGCGCGACCGGCGCGCCGCCGGCCCGCTTGCCCGCCGCGTTGTTCAGCATCGCCAGATACCCCACATGGCCCAGCGCGGCCAGCACGCTCGCGAGCGCGACGATGACGGCGATGAGGTTCACGAGCCATTCCATGACGCCAGTCTGCCCGCAGCCGGGCCGTCCGTGCCTCAGGGAAGACCCGGAATTCGGACAACCGTTACCGGCCGAGCCTGCCTCGGCCGAGGTTCAGCAGCGCCATCGCCAGCTGGCGGCCGTCCGGCCCCAGCTCGCGGTAGCGCGCGAGGACGTCCATCTCGCGGTTGTAGACGATCCGCGTGCCGCCGGCGGCCATGCGCGCGGCCCCGATCGTCTTGGACACCTCGACCCGGCGTTTCACCAGCCGCAGGATCTCCTTGTCCAGCCAGTCGATCTCCTGCCGGAGCGCCGCGATGTCGTCCCCGGCCGGGGTGTGCTCGGCGGGCTGGCCGTCGGCGTTCGTCGCTTGTGCGTTCATCGGGACCTCTCCCTCGGTGCCCGGATCCGGCCCCTGGGACGGCGACAGCCCCGGGTCCGTGGACTCCGGGGCTGGCGTGATGGCGGTTCGGGCACTACGCGATCACGGGAGCCGGAGTCCGGGTCCCGTAAAAAAATCGCTCTGCGTGCCGCACGGGTTCAGTATGGCACAGCCGCGCCGGGCCGCTCCCGGAACGAGCGCACCCCCGCATGAACGAAGAGGCTCACCGCGAGCCAGAAGATCGGGAACGCCGGCCAGAAGAAGCCGGCGCCCAGCACCGCCCAGCGGACGATCACCAGCACCGCGATCGCGACCACCACGGCGAGGTGCAGGCGCAGCGCCGGGTGCCGCCGCAGCGCGGCCCGGGTCAACGGGAAGCCGGGCCGCGCCGGCGCGGCCCGCGGCAGGTCGGCGGTGAGCGTCGTCAGTTCGTCGGTGAACCGCGCGTTGTAGACGTGGGTGAGGCGCTCTTCGACCTCTTCGAGGGTGAGCCGGCCTTCGGAGCCGGCGGACTGGACGGCGGTGGCGACGCGTTCGCGATCGGCGTCGGCGGCCCGGATGCGGGCGGTGCGGTTGTCTTCCATGCCGACCGATGCTCCGCGCGGCGGGCCCGCCGCGCGTCGGGCGCCAGGCGACACCTTCCGCTACGCCCGACGCGGTAGCCCGCGCGGACCGGCCGCGCCGGCACGCTTCTGCCGGAGCCCCGCCCGCCCGGGGTAGCGTGGACAGACGATGGACACCCTCTTCGATCTCCCCGCCGAGACCCCCGCGCGCAAGCCCGCTTCCGGCGGGCAGGCCGATCTGCTCGACGACCTGAACCCGTCCCAGCGCGAAGCCGTCACCCACGCCGGTGGCCCGCTGCTGGTGGTCGCGGGCGCGGGATCGGGCAAGACCCGGGTGCTGACCCGCCGGATCGCCTACCTGCTCGGGCAACGCCGTGTGCACCCCGGCGAAATCATGGCGATCACGTTCACGAACAAGGCCGCCGCCGAGATGCGCGACCGCGTCGCCGCGCTCGTCGGGCGCCGCGCGAACGCGATGTGGGTGTCCACGTTCCACTCGATGTGCGTGCGGATCCTGCGCCGTGAAGCCAAGACGCTGGACATGTCGTCGAGTTTCTCCATCTACGACTCGGACGACACCAAGCGGCTGATCACGTTGGTGGCACGGGATCTCGACATCGACCCGAAGCGCTACGCCGCCCGCACGCTGGCCATCCACATCTCGAACCTGAAGAACGAGCTCGTCGACCCGGACGAGGCGTCGGCCAACGCGGCCAACGACCTCGAGCGCCGCGTCGCCGAGGTCTACGCCGAGTACCAGCGGCGGCTGAACCAGGCCAACGCCTTCGACTTCGACGACCTCATCATGCGCACGGTCTCGCTGCTGCAGGCGTTCCCGGACGTCGCCGAGTACTACCGGCGGCGCTTCCGCCACGTGCTGGTCGACGAGTACCAGGACACGAACCACGCGCAGTACACCCTGGTCCGCGAGCTGGCCGGGACCGCGCCGAACGATTCCGGCGTCGAGCCGGCCGAGCTGGTCGTCGTCGGTGACGCGGACCAGTCGATCTACGCCTTCCGCGGCGCGACGATCCGCAACATCGAAGAGTTCGAGCGGGACTTCCCGAACGCGCACACCATCCTGCTGGAGCAGAACTACCGCTCCACGCAGACGATCCTGTCCGCGGCGAACGCCGTCATCGAGCGGAACCCGAACCGCCGCGCGAAGCGGCTGTGGACGGACTCGGGCGACGGCGAGAAGATCGTCGGCTACGTCGCGGACAACGACCACGACGAAGCCGCGTTCGTCGCGGGCGAGATCGACGCGCTGGCGGAGAAGGGTGAAGCGGACTACTCCGACGTCGCCGTCTTCTACCGCACCAACAACCAGTCCCGTGTCTTCGAAGAGATCTTCATCCGGCTCGGCCTGCCGTACAAGGTCGTCGGCGGCGTGCGGTTCTACGAGCGGCGCGAAGTCCGCGACATGATCGCGTACCTGCGCGTGCTGGCGAACCCGGAGGACACGGTCAGCCTGCGGCGCGTGCTGAACGTGCCCAAGCGCGGCATCGGCGACCGCGCCGAAGCCGTCGTGGCGACGCACGCCGAGCGGGAGCGGATCTCGTTCGCGGCCGCGCTGCGGGACGCCGTCGAAGGCAAGGTGCCGCTGCTGAACCCGCGCTCGGTCAAGGCGATCGGCGGGTTCGTCGGGATGCTCGACGAGCTCGGCGACCTGATCACCGCCGGCGCCGAGGTGCACGACGTCCTCGAAGCCGTGCTGGAGAAGACCGGCTACCGCGTCGAGCTCGAGGAGTCCGAAGACCCGCAGGACCACACGCGCGTCGAGAACCTGGACGAGCTCGTCACGGTGGCGCGGGAGTTCACCGAGATCACCGCCGAGGTCGTCGCGGACGAGAACGCCGAGCTGGTCGTGGAGCCCGGGGTACCGGCGCCGGGATCGCTGCCGGCGTTCCTCGAGCGCGTGTCACTGGTGGCGGACGCCGACTCGGTGCCTTCGCCCGACGGCGGCGAAGAAGGCGACGGCGGCGCGGGCGTGGTCACGCTGATGACCGTGCACACCGCGAAGGGCCTGGAGTACCCGGTGGTCTTCTGCACCGGCTGGGAGGACGGCGTCTTCCCGCACATGCGCGCGCTGGGCGACCCGACCGAGCTGGCCGAGGAACGGCGGCTGGCGTACGTCGCGATCACGCGGGCGCGCAAGCGGTTGTACGTCTCGCGCGCGATCACGCGGTCGGCTTGGGGCCAGCCGTCGATGAACCCGGCTTCGCGGTTCCTCGACGAGCTGCCGGGCGACCTCGTCGACTGGCGGCGGTTGGAGCCCTCCAGCGCCGGGTTCGGTTTCGGGTCCGGCTCACGGGGTGGCGGCACTCCGCGCGCGGCGACGACGTGGGGCGGGCGCCGGTCTTCTTCGTCGTCTTCCTCTTCCGGGACACCGTCTTTCGGCAAGGGCTGGAAGGACACGGTGGCGCTGAAGCTGGACGTCGGCGACCGGGTCAGCCACGACAAGTACGGCCTGGGCACGGTGATCTCGTGCGACGGCGTCGGCCCGCGCGCCACGGCGACGATCGACTTCGGCGCGGCGGGCAAGGTCCGCCTGATGCTGATCGGCAGCGTGCCGATGGTGAAGCTCTAACACCCGTCCGAGTGAACCCGGCGGCGATCCCGGCGATCGCCGCCGGAATCGTCGTACCCCACCGGTAGAACGGACCCCGTAATCGAACACGAGTTCGACGGAGGGGGTAAAGTGGTGTGGACGCGGTGCTGTTTCACCTGCTGGCCGAAGGGGTACAAAAACACCTGCGAGGAGTCCTGGGGTCAGTGGTTCCGGATCGGGGTCCGGACCCTTCGGGGGCTTCAGGAAACCCTTCGCGTGCGGGAGCGGAGGCGTGCCGGCTGGCCGCCGCCTGGCGAGCGCTGCTCAGGCAGCACGAGCTCGGAGCGGACGGGCGATGTGTCACCTGAGGCCGGGGACGCCGCTGGACGACGCGTCGTGTCGCGCGTGTCCGCTCCGCGGGGGGCGCAGGGGGAGCTGTGCCCTGGGGCTGGTTGCCGGTCCGGAGGTCCGCGGAGCTGTGCACGGTGTGGCAGGTCGCGGTGGCGTACTTCATCCGCCGCTTGCCGGGTGGGCGGCCTTAGCCGTTTCCGGGCGCTGAGGCGCTTTCCGGCGGGTTCGGCGGGGCCGGGCGCGGTCTCGGGTGTCCCGAGGGGCGTGGGGCGGCCTGGAGAGCTTTCGGCCGTCGAGCCGGCTGCGGCTCGCGGACGTTCGTCGTCGGCTGCGCTGCGGCGGTCCGCGTTCATGGCTGCGGTTCACCGCTCCACGAAGAAAATCCGTCACGCTCGGGCTGTTATTGCGGCCGTGCGCTACTACGTGCTGTCTTTCGCGGGGGCTCGTGTGCCCCCGCGGTCTCGAAGTGCCGTGGTGTCCCGGCTGGAGCGGATGTCCGCCCGGGTGAGGGGCGTCGTCGGCCCTCGGCGGCGGATCATGGCTCTACAGCCGGGTTTCCCGGTGCGGTGGCGTGCCTTCGCGGGCCGCCGGTGCGGAACGAACGGATCAGATGACGATGCCGCGCGCGGCCAGCCAGGGCCGGGGGTCGATCTTCTTGGTGCCGTTCTGCCACACCTCGAAGTGCAGGTGCGGGCCGGTGCTCTGACCGCGGTTGCCGATCTCGGCGATCTGCTGGCCGCACTTGACCTTCTGCCCCTCCTTGACGGAGAAGCTGTTCATGTGGCCGTAGACCTGGATCGTGCCGTCGTCGAGCTGCACCCGGACCCAGAGGCCGAAGCCGCTGGCGGGGCCGGCGTCGATCACGGTGCCGTCGGAGGCGGCGTAGATCGGGGTGCCGATCGAGTTGGCGATGTCGATGCCGAGGTGGCTCGTGCCCCACCGGGCACCGAAGCCCGAGGTGAAGGTGCCGTGGGCCGGCAGGCAGGTCTTGGGGCGGGCGGCTTCTTCGGCGGCCTTCTTGGCGGCGTCGGCTTCACGCTGCTCGCGGGCCTGCGTGATCGAAGCGCTGTCGGAAAGCTTCGCGGCCTCGGCGGAGGCGTCGACGGCGTGACCGGTGGGCAGGAGCTCGGGGGCGCCCCCGGTGCCCGCACCTCCCGCGGTGAGCGACGCACTGGCGTCCTGGCTGTTGGCCAGGGGCGTCACGGCGGTGTCGGAGTCGGTGACCGTCTTGAGGGTGGAGCCCGCAGCTGCGGCGGCGAACGCGCCGGCCGCCACCGCGGCGACCACGACACGGCCGCGGAGGGCCGAGGAGGGCGGGGCGATGCGGTGCGCACCCCGGACACGAACGACCGCACCTTCGAGTGCGTCCTTCAGTGCCGGGGAAGGAGCTTGGCCGCCGGGGGAGCGGTGTGAAGCCAAGACAGGGCCTTCCATCGTCGGGGAGCCGGGTCAGAGGACTGCGGGCGGGGGAACCCGGTGAGCCAACCTCGGGGGTGGTTCGCTCGTCGTCCTACTTCGTGACCTGACTGTAATGGGGACCCCGGGACAGTAACGAAGGGGTACCGCCGTAAGCAAGATCTGCCCTGTCGGGCGGCCGATCGGGTGGCGTGGATCTTGCGTCCACCTGTGGCAATTACGCAAAGTTAGAGTGGGTTTACTGCATTGGTTGTGACATGCCTTACAGCTCTTGCGGGCGGTTATGGACCGACGGCAGGCGTTTAGGGCTCAGGGCCCCGGAATAAGCGTTTGCCAGGGGATGTTCAAGCATCTTCGACGTCTCACGGCGGTCGCCGGCGGGCGCGAAGGCTTTGAGCCGACACCTGGCGAAGGCTCGAGACGCGGAGCAAGTCGACCGTTCATCGACGTCCGCGAACCGCTCACCGACTCGCGCCGTGGTTGGGTTCGGATGCGCCGGTTTTGTCCGACTTCTCGGCCTTGCGCACGGAGATTCAGGCGTTACGTGTGACCGAACCCCGCGTTCGCCAGGTGCTGCCAACCCCCTAGCTCGACAAGCCGTACCCCTCGCCGACTCGCGCTGTCCCACAAGCCGCACCGCTCGCCGACTCGCACCCCGCTGGGACCTCCCGCCCCCGCCGGACTTGCTAGGTTCGCGGGCAATGCCCCCACGCTCAGAGCCCCCGACCGGGAGCACCCCCGGCTCCCCGGCCTCCCCGCAGGACCCCGCGGCCACCCGTCTCCCCGGCAAGCGGAAGCCCCCTCGCGCACAGACTTCCCGGCAGGCTTCCGCCGAAACCACCGAATCGGCGAAAGCCCCAGTCGGGCGACCTCCCACCGACCCGGCGCAAGCCGGGCCTGCGGACGCGGCGAAGGCCGGCGCCACCGGCGCAGCGACCGCTCGCACCGAGCCCGGTGGTGCAGGGAAGGCCGGGCCGGCCCGCGCGGCAAAAGCCGAAACCAGCCCTGCGAGAACTCGCGCGGGGAGCGTGCAGCATGAGCCCGCCGACCCCACCTGGGCCGAGGACACCACCCCCTCCCGTCCCTTGGCCATCGCCCTGGCCCTCGCCGCCCTCGGCGCCATCGCCCTCACCACCGCGGCCGTCGTCCCCGTCTCTCCGGCCGCCGGCCCGGGGTTCACCAGCTGGCCGTGGCTCGCCGTCCTCACGCTCGCCCCCGTCGTCGCCGCTACCTGGACCGCTGCCGCTCGAAAACCCGACCTCGCCAAGGGCCTCCTCCGGGGTCTCGCCGCCCTCGCCCCCGGCCGCCTCGTCCTCGACCTGCAGTTCGCCGTCAACGGCCCCCTCACCATCCGGCCCGAGCTCTACTTCCCCGATCGCTTCATCGGCGGCTCGGCCGTCGGCGGCGGGTTCTGGTTGCTCGTCGCCGGGGAGCTGCTCACCGCGGTTGCCGGAGTCGTCGCCTGGCGGGCCGGGCGCACCGTCGAAGAACCCGAACGCCGGCGCTGGCGCCTGCTCGTCCCGCTGCTCGCCGTGACCGCCTCGGTCGGGCTGCTCACCGCCCCCGTCGGCTCGGACAACGGCTTCCTGCTCGCCCGTGCCGCCTTCGAAGGGCCCTGGCCCGCCCTCGGCGGCTACCTGCTGCTCGCCGCCGCGCTGCCGCTGGCCGCCGCCCTAGCGCTCGCCTCTCCTTCCGAAAGCACCGCGAAAGGCACCCTGCTCGGCCTCACCGCCGCCGCCTTCGCGGTCGCCGCGCCACCCGTGCTGGCCGGGCTCCTCCGAGACGACCTGCACGTCACCTGGGGCCCCGTCCTCGTGCTCGCGGCGACGGCCGTCACCGCCGGCCTCGCCTTCACGCGGCTCAGCGAAACACCGAAAGAAGAACGCGACGTCAAGGTCCCCGGCCTCTTCTGGTGGCGCCTGACGACCGGGATGCTCGGCCTCGCCACCGCGGTCGCCGCCCTGGTCGGGACCTTCGCTCCGCAGGTCGCCGTCACCGCGCTCAACCCCGGTGCCGCCGCCCCGGTCAGCGCCGCCGCCGAAAGCCCCGCCCGATGGTTCCTGCTCGTCGCCGCGCTCGTCGTCGCCGTCGCGGCGCTCGGGACGCTCCTCCCGAAGACCGCCGCGGGAGCGCGGCCCGTGCTCGGGCTCGCCTGGGCGGGGATCGTCCTGGCCGGCACCGCCGTCCTCAACACCGCGCTGACCGCCACCCAGGCCGGCAACCTCGCCGGCTTCGGCGGCGCGGACCTCGGCGGCACCTCCGGCGCCACCCCCGTCTTCACCTACGACCTCGGCGCCGGCGCCGCCTGGACGTTCGCCGCGCTCGTGCTCGCCGCCCTGGTCGCGCTCGCCGCCGCCGGGACCGGGGTCGTCGAACGCGAGGACGCCGACCAAGGCACCGAGGTGGGCACCAGCCTGCTCACCCCCGTCGTCGCCGGCGGGGTGCTGGCCGTCGCCGCGTTCGGGCTGCCCGTCTTCAGCGTGCCCGGCTACGTCGCGCCCGGCCTGTGGTCGAACTTCGACACCCCGTCGTGGGGGCTGCTGACCACCGTCGTGGTCGTCGCCGGCGCGGCCGCGCTGGCCCTGCGGTCGCGGCCCAGGCCCGCGGCCGCCCTGCTGACCGGTGCCGCCCTGCTCACCGCGCTGCACGCCGCGGAGCTGCCGCTCGTCGGCGGCTCCCTCGGCGACGCGAGCCCGTCGACCGGCTTCTGGCTCGCGCTCGCCGCCGTGGTCGCGCTGCTCGTCGCGGCCGGCATGTCGGCTGCCGGGAGCCGCCGTGAGCCGTGAGCGGCCGCGGGTGCTCGTCGTCGAGTTCGCCCGCCCCGACCCGGCCGCCGTCGCGCTCGGCCGCGTGCTGCGCGACGCAGGCATGGAGGTCGTCCACGCCGGTCCGCTGGACACGGTCGAACAGATCGTCCGCACCGCCGAGCAGGAGGACCCGGACGCCGTCGCCGTGCTCGGCGAGCGGCCGCCGCCGGACCTCGAACAGGCGCTCGACCCCGTCCGCGTGGTCCCGCTCGACGCCGCGAAATCCCTCGAAGAAGCTGTGGAACTGCTCTCCGGTGGGCGGTCTCACACCGCGGGACCACCGTCTGACCGCGTACGGTGACCGACTTCACCAGGTGCGGAGTCCCCTGCGTCTACGCAGGTCGCTAACCTCGACTGGTCCGACAGCGCGGTCCGGTCGCGGACCACCTGCAGTGGCGTGTCGTCAGGAGACTGGAGTAGTGGACCTCTACGAGTACCAGGCGAGGGATCTCTTCGCCGCCCACGGAGTACCGGTTCTGCCGGGCTCGGTGGCTAGCACCCCCGAAGAAGCCAAGGCCGCCGCGGAGCAGATCGGTAACCAGGTCGTCGTCAAGGCGCAGGTGAAGGTCGGCGGCCGCGGGAAGGCGGGCGGCGTCAAGCTGGCCCAGACCCCGGACGAGGCGAAGGAGAAGGCGGAAGCCATCCTCGGCCTCGACATCAAGGGCCACATCACGCGTCGCGTGCTCGTGGCCGAAGCCTCGGACATCTCGTCCGAGTACTACTTCTCCTTCCTGCTGGACCGGTCCAACCGGACCTTCCTGGCGATGGCGTCGTCCGAAGGCGGCATGGAGATCGAGCAGCTCGCCGTCGAGCGCCCCGAGGCGCTCGCCAAGATCCCGGTCGACTCGATCGCCGGTGTCGACAAGGCGAAGGCGCTCGAGATCCTGAAGGCCGGCAACTTCCCGGCCGACATCATCGACGAGGCCGCCGACGTCGTCGTGAAGCTCTGGGAGACCTTCGTCTCCGAGGACGCCACCCTGGTCGAGGTCAACCCGCTGGTCCGCGACCCGCAGGACAAGATCATCGCCCTCGACGGCAAGGTCACCCTCGACGAGAACGCGGACTTCCGCCAGCCGGGCCACGAGGCCCTGGTGGACAAGGACGCGGAGAACCCGCTCGAGGCGAAGGCCAAGGCCAAGAACCTCAACTACGTCAAGCTCGACGGCCAGGTCGGCATCATCGGCAACGGCGCGGGCCTCGTCATGTCCACTTTGGACGTCGTGGCGTACGCGGGCGAGAAGCACGGCGGCGTGAAGCCGGCGAACTTCCTCGACATCGGCGGCGGCGCGTCGGCCGAGGTCATGGCGGCCGGGCTGGACGTCATCCTCAACGACACCGACGTGAAGAGCGTCTTCGTCAACGTCTTCGGCGGCATCACCGCCTGCGACGCGGTGGCGAACGGCATCGTCGAGGCCCTGAAGATCCTGGGCGACGAGGCCGCCAAGCCGCTGGTCGTCCGTCTGGACGGCAACAACGTCGTCGAGGGTCGCCAGATCCTGGCCGACGCGAACCACCCGCTGGTCACCGTGGTGGACACAATGGACAACGCGGCCGACAAGGCTGCCGAGCTCGCCGCGGCAGGTGCGTGAGATGTCGATCTTCCTGAACGAGAACAGCAAGGTCATCGTGCAGGGGCTCACCGGCTCCGAAGGCATGAAGCACGCGACCAAGATGCTGAAGTCCGGCACCAACATCGTGGGTGGCGTCAACGCCCGCAAGGCCGGCCAGACCGTCACCATCGAGGGCAAGGACCTCAAGGTCTTCGGCACGGTCGAAGAGGCCATCAAGGAGACCGGCGCCGACGTGTCGGTCATCTTCGTGCCGCCGAAGTTCGCCAAGGACGCGGTGGTCGAGGCGATCGACGCCGAGATCCCGCTGGCCGTCGTCATCACCGAGGGCATCCCGGTGCACGACTCGGCCTACTTCTGGGCGCACGCCGTCGCGAAGGGCGGCACGACCCGGATCATCGGGCCGAACTGCCCCGGCGTGATCAGCCCCGGCAAGTCGAACGCCGGCATCATCCCGGCCGACATCTCCGGCCCGGGCCAGATCGGCCTCGTGTCGAAGTCCGGCACGCTGACCTACCAGATGATGTACGAGCTGCGGGACATCGGCTTCTCCACCGCGGTCGGCATCGGCGGTGACCCCATCATCGGCACCACGCACATCGACGCCCTCAAGGCGTTCGAGGCGGACCCCGAGACCAAGGTCATCGTGATGATCGGCGAGATCGGTGGCGACGCCGAAGAGCGCGCCGCGGCCTACATCAAGGACAACGTGACGAAGCCGGTCGTCGGTTACGTCGCGGGCTTCACCGCGCCCGAGGGCAAGACCATGGGCCACGCGGGCGCCATCGTGTCGGGCTCCTCCGGCACGGCGGCCGCGAAGAAGGAGGCCCTCGAGGCCGCCGGCGTCAAGGTCGGCAAGACCCCGAGCGAGACCGCCGTCCTCGCGCGTGAGCTGTACAACAACCTCGGCTGAGCACAGTGTCATCCGGGGCAAGCCCCCGGGCCGGGGGCCTGCCCCCGGACCCCGTGAAATTGCGGGGAGTAACCGCAGGTAGAGCCGGGCGTCGAACAGGCGCCCGGCTCTCTTGTGTTTCGGGACGAAACCTCCCGAGGTATTCACGCGTCTGATGGGCTGGTGGCCTGCGAGTGCGCTAGCGTTCTGCGCACACAAAGCCGCCTCGTCTTCCCCGGGTGTCCTCGTGCCCCGGAGTGCCGGTCGAACCGACAGGAGTGCATCCCGATGACCTTCCCCAGCGGTGGGCCTGGCTACCCCCAGCAGGGTGGCGGCCAGCAACCCCCCGGACCGCCGTCCAGTGGCTTCCCGGCGCAGCAGCCGCCGCACTCCCACCAGGCGCCCTCGGGCGCCGCGAGCCTCACGCAGAACCTGCCGCTGCTGCTCGCGCTGGGCGTCGCGCTGTTCGGTCTCGTGCAGTACTTCCTCGGCTTCTCCGAGGCCGGCGACGTCGGCCTCGGTGGCGTCTTCCTGCTGGGTGGCGGTCTGCTCGCCGGGATGCACGCGCTGCCGAAGGGGCCGAAGACGCTGCCGTTCGCGGCGCTGTTCAGCGTCCTCGGCGCGCTCTACGTCTTGGACGCGCTGGTCGGGATGCAGACTTCGCCCGGCATCGTCACCGTCATCCTGATCCTGGGGATCCTGCAGATGGTCGCCGCGGTCGGCGCGCTGCTCCTCGAGTACGACGTCGTCAAGCCGCCGGCGCCGAAGCCCGCCGCGCCGTCCTACGGCGGCCAGTACGGCGGCCAGCCCGGCCAGCAGCAGCAGTACGGCCAGCCCGGGCAGCCCGGGCAGCAGTACGGCCAGCAGCAGCCCGGACACGGGCCGGGCCCGGCCGGCCAGGGCGGGGAGCCGTCGGGGGCGCCGTTCTCGCAGGGCCAGTACGGCTCGCCGAACCCGCCGTCGACCACGCCGCCGCCGGGGCAGCAGGCCACGACGTACGCCCCGCAGCAGGGCTCGTTCTTCCAGCAGCCGCCGTCGGACAACCCGGGCACGCCGCCCGGGGGCTTCGGCAAGTCGAGCTGACGCAGTTCCCGAAGCACCCGCTGTGACGCTCTGTGTCACAGCGGGTGTTTTGCACTCCGGGATTACTCGACCGGGTGGGTTAGCTTCCCCACGCCGGCCGGCGGCGGCGTGGCTCACCCGGTCGGACCAGCGGGGATGTCAGGGTGCGGATCATGGACCTGCTCACCGACTCCCGTGAAGAGCCGGTGGGCGACCTCGAACCCGACGTCGTACTTTCCCGGGCGGCGCGGGTGCGGGTGTTGCTCGCCGCCGCCCTCGGCCCGCTGGTCACCGGCTACGCCGCCGTCGCGACCGTGCTGACGCTGGTGGCGCTCACCGCCCCGCGCACCGTCTTCTCCGGCACCGGCGTGCTGCTGGCCGCCGGGCCCGGCTGGCTCGCCGCGCACCAGGTCCGGCTCGACCTGGGCGTCCACCCGCTCGGCGTGCTGCCGTTGCTGCCGACGCTGGGCGCGCTCGCCCTGGCCGCGCGGACGGCGTCCGGCGCCGCCGTGCGCCTCGGCTGCCGGTCACCCCGCGAAGCGCTGTCGGTGTTCGTCACGATCACCGGCGCGCACGCGCTGTTCGGGCTCGTCATCGCGCTCTGCGCGCAGGGCTCGCCGGTGACGGCGAACCCGCTGGTCGCCTTCGCCGTGCCCGGGCTGCTCGCCGCGGCGGCCGCGGCGGTGGGCATCGTCCGGTGCTGCGGGCTGCCGGACTTCGTCGCCGAGCGTCTCGACCCCCTCGCCCTGCGCGGGGTCCGGGCCGGTGCGCTGGGCCTCGCGGTGCTGGTGGCCTGCGGCGCCGTGGTGTTCACCGTCGCGACCGCGCTGTCCTGGCGGACGGTGGCCGACATGTACGAGCCCGCGCTCGGCAGCAGCTTCGGGATGTTCCTGCTGTCGGTGCTGTACCTGCCGAACGCCGTGACGGCCGTGCTGTCGTTCGTCACCGGGCCCGGCTTCTCGATCGGCGACCTGAACGTCGGGATGTTCGGCTACCGCGGCGGTGCCGTTCCCGGCGTCCCGCTGCTGGGTGGCCTGCCCGAGCATCCCGCGACGTGGTGGCCGGCGCTCCTGGCACTGCCGGCGGCGACGGGCGTGCTCGTCGGCTGGACGCTGCGCAAGGTCGACGCGGACCCGGCGCAGCGCATCCGCGCGGTCGCGGTGGCCGGCGCGGTGGTCGCGCTCGGCTGCGTCCTGCTGGGCACGCTGTCCGGCGGGCGGCTCGGTGACGGCCCGTTCGACCCGGTGAGCGTCCCGGTCGGCGTCGCGTCGGTCGTCGCGTTCTGCTGGATCGTCATCCCGGGTTCGTTCGTCGCGTTCTTCACCGGCGAGCACGAGCCGCCGGCGCCGCCCGAAGCGCTCGAAGACAACGAAGCGTTCCAGGACGCCGAAGAGGTCGACGTCGATGAAGCAGCCGAAGCCGTCGAGGAACTCGAAGCGTCCGAAGAGGACGAAGCCACTGAAGAGCCCGAAGAAGCCGAGGAACCGGGCGAGGACGCTGCACTTTCACGTGAAAGTGCCGCCGTCGAGGACAGGGAGCTTTCCCGTGACAGCTCCGCCGGCGACGGCGAGGCTGTGACCGGAGGCACCGAGACCTGCGGCGACGTCGAGCCGGACGAGACCGACCGTTAGGGTTGACGAGACCTGGTGAAGCGCCGTGCGCCCGGCTGCGCACCGCCCGCGGCAAGGAGCCCGCTCTGTCTCAACGGTTGGACCTGCCCACTCCGGTGAAGCTCGTCGTCCTCGCGTCGGGTTCCGGCACCCTCCTGCAGGCGGTGCTGGACGCCACCGGGCGGTCCGGCTTCCCGGCCAAGGTCGTCGCCGTCGGCGCCGACCGCACCGGCATCGAGGCCCTGACCCGCGCCGAGCGCCTGAGCATCCCGTCGTTCGCGGTCCGCGTCGCCGACCACCCCGACCGCGCCGCCTGGGACAAGGCGCTGACCGAGGCCGTCGCGGCGTACCAACCCGACCTCGTGGTGTCCGCCGGGTTCATGAAGATCCTCGGCGAACAGTTCCTCGGCCGGTTCACGGTGGTCAACACGCACCCGGCGCTGCTCCCGTCGTTCCCCGGCATGCACGCGGTGCGCGACGCGCTCGAGGCCGGCGTCAAGGTCACCGGCTCGACCGTGCACTTCGCGGACGCCGGGGTCGACACCGGGCCGATCATCGCCCAGGAAGCGGTCGTCGTGGAGCACGACGACACCGAAGACGTCCTGCACGAACGGATCAAGGCCGTCGAACGCAGGCTGCTGGTGGAAACGATCGAGCGACTCGGCCGCGGTGGCTGCACCGTGGACGGACGAAAGGTGACATTTCGTGAGCACTGACCTGGGACGGCGCCCGGTCCGCCGGGCGCTGATCGGCGTCTCGGACAAGGCGGGCCTGCTGGACCTCGCGACGGGCCTGCACGCGGCCGGCGTCGAGATCGTGTCCACGGGCGGCACGGCGAAGGCCATCGCCGACGCGGGTGTCCCGGTCACGCCGGTCGAAGACGTCACCGGCTTCCCCGAGTCGCTCGATGGCCGCGTCAAGACGCTGCACCCGAACGTGCACGCCGGCCTGCTCGCCGACCAGGGCAACCCCGACCACGTCGAGCAGCTGCGCAAGCTGGACATCGCGGCGTTCGACCTGCTGGTCGTGAACCTGTACCCGTTCGAGCAGACCGTCGCCTCCGGCGCCAGCCCCGAGGACTGCGTCGAGAACATCGACATCGGCGGCCCGGCGATGGTCCGCGGCGCGGCGAAGAACCACGGCAGCGTCGCGGTCGTCGTCGACCCGGCCCGCTACGGCTGGGTCCTGGAGCGCGTCGCCGACGGTGGCTTCGACCTCGCCGACCGCAAGCGCCTCGCCGCGCAGGCGTACGCGCACACGGCGTCCTACGACATCGCCGTCGCTTCGTGGTTCTCCAACGTGTACGCGCCCGCGGACGACTCCGGCTTCCCCGACTTCTCCGGCGTCAGCTGGGAACGCGGGGAAGTGCTGCGCTACGGCGAGAACCCGCACCAGAGGGCCGCGCTGTACAAGGGGCACCGGGCCGGCCTGGCGCACGCCGAGCAGCTGCACGGCAAGGCCATGTCCTACAACAACTACGTCGACACCGACGCCGCCCGCCGCGCCGCCTTCGACTTCGACGCGCCGGCCGTCGCGATCATCAAGCACGCCAACCCGTGCGGCATCGCCGTCGGCACCGACATCGCCGAGGCGCACCGCAAGGCGCACGCGTGCGACCCGGTTTCGGCCTACGGCGGCGTCATCGCGACGAACCGGCCGGTCAGCCGCGAGGCCGCGGAGCAGATCGCCGAAGTCTTCACCGAGGTCGTGCTGGCGCCGGACTTCGACGCCGAAGCCCTGGAGATCCTGCAGCGCAAGAAGAACATCCGGCTGCTGAAGCTGCCGGAGATCGCGCCGTCGCCGGTCGAGTTCCGCCAGATCTCCGGCGGTGTGCTCGTGCAGACCGTCGACGCGATCAACGCGCCCGGCGACGCCCCGGCGAACTGGCAGCTGGCCACCGGCACCCCGGCCGACGAGCAGACCCTGCGCGACCTCGAGTTCGCGTGGCGCTCGCTGCGCTCGGTCAAGTCGAACGCGATCCTGCTCGCCGCGGACGGCGCGACCGTCGGCGTCGGCATGGGCCAGGTCAACCGCGTCGACTCGTCGCGGCTCGCGGTGTCGCGGGCGGGCGACCGGGCGAAGGGTTCGGTGGGCGCGTCCGACGCGTTCTTCCCGTTCCCGGACGGCCTGGAGGTGCTGGTCGAGGCGGGTGTGCGCGCGATCGTGCAGCCGGGCGGCTCGGTCCGCGACCCCGAGGTGATCGCGGCCGCGGAGAAGGCGGGCGTCACGATGTACCTGACGGGGACGCGCCACTTCGCGCACTAACCGCTTTCGGGGGCTCCGGGTGGCGGAGCCCCCGGCCTCGGGGCGAAGCCCCGGATGTCACTGACCCGCGCTTCGAGAGGGAGGGCTCGATGCAGCAACCACCGCCGTACGGACCGGGTCAGCCGGGGCAGCCGGGTTACGGGCCGCAGGGGCCGTATCCCCAGCAGCCCGGCTACCCGCCGCCCGGGTACCCGCTGGGACATCCGCAGCAGGGATATCCGCCCCCGGGCTACGGCGGGCCGATGCCGCCCCCGAAGAAGAAGCGGACCGGGCTGATCCTCGGGATCGCCGGTGCGGTGGTGGTGCTGCTCGGCGCGGGCATCCCGCTCGGCATCTTCGCGAGCGACTACTTCGCGAGCACCGGCGCGGCACCGTCGTCGTCGCCGGTGCCTGCCGAGTGCCAGGTCCCGGCGGCGGTGCTGGAGAAGGCGGGCTTCCCGAGCTTCGCGCTGGGCGGCCCGGGCACCGCGAACGTGCCCGGCTTGAAGCAGGTCAACTGCAGCTGGAAGCCCGGCCCCGACGAGAACGTCCGCGACGCCACCCTGAGCGTCCGGATCACGGGGTACTCCGGGGAGAACGCGCGGGATTCGGCGAACCACCTGTACCAGCCGATCGACCCGGCGGTCCCGCCGACCGAAGTGAAGGGCATCGGCGACAAGGCGGTGCTGGTCCGGCTGGTCACCAAGAGCGCGTTCAGCGGTGCCGAGCTGCACGTCATGAAGGGCACGACGGTCGTCATCGTCGAGGTGTCCGGCTGGGACAAGGGGTTCTTTTCGAACTCGCCGATGCCTCAGCAGGAGGCCGACGAAGCGGTGAAGGCGGTCGGCGCCGAGGTCGTCAAGAAGCTGGGGCGCTAGCGACGGCGCCGGTCACGCGGGCGCGGGCAGCGTCTTGCAGAGCGCGACCGGGAACTTCGGATCGGCCGCCCGGATCTCCGGGCAGCCGGCCGTCTTGACCTGCGCGAACGACGTCCAGCCCGTGTCGCTCCAGCGGAAGACCGCGCGGGCGGGCGGGTCGGTCTGGTGCACCAGCAGGTCGAGGACCAGCCACTCCGGGGCGCAGACGCGGGTGGTGCCCGCGTTCTGGGCGCCCGTCGCGGACACCGCGGCGCCGATCCAGGCGGGGTCGCAGTGGTCGGCGGGCGGGGCGCAGGTGCCCTGGGGCGCGCAGTGCCCCCAGCCGGCGCCGAGCTTGTGCCAGGCGTTGCCGTTGTCGCCGTTGAGGATCACGGTGCGGTCGGCGAGCGGGGTGGCCGTGGCCAGCAGCAGCTCGGCGCCCACCTTGTCCTGACAGCCGCCGGACGCGGGCCGGGTCGAGTAGACGACGTCGGCGCGGACGTCGGTCTTGGTCTCCACGACCTGTTCGATGCGCGGCTCCCGGACGCAGCCGGGGTCCTTGCCGGGCAGGGCGACCTGCACGAACAGGCTGGTTTCCTCCGGGCCGGGGCGGATCCCGGTGACGTCGGCGCGGAACGAGCGCCACTCCGCGCCCATCGTCGTCGGCCCGGGGGCCGCGGCCTTGGCGCCGGGCACCCCGCCGCCCGCCGTGAGCACGACGGCCAGCACCGCACCCGCGGCGACCAGCGCTCCGGCGACCCACAGAACCGGCCGTTTGGTCATCGCTCCACCCCCAGAAGTCCACCGGGGAATCTAGCCGACGCCGCAGCGTCAGGCGGGCGGACCGGGTTTTTACTGATCCGACCAAAAGCAGGCCGATCCCCGAGGGGCACGAAACCGTTGCTACTAAGGTCATTCGGCCGTGACTGTGGTCGGATCAGTAACGATCGGCACAGTAGCGCTGTGTGACTTCTTTCTCCAGGTACACCGCGCCGCTGATGTGGCCGCCGGCCTCGGGTGCGTCGGTGAGCCGGTAGCCGGCCCGCTGGTAGAGCGTGATGTTGCGGGTGCTGCGGGCACCGGTGAACAGGGCGAACCGGCGCGCCTCGGCGGGGACGTGCGATTCGGCGTGTTCGAGCAGCCTCCGGCCGAGCCCCCGGCCGGCGAGATCCGGCGCGACCATCAGCCTGCCGAGTTCCCAGCAGTCGCCTTCGAGGCGGGCGCGCACCGCGCCGACCAGCCGGTGGTCCTCCCGCAGGACCCACACCGACCAGGTCTTCGTCCAGTCGCGGATGTCCTCGAGGGTTTCGTGCAGCGCGGGGATGTCGAGGGTGTCGTTGAGGACGGCCTCCTGGACCCAGCAGCAGCGTTGCAGGACGAGCAGTTCCGGGCAGTCTTCGGGCCGGACTTCGGTGAGCTCCACGTGGATCTGTCTAGCGATCGGGGCTCGGCGCGGGCAACTTCATTACCTTGGCGGGGTGACCGGTCTGCTGTGTGCCGCCCTGGATGCCCCTGGATACGCCCCGCTGCCTTCGAGGGCACGAGAGCTGGTGGAGACGCTCGGTGCGCCGCCGCGGCTGGGCGCGCACCTGCGCGTGGTGCACGACGTCGCGCTTTCCCTGACCGGCTGGGCGGCGCAGCGCGTTTCGTTCGATGCGGCCGCGGTGCTCTTCGGTGCGGCCACGCACGACATCGGGAAGATCCTGCACCCGGCGGAGCTGTCCGGTCCGGGGTCGGCGCACGAGCCCGCCGGGTACGCGTTGCTGGTGTCGCACGGGGTCTCCGAGGACCTCGCGCGCTTCGCGCGGACGCACGGTTCTTGGTCCGCTCCGGACATCACGGGCGAGGACCTGCTCGTCAGCCTGGCGGACAAAGTGTGGAAGGCGAAGCGGGTGCCGGACCTGGAGGAACGGGTCATCGCCTGGCTCGGCGGCCCGGCGTGGGAGACGTTCATGGCCCTGGACGACGAGCTCTCGCGGATCGCTTCGGAGGCCGATTCGCGGCTGGCGTTCCAGGGTTCGTACCCCACTAGTGGGTGACTTGACACCTCGGGAGGTTCGCGGTTGACTTGTCCATGTCGAACAGGTGTTCGACATGGAACCGCCGCCTTCCCCGCGGCGAACCAGTGCCGTCGGTCGTGTTTTGGGAGAGGCCCGACCGCCGGCCTAGTCCGTGGTGGGGAGGTGCGTGCGGTGACCGCTGTGGTGGAGCCGCCGGTGGCCCGGCTGGCGGCCTTGCCCGGGGTCAGCACGGCGAGCCGGGTCGCGGCCCAGGCCGAGCGCGCGCGGGCGGCGGGGAAGGTGCTCCCGGTCGTCCCGGCGCTCGCCGGGCTGCTGCCCGCCGCCGGGCTCCGGCGCGGGAGCACGGTGGCGGTCCACGGGGGGACGTCGCTGCTGTTCGCGCTGCTCGCCGAGGCCACGGCCGCCGGGTCGTGGGCAGCCGTGGTCGGCATGCCGTCGCTGGGGCTGGCGGCGGCGGCCGAGTACGGCGTGGACCTCGGCCGGGTGGCGCTGGTCCCGCGTCCGGGCGCGGAGCTCCCGGCGGTGGTCGCGGCCTTGCTCGACGGCGTGGACCTGGTGGCGGTCAACGCGGAGAAGGTGCAGGCAGCCGTGGCGCGGCGGTTGTCGGCCCGGGCCCGGCACCGCGGGGCGGTGCTGCTGGCGACCGGCGGGTGGCCGGGAGCGGACGTCGAGCTGTCGTGCCGGTTCTCGGCGTGGTCCGGTCTGTCGGACGGTTACGGCCACCTGCGTGAGCGCCGGGTGGAGGTCAGGGTCCACGGCCGCGGCGCGGCGGCCCGCCCGGCCTCGGCTTCGTTCGCGCTGCCCGGCCCGGCCGGCTCGATCACTCCCGCGGCTCGTGGCCTCGCGGTCCACTCGGAGGCCACCGCATGACCCTCCGTCCAATCTGCACCCCCACCAACCAGCCCACGCCCACGTGTCGTCCACCCAGGTCCGCGTGTCGTCCGCGCAATCACGCGAGCCGACCCTCCAATCACACGAGCCGACCCTCTGGGTACGCGAGCCGACCGTCCAGGTACGCGGGTCGCTCCTCTGAACACACGAGTCGGCTCTCGGATCACGTGAGCGGACCTGCCGGGCACCCGAGTCGACTCTCTGGGTACGTGAGCCGACCCTCCGGGCACGTGAGCCGACCCTCTGAGTGCGTGAGCCGACCCTCCAGGAACCCGAGTCGACCCCTCGCCGATGTTCGCTACCCGCGCGGGGAGGCCGCATGACCGTCCCCGCGCAACGGCGTTCCTCCGACCTGCCCACCCGGATGCTCGTCCTCTGGTGCCCGGATTGGCCGGTCGTCGCCGCCGCGGCTGTCGGCGGTGTTGCCGTCACCGCGCCCGCCGCCGTTTTCAGCGCGAACCGCGTTGTCGCCAGCAATGCCGCCGCCCGGCGGAACGGTGTCCGGCGGGGGATGCGGCGGCGGGAGGCGCAGTCGAACTGTCCGGACCTGGCCGTCTTCGCCGCCGACGACGGCCGGGACGCGCGCCTCTTCGAGGCCGTCGCGAGGGCGGTCGAGGCGCTCGTTGTCGGGGTCGAGGTCGTGCGGCCGGGGCTCGTCGCCGTCCCCGTCGCCGGTGCCGCCGGGTACTTCGGCGGGGAACACGCCCTCGTCGAGCGGCTCGTCGACGAAGTGTCCGCCGCGGCGGGCGTGGAATGCCAGGTCGGCGTGGCCGAAGGACTCTTCGCCGCGACGCTTGCCGCCCGGTGCGGGACGTTCGTCGAGCCCGAGCCCGAGCGCGTCGCCGAATTCCTCGCCCCGCTGCCCATCACCGAACTCGACCAGCCGGGCGCCGAGCGCGCGGAGCTCGTCGACCTGCTGCGCCGGCTCGGTTTGCGGACGCTCGGCGCCTTCGCGGAACTACCGGAGCGCGACGTCGTCAACCGCTTCGGCGCCGCCGGCGTCCTCGCCCACCGGCTGGCGCGGGGCCGCTCCGAACGCCCGCCGCTGCGCCGGCGCCCACCGCCCGAGCTGACGCTGACCGAGGAGTTCGACCCGGTCGTCGAGCGGGTCGACGTCGCGGCGTTCCTCGCCAAGAACCTCGCGACGCGGTTCTGCGCCGGACTGGCGGGCCACGGCCTGGCCTGCACCCGGCTCGGCATCTACGCGGTCACCGAAGAGGGCGAACACCTCGGCCGCGCGTGGCGGTGCGCGGAACCGCTGACGCCCGCCGGCGTCGCCGATCGCGTGCGCTGGCAGTTCGAAGGCTGGCTGCGCGCGGCGCCGGGCCAGCGTCCGACTTCCGGTGTGGTGCGGCTGCGGCTGGAACCCGAGGAGATCGTCGAAGGGCGGTCGCTGCAGCTCGACTTGTGGCAGAACGGCGGTTCCGACGAGGACGACGAACGCGCGGCGCGGGCGTTCGTGCGGGTCCAGGGGCTGCTCGGCCCGGAGGGGGTGGTGACGCCGTTGCTCGACGGCGGCCGTGATCCGGCGGGCCGCGTCCGGCTGGTGCCCTGGGGCGACCCGCGCGAGCGGACGGCGCCGGCGGACGCGACGTGGCCGGGGCGGCTGCCGGCACCGTCCCCGGCGACGGTCCTCGATCGCCCGGTGCCGGCCCAGGTCTTCGACGCCGAAGGCAGGCCGGTGGGCATCACGGCGCGCGAGCAGCTCACGGCCGTCCCGCGCGGGCTGAGCATCACCGGCGGCGCGCCCAGGGAGGTCGTGGGGTGGGCGGGGCCGTGGCCGCTGGCGGGCGACCGCCGAAGACCGGGCCCGCCGCGGGCGCGGCTGCAACTGCTGGTCGCGGGCGAGCCGGACGACCCGCCCGACGCGGTGCTGGTGCACTGCGCGGGCACGGAAAATCCACTGTGGACGGTCGAGGGAGTGTACGACTGAGCATGGACGAGGACTACGCACGAAAGCTCCGGGCCTGGCTGCGCGCCGAACCGGAGGCCACGCCCCGCCAGGCCGAAGAGGAGCGCGAGTGGCTGCGCGACGTGCCGGCGCCGCACCCTGACCCGCAAAGGTGGACGGTGCGAGGACAGCTGCCCGCCGCCCAACCCGAAGCCGACGACGAGTGGGTGTGCCCGGTGATCGAGCTGCCTGTTCCGCGCTCGTCGAAGGAGAACGGCTGCCGCATGAGCGGGGCCGACGCCCGCAGCCGCCGGAGTCACCCGTCGGGACGACCGCCGGAGGGAACCGCGGATCAGCACGGCATGAGCGACGCCGAGGCTCGGAGCCGCCGGAATCACCCATCAGGTCGGCTTGGCAAGGAAACCGCCGAGCCGCGACCTCTCGGCGATACCGAAGCTCGCAGCCCCTGGAATCACTCGCTGGTGCAGTCGTCGGAGGGAGTCGCGGATCAGCGTGGCATGAGCGAAGCCGAAGCACAGAGCCGCCGGAATCACCCATCAGGTCGGCTTGGCGAGGAACCCGCCGAGCCCCGCCGTCTCAGCGAAGCCGAAGCCCGCAGCCGCTGGAACCACCCCAGCAACTGGCACCGCCGCCGCCGGGAAGAGCAAGCCCTTCCGCACCACGAAGAACGCGAGCCCGGGAGCCACTGAATGGGCTGGAACAACCCACCCGTCCGCTGGAAGGACCTCGCCCGCACCCTCGCCGGCGGGGTGCCTCCCGGAGACCACGGTGACAGCCCCGCCTGGGGCCGGAAGCGCGAGGCCTACCAACGGCCGCAAAACCTTCCCACCCGGCGCAACGACGACGGCGGCGAGACCGTCCGCGTCCCCTACGCCGAGCTGCACTGCCACTCCAACTTCAGCTTCCTCGACGGCGCCAGCCATCCCGAAGAGCTCGTCGAAGAAGCCGCGCGCCTGCAGCTCGACGCCATCGCCCTCACCGACCACGACGGCATGTACGGCGTCGTCCGGTTCGCCGAGGCCGCGCGGGAACTCGGCGTCAACACCGTCTTCGGCACCGAGCTCAGCTTCGGCCTCCGGAACCCGCAGAACGGCGTCGCCGACCCCGAAGGCGAGCACCTGCTGCTGCTCGCCCGCGGCGATCAGGGCTACCGGGCCCTCTGCCGCGCCATTACTGCCGGCCAGATCCACGAAGACGCCGAAAAGGGCAAGCCGATCTACGACCTCGGCGCGGTCGCCGAGGAGGTCGCCGGGCAGTGCGTCGTCCTCACTGGCTGCCGCAAGGGCGCGGTGCGCTCCGCCCTCGTCACGCACGGCCCGGCGGCCGCCGCGGAGAAACTGAGAGAACTCACCGACCGCTTCGGCCAGGACAACGTCTACGTCGAGCTCACCGACCACCGCCAGCCGCTCGACAGCACCCACAACGACGTCCTGACGCAGCTCGCCGAGGACCTGCACCTTCCGACCGTGGCCACCACCGCCGCGCACTACGCCCGGCCGGAACGCGCCCCGCTCGCCGACGCGCTCGCCGCCATCCGCGCGCGCCGCGGCATCGACGAGCTGGAAGGCTGGCTGCCCGCGGCCGGGACGGCGTTCCTCCGCAGCGGCGCCGAAATGGACGTCCTGTTCCGGCGCTACCCCGGCGCCGTCCGCCGCTCCGCCCTCCTGGGCATGGAATGCGCTTTCCCGCTCGAGCTGATCGCCCCCAAGCTGCCGCCCTTCGACGTCCCCGAGGGCCACACCGAGGCGACCTTCCTCCGCGAACTCACCCGCGAAGGAGCGAAGGAACGCTTCGGTGGCAAAGAACACGAAGAGAAGGCAAAAGCTCAGATCGAGCACGAGCTCGAGATCATCGAGGAGCTCGGCTTCCCCGGGTACTTCCTGATCGTCTGGGACATCGTGCGGTTCTGCAACGACCACAACATCCTTTGCCAGGGACGGGGTTCGGCCGCGAACTCGGCCGTCTGCTACGCGCTCGGCATCACGAAGGTCGACTCGGTGGCCAACAAGCTGCTCTTCGAACGCTTCCTCGCCCCGGACCGCGACGGCTACCCCGACATCGACCTCGACATCGAGTCCGACCGGCGCGAGGAGGCCATCCAGTACGTCTTCGAGAAGCACGGCCGCCTCCGCACGGCCCAGGTCGCGAACGTGGTCACCTACCGCGCCCGGTCCGCCGTCCGCGACGCCGCGAGAGCGCTGGGCTACTCGCCGGGCCAGCAGGACGCCTGGAGCAAGCAGATCGATCGCTGGGGATCGTTGCGCAGCACCGAAAAGGACCACGACCACGACATCCCGGACGACGTCGTCCAGCTCGCCTTCGCGCTCGAGGACTTCCCGCGCCACCTGGGCATCCACTCCGGCGGGATGGTCATGTGCCACGAGCCGGTGAGCCAGGTCGTGCCGGTCGAGTGGGCGCGGATGGCCGACCGCAGCGTCATCCAGTGGGAGAAGGAGGACTGCGCCGCCGCCGGGCTCGTCAAGTTCGACCTGCTCGGCCTCGGCATGCTCTCGGCGCTGCACTACATGCTCGACCTCGTCGAGGACTACAAGGGCGAGAAGATCGACCTCGCCGAGCTGGACCTCACCGACCAGAACATCTACGGCATGCTCTGCCGCGCGGACGCGATCGGCGTGTTCCAGGTCGAGAGCCGCGCGCAGCTGGCCACGCTGCCGAGACTGCGACCCACGGAGTTCTACGACCTCGCGGTCGAGGTGGCGCTGATCCGGCCCGGCCCGATCCAGGGCGGCTCGGTGCACCCGTACATCCGCCGCAAGCAGGGGATCGAGAAGTGGGACTACGACCACCCGCTGCTGGAAAACGCGCTCCACAAGACCAAAGGCGTGCCGCTGTTCCAAGAACAGATGATGCAGATCGCCTTGGACGTCGCGAACTTCACCGCGGCGGAGGCCGACCAGCTGCGTCACGCGATGGGGTCGAAGCGTTCGGACCGGAAGATGGACCGGCTGCGCCAGCGGTTCCTCGAAGGCGCCGCCGCGAACGGTGTCGAGGCCGAGCTGGCGCAGAAGATCTTCCTGAAGCTCAAGGCGTTCGCGAACTTCGGCTTCCCGGAGAGCCACGCGCTGAGCTTCGCGCACCTCGTGTTTTCGAGCGCCTACTTCAAGTACTACCACCCGGACGCGTTCCTGGCGGGCCTGCTGCGCGCGCAGCCGATGGGCTTCTACTCGCCGCAGTCGCTGGTCGCCGACGCGCGGCGCCACGGCGTCACCGTGCACGGCCCGGACATCAACCGCAGCCTCCCGCACGCCACCCTCGAATCGAACACCGCGGAGGCGGGCACCGGGAAGTACCACGACGTCCGCACCGGGCTGAGCACCGTCCGGATGATCGGGGAGGACGTCGCGAAGCGGATCGTGGCCGAGCGGGAGGCGAACGGCGACTTCACCGACATGGCCGACGTCGCCCGCCGCGTGCGGCTGAAGACCCCGCAGATCGAGGCGCTGGCCACGGCCGGCGCGTTCGCCGGCTTCGGCGGCGACCGCCGGCAGGCGCTGTGGACCGCGGGTGCCGTCGCCGGGGAACGCCCGGAGAAGCTGCCGGGCCTGGTCGGCGGCCCGGCCCCGGTGCTGCCCGGGATGGACGGCCTCGACCTCGCGGCGGCGGACGTCTGGGCGACCGGAGTCTCGCCGGACAGCTATCCGACCGAGTTCATCCGCGACCGCCTCGACGCGCTCGGCGTCGTCCCGGCGAACGGCCTGGCCGACCTCGACGACGGCGCGCGCGTGCTGATCGGCGGCGCCGTCACGCACCGGCAACGCCCGGCGACGGCGGGTGGGGTCACCTTCCTCAACATCGAGGACGAGACGGGGATGGTCAACGTGATCTGCACGCTCGGGCTGTGGCAGCGCTACCACCGCGTCGCGCGCGCGAGCCCGGCGCTGCTGATCCGCGGGGTGGTGGAGAAGGCCGACGGCGTGGTCAGCGTCCTCGCCGACCGCGTCGAGGCGCTCCCGATGCGCATCAAGGCGAAATCCCGGGACTTCAGGTGAGGGGACGCCGCACGATCGTGACGATCTCCGGGCTCTCGTCCGTCACCGGCGTGCGGTCCCAGTAGCCGTACTGCTCGTCGACGACCAGCCCGGCCTCCGCGACGAACTCGTCCAGGGAAGGGACGTCGAGGAACCGCAGTGTGCTCTCGCTGTACCGCGGCGCGTCCCAGTTCGGGCTTTCGTACGTCGTCGTGAAGCTGACGTACCCGTCTTCGAACGGCCCGGCGTCGTTCCACGACCGCACCTCGCCGGCTTCCCAGACGTTCGACGGCGTCCAGCGCTCCCAGCCACGCGCCGCCGGGTTGCGGGTGTCGAAGCCGAACCGGCCGCCGGGTTTCAGGGCGCGCCGGATCGCCGAGAACGCCGTCCGCAGCTCCTCGTCGGTCAGCAGCACCTGGAACGCGTGCCCGGTCATCACGGCGAAGTCGAACTCGCTGTCCCAGGTGGCGGTCGACAAATCGCCGTGCACCCACTCGACGTCGTCCCGCCGGCGGGCCTGGATGAGCATGCCCTCGGCGGGATCGAGGCCGACGAGCCGTCCTGAGTGGCCGGACTCGCGCGCCCAGTGCAGCAGGGAGCCCGTGCCGCAGCCCACGTCGAGCACCGACTCCGCGGCCATGATCATCGGCAGGTAGAACGCGAAGTCGCCGCTGCTCTCCCGCGGGTTCATGGCGTCGTACAGCGAGGCGAGGTAGGGATCGACGTAGTCGTGGTCCGGCACGGTCGTCACCGTAGTGAGCGGGCCGGGAAAGCTCACGTCGTTTTCGGAGCCGGGGCGAGCGGTCAAGAACTGTCCTATTTCACCCTTACCGTCGGGGACCGCACCTGACCGAGGAGGAAACATGGTTCCCGACGGCTACACGACGGTCACGCCGTGGATCATCGGCCCCGACACCGCCGGCCTGCTCGGCTTCTTGAAGCAGGCCTTCGACGCCGAAGAGCTCGGCCGCGTCGTCGGCGAGGACGGGAAGATCGGCCACGCGGAGGTCCGCATCGGCGACGCGGTCGTGATGGCGTTCGACTCGCCGGACGACTGGGCGGACACCCCGGCCTACCTGCGGCTGTACGTGCCGGACAGCGAAGAGACCCAGCGGCGCGCGGTCGAAGCCGGCGCTACCGAGGTCACCCGGCAGACGGTGCTGTTCTTCGGCGACCGCGTCGGCCGGGTGCGGGATCCGTTCGGCAACCTGTGGTGGATCCAGACCCGGCTGGAGAACCTGGACGAAGCCGAGATGGCGCGCCGCGCGCAGCTGCCCGAGTACCTCGAGGCGATGGCCTACGTCCAGGGCGCGGACCTGGTCAACGGCCGTCCATAGTGGACGGTTGCGACCGCGTGCCGCCGGTGTGGCACCCTGGGGCCGTGCTGGAAACCGGGGAGGACTACCGCGAAGCGGTGTTGTCCGGGCAGTGGTGGGAAAAGCGCCGGTTCACCGGGTGCGACTTCACGGGGGCGGACCTGAGCGGGCTGCGCACGCGCGGCTGCACCTTCGACGACTGCGTGTTCAGCCGGGCCGATCTGTCGCGCTCGCGGCACGACGCGTCCGCGTTCCGTTCGTGCACCTTCGACCGCTCGGTGCTCGTCGAAAGCCGCTGGACGTCGTGCTCGCTGCTCGGCTCGTCATTCGCCGAGTGCGGGTTCGCCGGCATCGCCCTCACCGAGTGCGACCTCTCGCTGGCGTCGTTCGCGAAGGCGCGGCTGCGCAAGCTGGGCCTGTCCGGGCTGCGGCTGCGCGAAGCCAACCTGACCGAGGCCGACCTCGCCGGCGCCGATCTGCGCGGCAGCGACCTGACCGGCGCCCGCCTCCAGGCCGCGAAGCTCGACGGCGCGGACCTGCGCGGCGCGCGTCTCGACGCGAACGCCCTGGTCCAGGCCGATCTGCGAGGTGCCGAGGTCGACGTGGAGACGGCCATCGCCTTCGCCGCCGCCCACGGGCTCGTCATCCGCTGAAAAGTCCGCTGAAAGCACGAAGGCCCGGCAGGCGAGCTGCCGGGCCTTCGCGGAAATTCAGTCGATCGGGGGTTCGCCCGGGTCGAGCTCGATCAGGTCGCCCTCGGCGACGAGCTCCTCGATCGACGCCGGGAGCAGGTACGCCGACCCGCCGCCCGGCTGGTTGAACCACGGGATCGCGACGCCGGCCAGCGCCTCGAGCGGCCGCTGCACGCGGTAGACGTGGTACGGCCGGTTCACCCACTCGGGGACCAGCGACCGTTCGGCGAACGGCGTGCCCGCCGCGTACGTCAGGTTGCCGTTCGGCCCGCCGAAGCGGTCCAGCTCGCTGCCCGCGGGCAGCTCGCGCAGCTCCTTGCCGCGGAAAAGTGTCAGCGGCGGCTCACCGGCCATCGGACCGATCGGCCACTGCTGCTGGGCACCGCCACCACCGCCGTTGACGGCCGGCCGGGCCGGCTCCTCACGACGCGGCGGAGCGGGTGGCGCGGGCGGCACCGGCGGCACCGGCTGTGCGCCCGGAGCGCCCAGCGGCGGGGCACCCTGCGGCACCGGGGCCGCCAGGACGGTCGGCGTCGACGGCGGCTCACGCCGGGGCGGCGCGGGGGCCGCGGGCGGCGGGCCGGCCTGCTGCTGCGCCAACGGCGGCGGCCCGGCCGGGACCGGCGCGGGCGGGGCGGGCTGACGCGGCGGGGCCGGCGGCTCGTCGTCCTCGAGGTCGCCGAACAGCTCCTCGGCGCTCGTGAACGCCGTTTGCTCCTGGGCGGGCACCGGCTCCGGCTTGCGGACCGGGTACGACCCGGTCGCGACCTCCGGCGACAGCGTCGCGACGACCCGCTGCGGCGCCGGTTCCGGCTCGGGTTCGGGTTCCGGCTCGGGAGCGGGCGGCTCCTCGGGCACGTGGCCCTCCGGGTTGAGCAGCAGCTTGCCGAGCATGAACGCGGCCGCGTCCTCGGCGTCGCCGAACACCGCGGGGTTGCTGAGCTTGCCGTCGTACCAGCCGACGCGCCAGCCGTCGTCGACCTGCTCGACGCTCCACCCGTGCTCGGCGGGCTCGCCCAGCTTGTAGCCGCTTTCGGGCACCTCGAGCTCGTCCAGCTTGGCCTGCAGCCCGGCGAGCACGGGGTGGTCCGGCGTCTCGCGGCGCAGCGCGCGCCGGCCCGAGCGGGGAGCGGGCTCGGGCGCCGGCGGCTCCGGCACCGGCAGCACGCCAGGCACCTCGGGCTGGGTGAGCATGGTGGGCGGACCGGGGTCGAACGCGGGCCGCTCCGGCGGCTGGAAGCCACCGCGCGGCGCCTCGTCCGGCCGGGGCCGGCCCGGGAACCCGCTTGGTGCCGCCTCGTCTTCGCGGCGGCCCTGGCCCGGCTGGAACGCCGCGTGCGCCGGCTCGTCCTGAGCCGGCCGGAACTCGCCGGCCTGCTCCTGATCGGGCTGGAAGGCCGCGTGTGCCGGCTCGTCGTCCCGGTGGGCACCGGCGTCGAACGCGGGGCGCGCGTCGTCCTCGCGGTGGGAGGGGGGCTCCGGCGCGTGCTCGTCGTCGAACCCGCCCTCGCTTTCGTGCGAGGACAGGGCCACGCCGTCGTGCGGCTCCTCTTCGTGCCCGATCGGCTGGTCGGGGACGTACTCCGCGGTCTCCTCGAGGTCGGGCACGCGGCCCGGCTCCGGCGACGTGCCGTTGGAGCCGGCGGCGTGGCCGTACTCCTCCTCGCCGTAGGAGTCCTCCTCGGCGAAGCGGTCGTCGAACTCCTGGTCGTCGTAGCCCTCTTCGGCGAACTCGCCCTCTTCGGCGTAGGCGTGCTCCTCGGCCGGGGCCTCCGGCTCAGGGGCGCTTGCCGCCGCTTCCACCGGCGCGGGCGGCTGCGGGGGCGGCCCGGCCGGCACCGCCGGCGCGACCATGGTCGGTGGCGGGCCCGCGGGCGCCTGCTGCTGGGGCGGCGGACCCTGGGGAGGGGGCCCCTGCGGCGGCGGTCCGGCCGGGCGCTGCTGCTGCGGGGGCGGCTGGTTGCCCCGGGTCAGGTACGCGCCGGCGGCCTGCAGCGTCGGTTCGTCGACCGGCGGCAGCTTGAAGCCGACCGCGCGGACGTGCTCGACCAGGTCCGACTCGGGCGAAACGCCGTACTTGCGCAGGTAGAAGTTGACCGCGGCGGGCCAGATCCACTGGCCGTCGCTGTGGAAGGCGACCGGCACGGTGGCCTCGGGCGCCGCGGCCAGCCGGTCGATGTCGTAGCCGCGCTCGGTGACGACCAGCGGCGCGTGGTCGAGGTACTCCAGCAGCCGGTCCTGCTCCTCGACCTCGAGGTCGGGGCGGTTGATCACCGGGCGGCCGGCGGGGCCGATCGTGTCGAAGATCCGGGCGATCCGGAAGTGCGGCCCCGGCTGCTCCGGGCCGAGGCCGGACATCCGCCGGATCAGCCACTCGGGCACGTTGTCCTCGGTGCGCGGGAACATCCGCAGCTCGTCCGAGTAGGCCTGCGGCGGCGGCGCGAGGTTCCACACCGGCTCGTCGCGGTTGTACTCGAGGTTGTAGCTGGACGGGTGATCGAGCTGGTAGCGCGCGTTGAACCACGTTCCGCGGCCGTCGCGGTACATGCCGCCGCGGAGCCTGCCGAAGAGGGTCGCGATGTCGTGCGTCGCGAGCCACTCGTGCACCGTGCCGTCCTCGGTGACGATCTCGCCGGTGAGCTCGTGGTACCTCCCGACGGCTCGGTACTCCGCGGAGACCTTGCGCCAGTCGCGCGGGGCGGCACGCAGCAGGGCAAGTCCGATCTGCTTGACCAGGGTGTCCTGCTCGGTCGCGTTCAGCTGCGTCGTCGGTTGTGCCACGGGGACATTTTGACTGTTCGCGCGCGCGAGTGCACCCCGCATGTGGGTTTTGCCGCTCGGCGATCCGATCGCACCCGGCCTGACCTCGGGTGATGCGACGTGCGGTAGATCACAGCTCGATCGCGGGCAGCGTCGCGAGTGGACCGTGTGGGGTGACGATCACTCTACGGGCTGCGACCACCCGCGCCTGGAAGCGACGCGCGGGGGTCGCTTTGCCAGAATGGGCCTCGTGACGGCGAAGATTCTCGACGGCAAGGCCACCAAGAACGCCATTTTCGCGGAGCTCGAGCCGCGCGTCGCGGCGCTGGCCGCGAAGGGGGTGACGCCGGGCCTGGGCACCGTCCTGGTGGGAGACGACCCCGGGTCGCATTCGTACGTGCGGATGAAGCACGCCGACAGCGGCAAGATCGGCGTCAACTCGATCCGCCGCGACCTGCCGGCCGACATCACCCAGGAGAAGCTCGAGGCCGTCATCGACGACCTGAACGCCGACCCGGCCTGCCACGGCTACATCGTCCAGCTGCCGCTGCCGAAGCACCTCGACGCGAACCGCGTGCTCGAGCGCATCGACCCGGAGAAGGACGCCGACGGCCTCGCCCCGGTCAGCCTCGGGCGGCTCGTGCTCGGCCAGCGGGGCGCGCTGCCGTGCACGCCGTACGGGATCATCGAGCTGCTCAAGCGCCACGGCGTCGAGCTGAACGGCGCGCGCGTCACCGTCGTGGGCCGCGGCATCACCGTCGGCCGGACGCTGGGCCTGCTGCTGACCCGCCGCAGCGAGAACGCCACCGTCACCCTCTGCCACACGGGCACCCGCGACCTCGCCGCCGAGGTCCGCCGGGCGGACATCGTGGTCGCCGCGGCCGGCGTGCCGGGGATCATCACGCCGGACATGGTCGCGCCGGGCGCCGCGGTGCTCGACGTCGGCGTGTCCCACGTGGACGGCAAGCTCACCGGCGATGTTCACCCGGACGTGGCCGAGGTGGCCGGCTGGATCTCGCCGAACCCGGGCGGGGTCGGCCCGATGACCCGGGCGATGCTCGTGAGCAACGTCGTCGAAGCGGCGGAGCGCTCGGTCCAGGGCCGATGACCATGACCGAGGACCGGCGGGACGTCCACGACCGCCGGAGCCGGCCGGCCCGGTTCGCCCAGCTCCCGCTCGCGGTGGTGCTGCTGGTGGTGGCCGTCGCCGCGTTGCGGATCGTCCAGTACCACTGGCGGGAGGGCGCGGCGCTGATCGGCGCCGCGCTCCTCCTCGCCGGGGTGCTGCGGGCGGTGCTGCCGACGGAACGCGCCGGGCTGCTCGCGATCCGCGGCAAGGTCGTCGACATCGTGACCTACGCCGGTCTCGCGGCCGCGGTGCTCTACGTGGCCCTCACGATCATCGGCGGCCCGCTCGCCTCCTCTTAGGACGCCATCGCCGGCTCGCGCCGTTCGGCGCGGGCTTCGCGGCGGTCCAACGTGCCCGAGACGATCGCCAGCGACAGCCCGAAGACGGCCAGCAGCGCGCCGACCCAGTTCGGGGCGACCAGGCCGAGGCCGCCGGCGATCACCAGGCCGCCGAGGTAGGCGCCGATCGAGTTGGCGATGTTGAACGCGGACTGGACGGCGGCCGACACCAGGGACGGAGTGCCGCCCGCCTTCTCCATGATCCGCGCCTGCATCATCGGGCCGATCATGAACCCGGCGACGCCGACGAAGAAGATCGTGATGGCCGCGCCGACCTTGCCCTGCGCGGTGATCGTGAAGATCCCGAGCACGCAGGCCAGCGCCAGCAGCGCGGCGTACAGGCCCGGCATCAGCGCGCGGTCGGCCAGGCGGCCGCCGAGCAGGTTGCCGATCGTCATGCCGACCCCGGCCAGCGACAGCAGCAGGGTGACGTTCGACGGCGAGTAGCCGGCGACGTCGGTCAGCATCGGCGTGATGTAGGACAGGCAGGCGAAGACGCCGCCGAGTCCGAAGGTGACGATCGCCAGCGCGAGGTGCACCTGCGGCCGCTTGAACGCGCCGAGCTCGGTGCGCAGCGAGGCTTCCGCGGGCCGGCCCTGGTGGGGCACCAGCTTCGCGATGGCCGCGGCGGCGACCAGGCCGATCACGGCGACGACGCCGAAGGTGGCGCGCCAGCCGACCTGCTGGCCCAGCAGCGTGCCCAGCGGCACGCCGATGACGTTGGCCAGGGTCAGGCCGAGGAACATCATCGACACGGCCTTGGCGCGCCGGCCGGGGCCGACGAGGCTGGAGGCGACCACGGCACCGGCGCCGAAGAACGCGCCGTGGGGCAGCCCGGCCAGGAACCGGAACGCGACGCCGAACTCCTGGTTGGGGGAGAGCGCGAACAGGGCGTTGCCCAGCGTGAACAGGCCCATCATGGCCAGCAGCATGGTCTTGCGCGGCAGCCGGACGGCGACCGCGGTGAGCAGCGGTGCGCCGACGACGACGCCGAGGGCGTAGGCGGAGATGAGGTAGCCGGCGGTCGGGATGTCGACGCCGAAGTCGGCGGCCGCCTGGGGCAGCACGCCCATCATGACGAACTCGGTGGTCCCGATGCCGAAAGCTCCGATGGCGAGCGCGAGCAGCGCGACGGGCACGGCACTCCTTCCCGGTGGGTAAACGATTACTTGGCCGTTCCAGAGTTGAGTACTGGATCGGTTCAGTTCATGGACACAAAAGAGGACAGCCATGCGGCCTCAGCGCCGTCGGCTGTCCTGCCCACAGTCCAACAAGGGAAGGGGGTTGTTGTCATCCCGATAGCGGGTGACGATCCACACCGTAACGCCGTGATCAGCGCGGAGCGGCGAGAACGCCGTTCAGGAGGCCCGGGAACAGGGCGTCGAGGTCGTTGCGGCGCAACGAGTTGAACCGGGTCGTGCCCTCCTGGCGGCCGGCCACGATGCCGGCCTGGCGCAGGATGCTCAGGTGGTGGGTGATTGTGGACTTGGTCACCGGGACGGTCAGCGCGCCGCACGCGAGCTCGCGGTCCGCCGCCGCGAGCTGGCGGACGATACCCAGCCGCACCGGGTCGGCCAGGGCGCGGAGCACCCCTTCGACGGTGATCTCGTCCAGCGTCGGGTGGACGATCGGCGGCAGTGCGGCGGTCTTGGCCATGAGTCCATTGTACGACGCCGGTCGAAATTGTCGGAGGGTCGTAGTACGGTGATGGTCGAACTACGACGTTCGTCGAACCAACCACCCGTTCCGCTTGGGGGACCCACCCATGTCCACACCCTCGTCCTCGAGGATCTCGGTGCTGGCCTTCGGCGCGTTCGGCGTCGGGACCAGCGGGTACATCGTCGCCGGGCTGCTGCCGGCGCTGACCGGTGAGCTGCACGTCTCGGCCACCGCCGCGGCGCAGCTCGTCACCGCCTTCGCCATCGCGTACGCCATCGGTTCCCCGATCTTCGCCGCCGTCACCGGCACCTGGGAACGCCGCACGCTGCTGGTCGCCGCCCTCGTCGTCACCGCCGCCGGCAACCTGTTCGCCGCCCTCGCGCCCGGCTACGGCACGCTCCTGCTGGCCCGGGTGGTGACCGCGATCGGCGCCGCGGTGTTCACCCCCGCGGCGAGCGCCGTCGCGGCCCAGCTGACCAGCCCGGAACGCCGGGGCCGCGCGATCGCGCTCGTGTTCGGCGGCCTGACCGTCGCGCTCATCTTCGGTGTGCCGCTCGGCAGCCTCATTTCGCAGCACCTCGGCTACCGGACGGCGTTCGCGCTGGTCGCCGCGTTCTCGCTGGCGAGCGCGCTGGCCGTGCGGATGGCGCTGCCGTCGGTCGCCGCGCCGCCGCGGGTCACCCTGGCCGAACGGTTCGCCGCCGGCCGGGACCCGCGCGTGCTCGTCATGCTGGCCGTGACGGTCCTCGGGTGCCTCGCCGCGTTCATGGTCTACACGTTCGTGTCCCCGCTGCTGGCCGCGACCGCGGGCCTCCACGGCACGGCGGTCACGGTGCTGCTCTTCTGCTACGGCGTCGGCGGCGCGGTCGGCAACTTCGCGGGCGGCCGGGCGGCCGACCGCTGGGGTTCGCGCGCGCCGCTGCTCGTCGTGACGGCCGCGATCACCGTCGTCATGGCGCTGCTGCCGATCGCGACGGCGACCCCCATCGCGGCCGGCGTCACGCTGTTCGTGTGGGGCATGGCGACGTGGTCGTTCAGCCCGCCGGTGCAGCACCGGCTGATCGAGCTGGCCCCGGGCCACGCGGGTCTGGTGCTGTCGCTCAACGCGTCCGCGATCTACCTCGGCGTCGGCCTCTCCGGCGTGGTCGGCGGCGCGGTGCTGACGTCCGCCGGCCCGCTGGTGCTGCCCGAGGTCGCGGCGGCGCTGACCCTGGTGGCGCTGGTGCTCGTCGGCACCGCGTGGGGCCGGGTCCGCGCTCCGCGGGAAGAGGTCGCCGTCTAGTCGGCGCGGGCCTGGACTTCGCAGTCGGGCCCGGGGTAGACGAGCGCTTCGTGCCCGTCGGCGAACCGCACCAGGTAGGGCGGGGCGCCGTCGGGCCCGCGGACTTCGAGGATCTCACCGCGCTGCTCGGCCGATCCGACGGTACGGCCGTGTACCTGGATTTCGTCTCCCACTCCGGCGTGCATGGCCTTCACCTCCGAATCCAGGGTAGAAGCGCGGATCGTCCCGCGGTCCCGGCGAACGGGTTAGAATCCGGGCATGACCAGTGAATTCGGAGGCGCCGCGCCTCGGCGCCGGTGAGCCCCGCTGTCCGGGTCCGCACGCCGCGCGAACTGCGGAACTCCCGGCGGAACAAGGCACATTCCTGTTGGGGCCACTTGGTGGCCGCCCCGCTCTGGCCGTTGCACGGCGCGAACCTCGGCACGCTACTGCGCACGTGTGACGCGGTGGGCGCGTGCCTCGCGGTGCCGCGGTTCCCGTGGGTGCCCGAGGCGCTGCGGCGCGGAAACACGTTGCGGCGCCCGGCATGCGTGCACTGGGTGCACGATCCGCCGGGCTGGCTCGCCCGCGAACGGGCGGCCGGCACGCGGGTGGTCGGCGTCGAACTGGCGGAGGAAGCGCTGCGGCTGGGGGATCTCCCCGCCGCCCGCGGCCGCACGATCGCCGTGCTCGGCCACGAGCAGACCGGTATCCCGCCCGAAGCTCTCGACCTGCTGGACACCGTCGTCGAGATCCCCATGGTGGGCGCCGGTGCCAGTCTCAACGTCGCGGTGGCGGGGAGTTTGGTGCTGTACAAGCTCGCCGGCCTGCTGTGAGCGGACCGTCCCGGATGGACGGTGCCGGAAGGCGCCGCGCGTCCGGGTGGGTCAGCCCGCCTTGGCCGCGGCCTTGGCGGCCTTCTTGAACGCGCGGACCTCGGCGAGCGTCTCGGCGCTGGTGACGTCGGCGATCGACCGGCGCGAGCCGCGGTCCCCGTACGCTCCGGCCGCTTCGCGCCAGCCCTTCGGGGTGATGCCACGCTGCTTGCCCAGCAGGGCCAGGAAGATCTTCGCTTTCTGCTCCCCGAACCCGGGCAGCGCCCGCAGGCGCTTGAGCACTTCGGGGCCGTCCGGCTTCGGGCGCCCGTCGAGCCAGATGCCCTCGGTGCGGCCGTCGTAGTTCTCGATGATGTGCTGCGCGAGCGCGTGGACGCGGCGGGCCATCGAGCCGCCGTAGCGGTGGATGGCCGGCGGCACGACACACATCTCGACGAACTTTTCGACGTCGGTGTCAGCGATCTTCGCCAGCGAGAAACCGTCCATCCGGTCGGCGATCTTGCGCGGGCCGGCGAACGCGTGCTCCATCGGGTACTGCTGGTCGAGGAGCATGCCGACGAGCAGGGCGAACGGGTCGTCGTTGAGCAGCTTGTCGGCGGCCGGGTCGCCGGTCAGGTGCAGTTCGCGCAGCATGCGGTCATCTTGACACAAGCGGCCGGCAGGTCAACGGGCCTTCGAGTACCGCGACGGCGTCGTGCCCAGGTACCGCTTGAAGTGCCGCGTGAGGTGCGCCTGGTCGGTGAACCCGGCGACCGCCGCGACCTCCGCCGCCGGGGCGCCGTCCAGCAGCAGCCGGCGCGCGCGGTCGACGCGGCGGCCGGTCAGGTAGCGGTGCGGCGGCAGGCCGAACCGCGCCCCGAAGCAGCGGACCAGATGCGCTGGGTGCGCCCCCAACGTCGACGCCGCTTCGGCCAGCGTCAGCGCTTCGGGCAGCCTCGCGTCGAGGAGGTCGCGCAGGTCGTCGGCCAGCCCGCGCTTCGGCTCGTGGGACGCCGGCCGGCCCAGGTGGTCGCGCAGGCGCTCGGCCACCAGCGCGAGCCGGCTTTCGGCCTCGAGCGCGTCGCCCGGCTCGGCCAGGGACGCGTGCAGCTGGTGGATCCGCGTGCGCAGCAGCCCGTCGGCGACGCTCGGCTGGTCGACGGCCGCGCCGACGAGGTCCTCGCCCAGCACCGACGTCTCCAGGTAGAGCACGCGCTTGCGGAAGCCGTGGCTGGTCGCGGCGCGCCCGTCGTGCGCGACGTTCGGCGGCAGCAGCGTCACGGCCGGCCCGAGCGCGCCGTGGTGGTGGCGGTCGAGGTCGTAGCGGATGACGCCGTCGTCGACGATCAGCAGCGTCCACGTGTCGTGGGTGTGCAGCGGGTACGCGTGTGTGAAGAAGCGCGCGTGGAAGACCTCGGCGATCCCCGGGACCGCCGGCCGCCAAGCCGAGACGCGCGCCTCCATGTCAAGAACGTACAAGACGCGGGCGTGGCCGGCGGGCGAGTCTGTCCGGCATGAGTTCCTTCGACACGAAGATCGCCGTCCTGCTCCGCGACGACCTGGCGTCCTGGCAGCGGCTCAACGTCACCGCGTTCTTGGTGAGCGGCATCGCCCACGTGACGCCGGAGCTGATGGGCGAGCCGTACCTCGACGCCGACGACACCGAATACCTGCCGATGTTCGGCCAGCCGGTGATGGTCTTCTCGGGCCCGGCCGACGTCCTGACGGCGGCGCACACCCGCGCGCTCGGCCGCGGCCTGCGGTTTTCGATCTTCACCGACGAGCTGTTCCACACGGGCAACGACGCCGACAACCGGGCGGCGGTCCGCGCGGTGCCGGGCGAGAAGCTGGCGCTGGCCGGCCTGGCGGTGCACGGCCCGAAGAACGCGGTGGACAAGATCCTCAAGGGTGCTTCATTGCACCGTTGAGCCCTTTCCCCGGTTCGCGGGGTGCTGGCAGCATGATCGGTGATGCCGCACCGGCGGCCTCGGACTGGGGAGGTTCCGTGAATTCACTTCGTCGTGCCTGCGTGCTCCTGTCGGTGACGGCCGGCCTGGGCTTGGCGCTCGTGCCGGTCGCTTCGGCGGATCCGGTGCAGACGGTCGATTACGTCGCGGAGGAAGGCTCGCACCCGTTGCACGGCACCGCGCACTACGCCGGGCCGGGCGACGAGGTCCGCGTGTGGGTCAACGCGGGAATCCTGAAGGTCGACGTCCAGTCCGGGTTCACCGACCTGCGGGTCGAGATGAGCCCACCGGCCGGCGAAGCGCTGCACACGGGCACGTACACCGGTGCGCGCTTCCGCTGGACCGAGGACCCGGCGACGGACACGCCGGGCTTCTTGGTGGTCAGCGGCGGCCTGGGCTGCGGCGATGTCTACGCGGACTTCACCTTGGACCGCCTGGACCGCGCGGCGGACGGCACGGTCACCGGCCTCGACGCGACGTTCGTCCAGCGCTGCGACAGCCCGGACGGCCCCGCGACCCGCGGCGAGGTCCACTTCACGGCCTGAGCCGCTCCACCGGCGGCAGCGTCCCGGCGGTCACCCAGTCGACCCAGTCGGTCGGCCGGAAGACGCAGTTGCCGGACCACACGCGGCTCGCGTGCCCGCCGAGCAACCGGACCGCGCGCCACAGGGCGTCGTCGGCGTCCTGGCGTTCGAAGGTGACGCGGTTCGCGGCGGTCGCGCAGAAGATGCCGGTGGGGGAGGACGTCAGCCGGTCCCGGCGCTGGAGGAACCAGCCGTCGGGATCGGCGGGCGTGCCCGCTCCGCCGCCCAAGGTGCGCCAGACGACGTCGGGGCCGAGCGCCGGCAGTTCGATGAGTTCGAAGGTGCAGACGTTTACGGCGGGCTCGGGCAGGACCGGCCGCCGTTCGGTCCGCAGCAGATCCAGCCTGAACGCGGCGGCCTTCACGCGGATCCGAAGCGGCGCGAAGAACTCGGCAGTCCACACGCCGTCGTCTTCCCAGCTCGACGGCTCCTCGATGCAGTGCCCGGCGACCGGTGGCCCCGCCATGGCCAGCTCGCCCGGGGCCGCGCTCAGCTCGAAGACCTCGACCACGGAGACCTCGCCCGGCAGCCGCCGATAGTCCGCGTACGCCTCGAGCCGCAGCGAAACCCGGCTGCCGTCCGCGGTGACCTCCGTCAGGTGCCCGTCCGCGAACCGCTCCAGGTTCACGGCGCCGTCGCGTGCACCAGGAAGACGCTCCGCACCCGGTCTCCGCCGTCGACCGTGAACGTCCGGGCGGAGGCGTCCACGAACCCCGCCGACGAGGCCAGTGCCGCCGCGCCGGCCTCGTCGAGCGGGAACGACAAGTCCTCCGGTACGAACGCCGCGAACGGACCCGAAGGCCGGAACCGCGCCCCCGACACCACCGAGAACGCCAGCCGACCACCCGGCCGCAGCACCCGCAGCCAGTCGGCGAACGCGACCGCCCCCAGGAAGTGCAGCGAAGACGCGCACAGCACGACGTCGGCGGACCCGTCCGGCGCCGGCATCGGCACCGCCGGCCCGACCTGCCACGTGATCACCCCGGCGGGGTCCAGCGAAGCGGCCTTCGCCGACGCCTTCGCGAGCATCGCCGGCGAAAGATCGACCGCCAGCACCCGAGCGGGCTTCAGCCGCAACACCGCGTACGCCGCGAAGCCCGTCCCGGCGGCGACGTCCAGCACGAGCCCCGGCCCGGGTGGCAGCGGCGCGACCAGCTCGTCCGCCACCTGGGCGTGGAAGGTGTCTTCGTCGTAGCGCTCGGCCGTACCGTCGAACAGGGCAGCTCTCGATGCGTGGTCCACGCACCCAACCTAGTCCGCCCGACCAGTGATTTTCAGCGGCCGGCGGCCGGCGAAACCCAGGTCGGCGCGGTGGTACCAGCCCAGCTCGCGGTCGCCCTCGAGCCAGCACAGCAGCACGTCGGTGCCGTCGAGCTCGGCCGGGAAGTCGACCAGCAGCGGCGCGAACCCCTTGAGCTCGGCGCCGGTGCGCTGGACGGTCGTCATCAGGTCGTCGAGCCGGGCCTGCGCGGCCTTCCACTCGGGCAGGCCGCCCAGCCCGGTCTCCCGCCCGCCCGGGCGCAGCGACGCCGCGAGCTCCGCCGCGTCGGCCCGGACCCGCACGAGCTCGTCGAGGACAGGCCGCAGCCGCGCCAGTTCGTCGCGTGCCTCCGCGACGGTGAACAACCCCATCGGCCGATGATCCCACCGGCGTGGTTCAGGCCTCCCGGCGCCGCCGCACCAGTGCGTTGGCGAGCCCGCTGCCGACCAGCAGGAAGCCCACGCCGAGCAGGCCGCCGATGAAGAGGAAGTCCATGACGCCGTACGCGATGTCGCTCTTCGGCATGAGGTTCACCAGCCGGAAGCCCCACTCGGGCACGGCCATCGCCGCGACGCCGGGCAGCACGCCGTAGATCAGCCCGCCGAGGATCGGGCCGACCGCCGACAGCGCGCCGAGCGACGCGACGACGAGCAGCAGGATCGCCCCGCCGGCCAGCAGCGCGATGCCCAGCGGGTCGCGGTTGGTGCTCAGCGTCGCCTGGACCAGCTGCTGCTGGCGCAGGCCGCCCCAGCTCAGCAGGCCCAGCGCGACCGGCGTGAGCAGCAGGCCGCCCAGCGCGCTGACCAGGTGGGCGACGCCACGGCGCGGCCGCTCGTCGAGCACGTCAGCGGTGTTTTCGGGGTCTTCGTAGTCCTCGTAGTCGTCTTCGTACTCGGCGTACCGATGGGTCGACATGGCCGTCACCTCCCGCATGATGAGTTCACGGATGGCATCGTGCCCTGGTTCACCCGGAAGCGCGACGCTCGCTCGGCGAGCGGTCGGATCGGCCTAACGGCAGGTCGTGCCCGGTGACCCTGGCCACAAACGGCCGGGGGAGACTTGATACCGGCCACTACTGGAACCATCCAGGACGGTCAAGCAGTACGCTTGTACCGCTACCGGCGAGACTTAAAAGAAGAACGCGAAGATCCGCGGAAGGAGCACCGCTGCTCATGGCCAAGATCAAGGTCCAGGGCACCGTCGTCGAACTCGACGGCGATGAGATGACCCGCATCATCTGGCAGTTCATCAAGGACAAGCTGATCCACCCGTACCTGGACGTGAACCTGGACTACTACGACCTGGGCATCGAGGAGCGGGACCGCACCGACGACCAGGTCACGGTCGACTCCGCGAACGCGATCAAGAAGCACGGCGTCGGCGTCAAGTGCGCCACGATCACCCCGGACGAGGCGCGCGTCGAAGAGTTCGGCCTCAAGAAGATGTGGCTGTCCCCGAACGGGACGATCCGCAACATCCTCGGCGGCGTGATCTTCCGCGAGCCGATCGTCATCCAGAACATCCCGCGGCTGGTGCCGACGTGGACGAAGCCGATCATCATCGGCCGCCACGCCCACGGCGACCAGTACAAGGCGACCAACTTCAAGGTCCCCGGCCCGGGCACGCTGACCGTCAGCTACACCCCGGACGACGGCTCCGAGCCGATGGAGTTCGAGGTCGCGAAGTTCCCCGAGGGCGGCGGCGTCGCCATGGGGATGTACAACTTCAAGAAGTCGATCGAGGACTTCGCGCGCGCGTCGCTGCAGTACGGCCTCGACCGCGGCCTGCCGGTCTACCTCTCCACCAAGAACACCATCCTCAAGGCCTACGACGGCCAGTTCAAGGACGTGTTCGAGGAGATCTTCCAGAACGAGTTCAAGGCCGCCTTCGACGCCAAGGGCATCTCCTACGAGCACCGCCTGATCGACGACATGGTCGCCGCGGCGATGAAGTGGGAGGGCGGCTACGTCTGGGCGTGCAAGAACTACGACGGTGACGTCCAGTCCGACACGGTCGCGCAGGGCTTCGGCTCGCTCGGCCTGATGACGTCGGTGCTGCGCACGCCGGACGGCCGGACCGTCGAGGCCGAGGCCGCGCACGGCACGGTCACCCGGCACTACCGCCAGCACCAGCAGGGCAAGCCGACCTCGACGAACCCGATCGCGTCGATCTACGCGTGGACCCGGGGCCTCGAGCACCGCGGCAAGCTGGACGGCAACCAGGAGCTGATCGGCTTCGCGAACAAGCTGGAGCAGGTCGTCGTCGAGACGGTCGAGGCCGGCCAGATGACGAAGGACCTGGCGCTGCTGATCAGCAAGGACCAGCCGTTCCAGACGACCGAGGAGTTCCTCGCGACGCTGGACGACAACCTGGCCAAGAAGATCGCCCAGGGCTGAGCGTGGTCGAAGGGCCCCCTTTCCGGTTCGCCGGGAAGGGGGCCTTTTTCGTACACGGTGCGTCACCGGCGGGGGATGCGGACTGGCGCCTCCGGGTGGTTGCTGCGTCCGGCGCTGTCGGTACGGGTAAAGGATTGCCTACCCTTGGCGTGGGACGGGGCACGCGGTTGGAGGAAGGCATGTCGAAGAAGACTTTGCTCATCTTGGGCGCCATCGTCCTGGTCGTCCTGGTCTACGTGGTGAACACGGACAAGCAGGCCTCGGGCGCTTCGGCGACCGGCTGCAAGGTGACCGTGACCGCGGACGTCCTCAACGCCCGCGAGACGGCCGACGGCAACGCGAAGATCGTCGGCAAGTACCTGCGCGACGCCCAGTTCGACGCGCTCCCGGGCGTGCAGAACGGCTTCCGGAAGGTGGCCGACGACAAGTGGGTGGCCGCCGCGTTCACCGAGCCGGTCGCCGGGTCCGCCTGCTGAGTTCCCACTCGTCTCAAGCCCGGCGAAACGCGCGCGGGTGGCTTCGAGGCGCGTTTTTTGTCGGTGGTCGCTGATAGAACTTGGCGAGCCGGAAAACGCAGGTGAGCGGAGGTGCCGAACGTCCGAGGGCGGACGACAACTGAATGCGGCATGGGCTGAGGCGGTGTCCGCGGGGTCTCCAGGGGGAGTTCCGCGGGCGGTGGGTTGCCGGCGGCTCGGCGGGTGCCGGGGGAAGAAGCCTGGGGACCGCGCTCCGACGGGGGTCGGAGCGCGAGGGCGAGCTTCCTCCGTGCCTGCCGGGACGGCGGAGCGCGACTCCAAGTCTGGTCGGCGCGCGGGCTCGGCATCAGCGTGCGAGGGGACACTCGGCGGGCCGAGGCTGGCTGCGTAGGCGAGGGTTCGGCCGTGGCCGCGCGCAGGCTGTGCCAGGCCAGCGCGCCCCCGGTCTCGTCGGCGCGCGGGCTAGGCATCGGCATGCGAGGTGGCGCTCGGCGGACCGAGGTCGGCTGCGTGAGCGAGCTTCCCGGCCGTGGCAGCGCGGGCGCTCCGCGGTGCCAGCCCAGGGCAACCACTCCCGAGCGTCAGAGCGTGACGGTCAGATCCTCTTCCGCGACCAGCACCTCGCCGCCGAACTCGGCGCGGGCCTCGGCGGCAGCCGCCGCTCGGTCGGTGCCCGGCCAGAAGTGGGTCAGCATGAGCCGGCGCGCTCCGGCCTCGGCTGCCCAGTGGCCTGCCTCGGCCGCGGTCATCAAGAAGCGGGGCTCTCCCTCCGCCGGTGGGGTGCGGAGGGTGGCGTCGCAGATGAACAGGTCCGCGTCGCGGCCGAGGTCCGCCAACGCGGGCGACGGTCCCGTGTCCCCGGTGTAAGCCACCGTGAGCCCGGGCGCCGTCAGCCGGACGCCGAAGTTCGGCAGGTAGTGCGGCAGCTCGTAAGTCGTGAGCCGGAACGGGCCGACCTCGGCCGGCGAGCCGAGGTCGTGCACCTCGAACAGCTCCGCCGGGTGCGGCCGCGGCTCCATCGCCTCCAGGCGCCGGAGCGTGCCGGGCGTGCAGTGCAGCGGCAACCGCGGCGATCCGCTGCCGGCCTGGACCGTGTAGTACCAGGCCCGCCCGAGCGCGCTCACGTCCGCGCAGTGGTCGGGGTGCTCGTGCGTCACCACCACGGCGTCGGGCAGCCCGTGCGCGAACAGGCGCGACGCCGCGCCGTACCCGAGGTCGAGAACGACGCGAAACCCGTTGTGCGACAACAGGAATCCCGCGCACGCCCGCCCGGGCTCCGGAAACGCGCCGCAGCTGCCGAGCACCGTCAGCTCACCCATGCCCGGCAGTCTGGCAGAGCGGCCACCGGGCAGCACGCGAGTTCCGGCAGGTAGCGTGCAGCACGTGCTGACCGTCTCCACCGTGAACGTCAACGGCCTCCGCGCCGCCGCCAAAAAGGGCTTCGTCGAGTGGCTCGCCGCCACGAAGGCCGACGTCGTCTGCTGCCAGGAAGTACGCGCCACGGCGGAGCAGCTCCCCGCCGAGGTCGTCGCGCCCGAGGGCTGGTTCGCGGTGCACGCCCCCTCCGCGGTCAAGGGACGCAACGGCGTCGCCGTCTACAGCCGCATCGAGCCCGAAGAGGTCCGGATCGGCTTCGGGGAACCCGAATTCGAGGACAGCGGCCGCTACCTCGAAGTCCACCTGCCGGACGTCGTGATCGCGAGCCTCTACCTGCCCAGCGGGGACGTCGGCACCGAGCGCCAGGACGAAAAGGAACGCTTCATGGCCGCGTTCCTGCCCTACCTCGTCGAACTGCGGGCGAAGGCCGCCGCGGCCGGACGCGAAGTGGTCGTCGTGGGGGACTGGAACATCGCCTACGACACCGTCGACCTCAAGAACTGGCGCGGCAACCGCAAGAACTCCGGATTTCTCCCCGAGGAACGCGCCTGGCTCGGCCGCGTGTACACCGAGGCCGGCTACACCGACGTCCAGCGCCGCCTCGACCCCGAAGGCCCCGGCCCGTACACCTGGTGGTCGTACCGCGGCCAGGCCTTCGACAACGACTCCGGCTGGCGCATCGACTGCCAGCTCGCCACCCCGGGCCTCGCCGAGAAGGTCGTCGACGTCGTCGTCGAGCGCGCGGCCGCCTACGACCAGCGCTGGTCCGACCACGCGCCGGTCACCGCCACCTACGACATCTAGGCCGCGCGGGCGGCGCGCCAGGCCGCGCTGTCCACGAAGTGGTTGTCGAACCGGTCCTGCGTCGCCAGGATCTCCGCCGGCGACGCCTCGCCCCGGCGGATCCGGTCGATCATCCGGAAGTACTCGAACCGCTCGACTCCGGGCGTGAAGACGATCAGGAAGTCCGCGCCCGACCGCGCCGTCGCGCCGAACGCGTGATTCGTGTGCGGCGGCACGAACAGCATGTCGCCGGTCCGGACCGTCACGACGTCTTCGCCGTTCAGGACCTCGAGCTCGCCGTCCAGCATGAAGAACATCTCGGCCGACGAGGTGTGGAAGTGCGGCGTCGCGCCGTCGCGTCCGCGGCCCAGCGACGCGCGGTTCGTGCTGAGGTGCCCGCCGGTCTGGGAGACGTCCGCGAGCAGGGTCATCGTGTCGGGGGTCGAGCCGAGCTGCTCGGCTTCGTCGTGGCGTACCAGCAGTGTCGTCATGCCGAAGATGGTTTCATGTCTTATAGTTCGCTGTCAAACTATCAGGCAGCGAATAGTGCTGGCGTCGAATAGGGTGAGCGGGGTGAGTGACGAAGACGCCGTCGACGCCGTCGTGTCGGCCTGGCATCGCGAACGCCCCGACCTCGACCTGACCGCCATCGGCGTGGCCGGGCGGATGGGCCGGCTGGCGCTGGTGCTCGGCCCGGCCCAGGAGCGGGTGTTCGGCAAGTTCGGCCTGCAGCGTGGGGAGTTCGACGTCCTGGCGGCGCTGCGCCGGTCCGGGCCGCCCTACACGCTGATTCCCTCCGAGCTGTCCGCGACGCTGATGATGTCCCGCGCCGGCATGACGAGCCGTCTCGACCGGCTGGAGAAGGCCGGGTTCGTCGAGCGCGCGCTGGACCCGAACGACCGCCGCAGCTTCCGGATCCGCTTGACGGACCAGGGTTTCGACGCCGTCGACGCCGCGATGACCGAGCACACCGCGAACGTCTCCGAGCTGCTGTCCGGACTGTCCGAAAAGGACCTAAGTCTGCTCGACGACGTCCTGCGCAAGCTCCTGGGGCACCTCGATCCCCAGGCGTGACGCGAAAAAGGGCCTCCCCGGCGGTGTGCCGGGAAGGCCCTTCTCGCCGCGCCCGGCTCAGCAGGACAGGTTGTCACCGGCCGGGACCCCGAGGATGCCGGTGATCTGCGTGTACTTGTCGATCCGGCTCTGCACCTGCGCCGGGTTGCCGCCGTTGCACTCGATCGAGCCGTTGATGCTGCGGATGGTCTCGCCGAAGCCGCGCTGGTTGACCATCGCGTCGTGCGGCGTCATCGTGCCCGGCCCGCTCTGGGTGTTCCAGTACCAGAGCCCGGTCTTCCACGCGACGGCCGCGTTCTGCTCGACCTGGTACGGGTTGCCGAGCAGGTCGATGCCGAGGGCGTCGCCGGCGGCCTTGTAGTTGAAGTTCCAGCTCAGCTGGATCGGGCCGCGGCCGTAGTACGCGGCCTGGCCGGCCGGGCAGCCGTAGGACTGGCTCGCGTCGCAGTAGTGCGGGTAGTTCGCGGTGTTCTGCTCGACGACGTAGACGAGGCCGCCGGTCTCGTGGTTGACGTTCGCCAGGAACGCCGCCGCTTCCTGCTTCTTCACCGTGTCGTCGCCGGTGGTGGCGAAGCCGGGGTAGGCCGACAGCGCGTCGGTCAGGCCGCTGTAGGTGTAGAAGCTGTTGCGGCTCGGGAAGATCTGGTCGAACTGGGCCTCGCTGACCACGAAGGACGCGTCCGCCGCGGCGGACGCGGTGGTCGCCGGGAGCACGACGGCGGCGGCCGCCGCGGCGAGCGCGCTCACCGCCACGCCGGTGCGCTTCAGGAACCGGGTAATCGACATTCGGGACTCCTCTTGATCACGCCGGTCGTGCGCGGTCCGACCGAGCCGAATGGGTTACACCAAGAGGTATAGACCAATCACTTTCGTGTTAATAGTTTTCCGAATAAGACCGCGCGATCGGAGCAGTGGTGACTGCGGCGAATGGCAGAGGGTGAGCTCGGATTGCGATGAACGGGTGACGGACGGCCGGACAGTGACCGGTCATTCTCTACTTTCGGTACGAGCGTTCCGTCTTCCGCAACACCCACTCGGGTGGCGATCTGAACCGTGGGGGTGCCCGGATCGTGTTCTCGGTTGGGCGCTAGTGTCGGCCGCCGAGTCGGTCAGCGCCTCCGGGTCTTGACACACTCGGTAGTTTTTTGACCAGCAGCATGCAGCGTCTCACTCGTATGGGTGAGCGTTTCGCTCGTCAATCGCGGGAGGCACTCCGGTGCGCAACCCAGGTCCAACCCTGATGCGGTCCACGCTGCGCGCATCTCGCGCCGCCGCGGTGGTCGCGCTCGTCCCGGCGGCGCTGCTCCTGGCCGGCGGCGGCAAGGCGTTCGCCGACGTCGTGACCGCGCAGGCGGACCCGGGCGCGGAGAGCTTCGGCGTGCTCGGCCCCGTCGGGCTGGTCGCGGTCGCGCTCGGCATCGTCGGCATGACGCTGGGTGTGCTGCGCCAGCGTCGCAAGGCCCGCGTCGCGGAGGCCGCCCCGGCGGTCCCCGAAGCGCCCGGCCCGGTCACGGCGATGGCCGAGGCCGTCCTCGGTGAGCCCGAGGCCACGCCGACCCGCCCGTTCCTCACGCAGCGCCCGCACGCCTGACCTGTCGCGCGGCGTCCGTTGTGCTACCCGGCGGGCGATTCCCGGCCGTGGCGCGGCTTGGAAGAATCCCCAGCTTGGGCCCCCTCGGCACCCGCCGCACCGCCCGGCCTGGAAGAATCCTCCCGTGTCCGAAGAGCAGACCGTCGCCGAACGCCGTCCGCGGGTCCTGTCCGGGATCCAGCCCACCGCCGACTCGTTCCACCTCGGCAACTACCTCGGCGCGCTGCGCCAGTGGGTGCGGCTGCAGGACACCCACGAGCCGTTCTACTGCGTGGTCGACCTGCACGCCATCACGGTCGAGCAGGACCCGAAGGTGCTGCGGCAGCGCACCCGCGTCTCGGCCGCGCAGCTGCTGGCCATCGGCATCGACCCGCGGCGCAGCGCCCTGTTCGTGCAGAGCCACGTCCCGGAGCATGCCCAGCTGAGCTGGGTCATGGAGTGCCAGACCGGGTTCGGCGAGGCCGGCCGGATGACGCAGTTCAAGGACAAGTCCGCGAAGCAAGGCTCCGACCGCTCCAGCGTCGGCCTGTTCACCTACCCGATCCTGCAGGCCGCGGACATCCTGCTCTACCAGGCGGACGCGGTCCCGGTCGGCGAGGACCAGCGCCAGCACCTGGAGCTGACGCGCGACCTCGCGCAGCGCTTCAACAACCGGCTGGGCAAGACGTTCGTCGTACCGGAGCCGTACATCATCAAGGACACGGCGAAGATCTACGACCTCCAGGACCCGACGGCCAAGATGAGCAAGTCGGCCTCCAGCGCGAACGGGATCGTGGAGCTGCTCGAGGACCCGAAGCGTTCGGCGAAGAAGATCCGCTCGGCGGTCACCGACACGGGCCGCGAGGTCAAGTTCGACGCCGAGAACAAGGCGGGCGTCTCGAACCTGCTGACTATTTACTCGGCCCTGACCGACCGCACGATCGCCGACCTCGAGGCGGCGTACGAAGGCAAGGGCTACGGCGACCTGAAGAAGGACCTCGGCGAGGTGTTCGTCGAGTGGGTGACCCCGATCCAGGAGCGCGCCAAGTCCTATTTGGACGACGTCGCGGAGCTGGACAAGGTCCTCGCGGCGGGAGCGGAGCGCGCCCGCGACGTGGCGTCGAAGACGCTGGCCAAGACGTACCAGCGGATCGGTTTCCTGCCGCCGGTGCGGTGAAGCTGATCCTGCTGAACGGCCCGCCGGGCAGCGGCAAGTCAACGCTCGCCCGGCGCTACGCCGACACCCACCCACCGGCGCTCGCCCTGGACGTGGACGTCGTCCGCGCAATGATCGGCGGCTGGCGTTCTTCGCCGGGCGAAGCGGGCGTGCTGGCGCGAGACCTCGCGGTGACGGCGGCCCGCACGCACCTGACCGCGGGCCACGACGTCGTGGTGCCCCAGCTGCTGGCCCGCCCGGGGTTCGCCGAGCGGCTCGAAGCACTGGCCGCCGAGACCGGCGCGAGCTTCCACGAGATCGTGCTCCTGCCCGGCCGCGAGGAGACCCGCCGGCGCGTCGCCGGACGCGGTTCGTCGGAGATCGAGACAGCGGCGCCCCTCACTGAGGAAGACCTGACGGCGGCGTACGACCGCGTGGCCGGGTACGCCGCGACGCGCCCCGGGGCTGTGATCCTGCGTGAAGCCGATGCCTACCCGGCCCTCCTCGCCTCCCTCACGTGAGCCGCTCGCGTTGCGGGAGTCACCGGGCGTGGTTAGCGTTTCACGGTGGCGAACGAAGAGAAGGAAAAGCTCCTGCCGCGGCTGCGGCGGAAGTACCCGTGGCTCGATCACCTGATCCGGGCGAACGAGGCCTTCACCGAGCGGTACGGCAACCACTACGCCGCCGCGATCACCTACTTCAGCGTCCTGTCGGTCATCCCGATCCTGATGGTCGCCTTCGCCGTGGTCGGGCTGGTCGTCAACCATGACCCGCACATCATCAACCAGATCAAAGACAGCATCAACAACTCGGTGCCCTCGGGCCTGCGCAGTCTCGTCCAGGGCATCGTGGACGCCGCGATCGGAGCCGGCAGCGGGATCGGGATCTTCGGTTTGCTCATCGCCCTCTACTCCGGCGTCGGCTGGATGTCGAACCTTCGGGACGCGCTCACCGCGCAGTGGGGGCAGGAGAAGCAGTCCCAGCCGATCGTCAAGCAGACGCTCAAGGACCTCGTCGCGCTGGTCGGGCTGGGTGTCGCGCTCGTCGTCTCGTTCGCGCTGACCGCGATCGGCGGCGGTGTCGGGAACTTCCTGCTCGGGCTCGTCGGGTTGGCCGACGAAACCTGGGCGAAGGTCCTGCTCCGCATCGCGACCATCGTGCTCGGCCTGGCCGCCAACACCCTCGTTTTCCTCTGGGTCATCGCGCGCCTGCCGCGCGAACGCGTCGCGCTGCGCAGCGCGGTCAAGGGCGCGGTGTTCGCCTCCATCGGGTTCGTCATCCTGCAGCAGGCCGCCACGTTCTACCTGGCCAGCGTCACGAAGTCGCCGGCGTTCGCGCTGTTCGGCCCGGTCATCGGCCTGCTCGTCTTCGCGAACTTCGTCTCGCGCTTCCTCCTGCTCGTCACCGCCTGGACGGCGACGGCGAAGGAGAACGAGCGCAAGGTCGTCGCGCCCCCGCCGCCGGTGCGGCTCGAGCAGAGCGTCACCCTGCAGCGCGGGCCGGGCGTCGGCGCCGTCGCGGGTGCGTTCGGCGCCGGCGCGCTGCTCGCGTGGCTGGGTGGCCGCCGCAAGCCTTGACACCGATCCACCCAGTAAAGAAACTGAACCGGTAAGAAATCTGAACCGGAGGTTTCATGCTGGACGCCGCCCGCGAGTGCGCCGTCCTCGCCAAGTCGCTCGCACCCGTCACCGAACGGCAGCGCGCGTTGCCGGCCGAGCTCGTCGCCAAGCTGACCGATGCCCAGCTCCTGCGCAGCGGCGTCCCCGGCTACCTGGGCGGCCCGGAAGCCCCGCCCGCGCTCAGCCTCGAAACCGCCGAGACCGTCGCGCGCGGCGACGCCTCGGCCGGCTGGTGCGTCTCGATCGCCGTCACGAGCAGCCTCCTCTCGGCCTACGCCCCGCCGAAGTGCGCCGAAGAGGTCTTCGGCGACCCGAAGACCGTCGCCGCGGGCGTCTGGGCGCCGCGCGGGGCCGGTAAGAAAACCGACGGCGGTTACGTCGTCTCCGGCCGGTGGGCGTTCTGCAGCGGTATCCCGCACTGCGACTGGCTCTTCGCCGGCTTCGTGCACGAAGGCGAGCTGTACGTCGCCGCGTTGCCGAAGGCCGAGATCGAAGTCCTCGACACCTGGCACACCACCGGCCTGCGCGGCACCGGCAGCCACGACTGCGTCGCCGACGAGCTGTTCGTCCCCGAGCACCGCGTCTTCTCGGTGCTGGGCGGCCCGCCCGCGGAAGCCGTTGCGCTGCACCGCTTTCCGCTCTTCGGCTTCTTCGCGCTGTCGGTGGCGGCGGCCGCGCTGGGCAACGCGCGCGGCGCGATCGACGACCTCGTCGAGCTCGCCTCGACGCGCAAACCCCTCGGCTCCAGCCGGTCGCTCGCCGAGCGGTCGGCGACGCAGGCGGCCGTCGCGGAAGCCGAGGCCGCCGTGCGCGCCGCGCGGCTGCTCTCCTACACGAGCATCGACGACGCCTGGCAGGCCGCGCAGGGCACCGAACCGGTGTCCGACCAGCTGAAACTCGGCCTGCGGCTGGCCGCCACGCACGTCACGCGCACCGCCGCCCAGGTCGCCGAAAGCATGTACGACCTGGGCGGCGGCGCGGCGATCTACGAGACGTCGCCGTTGCAGCGCCGCTTCCGCGACGCCCACACCGCGACCGCCCACTTCCAGGTCAACCCGGCCAGCTTCGAGCTGTCCGGCAAGCTGCTGCTGGGCGTCCCCGCCCGCACGGAGCAGCTGTGACCGACCTGACGCACCGGTTCACCAGCGACTCGGTCGGACGCGCGCTCGACCTGGTCGGGGAGCGGTGGAGCCTGCTCATCCTGCGGGAGACGTTCTTCGGCGTGCGGCGCTACGGCGAGTTCGCGCGCAACCTGTCGATCCCGCGCCCGACGTTGTCGGCGCGGCTTAAGACCCTCGTCGACGCCGGCGTCCTCGACCGCGTCGACCCCGTGCCCGAATACGTGCTGACGCAGGCCGGGCGGGACCTCTTCGGCGCCGTCGTCACGCTCATGCAGTGGGGCGACAAGCACCTCGCCGGTCCGGAAGGCCCGCCGATCCTGTTGCGCCACCACGACTGTGGTGAGGTCGCCGAGACGTACGTCGCGTGTGGACACTGCGGCGGCGCGATCACCACCGATCGGGTGACCCCCGAGCCCGGCCCCGGGTTCCGCTAGCTCGCGGCCTTCTTGCGCTGGTGCCCGACCACGAACGCGCCGACGATGATCAGGAACACCACCAGCGTGATGATCCAGCCGGTGACCCCGAACGGGTCTTCCTTGGCGGCGGCCGCGGCCGAAGACGTTCCGCTGTTGCCGGTGCCGCCGTCGGCGAGCACGGACGTGTCGGTGCTTTCGGGGGTGGTGACCGGGGCCTGGTAGTCGATCCGCCCGACCGGCACGGCGCGGTCGGCCTCCAGCTCGAAGCCGTAGTCGAGCAGCTTCGCGGCCTGGTCGACGACCTTCGTCGGCTTCTGCTCGGCGCGCAGCATGACGACCGCGAGCCGCTTGCCCTTCTGCTGCGCCGCGCCGACGTAGGTGTGGCGGGCGTCGTCGGTGAAGCCGGTCTTGCCGCCGAGGAAGCCGGGGTAGACGCCGAGCAGCTTGTTGTCGTTGTAGACCGGGATGGCCGGCTTGCCGCCGGTCGCCGGGATCTCGAAGTTCTTCGTCGAGACGACCTTCGCGAACTCCGGCTGCTTCATCGCGTAGTGGAAGATCAGGCTCAGGTCGTAGGCCGAGGTCGACATGCCCGGCCCGTCGAGCCCCGACGGCGTCGCGGCGCGCGTGTCGTGCGCGCCGATGCGGGCCGCCAGCGCGTTCATCTTGGCCACCGCGGAGTCGACCCCGCCGAGCGCCGTGGCGAACGCGTGCGCGACGTCGTTGCCCGAGTGCATCAGCAGGCCGTGCAGCAGCTGGTCGACGGTGTACTGGCCACCGGCGACGAGGCCGACGCAGGTGCACTCCTGCTCGGCGTCCTCCTTCGTCGCGACGAGCACCTGCTGCGGGTTCAGCTGGGTGACCACGACGAGCGCGAGCAGCGTCTTGATCAGCGACGCGGGCCGCTCCCGGGCGTGGGGGTCCTTGGCCGCGATCACCGCGCCGGTGTCGAGGTCCTGCACCACCCACGACGCCGCGGTGTTGCCGTCCGGCGGGTTGAGCGCGCCGTCCGGGGTGACCAGGCCGCACTCGGCCATCCGCGGGCCGCCGACCGGGACGGCGGGCACGGCCAGCGCCGGCGGGGCCTGCTGGCCGGGCGCGGGCTTCTCCGACGTGTCGACGGGGGCCGGCGGGGCCTGGCGGTTCGCGCACTGGCCCTGCTGCGGCGCCGCGGCGGCGAGGACCGGGGCGCTCAGGGCCAGGAGGGCGGCGGCGAGCGTCGTCGTGAAGACCTTGAGCGACCGGAAGACAGCGGAGTGCACCCATGCAATCTAGCGCCGAGGCGCGCGTCGCATACTCAGGGGCATGCGCATTTCGCGAGGCACCTCGCTGTTCCTGCTGGCCTTCGGCGTGTGGTCGTGGATCATCTGGATCACGTTCGCCAAGAACCTGTGGGCGAGCGACCAGTCCTGGACGCCCGACGGCTCGCCGACCGCGTACTTCGTGGTGCACGCGGTGCTGACGGTCGTGTCGTTCGTGCTCGGGACGGTCATCGGCGTGCTGGGCTGGCGCGGGGTGCGTGCTACTTCGCGCGTCCCCTCCTGACTTTGGTCGGTGGCGCGGTCCCCGGGGCCGGTTTAGGTTGACGCCACTGACTCTGGAGGTGGAATGTCCCGTTTACGCCGAATGGCGGCCCCGCTCGTGCTGGCCGTCGGGGGCGGCCTGTTCGCCGCGGCACCGGCCGCCGAGGCCGCGCCGGTCGCTTGCGACACGACGAGCACGCCGTACACCTACGTGGTGACCTACCAGCCGGGCACGCGCGCATCGGCCGTCGACAAGGAGCTGGCGGCCAAGTGCGGCACGAAGGTGGCGTACTACGGCGAGATCGGCGTCGCGATCGCCAGCTCGCGCAACGCGGACTTCCAGCAGAAGATCGGCGTCTACCGGGCTTACTCGGGCGGGAAGGACGTGGCTTCTTCCGCTCTTGCCGCCCGTTCGCTGGGCGCGGTGCGGACGCTGGAGGACACACGCTCGACGGCCGCCGCGGGTGACCTGTCGGCGCAGCAGTGGGACATGAAGGCGATTCACGCGCCGGAGGCGAACAAGAAGTACCAGGGCAGCCGGTCGGTGACGGTCGGCGTCCTGGACTCGGGCATCGACGCTACGCACCCGGCGTTGAAGGCGGCCGTTTCGCCTTCGGAATCGGCGGGCTGCATCACGGGCGCCGCGGACACTTCACCGGCGTCGTGGGCCCCGACGACGTCCGACCACGGAACGCACGTGGCGGGCACGATCGCGGGCAAGGACCCGGCGGCGGGCTTCACGGGCATCGCGCCGGGGGTCAAGCTGGCGTCGGTGAAGGTCGTCAACGACGACGGTTACATCTTCCCGGAGTCGGCGGTCTGCGGCTTCGTGTGGGCGGCCAAGCACGGCTTCCCGGTGACGAACAACAGCTACTACATCGACCCGGGCATGTTCTTCTGCTCTCGCGAGCCCGGAGACGCCGCGGCTTACGAGGCGGTCCGGCGCGCGATCCAGTACTCGACGCACCACGGGGTCCTGAACGTGTCGGCGGCGGGCAACTCGGGCTTCGACACGACTGCGCAGACGACGGACCCGAACCGCCCCCACCCGGTGGACTCGTCGTGCGGCATCCTCCCGAAGGCGATCGACGGCGTCGTGACGGTGTCGTCGGTGGGGTACGCGGGCACGAAGTCGTCGTTCAGCAACTACGGCGAGATCGACGTGACGGCTCCGGGTGGGGACTTCTCGCAGTTGCCCCCATCGGGTGAAGGCCCGTCGTGCCCGCTGTCGACGACGGTGTTCGGCGGGCTGTACGGCTCGAAGTGCGGGACGTCGATGGCCTCGCCGCACGCGGCTGGGGTCGCGGCTTTGATCGCGTCCCGCTTCCGGGGGCTTCCGCCGCAGCTGCTGGCCCGGGTGTTGACGGGTGAAGCGGACCCGGTGACGTGCGCGTCGGCGGAGACGGAGTGCACGGGGCCGGCGAAGAACAACTCGTACTACGGCCACGGCCTGGTCAACGCCCTGGACGCGGTCCGCTGACCCCAGCAAAGGAGCTGCGTGGTCATCCCGTCGCCTGAGGCCGTCAAAGTGATAGGCCTCGTTCAGGCGACGGGATGACCACCCAGCGGCCCACCTCGAAAAGGTGAGAGGTCAGCGGGACGGGCGGTCATCCCGGAGCCTGCCCGTCCGGCGAGGACAGTTTTGTTCTACCGCGCGAAAGCGGGGGAGGTCTGGTGATCTCGTGGTCGGCTTGCGTTGCCGGCTGGCGGTTGCCTGCCCTGGCAGGACGACGAAGGGCCCCCGCTCAGTCGAGCGGGGGCCCTTCGTCGTGAAGGATGTCAGACGCGCTTGAAGAGCAGAGCGCGCTTCACTTCCTGGATCGCCTTCGTCACCTGGATACCCCGGGGACACGCGTCCGTGCAGTTGAACGTCGTCCGGCAGCGCCACACACCCTCGCCGTCGTTCAGGATGTCCAGGCGCTCCTCCGCCCCCTCGTCACGGGAGTCGAAGATGAACCGGTGCGCGTTCACGATCGCCGCGGGCCCGAAGTACGACCCGTCGTTCCAGTACACCGGGCACGACGAAGTGCAGCAAGCGCACAGGATGCACTTCGTGGTGTCGTCGAACCGGTCCCGGTCCGCCTGGGACTGGAGACGCTCGCGCGTCGGCTCGGGGCTGTAGTTGATCAGGTACGGCTTGATCGCCCGGTACGCCTCGAAGAACGGGTCCATGTCGACGTAGAGGTCCTTCAACGTCGTCAGGCCCTTGATCGGGGCGATCGTGATCGTGGTCTTCTTGCCGTCCTTCTCGAGCAGATCCTTCATCAGGACCTTGCAGGCCAGCCGGTTGATGCCGTTGATCTGCATCGCGTCGGAGCCGCACACGCCGTGGGCGCACGACCGGCGGAACGAGAACGTCCCGTCGATGTAGTCCTTGACGTAGAACAGCAGGTTCAGCAGCCGGTCGGTGCGCTGGGCCGGGACGTCGTAGGACTCCCAGTGCGGCTCCGAGTCCACCTCGGGGTTGAACCGCAGGATCTTCAGCGTGACGGTGATCGGGGTGTGCTCGTCGGCAGCAGAAGACGAAGGAGCTTCGGCAACACTAGTCATCAGTACTTCCGCTCCATCGGTTCGTAGCGGGTGAAGGTAACCGGCTTGTAGTCGAGCCGGATGTCGGACGCCAGCCCGGTGCCCTGCTTGTACGCCATGGTGTGCCGCATGAAGTTCGTGTCGTCGCGGTTCGGGTAGTCCTCGCGGGCGTGGCCGCCGCGGGACTCCTTGCGCGCGAGCGCGCCCACGATCAGCACCTCGGCCAGCTCCAGCAGGAAGCCCAGCTCGACGGCCTCGAGCAGGTCGGTGTTGTACCGCTTGCCCTTGTCCGCCACGGTGATCCGCTGGTAACGCGCCTTCAGCGCCTGGATGTCGGTCAGCGCCTGCTTCAGCGTGTCCTCGGTCCGGTACACCGACGCGTGCGAGTCCATCGTCTGCTGCATTTCCTTGCGGATGTCGGCGACGCGCTCGTCGCCGTGCTCCGACAGCAGGCCCGACAGCTGCTCTTCCACCAGCGCGGTGGGGTTCGAAGGCAGCTCGACGTGCTCGTGCGCCAGCGCGTACTCCGCGGCCGCGATGCCGGCGCGGCGGCCGAACACGTTGATGTCCAGCAGCGAGTTCGTGCCCAGGCGGTTCGAGCCGTGCACGGACACGCACGCGACCTCGCCCGCGGCGTACAGGCCCGGGATGACGTTCTCGTTGTCCCGCAACGCTTCGCCGTGGATGTTGGTCGGGATGCCGCCCATCACGTAGTGGCAGGTCGGGAACACCGGCACCGGCTCCTTCACCGGGTCGACGCCCAGGTAGGTGCGGGAGAACTCGGTGATGTCCGGCAGCTTGGTCTCGAGGACCTCGACCGGCAGGTGCGTGACGTCGAGGACGACGTAGTCCTTGTTCGGCCCGCAGCCGCGGCCCTGCAGCACCTCCTGCACCATCGACCGCGCCACGATGTCGCGCGGCGCGAGGTCCTTGATGGTGGGGGCGTAGCGCTCCATGAACCGCTCGCCGTCGGCGTTGCGCAGGATCCCGCCCTCGCCGCGGACGGCTTCGGAGATCAGGATCCCCAGGCCCGCGAGGCCGGTCGGGTGGAACTGGAAGAACTCCATGTCCTCCAGCGGGAGGCCCTTGCGGAAGATGATGCCGAGGCCGTCCCCGGTGAGGGTGTGGGCGTTCGACGTCGTCTTGAAGATCTTGCCCGCGCCGCCGGTGGCGAACACGATCGACTTCGCCTGGAAGACGTGCAGCTCGCCGGTGGCCAGCTCGTAGGCGACGACGCCGGAGGCGACCGGGTTGCCGTTGTCGTCCTCCGACAGCACCAGGTCGAGCACGTAGAACTCGTTGAAGAACTCCGTGCCGTACTTGACGCAGTTTTGGTACAGCGTCTGCAGGATCATGTGGCCGGTGCGGTCCGCGGCGTAGCAGGCGCGGCGCACCGCGGCCTTGCCGTGGTCACGCGTGTGCCCGCCGAAGCGGCGCTGGTCGATCTTGCCCTCGGGCGTCCGGTTGAACGGCAGGCCCATCTTCTCCAGGTCGAGCACCGCGTCGATGGCCTCCTTGGCCATGATCTCCGCGGCGTCCTGGTCGACGAGGTAGTCGCCGCCCTTGACCGTGTCGAAGGTGTGCCACTCCCAGTTGTCCTCTTCGACGTTCGCCAGCGCGGCGCACATGCCGCCCTGGGCCGCGCCGGTGTGGGACCGGGTCGGGTAGAGCTTGGTGAGGACCGCGGTGCGGGCGCGCTGGCCGGACTCGATGGCCGCGCGCATCCCGGCGCCGCCGGCGCCGACGATCACCACGTCGTACTTGTGGAACTGCATGGTGGGAGGTCTCCGGGCTTCAGTTCGCGGGCATGTTCGGGTCGAAGGTGAAGATCACCATCGTGCCGACGGCCAGGATCAGCGCCATCGAGACGTAGAGCAGGATCTTCAGCCAGAACCGCGTGCTGTCCTTGCGCGCGTAGTCGTCGATGATGGTGCGCAGGCCGTTGCCGCCGTGGATCTCGGCGAGCCACAGCATGGCCAGGTCCCAGAACTGCCAGAACGGCGAGGCCCAGCGGCCGGCGACGAAGCCCCAGTTGATCCGGTGCACGCCGCCGTCGAGGATGTTCATGATCAGCAGGTGGCCGAGCACCAGGATGATCAGCGCGAGGCCGGAGATCCGCATGAACAGCCAGCTGTAGAGCTCGAAGTTGCTCCGGCGGGCGGCGGGACGCTTCGGCGCGCGGGGGTTCGCGAGGGCGAGGTCGGCCATGTCAGTTACCCCCGAAGAGCGTTTCGACGGTGCGCTTCAGCATGAAGAAGGCACCGGGGACCATCACGACGACCCAGACCACGCCGATCACCCAGAGCATGGCCTTCTGCAGCTTCGGGCCCTTCGACCAGAAGTCGACCAGCATGACGCGGATGCCGTTCAGCGCGTGGAAGAGGACCGCGCCGACCAGGCCCACCTCGAGGAGGTTGACGATCGGGGTCTTGTAGGTCTCGATGACCTGGTCGTAGGTGTTCGGCGACACGCGCACCAGCGCGGTGTCGAGCACGTGCACGAACAGGAAGAAGAATGTGAGCACGCCGGTGATGCGGTGCAGCACCCAGGACCACATGCCGGGGTCGCCCCGGTAGAAGGTCCCCTGCCGGCGTGAGGCACCCGCCCGATCGCTCGCCCCTGCCTCAGTGGCAGTGCTCGCCGTGGTGGACATCGGTGAACGGCCTCCAACGTCTGACTTGTGCCCGGTGGCCGGTGAGGTCCGCACTGATCGTCGTCGTCCACCTGGGGACGACTACGGCGGCAATGCCGAGATCAAGGGTCATCGAGCGTGGATGAAAGGGATGCTAGACCCGCTCCCGACGGACGGCTCACCTCCGGGTTCCTCTCTGTGATGGACCAGACACCGGGGCACATACCGATTGTGGGCGCGGTCACAGAAAAGGGGGGTCCACTGTGGACGCGGCGCGACCGGCCGGACCTCGCGCTCTCCGGCAGGTTGCGGGGCGGCACGGCCGGATCGCCGTGGCGACGGTGGCCCGGACGTCGTGAACGACCTTTTCACCTCATCTGACGAGGTGAGAGGGGTCGTTCACCAGGTCGCGGCACCGGCAACACGTTCTCCGAACGCGCGTACTCGCCGCGCCAGGCCCGGTCTTGGTGCAGTGAATGACTCATTCCTGGCGTCCGGCGCAGGCAATGAGTCATTCACTGCACCGGAGGCAACCGGCCCCGTAAGTCCCCGGACATCCCCCGCCGCTCCCAGGGGGGCGTCCCCGGATCCAGTTTATCGGCGGCAACCGACGGAACCGGCTCCAGCGGCTTCGGAGGGAAGAGTTGTCCACAATCGGTGAGCGCGGTGGACAACTCGAGCCGGAGTGGCCATTCGGGGGCGGTCGCGGGCACAGTGCGTGACATTCGACGGCATTTCGGCCGTCCCGCCCCCGCGAACCCGCCCGAGAACCCGCCGAAAGTGGCCAGCTGTAAGCCCGTCGATCACCCTGAGTGTACAAGCCGTCGCGCGTGCGACTCGTGAGTAAACGTTTGTGTTACGTAGCGTGCCGTTCCTATGGCGCTTTCCTGTCCGTTGGGTACGGTCTGGCGGTCGACCCGGCAGTGGGCCGGGTCGTGCCCTTGACCATCCGCTGGATCAGCGGGGAGGGAGACACACGTTGCGTCGCATGCGTGGAACCGCGCTGGCCGCCGTGGCCATGGCCGGGGTGCTCACCCTGGCCGGGTGCGCCAAGGACTCGAGCGGTGGCAGCAGCAACAACAGCGCCGCGCCTTCGTCGGGTGGTTCGGACTGCGTGACCGCGCAGAAGCCGCCCGCCGCGCCCGCCGCGTCGAGCAGCACGGCCGCCGCCGGGGGCAAGGTGGACGGCAGCCAGCTCAAGATCGGCCTGGCCTTCGACGTCGGCGGCCGGGGTGACGCGTCGTTCAACGACGCCGCCGCCGCGGGCACCGACAAGGCGAAGTCCGACCTGGGCGTGACGACGGTCAACGAGAGCACCGCGTCCGCCAGCGAGGCCGAGTCGGCCAAGCAGCAGCGCCTCGACCAGATGGCCTCGCAGGGCTTGAACCCGATCGTCGCGGTCGGCTTCGCCTACGCGGACTCGGTCAAGGCCGTCGCCGCCAAGTACCCGAACACCAAGTTCGCGATCGTCGACGACGACTCGATCACGCTCCCGAACGTCACGCCGCTGGTCTTCGCCGAGGAGCAGGGCTCGTTCCTGGCCGGCGTCGCCGCCGCGTACAAGAGCAAGAGCTGCCACATCGGCTTCGTCGGCGGTGTCAACACCCCGCTGATCCAGAAGTTCGAGGCCGGCTTCCTGCAGGGCGCGAAGACGGTTTCGTCCAAGATCAAGATCGAGGACGAGTACCTCACGCCGGCCGGTGACTTCTCCGGGTTCCAGGACCCGCCGAAGGGCAACGCCAAGGCCGCGGCCGAGATCGCCAAGGGCGCGGACGTCATCTACCACGCCGCCGGCGCCTCCGGCAAGGGTGTCTTCGACGCCGCCAAGTCGGGCAACGCGCTGGCCATCGGCGTCGACTCCGACCAGTACAACCAGAAGACCGTCGCGGCCGACAAGGACGTCATCATCACGTCCATGCTCAAGCGGGTCGACGTCGCGGTGTTCGACTACATCCAGGCCGTCGCCAAGGGTGACCTGACGACCCTGCCGAAGCGGTTCGACCTCAAGGTCGACGGCGTCGGCTACGCCACCTCCGGCGGCAAGGTCGACGACATCAAGGACGTCCTGGACGGCTACAAGGCCCAGATCATCTCGGGCGCGATCACCGTTTCGGACAAGCCGCAGAAGTAACTGACAACGCGGGCAGGGCTCGGAGGGACTTCTCCCTCCGAGCCCTCACGTGTTTTGACAGATATGGAATTCTCCCGCCCATGAGCACTGCCGAGGCCCCGGCCGAGGCCGTCCCCGACCGGGGCGTCCCCGCCGTCCAGCTGACCGGGATCACCAAACGGTTCCCCGGCGTGGTGGCCAACTCCGACGTCAACCTCTCCGTCGCCGCGGGCGAGGTGCACGCCATCTGTGGCGAAAACGGCGCCGGCAAGTCCACCCTGATGAAGATCCTCTACGGCATGCAGCCGCCGGACGAGGGCACGATCGCGATCAACGGCGACGAGGTGAAGCTGCGCAACCCGCAGGACGCCATCCGCGTCGGGATCGGCATGGTGCACCAGCACTTCATGCTGGCCGACAACCTCACGGTCGGCGAGAACGTGTTCCTCGGCGCCGAGGGCCTGCACGGCATCGGCCGCGCCGCCCGCGCGCGGCTGGCCGAGCTCGCCGAGCGGACCGGGCTGCACGCCAAGCCCGACACCCTGCTCGAAGAGCTGGGCGTCGCCGACCGCCAGCGCGTCGAGATCGTCAAGGTGCTCTACCGCGGGGCGAAGATCATCATCCTGGACGAGCCGACCGCGGTCCTCGTGCCGCAGGAGGTCGACGCGCTGTTCGCGACCGTCCGGGAGATGAAGGCCGACGGCTACACCTTCCTCTTCATCTCCCACAAGCTCGACGAGGTGCGCGCGATCGCCGACACCGTGACGGTGATCCGGCGCGGCACGACCGTGGGCACGGCCGACCCGAAGACCATCACCTCGCGCCAGCTCGCGGAGATGATGGTCGGCTCCGAGCTGCCCAGCCCGGAGACCCGCGAGTCCACCGTCACCGACCGCGCCGTGCTGCGGCTGACCGGGCTGACGCTGGGCGCCGAGGGCTCGGACCGCAACGCGCTCGACGACGTCACCTTCACCGTGCGCGCGGGCGAGGTGCTCGGCGTCGCGGGTGTCGAGGGCAACGGCCAGACCGAGCTCGTCGAGACCATCATGGGCATGCGCAAGCCGTCGGGCGGCACGATCGAGCTGGTCGACGCCGAGGGCAAGGCTCGCGACCTCACCAAGGCCGGCACGCTGGCGCGGCGCGAGGCCGGCATCGGCTACATCGCCGAAGACCGCACGCGGCACAGCCTGCTGCTCACGCAACCGTTGTGGGTCAACCGGATCCTCGGTTACCAGACCCGCGAACCGGTCTCCAAAGGACAGTTGCTCGACATCGCGGGCACGCGCGCGGACACCGAGCGGATCGTGCGCGAGTACGACGTCCGCACGCCGGGGATCGACGTCCCCGCCGCGGCGCTCTCGGGCGGCAACCAGCAGAAGCTGATCGTCGGACGCGAGCTGTCCGGCAACCCGGTGCTGCTCATCGCGTCGCACCCGACCCGCGGTGTCGACGTCGGCGCGCAGGCGCTGATCTGGGAGAACATTCGCCAGGCTCGCGCGGCCGGCCTCGCCGTGCTGCTGATCTCGGCCGACCTCGACGAGCTCATCGGCCTGTCCGACACGATCCGCGTCATGCTGCGCGGGCGGCTCGTCAGCGAGGCCGACCCCGCCACCGTGACCCCGCAGGAACTGGGCTCGGCGATGACCGGCGCCGGAGAGGGTGAAGAAGAGTGACCTCCTGGCGCACGAAACTGCTGCCACCGCTGCTGGCGATCGTGTTCGCCGTGCTGCTGTCGGCGATCGCGCTGATCATTTCGGGGGCCGACCCGCTGCAGGCGTACGGCACCATGATCGGCCAGATGTTCAAGGGGTCGACCGCGGTCGACACCGTGAACCTCGCGACCGTGTACTACCTGTCCGGGCTCGCGGTCGCCATCGGCTTCCAGATGAACCTGTTCAACATCGGTGTCGAAGGCCAGTACCGGTTCGCGGCGGTCGTCGCGGCCATCGCCGGCGGCGCGCTCCAGCTGCCGCCGGTGATCCACACGCTGGTCATCCTCATCGTCGCGGTCGTCGCCGGTGCGGCGTACGCGGCCGTCCCGGCGATCCTCAAGGTCACCCGCGGGGTGAGCGAGGTGATCGCGACGATCATGCTGAACGCGATCGTCGGCGGGATCATCGCCTTCCTCATCAACGCCGACCAGTTCGGCGTGCAGCGGGGCAACAACATCGGGACCCGCGAGATCGCGTCGTCCGGCCGGATCCCGGGCATCCCGCTCGGCTCGGGCACGCTCTTCGGGTTCGTCGTCATCGCGGCGATCATCGGCGCCGCCTACTGGTTCATGCTCAACCGCACGCGGTTCGGCTTCGAGCTCAAGGCGTCCGGCGAGTCGACCACCGCGGCTGCCGCGGGTGGTGTCAACGCCAAGAAGATGACGCTGATCGCGATGCTGCTCTCGGGCGGCGTCGCGGGCCTGGTCGCGATGCCGGAGCTGCTCGGCCGCGACTACACCTACGGCATCACCTCGACCCAGATGTACGGCTTCACCGGCATCGCCGTCGCGCTGCTGGGCCGCAACCACCCCGGCGGCATCGCGCTCGGCGCGCTGCTGTGGGCGTTCCTGGACACCTCGGCGGTGTCGCTGGAGCAGATCAACGTGTCCAAGGAGATCGCGACGATCATGCAGGGCATCATCGTGCTGTCGGTCGTCGTGGCGTACGAGGTCGTGCGCCGGGCCGACCTCGCCGCCGAACAACGCAGAGTCGGCCGCGCACTCGCCGGCAACGGCCGCAAGGGCGCTTCGGTCGCCGAAGGGGGTGCGGTCTGATGGTCGTCACCGACGTCTCCCGGCCCGACGCGGGCAGCCCCGGCGCCATGCCGGTGCACCGCAAGCGGTCCCGGATCCCCGGCTGGCTCCGCGGGGTCATCTGGGCCGTCATCGCCATCGCCGTCGTCTCGACGGCGTCGTACTCCACCGGCGTCGCCGCGCTGACGTCGTCGAACACGTCGTCGACGGCGTTGCGCCTGGCCCTGCCGATCCTGCTGTGCGCGCTCGGCGGCCTCTGGGCCGAACGCGCGGGCGTGGTCAACATCGGTCTCGAGGGCATGATGATCCTCGGGACCTGGGGCGCCGCCTGGGGTTCGTACTACGGCGGCGCGTGGGCCGGCCTGGTGGCCGCGCTCGTGTTCGGCGCGCTGGGCGGGCTGCTGCACGCGGTGGCGACGGTGACGTTCAACGTCAACCACATCGTCTCCGGCGTCGCGATCAACCTGCTCGGCCTCGGCGTCACGAAGTACCTGGCGAACCTCATCTTCGAGCCGCTGTCGGGCAACCCGCGGCAGTCGCCGGTGGTGCCGAAGTTCGACACCTACTCGGCGAGCGGCCTCTCGGACTGGCTCGGCGACCTGGAGAAGGAGCAGCGCGTCGGGATCTCCGACGTCGCCGGCATCCTGCGCGGCCTGGTCACCGAGGTGGCGCCGCTGACGATGATCGCGATCATCCTGGTGCCGGTGAGCTTCTGGGTGCTCTGGAAGACCCGCTTCGGCCTGCGGCTGCGCTCGTGCGGCGAGAACCCGGTGGCCGCGGAGTCCCTGGGCGTGAACGTCTACCGGCACAAGTACATCGCGATGCTGATCTCGGGCGCGCTGGCCGGCATGGGCGGCGCGTCGCTGGTGCTGCTGCGCGGCGGCGCGGACTACCTGGAGAACCAGACGAACGGCCGCGGGTACATCGGCCTCGCGGCGATGATCTTCGGCAACTGGCGGCCGGGTGGCCTGCTCGGCGGCGCGGCGCTGTTCGGCTACGCGGACGGCCTGCAGCTCGCCGGTGGCGGCGAAGCGGTGCTCGCGCTGCTGTACGGCGCGGTGATCCTGGTCGCCGTGATCGTCGTCGTCCAGCTGTTCCGCAAGCAGTGGATCGCGGCCGGGCTCGGCGTCGTCGGCGCCGGGATCCTGTACTTGATCTACTGGTCGAACGACACGCTGCCGTCCGACCTGATCCCGTACACCGCGCACTTCGTGACGCTGATCGTGCTCGCGGTGGCTTCGCAGCGGCTGCGGCCGCCGAAGGCCGACGGGCAGCCGTACCGGCGAGGTGAGGACTGATGACGTCCGCTGTGGATTGGGACGCGCTGCGTTCTCAGGCCATCGAAGCGGCTTCCCATGCGTACGCGCCTTATTCGGGCCTGCACGTCGGGGTCGCCGGGATCGTCGACGACGGCCGCGTGGTCACCGGGTGCAACGTCGAGAACGCCTCCTACGGGCTCGGGCTGTGCGCCGAGTGCACGATGGCCGGCCAGCTGCGGCTGTCCGGCGGCGGCCGGCTGGTCGCGGTGGCGTGCCGCAGTGGCGCCGGTGACCTGCTGATGCCGTGCGGGCGCTGCCGGCAGATCCTGTTCGAGCTGGGCGGGTCTGCCTGCTTGGTTGACACGCCGAGCGGCATCCTGCCGATGTCGGACGTCCTGCCGGACGCCTTCGGCCCGGACGACCTGCCGTGACGGGCTTCGCGGCGGTCGACGTCATCCGGACCAAGCGGGACGGCGGCCGGCTTTCGGACGAGCAGATCGACTGGGTCGTCGACGCGTACACGCGCGGGGACGTCGCCGAAGAGCAGATGTCGGCGCTCGCGATGGCGATCTTCCTGCGGGGCATGGATTCCGCCGAGATCTCGCGCTGGACCGGCGCGATGATCGACTCCGGCGAGCGGCTGTCGCTTTCCGTGTCCCGTCCGACGGTCGACAAGCACTCGACGGGTGGGGTCGGCGACAAGATCACGCTGCCGCTGGCGCCGCTCGTGGCCGCGTGCGGCGCGGCGGTGCCGCAGCTGTCCGGGCGCGGGCTCGGGCACACCGGCGGGACGCTCGACAAGCTCGAGTCGATCCCGGGGTGGCGGGCTTCCCTGACGACGTCGGAGATTCAGGCCCAGCTGGAGGACGTCGGCGCGGTGGTCTGCGCGGCGACGTCCGGGCTCGCGCCGGCGGACAAGAAGCTGTACGCGCTGCGGGACGTGACGTCCACTGTGGAGTCGATCCCGCTGATCGCCAGCTCGATCATGAGCAAGAAGATCGCGGAGGGCGCGTCGGGGCTGGTCCTGGACGTCAAGTTCGGATCCGGCGCGTTCATGAAGACGCTGGAGCAGGCGCGTTCGCTGGCCTCGACGTTGACTTCGATCGGGGTCGCGCACGGGGTGCCGACGACGGCGCTGCTGACCGACATGAACGTCCCGCTGGGGCGCGCGGTCGGGAACGCGGTGGAGGTCGCGGAGTCGGTTGCTGTTTTGCAGGGTGGGGGGCCTTCGGACGTCGTCGAGCTGACTCTCGCGTTGGCGCGGGAGATGCTGGCCCTCGCCGGTCTCGACGTGGATCCGGCGGCGGTGCTGGCTTCCGGCGAGGCGTACGAGACGTGGTGCCGGATGATCTCCGCCCAGGGCGGCGACCCTTCGGCGCCGCTGCCGACGCCGTCACACGTCCACACGGTGGTCGCCCCCGCCTCGGGCATGCTGGCTTCGCTGGACGCCTACGCGGTGGGCGTCGCGGCGTGGCGGCTGGGCGCGGGCCGGGCTCGCAAGGAGGACCCGGTCCAGGCCGCGGCGGGCATCCTGTGCCTGGCGAAGCCCGGTTCCCAGGTCACCGAGGGTGAGCCACTGCTGGAGCTGCACACGGACACGCCGGAAGCGGTCCCGGCGGCTCTCGCCGCTCTCGAAGGCGCTTACTCGGTCGCGTCGGCGGCGTCCGCACCGAACCCGATAGTCCGGGAGACGATCCGCGGCACGGTGTGATGATCATCGCGAAGACGACCACCCGCCCGAGTGACCCACTCGCCACTTTCCCTACGAAAGCTCGGCGTTCGGGCCCTCGAAGCGTCACTTTCCCCGAGAAAGTGATCCGGAGCGGTTACTCCGGACAGGAAAAGAGGCCCCTACCGGGTGTACCGGTGGGGGCCTCTTCGTGGGGCTGGGTTACTCAGTGGCTTCTTCGGCGCCTTCGCCCGACTTGGCCTTGGCGTCGGCCGGCTTCGGCGCGCGGCCGTTGCGGGAGCTGCGACGCGGCTGGCGCGGGGCCGGGGGCGGCGGGGAGATCTGCTGCACCGCCGGGCCGCCGCCGAGCATCAGCTCCGCGAACGTCGCCATCGCCTCGTCGAGCTGGCCGCCGATGCGGCGGACACTCTCGTCGTTGCTCTTGCGGACCAGCGTGTCGACCGAGTCGGTGTCCGGCTGCTTGGACAGCGTGCCCTCGACCTTGGACAGCCCGGCCTTGAGCGCGCCGTCGAGGTCGCCGATGCCGGAGAGGAAGCCGTCCTCCACCTTGTCGAGGCGGCCAGCCAGCTCGTCGAGGCGGACGGTGACCTTCTCGAGCCGGTTGCCCAGGCCCTCCAGGCGGTCCGACGCGTCGATCATCTCGCCGGTCTCGGTCAGCGCCGTCTTGAGCGCCTCGGTGTTCGCGCCGATCCGCTCGCCGGTGACGCGGTCCAGCTCGCCGATGCGCTCCTGCGTCGTGCGGCTCAGCTCGTCGAGCTTGCCCCGCAGCTCGTGGTCGGCGTGGTCGACGCGGTCGCGCAGCGACGCCTCGGCCTGCTCGATCCGCTCGCGGACCGGGCCGTGCACCGACTGCGGGATCGAGTCGAGCTTCGCGTCCTGCTTGTCGAGGTGGCTGCCGACCTCGTCGATCCGGCGGTGGATGTTCTGGAGCTTGTCCTCGAGTCCGTCCATCCGGCCCGCGACGCCCTCGAAGCGGGCGGCCATGCCGTCGAGCCGGCCGTCGAGCTGCGCGAACGGCTTGGCCAGCTTGTCGACGATGCTCTCGACGGCGCGGGTCAGCGCGGCGATCGCGTTGTCCTGGGCCTCGAGCCGCGACATCGTCTCGTCGAGGCGCTCGGCCAGGACGCTGACCTCGGTGCGGTCGGGCATCTCGGACAGCCGCTTGCGGACCGCGCCCAGCGAGTCCACCGGCGCGAGACGGGCGTAGATGTCGTCGAGCGCGTCGAAGATCTGCTGCTGCTCGCTCTCACGCACTTCGGCCGCGCGCACCAGCATGTTGCGCATCCGGTCGAAGGACGGGGCGGCAATGTGGTTGTCAGTGGTCACTGCTGTGTGTCCTTCGTCGGCGGGGAAATGGAGGGACGTGCCACGAAGCTTAACGATTGCGAAATTGCTGTGCGTATGGCCCCCGTGAAGCGCGTATTACGGAGGCTGCCCCCGGATGGCCGATTCGTCGCATGATCGTCAACGCTGAGCGTTGACCGGAGCCTGAGAGTTACGGCCATGTAGGGGAATGACAACGAGGTTACCGTTGGGGGATGCCTGACGAAAGCCCTGTTCTGACCAGCGAGACACTCCGCCGCGCGCCGAAGGTCCTCCTGCACGACCACCTCGACGGCGGCCTGCGCCCGGCCACCGTCGCCGAGCTCGCCGAAGCCACCGGCTATGCCGGGCTGCCCACCACCGACCCGGCCGAGCTGGGCAGCTGGTTCCGCCGCGCGGCCGACTCCGGCTCACTCGTGTCCTACCTCGAGACCTTCGCGCACACCTGTGGCGTGATGCAAACGGAGGAATCGCTGGTCAGGGTCGCCGCGGAAGCGGTCGAGGACCTGGCCGCCGACGGCGTCGTCTACGCCGAGGTGCGCTACGCACCGGAGTTGTTCGTCGAACGCGGTCTGTCACTCGATGCGGTGGTCGAGGCCGTCCAGGCGGGGTTCACGGAGGGCACACGGCGCGTGGCCGCGAACGGCGGTTCGATCCGCGTCGGGACGTTGCTCTGCGCGATGCGCCAGCACGCCCGGGCCCTCGAGATCGCGACCCTGGCCGTCCGCTACCGCGACGCCGGCGTGGTCGGGTTCGACATCGCCGGACCCGAAGACGGATTCCCGCCGACCCGCAATCTCGACGCTTTCGAGTATTTGCGGCAGAACAATGCGCATTTCACGATTCACGCCGGCGAAGCGTTCGGTCTTCCGTCCATTTGGGAGGCGATTCAGCACTGCGGGGCCGAGCGGCTGGGGCACGGCGTGCGGATCATCGAGGACATCAAGACCGGCGCGGACGGCACGGTCCACCTTGGACGGTTGGCCGCGTACGTCCGCGACCGCCGGATCCCGCTGGAGATCTGCCCGACGTCGAACGTCCAAACAGGCACGGTGCGCTCCATCGCCGAGCACCCGCTCGCGCTGCTCGAGCGGCTGCGCTTCCGGGTGACCGTGAACACGGACAACCGGCTGATGAGCGGATGCACGATGACCAGCGAATTCGCCGCGCTGCACGAGGCGTTCGGGTACGACCTCGACGACTTCCGGTGGTTCACGATCAACGCGATGAAATCCGCGTTCATCGATTTCGACGCCCGGCTCGCGCTGATCGACGACGTCATCAAGCCCGGGTACGCCGCGCTGCGCTGACCGTCCCGCTGGGTGCTTGCGGTCCTTAGCCATGCCAACTATCGTTCACCATGTAGGAAGTTGTTCTCAGAATTTGAGACGGTGACGACGATGGCGCAGGTCGCGGGCGATTCGGCCGAACGGGTGCAGGCGAGTTCACGACGGTGGCTCATCCTCGCGCTCGGCCTCGCCGCGCAGACCGCGAGCTGCTCCTTCCTCTACGGCATCCCGTTCCTGGTCCCGGTCATGCGGGACGCGGAGGGACTGACGCTGGCCCAGGCCGGCACGGTCGTCGCGGCCCCGAGCATCGGCCTGTTGTTCACCCTGATCGTGTGGGGCGCGGCTGCGGACCGTTACGGAGAGCGTCTGATCATGGCGCTCGGCCTGGGTGCGTCAGGGTTACTCCTGGTGTACGCCGGGGTCGGAAGTCACCCGGTCGGGCTTCTCTTTGGTGTGTTCCTGGCGGCCGGAGCGTGTACGGCTTCGGTCAACGCGGCGAGCGGTCGCGTCGTGATGGGCTGGTTCGCGAAGTCCGAGCGCGGGGTCGCGATGGGGATCCGCCAGACGGCCCAGCCGCTCGGCGTCGGCGTCGCGGCGCTCGGGCTGCCGCCGCTGGCCGCGCACTTCGGGTTCCGCGCGGCGGTGCTGCTGCCGGCCGGGCTGGCGATCGTCGTCGCGCTGCTGGTGGCGTGGCTGGTCACGGACCCGCCCCGGCCGCCTCGGGCGTCTTCGGGGGAGAAGCCGCCGTCGCCGTACCGGCACGCGACGCTGTGGCGGGTCCACGGCGCGAGCGCGTTGCTGGTGGTGCCGCAGTTCGCGGTGTCGGCGTTCGCGCCGGCGTACCTGGTGGCGGTGCACCACTGGAGCCCCCTGTCCGCGGGCTGGTACCTGGCGGTGGTCCAGGTGCTCGGCGCACTGGGGCGGCTGGGGTCGGGCTGGTGGTCCGACCGGGTGGGGAGCCGGCTGCGCCCGATGCGTCAGCTCGCGGTGTTGAGCTGTCTCGTCATGCTGCTGGTGGCGCTGGGAGACGCCACGTGGCTCTGGCTGGTGCTGCTGGCGCTGGCGCTGGCCGGGATCATCACGGTGGCCGACAACGGGCTCGGCTTCACGGCGTCGGCGGAGCTGGCCGGCCTGGCGTGGTCGGGCCGCGCGATGGGGACGCAGAACACGGGCCAGAACATCGCGGCCTCGCTGACGCCGCCGCTGCTGGGCCTGGTGATCGGCGACAGCCGGTACGCGCTGGCGTTCTGCGTGGCGGCGGTGTTCCCGGCGCTGGCGGTGCTGGTGGTCCCGGTCCGCGCCGAACCCCGCGACTGACCCGTGTCGACCTCCCCATCACGCGTGATGCCCCTCCAGTCACGCGAGATGCCCGCCCAATCACGCGAGAAGCCTGCCTGATCACGCGAGTTGCGCGCTCAATCACGCGAGACACGCGCCTGATCACGCGAGACACGTGCCTAAGCACGTGAGCCGACCCTCTGGGTACGTGAGCCGACCGCCTGAGTACGCGAGCCGACCGTCCGGGTACGTGAGCCAGCTGTCCGGGTACATGGGCCGGAGCCTTCTGCGACGATCGGGTACGGCGATCACGCGTGATCGGAGCGGCTTCACGCGTGATCACAGGGGCATCACCTGTGTCTGGAGAGGCATCGCGCGCGGCTGATCGCCCCGGCGAACCGACCTCCGGCCGCGGGGGCGCCCCCCGTCTCCAGCGTATCGGTCGGCTCCGACGGAAACCGGCTGCCGGAGCCCACCGCGGGCCGGGTTGTCCACAACCGGCGGAGGCTGTGGATGCCGGTGTGCGGCAGCGGCCCACATGCCGTGAATGACTCATTCACCTCGTCCGACGCCGTGAATGAGTCATTCACGGCGTGCGCGCGAGGCCCGGACACGGCGAAGGCTGCCTCCCCGACAAAGCGGGGGAGGCAGCCTTCGCCGAACCAAAAGATCAAGCCACGGTCAGGCGGTTCTCGAAGCCCTCGACCAGCTTCCGCCAAGCGCTCTGCTCAGCGTCGAACGGCGCCGACGGCTCGAGACGCGTCGGGTCCGGGCGCAGGACGAACGACACCAGCCAGCCCAGGCTTTCGTTGCCCGCCAGGGCCGTCTCGACCGAGTCGTCGCCCGCCCAGTCCGCCGCGTCCGTGATCAGCTCGACCGCCAGCTCCAGCTGCGTCGGGTCGATCGCCTCGGGGCCTTCCGCGATGTCCGCGTCCAGGCCCGTCAGCACGTACGTGTTCTCGGCGTCGACCTCGACCTCGAGCTCGCCCGCCGTCGCCTTCGCCAGGACCTCGTCCCACGTGGACACGTCCGCGAGGTCCGTGTCGGCCAGGTCCTTGCCGTCGGCCAGGGCCCGCGCGAGGGCCTTCTCCGACGTGAACACGTCGATCTCGCCCTCGCTGCCGAGGAACACCGGCGCGTCGTCGAGGTAGCAGCGCAGCGTGTAGTACTCCGCGCCGGATGTGATGATCTTGATCGGGTCGATGCCGACCTCGGCCCAGAAACCGACCGGAGCGTCGTCCTCGTCCTCATCGGAGTCTTCGTCCGAGTCGGAGTCGAGAGAGTCGATCGCCTCGAGGTCCTCTTCGCCCTCGGCGCCGGCCTCGGCCTCCGCGGACTCCTCGTGGAACGCCGCCAGCTCCTCGGCCGTCTGCTCCAGCACCTTCTCGTCGACGTCCGGCGCGGTCACCAGGCCGTCGATCGCGTCCAGCACGGTGTCCCACTTCTGCGACACCGTCTCGGACAGGTCGTTCCACACCTGCACGCCGACACTCCCGGTGAACGGGAGCGTGCCCTGGTCGAGCAGCGAGAAGCCCTCGGTCGAGTCGAGGATCTCGTGCACCTCTTCGAGGTCGCAGACGTCGGCGAGCGAGCGCACGATGCCGACGATCTCGGCCAGCTCCGCGATGTGCCAGACGTCCGGCTCCTCGGCGACGAGCTCCGGCACGCCGACGAGGTCGTACGTGTGGTCCTCGTCCGGGATCAGCTCGGGCACGTTCAGCGACGGCACGGCGTCCCAGGCCGGGTGGTCCAGCAGGTCGTGGCGCTCGGACGTGCGGACGAAGGCAGCCAGGTGCGCGGCGTCCGGGAAGGCGTACAGGTCGTCCTCGTCGCCGAGGAACGCTTCCCACTCCTCGCCGTCTTCCCGCCAGCGCGGGGCCCACAGGGTGACGACGTCGCCCTGCGGCAGCCCGAGTTCGATCGGGATGATGTCCTGTGCCATTCCTAAACCCTCCGGATTACCGCCCGTGTGCGCGCGGGACCGAATGTATCCCCCGGTCGACGCGCGGTACCGCGAAGCCTACGGGTTTACCACGCGCGACGCGATTGCCCCTGCCGACTTTGCGACGAGCGGATGGCACGATGGACTCCTGATGACTCTCACAGACCTCCTGCCTGCGGATCCCGACCCCGACACCCTCTTCGAAGCGTTCACGACCTGGACGGCCGACCGGGGCATCGAGCTGTACCCGGCGCAGGAGGAGGCGGTGATGGAGGTCGTCTCCGGATCGAACGTCATCCTCTCGACGCCGACCGGCTCCGGGAAGAGCCTCGTCGCCGTCGGCGCGCACTTCACCGCGCTCGCCCAGGGCCGCCGCAGCTACTACACCGCGCCCATCAAGGCCCTCGTGTCGGAGAAGTTCTTCCAGCTCATCGAGATCTTCGGCGCCGACAACGTCGGGATGATGACCGGCGACTCCAGCGTCAACCCGGACGCGCCGATCATCTGCTGCACGGCCGAAATCCTGGCGAACATCGCGTTGCGGTTCGGTGCCGACGCCCCGGTCGGGCAGGTCGTCGCCGACGAGTTCCACTTCTACTCCGAGCCCGACCGCGGCTGGGCGTGGCAGGTGCCGATCCTCGAGCTGCCCAAGGCGCAGTTCGTCCTGATGTCGGCGACCTTGGGCGACGTGTCCTTCTTCGAGAAGGACCTCACCCGCCGCACCGGCAAGCCGACCGCCGTCGTCACGTCGGCGCAGCGCCCGGTGCCGCTGACCTTCCGCTACGCCCTCACCCCGCTGCACGAGACCATGTCCGAGCTGCTCAACGGCGGCCAGGCGCCGGTCTACGTCGTGCACTTCTCGCAGGCCGCGGCCATCGAGCGGGCGCAGACGCTGATGAGCATCAACGTCACGACCAAGGCCGAGAAGGAGGCGATCGCCGACCTGCTCGGCGACTTCCGCTTCGCCGCCGGGTTCGGCAAGACGCTCTCGCGGCTGGTCCGCCACGGCATCGGCGTGCACCACGCCGGCATGCTGCCGAAGTACCGCCGATTGGTCGAGACCTTGGCCCAGTCGGGGCTGCTCAAGGTGATCTGCGGGACGGACACCCTCGGCGTGGGCATCAACGTACCGATCAGGACAGTGGTCTTCTCCGCGCTGACGAAGTACGACGGCGTCCGCCAGCGCCACCTCAAGGCGCGCGAGTTCCACCAGATCGCCGGCCGCGCCGGGCGCGCGGGTTACGACACCGACGGCTACGTCGTGGTGCAGGCGCCCGACCACGTCGTCGAGAACGCGAAGGCGCTGGAGAAGGCGGGTGACGACCCGAAGAAGAAAAAGAAGATCGTCCGGAAGAAGGCGCCGGAGGGCTTCGTCAACTGGACCGAGAGCACGTTCGACCGGCTGATCGCGGCCGAGCCCGAGCCGCTGACGTCCAGCTTCAAGGTCACGCACTCGATGCTGCTCAACGTGATCTCGCGGCCGGGCAACGCGTTCGACTCGATGCGGCACCTCCTCGAGGACAACCACGAGGACCGCGCGTCGCAGCGCAAGCTCATCCTGCGCGCCATCGCGATCTACCGCGCGCTGCTCGCCGCCGGCGTCGTCGAACGGCTGCCCGAACCGGACGAGCAGGGCCGGATCATCCGGCTCACCGTCGACCTGCAGTTCGACTTCGCGCTCAACCAGCCGCTTTCGCCGTTCGCGCTGGCCGCGATCGACCTGTTCGACCTCGAGTCGCCGAGCTACCCGCTCGACGTCGTGTCCACTGTGGAGGCCACAGTGGACAACCCGCGGCCGGTGCTGTCGCAGCAGCAGTTCAAGGCGCGAGGCGAGGCCGTGAACGCCATGAAGGCCGAGGGAATCGAGTACGACGAGCGGATGGAGCTGCTCGAGAACGTCTCGTACCCGAAGCCCCTCGAAGAGCTGCTGCAGGGCGCGTTCCACAGCTACCGGCAGGGCCACCCGTGGGTCGACGACTACGAGCTTTCGCCGAAGTCCGTGGTGCGCGACATGTACGAGCGCGCGATGAACTTCGTCGAGTACATCGGCTTCTACCAGCTCGCCCGGTCGGAAGGGCTGGTGCTGCGCTACCTCACGGACGTCTACGACTCCTTGCGCCACACGGTGCCGGACGAGGCGAAGACCGAGCCGCTGCAGGACCTCATCGAGTGGCTCGGCGAGCTCGTCCGGCAGGTCGACTCGAGTCTCCTGGACGAGTGGGAGGCGCTGCGGCACCCCGACGAAGAGGGCCCGGTGTCGCAGCGGCCGCCGGAGCTGCCGCCGGCCGTCACGCGCAACGAGCGCGCGTTCCGCGTCCTGGTGCGCAACGAGCTGTTCCGCCGGGTCGAGCTGTTCGGGCGCCGGGCGTGGAACGTGCTCGGCGAGCTGGACGCGGCGTCCGGCTGGGACGCCGACGCGTGGGCGGACGCGATCGAGGACTACTTCGAGGAGTACGAGACGCTCGGCACCGGCCCGGACGCGCGCGGCCCGGCGCTGCTGATGATCGAGCAGCTGCCGGACGTCTGGAAGGTCCGCCAGATCTTCGACGACCCGGCGGGCGACCACGACTGGGGCATCAGCGCGGAGGTCGACCTGGCGGCGTCCGACGAGGCCGGCGTGGCCGTGGTGCGGGTGACCGAGGTGGGCGCGCACTGACTTTCTTCGAGGGTTCCAGGTGGCGGAGCCCCGGATGTCACTAGCCGTTGCCTTTTCCTGACTGCTCAGTCATCGTGATCCCATGGTGGCGACAGTGCGGGAGCACCGGATCGGCGACGTGCGCTGGACGGTCGTCCGCGGGCCCCGGGAAGCCGCTTTCCGCGCGCTGGGTTCGCATGCCGCCGCCGACATCCGAACTGTCCTGGCCGGACTGCCGGCGTGGCCGGTCACCGAGCGCGCGCGGCGGTCGCCGGTGCTGTTCCGCGCGATCGAATCGGCGTCCCAGGTCGAGCACCCGGACGCGTACGCCGAGCTGACGGCCCTGGCGGCGGGGGCCGGGGTGCCGTTCGACGACCTGCTGCTGGCCAACCTGCGCGGCGACCTCGGCGCGGGCGACGGCACGGGGTGCACGGACCTGGCGTGGGCGGGTTCGCCGTCACTGCTCGGCCACAACGAAGACGGCGCCCCGGTGTTCGACGGGATCGGGCGGCTCCTGACGCTGCTGATCGACGGCGAGCCCGGCGTGTGCGTCTGGTGGTACCCGGGTTTCCTGCCCGCCAACACCTTCACGCTGACCACGCACGGTCTGGTCTGGGGGATCGACAGCGTGAGCGTGGTGGCGCCGTCGCCCTGCGCGGGCCGGCACTTCGTGGCGCGCACGGCTCAGCGTGCGTCGTCCGTGGCGGAAGCGGTGTCGGTGCTGCGTTCCCGTCCTTCGGCGGGCGGGTTCGCGTACACGATGGGCCAGGTCGGTTCGCCGGCGGTGACGGTCGTCGAGAAGGCCGGGGACGAGACCGCGGTGACCACTGTGGGCAGTGGGTTCTCCTGGCACACCAACCACTTCCGCCGGCTCTCGCCGCATCGGGACGTGGCGCCGGAGGAGAGCCTGGACCGGGCGGAAGTGTGTGCGCACCTGAACCCGCTCGCGCCGGACGCGAAGTGGCTGGTCTCGGCGTTGACGAACGACGTGTACCGCACCGCCTCCGGCGGTGACCCGCTGATGACGCTGAGCACGGTGGTGACGGATCTGGCCGACGGCACCGTGACGGTGGTTCCCCGCGGCGGCGAGGCACTGCACGCCCGGGTGGCGGACCTCGCCTCGGGGAACGTCTCAGCTGTGGGCTGAGACCAGGATCGCCTGGGCGTCTTCACCCGCGAACCACAGGCCGATGGCGAACGCCGCCGTCGCCTCCAGCAGGTGCGCCCGGTCGAGGCCGCCGCCGGACACCGGCCGGCAGCCGACGTCGCGGACCAGCGTGCGGACCGCGTCGAGGGCCGCCGGGTCGTCGCCGCAGAGCGGGACGGCGAGTGTCGCGGGTGGCTTCCGCCAGACGTCGGCCGGGGCCAGGTTGAACGCCTTGACGACGTGCGCGTCCGGCGCGCAGGCGGCGATCCGGGTCGCCACCGGGGTGCCCGGCGGGGGTTCGGTGCCGGTCGGGCCGGGCTGGTTGGTGCAGTCCACCAGGACCTTTCCGCGCAGCGATCCCGCTTCCGGCAGAATTTCGAAGACGGCGTCCGCGGGGATCGCCAGGAGCACGACGTCCGCGAAAGCCGCCACCTCGGTCCAGGTTCCGGTGCGGCGGCCGGCCACCCTCAGTTCGTGGCCGGCGCGCGCCCAGTGCGTGCCGAGCGCGTCCGCCATCGCGCCCGTGCCGAAGATCCCGATCCGCTCGCGTTCGACCTGGTCGCCAACACGTGGCACCCGGTCGTGGTGTGGGCGCTGCGCCACGGCCCGCGCCGGCACGGCGACCTGCGTCGCACGATCGGCGGAATCAGCGCGAAGGTGCTCACGGAAGCCTTGCGCCGTCTGGAGTTCGACGGTCTCGTCGAGCGACGCGAAGGCGCGTACGCGCTTACGTCGCTGGGCTCGAGTTTCCTGAAGCCGATCGAAGGCTTCGGACGTTGGGCCGCGGAGCACGGCGACGACGTCGTCGCCGCTCAAGACCGAGCACGACCAGCATGATCAGCTCCGCCGCCGGCATGGGGAAGCCGAGGGCGAGCCCGGCGGTGACGTCGACCGCGGGCGCGACGATTCCGGCGGCGAACACCCAGGTCGGCGCGGTGGGCGGCTTCGCGGCGGGCGACCACGGCGTCTTTTTCCACGGCTTCGCGATCGAGAGCCACGCCTGGAACGAGAGCGCGCTCGCCATCAGCGACGCTCCGGCGATCTGCGCCCAGGTCGCGGTGCCGCTGTCCGCGGACTCGCGCAGCGCGGGGGAGAGCAGGAAGATCCCGGCGTAGAGCTGGATGAGGGTCAGGGTGAACTTCGTGAGCACCCACCAATGCCTTGTGTAACCCCAAGCGGTCGCGCCGGCGAGCAGCAGGCCGGTGAACGCCGAGACGTTCGCCATCGGGGCGAGCAGGACGGAGTCGAGCCGGTCGGCCATCGACGTCGCGGCCGGGACGGGATGCGCGACGGCCAGGGACATCAGCACGACGAGGGCGAGGGCCTGGCTCATCCAGGCGACGGACGAGACGACGTGTAGCCAGACGACGGCTTGCCGCCAGCGCGGGGAAGTCTTGGTTCGGGTCACGTCTTCCAGGCTCGCGGAGGAAACACGCGCGCACATCGGGCCAATCCCCGGAGCCCGAGGGGCGCGATCTGCACCCGCTGGGTTAGCGCCCGGGACGAGGCCTACACCCAGGGGAGTACGTTCCACATCCTGAGACTCGCGTCCCAAACGACGCATCTTTCCTAGGGAAAGCTCCGTCTGGGGGCCCAGTAACGCATCTTTCCTGGCGAAAGCTCCGCCTGAGGGGCTCGGTAGCGCATCTTTCTCGGCGAAAGCGGCGTCTGGAGGCCTCAGCGGGGTGGGTTTTTGGCTGCCAAGGCCAGGAGGGGGACTGCTGCCGCGGCGTCGGTGATCAGGGTTGTGACCATGCCGGAGCGCAGGACCGCGTCCACCGCCGCCGCTTTCGGCCGGCTGTAGCCCAGGGCGATCACCTCCGGCACCGCCGTCAGCTCTTCGTGGCTGATCGCCAGCACGTGGTGGGCCAGGCCGGTCGACAACGCGTTGCCGGAAGCGTCGAACAGCCGCGCCGCGACCTCGGCCGTTGCTCCGCGGGCCGTGATCGCCGCGCGCTCGGCCTCGTCCAGGGCGTCGTACACCGTCGACTCGCCCGGCTGCCACGCGCCGATGCTCACCACGGCCTTCGTCAAGTGCCGGAACTGGCCGAACGTCTCCGCGATGCCGGGCTGGCGTCGCAAGGTCTCCGTCGTGCGGCGGTCCGGCAGCACCAGCGGCCCGAAGATCGGGTACGCGTCGCCGCCGGACACCGACGTCACGCGGCTGACCGTCTCCACCGACCGGCCGCGCATGTCCATCCCGGCCTGCACCCCGCACAGCTGGACGATCGGGCACCGCGGCAGCGCCCGGATCGCCTCGGTCATCGCGTTCACCGACCGCGCCCACGACAGCCCGATGACGTCCGAAGGAGTCGCGATCTCCTCCAGCAGCCGGGCCGACAGGGTCCCGATCTTGGCCCGGACGACCTCTCTCGGCTCGCGCTCGGTTGAGCGTTCGAGCACCAGGGCGCGCTCCAGGCCGTACGCCGAGCGCACCTCGTCCGACAGTGCCAGGTCCACCGGCGCCGGCAGCGAGAACTCGACCCTGACCAGGCCGGACTCCCGGGCCGTGTCGAGCATCCGGGCCACCTTGAACCGGCTGACGCCGAACTCGTCGGCGATCTCCAGCTTGGAGCGTCCCTGCACGTAGAAGCGCCGGGCGACGGTGGCCAGCAGGATCGCTTCGGTCAGCGACGACTGCTTCTTGGAAGCGCTCATATGAGCAACTATAGCCCGAAATCTGCCCGAAAGGTTGACGTAACACTGAGGTCAGTCCTGTAATGCCTTCACATGTTCTCGACGCCATAGGTCAACGCTGCTCGTATGAGCGCGAGGAAGGGGCAAGGCATGCGTGCCGCCATCGTCGACCGGCCCGGTGAGATCAGGGTCGGCGAGGTGCCCGATCCGAAACCCGGAGAACGCCAGGTCGTCGTCAAGGTCGGAGCGTGCGGGATCTGCGGGACCGACCTGCACATCGCCGACGGGCACTTCCCGCCCACGCCGTATCCCATCGTCCCCGGGCACGAGTTCGCCGGGGAAATCGTCGAGCTCGGCGCGGACGTGCCGGGCGAGTGGAAGGTCGGCGACCGCGTCGCGGTCGACCCGTCGCTGTTCTGCGGCTACTGCGGCCCGTGCCGCGCCGGCCACGGCAACCTCTGCGCGAACTGGGGTGCCACCGGCGACACCGTCAACGGCGCCTTCGCCGAGTACGTCGCCGTCCCGTCCTCCACCTGCTACCGCATGCCCGACTCGATGACCTGGGAACAGGGCGCGCTGGTCGAGCCCGTCTCCTGCGCGGTGCACGGCGTGCGCCGCGTCGGTGTCGAAGCCGGAGAGCGCTTCCTCGTGGTCGGCGCCGGCACCATGGGCCTGATCATGCAGCAGCTGCTGCAGCGCTCCGGCGCGCAGGTCACGGTGGTCGACCGCAACGAAGCCCGCTTGCCCCGGGCAAAAACGCTCGGTGCCGTCGCCACCGCGAAGGACGTCAGCGACCTGAACGGCGAGAAGTTCGACGTCGCCGTCGACGCCACCGGCGCCGCCCCCGCCATCGAAGCCGCCTTCGACTCGATCCGCCGCGGCGGCCGGCTGCTCGTCTTCGGCGTCGCGCCGGCCGAAGCCCGCGTCGCGCTTTCGCCGTTCCGCATCTACAACGACGAAATCACCATCGTCGGCTCGATGGCCGTGCTGCACAGCTTCGGCGCCGCGCTCGACCTCGTCGCGAACGGTGCGATCGACACCGATTCGCTGCTCACGGACACGCTGCCGCTGGAGCAGTACCCCGAGGCGCTCGCCAAGATGCGCAGCGGCTCGGGCCTCAAGGTGCAGGTACTCCCGGGAGGTAGCCGTGCGTAAGCTCCTCACCCTCTTCGCCGCGACGTCCCTGCTGGTCACCGGGTGCGCCGGGGCAGGCTCGGTCGGCACCGGCGGGAGCACGCTCGTCATCGCGATCGTGGCCAACCCGCAGATGAAGGACGCGATCTCCCTCGCCCCGGAGTTCGAGAAGGCCACGGGCATCAACCTGAAGTTCGTCTCGCTGCCGGAGAACCAGGCCCGCGCCAAGATCACCGCGTCGACCGCCACCGAGGGCGGCGAGTTCGACGTCGTGATGATCAGCAACTACGAGGCCCCGCAGTGGGCGGCCAACGGCTGGCTCGAAAACCTCGAACCGCACATGGCGGCCACCCCGGGCTACGACGAAGGCGACTTCATCCCCAGCATCAAGCAGTCGCTGTCGTACCAGAACCAGATGTACGCGGTGCCGTTCTACGGTGAGTCGTCGTTCCTGGCCTACCGCAAGGACCTCTTCGACAAGGCCGGGATCACCATGCCGGCCAAGCCGACCTGGCAGCAGATCGCCGACTACGCCGCGAAGCTCGACGACAAGGCCAACGGCGTCGCCGGCATCTGCCTGCGCGGCAAGCCGGGCTGGGGCGAGAGCCTCGCGCCGTTCACGACGGTGGCCAACACCTTCGGCGCGCAGTGGTTCGACAAGGACTGGAACGCCAAGCTGACGTCGCCGGAGTTCAAGGAAGCCGCGAACTTCTACGTCAACCTGATCCGCGAGCACGGCGAGGTCGGTGCCTCCAGCGCCGGGTTCTCCGAGTGCGGCACGCGCTACACGCAGGGCAACGCGGCGATGTGGTACGACGCGACGGTCATGGCGGGCACCAACGAGGACCCGTCGAGCAGCAAGATCGTCGGGAAGTCCGGGTACGCGCCGGCCCCGGTCGTCAAGACGCAGGCCAGCGGCTGGCTCTACACCTGGGCCCTCGGCATCCCGAAGGTCGCCAAGGACAAGGACGCGGCCTGGAAGTTCATGGCCTGGATGACCGACAAGGCGTACGTGCAGAAGGTCGGCCAGGCCTACGGCTGGAACCGCGTGCCGCCAGGCGTGCGCCAGTCCACTTACGACATTCCCGACTACGCCAAGGCCGCGCAGGCCTACGCGAAGCCCACTTTGGACGGCATCGCGGACGCGAACCAGCAGAAGGCCATGGCGAACCCGGTGCCCTACCCCGGCATCCAGTTCGTCGGCATCCCCGAGTTCCAGGACCTGGGCACCCGGGTGAGCCAGCAGCTGTCGGCAGCGATCGCCGGCCGCGAGTCCGTCGATGACGCCCTGAAGCAGTCCCAGGACTACGCCCAGACGGTGGGCGACTCCTACAAGGCGGTGCAGTGATGTCCACGCTCTCCGTAGATGCCCCCACGTCCACCTCGCACGCGAAGGCCGAGGAGAAGAAAGGTCTGAGCACCGCGGCCAAGCGGCGGCTGCCGCTACTGCCCGCACTGATCTTCGTCATCGCGGTGACGCAGCTGCCCTTCCTGCTCACCGTGTTCTACTCGTTCCAGTCGTGGAACCTGGTCCGGCCGGGCTCGCGGCACTTCGTCGGCCTCGACAACTACATCGACGTCTTCAGCGACACGACGTTCCTGGTCGCGCTGCTCAACACCGTGGTGCTGACCGTGGTGTGCGTGCTGGTCGCGCTGCTGCTCGGCCTCGGCCTGGCGATCCTGCTCGACCGGAAGTTCCTCGGCCGCGGCGTCGTCCGGACGCTGCTGATCACGCCGTTCCTCATCCTGCCGGCGGCCGGCGCGCTGCTGTGGAAGACCACGGTCTTCGACCCGACCTACGGGTTGCTGCACTTCGTCTTCGGCACCGACGTCGACTGGCTTTCGGAGTTCCCGCTGGCCGCGGTGATGGCGCAGATCGTGTGGCAGTGGACGCCGTTCATGATGCTGCTCATCCTGGCCGGCCTGCAGAGCCAGTCCAAAGAGGTCCTCGAAGCGGCCTCTGTGGACGGTGCGAGCAGGTGGCGGACGTTCGCCTCGATCACGCTGCCGCACCTGTCCCGGTTCCTGCAGCTGGCGACGCTGCTGGGCGCGATCTACATCGTGAACAGCTTCGACGCGATCTTCCTGATGACGCAGGGCGGGCCGGGCACGGCCAGCACGAACCTGCCGTACTACATCTACCAGCGCGCGTTCGAGGGCTTCGACGTCGGCCAGTCGTCGGCGATGGGCGTGATCGTCGTGATCCTGACGATGATCGTCGCGACGTTCGCGCTGCGCTTGATGTTCCGGACCTTCTCGGTGGACGGAGGCATCAAATGACCACTCTCGAAACGCGCCCGCCGGCGGCCGCCACCGCACCCCCGGCCCGTAAACCGAAGCGCAAGTTCGGCCCGGGCGCGCTCACCGCCGTCACCTGGGTGATCGCGATCCTGTTCGTCTTCCCGCTGCTGTGGATGATCCTCACGGCGTTCAAGCAGGAGGCCGACGCCTACACCGACCCGCCGAAGCTGTTCTTCAGCCCGACGTTCGACCAGATCGCGAACGTGCTGAAGGGCGGATTCCTGCCCTACCTGTCGAACTCGGCGTTCGTCACGGTGCTTTCGACGCTGCTGGTGCTCATTCTCGGCATCCCGGCGGCGTACGCGCTGTCGCTGGCGCCGGTGAAGAAGACGTCGAACGCCCTCGGCTTCTTCCTCTCGACGAAGATGCTGCCGATCGTGGCGGCGATCATCCCGCTGTACATCATTTCGCAGAACACCGAGCTGCTGGACACGGTGTGGGCGCTCGTCATCCTCTACACGTCGATGAACCTGCCGCTGGCCATCTGGATGATGCGGTCGTTCTTCCTCGAGGTGCCGCACGAGATGATCGAGGCCGGCCGGATCGACGGCGCGAACCTGCCGACGTTGCTGCGCAAGATCATCATGCCGGTGGTCGCGCCCGGGATCGCGGCGACCGCGCTGATCTGCGTGATCTTCTCCTGGACCGAGTTCTTCTACGCGGTCAACCTGACGGCGGCCCGCGCCGGCACCGTGCCGGTGTTCCTCGTCGGGTTCATCACCAGTGAGGGCCTGTACTGGGCCCAGCTTTCCGCCGCCGCGCTGCTGGCCTCGCTGCCGGTGATGATCGTCGGCTGGATCGCGCAGAACCACCTCGTCCGGGGTCTGTCGATGGGAGCGGTGAAGTAGTCATGGCAGCTGTCAGCTACGAACGGGCGTCGCGGATCTACCCGGGTTCCCCTCCGGTCAAGGCGGTCGACCAGTTCGACCTTTCGGTGCCGGACGGCGAGTTCCTGGTCCTGGTCGGGCCGTCGGGCTCGGGCAAGTCGACGGCGCTGCGGATGCTCGCCGGGCTGGAGGACATCGACGAGGGCGCCATCCACATCGGCGAGCGCGACGTCACGAACCTGCCGCCGAAGGACCGGGACATCGCGATGGTGTTCCAGTCCTACGCGCTGTACCCGCACATGACGGTCGCCGACAACATGGGCTTCGCGCTGAAGCTGCGTGGACTGTCCTCTTCGGACATCGCGGCCAAGGTCGGCGAAGCGGCCAAGATGCTGGACCTGACTCGCTTTTTGGATCGCAAGCCGAAGGCACTGTCGGGCGGCCAGCGCCAGCGCGTCGCGATGGGCCGGGCGATCGTGCGCGAGCCCAGCGTGTTCCTGATGGACGAGCCACTGTCCAATCTGGACGCGAAGCTGCGGGTGGAGACCCGGGCGAACATCGCTCAGCTGCAACGCCGGCTCCGGACGACGACGATCTACGTCACGCACGACCAGGTCGAGGCGATGACGATGGGCGACCGGGTGGCTGTTTTGAAGGACGGCGTCCTGCAGCAGTGCGCGACCCCGCGGGAGCTGTACGAGAACCCGACGAACTCGTTCGTCGCGGGCTTCATCGGGTCGCCGGCGATGAACCTGGCGACACTGCCGCTGACCGAAGGCGGTGTCCGCCTCGGCGACGTCGTGCTGCCGCTGCCGCGGTCGGTGGTGTCCGCGGCCGGGGACCTGCGCGAGGTGGTCTTCGGCGTGCGCCCGGAGTCACTGCAGCTGGTCTCCGAAGGCGGCTTCGAACTGGTGGTGGAGCTGGTCGAGGAGCTGGGCGCGGACGCGTACCTGCACGGCAAGGTGGGCGACGACCGTTTCGTCGTCCGCGTCGACGGCCGCACGCCGCCCCGGATGGGCGACAACGTCCGGGTGGGCCTGCGCGGCGAAGGCGAGACCCACGCCTTCCACCCGGAGACGACGCTCCGGCTCTCCTGAAGTCCGTGAATGTCGCATTGAGGGACGTCAAGTCCCTCAATGCGACATTCACGGCTTTGCGGCTACTCCTGCAGGGAGAGGGCCTGGCTGGGGCAGACGTGCACCGCTTCGCGGGCTTTCTCGACCAGCGCACCCTCGGGCGTCTCGTTCAGGACGATGACTGTGCCGTCGTCCTCGCTCTGGTCGAACAGCTCGGGCTCGGTCAGCACGCACTGACCGGCGCCGACGCACTTGCCGGTGTCCGCGATGATCTTCATGGTTCTTCTCTCCTGTGGTGGGATGGCAGTTCGATCTCTACCAGGTCACCGGCAGCCGGTACAGGCCGTAGATGTTCGCGTCGTCCTTGAACGCCAGGTCGTCCACCGGAGCGGCCAGCTCGAGGGAAGGCACCCGCCGGAAGAGCGTGTCGAAGACGATCTGCAGTTCCATCCGGGCCAGGTTCTGGCCGAGGCACTGGTGGGGCCCGAAGCCGAACGCGACGTGGTGGCGGGCACCGCGCTCGATGTCCAGCTCGTCGGCGTTCTCGAACGCCCGCGGGTCGCGGTTCGCCGCGTAGCCCAGCGCCAGCACGCCTTCCCCGGCCCGGATGAGCTGCCCGCCGACCTCGACGTCCTCGACGCACAGGCGCGCCGTGGCCGCGTCGACGATCGTCCAGTAGCGCAGCATCTCCTCGACGGCGTCGAGCGTCTTGCCCGGGTCGGCCTGGATCGCCGCGAGCTGCTTCGGGTTGCGGAGGAACGCCACGGTGGACAGCGAAATCATGTTCGCCGTCGTCTCGTGGCCCGCCACCAGCAGCAAGAACCCCGTCGCGGCCAGGGAAGCACGCCGGTAGGTGCCGTCCTCGCGGAGCTTGACGATCTGCCGGCCGAGCAGGTCGTCCGGCGGGTTCGCCTCCTTCTCCGCGATGAGGTCTTCCATGTAGCCGCGGATGGTGTCGAACGCCGCCCGCCGCTCCTCCGGCGTCGTCGAGCGCTTGATCAGCTTCGCCGTGTGTTCCTGGAAGAAGTCGTGGTCGGTGTAGGGCACGCCGAGCATCTCGCAGATCACCAGCGACGGCACCGGCAGCGACAGCGTCTCGACCAGGTCACCCGGCTTCGGCCCGGCCAGCAGCGCGTCGATCTGCCCGTCCACGATCTCCTGGATCCGCGGCCGCAGCGCCTCCATCCGGCGCACGGTGAACTCGCCGAGCACGGCCTTGCGGGCCGGCCCGTGCTCGGGCGCGTCCATGGTGATCATGGTGCGCTCGTCGCCCTGCCGCCGGAAGCCGCCCTTGACCAGCTGCGGGAAGTCCGGGTGCTGGCGGTCGGCGCTGAACCGCCGGTCGTTCAGCACGGTCCGGACGTCCTCGTGCCGGGTGACCACCCAGGCCTGGCCGCCGTCGGGCAGCCGGACCCGCGTGACCGCGTCCTTCTCCCGGATCTCCTCGTACGCCGGCGGCGGCGCGAACGGGCACGTGCGGGTCATCGGAAATTCGTGGACCGCGGTCATGGCGTTCTCCTCACCAGGTGACGGGCAGGCAGTAGAGGCCGAAGATCGACGAGTCGTGCTTGAACGGCAGCTGGTCGACGGGCACGGCCAGCTTCAGCTCGGGGATGCGGCGGAAGAGCGTGTCGAAGACGATCTGCAGTTCCATCCGGGCCAGGTTCTGCCCGAGGCACTGGTGCGGGCCGAACCCGAACGCGACGTGGTGGCGCGCGCCGCGCTCGATGTCCAGCTCGTCCGGGTTGTCGAACGCCTCCGGGTCGCGGTTGCCGGAGTAGCTCAGCCCGAGCACGCCCTCGCCTTCGCGGATCAGCTGCCCGCCGATCTCGAGGTCCTCGGTGGCGACGCGCGAGGTCGCGAACTCGGCGATCGTGAAGTACCGGAGCAGCTCCTCGACGGCGTCGAGCGTCTTGCCGGGGTCGTTCTTGATCAGCTCGAGCTGGTCCGGGTTCTCCAGCAGCGCGACGGTGCCGAGTGAAATCATGTTCGCCGTCGTCTCGTGCCCGGCGATGAGCAGCAGGAACGCCAGCGACACGAGCGAGTCGTGGTCGGCTTCGCCGTGCTCTTCGCGCTGCTTGGCGATCTGGCGGCTGAGCAGGTCGTCGGCCGGCTCGGTCTCCTTGCTGGTGACCAGCCGGTCGAGGTACTCCTGCAGCTCGTCGACGGCCTTGACGCGGGTGTCCTGGTCGACGTCCCGGTTGAGCAACGTCGAGCTGCGGACCTGGAAGAAGTCGTGGTCGGCGTACGGGACGCCGAGCAGTTCGCAGATGACCAGCGACGGCACCGGCAGGCTGAGCGCGGTGACCAGGTCGGCGGGCTTCGAGCCGGCCAGGATCGCGTCGATGTGCTCATCGACGATCTGCTGGATCCGCGGCTGCAGCGCCTTCATCCGCTTGACCGTGAACTCGCCCACGACCTCGCGGCGCGCCGCGCCGTGCTGCGGCGGGTCCATGTTGATCAGGGACGCGGTGAAGTTGGTCCGCCGGACCGGGCGCCCCTGCTTGGTCAGGAACGGGAAGCCGGGGTTGAACCGGTCGGAGCTGAACCGCGGGTCGGTGAGCATCTGCCGGACGTCCTCGAGCCGGGTGATCGCCCACGCCTCCTGGCCGGACTGCAGCTCGACGCGCTGGACCGGCCCCGCTTCGCGCAGCCTCTCGTACGCCGCCGGCGGGGCGAACGGGCAGGTGCGCTCCAGCGGGAAGACTTCGTCCTTCGTGGTGGGATCGGCGACTTCGGTCATTTCGGGCCCCCTAAAACGGACTAACAGTATGCGGAGGATTACATTCCGGTTCTACGACCCAAGGTACCGAAGTGGAGGGAAGTCGTCCACTAGCTAACGGGTGACTCACTTGAGTTCGAGTGTGTGGCCGCTTGACCATGCGAGAATCACCCCGCGCGATCCAGCGAGAGGCGAACGGCATGACGGCAGACCCCGAGACCACCCTGCGGGCGGACGCGCGGCGCAACCGCGACCAGATCCTGGCCGCCGCGAAGACCATCTTCGCCGTTTCCGGTCCCGAGGTGCCGATGGAGGAGATCGCCCGCGCGGCCGGCGTCGGCGTCGGCACGCTGTACCGCCGGTTCCCGGACCGGGACGCGCTGGTCCGCGCGGTGGCGATGGACAACTTCGAGCGGGTGCTGATCGACGCCCGCACGATCGCCGCCGAGGAGACATCGCCGTGGCGCGCGCTGGAGCGGCTGCTGCGGCAGTCGGTGGAGCTGCAGCTGAGCATCCAGCTGGCGATGGTGTCGCACCGGGCGCTGGTGATCCTCAAGGGCGACCCGGAGGTCCGGCGCCTGCGGGACGAGATCCTGGGGGTGGTGGAGGACTTCGTCCGCGGCGCCCAGGCCGAGGGCAAGCTGCGCCCGGACGTCGGTGCCGGGGACATCGCCATCCTCTTCGCGACGCTGCTGCGGCAGGTGCGGGCGAAGGCTCCGGAGGTGGCCGAGATGGCGGCGCGCCGCTGCGTCGGGATCATGATCGACGGGCTCAGTGCGCGCCCGGGTACCGAGCTGCCGGGCCGCCCGATCACTTCGGACGACCTGGATCCGGCGGACGACCACGGCTGATTTCCCGGTTTTCCGTGTTAGGGTTCCGCCTCGTTCTGCCGAATTCGGGTTGCGGGCGGGAAAATGCGACGAAGAATGCTGGCCGTGGTGTTGACGATTCCCTTCCTGGTGGTCGCCGGCTGCGGTGACGGCCCGGACGGCGGCGCCGCGGCCCCGGCCCCGGCGGCCCCCTCGACGACGTCGCCCAGCACGTCCCTCTCGCCGGCGACTTCGGTCTCACCGACGACGTCTTCCCCTGCGGTGGTACCGACTCCGACGCCTCCGTCGACGACACCGGTGCGCGGCTGCCGCAGCCCGGAGTTCACGACGACCGACCCCGACGGCGGCTGGTCGGACGGCGGCTACTACGTCCACAACAACATGTGGAACGCGGACGAGGCGGGCCCGGAAACGCTGCGCGCGTGCGCGTACGACAACTGGTACGTCGAATCCACCCAACCCGATTCGACGTCGGTGAAAACCTATCCGAATGTGCACAAGGACATCAACGACCAGAACGGAAAACCGTTCAACGACTATTCGGTGATCAAGACGACGTTCGCCGGCCGCGGCCCGGGCGTGGGCATCTACGACGTGGCGTACGACCTGTGGCTGAACGGAGTGGGCGACGGGGCCGGCGTCAGCGAGCTGATGGTGTGGACGGAGAACCTCAAGCAGCAGCCGTCCGGCGACAAGCTGACGACGTACACGGCGGGCGGCTCCACGTACGACGTCTGGGCGGACGACGACGGGTACGTGGCGTTCGTTTCGCGGTCGACGCAGTACTCGGGAAGCCTGGATCTGAAGGCGATGATCGCGTTCGCGATCGGCAAGGGCCTGCTCCCGCCCAACCCGACGGTGAACCAGATCGGCTACGGGATCGAGTTCTGCTCGACCGGTGGGGGCAAGGCGAGGTTCACGCTGACGGACTTCTCGGTGACGATGAGCTAGCGGGCGTACCGCTGGATGGTGCGCTGGGACGGGCGGAACAGCGGCAGGCCGACCAGGAAATTGACCACGCACAGCACGACCGCGATGGCCGGGAGGAAGAGGTAGGCCACGATCCCCGGGGTGATGCGGCCCAGGAGGGTCGCCAAGAAGAACGACGACGTGAGGATGGCGGCGCCGGCCGGCACGCCGAGCGGATAGAGGGCCATCGCCGACTTTCGCCGGTCCAGGACGTGGCCCCGGGGAACGGTCGTCACCCAGCTTCGGGCCAGCGTCATCGTCACGCCTGAGACCAGCAGGAACAGGGCGAGGAAGACGCCCGTGACGACCGTCATGGCGAACGCCGGGGCCGTCCCGCGGGGGAGGAGAAGGCCGCCGACCGGGATTCCGATGCCCACCAGGACGCTCGCGCCTGCCGTGATCACGCCCAGGACCAGGCATGAGCCGCGGAAACGTGCGGCCATGCGAGGAGGGATCAAGATCGGTCTGTTCACCCTGCCCACTCTCCGTACTCGCTCGACACCTTAGCGTCGTCGAATACGAAGGAGGCCACCACCTCGTGAACCCAGGTGGTGGCCTCCGTTCGGGCAGCTCAGACGCCCAGCGGGTGCCAGACCGTCTTCGCCTCCAGGTAACGCCGCATCCGGGTCAAGTCCGGCGCCGACGTCCAGTCCGGCTCCGCCGCCGGGACCGTCAGCACCCGCTTCACCGTGTTCGCCGCTTCGCGGGCCAAGCCCGGGCGGTCGTCCAGCGCAGCGCCAGTCGGGTCCAGCGCGTTGACGTCTCCGTGGGATGCCAGCCACGGCCCCAGCTCCGCTGCCCGGCCCGTCAGGATGTTCGCCACTCCGCCCGGGACGTCCGACGTCGCCAGGACCTCCGACAGCGTGATCGCCGGGAGGGGCCTCTCCTCGCTCGACACCACCACCGCCGTCGAGCCCGTGGCCAGGACCGGGGCCAGGACCTCGACCAGGCCCAGCAACGACGACCCCTGCGGTGCCAGGACGCCCACCACGCCGGTCGGCTCCGGCATCGTGAACGAGAAGTACGGCCCCGCGACCGGGTTGGCCGACCCCAGGACCGAGGCGATCTTGTCCGTCCAGCCCGCGTACCAGACCCAGCGGTCGATCGCGGCGTCCACAAGGGACTCGGCCTTCTTCGCCGCCAAGCCCTCGGCTGCCGAAACCTCCGCGATGAACTGGTCGCGACGACCCTCCAGCACCTCGGCCACCCGGTAGAGCACCTGGCCGCGGTTGTACGCCGTCGCCGCCGACCAGCCCGGGAACGCCTTGCGGGCCGCCACCACCGCGTCGCGGACGTCCTTGCGGGACGCGTGCGCCGCGTTCGCCAGGAACTTGCCCTTCGCGTCCGTCACCGGGTACACCCGGCCGGACTCCGAACGCGGGAACTTGCCGCCGATGTAGAGCTTGTACGTCTTGGCGACGGAAATCCGGTCAGACATTCAGGTACGCCTCCAGTCCGGTGCGGCCGCCTTCGCGCCCGAAGCCGGATTCCTGGTAGCCGCCGAAGGGGGCGGTGGGGTCGAAGCGGTTGAAGGTGTTGGCCCAGACCACGCCCGCGCGCAGCTGGTTCGCCATCCACAGGATCCGGGAGCCCTTTTCGGTCCAGATGCCGGCCGAAAGCCCGTACGGCGTGTTGTTGGCCTTCGCGACGGCCTCGTCCGGCGTGCGGAACGTCAGCACCGACAGCACCGGGCCGAAGATCTCCTCGCGCGCGATCCGCATCGACTGGTGGACGTTCGCGAACACCGTCGGGGCGAAGAAGAACCCGCGGTCCGGCATCGGGCACGGGCTGGTCCAGCGCTGCGCGCCCTCGGCGTCCCCGGATTCGACGAGCCCGCGGATCTTCGCCAGCTGCTCGGCCGAGTTGATCGCGCCGACGTCGGTGTTCTTGTCGAGCGGGTCGCCGACGCGCAACGTCGAGACGCGGTAGCGGAGCTTCTCCAGCACCTCTTCAGCGATGGACTCCTGCACCAGCAGCCGCGAGCCCGCGCAGCAGACGTGGCCCTGGTTGAAGAAGATGCCGTTGACGATGCCTTCGACGGCCTGGTCGAGCGGCGCGTCCTCGAACACGACGTTCGCGGCCTTGCCGCCCAGCTCCAGCGTCAGCTTCTTCGGCGTGCCCGCCACCTGACGCTGGATCGCCTTGCCGACCTCGGTCGAGCCGGTGAAGGCGATCTTGTCGATCCCGGCGTGGTCCACAATGGACGCGCCGATGTCGCCGGCGCCCGGGAGGATGTTCACCACGCCCGGCGGCAGCTCCGCCTGCCGGCAGATGTCGGCGAACACCAGCGCGGTCAGCGGCGTCGTCTCGGCCGGCTTCAGCACGACGGTGTTGCCGGTGGCCAGCGCCGGCGCGATCTTCCAGGCCAGCATCAGCAGCGGGAAGTTCCAGGGGATGATCTGGCCCGCGACGCCGAGCGGCCGCGGGTTCGGGCCGTACCCCGCGTACTCCAGCTTGTCGGCCCAGCCCGCGTGGTAGAAGAAGTGCGCCGCCGCCGTGGGGACGTCGGAGTCGCGCGACTCCTTGATCGGCTTGCCGTTGTCCAGGCTCTCCAGCACCGCCAGCTCGCGCGAGCGTTCCTGGATCAGCCGCGCGATGCGGAAGAGGTACTTGGCGCGCTCGGTGCCCGGCATTCTCGACCAGACCGAGTCGTAAGCCTTGCGCGCGGCCTTGACCGCGGTGTCCACATCGGACTTCGACGCGGTGCCGACCTCGGCCAGGACCTCTTCGGTGGCCGGGTTGATCGTCTTGAGCGGCTCACCCGATCCGTCGACGAACTCGCCGTTGATGAAGGGCTTGTAGGAGTCCTTGAGGTTCGCGATGGCGCGCGACTCCGGCGCCGGTGCGTACTCGAAAACAGGCATCAGTCCACCGTCACGTAGTCGGGGCCGCTGTAGTGGCCGTCCACCTGGGTGCGGCGCTGCAGCAGCAGGTCGTTGAGCAGGCTGGACGCGCCGAAGCGGAAGAGGTCCGGGACCAGCCACTGCTCGCCGGCGACCTCGTGCACCGCGACCAGGTACTTGATCGCGTCCTTCGTCGTCCGGATGCCGCCGGCCGGCTTGACGCCGCGCAGCTGGCCGGTCTGGACGTGCCAGTCGTGGACGGCCTGCAGCATGATGTGGGTGACCGGCAGCGTCGCGGCGGGGGAGACCTTGCCGGTGGACGTCTTGATGAAGTCACCGCCGGCGAGCAGCGCCAGCCACGACGCGCGCCGCACGTTGTCGTACGTCGCCAGCTCGCCGGTTTCGAGGATGACCTTCAGGTGGGCGTCGCCGCAGGCTTGTTTTATCGCCTGGATCTCCTCGAAGACGTCCATGTAGCGGCCCTCGAGGAAGGCGCCGCGGTCGATCACCATGTCGACTTCGTGCGCGCCCGCGTCCACGGCGATCTTGGTGTCGGCCAGCTTGATCTCCCGGCTGGTGCGCCCAGCAGGGAAGCCGGTCGCGACGCTGGCGACGTGCACGCCGCTGCCCTTGAGCGCTTCGACGGCCGTGGCGACCATGTCCGGGTACACGCAGACGGCGGCGACGCGCGGGGTGTCCTGGCGTTCCGGGTCGGGACGGACGGCCTTCGCGGCGAGCGCCCGGACCTTGCCGCGGGTGTCGGCGCCCTCCAGCGTGGTCAGGTCGACCATGGAGATGGCGGTGTCGATGGCCCACCGCTTGGCGTCCTTCTTGATGCTGCGCGTGCCGAGGCCCGCCGCGCGCTGCTCGACGCCGACCTGGTCGACACCGGGCAGCCCGAGCAGGAAGCGGCGCAGGCTCGCGTCGTCGCGAGTCGCGTCCACCAGCGGTGCCGGGGTGGCCGGCGCCGCTGACGTGCTGGTCGTGGCTGTCATGGGCCTGAGTCTAGGCGGCGGGTCCGACAGTGCGAGCCCCCATTGGGTGTGACGCTGAGTGCGCGACGCGTCACAACGTCGAGGTCAGGAGCCTTCGATCTGCGGCGGCTCGACCCGCTTGGCCGGCCTCCGGTAAACGACCACCCCGCCCCAGAACGCCAACCCGTTGATCTTCACCGTCGGAGCCGTCGCCGGGGCCGGGGGCGCCCCGGACTTGTCCTCCAGCACGAACCCGCCCATGAACCCGATGCCCGTCACGTCGACGTTGATGTCGTCCGGGACCGTGATCTGGATGCCGCCCATGATCGCGACCGCGGTGATCGTGCAGTTGCGGTCCGCGAACCGGGCGTGGCGCAGGTCGATCTCCGTGCCGCCCCAGAACGCGAAGCTGTTGTGCTGGGGCGGGAGGACCCAGCTGCCCTTGCGGACCGCTCCCGACAGCACGCCGATCGACACCGGGGAACCCGGGTGGCCGCCGATGCGCTGGTCGGGGAAGCCCAAGGCCCGCGTCGGCGCCGGTTCGAGAGTGGCGGAAGAACTCGGGAGGTCGGCCGTCACCGGCTTGAGCTCCCCGACGGTTTTCGCCGCGTAGACCGTCGTGAGCCGCTCTTCCAGCTCGTTGACGGTGATCCGCCCTTCCGAAAGGGCGTTGTGCAGCACCTGCGCGACGCGCTCGCGGTCCGCGTCGGAAGCCCTCATCCGGTCGGGCGTCAGTTCGCTCACCCGGCGGAGCTTAGCGGCGAAAACCACCCTGCGTGTCCCTCTTCCGGAGGACACTGACCCGATGGGGTCGACAACAGTGGAATTCCCGGACGGCGTCCGGGTCCGCGGCCGCGGGCTGGGTCGCCCGCGGCCGGACGAAAGCGAGCCGGACTTCGGGCTGTACCTGGGGACGAGCCGGTTGCGGCGCAAGCACGGCGGCGGCATCACCTGGCCGCACGAATGGGTCACCTGGCCGGACTTCCTGCTGCCCGTCAAGCCCGCCGAAGCACGCCGGCAGATCACGGCCCTCCACGAACGAGCCAAGGCCGAAACCGTCGAAGTCGCCTGCTACGGCGGCGCCGGGCGGACCGGCACGGTGATGGCCTGCCTCGCCATCCTCTCCGGCGTCCCCGCGGACCAAGCCGTCGCCTGGGTGCGTGAGCACTACAACGAACGCGCCGTCGAAACGCCCTGGCAGCGCGGCTGGGTGAAAAGGTTCGCGGGACGGCTAGATTGACCCGCATGGATGTGCACGTCGTCGATCACCCCCTCGCGAAAGCCCGGCTCTCCACGATGCGCGACGCGCGCACGGACAGCGCCGCGTTCCGGGCCGCGCTGCACGAGCTGACCGTCATGCTGGTCTACGAAGCCACGCGCGACGTGCCGGTCAAGACCGAGCGGATCCACACGCCGGTCGCGCGCACCGAGGGCTACAAGCTGGCCAAGCCGCCGTTGCTCGTCCCGGTGCTGCGGGCCGGCCTCGGCATGGCCGACCAGGCGCACAAGCTGATCCCGGACGCGCAGATGGGCTTCGTCGGCCTCGCGCGCGACGAGGAGACGCTCAAGCCGACGCCGTACCTCGAATCACTGCCGGAGTCGCTCGCCGACCGGCCGGTGCTGGTGCTCGACCCGATGCTCGCCACCGGCGGCTCGATGGAGTACACGATCCGGCTGCTCACCGACCGCGGCGCCGACGACGTCACGGCCATCTGCGCCCTGGCCGCGCCGGAAGGCTTGGCACACCTGGAAAAGACCGGCCTGCCCGTCCGCGTCGTCACCGCCAGCATCGACGAGCGTCTCAACGACTCGGGCTTCATCGTCCCGGGGCTCGGCGACGCGGGTGACCGCCAGTACGGCGCCGTGTAAAGCCTTGCCCCTCCTGAAGTGGCGGTGGGTGGCCGCGGCCGCCGGGGTGGTCGCGGTCGTCACGGCCGGGCTGCTCTGGCTGCTGCTGGGCTGGTCCGGGTCGCCGGACGCGCCGGTGCGCATCGACGCCGTCAAGACGGCGTTCGGCATCGGTGCGGGCGCGGGCGGCGTGTTCGCGCTGTGGCTGGCGACGCGCCGCCAGCGCACGATGGAGCTGCAGCTCGCCGAGACGACTCGCGTCGCGGGCGTGACCGAACGCGACCTCGAGGAGCGCCGGGTCACCGAGCTCTACACGAAGGCCGTCGAACAGCTCGGCAGCGACAAGGCGCCGGTGCGGTTCGGCGGGCTCTACGCGCTGGAGCGGCTCGGGCAGGACAACGCGAAGCAGCGCCAGACGATCGTGAACGTGCTGTGCGCCTACCTGCGGATGCCGTTCAAGGCCCCGGTCGTCGGGCTCAAGGGCACTGCGGCACGCGATCTGGACCACGACCCCGAGGAGGGTGAACTCCTCGTCCGGCTGGCCGTGCAGGAGCTGCTCAAGACGCACCTGAGCCACGACGCGGCGGGCTACTGGCCGGGGATGTCCATCGACCTGCAGCGAGCCACGCTGGTCGACTTCCGGCTGAGCGGGTGCACCCTGGACGCCGCCGACTTCAGCCGCGCCCGGTTCGTCGGTCAGCTCCACATCCGGGGCACGCACTTCACCCGCCAGGTGGGGTTCTACGGCACGGAGTTCCTCGACATCGTGAACTTCGACCGGTCGGTCTTCGAGGAAGGCGCTTTCTTCTCCCGGGCGCACTTCACCAGTAACGTCCGCTTCACCCGGATCCGCTCCGGGGGCCGGTTCGAGTTTTCGCGCACGGTCTTCGAAGAGGGCGCCGACTTCGAGGGCGGCGAACACCGGGAACTCGACCTGACCGACGCGCAGTTCCTTCACGACGGCACCAAGTAGAGCTCCTGACGTCCGAGCGTCGGCGCGTCGAGCGTCCAGTGCGCGACGGCGTCCGGCGGCGGGCTCGGCAACCGGCGCAGCACCAGGTCGGGCCGCCGCGGCCGGACGTCGAAGTCGAAGAACGCGTAGTCGACCCGCAGCGCCGCGCGGATCCACCGATCACCGGCGCCGCGGGCGTCGATGGCCGCGGGGAGCAGGCCGCGGTCGGCGAAGACGTCGACGATCGCGCACTCGCACGTGTAGGCCAGCACGCCGATCTCCCCGGCGCTGCCGACGACGCGTGACCCGGCCAGCGCGTGGAGGTCGCGGCCGATCTCCGCATATCGAGCGGTCGAGGCGTAGTTGGACGTCAACGGCGCGAACTCCCGGGGCACTCCCGGAGCCGCATACGCGACCACGCTCGCAGCCATCAGCACGAGAACCGCGCCGGTCGCGATCCGGCTCGAAGCCGCCCAGGCGCAGGCGAACACGGTCGCCGCGGTGATCCCCGGGCCGTAGTACCAGTGGTACGGCGGAACCGTGAGCAGCACGTACATCCCGTGGTAGAGCGCGCCGCCCAGGGCCAGGAGCGCGAACGGCCGGAGCGCGGGCGACCGCCGGAAGGCGAAGGGGACGGCCGCGAGCGGCAGGAAGGACAGCACCGCCACGCCCGGATCGGTCCGGGCGTAGAAGAGCGGGCCGTTGGCGAAAGTCCAGTCACCCCAGGCCCGTTGCGCGCCCTGCAGCGTCTTGATCACGAACGTGTCGGGCACCGCCGCGCCGAGCACGACCCAGCTGAAGACGAACCACGGCACGGCGACCAACGCGGCACTGAGCACCGCCCGTCCGGAACGCAGCGAGAAACCCAAGACCACGGCGAAGATCAGCAGGTCCAGCCGTACGAGCGCGAGAGCGCCCGCGGCGAGCCCGAAGACCAGGGGCCGTCGTTCGACGGCGAACACCGTCACCCACCCGAGCACCGCGGCGCCCAGCGCGACCTCCAGCCCGATCGACGAGAGCAGCAGCGGGTCGACCGTCAGCGCCGCGAACGCCAGCGCCGGGAACCAGCGCGGCAACGCCGTGCCGAGCCGGCGCAGGGCCAGGACGAGCGCGACCTGGCACACCACGTACAGCACTCCGGCCGCGAAGACGGCGTCGCGGACCACGAAGGTCAGCGCCGCCAGGACGAGGACGTTGGCCGGGGACGTCGCCGAGTTCGACGTCGCGTCGGCCAGCAGTCCCCAGTGGCCGTGGAACGCGAGGTTGCGCGCGTAGGCGAGCGTGATGAACGTGTCGTCGACGAGGTGCGGCCGGGCCAGCAGGAACACCGCCGCCGACACGCACGCGACGGCTGCGGGCAACCGCAGGCGAAGGTTGTCCGTGGTCCGGACCTGCTCCATGATCACGACCGGAAGTGGCCGCCCGGTTCGCGGAAGTTGCGCGCAACGTCCGGGCCGGTGCCGGCCACTGAGGGGTGTGACCAGCCATGCGACGGGGGCGCCGGTGGACGATCGGGCGCAGGGTGATCGAGCGCTCTGGGACAAGGCTTCCGGGGGTGACGAGGCGGCGTTCAGCGAGCTCTTCGAACGGCACGCCGAAGCCGTCTGGAACCACGCCTACCGGCTGACCGGCTCGTGGTCGGCCGCCGAGGACCTCACGTCGAACACCTTCCTGACCGCCTGGCGCCGCCGCGCCGACGTCACGCTGATCCGGGACAGCGCCCTGCCGTGGCTCTACACCGTGGCCGGCAACGCCGCCCGCGACGAGTACCGCGGCGCGAGACGGCGGCTGCGGCTGCTCCGCAAGATCCCCGATCCGCCGGTGGTGTCCGACCACGCCGACGCGGTCGCCGAGCAGCTCGACGGCGAGCAGCGGCTGCGCGAGATCGTCGAAGCCGTGCGGACGCTGCCGAAGGCACAGCGGGCCGTCGTCGAGCTGTGCCTGCTCGGTGACCTGAGCGTCGCCGACGCGGCCGCGGCGCTGACCGTCGCCGAGGTCACCGTCCGCGCCCACCTGTCCCGGGCCCGCGCCCGGCTGCGCACCCTGCTGGAGGAGAAATGAGCGACGACCTCCGAGGGCTTCCGCCGCGGCGAGCACTGCCGGACGACGTCCGCGACCGGTTGCGCGCCGAGGTCCGCCAAGGCATCACGAAGCGGCGGCCGACGCGCGTCTGGTACGCGGCCGCCGCGGCGGCCGTCGTCGTGCTGGCCGCGGGCGCGGTCGTCGCGACGCAGGCGGTCCGGCAGCAGTCCGTCGCCGGCCCGCCGCCGCACCCGGACCCGGGAAACCGGCTCACCCTCGACGCGAAGGTGGCGACGACCGCGCTCGACCGCTGCTGGGCGGCCGTGCGGGCGGCGGGCAAGACGGACCGCGTGCCCCCGCGCGAGGAGTGGGTCCCGCTGTTCACGGAGGTCCTGGCGGGGGACTCGGTGGTCGCGGCGACCGCCGCGGGCAAGCCGATGTTCTGCGAGACCACCGCGACGACCGTGACGCTGTCGGACCCGGGAGCCACGCCCGCCTACGTGCCGGGCACGCGCACCGGGCTGCTGCTGCACAGCCCGACCGGAGTGGTCGCCGGGGTCGTGGACGCGGGATCGGCGCACGCGTTCCTCAGCTCGCGGACCGAAGACGGGGAGAACATGTCCCAGTCGATCCGCTCCTCCCCGGTCACCGGCCAGTTCATCGCGATGACCCGGTCCGCCCTGTGGACGACGACGCTCAGCCTCGAAACCCCGCCGGCGCCGGGTGGGACCGTGTTGCCCCCGCCGCCGCCGTGGCTGGTCATGGCCGTCGACCGGCCGGGGACCGCCGACCGGACGTCACCGGCCGGCCGGGCGCTGGGCGAATGCCTGGCCCTCGCCGAGCTGGAGGTGGTCCCGGACGCCGAGGCGTACGCGCCGGGGCCGGTGCTCGAGGCCGACGGTTACCAGGTGGTCCTCGGCCGCCACGACGGCCGGGTCGTCGTCTGCGCGGCTCAGCCCGACCGCCAACGGCCGGGGAAGACGAAGTACCGCGCCTACCTCGACTTCGCCGGGCCCCAGACCCCGCCGGCGCGCACCCTGATCGTGGACACGCTGGGCGGGACCGAGTCGGAGGCGGAACAGGGGAAGGCGCGCCGCCCGTTCGTCGCGGCGCTGCCCACGACGGCGGCCGAGGTGACCATCGACTTCGGCATCGGGACGAGCACCACCACCGCGGTCATCGATGGCATGGTCGCCACGTGGGTCCCGCGGAACATCCACCTCGACCCGCAGGCGATGGTCCACGTCCAGGCCCGCGACGCCCAGGGCAAGGTCGTCTACGACGGGTCGCTGCGGCTGCTGTGAGGCCGCAGCCAGCCGGAGGCGTTCGCGCGCAGGGCCGTTTCGTACGAGCCCGTGACGTCGAACTCCTCCGGCAGGTTGCCGGTCAGCTCCAGGGACACGAGCCCGTGCACGCAGGCCCAGCAGCCGACGGCGACCGTCTCCGGCGGGACGTCCAGGAAGACGCCGTCGGCGATGGCCCGGCGGATGATCGCCTCGAGGGGCTCCAGGGTCTTCCGGGCCAGCTTCTCGGCGTCTTCGTTGGGCTCGAACCCGGGCACCGACCTGGTGAACATGATCCCGTAGAGGTTCGGGTCGGCCAGCGCGCTGGCACGGTAGGCGCTGCCGAGCGCGACCAGGTCGTCGACGGGGTCGCCGGTCAGCACGGTGCCGGCCATCCGGGCGCCGAAGCGGCGGAAGCCTTCGGTGTAGAGCGCGTTCACCAGATCGGGTTTGCTGCCGAAGAGGGAGTACACGGCGGTGGTCGACGTCCCGGCGTCGGCGGCCAGCTTCCGCAGGGAAAGCGCCTTCGGCCCGTCGGCGGCGATGAGCTCGCCGGCGCGGTCGAGGAGTTTCAGCCGGAGCGCTTCGTCGTGGGTCCGTGGTCGAGCCATGCACACAGCGTATCGGAACGCTGTTATTTTGCCCGGACCGAGGATTTGACCTGGAGTGCACTCCAGGTCGTAGTGTCGAGCTCATGAGCTACTCGATAGCGGAAGCCGCGCGACGTAGCGGACTGTCGATCGACACTCTCCGGTACTACGAGCGCATCAAACTGCTCGACCCGCCCGCGCGGGACGCCGCGGGCCGCCGGGCCTACTCCGACGACGACCTCGGCTGGCTGGGTTTCCTGACCAAGCTGCGCACCACCGGGATGCCCATCAAGAGCATGCGCGAATACGCGTCGCTGCGCCGCCACGGCGTCGCCAGCGCGGGCCGCCGCAAGGCCCTGCTGGTGGAGCAGCGCCGGTCGGTCGCCGAGCGGATCGCCGAGCTGCAGGGGTGCCTCGACATCCTGGACTACAAGATCGAGAACTACGCCCAGGTCGAGCGCAACGTGCTCGGCGTGGAACCCGGCAGGGAGGAGATTTCCGCGTGAAGACCAGGAAGCTCGGCGGCCTGGAGGTCGGCGCCCAGGGGCTCGGCTGCATGGGGATGAGCCAGGCCTACGGCGTCCGCGACAACGACGAAGAGTCGGTCGCGACGATCCACCGGGCTCTCGACCTCGGGGTCACGCTGCTCGACACCGCGAACGTCTACGCGAACGGTGTCAACGAGGAACTGGTCGGCCGCGCGATCGCCGGCCGCCGCGACGAGGTCGTGCTCGCGACGAAGTTCGGCATCGTGTGGACCGACGGCGCGATGGGGGCGCGCGGCGACGCGGAGTACGTCAAGCAGTCCTGCGACGAGTCGCTGCGCCGGCTCGGCGTCGACCACATCGACCTGTACTACCAGCACCGCGTCGACCCGGACACGCCGATCGAAGAGACCTGGGGCGCGCTCGCTTCGCTGGTGGAAGCCGGGAAGATCCGGTACGCCGGGATTTCCGAGGCGAGCGCGGCGACGATCCGCGCCGCGCACGCGGTGCACCCGGTGACCGCGCTGCAGAGCGAGTGGTCGCTGTGGACCCGCGGCATCGAGGGCGAAATCCTGTCGACGTGCCGGGAGCTCGGCATCGGCGTGGTGCCGTTCTCGCCGCTGGGCCGCGGTTTCCTGACGGGTGCGGTGAAGTCGATGGCGGACCTGCCGGAGGACGACATGCGCCGCGGCCTGCCGCGGTTCGCCGAGGGCAACTTCGAGCGCAACATGGCGATCGTCGACGCGCTGCGGAAGCTGGCCGAGGAGAAGGGCGTCACGGCGGGCCAGCTGGCTCTCGCGTGGGTGCAGGCGCAGGGCGAGGACGTCGTCCCGATCCCGGGGACCAAGCGCCGCAAGTACCTCGAGGAGAACGTGGCGGCGGCTTCGCTGGAGCTGACGCCGGAGGACCTGGCGGCCATCGCAGCGGCCGCGCCCGCCGACGCGATCGCCGGCGAACGCTACCCCGAACGCCTGGCCCGCGCCGCCGGCAAGTAATGCGCACTTTCACGTGAAAGTGCGCACCAGGGACCCGCACTTTCACGTGAAAGTGCGGCTCTGAGCCTTTTCTGAGATCTCCGGAGCAGGCTCGGCGCCGATCAAGGTCGGTGCCGAGCCTCAGGAGGTCGTCGTGGAGGAAGTGCTCGATTATCTGGTCGTCGGGGCCGGACCGGCGGGGTTGCAGCTGGGCCAGCACCTCGGCCACGCCGGGCACCGGTACCTGGTGCTGGAGGCCGGTTCCGCGCCCGGCCACTTCTTCGAGACGTTCCCCCGGCACCGGACGCTCATCTCCATCAACAAGAAGCACACCGGGTACGCCGACCCGGAGCTGCGGATGCGGATGGACTGGAACTCGATCCTCGCCGACGGCGACGACGAACAGGTCCTGTTCACCGACTACAGCGCGAAGCTCTTCCCGGACGCGGCGGACTTCCTGCGCTACGTCGCCGACTACGCGGCGAAGCATGAAGTGAACGTCCGCTACGACACCCGGGTGACGCGCATCCGCCGCGACCCGGAAAGCGCTGTCTTCATCCTCACCGCGGGTGACGAGGAGTTCAAGGCGCACCGGCTGGTCATGGCCTCCGGCGTCACCAAGCCGTACATCCCGCAGTTCCCCGGTGTCGAGTTCATCGACCAGTACGTGGACGTGGATGTCGACCCGGCGAGCTTCACCGACCAGCGCGTCCTGGTGCTGGGCAAGGGGAACTCCGCCTTCGAGACCGCGGACAACCTCATCGAGACCGCCGCGGTCGTGCACGTCGGCGGCCCGCGGCCGGTGAAACTGGCCTGGCGCACCCACTTCGTCGGCCACCTCCGCGCCTACAACGCGGGCATCCTCGACATGTACCAGCTGAAGCTGCAGCACGCGATCCTCGACGGCGACGTCCGCGAGGTCCGCAAGGACGCCGACGGCTACCACGTCAAGTTCTCCTTCGCCCGCGCCGACGAGGTCATCAAGGAGATCCGCTACGACCGCGTCATCGGCTGCACGGGCTTCCGGTTCGACGCGTCGCTGTTCGACGAAGACTGCCGCCCGCAGCTCACGATCAACGACCGCTTCCCGGCCCAGACGCCGGACTGGGAGTCGGTCAACGTGCCCGGCCTCTACTTCGCCGGCACGATCACGCAGGTCCGCGACTTCAAGAAGGCCACCAGCGCGTTCATCCACGGCTTCCGCTACGGCGTCCGCGCGCTGGCCAAGGTCCTCAACGAGCGCCACCACGACACTCCGTGGCCCAGCACCGAGCTGCCCGCCAAACCGGACGCCCTGACCGATGCCGTGATCACCCGGATCAACCGGACTTCCGCGCTGTACCAGCAGTTCGGCTTCCTCGGTGACGTCCTGATCGTGGACGGCGACACCGCCCGCTACCTCGAAGAGGTGCCGGTGGACCGCGTCCTCCAGGACCCGCCGGACGACGCCTACGTCGTCACCCTCGACTACGGCCCCGACCACGACAAGATCGACCCGTTCGACTTCGTCGCGCGCGCCGCGCAGGACAAGGCCAACGACTCCGGCGAAGGCCACTACCTGCACCCGATCGTCCGGCACTACCGCCGCGGCGAGCTCGTCGCGACCCACCACGTCACCGAGAACCTCGAGAACGAGTGGGACAAAGAGGTGCACGTCGAACCGCTGGCCGCGTTCTTCGCCCGGGAGCTGTGATGCGCACGATCGCGGAGTTCGAGGCGGCGGCCCGGCAGCGCCTCGACCCGGTCCACTACGACTACTTCGCGGGCGGCGCGCAGGACGAACTGACCGTGGCGGACAACGAAGCCGCGTACAAACGGCTGAAGCTGCTGCCCCGGGTGCTGCGCGGCAGCGACAAGCGCGATCTGAGCCTGACGCTGCTCGGGACGTCGTCCTCGATGCCGATCCTGGTCGCGCCCACGGCGTTCCACCGGCTCGCCCACGCCGACGGCGAGCTCGCGACCGCCCGCGCCGCGGCTCGGGCGGGCACGATCATGATCGTCAGCATGGCCGCCACCGCGGCGATCGAGGACATCGCCGCGGCGGCCCGCGAGGTCGCGCCGGACCCGGGTTTGTGGTTCCAGCTCTACCTGCAGCCGGATCTGGAGTTCACCGAGGCGATCGTGCGCCGGGCCGAGAACGCCGGCGTCAAGGCGTTCGTCGTGACCGTCGACTCGCCGGTGCTCGGCCGCCGCGAGCGCGACGACCGCAACGACTTCCACGACCTGCCGCCGGGGCTGGCCGTGGAGAACCTCCGCAACCTGGGCGAGAACCGCAGCGGCGGCAACGCCAGCCACGTCCGCGAGATCGTCATGTCCGCCGGGCTGAACTGGGACCACATCGCGTGGCTGCGGGGCAAGACCAAGCTGCCGGTGCTGATCAAGGGCGTGCTGCACGCCGAGGACGCGCGCCTGGCGGTGCACCACGGCGTCGCCGGGATCGTCGTGTCCAACCACGGCGGCCGCCAGCTCGACACCGTGCCCGCGACGATCGACGTCCTCCCCGAGATCGCGTCGGCCGTGGGCGGGGCGATCCCGGTCCTGCTCGACGGCGGGATCCGCCGCGGCACCGACGTCGTCAAGGCCCTCGCCCTCGGCGCGGACGCGGTCGGCGTCGGCCGGCCGGTCGTGTGGGGGCTGGCCGCGGGCGGCCGCGAAGGCGTCACGCAGGTCCTGGAGCTGCTGCGCGAAGACTTCGACCAGGCGCTGGCCATGTGCGGCGGCCGGCACCCGGCCGACCTGACCCCGGACCAGGTGCGGCGATGATCGGGAAAGCGCTTGCCGCGGCGGCCCTCGTGACCGCGCCCGCGTGGCTGCCCGACCGGGTCGTGGCACTGCGGATGAAGATCTTCTCGCTGGTCAACGGCCAGGACGTGGTGACGATCCCGGGCGAGCAGGTCGGCGTCGAGGACTTCCGGCGCGTCTACGCCGACCCGGCGGCGAACGGCCGCAGCCGCGGTGCCGCGCTGTCCGACCTGTTCTGGTACTGGCTCGCGCCCGGGCCCGAGGTGCACCAGGAGCACCTCGAAGCCGGGCCGCGCTACGACGAGGTCGCCAAGTGCACCCGGCACATCCTGGTGCGGTCCAAAAAGGACTCCGAGGAGCTGGCCCGCCGCGTCGCGGCCCACGTGCTGGACGGCGTCCGGCCCGGGCTCGTCCGCTTCCGCGACGAGATGATGCCGATCTGGGCCGAGCTGTACTACGAGCTGGTGTTCGACGAGCCGTGCCCGCCCGAGGCCCGCGACCTCATCGTGGGGCACGCCGACGACGTCGTCTCGGCGCTGAAGTGCGTGCGGCCGCGGAACATGCGCCGCCGGGCCCGGCTGACGAAGTACCTGCGGCGGCGCCTCGCCGACGTCCCGCACCCGCTGCCGCAGTCCCTGACGCCGGAGGAGCAGGCCTACTACCTGCAGGGCACGTTCTTCAACACCGCCGTCGTGCAGATGTCCGAGGCGATGGCGCACCTGCTGATGATCGTCGCCCAGCGCCCGGAGGTCCAGCGGCACCTCGTCGAGCACCCGGACGACGACGCCTACCTGGACCGCGTCATCGACGACGGCCTGCGCGAGTTCCCGCTGTTCGGCATCGCGCACCGGATCTCCACCGCCGACATCGACCTCGCGGACCTGACCATCCCGGCGGGCACCGTGCTGTGCTTCAGCTACCCGGGCTTCGCCGCCCAGACCGCGAAGGACGAGTTCATCCCGTTCGGCGTCGCGCAGAACCGCGCGTGCCCAGCCCGCGGCCTGGCCCCGCCGACCATGCGGGTCGTGACGCGCGAAGTCCTGCGCCGGTTCAGCCTCGCCTCGACGGCCGGGCACACGCGTTCCATCCCCAACCGCGGCCCGGCGCTGCTCACCCCCCACGGTGCGCGCCGCAAGCGCGCGCCGCTGGTGTGGCTCGCGGTCCGTGACCGCTGGGAAGACGTCTGGCGCAGCCTCGCCCAGCTCGTCTTCGGCACGTACATGGTGCTCGACGCCCGCAAGCATGCCCTCTGCTCGACCTACTTCGCCGGAGGAAAGTCATGAGCCCGTCGGAAGCGGCACCGCTGTTCTTCCTCGCCGTCGTGGTCATCCTCGTGGTGGTCCGGCTGGTCTGCATGGCCGCCGTGAAGCTCGGTCAGCCACCGGTGGTCGGGGAGATGGTCGCCGGGGTGCTGCTCGGCCCGTCGCTGTTCGGGCTCCTGCTGCCCGGCGTCCAGGCGGCCGTGTTCCCGGACGGCATCAAGTCCCTGCTCTACGTCGGCGGCCAGATCGGCCTGGTCATCTACATGTTCGGGGCGGGCTACGAGTTCAACCTGAACAGCATCAGAAAGTCGAAGAAGTCGGTCGCGGCGATCTCCTCGGCCGGGACGCTGGTGCCGCTGGCCCTCGGGATCGGGGTCGCGGTCATCGGCACGTCGTGGGTCGGCATCGGCAAGGAAGGCGTCTCGCTGGCGACGTCGGCCGCGTTCGTCGGGGTGGCGGTGGCGATCACGGCGTTCCCGATGATGGTCCGGATCATCACCGAACGCGGGATCGCGTCGACGAAGTTCGGCTCGCTCGCGCTGGCCTGCGGCGCGCTCGACGACGTGCTCGCGTGGCTGCTGCTGGCCGTCGTGCTCGGCATGCACGCCGGGTCCGCGGGGCCGATCGCGCTCGCCCTCGGGGGCGGGTTGCTGTTCGCGCTGCTCGTCTTCATCGTCGGACGGCGCCTGCTGAACCGGGTGATGAGCAGCGACCGGGTGACCGTCGACCAGCGGGTGCTCGTCACCGCGATGATCCTGTTCGCGGCCGCCTGGTTCACCGACACCATCGGCCTGTACGCGGTGTTCGGCGCGTTCACCATCGGGGTCGCGTTCCCGCGTGGTGCGGCCTCCGACGCGGTGCTCGCGAAGATCATGCCGATCGGGCGGATCGTGTTCGTCCCGCTGTTCTTCACCTATTCCGGCCTGAACACCCGGTTCGCGCTGCTCGCCGACCCGAGCCTGCTCGCGTTCGCGCTGGTGACGGTGGCGGTCGCGATCGTCGGCAAGCTGGGCGCGTCGTGGGGCGCGGCCCGGCTGGCGGGGGAGCCGCCGGAGATCGCGTCCCGCGTCGGCGTGCTCGTCAACGCCCGCGGGCTGATGCAGCTGATCGCGCTCAACGTCGGGCTTGCCGCGGGGATCGTCTCGCCGGCGCTGTTCACGGTGCTGGTGCTGGTCGCGCTGGTCACCACGATCATGACGGCGCCCCTGCTCAGCTGGCTCGACCGCCGCGATGCCCGCAAGGGGAGCAGCGAGGTGCTCCTGATGGTCGATCCGGTCCCGGTTACCGGGAAAAGTTGATAGTTCAATTTCGGAAAATCACTGCCAGTATGGGTACGTGCACGATGGGGCGACGAAACCGAGAGTGCTGCTCGTCGAAGACGACCGCGAGCTGGCGGGCATGCTCGCCGAGCTGCTCGCGGACGAAGGCTATGAAACCGACGCGGCGCACGACGGCCAGCGGGGCCTGCACCTCGGGCTCACCGGACGGTACGACGTGATGATCATCGACCGCCGCCTCCCGGTGCTGGACGGCCTCGAACTGCTCGCCCGCCTGCGCGCGCAGGCGGTGACCACGCGCGTCCTCGTGCTTTCGGCGCTGGGCGAGCTCGCCGACCGCGTCGGCGGGCTCGACGCCGGCGCCGACGACTACCTCGTCAAGCCGTTCGAGGCCGAGGAGCTGCTGGCCCGGCTGCGCGCGCTCGGCCGCCGTGACCTGGAGGGCGCGGAGTGCCTTCCGCTCGGCGCGGCGGCCCTCGACCTGCAGCGGCACGAGGTCGTGCTGCCGCGAGGGGAGCGGATCACGCTGTCCGGACGGGAGTTCGAGCTGCTGCGGACGCTCGCGCAGCGGCCCAAGGCGATCCACCCGCGCGCGTCGCTGCGCACGAACGTCTTCGCCGACTCGACCGGGGAGTCCATTGTGGACACCTACGTGTACTACCTGCGGCGCAAGCTCGGCCGCGACGTCGTCCGGACCGTGCACGGCCTCGGCTACCAGCTCGGCGCGGTATGAGACCGGCCCCGGAGGAGCGGGCCCTGCGGCGGGCGCGGTGGGCGATCACCGCGCAGATCGCCGTCGTGGTGTCGATGCTGGTGGCCGTCGCGGGCGGGATCGCCTACGCGATGCTGCTGACCCGGCAGCACGCCGAGGCGGACCGCACGCTGGCCAGGACGGTCGAGCTGGGCCCGGCCGCGACCCCGCCCGGCTGCGTCTGGCTGTTCACCCCGGTCCTGCACGCGCCCGCGGGCAAACCGCCGGCCGGGATGCCGATCGTGGCGCTGGACGCGACCGTGCCCTCGCCCGGCGACGTCCACACGGAACGGCGCCCGATCGGCGGCATGACGTACACGATCCGCGTCGAGAACCGCGGCGGCGTCGTTTCGCAGGCGTACTTCGAAGAGCTGTACCAGATCCAGGACCGGTCGTCGCTGGTGTCCGGGCTCGTGGTCGCCGAGGTGCTGGCGCTGCTCGCGGCCGTGCTGTGTGGCCGCGTGCTGGCCTGCCGGGCGATCCGGCCCCTGGCCGACGCGCTGCGCCGGCAGCGGACGTTCGTGGCGGACGCGTCCCACGAGCTGCGCGCCCCGCTCACCCGGCTGCACACCCGCGCGCAGCTGCTGGCCCGGCGCGCGTCCGGCCGCGACGCGGAGGACCTCGAGCAGCTGGTCCGCGGCACGCGGGAACTCGGTGAGGTCGTCGAAGACCTGTTGCTGTCGGCCCAGGCGTGCGACCGGCCGGAGTTCGAGCTGGTGGAGCTGGGTGGCCTGGCCGAGGAAGCGGTGGCGGCGGAGGCGGTCCGCGCGGGGGAGGGCCAGGTCCGGCTCGCGGTGTCCCGGGAGCGCCGGCCGTACGTGGTCCAGGGCGTCCCGACAGCACTGCGGCGCGTGCTTTCGGCGCTGCTGGACAACGCGCTGGGCCACACGCCACCGGGCGGCTCGATCGAGGTGTGGCTGGGCGTCCCGGACGAAAGACACGTCGAGCTGCGCATCCGCGACACGGGCATCGGCTTCCCGTCGGCGGACGCGGAGCGGATTTTCGAGCGCTTCGCCCGAGGATCGGACGGCGACGGCCGCCGGTTCGGCCTGGGCTTGGCCCTGGTCCGCGAGGTGGTGACGGGCCACGGCGGCACGATCGCGGCGGACGGCCGCCTGGGCGACGGAGCCACGTTCACCCTCCGGCTCCTCCGCGCCGACCCCGCGTGATCAGGGCCGGTACCGCGCGGAGCTCAGGAGTAAGCGGATTTCCCGGGCCATCGCCGGGTCCAGGTCGTCGCAGGCGGCCTCGATCTCAGCTCGCAGCCGAGCCGACGGTTTCGTGTAGACGCCGGTGATGTGCTGGCGGCAGGCGTGGAGGTCTTGCTCGGCGTCGGCGCCCAGGTCCTCATCGGCCAGCACGGTGAGATCCGTGTGCAGGCGCAACCAGGTGTCGCGGTCGCGCAGCAGCGCCGCGGCCGCGCGTCGCGTGTGGAGCGGCCGGTCCGCGGCGAGCAAGCCCTGGAGCGTGGACACGTCGACGAACTTGCCGCGCAGGAACGCCACCACCTGGCGGGTCACCGCGGGCGACGGGTCCGTGAGCAGCGGCCGCACCGCCGTCGACTCCGGCGCGATCCGGCGCAGCCCGCGGACGGCGGCCCGCCGGATCCGGGGGCGCTCGTCGGTGAGGTGCCGTTCCAGCAGTCCGGCGTCTTCGGACGTCCCCGTCTCGCCGAGCCCGGCGAGCATGCCGAAGGAAACCGGCAGCGCGCGGTAGTGCGCGGCCGGGTCGCCGCCGGCCTTGCGCACCAGGGCCTGCGCCATCGAGCGCACGGCGGAGGCAGGGTCGGCCAAGTACGCCTCCGCGTGGCCGGCCAGGGTGAGTGCCCGCATCCGGACCTTCGGTGCTCCGCCCGCGAGCAGTTCCTCGACGCATTCGCCGCGGTCCAGCAACACGGTGCCGCACCGTGCGCGGACCACGAAGTCCTGGTCCCGCAACGAAATGTCCAGCAACCGCTCGCGGGACAAGAGCCCGATCGCTTCTCCGTGGACCCACCGGCGGGTCTCCCGGTCCGCGACCGCCAACGCGGCGTCGAGCAGCCGCGGAGTCAGCGCCTGCCGGAACAGGGTGGTCATCCAGTCGTCGACCTGGCGCCGGCGCAGCACGCCGATCAACGGCAGCATCGCGCGGAACGCCGGTTCGTCCAGTTTGGGCAGCACCAGCGACCGCGCGAGGTCCCGGACCGGCTCGACCCAGTCGACGCACCGGAGCAGCAGCAGGGGCACGGCCTCGGGATCGGTGCTCGTGGCCAGCCGCGCGACGGCGGCTTCGCGCAGGTGCCCGTCCCCGTCGCACGCGGCTTCGGCCAGCTCCTGCCGGGAAGGCCGGCGGCTCAGCCGCCCTTTTCGGCCGTACCACGACGCCCGCCGGACGGCGACGTCGAACTCGACCCACCGCCGCACGTCACCGGCGGCGAGCACGTCGAGGTCGGGCATCTCGGCTTCGAACACGTCCCCAGCGTGCCAGGGACGTCGAGCCGTTTTCAGCCCAGCAGGGCCTGGACCGCGGCGGGGGCGTCGGCGATCGCGACCGGGTTCTGCTCCCGCGTCGCGAGGCTGCGGACCGTGACGTTCCCGGCCGCCCAGTCGTCCTGGCCGACGATCACCACCGCGACCGCGCCCGCCTTGTCCGCACGGGTGAGCTCCTTGCCCAGCTTGCGGTGCTCGATCGGGGTCGACGTCCGGAGCCCCGCCGCGCGCAGCGACGACGCCACCGAGCGGGCCGCGTCCGAGAGGTCCTCGGTCACCGGGATCACCATGACGTCGACCTCGCTGCGGGGCGCCGGCGCCAGGCCGTGCGTCTCGAGGAAGTCGATCAGCGTCACGTCACCCATGCCGAACCCGATGCCCGGGATCTGCTGCGGCGTGAACATCGACGCGAGGTCGCTGTAGCGGCCGCCGCCGAAGAGGGCTCGGCGGTTCTCCGGTGAGGTGTCGAAGACCTCGAACACGGTCGACGTGTAGTACGCCAGCCCGCGCACGATCATCGGCTCGTACTTCACCAGGCTGCCCGCGCTGCTGTTCAGCACCTTCACGAGGTTCGACTGCTCGCGCACCTCGGCCGGCAGCTCGTCGAGCAGCGCTTCGCCCATGTCGAGCGTCTCGGCCAGCTTCTCGAACTGCTTGTCCGAAAGCCCGATCTCCGCGGCGCTCTCCGCCAGCTTCTCGCGCGGGTACTTCTCCCAGCGGTCGACCAGCGCGAACACCTGGGCCAGGTGGTCCTCGGACACCCCGGCGACGTCGGTGAGCGCCGACGTCAGCAGGTTCCGGTCGTTGACGCGCAGCACGAACATGTCCGGCGTCGCGCCCAGCGCGGCCATCATGTCGTGGACCAGCTCGAAGATCTCGATCTCGCAGTTGGCGCTGTCCGAGCCGAAGATGTCGGCGTTGATCTGCCAGTGCTCGCGCACGCGGCCGCGCTGCGGCGCCTCGTAGCGGTGGCAGTTCGGGTGGCTGTACCAGCGGACGGGGAACGACAGCGACTTCGCGCTCCCGGCGATCATCCGCGCCACCGACGGCGTCATCTCCGGGCGCAGCGCCAGCCGCCGCCCGCCCTTGTCGGTGAGGGTGTACAGCTGCTTGTCGGCCAGCTCCTGGCCCGACTTCCGCTCGTAGATCTCGGCCGATTCGAGGATCGGGCCGTCGTAGCGGAGGAAGCCGCGGCGCTCGAGGACGTCGTAGAGATGACCGAAGACCTGCGTGCGGACGGACATTTCGGCGGGCAGGAAGTCCCGGGTCCCCTTGTAGGGCGCGGTCGGCAGGTATTCAGGCACGTCACCCAGCTTAACGACCGGGTTCGTCAGGCGAAGGCGACCCCGTACGCGGTGAGCAGCGTGCCGGCCGCGAGGAGCACCGCGCCGGCGGATGTCACTCGGCCGCCGAGCTTGCCGCGGTCCGGGATCAGGTGCAGGAAGAAGCCCCCGGACTGGGCGAGGATCCCGAAGAGCAGCAGGAAGCAGGTGACCCAGAGGGTCGCGTCGGAGAGGGTCGTCCGGCCGAGGATCTGCAGCGCGACGAGGGCGAGGATCAGCAGGACGCCGGCGTGCGCGTGGCCGGCGCGGAACATGGCGCGCTGGTGTTCGGTGAGCTTCCGGTCGCGCAGGACGCCCATGAGCGCGTAGCCGCCGTACATGACGGTGGGGAGCGAAACCAGGGCGATCACGGTGAAGAGCTGGGTGGGGCCGTGCATCGGGGACTCCTTCGAGGTGGGCTGCGGCAACGATAACACTGTTTTAAAACGGTGTCACCAAAACAGGCATGCCCCGATCGGGAAGCTAGGCTTCGCGGCCTTGGGCCAGCACCAAGAGGGGGTTGCGCAGCGCGGCGAGCGAAGCGAGCGGGTCACCTTCGACGACCAGGACGTCCGCCGAGAGCCCGGCTTCCAGCCGTCCGGTCACGTCGGCCAGGCCCAGCCCCGCCGCGGAGTCGCAGGTGGCGATCTCCAAGATCCGGCGCCGGGGAAAACCGAGCCACTCGTACAGCTCCAGCGCGCCCACCGGGTCGTCGAACACCGACCCCGGCAGCCCCGCGTCCGTCCCCGCCAGCAGCCGGACGCCGTGCTCCTCGAGCCACGGCAGCCGCCCGTACATCGCCTGGGCCACCTCGTCGCCGAGCTTCTCGACGATCACCCGCCAGTTGCGGCTGCTCGTCGAGCACGCCGAGATGCCGTCGGCGGCCATGCGCGCGGCCACGGCATCGCGGCGGTCGAACGATCGCGGCCCGGTCAGGAAACTGCAGTGCTCGACCGTCGACACCCCGGCCGCAACCGCCGCCTCGATCGCGTCCGCGCCGTGGGCGTGGGCCGCCACCGGCAGCCCGTGGGAAGCCGCGTGGGACACCACCAACGCCAATTCGCGTTCGGAGAACTGGGATTCCCACATGTCCGCGCCACCCTCGGTGATCTGACCGCCGCTGGCCATCACCTTGATCACGTCCGCGCCCGCCGCCGCGTTCGCGTCGATCAGTTCGCGGATCGACGCGTCGGAAGAGACCGCGCCGCCGAAGAAGTGGCAGTGCCCGTCCGGGACCGTGATCGGCGGCCCCGACACCAGCAGCCGGGGCGCGGCCGAGCCGGCGAACGACCGGCGGACCGCCGCGCCCAGGTGGTCGCGGTCGCCGAGGTCCCGCACTGTCGTGACGCCGCTGCGCAGCATCGACGTCAGCCGCGAGCGCGCGCCCTCCAGGGGATCGCCGGAAGCGGAGAAGTGAGCCAGCATCTCCCGTGACGCGTCGAAAGCCAGGTGCACGTGGACGTTGAACAACCCGGCCAGCGCGGTACCGGTGGGGAAGTCGTGCCGCGCGGCGTCCGGCGCCGCCTGGGCGACGACGTCCGCGCGCGGACCGGCCGCCACGATCATCCCGTCACGCACCAGCACGGCGCCGTCTTCGACCGGCGCCGACGGCCGCGGCAGCACCCGGCCCGCGGTGATCAGGGTGTCCACGTCACGCCGTCCCGTTCGCCATCGCCGCCGACAGCGCGAGCAACGGCCGGACGTCGGATTCCATGTCGTCGGCCGGCGCGGGCAGCACCTGCTTGGCGTGGCCGTCGCTCTCTTCGCCGGCCGCGTGCCGCGCCAGCGCCGTCTTCAACGCGGCCGCGGCGGCCCCGGGATCCGTGGCGACGACCTCGCCGAAGTCCGCGGACAGGTACGGCGACAGCTGCACCAGGCCGTCCCGGATCTCGATCACCCGGCGGTAGTGCGCGCGGTGGATGCTGCGCGGGGAAAGGAGTTCGCCGCGCCGGCGCGGCGGGGTCCGCAGCACGATGCTGGGGAACGCCTGCACCAGGACCGTCCACAACGGACCGAGCGCCTGGTGTTCGCGGCGGTGCTGGCGGCGCCGGCGCAACGCCGACACGCGCGCGCTCACGCCCGGGTAGGTGACGCCGAGCAGGAACAGCATCCCGCCGACGATCACGAACGGCACCCCGAGCAGCAGCAGCACCTTGACGACCGGGCCGAACGCCCACGCCACCACGATGTACAGGGCGCGGCAGATGCTGCCCACGGCCGCGCAGGCCATGCCGGCCGCGCCCATCCGCAGCCCGATCCGCAGGTGCCGGTCGGCCACCCGCAGGTAGCGCACGATCCACGCGGTGCAGGCGATCAGGCCGTAGATCAGGTAGAGCCCGGCACCGAGGTAGAACAACGCGATCCCGGTGTCGTGGATGGTCGACGGCCCGAGCGGGAGACCGCGCAGCTCCGGCGCCGTCAGGGCCATCGTGACGATCATCAGCGTGATCGCCGCGGCCAGCGGCACCAGCTCCACCACCACCCGGCGGTAGCGGCGCGGCCCCAGCGTCGAGCCGAGGAAGAAGATCACCAGCGCGCACACGGCGCACGCCAGCAGCGCGTTGTTGGCCACGCGCGCCGCGCCGGCGCCGAAGACCGCGTCGATTTCGTCGGACACGACAGTCTGCTGCAGCAGGAACGCCGCGGCGAACCCGGCGATGCACGCGGTGACGGCCCAGTTCGGCACCGTCGGCGCGCGCTGCACCTGGTAGATCCGCCACGCCAATGCGGCGGCGAACAGCACCATCGCGAGAATGTTCACGGGGCTGAAAAGTGTGCTCACAACCACCCTTGGTGATCGCCGAGCGTCCCCTGGATCCGGCGGAGATCCCGGTCCGCAGCACGCCGCGGGATCGTGTAGTTCAGGACCGACGCCCACTCGAGGATGATGGTGGCGACGGTCTCGGCTTCCCACTCGTGCGCGTCATCGTAGGACGTCCGCCGCAGTGCGCGGTGTACTGCATCCGGGTCAAGATCCGGAGCGGGCCCGCGCAGGAAGTCGGCCGGCTCGGCGTCGCCGTGCGGGTGGTGGTCGGCCAGCATGTGCCCGAGCTCGTGCAGGATGATGTGATCCTGGTGGGATTTCGTCGTTTCGGCCTGGTAGAAGATGTAATCCGCCGAAGAGGTGGCGATCCAGCAGCCGAACGGCCCGGGCACCTCCAGCGGGTAGGGCATCAGCCGGATCGGCTTGCCCCGCTGGTCGCCCAGCCGCGCGCAGAGCACCTCGACGTCGAGCGGCGGGCCGATGTCGAGCTGCTTCAGCAGCTTGCGGCAGCGGCGGCGCAGCTCCCGTTCCCTCATCGCGCGGCGTCCTCCGGGTTCCGGCCTTCGCGTTCGGCCCGTTCGTAGCGCTCCACCAGTTCCAGCAGGTCCATCACCTGCCGCCGGCCCTGCGGCGAGAGTTCCTGCGCCCGCATCGCCATCAGCTGCGCTTCCCCGGCCGGGGGCGCGGCTGCCTCTTCGTCGAAGAAGTACGTGACGGGCACGCCGAACAGCTTCGCCAGGGCCTCGACATAGTGGATCTTCGGGTTGACGCGCTTGCCCGTGGCCAGCTGCTGCAGGTAGGCGGGCGACATCGCCGGCCCGCCGGCCCGCTCGACGGCGGCCGAGATCTCCCGGTAGCTGTGCGGCGCGCGGCCGTCCATCCGAGCGGCCTCGATCAGGGCGCTCAGGCGTTCCGCGAAGGTGCGTTCCCGTGCCATACCCGCCCCCTAGGTTTCCACCGTGAAAATTCTAGCCGGGAAACCACTGTACGCACATGTTGACAGCTATCGTATGCAGTGGTTTACAGTTGACGCGCCTCTCGTCTTGCTCTCCGTACCCTGGGGGTGTACGGAACCGCAAGACGAGAGGCCGTCGCGTCCGCCGGCTCGTCATGATCCGCGGTCTGTAGTACGCTTCAGCTGCCAAGGTCGAACGCTCTCGGGCGATCCCTTGGCCACGGCCTGTTGCCGGAGGTCGACCCCCAGGGCTTCCGGTGACAGGCCCCTTACTTTCTCAGGACCTTCTTTCAGGACATCAGCGTGGCGGCCAGCGTGCCACCCAGCTCGGTGCACGCTTCGAGGGTCTTCTTGTCCGGCTCGCCCGTGGTGATCACCGGGTCCGCCACCTTCTCCCAAGCCAGGCCCGTGGTGATGGAGAGCAGCTGGCGTTCCGTGCCCGCCGTGTCGCTGTTGCCGTGGATCCAGTAGCCGAACGGCCGGCCGCGCGTCGCGTCCAGGCACGGGTAGTAGACGGTGTCGAAGAAGTGCTTCAGCGCCCCGCTCATGCTGCCCAGGTTCGCCGGCGTGCCGAGCAGGTAGCCGTCCGCATCGAGGACGTCGGGAACGGTGGCGGCCAGCGCGGCCCGGCGGACCACCTCCACCCCCTCGACGTCCGGGTGCGTCGCGCCGGCCAGCACCGCCTCGAACAGCGCCTGCGTCGACGGCGACGGCGTGTGGTGCACGATCAGCAGCCTCGGCATCAGGCGAGCAGCTCCTCGACGGCCGTCCGCAACGCGGTCAGCTTGGCGTTCACGGCGTCGCGCGCTTCGGCCAGCGAACCCGTGACCGGCGCCACGACCTGCAGGTACGCCTTCAGCTTCGGCTCGGTGCCGGACGGGCGGACCACCACGCGCAGCCCGTCGCCGGTGAGCCGCAGCACGTCCGCGTCCGGCAGCAGGTCCTCCAGCGTCACGGTGACGCCGCCCAGCTCGGCCGGCGGCGTCTCCCGCACCTTCGCCATCAGCTGCCCGCGGACCGCGAGATCCGTGACCCGCAGCGAAACCTGGTCGGTGAGGTGGACGCCGTGGCGCTGCGCCAGCTCGTCGAGCACGTCCAGCGGAGTGCGTCCTTCGGCCTTCAGCCGGGCGGCGTAGCCGGCGGCCAGCGTCGCGGCGGCGATGCCGTCCTTGTCGCGCACGAAACCCGGGTTCACGCACAGGCCGAGCGCCTCTTCGTAGGCGAACACGAGCCCTTCGCCGGCGCGGACCAGCCACTTGAACCCGGTCAGCGTCTCGGCGTAGCGGGCGCCTTCGGCCTTCGCGATCTCGCCGAGCATCGACGACGAGACGATCGTCGTCGCGACCAGCGGATCCGGCAGGAGCGTCCGGTCTACTGTGGACAGTACGTACGAGCCGAGCAGCACGCCGGTCTCGTCGCCGCGCAGCATCCGCCACCCGCCGCCCGAGTCCCGGACGCCCAGCGCGCACCGGTCGGCGTCCGGGTCGAGCGCGACGGCCAGGTCGGCGTCCACATCGGACGCGAGCGCCAGCAGCAGGTCCGTCGCGCCCGGCTCTTCCGGGTTCGGGAACGACACGGTCGGGAAGTCGGGGTCCGGCGCGGCCTGGTCGGCCACCAGGTGCAGGTCGGTGAACCCGGCCCGCTCGAACGCCGCGCGCAGCGTGTCGGCGCCGACGCCGTGCAGCGCCGTCGCGGCCACCCGCACCGCGCGCTCGGCGCCCATCGGCAGCGTCGCGACCTCGTCGAGGTAGCGGTCCAGCAGGTCGACGACCTCGGCGCCAGGCGCCCGCGGCACGCTCACCGCGGCGGGCGCGGCCTGGATGGCGCGCTCGATCTCGCCGTCGGACGGCGGCACGATCTGGCCGCCGGTCGCGTCGTAGAGCTTGTAGCCGTTGTCGGCCGGGGGGTTGTGCGACGCGGTGATCTGGATCCCGGCCACCGCGCCGAGCCGGCCGACGGCGAACGCGAGCACCGGCGTCGGCAGCGGCTTGGGGAACACCTTGACGTCGAAGCCCGCCGCGGTGAGGACTTCGGCGGCGGCGGTCGCGAAGGCTTCCGAGCCGTGCCGCGCGTCACGGCCGATGACGACCAGCGCGCCCGCGTGCCCGTGCGCCTTCAGCCACTCCGCGACACCGGCCGTGGTCCGGGTGACGACGGCGACGTTCATCCCGTTCGGCCCGGCGCGCACCGGCCCGCGCAGGCCGGCGGTGCCGAACTCCAGGGGCCCGGCCATCCGGTCGGCCAGCTCGGCGGCCGCACCGGCCTCGCCGCCCATCGCGCGGGCGAGGACGTCCTGCAGTTCGGCGCGGGTGCTGTCGTCCGGGTCGTCGGCGATCCAGCGGAACGCGGCGTCACGCAGTGTGGAGGTCGAAGTCACCGCGCCAGCCTACGGGCTAGGGTCGGGGGAGTGCGCTTGCTCTTCACCTCACTGGGGTCCTTCGGTCACACGTTCCCGCTCGTCCCGCTGGCGGTCGCCGCGCGCGACGCGGGCCACGACGTCGTCTTCGCCACCTCGGAAGACTTCCTGCCCCAGCTGACGAAAGCCGGGCTCGAGACGGCGGCGGCCGGGCTCGCGATCCGCGACGCGTTCGGGCAGGCCTTCGCCGAGTCCGGGCCGCCGGGCCCGCGGCGCCCGCCCGGCGAGATCCCGCCGGAGGTGCTCGGGCCGATCGTCGCGAAGGTGTTCGGCGAGTTCATGCCGAAGCGGTTCGTCGCCGACCTGCTGCCGCTGTTCTCTCGTTTCCGGCCCGACCTCGTCGTCAGCGAATCCGGCAACTCGGGCGGTGCGTTCGCCGCGATGAAAGCCGGGATCCCGGTGGTGGCACACGGATTCGGCCGGGTGTCGATCGACGACCCGATGGTGTCGCGGATCCGCGACGCGATCCGCGCGCACGGCGCGGAGCTGGGCATCGACGTCGGCGAGGACCTGGCGTTCGGCGGCCCGTTCGTCGACATCTGCCCGGAGTCGGTGCAGGAGCCGGCGTTCCTGGCGCGCGCGACCCGCGTCCCGCTGCGGCCGGTCGGCTGGAGCGAGCCGGGCGAGCTGCCCGCGGGGGTGCTCGAGCGGTCGCGGCCGCTGGTCTACCTGACGCTCGGCACGGCGATGGGCCACGCGGGCGTGCTGGGCGCGGCGATCACCGGTCTGTCCGGTTTGGACGTCGACGTGCTGGTCGCGACGGGCCCGACGGTCGACCCGGCGGCGCTCGGCGAGGTGCCGGGCAACGTGCGGCTCGAGTCGTGGGTGCCGCAGTCGGAGCTGCTCCCGCACGTCGACCTGGTGGTCCACCACGGTGGCAGCGGCACGACGCTCGGCGCGTTCGGCGCGGGCCTGCCGCAGCTGCTCCTGCCGCAGGGCGCGGACCAGTTCAGCAACGCGGACGCGGTCCTGGCAGCCGGCGTCGGCTCCCGCTTGCTCGCCGCGGAGGTCACCGCCGACGCCGTCGCCACGACGGCGCGTCACCTGCTCACGGACACGTCGGTCCGCGACGCGGCCCGCACTTTGGCGGCCGAAGTCGCGGCCATGCCGTCCCCGGCCGAAGTGGCTGCCCAGCTCCCGACCCTGGCCTGAAGCGCCCCAATGTGGCCTTCGGTGCGTCTGACGCACCGAAGGCCGCCTTGGGTGCGTCAGACGCAACCAAGGCCACCTTGGGGCGCTGGGGTCAGGCCGGGCCGAGCAGCGCGAGCGACGCCCGTACCGCAACCTCCGTCATGTCCCCGGCGCGGCCGCCGTCCTCGACCGTGGTCGCGATCAGCTCTCGCAACCCGCCCAAGAGCATGATCGCCAGCTGGCGGGACGGCGGGCTGATGCCCGCCGCGCGCAGCTCCGGGGTGTCCGTCAACCGCTGGGTCATCGCGATGAACCCCTCCATCGCGTCACGCTGCAGGTCGCGGGCAGGCGCCCCCAACGCCGGGACGTCGCGGATCCAGCTCAGCGTGATCGCCGGCTCGGACTCCGCGCACGCGATCCACGCCTCGATCGCCTGGCGCACCTGAAGAGCCCACGGTGCGCGCGGGTCGACCGCGTCGGAGATCTGCTGGATCATCGCGCGGTTCGCGTCCGCCAGCAGCGCGATCAAGCACTCTTCACGGCTGGAGAAGTGCTCGTAGAACGTGCGGCGGGACGTGCGCGCGCGGCGGACGACGTCGGCGACCGTCGTTTCGCGGAAGCCGGCCTCGGTGATCGACGCGGCCAGGCCGTCCAGCAGCCGCTGGCGGCGGGTGTCGACGTCCACGACAGCCAAGTTACCGTCCTCCCTCTTGAAACGCGATGGTACACCGGCGTACCGTACCGATGGTACGTCCGCGTACCACCACTTTCGGGAGGGTCGATGACGACCATGACCAGCGCGGTGACGCTGCCGCCGGGGCCGACCGCGCCCCGCGCCGTCCAAGGCGCGTACGCGCTCACGCAACCGCTGCGGGGCATGCGGCGGCTCAAGGAGCGGTACGGGGACGCCTTCACCGTCAACGTGCCGATCTTCGGCCACGCCGTCGTGCTCAGCGATCCGGGCGAAATCAAGCAGCTCTTCACCTCCGGGCCCGACCTCGTCGACAACCTCGAGGTCAACCTCGGCCGGGTGCTCGGGCCGCACTCGATGTTCGCTCTCTCCGGCGCCGAGCACAAAAGGCAGCGCAAGCTCCTCGTGCCGCCCTTCCACGGCCGCCGGCTCGCCGCGTACGAGAAGATCGTCGAGGAAGAAACGATCCGCGAACTCGCGAGCTGGCCGGCCGGGAAAGCGTTCGCCACCCTGCCGTCGATGATGCGGATCACGCTCAACGCCATCCTCCGCGCGGTGTTCGGCGCCGAAGGGGCCGAGTTCGCCGAGCTGCGAAAGCTGCTCCCGCCGTTCGTCACCCTCGGCTCCCGGCTGGCCGTCGCGCCGATCTCCAAGAAGGGCCGCTTCAACCCGTGGCGCCGCTTCGAACGGATGCGCCGCGAGTACGACGCGATCGTCGACCGCCTGATCGCGAAGGCCCGCCCGGACGGCGACGACGTCCTCGCGATGATGCTGCAGACCCGCTACGACGACGGCTCCGGGCTGAGCCGCGACGAGATCGCCGACCAGCTCCTCACCCTCCTCACGGCCGGGCACGAAACCACCGCGACGACGCTGGCCTGGGCCGTCGAACGCCTCCGCCGTCATCCCGCGCTGCTGAAGGAACTGCAGGAAGACGACGGCAAGCTGCTCGACGCCACGATCCTCGAGGTCCAGCGCACCCGCCCGGTCATCGACCTGACCGCCCGGCAGGTCAAGCAGGACGGCTTCCGGCTGGGCCGCTGGACGCTGCCGAAGGGGTACGCGGTCCTCGTCAGCATCGCCCTGATCCACGACGACGACGCGGTGTTCCCGCACGCGGCCACGTTCGACCCGCACCGCTTCGAAGGCGCGCGCCCGGACCTCTACCAGTGGATCCCGTTCGGCGGCGGCACGCGGCGCTGCCTCGGCGCGGCGTTCGCGACCATGGAGATGACCGTCGTGCTGCGGACCCTGCTGCGGGACTTCACGCTGGTGCCGACGACCGCGCCCGGCGAACGCCGGCACTCGCGGGGCGTCGCCTACGCCCCCGCCAAGGGCGGCCGCGCGGTCGTGCGCCGCCGAACCACCGGAGGAGAGCAGTGACCGAAGAGATCGCCGACGCCGGCCGGGGCATTTCCCTGGCGTACGAACGGATCGGGGACCGCGGCGCCGAGCCGCTGGTCCTCGTCGCCGGGCTGGGCCAGCAGCTGCACAGCTGGCCGGACGCGTTCTGCGCGCAGCTCGCCGAGCGCGGCTTCGAGGTCGTCCGGTTCGACAACCGCGACGCCGGGCGCTCGACGCACCCGCGCTTCCGGCCCGCGAGCCTCCCCGGCATGTTCGCGGGCCGGTTCCCCGCGCAGCAGTACGACCTGACGGACATGGCCGCCGACACCATCGGCCTGTTCGACGCCCTGGACCTCGAGACCGCGCACATCGCGGGCGTCTCCATGGGCGGCATGATCGCCCAGACGGTCGCGGCGCTGCACCCGGACCGGATTCGCACCCTGACGTCGATCATGTCGACGACCGGGTCGCGCCTGCTCGGCCGTCCCGCGTTCTCGACGCTGCGGATGATGGGCGCGAAGCCGCCGAAATCCCGTGAGGAGGCAGTCGAAAGCGCCATCCGGATGTTCCGGCACATCGGCTCCCACGGCTTCCCGTTCGACGAGGCCCGGGTCCGCGAGCTGGCCGGGACGGGCTGGGACCGTGACCCGACGGCCGGCGGCGTGGGCCGCCAGCTCGGCGCGATCCTCAAGTCGGGCAACCGGACGCCGCTGCTGCGGAAGATCACCGCGCCGACGCTGGTGATCCACGGCGACCGCGACCGGATGGTCCACCCCACCGGCGGCGCCGCCACGGCCCGCGCCATCCCCGGCGCCCGTCTCGAAACCGTCCGCGGCATGGGCCACGACCTGCCCGAAGGCGCGTGGCCCACGATCCTCGACCTCATCGACAAGCACGCGAGGAGCAGCGATGTCACGGCCCCGTAGTGCCGATCCGACCCAAAGCAGGCGGAAACGGTCCGTAGGCGATCTGCGCGAGGCGACGGTTTCCGCCGTGGCTGCCGTCCGATCGGCACCTGAACGGCCCAGCATCACCGGCCGCCCGGTGGTGATCACCGGCGCCGCCTCCGGCATCGGCCGCGCGCTGGCCACCCGGCTGTCCCGGCTCGGCGCACCGGTCGCCCTCGCCGACGTCGACGCGGACGGGCTGAAGGCCACCGCGGCTGCGCTGCACGGCCGCGTGCTCACGCGGGTGCTCGACGTCCGCGACGCGGAAGACCAGCTCCGGTTCGCCGCCGAGGTGCGCGAGTGGCTCCCGGCACCGCTGGCCGCGGTCTTCAACAACGCCGGCGTCGCGGTCACCTCGAGCGTGCTCGACGCGGTACCCGAGGACGACGACTGGCTGCACGACATCAACTTCCGCGGGGTGGTGCACGGGACGCGGGCGTTCCTGCCGATCCTCCTCGAGCAGGGAGAAGGCGCGATCGTCAACACCTCCAGCGTGTACGGCCTGCTCGGAGTGCCTTACCAGAGCGCGTACTGCGCGGCGAAGTTCGCCGTCCGCGGCTTCACCGAGTCGCTGCGGCAGGAGCTGGCCGGCAGCGCGGTCCGCGCGATCACCGTCCACCCGGGCGGGATCACGACGAACATCGCGCGCAACGCCCGGGTGCGCCAGGACCCCGCCGGGCTGGGCCGCAGCCGCGAAGAGATGGCCGCGCAGTTCGAGGCCATGACGATGACGTCGCCGGACAAGGCCGCGGCGATCATCCACACCGGCGTCGACCGCGGCAAGGCCCGCATCCTCGTCGGCCCCGACGCCTACCTGTTCGACGCGCTCGCCCGCGTCACCCCCACCCACTACAACGCCGTGCTGACGCGCCTGCTGAGGCGCCCGCGGCGGACGGAGGCCATCCGATGACCGAGCACGTCGATGTCCTGATCGTCGGGGCCGGGCTGTCCGGCGTCGGCGCGGCCCACCACCTGCGCACGGCGTTCCCGCGCAAGACGTACGCGATCCTCGAAGCGCGCGACGCCATCGGCGGCACGTGGGACCTCTTCCGCTACCCGGGCGTGCGGTCCGACTCGGACATGCAGACCCTCGGCTACCGGTTCCGCCCGTGGACCAGCGAGAAGGCCATCGCCGACGGCCCGTCGATCCTGCAGTACGTCCGGGACACCGCCGCCGACGCCGGGATCGACCGGCACATCCGGTTCGGGCACCGGGTCGTTCGCGCCCAATGGTCCACAGAGGACGCACTGTGGACGGTCGAGGCCACGCGCGACGGCGAGCCCGTCCTCTTCACCGCGAAGTTCCTCTACCTGTGCAGCGGCTACTACGACTACGCGGGCGGTCACACGCCGGAGTTCCCCGGCATCGAGGACTTCGGCGGCACCGTCGTGCACCCGCAGCACTGGCCCGAGGACCTGGACTACGCCGGCAAGAAGGTCGTCGTGATCGGCAGCGGCGCGACGGCCGTGACGCTGGTGCCGGCCATGACCGACCGCGCCGAGCACGTCACGATGCTGCAGCGCTCCCCCACCTACATCCTTTCGCTGCCGTCGGAGGACGCGCTGGCCAACCGGCTGCGCGGCCTGCTCGGCCCGAAGCTGGCGTACCCGATCGCGCGGTGGAAGAACGTCGCGGTGAGCACGCTGATCTACCAGCTCAGCCGGCGCCGCCCGGGCGTGGTCAAGGCGATGATCCGCAAGGCCGCGATGAAGCAGCTGCCGCCCGGGTACGCCGTCGACACCCACTTCAAGCCGCGCTACCAGCCCTGGGACCAGCGGCTGTGCCTGGTGCCGGACGGCGACCTGTTCCGCTCGATCAAGCGCGGGGACGCCTCGGTGGTCACCGACCGGATCGCGTCGTTCACGAAGGACGGGATCCGCCTGGAGTCCGGTGACGAGCTGCCCGCGGACGTCGTCGTCACGGCCACCGGGCTGCGGCTGCTGGCCTTCGGCGGCATCGACCTCGTCGTCGACGGCGACCCCGTCAAGCTGCCGGAAACCATGGCCTACAAGGGGATGATGCTCAGCGGCGTGCCGAACTTCGCGTTCACGATCGGCTACACGAACGCGTCGTGGACGCTCAAGGCCGATCTCGTCGGCGAGTACGTCGTCCGGCTGCTGCGGCACCTCGACCGGAACGGCTACGACCAGTGCGTGCCGGTCAACGACGACCCGGCGGTCACCGAGCGGCCGCTGCTCGACTTCGACTCGGGGTACGTGCTGCGGGCGATCGACGAGTTCCCGAAGGCCGGCTCGCGGGCGCCGTGGACGCTCGGCATGAGTTACGCGCACGACGTCGTCAAGCTGCGGCACGGCCGGATCGACGACGGCGCGCTCCGCTTCTCGCGACGACGGGCGGGAGCGGGCAGACTGAGCGCATGACGCTTTGCACTCTGCTTGTCCGGGGTCGCTGACATGCACTCCGCCGGACTCGTGCTGCACCCCCGCCGTGACTCGGCGGCCGCCGTCGAAGCCGTGCTCGGCTGGGCGGGCAAGCGGAACATCGAGATCCTCGGCATCGCCGACGAGATCGTCCGCCTGAACTGCGCGGCGATCGGGGTGACGCCCGAGGAGCTCGGCCGGCGGTCCGACCTGGTCGTCAGCCTGGGCGGGGACGGCACGATGCTGCGCGCCATGCGGCTGGCCGACGGCCAGCGCGCGCCGGTGCTCGGGGTGAACCTCGGCAAGCTGGGCTTCCTGGCCGAGGTCGACGTCCCGGACCTGCCCGGCGCCCTCTCGGCCATCGACGACCACCAGTTCACGGTGGAGCCTCGACTGGCCGTGGACGCCGTGCTGGCGGGGCGCCGGATCACCGCGTTCAACGACATCGCGGTGGTGCGCGTGCCGGGCGACGGCAGCGCGGTCGTCGCGGTCCACGTCGGAGGCCAGCAGTTCGTCAGCTACTCGGCGGACGCGGTGGTCGTCGCCACCCCGACCGGTTCGACGGCGTACAGCTTTTCGGCCGGCGGCCCGATCACCAGCCCGTCGGTCGAGGCGCTGCTGGTCACGCCGGCGGCGCCGCACTCCGCGTACAGCCGGGGCATCGTGCTGTCGGTCCACGACGAGGTGACCCTGGAACTGCTGCCGACCAGCGGCCGGCTGGCGGTCGAGGTCGACGGCCAGGTCGAGGGGTACGTCTCCCCCGGCGACCGCCTCGACCTGCACGCCCGGCCCAGCGCGGCGCGGGTCGTCCGGCTCGGGATGACGACGTTCTACCAGCGGGCGCGCCGCAAGCTCCGGCTGACGGATTCGGCGGAGATCCCCCAGGACGGCGACCACTGACCCAGGCGGAGCTTTCCGTGACAGCTCCGCCTGAGAGGCGTCAGTGACGCGGGTCACATCTCGGGCGTGTCCCGCTATGATCACGGAAAGGTCACAGGTAGCGTCCCCGGCTTGCGCCTGAACCAGCCGAGCCGTCGCGGAGTGTCTTAACGCATGCTGTCCCCTTCACCGGTCCTTCCCTCGCTCCGCGCCCGGCTGCTCGTGCCGGGAGCCCTGACCGCCTTCGCCGGCGCCGTCGTCCTGCTGGCCGTGCTGCACCTCGACCGGCGGCTAGCGCCGCTCGACCCGGTCAGCACGATGCTCAGCGACTACGCGCTGAGCCCGGGCCGCTGGATGTGGGACGGCGCGCTGCTGCTCACCAGCACCGGCTCGGCGCTGCTGCTGGTCGCGCTCTACCGCCGCGGCCTGCTGGCCAACCCGGCGCTGGTGGCGGCGAAAGCACTGTGGTGCCTCAGCCTGCTCGCGGTGGCGATTTTCGCGAAGGATCCCCAGGGCGGCGCCATCACGGCCACCGGCAAGATCCACCTCTACGCCTCGGCCGTGACGTGCCTCAGCCTCCCGGTCGTGGGCTGGGCCTTGGGCCGCCGCCACCGCGACGACCCGCGCTGGCGGCGGTTCGCCCGCTGGTCACGCCGGCTGGCGCTGGCGGCGATCCCGTTCTACCTGCCGTTCATCGTGCCGTTCGCGGTCAACGTCGTCCTCGGCGGTCACCTGCCGACCGTGGCGACGGGCCTGGTCGAGCGGCTGATGATGGTCCTGGAGATCGCGCTGCTCGCGGTGCTCGGCCACTGGGCCCACCGGGCGATGCGTGCCGGGGTTCAGCTCCGCGCGTAGGCCGTGATCCGCCCGACGTCCGGTGCGGGCGCCGGCATCCGCAGCCGGCCGTTGCCGATGCCCCGCTGCCGCAGCGCTTCCTTGATCCCTTCGACGGTGCCGCCCAGCGCCGCGAGGACCTCGTCCGCCCGCGCCTGAGCCGCCCGCTCGGCTTCGCCGTTCCCCTCGTCGACCGCGACCGCCAGGTCCCGGAACGGCTCCGGGAACGCCGCGGAGAGGCCCGAAACGATGCCGGCCCCGCCGGCGCGGGCGACCGCCGCCAGCTCCGTGTCGGCTCCCGAGTAGAACCGCGCGTCCGGCAGGGCTGCCCGGAAGGCCGCGAACTCCGCGGCCGCCGCACCGGACAGCTTGCCGCCCGGCAGGCCCGTCTCGGCGAACTCCCGCGGGGTCACGGTGACGCCGGTGCGGTCCGGGAAGAGGTAGCCGTAGACGTCCGCGGCCCCGGCGGCCTCGCGCACGGCGGCGAAGTGCCGCCGGACGGCCTGGGCGTCGGCGGGCAGGTAGTACGGCGTGATCACGGCCAGGCGCGTCGCCCCCGCGCCCAGCGCGTCCTCGGCCAAGGTGATCGCTTCGCGCGTGCTCGCCGCGCCCACGTGCACGATCGTCCGGTCCGGGCCGAACACCGCCAGCGCGAGTTCGGTGAGCAGCCGGCGCTCGGGCCGGTCGAGGGCGGGGAACTCCCCCGTCGTCCCGGCGACGAAGACGCCGTCGACGCAGCCGTGCAGCCACGTCAGGAGCGCGCGGTTGGCCGCCTCGTCCAGCGCGCCGTCGTCGCGGAAGAGGGTCGGGGCGGCGGACACGACTTCAGCTCGCGCCATCGGCGTCTCCCGGCTGGTCGCGGGTGCGGTGCAGGAGCCAGTCGCGGTCGGTCCGGATCAGCGCGTACCGAACCGATTCCGTCCGGCCGTGCAGGGTGAACAGGATCCGCTTGTCCGTCCGGTCGTGCTCTTCCCACCAGCCCGTGTCCGCGACCTTCTTCGTGTCGTCCTCGTAGGCGAGGTGGTCCATCGCGTGGTCGGGCACCGCGACCGCGAGCCGGTTGCCCGCGGAATCCGGCGGAAGGCCGCGCGGCACGGCCCACGACCGCAGCACGCCGTCCTCCTCCAGCCGGAGGTCGAAGTGGTGCCGCGGGCGCCAGTGCTCGTGCAGGACGAAGGCCGGTCTCACGCTCCCACCATGCCAGAACGGTAAGCCACTACCCGGTTTCCGCCCGTTCAAACCGGCCATCCGAGGACTTGACCGAATCCAGAAAAGCGCGGACGGTGGGGTCCATGAGCGATGCGACCACCACGCTGCGGGCCGCCGGCCTGCGCGTCACCGCGCCCCGGCGGGCGGTGCTCACGTGGCTGACCGGGCATCCTCATTCCACAGTGGACGAAATCGGCACCGGGGTCCGCTCGGTGCTGGGATCCGTGTCCACCCAGGCGGTCTACGACGTCCTGGGCGCGTGCGCGGAGGCCGGCCTGATCCGGCGGATCGAGCTGCCGGGACACCCGGCCCGCTTCGAACGGCGGGCCGGGGACAACCACCACCACGTCGTGTGCCGTCACTGCGGGCGGACGGAGGACGTCGACTGCGTGGTCGGCGCGGTCCCGTGCCTGACCCCGGGCGACGCACACGGCTTCCTGCTCGACGAAGCGGAAGTGGTCTTCTGGGGCGTCTGCCCCGGCTGCCTTACCACCACTTCCCGGAAAGCGACACCATCGTGACGCAGTCCCACCCCCGACCGACCACCACCGACGCCGGCATCCCGGTCGAGAGTGACGAACACTCGCTCACGGTCGGCGCCGACGGCCCGATCCTGCTGCACGACAACTACCTCATCGAGCAGATGGCGCAGTTCAACCGCGAACGCGTCCCCGAGCGGCAGCCGCACGCCAAGGGCAGCGGCGCGTTCGGGCGGTTCGAGGTGACCGGTGACGTCAGCGCTTACACGAAGGCCGCCGTGTTCCAGCCGGGCACGAAGACCGACCTGCTGGTCCGGTTCTCCACCGTCGCCGGCGAGCGGGGCAGCCCCGACACCTGGCGTGACCCGCGCGGCTTCGCGGTGAAGTTCTACACCAGCGAAGGCAACTACGACATGGTCGGCAACAACACGCCGGTCTTCTTTCTGGACGCTGTCGCCGGAGTCGGCGCACCAGGTGACGTGGCTGATGGGCGACCGCGGGATCCCGCGCACCTGGCGCCACATGAACGGCTACAGCTCGCACACCTACATGTGGGCCGACGCCGCCGGTGAACGGTTCTGGGTGAAGTACCACTTCAAGACCGACCAGGGTGTCGAGACGTTCACCCAGGACGAAGCCGACCAGATGGCGTCGGCCGACACCGACTACCACACGCGTGACCTGTACGAGGCGATCGAGCGCGGCGACCACCCGGGCTGGACGCTCAAGGTGCAGGTCATGCCCTTCGACGACGCCAAGAACTACCGGTTCAACCCGTTCGACCTGACGAAGGTGTGGCCGCACGGCGACTACCCGCTGATCGACGTCGGCCGGATGACGCTCGACCGCAATCCGACCGACCACCACGCCGAGATCGAGCAGGCGGCGTTCGAGCCGAGCAACCTGGTGCCGGGCATCGCCGCGAGCCCGGACAAGATGCTGCTCGGCCGGCTGTTCTCCTACCCGGACGCGCACCGCTACCGGATCGGCGCGAACTACAAGCAGCTGCCGGTCAACGCGCCCGTCGCCCCCGTGCACAGCTACAGCAAGGACGGCGCGCTGCGGTACACGAAGGTGTCGGACCCGGTGTACGCGCCGACTCGAAGGGCGGCCCGCAGGCCGACGTGGCCGAGTACGGGCAGCCTTCGGGCTGGCACACCGACGGCGACATGGTCCGCACGGCGTACACGCTGCGCGAAGAGGACGACGACTGGGGCCAGGCCGGCACGATGGTCCGCGAGGTGTTCGACGAGGACGCCCGCGGCCGGCTGGTCGACAACGTCGTCGGGCACCTGCTCAACGGCGTGAGCGAGCCGGTGCTGGCGCGCGCTTTCGACTACTGGCGCAACGTCGACAAGGACGTCGGCGACCGGATCGAGTCGGGTGTGCGCGCCAAGCAGGACGGGACCGACCCGAAGGCCGCGGACCAGGGCAACCCGGCGCGGTCGGCCATGCAGCGCAAGGCCTGACGGCCCGGGAGCGGACGCGGACCCGGTGGGCACCTGCCGGGTCCGCGTGCTTTACCTTGGCCTCTTCGGGGAGGTGGGCCGGGTGAGCGTCACCAATGCCGTGTTGCCCGGCTGCGCCGCGGCGGCCCTGCTGGTCTTCGCGGTCCGCCTGGCCCGCGAACCGCGCCGGCTCGGCAACGCCGTCTGGCTCGGGCTGGCACTGTTGCTGATGGGATTGTGGCTGCTGCGCGCGGCCCTGCACCTGGAGTGGTTGACGCCGATCCTGGCCGGGGTGGTGGCGGTCGTCGGGATCATCGTCGCGGTGGTGCTGCCGGGTGCGTTGATCGCCAACGGCGTCCGGATGGTGCGGCGCGAAGGCCGGGCTCTCGCGAACCTGCTCTCGTTCCTGCTCGGCGTCGGCATCCTGGTGCTCGAAGGGCTGTTCTTCGTGCCGCTCGGCCGGTGGGGATCGGCCCTGGTGGCCACGGCGGCGGCGCTCGCCTGCTACTTCGGCTTCCTGTTCGCGTCCCTGCTCGGGTATTCGATCCTGTACGGCAGGCTGCGGCGGCGCACGGGGTTCGACGCGATCATCGTCCTGGGCTGCGGCCTGGCCGGCGACCGGGTGACGCCGCTGCTGGCCGCGCGGCTCGACCGCGCGATCCGGCTGTACGAACGGGAAACGGCTCCCCCGCTGCTGGTGGTGTCGGGCGGGCGCGGGCCCGGGGAGACGACGACCGAAGCCGAAGCGATGGACGAATACCTGCGCGCGCGGGGAATCCCGGCCGACCGGATCCGCCGCGAGGACCGCGCGACGACGACCGAGGAGAACCTCGAGTTTTCCGCGGAACTGCTCGGCGGCGCGCGGGCGCACCGGGTGCTGGCGGTCACCAGCAACTACCACGTCTTCCGCACGGCGGTGGAGTGCCGCCGCCTGGGCCTCCCGTTCGACGCGACGGGCGCGCCGACGGCCCGCTACTTCCTGCCGAGCGCACTGCTGCGCGAGTTCGCGGCGCTGATCCTCCACTACCGGCGCACGACGATCGCGGCGTGCACGCTCATCATCGGCGGTGGGTTGACGCTGGCGGTCTTCGCCTAGGCGGGCACGGCGGCGACCCCGGGCTGCTGCTGACGATGCGCGCCAGCCGGGCCCGGCTCCTCGCGTCTGCCTGGCTGGGCCCGACTGCGACCGTCACCGGCGCCTCGCGCCTGCCTAGCCGGGCACGGCGGCGACCGCCTCGACCTCCACCGCGTAGTCCGGCCCCGCCAGCGCCGCCACGACCGCCAGAGTCGAGGCCGGAAAGTCGCCGTCCGGGAACCAGCGCGCGAACACCTCGGCCTGCGCGGCGCGGAACCCGGCGAGGTGCTCGGTGCCCGCGACCAGCGTCAGCAGCTTGACGATGTGCTCCGGCCTCGCGCCCTCCGCTGCGAGAAGGGCTTCGAGGTTGGCGAAGATCTGCCGTCCCTGTGCTTCGGCGTCCGCCCCGGCGAGGGTGCCGTCTGCTCCCACGCCGAGCTGGCCGGCGAGGAAGACGAGCCGGTGCCCGGCGGGCACCTCGGCCAGGTGGCTGTACCGCCCGAGCGGCGGCGCGACGGTTTCCGGGTTCCAGCGGCGCGGTTTCACGCCGTTCATGATCGCAGACCCGGCTTCCGCGGCGGCCCCGGTTCGCGGTAGGTTGACTTGCAGATCTAGTTTGCCGAATAAACTAGTCACCATCTGGGGAGACGATGACCGAACCCACCGCGCTGCTCGACGAGATCTCCCGCCTGCGCGCCCGGACGCGGGCGGACCGCCACGCGTACGTGCCGCCGTTGTTCCTCTTCGGGATCCTCGTGTTGCTCGCTCCACTGTGGGCGGAAGGCGGACCACCCCGCTTCGAAGTCGCGCACGTCTGGTTCGGCACGCCACTGCAGCTCTACTGGCTCGCCGCGGTCGTCGGCGGATTCCTGGTCACCGCCGCGTGGTACCTGCACCGCGGCACGCGCAGCGGGGTGCGGACGCCGGTCCGCGGCTATCTCGCCATCGGACTCGTGGGCGTCCTCGCGATCTCGTTCGGGTTCCCGGTGGTCGAGTCCTTTGCCTACCGGGTCGCGCGGGCGCCGTTCGCCCGGCCGTCGTTCACGGTCCCGGTCGCGGTCGCCGCCGTGCTCGCCCTCGGCGGTGCGCTGTGGCTGCGGCCGAGGCTCCGCCACCAGGGCATCGCGACGGCGGCCGCGATGGTCTCCGGTCTCGTCGCCCTCGCGATGCTCGACCTCCGGTTCGCGCCGGCGCGGCCCTACGCGCCACTCGTCACGATCGCGCTCGGCCTGATCGGGCTCGCATGGCTCGAACGCAGCCGGGTGCTCGGCGTGATCAGCGGGCTCTTCGCCGCCGCGGCGCTGCTGGCGAACTTTTCCACCATGCAGAGTGTGTTCTTCCACCTCGGCGTGTTCGCGCGGTTCGAAGGCGAGACCACGACAGCGTTCATGAACACGGTGCTGCCGGGTCTCGTGCTGCTCGCCGGCGGGGCGTTCGCGGCCTGGCACGAGTGGCGGGCCCGCGCATGAGCGAGCACCCCGCGGCGGGCCTCGACGAGACCGTCCACCAGCGGCACCGGCTCGGCATCCTGACCATCACGGCCGAAGCCGGGAAGGTCGACTTCGGGTACCTGCGCCGGACTCTGGACATGACGGCCGGGAACCTGTCGCGCCACGTCACGATCCTCGAGGAAGCCGGGCTGATCGACGTCGAGAAGGGGTACGAGGGCAAGCGGCCCCGCACGTGGATCACGATCAACCCGGCCGGCCGGCGGGCGCTGTCCGCGGAGGTGGCTGCGTTGCGGGCACTGGTATCGGCGATCGAACGCGCGACCCCTGAGCCGCCGGTGTCACTTGTGGACTCCCCGCCCTCCTTGCGGTGATCCGGTCGGCAACCGGGAGTTGTGGCGGGCAAACGCCAGCCGTATAGATCGTTATACGGAAGCGTCGTCAGGGGAACCGGGAGCCTGCTGCCGAGCGCATCGCCAAGCCGTGCCGCTCCGGCGGGATCGGCAGGGATCCCTGGCTCGGCGGCCACAGCGTCACCGCCGGGACCTCGCGCAGCTGGGCGCGGAGCTTCTGCAGCGGCAACGGGCGGCGTCGGGTCAGCAACGTCGTCGTGCGGGGGTGCAGGTCCACGCACGGGTAGGTCGCGTGCAGCGCCGCCAGCCGGTGCTCCAGGTTCCGGCTGCGGGCGGTCAGCTCCGGCGCCGGTACCGCCGGCTGGATCACCAGGAACTCCCCCGGGCCGAGCCGGACCGCGCGGTCGAGCGGGCGCAGGCCCTGACGGAGCAGGTCGGCGATGTTCTGCTCCGTGTGCATGCGGACGCGGGCGCCGTGGCGCCGTTCGACGGTGGTGAGGTCGTCGACCGCCACCAGCACCAGGCCGAGCGGCACCGTGTCGGTCGCGGCGCCGAGCCACCGCGTGAGGCCCGCCAGGGTTTCGAGGCCGGTGTCCGGGTCGACGGCCGGGCCCGTCACCGCCGGTGCCGACGCGCGCGCCTCGTCCAGCCGGGCCGCCACGTGCCGCAGGGCCGCCTCCGCGCGGCTTTCGACGTCGACCGCTGCCGGAGCCTGCACCGAAGCCAGGACCTCACCGACCTTCCGGCGGACCGCCGGGGGCAGCCGGTCGCCCATCGCGTCGCGGAGCCGGACGACCTCCGCGTACGCCTCGTCGCGGCGCAGCCCCCAGCGGCCGCGGAACAGCCGCGCCCGCTCGACCGACGACGCCTGCGGATCGATCTCGTCCAGGTCCTGCGCGACGACCGAGGCCCCGAACGTCGGCGACAGCACCGCGACCGACCACTCCCGCGCCATCGGCTCGTCGGGGCGCAGCAGCACCGGCGTGACGCCGCGCGGGAGGTCGGGCCGGCCGGAGTCGACCATGCCGACGACCGTGACGGCCGCCTTCCGCGCGATCCGCGCGTACACGTCGCGTTCTCGTTCGAAGTACGGCAACCGCTGGAACAGCGCGAACACCACGGTGTCGGCGCCCGTTCCGCCGGCGAGCGCGGCGCGCTCGACCGCGTGGGACGCGGTCACCAGAGCGCGTTTGGACAGCACGCCAGCGCACTGATCTGCGTCGGGCACGGAGGATCGCCTTCGCCGGGGAAAGGGAGGCAATCACCGTAAACGCGCAGAGCCCGCCGGACTAGTTACCCAATAGCGGGAAATCAGAAGTGGCGGCGGTCAGCCTCCTGAGCGACAACCTCGTCACGGTCCGCGAGCCTTTCCAGGCCCCGCAACGGCTGCCGCATCCGGTGGTTGCCCCGCAGCCGACCCGCGTTGCGGTCGAGGAATGCCCAGTACCCGGCGGTGAAGGGGCACGCGTCCGGCCCGGCCCGCTTCTTCGGGTCGAAGACACAACCGGGGCAATGATCACTCATCCGGTTGATGTAGGCCCCGCCGGCCGCGTACGGCTTCGTCCCGACGATGCCGCCGTCGGCGTACTGGCTCATGCCGATCACGTTCGCCGGCATGACCCGCGCGAACCCGTCCACGAACGCGGTGGCGAACCAGCGGTTCGGCGCGGCCGGGTCGTACCCGCGCTGCAGCGCGTGGTTGCCGAGCACCATCAGGCGCTCGATGTGGTGGGCGTAGCCGCGGTCGCGCACGCCGGCGAGCGCAGTGCGCAGGCAGGCCGCTCGACGGCGTCCGCGTCCAGCGAACGCCACCAGCCCGGCAGCTCACGGCGCGCCTGCAACGCGTTGCGCCGCAGGTACTCCGGCCTTGGTGCCAGTACAAGTGCCACACCCACTCGCGCCAGCCGAGGATCTGCCGGACGAACCCTTCGACGCTGCTGAGCGGCGCGTCGCCGGCCCCGTAGCGCTCTTCGGCCCGCCGCACGACGTCGCGGGGGTCGAGCAGGCCGAGGTCGAGCGGCACGGACAGCAGTGCGTGCGCCATCGCCCGGTCGTGGGTCAGCATCGCGTCCTGGCGGGGGCCGAAGACGGGCGGGCGCTGCTCGAGGAACCGGCGCAGGGCACGCTCGCTTCGTCGTGCCCGACGGCGAACCGCCGCGGCCCGTCGACGCCGACGGGATGGATCTTCCCCGCGCTGGTCGCGGTAGAAGTCCTCCATGACGAACCCGCGTGCGCCCTTCGCCCCATGCGGCAAAGTCCTCCTTGGACAGTTCGAAGCCGGGCGTGGGCAGGATTTCCGAGACGACCCTTCGCGCAGCCGCCGGACGAAGGCGTCGGCGGCGTGCGGCGTCGGCTCGTGCACGACGACCGGCCGCCGGAACCGCCGCAGGCCGGTGCGGTAGTCGGGGGCGTCGAGCAGGGTGACGCGGTCGCCGAGGTCGGCGGCGAGCCGGTACAGCGCGGCCTGGACGAGGTGCGGTTTCTGCCGGTGGAACGGCTTGGCGGCGAAGGCCGCGGCCGACCGGATGAGCAGCACGTCGCGGCCGCGGTGCTCGGGAGTGCTGTGGAAGTGCGGCCCGAGCTGGTCGGCGAACAGCCAGAGCGCGGGCTCTTCTCGCATGAACGCAAGCTGACCCGGTTCCGGCGGCTCCGCTTGCTCAGCTGCCCGGCGAGGTGAGGTAGGCGAGCGCCATCGCGGTCGTCTCGATGGCCCACGCATCCCAGGTCAGGCCGTCGGGCCAGAACCGGGCGGTGGCGGCGCGGTGCACACCGGAGCCGATGACGGTCCGGGCGGTCGTGCGGACGGCGAGCGCGGCGTCCGGACGGCGGACCTCGGCCAAGCAGGGATGAACGGCTTCGACGAGCGCCCGCTGGATCGCGGCCAGCGCCTGGAGGCCTCGATCGCGCCCGTCGGCGCGCTGGCCGTCGAGCAGCTCCGGGAAGATCCGGTCATGGCCGGCGAAAGTCCGGGCCAGCGCACCGGTGAAAGCGCCGACGACGTCGCTCAGCCCGGAGCCTGTCGCGCGCAGTGCTTCGCCGACGCCGGTCTCCAGACGGGCGAGCAACTGGTCCTTCACGGCGTACAGCAGCTGGTCCTTGCCCGAGAACCGGCGGTAGATCGTCCCCACCGACATCCCGGCCCGCTCCGCGACCGCCGCGAGGGTGAACTCTTCGTGGCCCTGAGCGGCCAGCACGTGCTCGGCGGCGGCCAGCACCTTCTGCAGGGATTCCCGGCTGCGCGCTTGCTGCGGCGGGCGGAAACCCGGCTCGACGGACTGCCGGCTCACGGTACCTCCCGCCCTCGGACTCTTCTGATGACGCGAATGATAACTTGCATTCGCATTTGGGCGACGAGAGGGGCGAACATGGTGAGCATCGAGGTCCGAGGCGCGTACGTCGACTTCCCGATCTTCGACGCCAAGACCCGGTCGCTCAAGAAACGGGTACTCGGCAAGGTCGGCGGCCCGATCGGCACCACCGCGAAGGTGCCGGTCATCGAAGCGCTGCACGACATCACCCTCTCGATGGGCGACGGCGACCGCGTCGGGCTGGTCGGGCACAACGGCGCCGGCAAGTCGACCCTGCTGAGGCTGCTCTCCGGCATCTACGAGCCGACCCGGGGCACCGCCCGGGTCGGCGGCCGGATCGCGCCGGTGTTCGACCTCGGCGTGGGCCTGGACCCCGAGGTCTCCGGCCACGAGAACATCATGATCCAGGGCCTGTTCCTCGGCATGACCCGCAAGCAGATGGCGAAGCGGGTCGACGACATCGCGGAGTTCACCGAACTCGGCGACTACCTCAGCCTTCCTCTGCGCACCTACTCCGCGGGCATGCGGGTCCGGCTCTCGCTCGGTGTCGTGACCACCATCGACCCCGAAATCCTCATCCTGGACGAGGGCCTCGGCGCGGTCGACGCAGCGTTCCTCGCGAAAGCCCGGGAGCGGCTGGTCGACCTCGCCCGCCGCGCCGGCGCGCTGGTGTTCGCCTCGCACTCCGACGAACTGCTGAGGGAGCTGTGCACCACCGCCCTCTGGATGGACGAGGGCCGGATCCGCGCGCACGGCTCACTGGACGACGTCCTCGCGGCGTACCACGCGAGGTCATGACTCGGCCGCGTAGGCGCGCAGGACCTCCGTCGCGTCGCCGAGGAACTTCGCCACCACTTCGGCCTGCTCCGCTGCCAGCTCCTCCGTCAACCGGGTCACCGCGTCGACCAGCGGGGTCAGCGCGGCCCGGACCTCCGCGCGGGCCGCGTCGGCGATGACCAGCGTGATGCGCCTGCCGTCGCTGGGGTGGCGGTCGCGGCGGACGTGGCCGGCCGCCTCCAGACGGTCGACGAGGACCGTCGCCGACGCCGAGCGGATCTTGAGCGCGTGCGCCAGGTCCACCGTGCCCATCGGCGTGCCGGCAGCCAGGTGCTGCAGGGCCTGCACGTCGGTCGCGCCGAGGCCCAGGCGCCGGGCCAGGGTCAGCTGGACGTCGTGGGCGAGCGCCAGCAGGTCCCGCAGGGCGAGGTTCACCCGGTACGCGACGCTGTCTTCCACCTGGTCATTCTATGTTAGCTAGACAATCTAGCTAGTTTTGCTACCGTGAACCGGGTGGACATCCGAGCGCTGAACGCCGAAATGACCGCCAAGCTGATCGGCTCGCCCGGCGAGGCGCCTCCCGAAGGCGGGTACGCGCTGCGCGTCGTCGAGACCCGCGGCCGCAGCACCGGCGAACCGCGGCGCGTGCCGCTGGCCGTCGTCGCGCGGGACGGCGGGCGCTACCTCGTCTCACCCGTGCGCGACCGCGACTGGGTCGCCAACCTCCTCGACGCACCGGAGTGCGCGCTGCTCGCGGCCGGCGAACGGCAGGACTGCCGCGCGGAGACCGTCGACGGCGACGAGGCCGCCGGAGTCGTCGCGACCTACCTGGCCGCGATGTCCGTGCCTTGGGCGGTCAAGGCCTTCCCCGTCCCCCAGGACGCCACGCCGAGCCAGATCCTCCAGCACCTGGACGGAATGGCGGTCTTCAAACTGACCACAGTGGACACGGCGTGAGCGTCGCCGTCGCGGGCAGCGGCCCGGGCGGGCTGCTGCTCGGCTACCTGCTCGCCCGCGCCGGGATCGACGTCACGGTGCTCGAAGCACGCTCCGGCTTCGATCGCGACTTCCGCGGCGACTCACTGCACCCCTACACCCTCGAACTCCTCGACCGGCTGGGCCTGGCGACCGGTCTCCTGCGGCTCGACCACTTCAAGGCGCGGTCGTTCCGCTTCCACACGCCGTCCGGCGTCTACAGCTGCGCCGACTACGACCGCCTCGACACGCCGTTCGGCTACGTCGCGCTGATGCCGCAGGTGCGGTTCCTCGACTTCCTCGCCGAGCGGGCCGCGGCCCTGCCGTCGTTCACGCTGCGGACGAACGCCAAGGTGACCGGCCTGCTCGAAGCGGACGGGAAGGTGACCGGCGTCCGGTACCGGGGCGGTGAGCTCACGACGTCGCTGGTCGTCGGCGCCGACGGGCGCTTCTCCACCGTGCGGCGGCTCGCCGGGTTCGAGGCGAAACCGCTCGGCGCCACCACCGACCTGCTCTGGTTCCGGCTGCCGCGCTCCCCCGGCGATCCACCCGACGCCGACCTCGACCTCTACTTCGGGCGCGACGCCTACGTCGGCGTCCTCGGCGGGGTCCGCGACTGGCAGGTGGGCTACAGCATCGAGAAGGGCTCATACCCGGCGCTGCGCGAACGCGGGGTCGAGCCGATCCAGGCGTTCCTCCGCGAGCGCGTGCCGTGGCTCGCCGACCGCGCTCACCTGCTCGCCGACTTCTCGCAGACGACGCTGCTGTCGGTGGACATCTCCCGCGTCGAGCGCTGGTACCGCCCGGGCCTGCTGCTGCTCGGCGACGCGGCCCACGTCATCTCCCCCGTCGGCGGCAACGGGATCCTCATGGCGATCCAGGACGCCGTCGCGGCGGCGAACCGCCTGATCCCGGCCCTGCGCCGCGGTGATGCGGGGCCGGCCGTCCTCGCCGGCGTCCAGGCCGACCGCAGCCGCGCGATCGAGCGAGTCCAGACCGGCCAGGTGCGGGTCGAGAAGCGCGCCGCCGCCGCGCGGGCACGCGGCCGCGGCACCGCTCCCCCGGCCCTGCTGAAGTTCCTGTTCGCCGTCCCCGCGCTCCGCACCCGCGGCGCGCGCGGCAACGCCTACGGGCCCTTCCCGCCTCAGCTCGACGAGTCGCTCTTGGCGTCGTAGGACGTCCAGCCACCCTGGCCCTCCGCCGCTTCGACGTCGGCGTCGGCGGTCGCGGCGTGGGTCATCGCGGCCACGGTGCGTTCGAGGCCCTGCTGGACCTCGCCGCCATCCGCCTCGCGAACGCTGTGCAGCGTCACCGTGATCTCCGACGACGCCGGGCCGTCCTCGGCGATCCGCAGCTCGCCGTGGTAGTCGTCGGGACCTTCCGCGCCCCAGGACAGCGAGCGGTTCGCCGCGTCGGTGTGCAGCCACGCCTCGCTCGCGACCCGTTTGCCGTGGACCTCGGCCTCGACGTGCACGCTGTCGCCGTCCGTCGGCTCGGCGACCTTCATGTCCGGGAAGTACCGCGGCAGGTTCTCGGGGTCGCTCAGGAAGGCGAACAGCTCGTCGGCCGGGACGTCGGCGGTCGCGGTGTGGCGGTACTCGGTCATCGTCAGCTCCTCGTCGGCGGTCGGATCGGGTCCCGGTTACCCCGCCGGCCCCGGGCCAACCCCGGAGCAACCCCGCGGAAAGTGCATTAAACGGGCTCTCACGGGGAATCCGGAAAGCATGACGACCACCGAACCCGAGGCTCGGGTGCCGAGGCGGGGGCCCGCGCCCGTGCAGGGCATGGGCATGCTGATCGGCCTGCTGTTCCTGGTGCTGGGCGCGCTCGAGCTGATGCCGGGCGTCACGGTCGGCGAAGGGGCCGCGCGGGCCCTGTTCGGGGTCTTCGCGGTGTCGGGGGCGTGGACGCTCGTGCACCTGCTGACCGGCGCGGCCGCGGTGTTCTGCACCCGGTCCTCGCGGGCGGCCGCCCGGTTCCTGCTCATCGCCGGGGCCTGTTACGCCGTGGTCGGGCTCGCCGGGCTGCTGCCGCTGCCGCGGGCGGTCACCGACGCGCTGCCGCTGAACACCGCGGGGATCTGCCTCGCGCTCGCCCTCGGCACGGCGATGCTCATCCTCGGCGCGGGCTGGCTGCGGCGACGGCCGGAACGGCGCCGCTGAAGTCGTCCGCCGGCCGCGAGAACCGCGCGAGCACCGCCGTGACCAGCACCGCCAGTCCGAAAAGGACATAGCCGTTGCCGGTCAGCTGCTGGAGGAACGTCCAGTCACGCTCCACTTCGCCGCCGCGCGGCCACCACCACTGCGGGCCGGTGACGAACAGCACGGCGCCCACCCCGGCCACGGCGGCGAACCCGCGTCGCCGGGTGCGGCGCGCGAGCTCCGCCCACCCGAGCAGCACGACCACGGCCCAGACCCAGTGGTGCGTCCACGAAATCGGCGAAACGAGCAGCCCGCCGACGGCGTTCAGGCCGAGCGCGACGGTCCGCTCCCCCGCGGCCAGCGCGCGTCGCACGCCCAGCGCCGTCAGCACGAGCACCACCGCGACCAGCGGCAGCCACCACGCGGTCCGTGCGCCGGGCGGCACCCCGGCCCGGGCGAGCAGCCCCAGCAGGGACTGGTCACCGGCGTAGGTCGGCTCGCCGACGCGACCGGTCTCCCAGAGCGCGCTCGTCCAGTACCGCGCCGAATCCGCCCCGGCGAGCAGGAGCCCCAGCGCCGTCGCGGCCAGGAAGGTGGCAACGCTGGTCACGGCCGCCCGGGTGTCCCGGCGGAGCAGGAAGTACAGCAGGAAGACCGCCGGGGTCAGCTTGATCGCGGCGGCGATCCCGATCAGCAGGCCACGCGGCCACCGCGGGGTGTCGACCAGGACGTCCAGGACGACGAGGGCGAGCAGGAGCAGGTCGAGCTGACCCGCGTACACCGTCCGCAGGACCGGCTCGAGCACCTCGGCGGCCAGCAGCAGCGCGCCGACCCGGCGCCAGTCGCAGCGCGCGCCCAGCGCACGCAGCACCGTGACCAGCACCAAGGCGAGCAGCCCGAGCGTGCCCACGGTGACCACGAGGCAGGCGGCCCAGTACGGCAGCACCGCGAGCGGCGCCAGCACGATCGCCGCGAACGGCGGGTAGGTGAAGAGCAGGAGCTGGCCGTCACCCGTGGGTGGCAGGGCGCCGTACAGCGCGTCGCCGCGCAGCAGCGCCGCCGAGCCGAGCCGGTAGACGTCCAGGTCGACGCGGTACGCGGGGAACCGCAGCCGGCCGTCGTTGTACGACACGAGCAGCGCCACCAGGACGAGCGCGTGGGCGCCCAGCAGCACGTACGTGTTCCCCAGCTTGGCCCGCACCCAGTGTCCCCCTCGGATCATCCTAGGGATTCTGTCGGGTCCCCACGTGGGCGCCATCCGGGAAACCCCCGGACTCCACCCCGGAACTCTGCCCTCGAAAAACGGGTTGCCCACCATGCCAGCCTGAGCGGATGGGGACACCGACCGGCTTCACCTACCGCCTCGACGAACGCGGCACCGTGACGATCACGCACCACGGCCGCCCGGCCGGGACGCTGCGCGGATCCGCCGCCGCGCGCTTCCTGGCCGCGGCCGACCGCGGCGACGACCAGCAGCTGCTCATGGCCCGCGCGACGGGCAACTACAAGCACGGCAACGAACGCCAGGCCCGCGACCACGCGCGCAACCGCGGCCGGTGACCGGAGGCGCAGCGGCATTTCCACCGTTCGGGTCTGCCATGGAGGCCGGATGGGTTAACATCGCGCACCGTGCCGATCTCGCCAAAAATTCACGCCAATCCCAACATCGGCTTCGCGTGGCTGAGGATGATCGGCGCGATCACGGTCATCGTCGACCACAGCATGCCGCTGCTGCACCCGGAGCGGCTGACGATCTTCCCCGCGTCCTGGCACATGTCGCCGGGCTACATCGCGCTGATGGGGTTCTTCGCGATGAGCGGCTACCAGATCCAGGACAGCTGGGCGCGCGACCCGTCGTGGTGGCGGTTCTCCGCGCGGCGCCTGCTGCGGATCATGCCCCCGCTGCTCGTGGTGCTGCTGCTGACCGTGTTCGTCATCGGCCCGCTCGTGACGACGGCGTCCGACTACTGGACGAACCTGCAGACGTGGCGCTACCTGGTCGGCACGACGGTGCTGTTCTACCTGCAGCACCTGCTGCCCGGGGTGTTCACCGGCAACCCGTACCCGTGGTCGGTGAACGGCGCGATCTGGACGTTGCCGATGGAGCTGCTGGGCTACGGCCTGGTCCTCGTCGCCGGCCTGGTGGTACTGGCCGGAGCCGGACGCTGGGTCGTGCTCGTCGCCCTCGGCGGCATGGTCTACGCCGACAGCGTGCTGCGCGCGACGTTCGAGTACCACGGCGCGGGCGGCTCGCTGCTGCTCGTCCCGATCGGGTCGACGGTGTCGTTCCTGGTGCCGTTCGTGCTCGGGGTGGTGCTGCACACCTACCGGGACAAGATCCCGCTCCGGCCGTGGGCGGCGCTGGTCCTGTTCGCCGCGTACCTGGCGCTGAGCCAGACTCCGGCCAGCCGGTACCTGCTGGCGATCAGCGCCTCCTACGGCGCGATCACGCTCGCGATGCACTGGCCGAAGCGGCTGGAAGCCGGCGGGCCGCACGTCTACGGGAGTTACGGCACCTACATCTGGGGCTTCCCGATCCAGCAGCTGCTCATCCTCGCCGGGGTGCGGCAGGTGTGGCTGCTGATCCTGCTGGCCGTACCGGCCTCCTACGTCGTCGGCCGGCTGTCGTGGGAGTACGTCGAAAAGCCGACGCAGCGGCTGCGGCGGTACATCCGGCCGCCGGCTCCGGTCCGGCGGCCGGTGGCCGCGCCGCCCCAGCTGCCCGTCACGGCGGCCGCGCCCGGCCGGAGACCCTGACGCCTGGCACGCTGGCGCCATGAGCTACGACGTGCGGACGATCCGCAAGCACTTCCCCGGCCTCGCCGCCGCGCACTTCGACGGGCCGGGTGGCTCGCAGGTCCCGGACGTCGTCGGCGAGGCGGTGGCGGGGACGCTGTGCTCCGGCATCGCCAACCGCGGCGTCGTCACGGCCGCCGAGCGCCGGGCGAGCGCGGTGGTCGCCGAGGCCCGCCAAGCCGTCGCCGACCTGCTCGCCGCCGACCCGGCCGGGGTCGTGTCCGGGCGCAGCATGACGCAGCTGACCTACGACTTCTCCCGCGCGCTCGCGAAGACCTGGGGCCCGGGCGACGAGGTCGTCGTCACCCGCCTCGACCACGACGCGAACATCCGGCCGTGGGTCCAGGCCGCCGAGGCCGCCGGCGCGACGGTGCGGTGGGCGGCCTTCGACCCGGCGACCGGTGAACTGGACCCTTCGGATATCGGCGGACTGCTGTCGTCGCGGACCAAGCTGGTGGCGGTGACAGCGGCGTCGAACCTGCTGGGCACCCGGCCGGACATCCCGGCGATCGCGGCCGCGGTGCACGACGCGGGCGCGCTGCTGTACGTCGACGGAGTCCACCTGACGCCCCACGCACCGGTCGACGTCACGGCGCTGGGGGCCGACTTCTACGCCTGCTCGCCGTACAAGTTCCTCGGCCCGCACCTCGGCCTGGTCGTGGCGGCGCCGGCGTTGCTGGAGACGTTGCACCCGGACAAGCTGCTGCCGTCGACGGACGCGGTGCCGGAGCGGTTCGAGCTGGGCACGCTGCCGTACGAGCTCCTGGCCGGCACGACGGCGGCGATCGACTTCCTCGCCGGTCTGGTGCCCGGTTCGGGAACGCGCCGAGCCCGGCTGGTCGCCTCGATGTCCGCTTTGGAGGAGCACGAGAACGCGCTGCTGAGCCGGCTCGACGCGGGGCTGGCGGCGCTTCCGGGAGTGACCCGGTACGGCCGGCCGGGGCGGCGCCGGACGCCGACGGTGCTGTTTTCGGTCGACGGCGTCGCTTCGCAGGCCGTGTATGAGCACTTGGGGACGCAGGGGGTCAACGCGCCGGCCGGGAGTTTCTACGCGATCGAGTGCTCGCGGCACCTGGGTCTCGGGGACAGCGGCGCGGTGCGGGCGGGAATCGCGCCGTACACGACGGAGGCGGACGTCGACGCGCTGCTCGCCGGGGTCGCGTCGGTCCCCCGCGGGTAGCTCTGCCACGGCCCGGCTGGTCGTGAAGCGCCCCAAGGTGGCCTTGGTTGCGTCCAACGCACCCAATGTGGCCTTCGGTGCGTCTGACGCACCGAAGGCCACATTGGGGCGCTTGGGCCCGGCGCTTACGGGACCGGCGCGTAGCCCGCAGGCCGCGCGGTGAACGTGCCGCGGCCCTGGGTCCGGCCGCGCAGGCGGTTCGAGTAGCCGAACAGCTCCGCCACCGGGACCGTCGCCGTCACGAGCGCCGTGCCGCCGCGGACCTCCGAGCCGGCCACCCGGCCGCGGCGGGCCGCCAGGTCGCCGAGCACGCCGCCGACCGCGTCGGCCGGAACCGTCACCGCCACTTCGGCCACCGGCTCGAGCAGCCGCAGGACCGACGAACGCAGCGCTTCCCGCAGGCCGAGCCGTCCCGCCGTGCGGAACGCCAGGTCCGACGAGTCCTTCGGGTGCGTCGCGCCGTCGGTCAGCACCACCCGCAGGCCCGTCACCGGGTGCCCGCCCAGCGGTCCGTCGGCCAGCGCGTCCCGGCAGCCGGCCTCGACCGCGCGGACGTACTCGCGCGGTACCCGGCCGCCCACGATCGCCGAGACGAACTCGAACCCTTCCGCCGCCGGCGCGACGTCCAGGACCACGTGGGCGAACTGGCCCGCCCCGCCGTCCTGCTTGACGTGCCGGTACAGCAGCCCGGACACCCCGCGGACCACGGTTTCGCGGTGGGCCACCGAGGGCCGCCCGACCGCGACGTCGAGCCCGCGGTCGCGCCGCAGCTTCTCCACCGCGACCTCCAGGTGCAGCTCGCCCAGCCCGGACAGCACCGTCTGCCCGGTCTCCGGATCGGTCCGCACGACCAGCGACGGGTCCTCCTCCGCCAGCCGCGCCAACGCCGACGTCAGCCGCTCGCCGTCGCCCGCCCGGCGCGGCTCGACGGCCACCGAGACCACCGGGTCCGCCGTCGGTGGCGGCTCCAGCAGCACCGGGGCGTCCGGCGCGCAGAGCGTGGCGCCGACCCGGACCGCCTTCGGCCCGGCCACCGCCACGATGTCGCCGGCCACCGCACTGTCCACTTCGGAATGCCGGTCGGCCTGCACACGCAGGACGCGCGCGATCCGCTCGGTGCGCCCCGCGTCGCGCACCTGGTCTCCCTTCCGCAGCGTTCCCGAGTACACCCGCAGGTACGTCAGCCGTCCCGTGGCCGCCGAGACGACCTTGAACACCAGCGCGGCCAGCGGCGCCGCCGGGTCGGCGGGCCGGTCGGCGCGCACCGGCGGGACGTCCGCCGGCGACGGCAGGTAGGCCACGACGGCGTCGAGCAGCGGCTCGATCCCGCGGTCGCGGTAGGCCGCCCCGCACAGCACGACGAGCCCGTCGCCGCTGAGGGTCAGCTCCCGCAGCACCTTCTCCAGCGTTTCCGCCGAGATGGTCCCCGCGGCGCAAAACTCCTCCAGCGCCAAGGGATGCAGCTCGGCGACGGCCTCTTCCAGCACACGACGGCGTCGTCGCGCCTCGGCCGAGGCGTCCACCGGCAGGCGGACCAGGTCGACGACGCCGGTGAAGCCGTCCTCGCGCCCGATCGGCAGCTGGACGACGAGCGGTGCCGGGTGCAGCCGCGCCCGGATCGACGCCACCGCGGTGTCGAGGTCGGCGCCCGAGCGGTCGAGCTTGTTGACGAACGCGATCCGCGGCACGCCGTGCCGATCGGCTTGACGCCAGACGGTTTCGCTCTGCGGCTCGACGCCCGCGACGGCGTCGAACACGGCGACCGCGCCGTCCAGGACCCGCAGCGCCCGCTCGACCTCGGCGGTGAAGTCGACGTGGCCGGGCGTGTCGATGAGGGTGAGCCGGTGGCCCCGCCACGTGCAGCTGACGGCCGCGGCGAAGATGGTGATGCCACGGTCGCGCTCCTGCGGGTCGAAGTCGGTGACGGTGGTGCCGTCGTGGACTTCACCCGTCTTGTGGGTGGCTCCGGTGCGGTGGAGGATCCGTTCGGTGACGGTGGTCTTGCCCGCGTCGACGTGGGCGAGAATGCCGAGGTTGCGGACGGTGGTCAGGTCGTGCGTGCGCATGGCGCGGTCCTTCGAGGACGATCCGGTTCGGGGCGGCGCGATTCGCCGTGACGATCGTCCACAGAGGAGCGTCACGAACGCGGTGTCAGCCGCGCGGCGGACACCGGAAGCGCGAAGACACGAGGATCACCTCGGACCGCGGACGGGAGACGACGGCAACGGGCACGGCCGGCTCCCTTCCTGCGACGCGATCTTGGACTCCGGGCAGCGTAGCGGCGGTTTCCTTCACCGCCAACCGGATTTACGCCCGGACGCCGAAGGCCACTCCGGGCGACCGGAGTGGCCTTCGGTTTCGGGGGTTCGATCAGCTGGGGTCCTGGTCCAGCTGCGTGGCCTTCACCGCGTTGCCGACCTGGGTGCAGTCGTCGGCGGTGATGCCCGCGGTGCCCGCCTTGGCGAGCGCCGCGCAGGAGGAGTTGAGGGCTTCGCCGACGTCCTTGAACGTCGCGCTCGGGGTGAGCGTGTTCTCGACGCCCCACCAGATCTGGACGGACTTGCCGAGGCCGAGGCCGCGCACCGTCCGGCCGTTGAAGGTGTCGCCGTCGGTGATGAGGTAGTCGGCCTTGTCGACCACGCCGTCGTTGATGTGCTCGTCCGGGTTGTTCGTGTCCCAGCCCGGGCCGTTGACCATGTCCGGCTGTGGCGACAGCGACGAGCGCGGGTCCTTCATGTTCCGGATCGCGCCCAGCGACGAGCCCGCGCCGAGCAGCCAGCGGTTGCCGCCGGTGTCGTTGGGGTCGTTGGGGTCGTTCGAGGTGATGCCGATGAACTTGCCGAAGACGTCCGACAGTCCTTCGTTGATCGAGTCGGCCTGGCCGCCGCTCAGCCCGGACGTGTGCTGCGTGACACCGTGGGTGAGCTCGTGCCCGGTGATGTCGTCGGTGGTGACGCCCTCGCCGAAGGCCATCTGCTCGCCGTCCCAGAAGGCGTTCGCGAACGGGCACTCGCCGTCGACGCAGATCCGGACGGTGCCGCGCAGCGCCTTGCCGGTGCCGTCGGAGTAATCGGCGCCGATCAGGCTAGTGAGGTCGACGTTCACGTACTTCTGGTAGAAGTCCGACGCCTGCCCGAAGAACGTGTAGACGTTGTTGACGTCGGCGACGCCCGACTCCGCGCCGCCTTCCTTGCGGGTGACGTCGAAGGCGGTGCCGCAGCGGACCGACTCCGTGCTGCCGCTGACCACCTTGTGGTTCGCGTCGCAGACGTCGCGGTTGGCTTCGCGGACTTCCGACCACGACGTGAGGACGTCCGCGGTGCCGGCCTTGACGACCTCGGCCCACTTGTCGTTCAGCTTCTTGCCGTGCACGGTGACCTGGTAGGTCGGCACCGCGACGCCGTCGCCCTTCGCACCGCCGAGGGTGGCGTCGTACCAGTACGCGCGGGGCGCGTCGGCCTTCAGCGCGTTGGCGGGCAGGCCGGTGCGCTTCGCGACGTCCGCGATGGCGGCGTCCGCGGCACCCGTGACGCTGGCCGGGAACGCGCCCGACGTCTTCTTCGTGGTGCGGCCGTGGGTCGCGAGGACCGCGCCGTCCTTGTCCCGGACCTGGACCGGCTGGCCGCCGAACACCGGCACGCCGCCGATCTCCTGCTGCGACCGCACGACGCTGCCGAACGGCATCGCGAGGGAGTTCAGCGCGTGCATCGACGGCTGCGCGATGGTCGCGTAGGCCGGCGAGCCGGCCGTGGCCAGCGACGCCGCGACAACGGCCGCGCTCACCGCAGCCGTCCCTGCGATCACACGCCTCGAAGGTGTCGCACACCGGTCGAAAGTAGGTAACTGACCAAGTGCAGGCCAGAAGTCGGTAGTTAATCACCAACATTTCGGACAGTCACGCTGGGCAATTCGCGTGATCGGAAAGGCAACACGCGTGTCTGGAGAGGCATCACTCGTGATTGAAGGGGCATCACGGTCATGCCCGTGGAATCACGAGTGATGCCCCGCTGATCACACGTGATGCCCCTCGGATCACGCGTGATGCCTTTTGGCGCACGGTCAGGAGGCGGGCGGGGCCACCACCCGGAGCTGGAGCATGGCCGCGAACCTCGCCTCCGGGTCCGTCATGTCGAAGCCGCCGACCTCGGCGAGCCGGCGCAGGCGGTACCGGAACGTGTTGGGGTGCACGTGGACCGCAGCCGACGCCGCGATGACGTCGCCGAAGGCGTCGAGCCAGGCTCGCAACGTCTCGACCAGGTGGGCGTGGTGCTGCTCGTCGTAGTCCAGCAGGCGCGCGACCGGGCCGGTCGGGCGGTCGCCGCGGGCGGCGACCAGGTCCTGCAGCTCCAGCAGCAACGCTTCGACGTGCACGTCGGCCAGCGACGCCACCCGGCGCCCCGGGCCGCTGCCCGAGCGCAGCACCCGCAACGCCCGGTCCGCGCTGTCGCGAGCTTCGGGCAGCTCGGCCGCGCTGCGGGCCACCGGCCCGATCCCGACCACGGCCCGGACGCGGTCGCCCACCCGGTCCAGGAAGTCCTTCGCGATCCGCAGGGCGCGGCGTTCGCCGTCGGCGTCCCGGGTGACCGGCACCAGCCCGTACGCGGTGTCGCCCACGAGCGCCGCCGCGCAGCGCGGGTGCACCGCGCTCAGGTGCATCGCCAGGCCGTCGGCCAGGCGTTGCCGTTCGGTGGCGATCTCGGCGTCCTCGGCGCCGTTCTCGAGCACCGCCAGCGCGAGCACGACGACCGGCTGGTCGGCCAGCCCCAGCCGGCTCAGCGCCTCCCGCGCGGCGGCCCCGCCTTCGAGTGCCGTGCTCACCAGGTCCGCGCGCAGCCGGCGTTCGACGTCGGCGCCCGCCCGGACGCGCAGCAGGTGCAGCGCCACCAGGCGGGCCGCGTCGCAGAGGGCCTGCGTGCGGTCGGGGGTCAGCGGCTCGCGCACGGCGGCCCAGATGGAGCCGAGGATCTCGTCGCCCGCCCGGACCGCGACGGCCACGCGGGGGATCTTGAAGCCTTCGGGGCTTTCCGGCGGCCGGTCGACGTACACCGGCCGGTCGCTGCGGTAGAGCTCGCGGAACACGCCGCGGTCGGCGAGCATCCGGGAGAACCGCTCGGGCACCTGCCGGCCGAGGATGGTTTCGACCCGCGACGGGTCGGCTTCGTCCTGGCGTCCCGAGAACGCGAGCACGCGCGAACGGCGGTCCTCGATGGTGACCGGCGCGTCGATGAGCGCCCCGATCGCGTTCGCCACCGCGAACAGGTCGCCCGAGGGCAGTCCGGCCAGGGTCTCGGGTTCGGCGTCGCCGACGTCGCCCTCGGCCAGCAACGACCGCAGCATCGCCGCGAGCTGGGCCCAGGACGCGCCGCGCGCCAGGCTCAGCAGCGCGACACCGGTGTCCTCGACGGCGGCGGTGATCGCCGCGGTGACGGTGACGGGCGCGCGGACCACGAGGCCGGCCGCGTCGTGGCGGGCCAAGGTCCGCAGCTGGTGCACGACCTCGTCCGGTTCGGCGAGGCCGACGCCCAGCATCAGGGCGTGCTGGGGCAGGGCGGGCTCGTCGAGGGGGTCGTGGATGGCGACGCCGCCGATGCCGCCCGGGCGGTCGCCGTCGCCGAGCACGAGGTCCAGGAGTGTGCCGCCCAGGTCGTCGAGGACGCGGCCGAGGCTGGCGTGCGGGCGCAGGTTCACCGAAACGAGCACCTCCCGAAGCTAGGCGCGGAACCGTCAGCCTAGTTCGTCGGCGGGCACGAATTCAGCATCCGACTTGGTCGCCGGCGACGAACTCCTCCCACCAGGGGATGATCCGGAAGGAGGCGTCGCCGAGTCCGCGGAAGAACCCGCGCCCCGAGCCGGCCGCGAAGTCCGGCTCGTGTTCGTGCCTGTCGTGCCGCCTGGTCTCCCAAACGTAGAGCGGGGTTCCGGCGGGCACGTCGGGGAGTTCGCCGAGCTGCTCGGTGACGAGGACTACGCGGTCGTGCCCGGCGGCGACGGGCGCGGCGGTGCGGAGGTCGGTGGAGTGCCAGCGGATCAGGGCGTGCAACGGCGACTCTTCCGGTTCGAGCGGGAACCGGCCGCCGCCGAGGAGGACGAGGTCGGCTTCGTCGCACCGCTGGGCGAGGGCGAGCCCGAAGACGATCCGGGTGTCGCTGCGCGGTTCGACGACGACGAGAGTGCGCCCGCGCAGCCGTGGGAGCGACTCGAGGCTGTGCCGGGCACCGGCGGCCAGCGCGGGTTCCCACCGGCGGCTGTCGACCGCGCCCCAGGCCGCGGCGAACCGCAACGGCCCCAGCCCGGACGCGTGCACCTCGGCGGGATCGGCGATCCGCGCGGCGACGGCCATGGCGGTCTCGAACCCGAGCCCGGCGGCGTCCAGCCGGCGCAGGTGGGCGAGGAGGGCGGAGAGGGGCAGGTGCGGGATCAGGGGTTCCAGGCGGCCCAGGCCGCCGGGTTGGGCCAGGAGGTCGACGAGGGGCAAGGCCGCCAGGACGGTTTCGGAGTGCGGTGGGAGCACGGCTCGCCTCAGTCGGGCGAGGGCCTGCCCGGGTGGTGGGTGGCCGGCGCCGGACCTGAGCCCGGCGAGGACATGCAGCGGCCCGGCAGGTGATTCACGAGCGGCGGCAGATTCGGCGACTGCCCCTTGCGGGAGCGCCACGCGGCTGGAGCGCGGCGGCCCAACCGGCGCCCGACCTCTGACACTCACCTCGGGCTCCGTGGCACTCCCCTGGCGCATCGGCCCGGTCGTCACCTCGCCTTCGGCACCGATCTCGGCGGCCGCGGAAAGCCGCGCGTCGGCACTTTGCCCGCCGAAGTCGCCCTCCGGAAGCGCGCTCACCGTCGGCAGCGAGACCGGCCCCGAACCGGCTTCCTCCGCCACCCCGGCCCACTTCCGCACCAGGGGCATCGTCGCCGGGATCGTCCGGACCTTCCCGTGGCGCCGGGCCAGTGCGTACCGGAACAGGTCACCCTGCGCGCGGTTGCGGGCTCGCGGGTGCACCAGCCTGATCACCTCGCCGAACCGCAGCGGGCGGGGCGTGCCGATTCCGCCGTGGCGGGGCAGGTCACCGCGGACGAAGCCCAGCTCGAAGTGGTGCCCGCCGTCGTCGTACGCCAGCAGTGCCGGCTCGTCGTACAAGCGCGTCACCGCGTCGGCCACTGCGCGCTTCACCGGCTTCGGCAGCGAAGGCCCGTACGTCGCCGCCCAGTACGCCAGCACGTGGCCCGGGTCGTCGGCGCGGTGCAGCACCGACGCGATCACCTGCCGCGACACCCCGTGCTCGCCCCGCTCCAGCCGCCCGGCCACGAACGCTGCCGCCCCGACGAGCGCCGGGTAGCGCATCGGGGTCTTCACGCGCAGCCAGTGCAGGAAACCCGGTACCCACGCCGGGTCCGCCGTCCGCAGCAGCGCGACGTAGCGCTCCCGCTCCGCGCGTGGCCAGGCGAAGAACGCGTCCTGGTACGCCGCCCTCGCCAGCACCGTCCGGTACAGCTCTTCGATGACCGCCCCTTCCCCACGTCCGGCCCGCGAGCGAGGAGAACCGAGACCCGGATCGGCTCCGGGCTGGTCGTCGGCGGACGGTGAGGAGAACGCGCGGCACCCCTCCACTCGCTCCGGATCGCGACCCACAGCCACGCACCGGAACTCCTCGCTCGCGGGCCCCGAGCCTAGCGGCGGGGTCCGACAAAACCGCGGCTAGATCAGCTTGGCCGCCACGTTGTACGCCTCCACCTGCAGCCGGGCGCCCGGCACCCGCCGCCGCGGCTCGACGCGGACCGTGCGGCTCTCCCCCGGCAGCAGCCAGAAGTAGTTGTCGCCGTAGCGGGTCGGCAGGACGCGGTCCGTGCCGTTGCGCTCGCGCAGCGACAGCCGGATCATCGCCGCGACCGTCCTGCCGTCGTTGCGCACGGTCGCCGTGTACGCGTCGCCGTCGGCCTTCAACGACGAAGTGAGCCGCGCGCCCGGCAGCTGGTTGAGCGCGCGCATGGCCGTGTCGCTGCGGTAGCGCCAGTACGTGTTCTCCGACAGCACCGCGCCGTGGGCGTCGGTCAGGGTCAGCCGCAGGAGGTGCAGATCGGGGTGCGCCGCGTCGAACGGCACGGTGAACGCCGTCGCGCCGACGTTCGCGGCCACGTCGAGATTCTGCTGCTGAGCCGGCGCGAGGCTCGCGCCGTCCAACGAGAACAGCCGCGCGGTGACCGTCACCCCGCTCAACGCGTCCGGGGTGTGGTTGACGACCCGGATCTGCCACGTCGTCAGGTCGGCCTGGACGTGCCGGGCCTCGCAGCCCTTGCGCGCGCCGTAGTAGCTGCCGTTGACGTCGAGGTCGTAGTCGTAGGTCTGCCAGACCGTGCTGTGCCACGCGGGGTGCGACATCCACAGCAGCACGCCGGTGGCGTCCGCCCACAGTTTCGTGTTCCAGGCCTCGAAGATCGCGCGCATGCTCTCGTAGTTGACGAACTGCGCCTTGCGGCAGAACTCCGCGAGGCTCGTCGACGGCGCGAGCCGCGCGTCGATCGCCGCGAGGTAGCTCTGCGGCGACTGGTTGCCGTTCGTCGACCAGTCGTGCAGGAACCACGGCGCCCCGATCGGCCACCCCGGGTCGCCTTCGCCGACGAGGTTGCGCATGCTCTCGACGACCGACACGGTCGGCAGCCCGATCTCGCTCCAGAACCCGTACTTGCCGCCGGTCGCCTCACCCGTGAAGTACCGCTTGGGGTCCTGCCAGTAATAGGGTCCGTCGCCGGTGATCACGCCACCCGCCGAGTTGCCCTGGTAGAGCAGGTCGGTGTGGTCGTGGACGATGTCCCGCAGCGCGTTGTCGATCACCGGCGGCGGCGTGCCTTCGTTGCAGCCGAACCACACCGTCGCGCACGCGTGGTGGCGGTAGCGCAGCACGGTGTCCTTGGCCTGCGCCAGGAAGATGTCGTGGTTGGCCGGGTCGGTCGACCAGCCGTCCCAGAACTCGTTCCACAGCAGGATGCCGTACTTGTCGCAGGCGTCGAACAGCTCCTGCCGGTAGGACGAGCCGACCCAGTTGCGGATCAGGGTGAAGTTCATGTCGCGGTGCATCGCGACGACGGCGTCGGTCCGCTCGGGCGTCATCCGGCGCAGCAGCTCGTCCCAGCCCCAGCTGCCGCCGCGGGCGAACACCTTGACGCCGTTGACGAGGAAGGTCAGCGGCTTCGGGCTGTTGTCCACCGACGCGGCGTCGGTCCAGGTGTCGCCGTCTTGCGACACCTGGATCTTGAAGGTCGCCGCGTAGGCGGTCTCCCAGGTCAGGACGACCCGGTCGAACGCGGTCGCGGCACCGAGGTCGACCTGCAGCCACTGGTTGTCCTCGTAAGCCGACGTCCAGCGGGTGTTCGGGTCACCGTCGAACGCCCGCTCCGGCGGGTTGCCGTCGGCGACCGACTGCGAAGCCGCGGTCTTGCCCTGCGCGAGGTCCGTGTCCGGCGCGGAGCTGGCGACAACGGACATCGTCCAGAGCGAGAAACCCCAGCCCGTGGCGCGCTTCAGGCCCTGCATCCGGACGAACCGGGCATTCTGCGGGGCGAGGTCGACGGACTGGGTCGCCCGGCCGTCGGCGATGACGATCGGCAGGTCGTACTGGTAGCCGATCTGGCGCAGGCCGATCTTCGTGGTCCGCCGGTCGCTGATCGACGCGCCGATCGCCGCGGTGAGCGTCAGGTCGTAGAGGTTCGGCTCGCCGTAGCCGTTCGGCCACCACAGCTTCGGATTCTTGACCTGCTGCGCCGGGAACGCGACGTCGGTGGTCTGCCCGGCCGGGACGGTGACCGTGCTCGACACGGTCACCGGGCCGAACGCGGCCGTGACCTTGACGCGCTGGGCCGTCGAAGCCGCGTTGCGCACCGGCACGGTCAGCGTCACCACGGCGGTGGCGGCGTCGGGCACCTTCGTGTCGACGCGGACGTCGCCGAGCACGGCGGCGCCGGTCGAGCGCAGGCGGACGTGGTCCCAGATGCCGGACGCGCGGTCGCGGACCGCGGGCATCCAGTCCCAGCCGGACACCGCGAGGTAGGTCGGCGAGTTGTCGAACATCGTGCTGCCGGCGTCGACCCACGAACTGCCGTTGGCGCCCTTGTCGCTGGGGCTGCCGGGCCTCGGCATCGGCGAGATCTTCACGGCGAGGACCTGGTCGCCGGTGCGGCGCAGAGCCGCGGTGACGTCGTAGGCGCCGCGGCCGAACGGGTGGCTCTGGGTGCCGATTTCGGCGCCGTTGAGCCAGATCTGCGCTTCGTGGTTGACGCCGTCGAACTCGAGCCAGACGTGCCGGCCGGCCGAGGTGTCCAGACCGCGCGGGAGCGAGAAGCGGCGGCGGTACCACCAGGCGTGGCGCGACAGCGCTTCCGGGACGTGCAGGTTGTTCATGCCGGACACCGGGTCCGGCAGCCGGCCCTGCTCGACCAGCGAGGCCAGGACCGTGCCGGGGACAGTCGCCGGGAGCCAGCCGCGGGTGTCCACCGCCGCGCCGGAGAGAGCCTTGCCGTCGCCGGCCGGCGCCCAGTCGTCCATCGTGAGGACCCAGCCGGACTCGATCGGCACGGTGCCGTCGGCCGCGACGGCGAGCGCGGGCGGGTCGTCGTGCGGGCGGACCGGGAAGCTGGTCCAGCCGTGCACCGCCGGGCGGTTCTGCGGGCCGGTGCCGAACACCTGGAAGCCGTTGAGGCCCAGCGGGTTGCTCGTCGAGCGGCTCGACGCGGTGAACCGGACCCAGCGCGCGGTGACGGCGCCGAGCGGGATCGTCACGACGCCGCCGGTGCCGGCGTCGGTGTGGTGGACGGTGCGCCAGGCCTTGCCGTCGCCCGAGACGTCGAGGTCGAACGCCGTCGCGTAGCTGGACAGGATCTCGAAGCCGCTCGTGTGGGAGCGGGACGCGGCGGCGTCGATGGCCGGGTCACCGGGCCGCGCCTCGAAGGTCAGCACGACCGAGTCGATCCGGCACTCCCCCTGCAGGTCGACGACGATCCACTGGCCGTCACCGGGGGTGGCGCGCCAGCCCGAGCCCCGCACGCCGACCTGGGCGAGGCCGTCGACGGCGAACTCGGCCGGGGTGGCGGCGTAGTCGGTCGAGGACACCTGGACCGGGCGGAACAGGGCCAGGTCGGTCTTCGGCGCGCGGCCGTCGGCGACGGCGGGTGCCGCGGACGCGACCCCGGGCAGGATCGCCGCGAGGCCGAACCCGGCCAGCAGCCCGGTCCCGGCGGTCAGGACGTGCCGCCGCGAAACGGCGGACACCTCCGCGGGCTCGACATCCGCGGTGATGCCGTACTCCTCCGCCATGCGAACTCCGATCTGAAAGCGGCGGCCGGACCTGGCGAGGTGGCGCCGCGGAGAGAGGGTGACAACGTTGCCAGGAAGCTTCCGCCGTGCGCCTCGGAAGCGTCAAGACGACAAGGAGGACAAGAATTCGGATAGTTGACATCGATGTCGGCGCCCGGCTCGCCGTGCCCCGCTGAGCGGTGCCCGTTACGGTTGCAACGGCTGCGCAACGAGTGCTTCGGGAGGGTCCGATGGTCCAGGTCGAACGCACCGTCACCGTGCGCACGCCGGTCGCGCGGGTCGCGGAGTACCTCGCGGACTTCGCGCACACGGGGGAATGGGACCCGGGCACGGTGTCGTGCACCCGCACGGACGGGGGCCCGATCACGGTCGGCGCCGGGTGGCACAACGTCTCGGAGTTCCGCGGCAGGCGGACGGAGCCGGACTACCACCTGACCCGGCGCGACGCCGGCCGCGTGACGTTCGTGGGCGAGAACGAGACGGCGACCTCGACGGACGACTTCGGCCTGTCGGCGGGCCCGGACGGCACGACGGTCCGCTACCGCGCCACGATCGTGTTCCACGGGTGGGCGAGGCTGGCGAGCCCCTTCTCGAAGCGCGAGTTCGAGCGGCTCGGTGACGCGGTGGTGCCGGAGCTGAAGCGGGCGCTGGAGGGGCTGGACTGAGCGTTCCCCGCCTCGTCCAAGCGACCCCGCGCTGCCCCTACCCCTCGGCGTGCTCCACGGCCAGCTCCACCGCCGACGCCAGATCGTTCACCCGGGCGAACCCGCGGTCGCCCAGGTGCTGCCAGCCCGGCCCGGCCGTGCCCACGACGCGGCCGAGGTCGCGCACCCGCGCCGCGAGCAGGTCGTCGGCCGTCGGGGCCGCCAGGGACCACAGCAGCACCAGCACCGGGTCGAGGCGCGCCGCCAGGTCGGCGACCGTCTCGGCCGGCACCAGCTGCCCGAGGTAGGCGACCGGGATCCCGGCCTCGGCCAGCGTCGCGCGCAGGGCCTCCATCGGCAGCGAGTGCCGTTCGGCCGGGCAGCAGGCCAGCAGCACCGGCCGGCCCGGGACGGCCGCCGGGAAGCGCCGGCTGAACCGCTCGTACGCCAGCGAGATCTCCGTCGTCAGGGCCCATTCCGACGCGAAGCAGACGTCGCCGCGCTGCCAGCGGTCGCCCAGGCCGCGCAGGACCGGGGCGAGGACGTCGGTCCAGGCCGCGGCCGGGCCGAGCGTGCCGAGGGTTTCGTCGAGCAGCCCCGCGACGGACGCGGACCGCAGCTCCTCGGCGGCGTCCTCGAGCTCGCGCACCCGGCGGGCGGCGGGCACCTCGGGCGGGTCGGCGGGCGTGGCCGCGAAGGCCGTGGCGGCCGCTTCCCGCACGGGCATCCCCCGCGCGACGAGCCGCTGCATGTGCTGCAGCCGCCGGACGTCGGCGTCGGAGTAGCGGCGGTGCCGTCCGGTGGCCGCGGCCGACGGGCCGATCCCGTACCGCGCGCTCCAGCTGCGCAGCGTCACCGGCGAGACGCCGAGCAGCTCGGCCACCTTGCCCGGCGCCCAGGCACCCGTCTCGACGTTCTTCGGATCCACCGTTCCCCTTCGCCTCGCTCAGGGCAGCTTAGCGACGGCCGGGCCACCTGACCGGCGGGGACACGGTGATCGCCGCCGGCGCGGAGATCGCCGGCCGGTGGTCCGGAGATCAGCGGGCCGGCCACGGCCGCCGGGACCCACCGTCACGCGGCGAAGCCGGACCGGCGACACCGGCGCGGGGTACCGGGAACAGCCCGGCGCCACGGGGGACGCGGCGGCGGGGCGTCGGCCTGCCGCGTCCCCCTCGGCGCCGCCCGGCGCCGGGGATCCGGCCCGCGTCGACCGGATCCGGACGGCCGCGGGGTGTGGCAACCCGCCACGGCCTGCCTAGTCCTGCGCGGCGAGGTGCCGCCCCACTAAGCTATACCCGCTCGCAACGCTTGTGCATCGCTATCCCTCGGATGTCCCAAGGATTCGCCCTCGCCGGTGCGTCATTCCGGGCCGCGATGGGTACTCCGCGATGCAGGAGGGACCCGATGACCGAGAACCGCACTCAGCCCCGCTTCGCGACGACGAACGAAGCGGGGGTCGTGACCGTCCGCTGCGCGGGCGATCTCGACCTGGCCACCACGACCCGGCTCCGTGACGTGCTGCTGAGCCCGTTTCGCGGCGGCGCGGCCGCGGTCGTCGCCGACCTCACCGAGACGACCTACTGCGACTCGACCGTCTTCAGCGTCCTGGTCGAGTCCTACCGCGAAGCCCGCGCGCACGACATTCCCTTCGCCATCGCGGCGGCCGAGATCGCGGTCGCCCGGCCCTGGGCCATCCTCGGCCTGGACCGCGTGCTGCCCCTGCACGCCGACCTCGCCGAAGCGCACGCCGCGATCACCAGGGTCACGGCCACCCGCGTCTCCTGACCGCCGGCGGACTCCCCGGCCGTCGTCCACAGTGGAGTCCCGTCACACTGCGAGCCCACCCCGGGCATGCCACGATCGGGTGATGGTCGACAGAGCCCGCGGACATAACCGTGACGTAGCACCGCTGTAATGAATCGTCACTACGGTCCCCGGGGCATGTCGATCGGGCAGATGACGGATCCGGCGCCGATGGCGCTTCCCCAGGGTGAAAAGGTGCTTCCGGAAACGAACACGCAGCAGCAGAACGCGCGGGGCCGGTGGCTGCCCGTCTTCGGGGCGGTGCTGGGCGCCGCGCTTTTCCTGGTGGTGCGCGGCAGCCTGACCGACGACGGCTACATCACCCTCGCCTACGCGAAGAACCTGGCCGTGCACGGCGAATGGGGCATCATCCCGGGCTCGCCCGCGAACTCCGCGACGTCACCGCTGAACGTCCTGCTTCTCGCCGCGCTGACGCTGGTGACGCGGGTGGCGGGCGATCCGCACCCGGTCGTGGCGCTCGGGATCCTGACGGTCCTGTGCGGCGGTGCGCTCGGCTGGGCCTGGCAACGCCTCGGGCGGACGCTGCCGCTGCCGCCCGCGGCCGGGGTGCTCGGGGTCACGCTGGTCCTGGTCAACCCGTTCGTGCTGTCCGCCATCGGTCTCGAAGTCCTCTTGATCCCGGCCGTCCTGCTGGTGCTGACGGTCTTCGCGCTCGAAGGACGGCCGATCCTGTTCGGCGTCACCGCCGGGCTCACCGTCCTCACCCGGCTCGACCTCGTCGTGTTCGTCGTGGTGATCGCGCTCAGCGCGCCCGCGATCCGGCGGAGGCTGCTGCCGGCCGCCGGTTCCGCGGTGCTGACGGCCGCGCCGTGGTTCGTCTTCAGCTGGGTCGCCTTCGGCTCGTTCGTGCCCGACACCCTGGCGATCAAGCAGACCCAGGCGGGGCTGTTCGCGCCGTGGACCTACACCACCGGACCGGTGATGTACTACCTCGGCTACCCGGGCATCGTGCTGGTGACGTTCGTCCCGGCGCTGCTCGGCGCGGTCGCGCTCGCCGTATGGGCCGCGGCGCGGTTCTCCGTGCGCTGGCCGGAGTTCCCCGCGCTCGGCCCGGTCGCGGCGCTCGGCGCCGGCGGGATCCTCTACTTCGTCGCCTATTCGTTCATCGGCGTCGGCCCGTTCCACTGGTACTACGTGGCTCCGACGACCACAGTGGGCACGTTCGCCGTAGCGGCCTTCGGTGCCTGGTACGGCCAGGCGCGCGAACGGACGGCGCTGCGCACCGGTCCCCCGCTGCTGGCGCTCGTGCTGACCGGGGTGCTGGTGCTCAGCGCGGCCGCTGTCGACGCCGCACAGGGTTTGCCGTGGAAGTCGCCGGTCATCTTCGGGAACTGGGCCAGCGCGCAGGACTACGCGCGCGTCGGCACAGCCCTGGGCGCTCGGCTCGACGGCGCGAGCGTGGCCAGCCCCGGGGAGATCGGCACCCTCGCGTACTACTGCGAGTGCGCCATCATCGACGAGTTCTCCGACCGCGGCCACGCGAAGCAGCTGGTCGAGCAGCGGATCGCGACGGCGAACCCGCTGATGAGCCTCGCGCTGCGGGTGAACTACCACTGGCTGGACCGCTCGATCACCCCCCGCAAACCGGACTACCGGTTGCAATACGCCTCGGGTCCGGCCACCGGGCCCGACAGCTGGCAAGTGGAGTCCGCGGCGAAGGGCGTCGGCCACTTCACCCTCACCCGCGAACCGTGACCGTGGCGCAGCGGCGCGACCGAACGGCACGGGCGATCGCGGCCCCGGAGTCCCGGCCGCGGCGCTGGGTGCTGCCCGCCGCCGTGGCCTTGGTGTCCGCCCTCGTCTTCGCGGTGGTGCGCCCGCACCTCGTCGACGACACGTTCATCACGCTGGCCTACGCGCGCAACCTCGCCTTCCACGGGCACTGGGGGCTGATCGCGGCGGAGACGTCGAACACCGCGACGTCGCCGCTGAACGTCCTGCTCCTCGCCACCCTGACCCTGGTCGTGCGCGACGCGGTGCTCGCCGCCGGCGCGCTGTTCGTGCTGTGCCAGGTCGCGCTCGTCCTCGCGCTACGCCGGGCCGGCGACCGGGCGGGGGTGCCGTCCTCGTTCGCGCCGGTCGCCGTCGCGCTGCTGACGGTGAACCCTCTCCTGCTGTCGTCGATCGGGCTCGAGGTCGAGCTCGGCGCGGCCGGCATCGCGTGGCTCCTGGTCTTCGCGACGGAACGGCGGCCGGTCGCCGTCGGCGTCCTGACCGGGCTGCTCGCCCTCGTCCGCCTCGACCTGGTCGTGGTCGCGCTGATGCTCTTCGCGCTGCGGCGCCGGTTCTGGGCGAAGGCGTGGCAGTCGGTGCTCGCCGCCGCGGCGGTCGCGCTCCCCTGGTTCGCCTTCAGCTGGGTGGTGCTCGGGTCGGCGGTGCCGGACACGGTGATCATCAAGACGCTGCAGAAGTCTTGGGGACCGTGGGACTTCGGCAACGGCCCCGGGCTCTACGCGGACGTCTTCCCGGGGGCGACCGTCGCGTCGTTCCTCCCGGCCGCGCTCGCCCTGCTCGCCTTCGCGCTCTGCGTCGCGGGCGCGGCGCGGGGAGGTCCGCTGTGGGCCCGGGTGCGGCCGTTCGCCCCGCTGGTGCCCGCCGGGATCGCGCATTACCTGGCCTACACGCGGCTGCACGTCCCGCCGTACCACTGGTACTACGGGCCGAGCCTGGTCGCGGCGACGCTCTTCCTCGGGGCCGCCGCGACGGCCGCGGTGCGCGTGCCGGCCCGGGTGGCCGCCGCCGTCGCAGTCTCGGGCGTCCTGGTGATCGGTGTCGGCGCCTACGCGGCCGGTGGCCTGCCGCGGCGGTTCGCGCCGCTGATGTCCAACCACGCCGCGACCGCGGACTACGAGCGGATCGGCCCGGAGCTGGGCCGGCTGGTCGGCGGTGGCACCGTGCGCAGCGGCGGTGAGATCGGCGTGCTGGCCTACAGCTGCGGCTGCGCGATCGTCGACCTGTTCGACGACCGCGGCGCCGTCGGTCCGGCCATCACCGAGCGCGAGGCCCACCTCGGCGCGCTCGGGCGGGCGCTGGTCGACGTCAACTTCCGGTTCTTCGACTTCGGCGACCGGCCGATCGTCACCGACTACGCCCTGGTGCGCGGCGATCCGCCGCCCGGTGCGCTGGCCCGTTGGACACTGACGTCGCCGTGGGCCGGCACCCAGCAGCTGTATCTCGTCCGGGGCAACGGAAGCGGAGCTTGAGCATGACCGGCCTCACCACGCAGCGCGGCCTGTTCACGGGCCCGGCGCCGATCGTCAGCAAGGACCTCTACGCGGAGGTCCACACCGGTGCGGCGGTCCGGGACCGCGCCGCGATCCGGCTGGAGCCGGGCACGAAGGTGTCGGGCAACACGTACTTCGGCCGGTTCCCCGCCTCCTACTGGCAGCGCTGGTCCACCGTCACCGAGGTGTCGGTCGAGGCCGTCGTCACCGGCACCGGCCTGCTCTCGATGGGCGCCTCCGACGTCGAGGGCGAACCCCGCGTGGTCGAGGCCGAGCAGGTCGCGAACGCCAAGCAGACGAAGGTCACGCTGACCGCGAAGCTGGACAAGTTCTACGACGGCGGCGCCCTCTGGCTCGACCTGGAAACCGAGGGCGGGCAGACGCTGCGGGTGGAGCAGGTCCGCTGGACG
>NZ_JBVHUL010000016.1:0-110532 GCF_055565395.1 Amycolatopsis sp. NPDC028719
GGCGGGCGTCCTGAGCGCCCGAAGTCGATGCTGCGACCACCGTCGCGCAAATTTGCACGAGATGCAATATTGCGAAGACGATAAGTTGCATTGCCACCCGATCGAGCTACGATGCAACTTTCTGTGCTGTCGTAGGCTCGACGCCGACCGAGCGAGAGGAGTAGCCGTGGCCGACGAGGTCAAGGTGAGGCAGTCGGGCGTTCGCGCGCGGCGGATCGCACGCACGATCCTGGGTTGGCGGACTGACAGTGGGCAGGACCAGGGTGCGGTCGCGAAGGCGGTCGGCTGGTCGACGGCGAAGCAATCGCGGATCGAGACCGCCAAGCTGCCGCTTACGCCTGCCGACGTCATGACGCTCGCCTTGCACTTTGGCCGGCCCGCGGACGAACGCGACGCGCTGTTCCGCGACGCGCAGGCGGCCCAGAGCTATCGATGGCTGGATCAAATCTCGACCGAAGCCTTCGCCGCTGACGTACGTGAGTACGTCGCGCTCGAAGCCGAAGCCTCTCACCTGCTGATCTTCAAGATCGATGTTGTGCCGGGGCTCTTCCAGACCGAGGACTACGCCCGCGCGATCGAGTCGGTGGGCTCCGCGGCCGGTGATGTCCGGCATGAGGATCGAGTCCAGGCGCGTATTCGCCGTCAGGCTCGGCTGCAAGACGAGTCGGCGCTGAGCGTCCGAGGCGTGCTGACCGAAGCTGTGCTCAGAATCCAGGTCGGCGGACGCGAAACTTGGCTGGGGCAGCTCCGGCGGATCGCGGACCTTATGGAGCTGCCGAACGTCGACCTCAGGTTCGTGCGGAGCAAGAGCGGTGCGTACCCCGCGATGGGCTATCCGTTCAGCATCTTGAGGTTCGAAGACGGTGAGCCGGACATCGGCTACATCGAGCTTCTTCGTGCGGGCGTCTATCTGGAGCAGGAGGGCGAGGTTGAGCCCTACGTAGACTTGTTCGAGACGCTGTGGGCCTCCGCCGAGGATCCGAGTGGGTCTCGCGACCTGCTCATGGAGATCATCGGAGCGGCCGCATGATCAAAAGACTGGAGACTGGCGATGCACCACTATCACGTGCGGGAGTCTGCTTGGAGGAAGAGTAGCTACAGCGCACCGAACAACGAGTGTGTCGAGGTGGCACCCGTCGGCGACGGTGCAGCAATCCGTGACTCGAAGGATCCGCATGGCGGCTTCTTCGTCATGACGGACGCTGGCTGGTCAGCGTTCCTGACCTCCGTCGCGAAGTAGTCAGCAGCAGAGCGGGCGGGTTCCGGGGCTGGCCGGGACCCGCCCGCAGTGCGTTGCGTCAATCGAACGCACGTTCTATGCATCTGATACGTTCGTCGCGCTGAGGTCGGGATCGCGAGCCAGGAGGTAGCGATGGCGTGGTTGCTGAGGGAGCGAGCGACCGGCAGGGAGTGGCGCATCGGCGACAGCGACCTCGCTTGGGAAGCCGGCGGCTACGACACGGCCAGGTTCGAGCTGCACTTCCTGGACGAAGACATCAGCGGAGCTCCCGACGGTCTACCCGCCGGTCGTGTGGCGTCACCCTGCCTAAGCTGACGCGCGGGCGAACTCGTGCCCGGTGCCGACGATGATCGTCTCGGGTCCTGTAGCCACCTGAACGATATCGAGCTTGACGTCGCCAACCCGGGTCGGCGACGTCAAGCTCGCGTCGAGCGTCGGCGTCGTGCTCGGCTGGTTCGGGTGGAACTGGGTGCAGGGCGGACTCATCGCGGCCGACCTGCTGGCGGCCTTGACCGAGCCATCGGCGTCGCCCTGCGGAGGTACTCGGTCCAGGCCGGCCGATCGGATCACGCGAAGCGTCGCGGGAACAAGTTCAGCGGGTCGTACCGATCTTTCGCCTCGGCGAGCGCCACCTGTGCCGCACCGAGGTGACGTGTCCAGTCGGCGCTGGTGAACGGGATGGCTCCGGTGGGGTAGCTGGTGCCGCCCAAGTTGATGGCGGCGTCGTACCAGCGTCGGTTTCCGGCCACCATGTCCTGGGCCGTCGCCGCGTCAGTGGCGAAGCGAAGCCCGGCGACTAGGTAAACCGTGCTGGCGTCGGGTAGCCGGAAAAGCGGGGTGCCGAAAGCTGTGGTGGTCATCGGGTAGATGAGGATCAATCCGGACGCGCCCAGGTCGGCGTGCTCGAGGCCGGCCATGATGCCGCTGGTGAACGAGTCAATCTGCGCATCGGGGAGAAGCAGGTTGGGCCAGGGGTGCGGAGCTTGCCATTCGCCGGTGTCTTCGAGGTAGGTCACGGTCTCGTCGAGGCGGGTGGCGAACTCCCAGTAACTCAAGTCCTCGATCTTGTCGCGAGAGGTCACAAAGCCGAGTCCTGAGACTAGGACCTCATCGTCGGGCTCGCGAGGCGGTGCGTAGTACGAGGCGACGTCCAGCATGTACACCCAGCCGTCCGGGGTCGGCAGGATTTCTCCCTGCAGGAAGTCGAATCGACCGCCGGCGAGCAGGCTGCGCTGGCTGGTGACCAGCTCGTCGAAGGTGGGGTAATGGATCTTGATGCGCCGCACGCGCGCGGGCGCCGCCATCAGTGGCAGGGTGGCTCGCACGATGACCCCGCACTGGCCGAATCCTCCGAGGACCGCGTGGAAGAGGTCGGGTAGCTCGATCGGTGAGCAGCGACGGAGTGCCCCGTCGGCCGTGACGACATCGAGGGCGAGCACGTTGTCCGTCTGGACTCCGTACCGATGGCTGGTACCGCCGATTCCACCCGCGGACAGGGTGCCTCCGACGGACGTTCCCAGGTAGTCGGTGAGGACGCGTGGAGTCAGTCCGTGCTTGAGCGTGCGGGCGAGAAGTGAGTTCCAGGTCGCGCCGGCGTCGACGGTCACGTGGTCTTCGCTGAGATCGTGAACCTCGTCCATGGCGGTCAGATCAATGATCAAACCGTCGAGCGCCTGGGCCTGCCCCAGGCTGGTGTGGCCGCGCCCCCGTGGCACGACCGGGATGTTGTTGGCCGCAGCGATCGGTAAGACGATCTTGATGTCGGTCGCGGACCCGGCGCGGAGAACTGCGAGCGGCGGGCGGCTGATGATGCCACCGAAGTCGGCTGCCGCGAAGGCCGTCGCGGCGGGATCGGTGACCATCGTGCCGTCGAGATCCAGGTCGGAGAAGACGTTCGGAGTCACTTTGCTACCCCGTCCTTGAGATTGGCGATGCTGGCGCGCACCGCGGCTTCGGCGGGATCCCCGCGCCGTTCGAAGATGCTCGCGGCCTCCTCGAGCCGAGAACGCGCCATGGTGTTGTCGCCGCGAGCAGTGAACGTTCGTGCGAGAGCCCACAGGGTATCGGCTTGGCCTTTGTCGTCATGCGCGGCCTGTTGTACAAAAAGGGCTTCTTCGAGCTGGCGCAGTGCATCGTCGAGCATGTTGGCGGCGAGGTAGGTCATTCCCAGTTGATAGAGCGAGAGCCCTTCGCCGTACTTGTCGTCGATGGACCTGCAGAGCGACAGGGCGCGGCCGGCGTACCGCAGCGCGTCGTCAGTGTGCTTCTCTCCTCGGCAGAGATCGGCGAGATGTACGAGTGCCACCGATTCGGCGTGCTGGTCGCTCTGGTCCCGGTGGATCACCATGCCGCGTTCGAGCGCGCTCCGGGCCATGCTGACGTCCTCCATGTCCGCATGCGCGAGTCCGATGCCGATGTGACACCACGCTGATCTTGTCGGTTCCCCTTCGTTTTCCAGCAGGTCCAGTCCTCGGCGAAACGCTTGACGGCCGCTTTCCGGGTTTCCCAAGCCGAGTTCGACGAGGCCGAGGCCGGTCAGCATGTCGGCCTGCAGGCAGGGGTCTCCGAGCTTGGAAGCGGCCTCCAGGCCGAGGTGGTAGGTGCGCTCCCAGATCGTCCAAGGTTTGCGAAGGTGGAAGTAAGAAAAGAGAGCCTGCGAGATGCGGCACGCAAGATCAAGGTGCCCGATCTTGAGCGCGAGCCCGACCACCGAAGGGAAGCTGGCCAGCTCCTGTTCGCACCAGGCGAAGGCATCGGCGTAGCCGGGGACCGCGGTCTCGGTGGTCGGAGGCCGGAACGGCTCCAGAGCGCGCCCCGCGCCGGCGGCGGTGTGGAGGTACCACGACAGCTCACGAACTCGAGCTCGTTCGATGTCTTCGGGCGCGTCGACGGCGAGTGCTTGCTCTGATGCGTAGACCCGAAGCAAGTCGTGTAGCCAAAAGTGGCCTCGGCCGGCCTCCTCGACCAGGTGGCACATGGCGAGCGTGCGAAGAAGGTGCGCTGCCTGGTCGGACTGTGTGTCGGCGAGCGCCGCGGCCGCCGCGACGCTGATCTCCTTGCCCGGGTGTAGGCCGAGCAACCGGAACATCCGCGCTGCCGCTGCGGGCAGAGCCCGATAAGACCAGGAGAAGACGGCACGAACGTCCGCCTCGTCGTCCGACGCCAGGGTGGCGAGGCGTTGGCGCTCTTCGGCGAGGTCTTCAGCGAGCTCGGATAGACGAACGGGATGGGCGGCGATGCGTTCCGCGGCGACGGCGACAGCGAGCGGAAGATGACCGCACCGGTCAAGGACGGCTTGCGCAGCCTCTGGCTCATCGTCGACCCGCGGGCCCACCACTTCACGCAGGAAACGGAGTGAATCGGCGGCGTCGAAGGGGGCGAGCGCCAGCTGCGTCGCGCCCGCGCGCACGACCAGTCCGGTGAGCATGACCCGGCTCGTCGCCAGGACCGTGCTGCCGGCTGCGCCGGGAAGCAAGGGGCGTACTTGGTCGGACGAAAGTGCGTTGTCGAGGACGACCAGAATGCGACGATTGTGCGTCATCGTGCGAAACAGTGCTGCCCGCTTCTCTTCGCTGGAGGGAACGTCCGCAGGGGTCAATCCCAGGGAAATCAGGAAGTCTTCGAGGATCTCGGCGGGGCTGGCGGGTGATTGGTGCCCCGAGTGGCCTCGAAGATCCGCGAACAGCTGGCCGTCGGGAAAGCGATCGATCTCACGATGGGCCCAGTAGAGGGCCAGAGTCGTCTTCCCGACTCCGGGTGGCCCGTGCACAGTGGCGATCGACAACCTGTCCGCTTGTTCTGAGACTGTGTCGAGAGCCGAAAGCTGAGCGCTTCGCCCGACAAACCGGCCCGGAGCTGCGGGAAGCTGGGCCGGACGTGTCACTACTGCTTCCGAATCGCCCTGGCGTGGACGTGGAATCAAAGCCAGCAGCTCACCGCCGGCCTCGAGCGCGGTGTCACAAGCCTGGGCCAGCTCCGTGGTCGCAGCGCGACGGCCATGTTCGACGTTGGCTAGGTGAGCTCGGCTGTAGTGAGTTCGAGCGGCCAGTTCCGTCAGGGAGAGGCCGCGGGCGATGCGCACATCTCGAAGCTCGGTTGCGAAAGTCTTTCGCTTTTCGACTTGCGTTCCTTGTGTTTCATGTTTCCTGTACATGAAAACAGAAACCCCCTAGTAATCGCTGTCATTCTCGCTGATCCTGGGATGGAAGCACCGAGCGACGGATACGTACCCCTCGGCAATGAGGGTAACGCCACGGGAGCTTCAAGACAGGCAAGTCGCGGGACGCCGCGAGCAAGATCGTCCGTGAGGTGGAAGGTCGAGCACTTAAAGTGACAGTTGCCCCGTCCGTGACGCCGGACGGGTGACATCTAAGACGGTGCACTGTGAGCGCTTCGTGACTGCTCCGCTTCGCGCTCCGAAGTTTCACCTGTCCGACTTGGTTGACGCCTGTTCGTCCGTGGCGTTGTGTGCGGCCATTCTGTCGGGCTCGAGACATATTCCTTGGAGAAAAGATGTCTTTCAGGACTTGTATTCGGCGCGCTTCCGTTATCGTGTCGATCATTCTTTCACTCGGCTGCTCTGTAGTTATGGAAGCTTCCGCTCGGCCGCTGTCCGAGAAGGTCGAGATCGCTGGTTGTGGCTACATCGGCGGAGGCGAGTACACGCATTGCGACAACGGTTCCGGGTCAACCGTGATGCTCGACGTCCAGGACATTTTCTTCAACCTGTACCACTACTGCGTCGGACCGGGAACCACGAACCTCCAGCCGGTGATCCGTTGGCGCGTGATCGGTGCATGGTGGAACGGCGGTGTGGGGTGTGGCCCGGGGTACTACGGGCCGGCGTGACGTCGCAGCGCGTCCAGCAGAGAGCTTCTGGCAGGAAGGCCGGAGAATGCCCAAGATTTGGATCTCGCTTGCATCGCTGATCGTTCTCTCCGTCGGTACGGAGGCATGTGCAGGGAGCGCGCAGACGTCGTCGATTACCGAGCCGTCGTCGCCGGTTTCGCTTCCGTCAGGGCCGGAAACGGCCACGCCGGAGGCGGAGGCAGCAAGCGCGGCGCTCACCGTGTACGAGCTGTACTGGCAGATCAGCGAGCAAGCCGGCCGCGCGCCGCGCGAGAAGGACTGGCGTCCCGAACTCGCGAAGGCGATGGCTGATCCGGCGCTGACCGGCTACGTCAACGAGGTTGGCAACCTCGCGTCCGTACCGGCCCACACCGAAGGCCGGTACGGACGCTCCCCGAAGGTGACGTCGGTTTCCGTCGCCCAGCCGCAGCGCGTGGTCATCACCGACTGCCTCGACGCCACCGACGAGCACCTGGTCAGCGACAGGACCGGCGAGGCCGGCCGCGACCTCGACCACCCCGACCAGCCGCGCCGCTACGAGTTCGAAGCTCAGGTTGTCCGGTATCCGGATCCCGACCGCTGGCTGGTGCAACAGGTCCAACCACGTCTGGAGAAGCCATGTTGAAGAGCAGTTGCGTGCTCGCCGTCGGCCTCGCCGCGGTGGCGCTACCAGCGACCGCGTACGGCCAGACCGGTCCCGGAGGGTGCACGTCGACCGGGACTCGCGGGATGTGCTGGGTGTCGGCTGCCGACCCGGGCCGCTCCGCCGAAGAGTCTGCCCCTCACCAAGCAGGTGCCGGCTCAGCCGGGCAGAGCGCGCAGCGGCCACACTATCCGTGTACGGACCGCCCGTGGACGCCACCGCCCGCCGGTGATCCGCTGTGGGGTGGCCACTCGCCGTCCGAAGGCTCGCTGAGGCTGCTGATCTGCCAGGGCGGCGGCGCTCTGCAGGGATGGCCGCGAGTGGTGTTCACCCCGAACGGGCAGCCGGTCGTCGTCCCGCAGGTGTCCCCGGCGGAGCTGGCCCAACAGGCCATCTCGGAGATGGGATTGTCGGCGCCGGACATCCGGCTCGCACCCTCCGCGGACTCGCCGCACGGCGCGACGATCGGGTTTCCGGTCTGGATGTGGACCGCCCGCCGCGAAGCCACCGTCGGACCGGTGATGCGGACCGCGAGCGCCGGCTCGGTCACCGTGATCGCCACAGCCACGTTGGTGAAGATCGACTGGGCGATGGGCGACGGGACGACCGTCAGCTGTCCGGGACCTGGCACCGAGTTCAAGGACGACCAGGTCGGACAGCTGTCGCCGACCTGTGGCCACGTCTACCGCGACCTCGTCGACGGAGGAGTAGCCGCGGTCAACGCGACGAGCCACTGGGAGATCCGCTGGTCGGGCGGCGGGCAGAGCGCGTTCAGGACGATGGCGCTGACCTCGTCGGCGCGGTTGCCGCTGCGGGAGATCCGGACCCTCAACACCGGAGGCCCGCGATGACGACGCGAGTGCAGAAACTGCGCGGAGTTCCCGACGCCCCGCCTCCTGCTCCGGTCCCGCTCCGGCCCCCGCGGCGCCGCCGGTCCAAGCTCCTCGTCCTGCTCGGAGTGGTGCTGTCCGCGCTCTCCGCTACCGGTGTCGTGTGGGTCTTCCGCGCGACCGACGACGCAGTGCTTGCGGTCGGCGTCGCCCGGCCGGTCCGGTACGGCGAGGTCATCACCGCCGATGCGTTGCGTGAGGTCCAAGTCCGGCCCGACCCCGGTGTTCGGCCGTTGCCGTGGGAGCGGCGGTCCGAGGTCATCGGCCGGACGTCCCCGACCGATCTGCAGCCGGGGGCGATCGTGACGCCCGACGCGGTCTCGGCCTCGGCTACGGTGCCTGGCGCCGGGCAGCAGCTGATCGGTGTGCCGGTGAAGCTCGGGCAGCTGCCCGCGGCGCCCTTGCAGCCTCGGCAGCCGATTCTTCTGGTTCCCGCAGGCCCTGAGGGAACCACCGCAGAAGCGTGGGCGCCTGTCCGGGGGGCGGTGATCAGCGTCAGTGAACGCGACGCGACCTCGACCAAGGTGGTGGACGTCGTCGTGCCCGAGGCGAACGGCGTGCAGTTGGCGTCACGCGCGTCGGGCGGCCGTGTCGCGATCGTCGTGCTCCCCAAGGACCGGTGATCCACGTGCTGATCTCCTTCATCTCAGTGAATGGCAGCCCGGGAGTCTCGACGGCCGCGTTGGCTTTGACCTGGGTCTGGCCGCGGCACGCGGTCGTCGCCGAGTGCGACCCGGCCGGCGGGCGTGCTCTCGGCGTGTTCGACCCGGATGGCAGCCATGGCCGGACCGGCGTGTTCGAGCTGATGCTGCAGGCGCGGTCCATGCCGCTGCACCGGGCGATGTCGAGCCAGCTGCTCGTCCTCCCGGACGGCACCGCCCGGCATCACCTGCTGCCGGGCGTGAACTCCCCGCGGGAAGCCGACAGCCTGGACTGGCGACGGTTGACCTCGTTGTTCCTGGACCTGGAGACAGTCGACGTCCTCGCCGACTGCGGCCGGTTCCGCAGCCGGGCCACCGCGGCCGCGACGCTGTCGGAGGCCGACCTGGTCGTGGCGGTCGTGACCAACTCCCGGGGGTCGCTGCAGGCTCTCGCGAAGGCCGTGGACGTCATCCGACAAGAGCACGGGGTATTCGACGACGAAGGACTCGTCGTCCTCATCGTCGACGCGGACCCGCGGGTCCACCAGCGCTATTCGCACGGGGAAATCGGGAAAGAGCTCGGTCTGCACGTCGCCGGTGCGCTGCCTTGGGACCCGGTCACCGCGGCGCAGTTCTCAGAGCTGTATCGGCCCGGCCGAAAGTTCGAGACGTCACCACTGCTGACCCACGCGCGGAAAGCCGCCGACGAGGTCGGCCGGCGCGCGATGCAGAGGATGAGCTGGCTGCGGAAGCCACCGCCGGTGGTGAGCCACCATGTCCGTTGACGTCGTCGCGGTCGCGGACCTCGAGGAGATCATCGACCGGGTGCAGCAGCGGCTGGCGCCGCTTGTGCAGCAGAGGGTCGCGTCGGGGGAGCAGGATGAGCGTGCAGTCGCGGAGATCCTGCTCGACGATGTCTTCGCGACGGTGATCAAAGAGTGGGCGGGATCCGGCCGCCCGTTCCTCGACCTCGAGCAGGAGCAGGTCGTCAGGTCGGGCGTGCTGGCGGAAATGTTCGGCCTGGGCCGGCTCGAAGCGCTTCTGGCCGACGATGAGCTGGAGAACATCGACGTCATCGGCAGCGACCCCGTCTGGTTGTCGTACCACGACGGCCGTGTCGGACGAGCGCCGCGGATCGCGTCGACCGATCAGGCGGTCGTTCGGTGGCTGCAGCGGATCGCGGCCCGGATGGGCCGCACCGAGCACACGATCAACGACGCCCGTCCGCTGCTCAACATGGAGCTGCCCGGCGGAGAACGCTTGGCCGCGACGATCGGCGTCACCGACCGGCCGCACATCTCGATCCGCCGACACCGGCTACCTACTGCCGGCCTGGAAGCCTTGAGGCAGCGGGGCATGCTCTCGACCGCTCAGCTCGCACTCCTGCGCGCGGCAGTGCGAGCCGAGAAGAACATCGTCGTCTGCGGGCGGCAGAAGGCCGGGAAGACGACGCTGCTGCGAGCGCTGTGCTGGGAGATCCCGCCGAGCGAGCGTTTCGCGACGCTGGAGACCGAATTCGAGCTCGGCTTGCACCGTCATCGGGACCGCTTTCCGGCGGTGGTCGCGTTCGAGGAACGGGAGGGCAACACCGAGCGCTGGGAGAACGGCCGCCCGGTCGGCGGCGTGGATCTTACGAGGCTGGTGTGGCAGTCCCTGCGGATGCACACCTCCCGCACGGTCGTCGGCGAGGTCCGGGGCGGCGAGATCGTCCCGATGCTCAACGCGCTCGCCGCCGGCGGCGCCGGGTCGCTGTCCACCCTGCATGCTCGCAGCGCAGCGCAGGCGATCCACCGCATGGTGTTGCTCTGCCTGGAGACGAACGCGGCCTGGACGCCCGAGTTCGCCTACGAGGTCGTCGCGAACACCATCGACCTGATCGTGCACGTCGACTTGGTGCACGGACCGGGCCATCTCGATCGCCACGTCGCCGAAATCGCTTCCGTCGAACCGGGGGAGTACGGGCGCCCGGCCCGCACCCACCTGTTCGCGTCAGCCGACGGCGGGCGTTCTGCGCCGACCGGAAACCTGCCGACCGACATCGAGGATTACGAGCGCGGCGGCTTCGACCGGACCTGGCTGACCAGCGACGGCGACGGCGGCTGGCTGACCGATCGGAGCCGACGATGACCGAGTTCATCCTGGCACTGGCCGGCGCCGGAGCGGGCTTGGGAATCACCCTAGCCGTCCTCGGGATCTACGGACGCGAGCCGAACGACGTGCCGGCCTTCCGGCGCGGCCGGCGGTGGCTGCTGGCCAGGCCCGGCGTTCCGGCGCGATGGGGACTGGCTTGCGGTGCGGGTGCCCTGGTCTGGCTGGTGAGCGGCTGGCCGGTCGCCGGGATCGCCATCGCGGCGGCGGCCGCGTTCGTGCCGTGGCTGCTCGGCGCGGGAAGGGCTGCCGCCCAGCGGATCGAACGGCTGGAGGCCCTGGAAGACTGGCTGCGCGGCCTCGCGGACGTCCTGCGCGCCGGCAACGCGGGTCTCGTCGGCGCCCTGCAGAGCTCGGCCAACGACGTGCCCCTTGCGATCCTCGCCGAGGTGACCACGCTCGGACAGCGGCTACAGACCTGGGACGTCGCCGACGCGCTGATGCAGTTCGCCGAGGACGTCGACGACCAGGTCGGCGACGCCGCGGCGGCCGGGTTGTGCGTCGCTCATCAGCAAGGCACGGGCACCGCCGAGTTGCTGACTACTCTGGCCCGGCAGATCGCCGCCGACGTCGCGGCGCGCCGCGACGCGGAGACCGAACGCGCGCGCCGCCGTTCCGCGGCACGAATCCTGCTCGGCCTGTGGGCGGTCATGTTCGTCGGCTTCGCAGTCTTCGGCAGCAACAGCTACACGTCGGTCTACAGCTCGCTCGGCGGGCAGCTGGTGCTCGCCGCCGTGCTCGGCGTTGTAGGCATCGCCGTGGTGTGGCTGCGGCGACTCGGTGTCGAGCCATCGGCACCGCGATTCCTGCACCAGGAACCGACATGAGTACCGAGGCGGTGCTGATCGCATTGGCGATCACGGCGGCGATCGGCGTGACGCTGATCGTGGCGGCGTTCGCGCCGACGCGGCCGCGCCTCGCCGACGTACTCCGCGAGACACCGCAGGGACCGCCTGGACTGCGCGAGGTCGTCATTGCCCAAGCTGACAGGCTGAAACTGATCGCGAAACCGGCTGACCTCGCGCTGATCGGGCAGTCGCGCGAGTCCTTTGTCGCCCAGCGAGTGGGTTTCTTGCTCGTTGGTGCACTGTGGATCCCGGTGCTGACCACCGTCCTCGCATTGGTCGGAGCCGCACCGCCGATCGTGCTGACCGGCGCGGCGTCCGCAGGGTGTGCGTTCGTCGGGTGGCAGCTGCCGGTGCTGGTGCTGAAGAACAAGGTCAAGCACGCGCGGGCGGCGTTCGCCGGCGCGCTGGCTGCCTACTGCCGGCTCGTCGCTCTGGGAAGGCTCGGCGACCGCGGTCCGGTCGAAGCGCTGCGCTACCCGGCCACGCTCGGCACGGGCTGGGCCTTCCAGCGAATCAAGCTGGCTATCGACGAAGCTGCGCTGCGCGGTCGGATGCCGTGGGCCGGATTCGCCGATCTGGCCGAGGAAACCGGCGTCCGCGAGCTGAAGGACATCGGGCACATCATCGCCAGCGCCGGCCAGGACGGCGCCAGCATCGTCGACACGCTCCGCGCCAAAGCGGCGGCCTTGGACGAGAAGCAGCTCGCGGACCGCAAGACCGGTTCGTCGGTCCGCTCGGACCGCATGGATATGCCCGTCGCGCTGCTCGGGCTGGCGTTCATCGGCTTCCTCGCGTTCCCGGGCCTCTACCTGATGCTCCACACCTGAGAGGAGAAGAACATGCTCGGCAAGATCACATTCTGGTGGCTGTTCCTGCAGGCACGCCTGAGCCAGTTCGCCGCTGAGGGCGAACGCGGCGACGAGAACATCACCAAGGCCTTCTACGCCGCGCTCGGCATCACCATCGCCACGCTGATCGGCGCCGGCATCACGGCCTTCGTCAACGGCAAGCTCCCCTTGATCGGTGGGCACTGATGCACGGCGAACGCGGGGACGACAACGTCGCCGCCGCGGTCATCTACAGCGCGATCCTGCTCGTCGCGTGGGCAGGCATCCAGGTTGCGTTCGTCCTTCTCGGCCGCGGCGTGGCCCTGGAGGCTGCAAGGGACGGTGTGCGGTCGGCACGCCTGCTGCCGACGGACTTGGCAACCGCAGCGTCGGCCGCCGAGACGTACACCCGCGAGGTCACCGGTACCTGGCTTTCCGACGTACACGCCCGGGCTGGCACGGACGGCGACAGCGTCACGGTGACCGTCACCGGTGAGGCGACTTCGCTCGTGCCGTTCGCCCGGTTCCTGATCAGCCAGACGGCGTCCGGCCCGATCGAGCGGCTCGAGCCATGATCGGCGACGAGCGCGGCGACATCACCGTCGAGACGGCGGTCGGCGTGACCGCGCTGATCCTGCTTGTGGGGCTGGGCCTGGTCGGAGTGCGCGTTCTGGTCGCCGACGCGGCGATCGACGAAGCTGCTCGGTCGGCCGCCCGCGCCGCGTCCATCTCTCGCGATGGCGAGGCTGCAGCTGTGGCCGCCGAGCGCCGCGCCCGCGCAGTGCTGGCCGAGCAGCAGTTGACCTGCAGCAGCATCGAGGTCGTGGTCGACGCTGCGGACTTCGCGAAGTCCCTCGGCGAACCGGGGTATGTCACCGCCACGATCACCTGCGACGTCCCGCTGGACACCCTCGCGATCCCGGGTATCGGAGGTTCGAAGACGCTGCGAGCGCAGTTCCGTTCACCTATTGACCGCTACGGCTCACGGTCATGAAGCCCCGCGGCCTCCTGCGTGATGAACGCGGCTCAGCGTCGGTACTGATCCTCGGCCTCTGCCTTGCGCTGCTCGCCGCTGTCGGCATCGCCGTCGACGGGACGCGCAAGGGCCTGGCGTACTCGCAGGCGACGGCGATCGCCGAAGAAGCCGCCCGCGCCGGCGCGCAGGCCGTACACGCGCACTCCCTTGCCCACGGCACCGACGCAGACGTCGAGCCGGCCATCGCCGAGGCGGAGGCACGGCGGTACATCGCGACGTCCGGCGCCACCGGCACAGCCCACGCCGACGAGCACGAGGTCGTCGTCGACACCGCTATCACCCGCACCACGATCTTCCTCGGATCCGTCGGAATCGCCGAGTTCACCGTTCACGGCCACGGTGCCGCCGTCCTCGTCTCGGCGGACTGAGCCGGGAGGAGCACACCATGCGCACAGTCCGAACCCTCGCCGGCCTCGTGGCGATCAGCGCCTTGATCGGGGGCCCTCCTGCAGCACTGTGGAAGTTCCGCACCGCGTACCTGCCGGACCGGGTCGACGACGTCTTCACCTGGCTGACCACTCGCGACGACGGCAGCCTGTTTCTCCTGTTGCTGGTCGGTGTCGGCCTGGTCGCATGGCTCCAGCTGCTCGTCGCCTTCGGCGTCGAAGCCACAGCGGCCCTTCGAGGGACACGACCTCTGCGGCTGCCGGGGTTCGGCTGGGCTCAGCGTCTCGCTGCCGGAATGCTGCTCCTCCTGCTGGCCGGCACGGCCACGGCCGAAGCCACCGAAGTACCGCCCCACGTCGTCGTCACCGGCGACAACCTCAGCTCGATCGCCAAGGCCGAACTCGGCGACGCAGGCCGCTACCGGGAGATCTACGAGCTCAACCGCGGAGTTCCGCAGCCCGGCGGAGACGCGCTCCGCGATCCAGAACTGCTGAAGCCAGGCTGGGTTCTCCAGCTGCCGGGAGCCGACGAGGTCATCGTCCGGCCGGGCCAGACGCTGTCCGGGATCGCCCGGGACAGGCTCGGTGACGCTCACCGCTATCAGGAGATCTTCGACCTGAATCGAGATCGCCCGCAGCCGTCCGGGCACCCGCTCATCAGCCCGGACCAGCTGCACCCCGGCGACGTCCTCCGGCTGCCAGGCCACGACCCGAAGCCCAGCCCGAGCCCGCCACCAACTCCGGTACCGGTCCACACGCCGGCCACGCCTAGCCCCGCAGCCGCCGTTCCGCCTGCAACCCCGCGTCCCGCCGAGGTCGCGCCTCCGGTCGAGCAGGACAGCGGTGTGACGCCGGCGCTGCTCGCCGGCGCCGGAGGAGTGCTGGTGGTGTCTCTGCTCCTGCTGATGTCCGCGCGGCGCGGACGTGTGTGTCAGCAGGCCGCCGTCGTCGAAACGCCGACAGTGCAGCAGCTCGACCGCGCGTTGCGAGCGATGGCCCGCAACGCTCGCCGAGACGGATCTGAGCTGCCCCCGGTCGCTGGGGCAAGCATCGGAGCAAACGGGATTCGCCTCCGGCTCGCCCGACCCGCCGACGCCATCCGCCCGTTCGCCGCCATCACGGAGACCGAGTGGCTGTTGAGCGAGCACCCGAGTGCATCCGAGATGGACGAAGACCTGGCTCCTTATCCAGCCCTGGTCTCCCTGGGCTACACGAGTGAGAGCGATTTGGTGCTGGCCAACCTCGAGCAGGCGGGCCTGCTTGCGCTCCGAGGGAACCGGGAGGATGCCGGCGCCGTGCTGGCAGCGATGACGTGGGACCTTCTCTCTGCCCAATGGACCAGCGATATCACGATCATTGTCATTGGAACTGGCAAGCGCACCGCCGCCTGCAACGTCGACCAAGCTCGATTTGCCGAGAACTGGAGCGAAGCTCTCGAGACCGTGGCCACCGAGTCTTGTCGCTTCGTGATCCTCTCGGCCGTGCCGGTCGACCAAGCTCAGTTCGGCGACCTCGTGGCCGTAGATGAGCGAGTCGCCGCGATCGTGACGGTCATCCCGGAAGGCCAAGTCCTGCCGGGGGCTTGGAGCCTGGATGTCGGAACCGGTCGCACCTTCGTCGACGAACTCGACACGGACGTCGAGCTGCAACGGCTGACGCCCGACCAGGTCACCCAGCTAACCGCGGGCCACGCCGAACCGGAAGCCCCCGAGCCGGAACCTCAACCCGAGCCGACGCCCTCCCCTCCCGCCGTCGCCCACGAGGCCCCGGTTCCCGCGATCAGGCTGCTCGGCCCGGTTAGCCTGATCGGCGTCGACCCCGCGGTCGTCGAGGCGAAGAAGATCAACCGGCTGACCGAGCTGGCGGCCTTCCTCAGCCTCCACCCCGGAGCGAACGCGGACGAGATCTCACGGCAGCTCGGCACCGACACCGCACCGTGGTCGGCGGCGACTCGCCAGGGCTACATCTCACGCCTGCGCACCTGGCTCGGCCGAGACGCCGACGGCGAGCTGTACCTCCCGAACGTCGACGCGAGACGAGGCGGCTACCGCCTCTCGGACTCCTTCGAGAGCGACTGGGACCAGTTCCGAGTTCTGTCTCGGCGCGGTCTCGCCGACCCCGAGACCTCGATCGACCTGCTGAAGGAAGCCATGGAGCTGGTCTCGGGCTTGCCGCTGAGCAACGTGCCGTCGGATCGGTACGCGTGGAGCTCGTGGCCCCAGCGAGAGATGATCGACACCGTTGTCGAGGTGGCGCACGTTCTGGCCACCGCTAGCTACCACGCCGGCGATCTCGCCTCAGCACGACGAGCTGTCGTCCGCGGGCTTCTTGCCGATCCGGTCAGCGAGTTGCTCTACCGTGACTCGCTCCGTGTCGAGCATCGCGCGGGTAACCGTGTCGGCCTACGTGAAATCGTGGCCAAGCTGGAGTCGACAGCTGCATCGCTGGACGTCGATCTCGAGGAGGAAACAAGGCAGATGGTGGCAGGGTTGCTCGCTGGGTGACTTCCGCGCTACGCGACTTGGCACCTCGACGACGATTTTGATTGCGACACCCAGAAGCAACGCGTGCCTGACGATGAGCTAGGGCACGTGAAGAAAGGCAGAATCAGCACCGTTGCTCGACCGGTGAAGTCTCGGCAGCAATGCCACTACCCGATGGAAGCTGTTCGCGCTGGACGTCGGAGTAGCTGCCGTCGTGGGTTTCGGTCCGACTCGTAGTTGGCGCGCAGTTCAGCGTCCGCCCTCGCGTCGCCGGCTACGATCAAGAAGCGCATGTTTCGCACGCCGCCATCGGTGTTTGCTGCGACGCTGACACCTTCGAACGGTCCGCTGACCGGTGCCTTGGCGTAGAAGTGGTCTTTGTTTCCGTTGGCGTTGTCTGGTAACAAGTCGACGACTAACCAGAGTGCCTTGTCGGTCGTGGCTGGGTCACCGTTAGTCGCTCCCGACGCGGTGTACGAGGTGTTGCATCCACCTGGGTGATCTCCCACGACTTCGATTTGCGCGTAACCAGGCGCTGGCCGCACCGTGGCTGAAGGCGGTCTGGATATTCTCGTCGGTGTCATCGCCGATGAAGGCGTCTGGGACGGCGTTATGGAGTCAACTGGAGTCGGTGACGGCGAGAACGACACTGAAGCAGTGACCGGCAATGGAGGCGGCGCGGTGGTCGTCGGAATCTGCTGACTTGAACCGGTACCTGTCGTCGCATCGGCACTTGGTTGCCAGAACAGCCTGCCTCCTGCAAAACCCAAGCCGACGGATAACAAGACTGCAGCTGCGAAGACGGCAACATGCTTGACTCGTAGACGTCCCTGCTCCTTCCGCCGACGCAGATCACGGACAAGCGCGACAACAAGGGCCAAGGCCAAGAGGCCACCGCAAGCGAACTCAAGGCTGCGGTAGCCGTTGCCCACCAGGTGGTGAAACAGCTGATCAAGGGCCGAAAGTACGCCGAGAAGTGTGGCAATCGCGCTCGAGGGAATCAAACCCGACCACAGTATCGTCCAGCGTCGCCTTCCTTCGGGGTGTGAGGTAGGCGATGCTTCTGGGGCTTCCGGGTCGGTCATGAACACTTCCCTGTCCGCGTTGTTCGAGGCACCCTGATGTCGTGCGGCGGGGCACGGTTGTGACAGTTTGGTCGAAGTTCGCCGTTACCCTGAGGCGGAAGTTAATTACACAGCAAGAGCTAGCTCGCGGCTGCCGACTGAGCCGCTGTGACCGTCGTCGACATCAAAGATCACCTGCAACTCCATGACTCTGTCATCGAGTGACGTGGAGGTTTCCTTGCTGCCGAATCATTTCCAGCGATCCGTGGCGGGTGCAGTGTCCCGGATCGCGTCCATTGCCGATGACAGCCTGGACTGCGTTTTCGGGCACCCGGAGATCAGGTCGGTCGCCGGAGCGGAGGTCGTTGCCGGCATATGTCAGGTCTGGTCGGGGTTGCACCGGGTCCTCAGGCGGACTGGCGCGACGTGGCTTGTCTTCGACGGGCAGTCACCAGATCACGCTACCGTGGCGTGGCGGGTTGCATTTGCGTTGCAGCAGGAAGGGTGGACCATCCGGAACGCCGTGATCGGCCCGTTGGACGCAGGATCTCGCTGCCCGGGGATCGGATTCCTTGTCGTATGGCACCCAGTCTATTATTTTGATGCTGGCAGCTTGCGAGCGCGGTACGCTCGAAATCCCGGCGACGTCATGCGGCGTTCCGGCGAAAGCATCAACGATCTCTTCCTGCTCGCTGCATGTCCCGCCGACGGTACTGTCTTGAATCTCTTCCAGCGCGATGACCGTCAACGGAGTGCCGCGTGAGGGTTTCCTACGACGATGGACAGGTGGCACTGTACGAAAGTGACGTTGTGTTGGCGTTGCGCATGCTTCCCGGACGTTCAGTGGACTGCGTCGTCACGTCACCGCCGTATTGGGGCTTGCGCGACTATCGCCTAGCCGGTCAGTTGGGCGCGGAGCCAACGGTCGATGAGTACGTTGGTCGACTTGCCGTAGCCGTCGACGAGCTAGCCGCGGTCCTGGCGACACAAGGCACAGTTTGGCTGAACCTTGGAGACAGCTACGGCGGCTCTTGGGGCCACTACGTCGCGAAAGGCTCTACGTCGAGGACCGCATCGGAGCGGTTGCGGACTCCGTACGGGACGCATCGGCCGCCGCAGGCGTCGTATCGGGCGAAGGACCTCGTCGGAGTGCCGTGGCGGGTTGTGCTCGAGCTACTGGACCGTGGTTGGTGGCTGAAGCGCGAGATCATCTGGCATAAGCCCAACGCCAGGCCTGAGAGCGTGCGAGACCGGTTCTCACACTGCTACGAGAACATCTTCGTCCTGTCTCGAGACTCCGGCGAGACCGCCGAGACCGAGGTCTGGAGTGTCTCGTCGGACCGTGGTCGTGTGAGTCATCCGGCCAGGGGAACGCTGGAGATCGCGCGGCGCTGCGTTCAGTTGGGGTGCCGTCCGGGTGGGACGGTTCTCGATCCGTTCTCGGGGAGCGGGACCACCGGGATCGCCGCGCGAGAGCACCGGTGCCGGTTCATCGGGATCGATCTCGACCCGCGGTGCCATGAGCTTGCCCTGCAGAGGCTGGGGTTGAGCGCATGACCGTCGAGGTGGAGCAAGCCATGACGCTGGCCGAGGTGGCCGCATTGCCGGCGGTGGTCGATCTCATGACGGCCGCGCGTGCGTTGGGAATCCGGCGGACCACTGCGTATGCCCTTGCCCGTGGTGACTCCTTTCCCTGCCCCGTGTTCCGGGCCGGCGCGTCCTATCGGGTGCCGACGTCGGGGCTGTTGCGACTGTTGGGTTTGACCACCTGATCCGGTGATCTTTCCCGGGCTCGGGCTTCCCCGAGTGGTGGTCGCAGCGCGAGTATCGGGCTGCGAGAAAGCCCTTGGTGGGTGCTTGACGAATGAGGGGAGAGGAATCTCGATGGCCGATGGCTCGGTGTACCGGCGGTGTTCATGCCGGGACGGGAACAAGAAGTCGCTCGGTGCCGCGTGTCCGAGGCTGGCGAACAAGCGGCATGGGCAGTGGTACTTCCGGATCGAGCTGCCGGAGGACGCGCAGGGCAACCGCCGGCCCCGACGCCGCGGCGGCTACGAGAGCGCGACCGAGGCCGAGAAGGGCCTGCAGCGGGTCCGAGACCTGCTCGGGATCGCCGAAGAGGGCGACACCGAGACGTCGCGGAAGATCGGGGACTTGCTGGCGGGACTGATCTCGCAGAAGGAGCCGCTGCCCGAGACCGAGACCGTGCGTCGTCTCGTCCGGGCGGGGTCGGCGGTGCTGGAACAGCCGTTGATGGGTGTGGTGTTCGATGAGTTCCTGGCGCGGAAGAAGCGGAACGTCAGCCGGAATATGTACCGCTCCTACGAGTCGCACGTCCGGCTGTACCTGCGTCCGCACCTGGCCAAGGTCCGGCGTGACCGGCTGCGCGTGGGGCACTTGGATGCGATGTTCGAGGCGATCGTGGAGCGCAACGAGCAGATCGCCGAGTACCGGGCCAGCGGCGACCCGCACAAGATCGAGGCGGTGAAGTGGCAGCGTCCGGTCGGGCCGACGTCGCTGCACCGGATCAAGGAGACGCTGCGGGCGATCCTGCGCCCGGCGGTAGATCAGGGTTTGCTGACGCACAACGTGGCGAAGCTGGTCGAGTTGCCGTCGGCGGTGCGGCCGAAGCCGAAGCTGTGGACTCCGGAACGGATCGCGAAGTGGCGACGGACCGGCGAGGTGCCGTACCCGGTGATGGTGTGGACCGGGGATCTGACCGGGGCGTTCCTGGACTTCGTGGTGAACCACCGGCTGTACGCGCTGTTCCACCTGGTCGCCCATACCGGTCTGCGGCGGGGCGAGGCATGTGGCCAGCGCCGTTCGGACACCTACCTGGATGCGGCGTCGCTGGAGGTGGCGAACCAGATCGTGCAGTACGGGTGGGAGACCGGTCAGAGCAAGCCCAAGACCCCGTCGTCGGAGGGCATCGTCGCTCTGGACCCGAACACCGTGCTGGTGCTGCGCGCTCACCTGGCCCGTGAGGACGAGGCCAAGGCGCGGCTCGGCGACGACTGGGTGGAGCACGACTTGCTCTTCACCGAACCGGACGGCAGTCCGCTGCACCCGGCCGATGTCGCTGACGAGTTCGCGAGGTTGATCAAGCTGGCCGGCTTACCCCCGATCACCCTGCACGGCCTCCGCCACGGTGCCGCGACGCTGGCGCTGGGGGCTGGTGTGGACATGAAGGTGATCCAGCACATGCTCCGGCATTCGTCGATCAAGGTGACGATGGACCTCTACACGAACGTTGCCGAGGAGGTCGCCGCCGACGCAGCCCGGAAGCTGGCTGGGGCGATCCCGCGGAAGGCGTTGCACCCGGCTTGCGCTCTCGGGCTCCCCTCGGGCTCGCAGGAGACCACAAAGGACAGTGAGGAAGTGGACGAAGTGATTCCGGATAACACAAAACCCCAGGTTGAAGAGATCTTCAACCTGGGGAGTGGGTGTGCGCCATCAGGGACTCGAACCCCGAACCCGCTGGTTAAGAGCCAGCTGCTCTGCCAATTGAGCTAATGGCGCCGGTGTCTGCCGAAGGTTTCCCTCGGCGACGTGGAAAACATTAGCACCCGGTTCCGGGGCCCGTTTCAGGGGGGTCCCGTTAGCGAGTTGCGGTGTTGCCGCCCCGGTGTCGGGGCTGGTCGGGCACACTGTAGTCGGACATCGACGGCTAAACAGGCAGGTGGGCATGACGAGTGCGGGGGTGCGGCTGCTCGTGGCCGCTGGAGTGATCGGCCTCACGGTCGCCGGCTGTAGCAGTAACCCTTCGAGTGAACCGCCGAAGGAGACGGTGTCCTCGAGCGCTCCCAAGCCCGTGGCGAAGCCCGCCGTGCTCACGCTGAGCCCTGCGAAGGATGCCAAGGACGTCGCGCCCGGTGAGCCCGTCAGTGTCGTCGTCGCCGACGGGAAGGTCGGGGACGTCAAGCTGACCGGGGCCGACGGCAAGGTCGTCGCCGGGAAGGCGCGCGCCGACGGCTCCGGGTGGGACTCCGTCGAGCCGCTCGGTTACAACAAGACCTACACGCTGACCGCCGCCGCGACCGGCTCGGACGGCAAGCCGGTCAGCGCCACGTCGAGCTTCAGCACCGTCAGGCCCGCGCGGCAGCTCGGTGTCTCCGTCAACCTCGACGAGGGCGAGACCGTCGGCGTCGGGCTGCCGCTGATCTTCACCTTCACCGGCAGCGTCGCGGACAAGGCCGCCGCCGAGAAGGCGCTCAAGGTCACCGCCGAGCCCGCCACCGAGGGTGCCTTCCGCTGGTCCGGCGACAAGCAGGTGACCTGGCGGCCGAAGGACTACTGGAAGAGCGGCACCAAGATCAAGGTCGACGCCGCCGTCTACGGCAAGGCGCTCGGCAAGGGCAGCTACGGCCGCGAGGACAAGAAGATCACCGGCACGGTCGGCGACAAGCTCGTCGCGGTCGCCGACGGTCAGACCCACCAGATGACGGTCACGATCAACGACAAGGAGGTCAAGACCATGCCGACCTCCATGGGCAAGCCCGGCCACACCACCCCGGCCGGCACCTACACCGTCATGAGCGAGCACAACGGGTACACGATGAACTCCGCCACCTACGGCGTGCCCGAGGACTCGCCCGGTGGCTACAGCACCTTCGTCCAGTACGCGGTTCGCCTCTCCTACAGCGGCATCTTCTACCACTCCGCGCCGTGGTCGGTGCGGCAGCAGGGGCACAGCAACGTCAGCCACGGCTGCCTCAACCTGTCCACCGACAACACGAAGTGGCTGATGGACACGTCGAAGAAGGGTGACGTCGTCACGGTCCAGAACAGCGGTGGCCCGAAGCTCGAGCCGGCCGATGGCTGGAGCGTCTGGCAGCTGTCCTGGGACGAGTGGCGGACCGCCGCGAACTAGCGGTCGTCGTACTCCTCGCGCGCCGCCGCGATGAGCGGCAGGTGCGTGATGCTCCACTCGATCAGCGGCGCGGTGGCTTCGCGCAGGGTCCGGCCCATGGTGGTCAGCTCGTAGCTGACGTGCGGCGGCATGACGGCGTGGACCGTGCGCGTCACGATCCCGTCGCGCTCGAGGTCGCGCAGGGTCACGGTCAGCATGCGCTGGCTGATCCCGTCGATGCTCCGTTTGAGCTCGGTGAAGCGCCGCGGCCCGTCCTTGAGCATCCGCACGACCAGCAGCGCCCACTTGTCCCCGACGATGCCGAGGACTTCGCGGGCCTGGCAGGGGTCCTGCACGGTTACCTCCTGAGAACCGGGGCACCATTTAGTGCCGTATTGCCCGGTGCGCGTCGAGTGGATCACGATGGTTCCGGTTACCGAATGGTACCGAGGAACCGAAGAGAACCGAGGCGTGCATGTCAACATTCCTGCTGGTCCACGGCGCTTGGCACAGCGGACACTGCTGGGATCGGGTGGTCCCGCGCCTGGAATCCGCCGGACACCGGGTGCTCGCGCCGTCCCTGACCGGCTACGGCGACCAAGCTCACCTGCTGAGCCCGGAAGTCGGGCTCGGCACCCACGTCGACGACGTCGTCCGCCTGCTCGAGGACGAACGCGAGGTCGTGCTCGTCGGGCACAGCTACGCGGGGATGGTCATCTCGGGCGTCGCCAACGCCGTCCCGGAACGGATTGCCCGCCTGGTGTTCCTGGACGCGATGGTGCCCGAAGACGGCGAAACCGCAGCCGACGTCATGCCCATCACCAAGCAGCTCATCGACGCCGCGGTGGACGGCTGGCGGGTACCGCCGCTGCCGGAGATGCCGCCGATGGGCCTGTTCGGGGTCACCGATCCCGACGACGTCGCCTGGCTGCGCTCGATGCTCTCCGACCAGCCGGTGCGCTGCCTCACGGAGCCGGTCCGGCTGGACAACCCGGCGGCGAAGGCGATCCCGCGCACGCACATCCACTGCGTGGGCGGACAACGTCCGGCGGGCATCACCCGGCGGCCGGTCCCGGCGGGCGAGCCGGTCCGCGAGCTGCCGACCGGGCACGACTGCATGATCACCATGCCCGCCGAGCTGACCGGGCTCCTGCTGGAGACGGTCTAGCCCTTCGCCGAATCGCGGACGAGCTCCCGTGCTTCGGCTTCGGTCGCCACGGCGGGACCGGAGCCCCAGAGCGGCTTGTTCGCCGTCTCGCGGCTGAAGTAGACCGCGACGGCACCGACCGCGCCGGCGGCCATCATGTACCAGGCCGGCCAGAAGTCGTGGCCGGTGGCCGAAATCAGCGCCTGCATGACCAGCGGCGTCGTCCCGCCGAAGAGCGACACGGAGATGTTGAACGCGATGGACAGCGCGCCGTAGCGGATCGCGGTCGGGAACAGCGCCGGCAGCGCCGCGGGCATCGAGACCTCGAAGCAGAGCAGCAGCAGGCCGAGGCCCATGAGCCCGAGGAACGTCAGGATCAGGCCGCCGTCGTGCACCAGCAGCATCAGCGGCCAGGAAAGCACGACGAAGCCGACGCAGCCTGCCATCATCACGGGCTTGCGGCCGACGTGGTCGGTGATCCGCCCGCCGACCAGGATGATCAGCATCATCACGACCATGACGACGATGATCAGCAGCAGGCCGTGGGTGGCGTCGAGGTGCAGCTGCTCGGACAGGTACGTCGGCATGTACGACAGGAGCATGTAGTCGGTGACGTTGAACACGAGCACCAGGCCGACGCAGATGAGCAGCGCGGGCCAGTAGTCGGTGAACATCTTCCAGAACGGCTCGCCGGAGCGGCCGCGCTTCTCCGCCTCTTCGGCGTGCTTCTGGAACGCGGGCGTCTCCTCGAGCTTGAGCCGCAGGTAGAGGCCGATGATGCCGAGCGGCCCGGCGACCAGGAACGGGATCCGCCAGCCCCAGTCGAGCAGCGTCTCGTGCGGGACCCAGGCCTTCATCCCGGTGACGACGGACGCGCCGAGCACATACCCGGACAGAGTGCCGAACTCGAGCCAGGAACCCATGAAGCCACGGCGTTTGTCGGGGGAGTACTCGGCGATGAACGTCGTCGCGCCGCCGTACTCGCCGCCGGTGGAGAACCCCTGCACCATCCGCGCGAGGACGAGCAGGATGGGCGACCAGACGCCGATGGACGAGTAGGACGGGATCAGCCCGATGCACAGGGTCCCGATGGCCATCATGATCATGGTGACGGCGAGGACCTTCTGCCGCCCGATCCGGTCGCCGAGCGGCCCGAAGACGAGCCCGCCGAGCGGCCGCATGAGGAAGGCGGCGGTGAAGGCCCCGAAGGTCCCGATCAGCCGGACTCCAGGGGAGACCGTGGGCGGGAAGAAGACTTCGGCGATGGTGTCGGCGATGTAGGCGTAGACGCCGAAGTCGAACCACTCCATGGCGTTGCCGAGGGCGGCGGCGCCCACCGCCCGCTTGAGAAGCGAGCGGTCGACGACGGTGATGTCCTCGTACCGCAGCTTCTTCTTCCGCCTGATCTTCGGTCCTGAACGTGCCACCATCCCACGGTGCACCGGCGATCGGACGTTCGCACGCTGAGCCATCCGGTCGTGAGGGTTGCCACGAACAGCGCAACGAAACCACGCGGGACGGGGGGTTTCGGGGGCGAGCCCCCGGCGGGAGTGTGGGGGTTCGGCCCCACAAAAGGCGAAACCCCGACCATGGGGAGGGCCCGCGAGGGCCCGACCACGTCGGGGTGTTGGGGTGAGCGACGGGTTTCGAACCCGCGACCTCCTGGACCACAACCAGGTGCTCTACCAGCTGAGCTACGCCCACCATCAGCGAGGGAACCGCGTGCGATCACCTCGATGGCAGTAATCGTAGCGGGTGCCCTCAACCGGATTTCAGGGGGTTACCTCTGCAACCGTTCCTGCACTTCAGCGGCCGCCGCCTTGGCTTCGTCGCTGGTCGGGCCGGGCTGCGGGACGAAGGCGACGCGCCGGTAGTAGTCGAGCTCGCCGATGGATTCCTTGATGTCCGCCAGTGCCCGGTGCGCGAGGCCCTTCTCCGGCTTGGCGTAGTAGATCCGCGGGTACCAGCGGCGGACGAGTTCCTTGACGGAGGAGACGTCGACCAGGCGGTAGTGGAGGTGGGCGTCGAGCGCCGGCATGTCGCGCGCGATGAAGCCGCGGTCGGTGGCGATCGAGTTGCCGGCGAGCGGCGCGGTGCCGGCTTCCGGGACGTGCTCGCGGATGTACTCGAGGACGCGGCGTTCGGCTTCTTCGAGGGTGACGCTGGAGGCGCGGACCTCTTCGGTGAGGCCGGAGTGGGCGTGCATCTCGCGGACGACGTCGGGCATCCCGGCGAGTTTTTCCTCGTCGGCGTGGATGACGATGTCGACTCCTTCGCCGAGCACGTTCAGCTCCGCGTCGGTGACGAGGGCGGCGATTTCGATCAACGCTTCCTTGCCGAGGTCGAGCCCCGTCATTTCGCAGTCGATCCAGACTAGGCGGTCGGTCACCCGGTGACCCTAACCCGACACGGGGATGGGAAGGGCGTTACCTGCGCGTACGGCGCGTTACGCTCCGAGATGTGGTGCAGGCCACACGATCGGGGAGGTGCGAGTGACCGGGCAAGAGTCGCCGGCGAGCGAGATCGCCGCTGGTTATGCGAGTGAGGGGGCCGCGCTGGAGCTGGGCGCGGTGGTGATCGACGGGAAGGCGGACGCCGCGGCCGCGGTGCGCCTGCCGCTGGCGACGCTGAACCGGCACGGCCTGGTGGCGGGCGCGACCGGGACGGGCAAGACGAAGACGCTGCAGCTCGTCACGGAGCAGCTGTCGGCCGCCGGGGTGCCGGTGGTGCTCGCGGACGTGAAGGGCGACCTGTCCGGGCTGGCCGCGGCCGGCGAGGCGAACGACAAGGTCGCGAAGCGCTCTCAGGAGCTGGGCGACGACTGGGCCGGCACGGCGTTCCCCGTGCAGTTCCTGTCGCTGGGCGGCGACGGGAAGGGCTCGCCGATCCGGGCGACGATCACGAGCTTCGGGCCGGTGCTCCTGTCGAAGGTGCTCGGGCTCAACGAGACGCAGGAGTCGACGCTCGGGCTGATCTTCCACTGGGCGGACCAGCGCGGCCTCGCGTTGCTGGACACGAAGGACCTCCGGTCGGTGATCACGCACCTCACCGGCGACGAGGGCAAGGAAGACCTCAAGGGCATCGGCGGGGTGTCGGCGGCGACGGCCGGGGTGATCCTGCGCGCGTTGTCCAACCTGGAGGCTCAGGGCGGTGAGAACTTCTTCGGCGAGCCGGAGCTGGACGTTCACGACCTGATGCGGCAGAACGACGGCAAGGGCGTCGTCACGCTGCTGGAGCTGGACAACCTCCAGGCGAAACCGGCGCTGTTCTCGACGTTCCTGATGTGGCTGCTGGCCGAGCTGTTCGAGGAGCTGCCGGAGGAAGGCGATCTCGACCAGCCGAAACTCGTCTTCTTCTTCGACGAGGCGCACCTGCTGTTCAACGACGCGCCGAAGGCGTTCCTGGAGCGCATCGAGCAGACCGTGAAGCTCATCCGGTCGAAGGGTGTCGGCGTGTTCTTCTGCACGCAGCTGCCCACGGACATCCCGAACAACGTCCTCTCGCAGCTGGGCGCGCGGATCCAGCACGCGCTGCGGGCGTTCACGCCGGACGACCAGGCGGCGCTGGCCAAGACGGTCAAGACCTACCCGAAGACGAAGTTCTACGAGCTCGACACGGCGTTGACGTCGCTGGGCATCGGCGAGGCGATCGTCACGGTGCTGTCGGAGCGGGGTGCGCCGACGCCGGTGGCGTGGACGCGGCTGCGGGCGCCGCGCTCGAAGATGGGCTCGATCGGTCCCGAAGCCGTCGCCGCCGCGGTCGCTTCGTCGGACCTGCACGCGAAGTACGCCGAGACGATCGACCGGGAGTCCGCGTACGAGAAGCTGGCCGCGAAGATCCCGCCGGCTCCCGCTCCGGACGCTCCGCCCGCCGAGGCCCCTCCGGCTCCCGAGAAGGAGAAGGACGAGCCGGGGTTCCTCGAGTCGGCGATGAAGAACCCGGCCGTGAAGTCGTTCATGCGGTCCGCCGCGAGCGCGCTGGGCCGGGAGATCACGCGCGGGCTGTTCGGCAACCGGAAGCGGTGAGGAATACCTGACGCGAACTGTCAGGTATGGCTGCCAAGCTCGGCTCACCTTCGAGACAGGGGAAAACAGCCATGACCAGCACTGCCACCGCGTCGTTCGTGCTCGATGAGTGGGCGCCGCAGGCGACCAACGAGGCCGCGGGGACCGAGTTCGCCCGGGTGGCGATCGCCAAGACGTTCACCGGAGCGGTCGAAGGGACCAGCACCGTCGAGATGCTGACGGCGTCCAACGCGACTTCGCGCGCGTACGTTGCCTTCGAGCGTCTCGCCGTCTCGGTCGACGGCCGCAAGGGCGCCTTCGTCCTGCACCACTCGGCCGACGAGTCCGGCCTGACGCTCAAGATCCTCACCGGCTCGGGCTCGGGCGAGCTGACCGGGATCTCCGGCACGGCGAACATCGAGATGGACGCCGAGCAGAACCACACCCTCACGCTCACCTACGAGCTGTAAACAACGCGAAGGCCGTTTCGAGAGCCCCCGATTGACTCTCGAAACGGCCTTCGCCGTCCCGCTCCCCGAAAGCGGGTGGAACGGACCGCCCCGACCACGGCCCGTCCGCGTCCTAGCTGTTCACGATCTGGTCGACGATCTTCTTGGCGTCGTTGATCGGGATGGCGAAGCCGATCCCGACGCTGCCGGCCGAGCCGTTGGCCGAGGCCGTCGGGCTGTAGAGCGCCGAGTTGATGCCGATGACGTTGCCCTGGGCGTCGACCAGCGCGCCGCCGGAGTTGCCCTGGTTGATGGCGGCGTCCGTCTGGATCGCGGTGTAGCTGGGCGAGTCCTCGGTCTGGTTCGAAGTCCGGTTGAACGGCGACTGCTGCTGCTCCTGGCCCTGCCCGATGTCGGACAGGTTCCGGTTGAGCGCGCTGACGATGCCGGTGGTGACGGTGTTCTGCAACCCGCCGGGCGACCCGATCGCGATGACTTCCTGCCCGACGACCAGCTTGCTCGAGTCGCCCAGCGTCGCCGCCGTCAAGCCGCTGGCGTTCTGCGCCTGGACCACCGCGATGTCGGCCTTGGTGTCCGCGCCGACCACGCTGGCCTGGTACTTCTTGCCGTCGGACGTGGTGATCACGACGCTCTGGGCGCCGTCGACGACGTGCGCGTTGGTCAAGATCCGGCCGTCCGAGGTGAGGATGACGCCGGAGCCGATGGCCTCGCCCTGCCCGGTGGTGACGTTGATCTGCACCACGCTCGGCGTCACCTTCGCCGCGACGCCGCTGACGTCGCCGGAGGCCGGGTTCGACACCGTCTGCCCCGTGGCCGCCGGCGTGCTCACCGACGTCGTCGTACCGTCCGCCGAGTTCGTGGTGAGCCCGACGATCGCGGCGCCGCCGACACCGCCGACCAGCGCGGCGCCGAGAGCCGTCGCGCTGACGATCATCGCTACGCGGCCGCCTCTGCGCGGCTTGGCCTTCAGCGCCGTGGGCATCTGCGGCGGCGGTTGCGGCGTGAACAGAGGGTTCGGCGCGGCCTGGTGCTGGTAGCCGTACTGCTGCTGCGCGTACGGCCCGTACTGCTGGGTGCTCTGGTGCGGCTGGTGCCCACCGGGTGAGGCGGGGCCGGGCCGACTCTCGTTCTCGGTCATGACTCAAGATTCGCGCCCGTGCTTGTGAACAGCCTGTGGAAATACCTCAGGCTTTGCTGAGAAGAATCAGCTGAGAAAACTCCGGCGATCCTCAGGCGTCACGCGAAGAACGACGGTACGTCCAGTGCGCCTCCCGCCGCCTCGAACTCGTCGTGGACCGCCTTCCGCAGCTCGGCGTCCCCCAGGTAGTCGGCGGCGGTGAGGGCCAGGCCCAGCGCGCCGTCCCGGACTCCGGCGTCGCCCGTCTCGGACCCGGCCGCGGCCGCGAACTCCTTGGTGTGCAACGCGACCGTCGGACCCGAGACGGCGAGCATCGGGTGCAGCGCGGGCATCCGGTACGACAGGTTGCCCAGGTCCGTCGATCCCGTGAGCGACTCCGGGACGATGCCCGGCGGCAGCGGTGTGCGGCCGGTGCCGAGCTGGTTGGCCGTCCACCGCCCGGCGAGCGCGGTGTTGAACCGGATCGGCAGGTAGGCGGCCTGGGCGTCCCAGGTCAGCTCGACGCCGCAGCCGGTCATCGCCGCCGCGCCCTCCGCGATGGACGTCATGCGGGCGGCGAGGTCGCGCAGGGTTTCGGGGTTCTGGGAGCGCAGGTAGAACAGCAGCGCGGCCCGGGCCGGGATGACGTTCGGCCGGGCGCCGCCGTCGGTGAAGACGCCGTGGACGCGGTCGCTCTGCGGGAGCTGCTGGCGCAGCGCCGAGACGCCCTGGTAGGCCGCGACGGCGGCGTCGAGCGCGTTGCGGCCCATGAAGGGCTGGGCCGAGGCGTGCGCGCCGACGCCGTGGAAGACCATCTCCAGCTGACGGCGGCCGAGGAACGGGTGCAGCGCGATGTCGTGGCTGAACGGGTGCAGCATGATCACTGCGTCGACGTCGTCGAACACCCCGGCGCGGGCGAGGATCTCCTTGCCGCCACCGCCTTCCTCGGCCGGCGTGCCGATCAGGCTGACGCGGCCGCCGAGCCGCTCGGCCACGGTCGCGGCGCCGAGGAAGCCGCCCGCGGCGGTCGTGCAGATGACGTTGTGGCCGCACGCGTGGCCGAGGCCGGGAAGGGCGTCGTACTCGGCGAGCACGGCGATGTGCGGGCCGTCTCGTTCAGGCGTGCTGACGCGCAGCGCGGTGTCGAGCCCGCCGACGCCGACGGTCGCTTCGTGGCCGTGGCGCTTCAGGAGGCCGGCCAGTGCTCGCACCGAACGGTGCTCGGCGAACCCCTCTTCGGGGTGAGCGTGGAGATCTTGGCTCAACGCCACCAGATCGGGTGAACTGCGTTCGACCACGGCGGTCACTTCGGCCCGCGTCGCCTCGTCCGCGCCGGTGTGCGGCGAGGACAGCGGTTCGGCGGCCGCGACGGCGTCGGCGGTGGCCTCGACCAGGGAACGCAGGTAGCTGTCGTCGGGCGGGACGGGCTCGTGGTGGGTCATGGGGGCGATGCTAACCGCAGGCTCCGACAATCCGCGGCGCTCAGGTCAGCCGGCCCGCCACGATCTGCGTGACCCCGGCGTACCGCTCGGTGATCCCGGCGAAGCCGCGGGCGCGCAGGCCCGCCGCGATCTCGCCGCGGTCGAACATCCGCTGCCCGCTCAGGATCCCGCCGACGGACTCCGCCACCCGCGCGGGTTGCCAGCCACGCCGGGCACTCGTCAGCAGCACGATCCGGCCGCCGGGTTTCAGGACGCGCGCGAAGGAGTCCAACGCCGTTTCGGGTTCGGCGAACATGTGGAGGGCGGCGAAGCAGCAGAGTCCGTCCACTGTGGACTCTTTTAGTGGGAGGCGCACGGCGTCGGCGCGCAGGTAGGCGACGGACGCCGGGCCGGCCTCGGCGACGGCTTCGGTGAGCATCGTCCGCGCGCCGTCGAGGCCGATGGCGAGCCCGGCCGGGCCGACGGCCGTGCCGAACGCGCGCGTGAACCGGCCGGTGCCGCAGGCGACGTCGAGCGCGGTGTCTCCGGGGCGCAGGTCCAGGAGCTTCGTCGCGAGCTCGATTTCGCCCCTCATGCTGGGGCCGAAGGGGCCTTTGAGCGCGCGGCCGAGGGCGGGACGCCAGTACCGCTCGTAGATCCGCGGGAGGAGGGTGGTGCGCATCAGGCGCTGGGTGAGGCCGGTCGGCGGGCCGGCCTGGCTGACGACGCCCAGCAGGTCGAGGTAGCCGTCCTCGATCTTCGCGGGCGTGTCCAGGAGGTCTTCCAGACGTTCGGTGGCGGTCTCGGTCGGCATTGCGCTCCTCTCGGATACCGACAGTATGTCAAAGCTGGGGAACTCGAACGAGTGAAGAAGCCGCGGGCTCAGGCGTTCGAGGCCGAAATTGTCGGTGCTCCTGCCTAGCGTCGCAGGCGAGGTTCCGATCCGAGGAGGACTGATGACGGTTTCCCTGCTGGACAACGAGATCACGGTGCGCGGCGAGTTCGACCTGGCCGCGGCGGCCCGGTTCCTGACCGGTTTCGCGCCGGCCGGCCGGCCGGACGCCGAGCCCGGCGCGCTTCAGGTGGCGTTCCCGCTCGAGGGCGAGTGGACACCGGTGGGGGCGGTGCTGCGGCAGAGATCGCCCGCCGAGGTCGTGGTGGAGGTGCACGGGTCGCCCGCGCGGCCGGACGCGGTGATGACCCAGGCGGGGCGTATGTGTTCGCTGGACGTCGACGGCACCGGGTTCGCCGACGTCGGCGGCCGCGACCCGGTGGTGTCCCTGGTGCAGGGCATGCATCCGGGGTTGCGGCCGGTCCTGTTCGCGTCCCCGTACGAGGCGGCGTGCTGGGCGGTGCTGAGCCACCGGATCTGGATGACGCAGGCGGTCCGGCTGCGCCGCCGGCTGGCCGAGCGCCACGGCACGGAGGTCGACGTCGGCGGCAGCGTGCTGACGTCGTTCCCGGCGCCCGCGGTGCTGGCGAAGCTGGAGTACCTGCCGGGCTTGTCGGGGCCGAAGATGCAGCGCCTGCGTGGAATCGCCGAGGCCGCGGCGGACGGCCTGCTCGACGCGGCGACGTTGCGGGCGATGCCGGCCGACGAGGCGCTGAAACAGCTGCAGCTCCTGCCGGGGATCGGCCGCTTCAGCGCGGAGCTGATCCTGATCCGCGGTGCCGGCCACCCGGACGTGTTCCCCCGCGCGGAGACCCGCCTCCACGAGATCATGCGCGACGCGTACCACCTGCCGGACGCGGGAGTGGACGAGCTGACGGAGATCGCCGAGGCGTGGGCGCCGTTCCGGAGCTGGGTGTCGTTCCTGTTCCGGGTGGAAGGGGAGGCGCGGATGAGGGAGTCCCGATGACCTGACCCGGCGGCCCGGCCAAGCCCCGGTCATGAGTTCCGGCCTCGATCACGCGAGTTCCGGCTCCAAGCACGGGCCACGGCCTCGATCACGCGAGTTCCGGCTTCAAGCATGCGAGCCTCGGCTTCGGTCACGCGAGTCTCGGCTTCGGCTACGCGAATCATGGTTTCAGTCACGTGAGCCCGGCCGACCTCGCCGGAAGCCATTGCCCTCCGTCGGCGCGGCCGCCGGACCTGCCCAGGAGCCGGGCCGGACGTTCACCGCGAGCCCGCGTTCGCCCTCCCACCTCCACCACGACGAAAGGAGATCGCATCGATCCGATACCGGAGCCGCCGAAAGCTCCAGCGGCGGGGACTCACCGTAGCCAGATATCGCCTGTGGTGAGGTGTCCGGGTGAGCTCGCCCGTTCAACTCGCCCTCGGCAGTCAGGCCGGTGCCGCCCTTCGTGCGGCCGCCACCACGCCGTCGTTGCTCGATGAGGCCCAGGCCCCGGCGGTGATCACCCTGGTCGCCGGTGGGGTGGCTTTGCTGGTCGTGCTCGTCGGCGGCAGCCCGTGGCGGCTGGCGCGCAACGGCGTCACCATCGTGCACGAGGCCGGGCACGCCCTGGCCGCCGTGCTGGTCGGGCGGCGGCTGCAGGGCATCAAGCTGCACTCGGACACCTCGGGCGTCACCGTCTCGCGCGGCAAGCCCGAAGGGCCGGGCATGGCCTTCACCGCGATGGCCGGGTACCTGGCGCCGTCGGTGCTCGGGCTGCTGTTCGCCAGCCTGCTGGGCGCCGACCTGGCCGGCACGGTCCTCGTCCTGATCGCGCTGCTGCTGCTCGGCGTGCTGGTGATGGTCCGCAACGCCTACGGGGTGTTCACCGTCGTCGCCAGCGCCGTCGTGCTGGCACTGGTCGCGTTCGTCGCGCCGGTCGAGGTGCAGGCTCCGTTCAGCTACCTCGTGACGTGGTTCCTGCTGTTCGGGGGCGTGCGGCCGGTGGTCGAGCTGCAGGTCAAGCGGCGGCGGGGCCGCGCCCGCGACTCCGACGCCGACCAGCTGGGCCGGCTCACCGCGGTGCCGCCGGTGCTGTGGGTGCTGGTCTTCGCCGTGGCGACGGTCAGCTGCCTGATCGCCGGTGGGCTGTACCTGCTGGAGCCCGTCGCCGCCTAGACACGCCCATGCGGCAAACTGGTCTCTCGCTGGTCCGCGCGGAGGGAGACGAACGATGGACGAGGTCGCCAAGGCCGTGGAGGAGTGCGCACGGGCGGCGAAGCTGGCCGCGCCGTCGCTCGCCGCCGCTTCCGCCGAGGCCGTCGACGCCGCGCTGACCGGGATGGCCGAAAGGCTGCTCGCGCACCGCGACGAGATCCTGGAGGCGAACCAGGCCGACGTCGAGCGCGCCAAGGGCGAGGGGATGAGCGCCGGTCTGCTCGACCGGCTCACCATCACCCCCGAGCGGCTGACCGGCATGGCCGAGCAGCTGCGGCTGCTCGCCGGCGCTCCGCACCAGGAGCGTTCGGTCGACGTGTCCACCCTGGACGGCGGCCTGAAGCTGGTCGAGCGGCGACGCCCGGTCGGCGTGATCGGCGCGAACTACGAGGCGCGGCCGAACGTGACCGTCGACGTGGCGTCGCAGCTGGTCAAGTCGCGCAACGGCGGCGTGCTGCGCACCGGCTCGGCCGCGCTCGGCTCGGCGCAGCGGCTGCGCGAGGTCGTCATCGCCCCGGCGCTGACCGAGGCCGGCATCGACGCCGACTGCGTGCAGCTCGTGCCGCGGGTGGAGCGCGAGGCGGCGTCCGCGCTGGTGCGGCTGCCGAACCTGGTGCCGCTCGTGATCCTGCGCGGCAGCGGCGACAGCACCCGGGCGCTGGCCACCGAGGCGGCCGTCCACGGCGTGCGCACGCTGGCCCACGCCGACGGCGGCGGCGTCCTGTACGTCGACCGCGGGGCGGACGTCACCAAGGCGCGTGACCTCGTCTACGCGAGCCTCGACCGGCTGGGCGTCTGCAACCGGCTGAACCTGCTGCTCATCCACGAGGGCATCCACGACGACGTCTGGCCGGGCATCTCCGAGGCGCTGGCCGAGCGGGGCGTCACGCCTTCGCTGGCGCCGCACGAGCACGCCATCGGCTACGAGTGGGCGCTGGACTCCGACCGCGAGGCGACCGTCACGGTGGCCAAGGTCGGCGCGCTCGCCGACGCGGTGGAGATCGCCAACGAACAGACGTCGGGCCTGGCGGCGGGCATCGCCACCGACGACGCGGCGGCCGCCGACGCCTTCTTCGACGGCTACACCGGCACCGGCGTCTTCTGGAACGCCCCGACCCGCCTCCTCGACGGCTTCAAGCTGCTCGCGGTCCCGGAAACCGGCATCAACCTGGACAAGGTCCCGGGCCCGCGCGGCCCGGTGACGTACACGGACCTCTACGTCCGCCAGTACGCCGTCTTGCCCGCCTGACCGGTCTGGTGGTGGGCGCGGAGCCCGCGGGCCGGTTCGATGCCGGACAGGGTGCGCAGGTCGTCGACCGTGTGCGCCGCGTTGACCACGAGTCCGGTGCGGTCGTCCTGGTCGAGCACGTGGCGGTAGACGGCGCTCGGGCCGTCGCCGATCGCGATGGCCGCGACCAGCCGGCCCTCCGGGTCGCGCGTGAGCCCGGTCGTCACCGGGACGTCGCGCCCGAGGGTGTCGACCAGGGTGAGCGTCCGTTCCTTGTACCAGCCTCGCGTGGTCATGCACTCGTAGACGTCGCAATCGCCGGGTGCGTTACGGGGCGGGCATACTGGTCCGGGTGATCACCCGGCCGCACGTCCTGCTGTCCGCCGCGCAGTCGCTCGACGGCTTCCTCGACGACACCTCGCCCGAGCGGCTCGTACTGTCCACTGAGGACGACTTCGCGGTCGTGGACCGGTTGCGAGCCGAGGCCGACGCGATCCTCGTCGGGGCCGGAACCGTCCGGGCCGACAACCCGCGGCTGCTCGTGCGCTCGCCGGAGCTGCGGCGGAGGCGGCTGGAGCAGGGGAAGCCCGAGCAACCCGTCAAGGTCACCGTGACCACCCGCGGCCTCGACCCGGACGCGCAGTTCTTCACCGTCGGGGACACCGAAAAGATCGTCTACGCACCGCCCGGGGCCGCCGACGCGCTGAAACACGTCGCGACCGTCGTCGATGCCGGAAATCCCTCCGACTTCTCGCGCATCCTCGACGACCTCGGGGCGCGCGGCATCGGCAACCTGCTGGTCGAAGGGGGTGGCAGGATCCACACCCGGTTCCTCACCGAAGGTCTCGCCGACGAGCTGCGGCTCGCGATCGCGCCGTTCTTCGTCGGGCAGCCGGGCGCGCCGCGGTTCGTCGGGCCCGGGCTCTACCCGCGCCCGCTGATCCTGGCCGGCGTCGAAGAGCTCCAAGGGATGGCGATCCTCCGGTACCGGGCCGCGGCCGAGCCGACCGGCCGGGACGTCCGGCGCCTGCGGGAAGCCATCGCGCTCGCCGCCGAGTGCCCGCCGAGCCACACCTTCCGGGTCGGGGCCGTCATCACCGACGCCGGCGGCGAGGTCGTCGCCACCGGGCATTCCGGCGAGGGCGACCCCCTGAACCACGCCGAGGAAGCGGCACTCGCCAAGTGCGCCGGCGACCCGCGCCTGGCCGGGGCGACGATGTACAGCTCGCTGGAGCCGTGCAGCAACCGCAGCTCCCACCCGCGCAGCTGCACCGAGCTGATCCTCGGCGCGGGGATCCCGCGGGTCGTCTTCGCGTGGCGCGAGCCGCCCGTCTTCGTCGACGCCCGGGGCACCGAGCTGCTGCGGGAAGCCGGGCGGCACGTCGTCGAGGTGCCCGCGCTGACCCCGGAGGTCCAGCGCGAGAACACCCACCTCGACTGGAAGTAGCCCGTGCGGGCCGGAACCCGCACGGGCCGGACGGCTCAGCAGGCGCCGTTGTCGGTCCAGACGCCCCACTCGCCGGTGGTGCCGGGCTCCTCGCCCTGCGTCCACCACTTCGCCGTGAACTTGTGGCTGTTGTGCGAGACGACGTCGTCCTTCACGTAGACCTTCGCCTTGTCCCACGCCGCCGCGGTGCAGGAGCCGCCGCCCGGGGTGGTCGGGGTCGTGGTGGTCGGCGGGGTCGGCGTCGTCTGGGGCGGGGTCGCGCCGGCGAACCGGACGCTGAACTTCGTGAAGTCCCAGTCGTTCTGCGGGACGTTGCTGCAGACGCCGTTGTCCGTCGTGCCGACGCACGCGCGGTCGCGGTTGACCGACCAGAACGTGAAGCGGCCGAGGCCGTGGCTGGTCGCGTAGTCGTAGACCGTCTGGAAGTCGGCGGTGTAGAACATCTCGGCCGCGTCCGACTTGCCGTTCATGCCGGAGAAGCCTTCGTGCGAGTACGCGGTCGCGCTGTCCCAGCCCATGTGCGACATGAGCAGGCCGTGCAGCGCTTCCAGCGCGGACACCTGCGACGAGCCGCCGTTGAAACCGCCGTCGAAGGGCATGATCGAGAAGTTGTTGGGCGTGAAGCCGATCGACTTCGCCTGGTCGAGCAGCTGCGTGCCGAACCAGCCGGTGCCGGCCGCGGTGCCCGGCATGGTCACCGACACGAACAGGCCGGGGTTATTGGCTTGCAACGTCTTCGCCGCGCCGAGCTCGTTGGCGATGGCCGCGGTGTTCTCGTATTCGGGCTCTTCGAGGTCGAAGTCGATCGCCTTGAGCGAGTACTTGGTGATGACCTGCTGGTACGCGGCGGCGGTCGCGGCCACGGTGCCGCAGGTCTGGCCGAGCTTCGTGCCGCCGTAGCCGCCGACGGACACCGAAACGTCGCCGCCGTTGCCCCGGATCCGGGAGATCACGTTCGCGACGGTGGTGTCGGAGGAGACCGCGTTGGTGCCGTCCCAGGTCGGGCTGCAGCCGCCGCCGTTGGGCGCCAGGATGAACGCGAGCTGGAAGGCCTTGAGCCCGGTCGCGTTCATCACGGTGATCGGATCGGGGGGATTGTTGCTCACGGGCATCAGATACGGCGCGGCGGCGTACCAGCTGGTGCTCAGCGCCGCTGTCGCGGAGGGCGCGCCGATCACGAGGCTCACCGCGGTACCGATGAAGGTGGCGACGGCGAGCCCGATGGCGGCCAGTCTGCTTCTGCGCATGATCCGTCCTCCCGGTGGGGTTCGAGGGTGGACAAACTATTGGACTAGACCATTGACGAAGTCAAGACGCGAAGGTCGGGTAGGGGCGTCCGGCGGGCGAAAAGCGGCCGAATATCCGATATTTTCCCGGGAATGGTGCCGCCCGGGTGAGGCCGCAACGGACCGAAACGGCGAAGTGAGCGGGAGAGTAAGGCGGCGCCCGGATTCCCGCGCGCCGGATCGTGGTTCGGTGGCAGGACGGGCAACCGGCAGCGGAGGAACGGGCAAGCGGCGCGGGCCGTGCCGGAGCGGTGCAAGCCCGCGGCGCGGGCGAGTGGGCGCGGGTGTCCGGATCGCTTCGAGCCATCAGGCCCGCGGCGAGCGGCGACGCACGCCCTGCTGACCTGGCCGCGCGACTCAGCGAGCCTCAAGGCGCCGGCAGGGTCACCACCACGACCAGGCCGCCCTCCTCCCGCGCCGTCGCCGTCACCTCGCCGCCGTGGGCGTGGGCCACCGAGCGGACGATCGACAGCCCCAGTCCCGCTCCCTCGGCCGCCACCCGGGCGCGCCGGTGGAACGGGTCGAACAGCGCCGGCACCTCCTCCGGCGGGATCACCGGCCCGCTGTTGGCCACCTCCAGCTCCGCCCGGCCCGGCGACGACCGGGTCGTCACGCGCACCCAGCCGCCTGCCACGTTGTGGCGCAGCGCGTTCTCCACCAGGTTGTGCGCCAGGCGCTCCAGCATCAGCGCGTCGCCCAGCGCCGTCGCCTCGGCCAGGTCCTCCGTCACCCCCGGTGGGACCACGTGCGCCACCACCGCCGCCAGATCCACCGGGCAGCGCTCGGTCAGCGCGCTCTCGGACCGGGCCAGCAGCAGCAACCCGCTGATCAGCTTCTCGTGCCGCGCGTTGATCCGCAGCAGCTTGCCGCCGAGCTGCCGGACGTCGTCGGACGCCGTGCGGCGGTGCATCGCCACCTCGACCAGTGAGCGGTTGAGCGTCAGCGGCGTGCGCAGCTCGTGCGACGCGTTCGCGACGAACCGGCGTTGCGCGTCGAACGACCGGTCGAGCCGCTCGACCATCACGTCGAACGCGTCGGCGAGGTTCTTCACCTCGTCATCGGGGCCGCGCAACGCGATCCGCTCGTGCCCGCCCGGGTCGGCCGCCGCCGCGATGCGGCGCGCCGTGTCCGTCACCTGCCGCAACGGCGCCAGCGCGCGGCCCGCCACCAGCCAGCCCAGCCCGGCCGCCAGCACCGCCACGGCGCCGAGCGCGATCGCGCCCTGCGTCAGCAGCGACGTCGCCGCCGCTTCGCGCACCTGCCGCGCCTGCTCGTCGAGCGACTCCGGTGACGGCAGCGAAGGCAGCCCGGCCGGCGCGGTGCCCGCGATGAACGTGACCCGCCGCCCGACCTGCCGCGTGAACAACAGGTACGTGACGCCCAGCAGCGCCCCGCCCGCCAGCAGGAACAGGCCGCCGTAGAGCACGGTCAGCCGCAGCCGGAGGCTCATCGGAGCCGGTAGCCGACCCCGGTGACCGTCTCCACCGGCGGCGGGTCACCGAGCTTGCGGCGCAGCTTGAGGATCGTGAGCCGGACCGCACCCGTGAACGGGTCCGCGTGCTCGTCCCACGCCTTCTCCAGCAGGTGTTCCGCGGACACGGCGGCGCCGTCCGCGCGCAGCAGCTCGGCCAGCACGGCGAACTCCTTTTTGGACAGCGGCAGGTAGCGCCCGTCGCGGAACACCTCGTGCCGCGCCGGATCCAGCGTGATGCCGCCGCGGCGCAGGATCGGCGGCGCGGCCGGCCGGCAGCGCCGCCCCAGCGACTGGATGCGCGCGGCCAGTTCGGGGAAGGCGAACGGCTTCGTCAGGTAGTCGTCGGCGCCGAGGGACAGCCCGGCGACGCGGTCGGTGACCTCGACCGCCGCGGTGAGCATCAGCACCCGCGTCGCCGCCCCGGACGCCACCACCCGCCGGCAGACGTCGTCGCCGTGCACGACCGGCAGATCCCGGTCGAGCACGACGACGTCGTAGTCGTGGACGGCGATCCGGTCGAGCGCGGCGCCGCCGTCGTGGGCGATGTCGACCGCGTGCGACTCGTCGCGCAGCCACTCCGCGATCGCGTCCGCGAGCATCGGCTCGTCCTCCACCACCAGGACCCGCATGCCGCCATGATCGCCGCGCCGGTGTTTCCTCGCCGTTAGCGGCACCGGTAGAGCGTGTCCGCGCCGCCGATGCGGACCGGCCCGTCGCCCCGTCCGAGGCCGGGCCGGCCGCCGTACGCGCCTGGGTCGACGACCGTGCAGTGCCGCTCGATCCAGCGTTGGCGTTCGCCCTGGACCGGACTCCGCGGCGGCCCGGGCGGGGTGCCCGCGCCGCTCAGCACGAACCGCAGCTTGGCCTCGGCGAGCCAGCGGTCGAGCTGCGCGACCGACGGCGCGTTGTCGCGGCCGCCGAAGCCGCCCATCCCGATCACGGTCGCGTCGGACTCGATGAGGAACGGCGCGACCGTGCCCGCTTCGGCGTTCACCGCCAGGGTGATTTCGGTGCCGTTCCGGTGGGCGTAGTCGAGGATGCGTCGTTGCTCGTCCGACAGCGTGGCGGTGCCGTCTCCGCCGGAGAGCATCAGCCGGGGCTGCGGCCCGCCGGATGACGGCGGCGGCGCACCGGGACCGTTGGAAGGTCCGGCGGCGGGCAGCGTCCCGGCCGACGTGCTCTGCGCGGCGGCGACCGACCACACCGCCGGCGTCAGCAACAGTGGCACCAGGCCGGCGACGAAGGCACGTCGCCGAGGCGCCACCACCAGCCAGGCGACCGCGACCAGCGCCGTGCCGAGCACCGCCCACCGCGTCCAGCCGTGGAACGCCGTGTCCCGCGAGGTGAGGACGAACGCCCAGGCCGCGCTGCCCGCGATGGCCAGGGGGAGCAGGGTCCGCCGGTGGTTGCGCCACAGCAGCGCGAGCCCGACGGCCGAAATCGCGGCGATCGCGGGGGCCATCGCCGTCGTGTAGTACGGGTGCCAGATGCCGCCGGCGAAGCTGAAGACCACGGTCGTCACCAGCAGCCAGCCGCCCCAGAGCAGCCAGCCGGCGTCGCGCCACCGGCGTCCGAGGACGACCAGGACAAGCAGGGACAGTGGCAGCAGCCACGAGATCTGCCCGCCGACCAGGTCGTTGAACATCCGGCCCGGCCCCGGGTCGCCGCCGAACGAGCTCATGGTCTGCTGCCCGTTGCGCATGATCATCATGCCGCCGCCCTCGCCGTCGCCGGAGAGGCGGCCGAAGCCGTTGTAGCCGAAGACGAGGTCCCACGCGGAGCCGTCGGCGCTGCCGCCCACGTACGGCTTGGCGCCGGGCCACCAGTCGTGGAGCGCGATCCACCAGAACGACGAGACGACCAGGACGACGCCGGCGCCGAGGACGTCCAGCAGCCGGCGCTTGAGCGGCCCGGTCGTGCCGGCGAGGTAGGCGACGACCAGGGCGGGCACGATGATCCAGGCCTGCAGCATCTTCGTCAGGAAACCGCAGCCGACGAAGAAAGCGCACCACCACAGCCATTTCCGGCCGTCTTCGAGCGCGCGGGTGAGCGCGTACGCGGCGGCGACCAGGCACAGGACGAGCAGCGTGTCGGGGTTGTTCCCGCGGTCCATGATCACGGTGACCGGCGTCAGCGCCAGGATCGCCGCGGCCAGGAGGGCGACGTTCTCGCCGGCCCACAACCGGACGGTGCGGTGGAGCAGGAAGACCGCCGCGACGCCCTCGAGGACCTGCGGCAGCAGCAAAGCCCAGCCGTGGAAGCCGAAGATCCACACGGAGAGCGCCTGCGGCCACAGGGCCATCGGCGGTTTGTCGACCGTGACGACGCCATAGGGGTCGAAGGAGCCGAAGAGGAAGTTCGTGAAGCTGCTCGTCATCGACTTCGCGGCGGCCGAATAGTAGGTGTTGCCGAGCTGGCCGTCGCCGATCTTCCAGGCGTAGAGCACGGCGGCGCCGAGGCAGATGAGCGGAAGCGCCCAGGAGCGGGTCTTCGGAGGGGCGGCGGTGATCATGCCCGCCACCCAACTCCGGCCCGCGTTTCCCGGGCGTTTCCGGGCTACTGCGCCTCGAGGTCGCCCTCCAGCGACAGGTACACCTCGCGCATCTTCGCGAGCAGCTCCGGGTCCGGCTCCGCCCACAGCCCGCGGTCCGCCGCTTCGTTCAACCGCTCCACGATTCCGCGCAGCGCCCACGGATTGGCCTGCCGCAGGAACTTCTGGTTCACCTCGTCCAGCACGTACGACTCGGTCAGCTTCTCGTACATCCAGTCGCCGACCACGCCCGCCGTCGCGTCGAAGCCGAACAGGTAGTCCACCGTGGCCGCCAGCTCGAACGCTCCCTTGTAGCCGTGGCGGCGCATCGCCGCCAGCCAGCGGGGGTTCACCACCCGGGCGCGGAACACCCGCGCCGTCTCCTCGCCCAGCGTTCGCGTGCGGACCGCGTCCGGTGACGTGCTGTCGCCCACGTAGGACGCCGGGGCCGTGCCCGTCAACGCCCGGACCGTGGCGATCATCCCGCCGTGGTACTGGAAGTAGTCGTCCGAATCCGCGATGTCGTGCTCGCGCGTGTCCGTGTTCTTCGCCGCCACCACGATGCGCTTGTACGAACTTTCCATGTCCTCGCGCGCCGGGCGGCCGTCCAGGTCGCGGCCGTACGCGAAGCCGCCCCAGACGGCGTACACCTCCGCCAGGTCCTTGTCGTCGCGCCAGTTTCCGCTGTCCATCAATGGCAGGAGACCCGCGCCGTACGCGCCCGGCTTCGAGCCGAAGATCCGCGTCGTCGCCCGGCGGGAATCGCCGTGGGCGGCCAAATCCTCCGAGACGTGCGCGCGGACGAAGTTCTCCGACGCGGGTTCGTCCAGCGCCGCCACCAGCCGCACCGCGTCGTCCATCATGGCGATCACGTGCGGGAACGCGTCCCGGAAGAAGCCGCTGATCCGGATCGTCACGTCGATCCGGGGGCGGCCCAGCTCGGACAGCGGAATCGCCTCGATGCCCGTCACCCGCCGGGAAGCCTCGTCCCACACCGGCTGGACGCCCAGCAGCGCCAGGACCTCCGCCGCGTCGTCGCCGGACGTCCGCATCGCCGACGTCCCCCACACCGACAGCCCGACCGACCGCGGCCAGTCGCCGTTGTCCTCGCGGTAGCGCTTCAACAGGGAATCCGCCAGCGCCTGCCCGGTCTCCCAGGCCAGCCGGCTCGGGATCGCCTTCGGGTCCACCGTGTAGAAGTTGCGCCCGGTCGGCAGCACGTTCACCAGGCCGCGCAACGGCGATCCGCTCGGCCCCGCCGGGATGTAGCCGCCGTCGAGGGCGTGCAGCACCGCGTCGAGTTCGGCGGACGTACCGGCCAGTCGCGGGACGATCTCGTTCGCGGCGAACGAAAGCACCCGCGCGACCTCGGCGTCCGGGGCCACCGACTCGACCGCCGTGGCGTCCCAGCCGCGCATCTCCATCGTCTGGACGAGCTCCCGCGCCGTCTTCTCGACGGCGTCCACATCGGACATCGGCGCGTCTTCCTTCAGGCCCAGCGCCGACCGCAACCCCGGCACCGCCCCCTCGCGACCGCCCCACATCTGCGACGCTCGCAGCATCGCCAGCACGAGGTTGACGCGCGCCTCGCCGACCGGCGCCGCGCCCAGGATGTGCAGCCCGTCGCGGATCTGGGCGTCCTTGACCTCGCACAGCCAGCCGTCGATGTGCAGCAGGAAGTCGTCGAACTCGGCGTCGTGCGGACGCTCGTCGATGCCGAGGTCGTGGTCCAGCTTCGCCGCCTGGATGAGTGTCCAGATCTGGGCGCGGATCGCGGGCAGCTTCGCCGGGTCCATCGCCGCGATGTTCGCGTGCTCGTCCATCAGCTGCTCGAGCCGCGCCATGTCGCCGTAGGACTCCGCGCGCGCCATCGGCGGGATCAGGTGGTCGACGATCGTCGCGTGCGCCCGCCGCTTCGCCTGCGCGCCCTCGCCCGGGTCGTTGATCAGGAACGGGTACACCAGCGGCAGGTTCCCGAGCACCGCGTCCGGTGCGCAGGACGCCGAAAGCCCGGCCGTCTTGCCCGGCAGCCATTCGAGGGAGCCGTGCTTGCCCAGGTGGACGACGGCGTGCGCGCCGAACTCCTCTTCCAGCCACCGGTACGCGGCCAGGTAGTGGTGGCTCGGGGGCAGGTCCGGGTTGTGGTAGATCGCGACGGGGTTCTCGCCGAACCCGCGTGGCGGCTGGATCATGATGATGACGTTGCCGCTCTTCAGCGACGCCAGCACGATGTCGCCGTTGTCGACGTACAGCTCGCCCGGCGCGGGCCCCCAGTGCTCTTCCATCGCCTCGCGCAGTTCCGAAGGCAGCTCGGCGAACCACTCGCGGTACCGCGCGGCGGGCACCCGGATCGGGTTGCCGGACAGCTGTTCCTCCGTCAGCCACTCCGGGTCCTGGCCGCCCGCGGCGATCAGCGCGTGGATCAACGCGTCCCCGTCGGGCTGGTCGGTGCCGGTCGGTTCGACGCCCGGGAAAGCGTCCGCGCCCAGGTCGTAGCCCAGTTCCCGCATCCGCCGCAGCAGCTCGATCGCCGACGCGGGTGTGTCCAGCCCGACCGCGTTGCCGACGCGAGAGTGCTTCGTCGGGTACGCGGACAACATCAGCGCGATGCGCCGTTCCGACGCAGGCGTGTGCCGCAGCCGAGCGTGCGCCAGTGCAATGCGAGCGACCCGGGACGCGCGCTCGGCGTCCGGCACGTAGCGGGGCAGCCCGTCTTCGTCCAGCTCTTTGAACGAAAACGGCACCGTGATCAGCCGCCCGTCGAACTCCGGGACGGCCATCTGGTTGCCGGCGTCGAGCGGCGAGAGGCCGTCGTCGCTGGCCGCCCACGTCTCGCGGTCGCTGGTCAGGCAGAGCGCCTGCAGGATCGGCACGTCGAGCGCGGCCATCTCGGCGACGTCCCACGCCTCGTCGTCGCCCCCGGCGCCCACCTCGGCGGGCCGCGTCCCGCCGGCCGCGAGCACCGTGACGAGCAGTGCGTCGACCTTGCCCAGCTCGGCCATCATCTCCGGCTCGCGCGTGCGCAGCGAAGCACAGTAGATCGGCAACGCGCGGCCGCCCGCGGCTTCGATCCGGTCGGCGAGCGTGTGCACGAAGTTCGTGTTCCCGGACAGGTGATGCGCCCGGTAGTAGAGGATCCCGATGACCGGGCCTTCGGCGAGCGACGGCCGTTCGAGGATGCCCCAGGCGGGCTGTTCCGCGGGCGGCTCGAAGCCGTCGCCGGTGAGCAAGAGCGTGTCGGAGAGGAACCGGTGCAGCTGGGTGAGGTTCGCCGGGCCGCCCTGCGCGAGGTAGGCGTGGGCCTCGGCGGCGATGCCGGCCGGGACGGTCGAGAGCTTCATCAGCTCGGCGTCCGGCGTCTGCTCCCCGCCCAGGACGACGACGTGCGCGCCGGACGCCCGCAGCGTGTCCAGGCCCTCCTGCCAGGTCCGCGGCGTGCCGAGGATGCGGACGACCACGATGCGGACGCCGTCGAGCAAGCCCGGCAGCTCGGCGACGTCGAGCCGCGCGGGGTTCGCGAGGCGGTACTCGCCCTCGGCCGAACGGGCGCTGAGCAGATCGGTGTCCGAAGTGGACAGAAGCAGGATCACGAGGTTCCTCCTCGGGGTCCGCGCCCCGGGTCGACGGGCGCGCCGGCCGGAGTTCCTGGCTCTCGGGAAATCTCTTCCCGATGACAGTGGCGGGACCGCCCCGGACTCTCACCGGGTTCCTCCACCTGCCGACGCGTGGGTATCGGCTCCACTCTCCGGTGCCGGTCGAGGTGCGTCAAGGTGACGTTGACCGGCGCTCGGTAACCTGGCGGCTTGGACGCCTTCCTCCGCGACTTCGCCGCCGCCCAGTCGAGCCGCCAGCGCTACCGCCGGGCGACCGCCGCCGAGCTGGCGGCCGCCGAAGCCGGGTTCGCCGCATTCTTCGACCGGGCCCCGCACGACCTCGGCGAGCTGGGGTTTTCCGTCGACGGGGACAGCCTGGTCCACCAGGAACCGGGCTCCGAGCGCGCCTGGGGCCTGTACGCGATCGACCGGTCCGCGCCGCCGTCGCTGGTGGTCGAGGCGCCGCACGCGTCGTCCGACCTGCGGACCGAGCTGGTCGGCCTCGAGCTCTTCCGGCGGACCCCGGGCGCGATCCTCGCGGTCGGCGGCGCCCACCGGCGTCGCGAAGACCCCGCGCACGACACGGGGACCGTCTTCCACGTCGTCGCCACGCTGCTGGCCCGCCGCGGTGTGCCCCAGGTCCAGCTGCACGGCTTCAACGACACGACCCTCGTCTCGGCGGACGTCGTGCTGTCGGCCGGGGCCGCCGAAGCCGGGGACGCCGCCCGCCGCGCGGCCGACCGCCTCGACGAAGCCGGGTTCCGGGTCTGCCGGGCCTGGGCCGAGCCGTGCCGGGGCCTGGCCGGGACGACGAACGTCCAGGGCCAGGCCGCCGGCGACGCGCCGTTCCTGCACGTCGAGCTGAACCGGACCGTCCGCGAGGCTCGCCGCGATGACGTCGTCCAAGCGCTCGTCGACGCCGGCCTCACGAAGCCCTAGGCGGACTGCTCGCCCAGCCGCGGGAACGGCTTCGTCGAGAACAGGACCTCCAGCGGGACCTCGAAGAACTCCGCGATCCGCAGCGCCACGAACAAGCTCGGGCTGTACTCGCCGCGCTCCAGGTAGCCGATCGTCTGGTAGTGCACGCCCAGTGCCTCCGCCAGCTGCCGCCGCGAGATCGACCGCTCCGCGCGCAGCATGGCGATCCGGTTGTAGACGACTTCACTCATCACTACCCCACACGCTGCATGGCCTTCTCCCGGCGTTCGGCCACCGACGAACCCGCTTCCCGCCGCGCCATGCGGCGGAGCAGCACCGGGGCCAGGGCCAATCCGATCACGGTCCACGCCAGGAGCACGGCCAGGGTCGGCAACGGCCGCCACGACTGGCCGATTTCGACGACCACCGCGCCGTCGGGCAGCAGCGCCGAGCGCATCCCGAGGCCCAGCCAGTACATCGGGAACACCTGCGCGATGCCCTGCACCCACCCCGGCAGCGCGGTGATCGGGTAGAAGATCCCCGAGATCGCGCCCATCCCCATGATCGGCAGCGTGATCAGCGCGATGGACCGCGGGCTGTTGGTGAGCGAACCCAGCGCGGCCCCGAGCGGCAGGGTGGCGACCAGACCGAGCGCCAGCACCCACAGCAGGTTCAGGTACGACCAGACGCCGTCCGGCGCGAGCTCGGAGTACAGGAACAGGCAGGGGACCAGCACCAGCAGGATGCTGGTGACCTGCGCCATCGACAGCGCCGTCGTCTTCCCGACCAGGTAGCCGAGCATGCCGTTCGGCGTGGCCTTGGCGCGCAGCAGCGTGCCGTCTTCGCGGTCGATCGACAGGTAGCCGGCCGCGCTGTTCAGCCCGTTGAACACGATCCCGGCGCCGAGCACGCCGGGCACGGTGGCCGCGCCGAGCGAGAACCCGGTGCCGGGCAGGGTCGCGTTGCGCATGAAGAACAGCGTGCCGAGGAAGAGCGCGACGAAGACGAACTGGCCGACGACGTCGTCGCGGTTGGTCCACGTCTGCTTGAACTCGATCCAGCCGCGGGCCACCCCGGCCCGCAAGGCGGCGGACTGGGCGTTCATCGCGCACCCGCTTCCTGGAGACCCAGCTCCGTCTCGCCGCCGGCCTCGGCGCGGTGGACCAGCGTCATGTAGGTGTCCTCCAGCGAGGCCCGCCGCACCTCGAGGTCCGAGACGGCCTCGCCGTGCTGCTTGAACAGGTCGTACACGTACTTCGTCGCTTCGGCCGTCGCGTGGACGAAGCGCTGGCCGTCGACGGTCCAGCGGACCTCGGCCTCACCGGAGATCTGCCGGGACAGCGCGTCGGCCGAGCCGTCGGCGATGATGCGCCCGCCGTTGAGGATGAGGATCCGGTCGGCCAGCTTCTCGGCCTCGTCGAGGTCGTGCGTGGTGAGCAGGATCGTGGTGTCGAGCTCGTCGGAGAGCCGGTGCACGAGGTCGTGGAACTCCCGCCGTGCCTCCGGGTCGAAGCCCGCGGTCGGCTCGTCGAGGAACAGCAGCTCGGGCCGCCCGACGATGCCGATGGCGACGTCGAGCCGCCGCCGCTGGCCGCCGGAGAGCTGCTTGAGCTTCTTGTGCGCGTGCTCGGCGAGCCCGACCGTCTTGATCAGCTCGTCGGCGTCCCACGGCCGGGGCCGCGACTCCGTCGAGTAGGGCGCGTAGTACCGGCCGAGGTGGGCCAGGAGCTCCCGCACGCGCCACTTCCCGTGGTCGCGCCAGGACTGGAGCACGACTCCCAGCCGCGCCCGCCAGTCTTCCCCGCCGTGCGCCGGGTCGACGCCCAGGACGCTCACCTCGCCCGCCGACCGCATCCGGAAGCCCTCGAGGATCTCGATCGTCGTCGTCTTGCCCGCGCCGTTGGGCCCGAGCAGGCAGACGACCTCGCCCCGGTGGGCCTCGAACTCGACGCCGTGGAGCACGTCGTTCGTGCCGTAGCGCATCCGCAGCCCGCGCACGCGGACCACGGGAACCGCTGGATCTCTCATCGCGACACCCCCATCGAACTGATGCGATCGAATGTAGCACACCTACTACATTTGACCAGAGTTCTGCTGTGCCGGGAACTTGACCCGCGGTCATCCGGTTCGCCGGGCATGGGTACTTGGCTGGGACTGGCTCTCCCGGGCGGCGTCGTGATCCTGCTGGTCATGGCCGCGATCGAACTGCGGCCGCGCAAGAACGGCTCGCGCTTCAAAGCACGGCTGTCCGCGACCTACATCGAGGAGACCACCGCGTTCCTCTACGGCACGAAACGGCGTGAGCTGGAACACCGGGAAACGATGTCGATGCTCGTCGAGCAGGATGCCGACGGCGCGCCACCCCGGCGTGACGTGGACCTGGACGCCGGAGTCGCCCGGATCCGGCCCCGTTCGGACCCGCCGGAGCCGGAAAACCGCCAGCTACAGTGACCTCATGCCGAACCCCGCGCGTGTGCGAGCCGACGCGTGCCCGGGTGTTTTCGCACCCCACGACGCCGCCGACGGCCCCTTGGCCCGCGTGCGCCTGCCCGGCGGTGCGATTTCCGCACCGCAACTGCGCGCGCTGGCGGACTGCGCCGAGGCGTGCGGCGACGGCGACCTCCACCTCACCTCACGCGGCAACGTCCAGCTGCGCGGCGTCACCCGGCCCGGCCTCGCGACGCGGCTGACCGACGCCGGCCTGCTGCCTTCGCCGTCGCACGAGCGGGTCCGCAACATCCTCGCGTCGCCGCTGAGCGGGGTGCGCGGCGGGCTCGCCGACGTCCGCGGCCTGGCCGCGTCGCTCGACGCCGTGCTCTGCGCCACCCCGGAGCTCGCCGGACTGCCCGGCCGCTTCCTCTTCGCCTTCGACGACGGCCGCGGTGACGTCGCCGGGGAAGGCGCGGACGTCTGCTGGCGGGCGACCGGCCCGGCCGAGGGAACCCTGCTGCTCGCGGGCGGCGACACCGGACGTTGCGTGGCTCGCGCCGACGCCGTCTCGGTGCTCGTCGAAGTCGCGCTCGACTTCCTCCGCGTGCGCGGGTCCGCCTGGCGCGTCGCCGAACTCGACGACCCGGCCTGGCGCGGGACGCCGGTGCCGCGCACCAGCACCGAAGTCCCGGCCGGGCTCATCAAGCGGGATGGCGGCTTCGCGGCGGGGGTCGTGCCCCGCTTCGGGCACTTGACCGCCGCGCAGGCCCGGGCGCTGGCGGAATTCGGCCCGGCGCTGGTCACGCCGTGGAAGTCGCTGGTCCTGCCGGACGTACCCGCCGATGTCTTCGAGCGGCTGGGGTTCGGTGGCGAGGCCTTGGGAACCACCGCGTGCATCGGCCGGCCCGGCTGCGCGAAGTCGCGGGCCGACGTGCGGGCCGACGCCGTCTTCCGGCCGGGCCTGCGCGCGCACTTCTCGGGCTGTGAACGGCGGTGCGGGAAGCCGTCACAGTCCCATGTGGACATTGTCGCCGAAGCGGACGGATATCGGGTCGACGGCCGGTGGGTGCCGTTCGACGAGCTGAAGGGGAAGCTGTGATCGACTACCTGCGGGACGGTGCCGAGATCTACCGGCACTCGTTCGCCACGATCCGCGAGGAGGCGGACCTGGCGATCCTGCCCGACGACGTGGCCGGCCTGGCGGTCCGGATGATCCACGCCTGCGGCATGGTCGATCTGGTCGACGACCTGCGCTACACGCTCGACGTGGTCGAGTCCGGCCGCGCCGCGCTCGAAGCCGGCGCGCCGATCCTGTGCGACGCGCAGATGATCGCCAGCGGCGTCACCCGGCGCCGCCTGCCCGCGGGCAACGAAGTCGTGTGCACGCTTTCGGACCCGAGCGTTCCTTCGCTGGCCGAGCGGATGGGCACGACGCGCTCGGCGGCGGCCCTGGAACTGTGGCGCGACAAGCTGCCCGGCTCGGTCGTGGCGATCGGCAACGCGCCGACCGCGCTCTTCCGCCTGCTGGAGATCCTCGACGAAGGCGTCGGCGTGCCCGCGGCGATCATCGGCGTGCCGGTCGGGTTCGTCGGGGCCGTGGAGTCCAAAGTGGAGCTCGCCAAGCGGGCGCCGGCGCCGTACCTGGTGGTGCACGGCCGGCGGGGCGGCAGCGCGATGGCCGTCGCCGCGATCAACGCCCTCGCGAGCGCCGAAGAATGACCGGGACGCTCTACGGCGTCGGGCTCGGCCCCGGCGACCCGGAACTGATGACGGTCAAGGCGGCCCGGCTGATCTCCGAAGCTTCGGTGATCGCCTACCACTGCGCGCGGCACGGGCGCAGCATCGCGCGGTCGGTCGCCGAGCCGTACCTGCGCGAGGGGCAGATCGAGGAGAAGCTCGTCTACCCGGTCACGACCGAGACGACCGACCACCCCGGCGGGTACGAGGGCGCGATCGCCGACTTCTACGAGCTGAGCGCGAAGCGGCTCGCCGAGCACCTCGACGCGGGGCGCGACGTCGTCCTGCTCTGCGAAGGCGACCCGTTCTTCTACGGCTCGTACATGTACATGCACGAACGGCTTTCCGGCCGGTTCGACGCGGTCGTCGTGCCCGGCGTGACGTCGGTGAGCGCGGCGTCGTCGGTGCTCGGCCGCCCGCTGGTGCAGCGCGACGAGGTGCTCACGGTGCTCCCGGGCACGCTCCCGGCACCCGAACTGGCCCGGCGGCTGGCGGACACCGACGCGGCGGCCGTGCTGAAGCTGGGCCGCACGTTCGGCTCGGTGCGGGAGGCCTTCGAAGAGGCCGGGAAGCTGGACGACGCCGTCTACGTCGAGCGCGCGACCTGGGGGCAGCAGCGGATCGAGCCCCTGGGCGAAGTGGATCCCGCTTCGGTGCCGTACTTTTCGCTGGCGCTGCTGCCTTCGCCGGCTTACGCGTCACGCCAGAGTCCTGCTCCCGACGCGCCTGCGGTCCCGGCTCCGGGTGGCGAGGTCGTCGTGGTGGGTCTCGGCCCGGCGGGTCCCGAGTGGCTGACACCCGAGGCCGCGGCGGAGCTGGCGGCCGCCGAGCACGTCGTCGGGTACGGGCCGTACGTCGCGCGGGTGCCGCAGAAGGCGGGGCAGCAGCGGCACGCGTCGGGTAACCGCGTCGAGGCCGACCGGGCGGTCGAAGCGTTGTCGCTGGCGGCTTCGGGCGCGCGGGTCGCGGTGGTGTCCTCGGGTGACCCCGGGGTGTTCGCGATGGCGTCGGCGGTGCTGGAGCAGGTGTCCTCGGGGCACGGCGCGGGCGTCCGGGTGCGGATCGTCCCGGGCGTGACGGCGGCCCAGGCGGCGGCATCGCGGGTCGGCGCGCCGCTCGGGCACGACTACTGCGTGCTGTCGCTGTCGGATCGCTTGAAGCCGTGGGAAATCATCGAGAAGCGCCTCGACGCAGCGGGCGCGGCCGACCTGGTGCTGGCGCTGTACAACCCGGCGTCGCGCTCCCGGACGACGCAGCTGGCCTCGGCTCGCGACGTCCTGCTCCGCCACCGCGCTCCGGAGACGCCGGTCGTGGTGGCGCGGGACGTCGGCGGCCCGGAGGAGGACATCCGCGTCACGACGCTGGGCGATCTTGATCCGTTCACAGTGGACATGCGCTGCCTGCTGATCGTGGGCTCGTCGCGGACCCGCGCGGAGAACGGGGTGGTGTGGACTCCGCGCAGCTATTGACGTCCGACGTGCGCCGGGCGGAGCGCGCCCTGCACCGCCGGGCGGCGAGGGCGAGCGAGGCGGCGTCGGCCGCGGCGGTGCCCGGCCGCTTCCGGGCGTGGGAGCACGGGGGATTGCTGGCGGTGCTGGCGACCGACCCCGCCCTCGGGTACCTCTCGACGGTGACCGGGGTGACGCCGGAGACGCTGCCCGCGCTCGGCGGTTTGCTGGGTTCGCCGGATTGGGAGGGTGTCCACCCGGCGGTCGTCGCCCCGGCCGGGCTGCGGGTGCCGGAACTGGTGCCGGCAGGCGAGCGGTTCCTGGCCGTCCGCCGGCTCGAACCCGCGCCGGCGCCGCCGCCGGACGCGGTCGACGAGGAGCTCTTCCTGCGCGTCCTGCTGGCCGGCTTCGAGGTGCGGGGGCCGGTCGCGGCGTTCATGGCCGCGGAGCACCGGCTCCCGATCATGCGGCGGTTCGCGGTGTGGGAAGGGGAGACGCCGATCGCGGCCGCGGGCATGACGGTCGACGCCGAGGTCGCCGTTCTCGGAGCCGCTTCGACCCTGCCCGAGTACCGCGGCCGGGGCGCGCAGCCGGCGTTGCTGCGCCGCCGTCTCGTGGCGGCGGCCGCGGAGGGCTGCACCCTGGCGGTGGCGACGGCCCGCCCCGGCTCGCCGAGCGTGGCCAACCTCGAACGGGCCGGGTTCCACCTCCACCGCCGTCAGGCGTGGACACAACCCTGACCCGGGTCTGCTGCGGCTGGTCGTGAGTGTTCAGTCGGGTCAGACCCGCCCTGAACACTCACGACGGGGTCAGCGCGTCGGGTCCTTGCCGTTGGGCTGGCGCGGCCCCGGACCCGGGGACCACCACCCCGGCACGGTCTTCTCCCCGTGCACCACCGTCGGCGCGACGCCTTCGGTGAACGGCTCGATCTGCAGCAGCTGGCCCCACGACTGGCTCGGCTGCCCGATCAGGTAGCTCGGCACCTCGGGCTCCTCGGCCAGCTCCTCCAGCCACCCGATCGGCCCGCCGTTGGTCGAGGAGGCCCATTCCGCCTCGTCCGCCAGGCCGCCCGCCGTGATGCGGTACTCCGGGACCTGCGAGATCCCGTCGTGGGACGTCACCGGCTGCGCGCACGGGTAGACGAACGACGCCGGCCAGTCGATGTACACCGGCTTCGTGCCGATCTTGTCCGTCAGCGTCGTGAACGTCGGGACGCGCGGGGCCGACGCCGCGATCCAGCCGTCCTCCGTCAGGTCGTTGTCGACGATGTTGATGCGGACCGCGTTCGTCTCCGCCGGGAGGTCGCGCAGGTTGATGCGGGTGTCGTTCCAGCCGCCCGTGCCCGATCCCGGCGGGAGCATGAACTGGCTGCGCAGCACCTTCACGCCTTCCGGGGTGTTGACGCCGTAGTCGAGGCTCACCGACGTCGGGCGGCGGGCCGCGCCGGCCGTGGCCACCACGATCTGGCCGTCCGCCGGCTTCTCCGTCAGCGCGTACCAGTCGCTGCGCAGGCGGCCCGCGCGCGTCTCCTGGTCGAGGTAGCTCGACCACATCGGCACGTTCTCCGGGGTGAACCCGTGCGGCGGCTCGGCCAGCGGATCCTTGTCGTCGACCGCGTGGGTGTGGAAGCCGGTCTGGACGCGGCCGTTGTCCTGGTCGGGGTTCGGCAGCGGCGAGTTCGGCTCCTTGGGCTTCTCCGCGACCGTCCGCTGCTCGGACTGCGGGTGCAGGATGCTCGTCGCCGCGTCGCGCTCCACCATGACGTGGTCGGAGAGGTTGCAGCTCTTGCCGAACAGGTGCCCCACGTTCGCCGCGCCGAGGCTGTAGCTGCCGGCCTGGTTGTGGATCGCCCACGCCATCGTGACGAACTCGCCGCCCGCCACCAGGCCGCAGACCACCACCAGCGACAGCGACCCGCGCCGCAGCGCGCGCAGCCGGCCTTCCTGCGGCTGGGCCGGCAGCCCCGGCCGGTGCGCGCGGACGTTCTCGACGAACGCGTAGACGCCGGCGATCGCGGCGGCCACCAGCAGGATCGTGGACAGCCCGATGCCGCCGATCGACGGCGCCACGTTCGTCCACTGGACGCCGAGGCGCGAAACGAACCAGTACGTGTTGGGCCCGGTCGCGGCGAGGGCGGCGACGACCAGCAGCGCCGCGAGGAAGGCCGCGCGGTTGCGTTTGGACCGCAGCACCGTCGAACTGGTCGCGAGCGCGGCCAGCGCGGCCATCGACGCGCCGACCGCGGCGAACGCGCCGAAGTGGTGCGTCCACTTCGTCGGCGTCAGGGCCAGCAGCAGGAAGAACACCGCCGTCGTGCCGATCAGGCGGCGCGCCGGGCCGAGCGACGCGCCGGGGATGCGGCCGCGGCGCAGCAGCATCACCAGGCAGGTGGCGGTGCACAGCACGACCAGCAGCACCGGGAACCGGCGCGGCGCCGAGCCGTCCGGCAGGTCGGCGAACAGCAGCTGGTAGCGCGCGAGTTCCTGGAACCAGGACAGGTTCGGGCCCACCTGGGTCCGGATCCGGGTCGCCTCCTGGACGGTCGCGAACGTCTGGTCGGCGAACACCACGACCAGCACGAGCAGCCCGGCCGCGGCGACCGGCGCGAGCACCGGCAGCCAGCCGTTTTCGTTCGCGCGCTGGCGGATCAGCTTGAACAGCGGGCGCGCGGCGACCAGGTACGGCGCCACCGCGATCAGCCCGGTCGGCGTCGCGGCCAGGGTGAACCCGGCCGCGGTCAGGCCGAGGCACAGCGGCAGCAGCCGGCGCGTCACCAGCGTGCGCTCCACCGCGCAGATCGCCAGCAGCGAGCCGAGCGCGGCCACCGGCTCGGGGCGGACGCCGTTGTTGTAGGGCATCCACCAGATGAGGAACACCGTCGCCGCGGCCCAGCTGGCCGGGCGGCTGGTGCGGATCTGGGTGCCGAGGCGCGGCATCACCTCACGGCTGATCAGCAGCCAGCTGAGCACCCCGAGCAGGAACGACGGCAGCCGGATCCACGGCGGCACCACGCTGACGTGCGCCATCAGCTCGAAGACGTGGTAGAACCAGCCGAACGGTGCCTCGGCGACCCCGAACCAGCGGTGGTAGTTCGTGAGGAACCCGGTCTGCTCGGTGACCCGGGCCATCGTCAGGATGTAGCCGTCGTCCGAGGTCACCGGCCCGATGAAGACCCACGCGCCGAGCGCGGTGATCACCGTGGCGTCCCGCAGCGTCAGCCGCCACCAGCCGACCGGTGCCCAGCGCGGCGCGCGTCTCGCGGCGCCGGAGTCGCGGCGCCAGACCGCGATCATGCAGCCGACCAGCGACAGCACGGCGAGCACCCCGACGCCGATCTTCAGCGCGGTCGGCGACGTCTGGTAGCGCGTGTCCGGCACGACCGAGACGTGCAGGCCGGCGATCGGGTCCTTGCTCGAGTTGATCGAGGAGTAGATGCCGACCACGCGGGGCCGGACGTCGCCGTCGGCGTGGAACACCGGCGTCCCGGCCACGGCGAGGGTCATCTGCGTCGCGTCGACGTCCAGCTCGACGTCGCACTTCTCGACGGGCAGCGGCTGCTGGGCGATCTGCTGGCCCTGGCTGGAGGCGAGCAGCACGCCGTTGTCGACCTTCAGCTGGAGGCCGACGCCCTTGCCGGCCTTCGGGTCGGTGCGGCCGTCCGGCACGGTGGCGAAGAGCAGGCCGGGACCGGTGGTGCGGGCGTCCACCGAGCGGATGGCCGCGCACGGCACTTCGGCGCGCAGGTCCTGGGCCCAGTACCCGGTCAAGGGCGCGTTGACGGAGCGGGTGTCGCTGCCGGTCGGCCAGACGACCTCCGCCGTGTCCTGCACCACCGGCAGGAAGGGGAAAGCCAGCGCGCACAAGGCCGAGAGCAGCCCCAGCGCTACGGCAATCAGACGCATCGGCGCAACGCTAACGGGTCAGACGCCGGCGGCTGACGCAACCCCCGGGTCACGTGGCGTGAAGCGCCCGTGGTGCACCGCCTCGGCCAGGGGACGGCGGCTGCGCCAGCCGTGGCGCTCCAGGTCGGGCACGGTTTCCAGCCTGCTCACCGGCCCGACGCAGAGCCACGCGACCGGCCGGATGCCGTCCGGGATGCCGAGCAGCTCGCCGAGGAACGGCTCGCGGTAGAAGCTGACCCAGCCGACGCCGAGGCCCTCGGCGGTCGCGGCGAGCCACAGGTTCTGGATCGCGAGGCACACCGAGTAGAGGCCGGCGTCGGCGATGGCGTGCCGGCCGAGGACGTCGGGCGCGCCGCGGGCCGGGTCGTAGGTGACGACGACGCCGAGGCTCGATTCGAGGATGCCCTCGATCTTGATGTTCGCGAAGGTGCTCGCGCGGTCCTCGGTGAGCTGCTCCGCGAAGACCTCGCGCTCCTCGTGGACGTGCTTCGCGAACGTCTCGCGCGTCGCGGGGTCGTCGACCAGCACGAAGTCCCAGGGCTGGGTGAGCCCGACACTGGGGGCGGCGTGCGCGGCTTCGAGGATCCTCAGCAGGGTGGCTTCGGGGATCGGCTCGCCGGTGAACTCGCCGCGGACGTCCCGGCGTTTGCGCAGCACCTCGTAGAACTCTTCGATCATCGGTTCAGGACCCATTCGACGGCTTCGGCCACGGTGCCGGCGGTTTCCGCGCCCGGTCTCGCCGGCCGCCGGACCAGGAGGACGGGTTTGCCCAGTTCCCGCGCCGCCGTCAGCTTCGCGCTGGTCTGCGTGCCGCCGGAGTCCTTGGTGACCAGGACGTCGACCCGGCGGAGCAGCTCGCGCTCGGCGGCCACCTCGTACGGCCCGCGCGCGAGGATCAGCTCGTGGTGGCGGGGCAGCGGCGGCTCGGGCGGGTCGACGCAGCGGATCAGGAACCACAGGTCGTCGAGGTGCGCGAAGGCCGGGAGGCCCTGGCGGCCGCTGGTGAGGAAGACGCGTTCGCCCAGTTCGGGGAGTCTTTTCGCGGCGTCTTCGAGGTCGTCCGCCCAGTGCCAGACGTCGTGTTCGCCCGGTTCCCACCCGGGCCGGGCGAGCCTCAGCAGGGGAGTTCGCGTCTGTTCGGCCGCTTTCGCCGCGTTCGCGCCGATGCGCTCGGCGAAGGGGTGCGTCGCGTCCACAACGGCCTTCACGTCGTTCTCGTGCAGCCAGGCGGCGAGACCTTCCGGGCCGCCGAAGCCGCCTACGCGCACTTCGCCGACGGGGAGCCGCGGCCGGACGACGCGTCCGGCCAGCGAAGACACGACGCGGACTTCGCGTTCTACGAGGTCTTCGGCGAGCTCTCGCGCTTCGCTGGTGCCGCCGAGGACGAGGATCATCGCGAAGTTCCGTAGCCGACTGCCTCGCGCCACCGGTCCAGGGTGCGCAGGTTGGCCAGCGTCTCGGCCCAGGTCAGCTCGGGTGCCTGCCGGTCGCCGACGTGCACGGCGACGTGGTCCGCTTCGCGGGCGAAGACGCCTTGCGTCGCTTCGACCTCGATGATCTCGGGCTCGCCGCCGGCCGGGGTCAGGACGATCCGGGAGACGCCGGGGTCGCGCAGCGGGTGGATCCACGCCGGTTGCGGCACGTACAGCTGCCCGCGCGTGCCGAACACGCGGATGCCGTCCTCGCGGGTCAGCCGGATCCCGCAGGAGATCGTCGCGAGGATGTCGCCGGGCAGCCGGAGCAGGCCGGTGGCGTACTCGTCGACGCCTTCCGGGCTCAGGCGGGCCATCCCGGTGACCTCGGTGGGCTCCACGACGTCCTGGCCGGTCGCGGCCTGGGCGACCAGCCGGGCCAGCGACGTGCAGTAGCAGCCGACGTCGAGGATCCCGCCGCCGCCGAGGGCCGGGTCGCTCAAGCGGGCGGTCTCCTCGGGGTTGCTGTCGAAGGAGAACGTCGTGTCGACCGCGCGGACCTCGCCGATCGCGCCGCTCGTGATCAGCTCGACCAGCCGCCGCGTCTGCGGGTGCAGGCGGTACATGAACGCCTCCATGAGGAAGACGTCGTGTGCGCGGGCGGCGGCGATCACCTCTTCGGCGTCGGCGGCGGTGATCGTCAGCGGCTTCTCGCAGAGGACGTGCTTGCCCGCTTCGATCGCGGCGATGGCCCATTCCTTGTGCAGCGCGTGCGGCGTCGAGACGTACACGGCGTCGACGTCCGGGTCGGCGAGGAGGTCTTCGTAGCTGCTGTAGGCCTTGGGGATCTCGAAGCGGGCGGCGAATTCGCGGGCGCGGTCGCCGTTGCGCGCCGCGACCGCGGTCAGCGTGCCGTGCTTGCTTTCGCCGACGCCCGCGGCGAAGTGGGCGGCGATGGTCCCGGCGGCCAGCAGGCCCCAGCGCAGTTCGGTCACAACGACTCCGGTTGGTTCGCCCGGTCGCGGGCACTGGAATAGAGGAAGCTGTCGGGGAAGCCCGCGGCGGCGAGCACCCGGCCGACGAAGATGGTGGCGGCCCGCGTCATCCCGGCTTCGCGGACCAGCTGGGGGAGCTCGCCGAGTACCCCGCGCACGACGGTCTCGCCGGGCTGGCTCGCGAGCGCGACGACGGCGACGGGGCAGTCGGCGCCGTAGTGGGGGGCGAGCTCCTCGGTGACCCGCTCGACGTGGTTGATCGCGAGGTGCAGCGCGAGGGTCGCCTCCGTGGCGGCGAAGGCGGCGAGGCTTTCCTTGGGCGGCATCTTGGTGGAGCGCGCCTGGACGCGGGTGATCACCAGGCTCTGCCCCACTTCGGGCACGGTGAGCTCCCGGTTCAGCACGGCGGCCGAAGCGGCGAAGGCGGGTACGCCGGGTACGACCGCGTAGGGGACGTTCGCCGCGTCGAGCCGCCGGGCCTGCTCGGCGACGGCGCTGTAGAGCGAGGGATCGCCGGAGCAGAGCCGCACGACTTCGTGGCCGTTTTCGTGCGCTTCGACGAGCTTCCCGACGATCTCTTCGAGGCTGAGGTTCGCGGTGTCGACCAGCGTCGCTTCGGGCGGGCAGTACGCGAGCAGGCCGGGCGGCGTCATGCTGCCGGGGTAGAGGCAGACGGCGCAGCGGGCGAGCAGGTCCCGGCCCCGGACGGTGATGAGGTCCGCGGCACCCGGCCCGGCCCCGACGAAGTGCACGGTCATCGCCCGCCACCTCCCGCCGCCGGCTCCGGTCTGAAGGGCCCCTTCGGACCGGGCGGATGTGCGGTCATCGGCTGCTCCACTGCGTCACGGTCCGGGCGGGGGTCCACCCGGTGAACCCCCCGAGCGGCGCGGCGCGTTCGACCGCGATCCGCAGCAGTTCACCACCTCGCTCGGCGTACAGGTCACCGAGGATCCGTTCGGCTTCCAGCGTCACCCCGTGCGCGACCAGCCGCGCCCCCGTCGCCAGGCAGGCGTCCAGCACGCCCGGCGCGGTCAGGCCGCCGCCGACGAAGATCGCGTCCGGGGCCGGGAGCGCGCTCAGCGACTCCGGGGCCGGGCCGGTCACCACCTGCAGCTCCGGAACGCCCAGGTCCAGCGCGTTCCGGCCGATCCGCTCGGCGCGGTCCGGATTCTGCTCGACCGCGATGGCGCGGTTCAGCTCGTGCAGCCGCGACCATTCGATCCCGACGCTGCCCGCGCCCGCGCCGACGTCCCACAGCAGCTCACCGGGGCTCGGCGCGAGCCGCGCCAGCGCCGAGACACGCAGATCGCGCTTCGTCAGCTGGCCGTCGTGGGAGTACACGTCGTCCGGGATGCCGATCAGGGGCAGCGCCGGCCCTTCGCACGTCAGCGCGAACACCGTCAGCGGCCCGGGGTCGCCGGCCCAGCCGTCGGAGATGCGCTCGTCCGGCCCGCCCAGGTTCTCCAGCGCGAACAGCTCGCTCTCGCCGTACCCGCGCACGGTCAGCAGGGAGCGCAAGGCCGCCGCGTCGGCACCCAGGACGAGCACCCGCCGCCCCGGCGCCAGCACCCGCGCGACCCGGGCCGACGACCGGCCGACGAGCGTCACCACCTCGGTCTCCTCGGCGGACCAGCCCAGCCGGGCCCGGGCCAGCGTCACCGACGAGAGCGCGGGGAGCGCCTCGACCTCGTATCCGTGGGCCACGAGCGTGGTGCCGACCCCCGACAAAAACGGATCCCCGCTGGCCAGGACGCAGATGCGCTGTCCCTCGTGCTCGGCGATGACCGCGTCGAGCCCGGGCAGCAACGGCGACGGCCACGGCTCGCCGGGAACGTCCGACGGCAGGTACGCCAGCTGCCGCGGCGCGCCCAGCACGACGTCGGCGCCGAGCACCAGAGCTTGAGCCTGTTCCGACAGCCCAGCCCACCCATCGGCCCCGATTCCCACCACCGTCAACCGTGATTTTTCGCGCACGATTTCCCACCCTAAGCGAGCCCGGCGCTGTGCGATGATCGGCCGGTCGCCGAGCTGGAGGAGTGCTGTTGAAGCCGTACCCGTTCACCGCCGTCGTCGGGTTGCCGGACCTGCGCCTGGCGCTGGTTCTCTCCTCGATCTCGCCCGCCATCGGCGGGGTGCTGGTGCGCGGTGAGAAGGGCACGGCGAAGTCGACCATCGTCCGGGCGCTCGCGGGTCTGCTGCCCGGCGTCGACGTCGTGGACGGCTGCCGGTTCTCCTGCGATCCCGCGGCGCCCGACCCGCTCTGCCCGGACGGCCCGCACGATCGCGCGCAGAGCCACCGGCGGCCGGCGAAACTGGTCGAACTGCCGGTCGGCGCGGCCGAGGACCGCGTCGTCGGCTCGCTGAACCTCGAACGCGCGCTGGGCGAAGGCGTCACGGACTACCAGCCCGGCCTCCTGGCCGCCGCGCACCGCGGGCTGCTCTACGTCGACGAGGTCAACCTGCTCCACGACCACCTCGTCGACACCCTGCTCGACGCCGCCGCGATGGGCCGCGCGACCGTGGAGCGCGAGGGCGTCTCGGTGTCGCACGCCGCGCGGTTCGTGCTGATCGGCACCATGAACCCCGAGGAAGGCGAGCTGCGGCCGCAGCTGCTGGACCGCTTCGGGCTGACCGTCGAGGTCGCTTCCAGCCGCGACCCGGAGCAGCGCGTCGAGGTCGTCCGGCGCCGGCTGGCCTACGAGGCCGATCCGGACGGGTTCGCCGCGCAGTACGCCGACGAAGACGCCCGGCTGGCCGAAGAGATCGAGTCGGCGCAGAAGCTGCTGCCCGCCGTCAAGCTGCCCGACGACGCCCTGCGCCAGATCGCCGAGATCTGCGCGTCCTTCGAGGTCGACGGCATGCGCGCGGACATCGTCACCGCGCGGACCGCGGTCGCGCACGCGGCCTGGGCCGGCCGCGACGAGGTGACCACCGACGACGTCCGCGTCGCCGCGCGGCTCGCGCTGCCGCACCGGCGCCGCCGGAACCCCTTCGACGCGCCCGGGATCTCGGAAGAGCAGCTGGAGCAGGCCCTTCAGGACGCCCGGCCCCCGGAGCCGGGCCCCGAAGACGACGGCCCCGGCTCGGGTTCGTTGCCCGAGGAAGCGCCGCAAGAAGTCCCGCAGGGAGACGCGCCGCAGGGCGAGCCCCAGCAGAAGCAGAACGGCGGGCAGCAGAAGACCGTCGGCGCCGGCGAGACGTTCAAGGCCCGCGTGTTCTGCGTCAAGGGCACGGGCGAAGGCGAGCGCGGCCGCCGTTCGCGCGCGATCACCGACAGCGGCCGCACCATCGGCGTCCAGCCCCCGAGCGTCCGGGACGGGCGGCCGCACCTGGTCGCGACCGTCAAAGCCGCGGCGCCGCACCAGAAGGCCCGGGGCCGCGACGGCGCCGGGCTGAAGCTGCGCCGGCAGGACCTGCGCTTCGCACTCCGTGAAGGCCGCGAAGGCAACCTCGTGCTGTTCTGCGTCGACGCGTCCGGCTCGATGGGCGCGAAGGCGCGGATGCGCGAGGTCAAGTCCGCGGTGCTGTCGCTGCTGCTCGACGCCTACCAGCGCCGCGACAAGGTCGGGCTCGTCACGTTCCGCGGCAACGCCGCCGAGCTCGCGCTGCCGCCGACGATCAGCGTCGACGCGGCCGCGTCCCGCCTCGAAGGCCTGCCGACCGGCGGCCGGACGCCCCTCGCGGAAGGCCTCCTGGAGGCCGCGCGGGTGCTGCGCGTCGAGGAGATCCGCGACCCGCGGCGCCGTCCGCTGCTGGTCGTCGTCACCGACGGCCGCGCCACCAGCGGCCCCGACGCCGTCGCGCGCGCCCAGGCCGCGGCCGGCCTGCTCGCCGGTGTCACCGCCATCGTCATGGACTGCGAAAGCGGCAAGATGCGGCTCGGCCTGGCCGCCGATCTCGCCGCCCACCTCGGCGCCGAACACGTGCCCCTGGGCGAGGTCGCCGCCGAGTCCCTCACGAGCGCCGTCCGCGCCCGGACCGGGAAGGCCGCCTGATGCCGCAAGGAAAACCGGACGTCGTCCCGGCCGACGGCCTGACCACGCGCCAGCGCCGCAACCGGCCGCTGCTCGCCGTGCACACCGGCGAGATGAAGGGCAAGTCGACGGCCGCGTTCGGGATGGCCCTGCGTGCCTGGAACCAGGGCTGGTCGATCGGCGTGTTCCAGTTCGTCAAGTCGGCGAAGTGGCGCGTCGGCGAGGAAGCCGCGTTCCGCGCGCTCGGCAAGCTGCACGACGACACCGGCGAGGGCGGGCCGGTCGAGTGGCACAAGATGGGCGAGGGCTGGAGCTGGGCGCGCAAGTCCGGCTCCGAAGAGGACCACGCGGCGAACGCGCGTGAGGGCTGGGCGGAGATCAAGCGCCGGCTCGCCGCCGAGACGCACGATTTCTACGTCCTCGACGAATTTTCCTACCTGCTCAAGTGGGGCTGGCTTGACGTGGCCGACGTGGTGTCCGCTTTGGTCTCGCGGCCCGGGCACCAGCACGTCGTCATCACCGGCCGGTACGCGCCGCCGGAGCTGGTCGAAGCCGCCGACCTGGTCGCCGAGATGACCAAGGTCAAGCACCCGATGGACGCGGGCCAGAAGGGCCAGCGGGGGATCGAGTGGTAGCGCGCGTGGTCATCGCCGCGCCCGGTTCGGGGCACGGCAAGACCACGGTCGCCGCCGGGCTGATGGCGGCGCTGCGCGAGGCCGGGCACCGCGTCTCCGGGCACAAGGTCGGCCCCGACTTCATCGACCCGGGCTACCACGCCCTCGCGACCGGACGCCCCGCGCGCAACCTGGATCCGTTCCTGCAGGGCGAAGACCGGCTGATCCCCTTGCTGCGCCACGGTTCCGCCGGTGCGGACATCGCCGTCATCGAGGGCGTGATGGGCCTGTTCGACGGCGCTCTCGGCACCGAGGGCTACGCCTCGACCGCGCACGTCGCCCGGCTCCTGGACGCGCCGGTCGTGCTGGTGGTGGACGCGTCGGCGGCGTCGCGCAGTGTCGCGGCGACCGTGCTCGGGTTCGCTTCCTACGACACGCGGGTGCGGCTGGCCGGGGTCGTCCTCAACAAGCTGGGTTCGCAGCGGCACCTCGACGAGATCGCGGCCGCGCTGGAGGCCACCGGCGTCCCGCTGCTGGGAGCGTTGTACCGCAACGAAGAGATCCACGCGCCGAGCCGGCACCTCGGGCTCGTCCCGGCGGCGGAACGGTCCGCCGAAGCCGAGCGCGTGCTGCCTTCGCTGGCCGCGTGGGTGCGCGACGGGGTCGATCTCGAAGCGATCGTCCGGATCGCTTCGGCGGCGTCCCCGCTTTCCGCGCCACCGTGGGAGCCGTCCGGTGTGGACGGTCCGCGGGTGACCGTCGCGGCCGCGGGCGGTCCCGCGTTCACGTTCCGCTACACCGAGAACGTCGAGCTGCTGGCCGCGTGCGGCGTCGACGTGGTCGATGTGGATCCCTTGCGGGACAAGGCGTTGCCCGAGGGGTGCGCCGGTCTCTACTTCGGCGGCGGCTTCCCCGAAGTCCACGCGGCGGAACTGTCGGCCAACACGTCGTTGCGGCTCGAGGTGGCGTCGGCGATCGAACGCGGGATGCCGGTGAGCGCGGAATGCGCGGGCCTGCTGTACCTGTGCCAGTCGCTGGACGGCGTGCCGATGGTCGGCGCGCTGCCCGCGGACGCGAAGATGACCGCGCGCGGCAAGCTCGGCTACCGGCGCGCGGTCGCCGTCGAGGACAACGTCCTGGCCACGGCCGGGCAGCGCGTCACCGGGCACGAGTTCCACCGCACCGAGGTCACGCCGTCGCACGGCACCTCGGCGGCCTGGGGCTGGGACCGGCAGCTGGACGGCTTCGCGTCGCCGACGCTGCACGCGTCCTACCTGCACGTCCACTGGGCCGGATATCCCGAGCTGGCGCAGCGGTTCGCTTCCCGGGTTCGCGGGTATGCCGGTGCCTGATTCCGCCTCCGTGGGAGGGAACACGTCGGCGGGCTACGACCTGCACCACCACGGCGACCGCGAGGTCGGGCCGGGGCTGGTCGACCTCGCCGTGAACGTCCGGCTGCCGCGCCCGCCCGCGTGGCTGCGGCAGGAGCTGGCGTCCGCTTTGGACTCCCTGGCGGCCTATCCGTCCCCTGTGGAGGCTGAGGGCGCGGTCGCCGCGCGCCACGGCCGTCGTTCGGAAGAAGTCCTGGTCACCGCGGGCGCGGCGGAAGCGTTCACGCTGCTGGCTTCGGCGCTCCGGCCGCGGCACGCCGTGGTCGTACATCCGCAGTTCACCGAGCCGGAAGCGGCGTTGCGAACGGCCGGCCACGCCGTCTCGCGCGTGATCCTGTCCGAAGAGGACGGTTTCGTGCTCGACCCGGCGCTGGTCCCGGACGACGCCGACCTGGTGTTCGTGGGCAACCCGACGAACCCGACGTCGGTGCTGCACCCGGCGGCTTCACTCCTCGAGCTGGTGCGTCCCGGCCGGCTGCTCGTGGTCGACGAGGCGTTCCTGGACGCGGTCCCCGGCGAAAGCGAAAGCCTGGCCGCCGGTGTGCCGGGCGTCGTCGTGCTGCGCAGCCTGACGAAGACGTGGGGCCTGGCCGGGCTGCGGGCGGGGTACGTGCTCGCTTCGCCGGACGTCGTCGAGCGGCTGCGGGCGGTGCAGGTGCCGTGGTCGGTGTCCACTCTGGCCGGGGTGGCGACGGTGGCGTGCTGCCGTCCGTCCGCTTTGGAGGAAGCGGAAAAGCTGGCGGTCGCGGCGGAATCGGACCGCGAGTACCTGGTGTCCGGCCTGGCCGACGCGGGCGTCACGGTGCTGGGCGACCCGCGTGGCCCGTTCGTGCTGGTCCGGATCCCGGACGGCGCGGCGGTGCGGGCGCGGCTGCGTGAAGCGGGCTACGCGGTGCGCCGCGGCGACACGTTCCCCGGGCTCGGCCCGGACCACCTGCGCCTGGCGGTCCGCGACCGCGCGACGACCGACGCGTTCCTGGCGGCGCTGCGCGAAGTTTCGTAAACACCGACAGGGGGCTGTCGCCACCACCGCCGAAAGTGGGTGTCGCCGCCGGGAAACGCCCGGCGTGGCAGTGGAAGGAACGACATGCCCCGATTCAACGACGTCGCCTGGTTCGAAATCGGTGCCGCCGACCCGGCCGCCGCGGAACGGTTCTACGGCGACGTCTTCGGCTGGGCCGTCGCGCAGGACGACTCGGCCAGCACCGACGCGGCCTACCGGGTCGTCGACACCGGCGGTTCGCGCGGCGGGCTCTTCGCGACCAAGGGCGAAATGCCCGATTACGCGGTGTTCACCGTGCTCGTCGAGGACGTCGAAGCCACGTGCCGCCGGGTCGAGGAGGCCGGCGGGAAGGTGCAGCGGCCGGCGGCGGTGAACCCCGTCGGCGTGACGTTCGCGCACGTGCTGGACCCCGCGGGCAACCACTTCTCGGTGTTCACTCCGCCAAAGTGAGCTGCTCGACCACGCCGTAGGGGATGTCGAGGTCCTCGCGCCGCAGCGGGCGGGGCGGGGGCACCTCGGCGGTGACCGCGACCGAGGTGATCCGGTCGGTGCGGAAGGCGCGGACCTCGTCGCGCAGCCGGCACCAGGCCACCAGGTACCAGTGCGCCGGCTTGCCGACGTACCCCAGCGGCTCGATGTCCCGCCGCGTCTCGGCGCCTTCGCGATCGCCGTAGCCGATGCGCAGGACGCGGCGGGTGACGAGCGCGTCGGCCAGCACGCGGGGGAGCGGCGGGAGGCTGCCCGCGTCGGCGAGGAAGTGGACGCGGCCGGCCAGGGCCTCGGCCGCGGCGGCGTCGTCCTCCTGCATCGCGGCGACGAGCTTGCGCAGCGCCGAGCCCGCTTCGGCGCGGAAGGGCGTGCCTTCCAGCCGTCTGAGGGCGATGGCCATCGCGACGGCCTCGCCGGGGGTCAGGTTGACCGGCGGCAGGGTGCGCGCCTTGTCGAGGCAGTACCCGCCGGTGCGGCCGGGTTCGGCGTAGATCGGCGTGCCCGACTGCTGCAGCGCGCTGATGTCGCGCTCGACGGTGCGGGTGCTGACTTCGAACCGGCCCGCGAGCCAGCGCGCACTGCGGGGCCGCGGCGCGACGGCGCGCAGTTCTTCGACGAGGGCGTAGAGACGGTCGGTCCGGTTCACGGTCCGGACCTTAGGCGTGGGGTACGACGTTTTACGCGAGCGGTTTTACGCGAGCGCGAGCAGCGAGGCGGCGACGGCGACCTCGACCCCGGCGCCGAGGACGTCGCCGGTGACACCGCCGAGGCGCCGGGTGCACCTGGCCAGGAGGGCCGCGGCCACGACGTAGGCGATCGCCACGGCCAGCGGGCCCCGCCACCAGGCCATCCCCGGGATCAGAGCGCTCGCCAGGGCGGCGGCCACGGCGATGCCGATCGCGACGGTTCTCGGGACCGAACCGGCGACGGTCGCCCCGAGTCCTTCGGGCCGCGCGGACGGCACCCCGCGCGCGCAGGCCATCGAGAGCGTGCAACGCCCGACGAGCACACTCACGACGACGGCGGTGATCGGATGGCCGGCTTGGCTGAGCGCGCCGACTTGGACGAGCAGCACGAAGACGAGCGTCGCGACCCCGGTGGGTCCGGAGTCCCCGCGGCGCATGACGTCGAGGGCCTTGGCGCGGTCGTAGGAGGCCCCGAGGCCATCGGCGGTGTCGGCGAGCCCGTCGAGGTGCAGGCCCCGGCTCCCGAGCGCGACGGCCCCGAGGGCGAGCGCGGCGGTGGCGATCTCAGGGAGGCCGAGCGCGTTCCCCCCGGCGACGACGAGCCCGGCGGCGGCGGCGAGGGGGACGGCGGCGAGGGGCGCGAGCCCCATGGCACCCCCGGCGACGCGCCGATCGATGACGCGGGGCGCCGGGACGGGAACGGTGGTGAGGGTCCCGACGGCCATCCGCACGGAGTCGCCCCAGCGGCTCACGAGCGCCCCAACGCCACATTGGGTGCGTCTGACGCACCGAACGCCACATTGGGTGCGTCTGGCGCACCGGACGCCACATTGGGTGCGTCCCACGCACCGAACGCCACATTGGGTGCGTCTGGCGCACCGAACGCCACATTGGGTGCGTCCCACGCACCCAACGCCACATTGGGGCGCTCCCGCCTACCGCTCACGCCAGGTCCGCCAGCAGTCCCATGTCCGCGATGATCGCCCGCGCCGCCCGCAGGGCCGGGACCGCCTGGACCGCGCCGCTCCCCTCGCCGAGCCGCAGCCCGAAGTCCAAGATCGGTTCCAGCCCCAGGGCCTTCAGCGCGAACGCCTGCGAAGGCTCGGTGGACCGGTGCCCGGCCAGCCACCACTGCTCCGCCCCCGGCGCGATGTCCCGCGCGACCAGGGCCGCCGCGCCCGAGAACACCCCGTCCAGCAGCACCGGGATCCGCCGCAGCGCCGCCTCGACCAGGAACCCCGCCGTCGCCGCCACGCATGCGCTGCCCAAAGCCGTCAGGCGCGAGAACGGGTCCTCCAGCCGGCCCGAAGTCCGAGCCAGAGCCGCCGCGACCGCCTCCGTCTTGCGCTCCAGCCCCGCGGCGTCGACGCCCGTTCCCGTGCCGACCACCTCGGCCGCCGGCAGGCCGAGCGAGGCCGCCACCAGCGCCGCGCACATCGCCGTGTTGCCGATCCCCATATCGCCCGGGATCAGCACGTCCGCGTCCGCTTCCTCCCGGGCGATCGCCCGGCCGGCCTCGAACGCCGCCTGCGCCTCGCCCGGCGCCAAAGCGTCCTCGACGTCGATCGAGCCCGACCCGCGGCGGATCTTGTGCGCCGTGACCGACGCCGGCACGTCCGCGCCGTCCCAGTCGACGCCCAGGTCGGCCACCCGGACCTTCGCGCCGACCTGCGCCGCCAGGACGTTCACGCCGCTCTTGCCGGCGAGGAACACTCGCACCATCGCCGCGGTCACCTCGCGCGGGTACGCCGACAGCGCCGACACGCCGTGGTCGCCCGCGAAGACGACCACCCGGACGTCGTCCAGCGGGCGCGGCGGCACGCTCCCGTGCGCCGCCGCCAGCCAGGCGGCGATCTCCTCCAGCCTGCCGAGCGCGCCGAGCGGCTTGACCAGGCCGTCGAGCCGCTCGAGTGCGGCGGCGCGGGCGGCGGGGTCGGGCACGGGAACGTCGAACACGGGCGCCTCCTGGCTACAGGTCGAGCGCCCGGCCCGCGACGACCAGCACGACCCGGTCGGCGTCGGCGGACACCCGGTTGTTCAGTGCGCCCAGCACATCACGGAACAGCCGTCCGGACGACGTTGCGGGCACCACACCGCTGCCGACCTCGTTGCTGACCGCGATCACCGGCACGCGCGCCGCGGCCCAGGCGGCCAGGAAGTCCTCGAGCCGGTCGTCCAGCCGGTGCTCCCAGCCCGGCTTCTGCCGCCACGCGCCGACGTCGTCCAGCACGCGGGAGAGCCAGGTGCCGAGGCAGTCGATCAGCAGCGGCTCGGTCGCGTTGCGGAGGGTGCCCGCCAGGTCCGTGGTCTCGACGGTCTTCCAGTGCGCCGGCCGCCGCGCCTGGTGCGCGGCCACGCGTGCGGCCCATTCGGGATCGTCGTCGCTCGCGGGGAGGCCGGGCGCGACGTAGACGAGGTGCGAGTGGTGGGCGGCGAGCCGCTCGGCGTGCCGGGACTTCCCCGAGCGGACGCCACCGAGGACCAGCACCTTGCTGTCGTCGCGTCCGTACCGGCGAAGGGCGCGTGCCAGTGTTTCGAGGTACCCGGCGAGCCGGGACGTCAGCCCCGCCGACGGTTTCTTGCCCGCGGAAGCGGCGTTGGGCTCCGCCGACGTTCTCTTTCCCGTGGAAGAGGCGTTGGGCTCCGCCGACGTTCTCTTTCCCGCGGAAGAGGCGTTGGGCTCCGCCGACGTTCTCTTTCCCGCGGAGGCGGCGTTGGGCACAGTCATACCCGGCATTGTGGTGCACGCGCTACCGTGCGCCACGTGCCACTCCGTCTAGGGACAACCGCGGCCGGACTCGTGACCGGATATGTCGCCGACACCCTGTTCGGCGACCCCCGACGGGGGCACCCGGTCGCGCTCTTCGGTTCGGCGGCGGCGCGCCTCGAACGCGTCCTGTGGGCGGACTCGAAGCCGCGCGGAGCCGCGTACGCGGGGTTGTGCGCCTTCAGTGCTGTCGGCCTCGGCGTCGCGCTTCAGACGGCGACACGGCGACGTCCCTTCGCACGCTTCGCGCTCACTGCGACGTGTACGTGGGTAGTGCTCGGCGGACGCGGCCTCGCGGCCGAAGGCGCCGAAATGGCCCTCCTGCTCGAAGCGGGTGAAGTACCTTCGGCGCGTACACGGCTCTCGCACCTCTGCGCGCGCGACGCGACGACGCTCGACTCCGCCGAGCTGACCCGCGCGGCGACCGAGTCGATCGCCGAGAACACCTCGGACGCCGTGGTGGCGCCGTTGTTCTGGGGCGCGGTCGCCGGGATGCCCGGGCTGCTCGGCTACCGCGCGCTCAACACGCTCGACGCGATGGTCGGGTACCGGTCACCGCGCTACCGCCGCTTCGGGTGGGCCGCGGCGCGGGCCGACGACGTGGCCAACCTGGTGCCGTCGCGGCTCGGAGCGGCGCTCACGGCGTTGTGCGCGCCGCTGGCGGGAGGCCGCACGCGAGGCGCGTGGCGGGTCTGGCGCCGCGACGGCGGGCAGCACCCGAGCCCGAACGCGGGCCAGGTCGAGGCGGCGTTCGCGGGGGCGCTGGACATCCGCCTCGGCGGGACCAACAGCTACGGCGGCGAAGTGGAGAGCCGGGCGCGGCTGGGTGAGGGACGCGATCCGGAGCCGGTCGACCTGAGGAGAGCGGTGCGGCTGTCCCGGCTGGTAGGGGTGGCCGCGGTGGTGGTGGCCGCCGGGGCGGCGGCCCCCGCCCTGTCTGGGGTGCGGCCCGGCAAAGTCGGGGTGGCGCGAATGAGTCGTTCGCGACGTTCGGACCGCGGGCGAACGCTGGTGACCCGTTCCGCATCCGCGGTGGTGGCCGCGGCGGGGGCTGCTCGATGAGCGGCCTCCTGATCGCCGGGACGACGTCCGATGCCGGCAAGAGCCTCGTCACCGCCGGGGTCTGCCGGTGGCTTGCCCGCCAGGGCGTCCGCGTCGCCCCCTTCAAGGCGCAGAACATGTCCAACAACTCCATGGTCTGCGCCGACGGGGCCGAGATCGGGCGCGCCCAGTGGCTGCAGGCGCGCGCCGCGCGGGTCGAGCCCGAAGCCGCCATGAACCCCGTGCTGCTCAAGCCCGGCAGTGATCGGCGCAGTCACGTCGTCGCGCTCGGGAAACCCTTCGGGACCCTCGAAGCCGGCGAGTACGCGACCGGGCGCGCCGGGCTCGCCGAGATCGCCTTCGCCGCCTACGAAGACCTCAGCTCCCGCTACGACGTCGTCGTCTGCGAAGGCGCCGGCAGTCCCGCCGAGATCAACCTGCGCGGCGGCGACTACGTCAACCTGGGGCTCGCGCGGCGGTTCGGGCTGCCCGTCCTCGTCGTCGGCGATATCGACCGCGGGGGCGTCCTGGCCGCCATGTTCGGCACCCTCGCCCTGCTCTCCGCCGACGACCAGGCGCTCGTCGCCGGCTGGGTGGTCAACAAGTTCCGCGGCGACGTCGGCCTGCTGCGGCCCGGCCTGGACAGCCTCGAGAAGGTGACCGGCCGGCCGGTGCTGGGCGTGCTCCCGTGGCTCGACCGCGTCTGGATCGACTCGGAGGACGCCCTCGCCGCCGCGGGCTGGCGCCGCGAGGCCCACGGCCGGGGGCTGGCGGTGGCCGTCGTGCGCTTCCCGCGCGCCTCCAACGCCACCGACGTCGACGCCCTCGCCGCCGAACCCGGTGTCACCGTCACACTCACGGCCGACCCCGACACCGTCGCGGCGGCGGACGTCGTGGTGCTGCCCGGATCGCGCGCCACCGTGGCCGACCTCGCCTGGCTGCGCGACCGCGGCCTCGACGCGGCGGTGGCCGCCCGCGCCGCGGCGGGCCGGCCGGTGCTCGGCATCTGCGGCGGCTACCAGATGCTCGCCGAGTCCATTGTGGACGAGGTAGAGTCCGGCGCCGGTGCGGTACCGGGCCTCGGCCTGCTGCCGGCGCGGGTCACGTTCGCCGAAGAGAAGGTGCTCGCCCGCCCGTCGGGGGAGTGGCGCGGCAACCGCGTCGACGCGTACGAGATCCACCACGGCTCGGTGACGATGTCGTCGGCGCAGGAGTCCTTTTTGGACGGCGTGCGCCAGGGCCCGGTCTGGGGCACGATGTGGCACGGCGCCTTCGAAAACGACGCCTTCCGCCGCGCGTGGCTCACGGAAGCGGCGGCCCAGGCCGGGGTCGGCTGGACGCCGGCGGCGGACGCCCCCGGCTTCGCCGACCTCCGCGAGGAGATGCTGGAAAAGCTGGCCGACGCGATCGACGAGCACCTGGACACGGCGGCCCTGCGCACCCTCCTGGAGCTGGGCGCGCCGAAGGACCTGCCGTTCGTCCCGCCCGGCGCGCCCTAGCGCAACGGGTCCTCGAGCCCGCTGTCCGGCTTCGCCGCCACGTCCGGGTGCAGCCGGGCGTCCGCTCGGCGCGCTTCGCGGGTGAGACCCAGCAGGACGATCGCGGCCGGGACCGCCATGAAGACCAGCACGAACACGTGACCTCGCGACGCCGCCCCGGTGACCAGGCCGCACAAACCGAGAACGATCCCCGGACCGCTCACCCAATACGGCAGGAACCGTGCCCAGGGCGACCGCTTCCCGGTGCGCAGCCAGTACAGAGTACCGATCAGCAGCACCGCGAAAGGCACGGTGACCACCACCCAGACGGCCGTCCACTCGCCCACGCCGACCGAGGTCAGCCAGTCTGCCCCGATCGGCGTGAGCGCCATGAGCGCCAAGGTCATGAACAGGACCTTGATCGTCAGCCGGATCGTCGCCGGGTTCGCCACCGTTGCCCCCTCGTCGTCCACCGCACCACGCCCGAAGGGGCCGGACGGTTGCCGGTCACGAGGTCACGATGCGGTGACGGCGGCCTTCCTCGTGAGCGACTTCTCTGCGAGCGCACCGAACGCCAGGCCCAGCGCCAGCCACAGCGTCACCTGGGTACCGACCGAAGCCGTGCGGAAGCTCCACAGCGTCGAGGCCGGGAAGTCCGCCGGGACCTCGTCGACCGCCGGCATCAGCCAGGCCACCACGCCGATCACGACGAGGTAGCCCGCCGCGGCCAGGAGGAAGCCGTTCCACGCGCCGAAACGGTCCGCGAGCTTGCGGCCGGACACCGTCGCGAGGATGCCCACCAGGAGCGACACCGCGACGAACCCGAAGTACAGCTCGGTGCGCGAGCCGATCGTGCCCGGCTGGCCCACCGCCGGCGGGTTGGCCGGGTACTTCAGGAACGGCACCAGGAACACCACGGCGAACGCGCCGCCGGTGAGCAGCAACGCCGTCACGCGAGGGCGGAGGTGGCCGAGGCGGCCCTGCGCGAACGCGAAGGCGAGCGAGAGCAGGCCGCCGATCGCGACGCCGTAGACCACGACGCCGGTGAGCAGCCCGGCGGTGCTCTGGATGTCCCGGGGGACGAGCTCCTCTTCGGGTTCCTCCGCCGGCGCGGGAGTGGCGCCCGCGTCGTGGGAGTGGGAGTGGGAATGGGTATGGCCACCGGACTCTTCGAGGCCGATGGCGGTGGTGACGGACGGCTCGCCGAAGGCGTAGGCGAACCCGAACGCGAGCACACCGGCGATCAGGCCCGCGAGCATGCCGCGGACCAGCAGGGTCTTCATCATGGGAAGCCGTGCCGCCGATCAGTGGCAGGGGAAGGCCAGCAGGTGCCGGCCGTCGTGCACGAACTCGTGGACGTACGTGTTCGCGAACACCGCGGTCGCGCCCTGCTCGGCGCTCACGAAGTACAACGCGATCAGGGCGAGGAGCACCACGAACACCGCCCACGGCACGATCTCACGGATCGGGATGCGGATCGGGAGCGGGACGGCGGGAGCTGCCGTGTGGGACATGAGCGTGGCCTCCTCGGGCTTTCGCGGCCTCATCGGGGTCGTTCACGAGGGTCCGGGTCTGGCTTCCCCCTGGCGGGGGTCACAGTGGCGCGACCGCGCGGACTTGCACCGCGTTCCGGAATCTCCTCGTCTGGCCGGTTGAGCGTAGGTCCGCCGTTCGGGCTCCGTCAATGTGACAATGCCGCGGTGACTCGAATGGTGGCGGCCCTCGATGTGGGCGGGACGACGATCAAGGCGGCGTTGCTGGACGAGCAGCTCCAGCCCCAGGCGGCGCTGCGCGCGGAGACGGCGCGCAGCGCGGACGGCACGGCATTGGCCGCGCAGGTTGCGGACATCGTGGCCGCGTTGACCTCGCAGGCCGGTACCGGGGCGCCGGCCGCGGTCGGCGTCGTCGTGCCCGGGATCGTGGACGAGGAGACCCGCGTCTGCCATTTCTCGGCCAACCTCGACTGGCGCGAGGTCCCCTTCGGCGAGCTGCTGGAAGACCGGCTCGGGCTGCCGGTGGCGTTCGGGCACGACGTCACCGCGGGCGGCATCGCCGAGTTCCGCGTCGGCGCGGGACAGGGCGCGACGAACGCGGCGTTCATCCCGGTCGGGACGGGGATCGCGGCCGCGCTGCTGCTCGACGGCCGGATCCACCGCGCGCACGGGCAGGCGGGCGAGGTCGGGCACATCGACGTCGGCCACCCTGGCAAGTGCGGCTGCGGCGCGATCGGCTGCCTGGAGGCGATTTCCTCGGCGGCGGCGATCGCCCGCCGCTACACCGAACGCACCGGCCGCGCGGCCGACGGCGCCCGCGAGGTGGTCGAGCTGGCCCGCCACGGGGACGAGGTCGCCGTGGCGGTGGTGCAGGACGCGCTCGATGGTCTGGGCCACGGGATCCGCACGTTGCTGACGCTGCTGGGGCCGGAGGTGATCGTCCTCGGAGGCGGGTTGTTCACGGCGGCGGACTACGTGCTGGAGCCGGTGCGGGAGTGGCTGGCTTCGCACCTGACGTTCCAGCGGATGCCGGAGCTGCGGATCGCGAAGCTGGGCGACGAGGCCGGGCGGCTGGGAGCGGGGTTGCTGGCCTGGGACCGCCTGGCGGAGCTGTGAGCCAGGGGCCCGCGCGGTGAACGGCTCTTCCCACCCGTGGAACCGTTCGCCGGCAACGGAAACGCGGGCCCCGTCCGGGACCCGCGTTTCCGATCAGTGCCTCAGTGACTCAGTGCTTCGGCCGGAAGTGGCTCAGTACCACCACTGCGACTTGCCACCGGCGATGTAGTCCCACAGCTGCAGCCGCGTGCCGTTGGCGCCGACCGAACCCTCGCCGGTCAGGTACCGGTTGTTCTGCGGGCTCTGCAGCCGCAGGTAGCCCTCCGGGTTCACGGTGTCGGCCCACCACTGGTTCTTGGCGCCGGCGCGGTAGTCCCACAGCTGGATCTTGGTGCCGTTGGCGCCGGCCGTGCCGAGGTCGGCGTCGAGGTACCGGCCGCTCTGCACGTTCTGGAAGCGCAGGTAGCCCTCCGGGATGCGGGTGATGTAGAACGCCTGGTTCGCGGCGTACACGTCGCAGTCCCACAGCTGCATCTTCGTGCCGTTGGCGCCGATGGTGCCCAGGTCCCCGTCCCAGCAACGGCCGAACGCGGCCGACTCGATCAGGTAGGCGTCGGCCTCGGCGACCTGCGCGCCCGCGACCCCGGCGGTGGACCGGTGCGCGGCACCGACCTTCGCCGGCCGCAGCTTGATCCCGCCGGCGAGCGCCGAAACCGCGGTTCCCTGACCCTCGGCCGGAGCCGGCGCCGCGCCGGCCTGCGGGACGGACACGAGGCCGAACAGCCCCGCCGCCGCGGCGACCGTCACCATCAGCCGCTTCATCTTCGTCATCGTTCCCCTTTTCGTCGGTTCACCCGTGGTCACGAAGGAAGAAGGCAGGCGCGAACCGGCCCCGGGCCACCGTGGACCCGGCGCGAGGACGTGCCGGCGAATCCCCCTCGTCGAGACCGTCAAACCCCGAAAGCGGTCTCCGAAACCATCATTCAGTGCGCTCCCGTCGTCGTCGAGGTCATTTCCGCGAGGGGACAGAACGCACGTCAGGCGTGTAACGGAACGGATGCGGCGCCGATAGACGGGCAGACACCAGGGGGAGCACGTGCGCATCGAGCTGACGTTGCGGGACCTCGTCCGCGTCGGGCTCGCGGCCGCGGCCGATCCGATGGGCGAGCTCGCCGCGAGCCTGCAGGTCCTGCAACGGCGGGACGGCGGCCGCGCGGCGGCTTCGGCGGCGTTCAACCGGTGGCGCTACCGCGTGTGGCAGAGCCTGCCCGACTCGGCCGCGGTGCTCATGTGGCTCTGCCGGCCGGACGCGCCGATCCCGCAGTTCCTGCTGCCCGCGGCGGGCCGCTACGAGCTGGAGTCCGGGCTCACGGCGGTGCTCAAGACCGATTCGGTGAGCCTGAAGACGGCGTTGCGCACGGCGCCGGCCGATCACGACCTGCCGGCGTGGGCCGCCGCGCTCGCGGACGGCGACACGGCGGGTCTTCCGCGGCTGGTCCAGGTCATGCGCGAGTACCACGAGCTCGCGCTCGCCCCGGGCTGGGACACGGTGTCCGGCCAAGTGGACGCCGACCTCGGGATGCGCACGCAGCTGCTGCTCCACGGCGGTGTCGATGCGCTGCTGACCGGCCTCCGCCCGCTGGTGCGCTGGGAGGCGCCGGTCCTGGAGACCGAAGACCGGATCCCGGGCACGGTCCCGTCGGAGGGCACCGGCCTGCTGCTGGTGCCGACGTACTTCTCGGTGTGCGCGGCCCTGGTCCCCGCGGCCCCGGGCGGCACGCCGCGGCTGCACTACCCGTGCGTCCGCCAGGCTGCGCCGCCCGCGGGCTTCGGGCGCGGGGCGCGCAAGGCGTCGGGCAAGGCGCTGGCGGAGCTGCTGGGCCCGACCCGCGCGGCCGCGCTGACGGTCCTGGAGGTGGGCTGCTCGACGTCCGAGCTGGCGGCGCGGCTGGGGGTCACGCCGTCGGCGGTCAGCAAGCACACCACGGTGCTGCGGCGCGCCGGGCTGATCATCACGCACCGCGAGCGCAACACCGTGCTGCATTCGCTCACCCCGCTGGGAAGCGCTCTCCTGGACGGCTGAGCGGTGGCGAATCACCTTTCGTCCCGCTTTCGCGTATTCGGTTACCGGTCATTTCCACGTCAGTTCCGCCGGACCCGGTAGCGGAATTCCCGCGGCCGCCGACATCCGCCCCGAGAAACGCGGAGGCGGAGATGAAACCAGGACGTTGGCAGCCGGTCGTGCTGATCGCGATCGTGAGCGGGGTGATCGGGGTCGCGGGCTGTGCCACCGGCCCGGTCGACCGGCGGGCGCTGTGCACCCAATTCGATGAACTCGGTCAGGAATTCCTGACCTCGAGCGGATTGTTCGACAACGCCGTTTTCTCGAGTGCCGGCGATCTGGGGGATCTGGCCGGCCGGTACCAGGGCGGTGGGCTGAGCGCGGACGCCGCCGCGCTGGAGCGGATCTCCGACGCCGACCGGACGAACGGCTTCGAGCTGGAGCGCGCCACGGCCGGGACCGCGAAGGTCTGCGGGCACCCGCTCGGCATCGGGACGACGAGCTACGCGGGCACCGGCGGCGGGAGCACGCGGGCGGACGGCGGCTACGGGAGCTACGGCTACTCGACTCCCACGACGTCGACGGTGTCCGTGCCGTACACCTACGCCGAGCCACCCACGTCGTCGGCACCGACGACCTCGGCCGGCGACGAGACATCCGCCCAGAGCACGCTCCGGCAGCAGGTGGACACCGACCGGACCCAGGTGGAAGTCCTGGCGGGCCAGTGGGTTCCGCAGCTGTCGTCGAAGAACTACGGCTTGGTCGCGGACGGAAGGACCTACGACTACCGCGCGATCTGGGCCGACTTCACTTCGACCCGCCAGTCGTACCCGTCGGCCCTGCTGCTCTGGTCCGGCGACTACACGAGCTACACCAAGGGCGACTTCTGGGTCACGGTGGCGAGCCGCTCGTTCGGTTCCGGCGCGGAGGCCAACGCCTGGTGCGTTGCCGAGCACCTCGACGCCGACCACTGCTTCGCCAAGCTCGTTTCGCACAGCCACGGACCCAAGGGCAGCACCCTGCCCCGCTGAAGCCACCAGGAAGGGAATTGTCATGAGCGCGTACGAAGTCTTCAGCCTGCTCAGCGGCGTCGTCATGGTCGGGGTCGCCTTCGCGCCCAAGATCAAGGCGTCCGAACGGTTCTGGGCCGTCGTCAGCGGAGTTCTCCTGATCGGCTACGCGATCTATGTCGCCAACCAGACGAGCGGGACCTTCTCCTTCCCCTGGATCATCTTCGTGATCCCCTTCGCCGCCGCGGGCTACCTCGTGGTGCAGGCCGTCACGAGGAGCCGCGAGACCGGCGACCAGCGGGCCGGCGACCGGCAGAACGAAGATCGGACTCGGTGAAGCTCAACCGAGCTTGGCCGTCGCCTCGACGAGTTCCGACAGGGCTTCCCGGGCCACTTCGCCGAAGTCCCGTTCGTTCGCCGGGGCCACCCAGCGGGCGAAGCCCGTCGTGAACGCCAGCCCGCCGATCTCGGCGGCCAGGCTCGCCGCCGGGTCGGGGACGCCACGCTCTCGCAGCGCATCCGCCATGGCGGCGCGGAGCTTGGCCTTCTTCAACAGCTCGCGCTCGCGCAGGTCGGTGTGGCCCGCGACCACCGTCTGGACCTTGCGGGCCCACTCGCGGTGGTCCGGGCCGAACGCCGTCTCGGTGGCCGTCAGCGCGGCCGAGATCGCCTCGATCGGGGTCGCCGAGGCGGGGGCGGCGGCGATCGCCTCTGCGAAGATGCGGCTCAGGATGTCCTGGCCCGCGAACAGCACCTCGCGCTTGTCGGTGAAGTGCCGGAAGAACGTCCGCTTGGTCAGGCCGGCGCGCTCGGTGATCTCCGCGACCGTCACCTCGTCGTAGCCGCGCTCGAGGAACGACGCCACCGCGGCGCGCACCAGCCGCTCGCGTGCGTTCGGCTCCCAGCGGCTCATGCCTCCAGCTTAAGCGATGACACCCGGTGCCGTCAGACGTGGTAGCTTGACGGCACCAGGTGTCATCACAGGGAGGTTCTCATGCGTGTCTTCGTCACCGGTGCGAACGGCTGGATCGGCTCGGCCCTCGTGCCCGAGCTGCTCGACGCCGGCCACCAGGTCGTCGGCCTCGCCCGATCGGACGCGGCCGCGGCGGCCGTCGAAAAGATGGGCGCCGACGTGCTCCGCGGCGACCTGGACGATCTCGAAACGCTCAAAACCGGAGCCGAAAACGCCGACGGCGTCGTCCACCTCGCCTTCGGCCACGACTTCAGCCGGATGGACGCCGCGATCCGGACCGACGCGGCCGCCGTCGGCGCCATGACGGCCGTGCTCGACGGCAAGCCGTTCGTCGCCGCCTCGGGGACGCCGTTCACGGCCGGGCGCGCGGCGACCGAGCAGGACGAGGCCGTCTTCGGGGGCCCGGTGGCCGGCCGGGCGGACATCGCCCGCGCCGTTCTCGCGACGACGGAACGCGGCGTCCGCGCGTCCCTCGTCCGGCTCCCGCGCTCGGTGCACGGCGAAGGGGACGCCCACGGGCTCATCGCGCGGCTCGTCGACGCGGGGCGGCAGAAGGGCATCGCGGCCTACGTCGGCGACGGGACGGCCCGCTGGCCGGCGGTGCACGTCCTGGACGCGGCCCACCTCTTCCGCCTGACGCTGGAGCAGGCGCCCGCGGGTTCCGTGCTGCACGCGGTGGGCGACGAGGGCGTGGCCATCCGCGACGTCGCGGAGGTGGTCGGCCGCCGGCTCGGCCTGCCGGTCACGTCCGTCGAAGCCGACGAACTCGGCTTCCTCGGCGCGCTCCTGGCGATCGACCAGCCGGCGTCCGCCGAGCTGACCCGGGAGCTGCTCGGCTGGCAGCCGGCGCACCCCGGGCTGCTGGACGACCTCGAAAAGGGTTACTACGGCTGAAAGTGGGACAGCGCCGGCGGAGGTGGCGACAGTGACACCTCCGCCGGCGCCGGGTCTTACGCGATCGGCCGGTCCGTCGGCGCGATCGGCCGGGGCAGCACCTCGCGCCCGGTCAGGTAGGCGTCCACGCCGGCCGCGGCGCTGCGGCCCTCCGCGATCGCCCAGACGATCAGGGACTGGCCGCGGCCCATGTCGCCGGCCACGAAGACGTTGTCCAGGCTCGTCTTGAACGCCTTGTCGCGCGCCACGTTGCCGCGCGCGTCCAGCTCGACGCCGAGGTCCTCGATCAGGCCCTTCTTCTGCGGCCCGAGGAAGCCCATCGCGAGCAGGACGAGCTGCGCGGGCAGCTCGCGCTCCGACCCTTCGACGGGGACGAACTTGCCGCCCTCGTTGCGCACCTCGACCAGCTTCAGGGCCCGGACGCGCCCGGCGGAGTCGCCCAGGAACTCCTGGGTGTTCACCGCGTACATCCGCTCGCCGCCCTCTTCGTGCGCCGAGGACACCCGGTAGATCATCGGGTACGTCGGCCACGGGTGCGCGTCCGAACGCGATTCCGGCGGCTTGGGCATGATCTCCAGCTGCGTCACCGAACGAGCGCCCTGGCGGTGCGACGTCCCGACGCAGTCCGCGCCCGTGTCGCCGCCGCCGATGACGACGACGTCCAGGCCCGAAGCGTCGAACGGCGACTTCGCCAGCTCGCCCGAAGCGACCCGGTTGGCCGGCGGCAGGAACTCCATCGCCTGGTGGATGCCGTCGAGCTCGCGGCCGGGGATCGGCAGGTCGCGCCAGTCGGTCGCGCCACCGGCGAGGACCACGGCGTCGTACGACGACCGCAGCTCGGCCGCGGTGACGTCGACGCCGACGTTCACCGAGGTGCGGAACTCCGTCCCCTCGGCCTCCATCTGCGCGAGACGCCGGTCGAGGCGGTGCTTCTCCATCTTGAACTCGGGAATGCCGTAGCGCAGCAGCCCGCCGATCTTGTCGGCCCGCTCGAGGACCACGACGCTGTGGCCCGCGCGCGTGAGCTGCTGCGCCGCGGCAAGACCCGACGGGCCGGACCCGACGACCGCGACCTTCTTGCCGGTCCTCGTGGTGGGCGGCTGCGGCGTCACCCAGCCCTCTTCGAAGGCGCGGTCGACGATGGAGATCTCGACGCGCTTGATCGTCACCGGGTCGTCGTTGATCCCGAGCACGCACGCGGTTTCGCACGGCGCCGGGCACAGCGTGCCGGTGAACTCCGGGAAGTTGTTGGTCGCGTGCAGCCGTTCGATGGCCTGCTGCCAGTCTTCCCGCCACACCAGGGTGTTCCACTCCGGGATGAGGTTCCCGAGCGGGCAGCCCTGGTGGCAGAACGGGATGCCGCAGTCCATGCAGCGGCCGGCCTGCTTCTCCAGTTTCGTCGACGCGAAGTCTTCGTAGACCTCGCGCCAGTCCATCAGCCGCAGGTCGACCGGACGGCGCTTCGGCTCTTCGCGGGTGGTGGTCAGAAAGCCCTTGGGGTCAGCCATGTGCGGCCTCCATGATCGCCTCGTTCACGTCGCGCCCGTCCCGTTCGGCCTGGACCTGGGCCGCGAGCACGCGCTTGTAGTCCTTCGGCATGACCTTCCCGAAGCGGTCGACGCCCGCGTCCCAGTCGGCCAGCAGCTCCCGCGCGACGGCGGATTCCGTTTCGTCGTAGTGCTTTTCCAGCGTCTCGCGCAGGAAGTCCGCGTCCTCGGAGTCGAGCGGGTCGAGGTCGACCATCTCCGGGTTGACGCGGTGCGCGGGCAGGTCGAGCACGTAGGCGATGCCGCCGGACATGCCGGCCGCGAAGTTGCGCCCGATCGGGCCGAGCACGACCATGCGACCGCCGGTCATGTACTCGCCGCCGTGGTCGCCGACGCCTTCGACGACGGCCAGCGCGCCCGAGTTGCGGACGCAGAACCGCTCGCCGACCTTGCCGCGGATGAAGATCTCGCCGCTGGTGGCGCCGTAGGCGATCACGTTGCCGGCGATGATGTGGTCCTCGGCGGCGATCCGCGCCTCCTTCGGCGGGCGCACGATCAGCCGGCCGCCGGAGAGGCCCTTGCCGACGTAGTCGTTGCCGTCGCCGTAGAGCCGCAGCGTGATGCCCTTCGGCACGAACGCGCCGAACGACTGACCCGCGGTCCCGGTGAAGGTGACGTCGATGGTGTCGTCGGGCAGGCCCTCGCCGCCCCACCGCCGGGTCAGCTCCGAGCCGAGCATCGTGCCGACGGTCCGGTTCACGTTGCGGACGGGCAGTTCCAGCCGCACCTTGTCGCCGGAGTTCAACGCGCCCTCGGCCAGCTGGATCAGCGTGTTGTCCAGGGCCTTCTCGAGCCCGTGGTCCTGCAGCGTCTGCTGCAGGCGCAGGCCGGCGGGCGCCATGTCGGGCACGTGGAAGATCGGCGACAGGTCCAGCCCGGCCGCCTTCCAGTGGTCGACGGCCTTGCGCTTGTCGAGGAACTCGGCGTGGCCGACGGCCTCGGCGATCGACCGGAAGCCCAGCTCCGCCAGGTACTCGCGGACCTCCTGGGCGATGAACTCGAAGAAGTTGACGACGTACTCGGCCTTGCCGCTGAACTTCTCGCGCAGCTTCGGGTTCTGCGTCGCGACGCCCACCGGGCACGTGTCGAGGTGGCAGACGCGCATCATGATGCAGCCCGACACCACCAGCGGCGCGGTCGCGAAGCCGAACTCCTCGGCGCCGAGCAGCGCCGCGATGACGACGTCACGGCCGGTCTTGAGCTGGCCGTCGGTCTGCACCACGATCCGGTCGCGCAGCCGGTTGGCCAGCAGCGTCTGCTGCGTCTCCGCCAGGCCGAGCTCCCACGGGCCGCCCGCGTGCTTGATGGACGACAGCGGCGACGCGCCCGTCCCGCCGTCGTGGCCCGAGATGAGCACGACGTCGGCGTGCGCCTTCGAGACACCCGCCGCGACCGTGCCGACGCCGACCTCGGACACCAGCTTCACGTGGATGCGGGCCTTCGGGTTGGCGTTCTTGAGGTCGTGGATCAGCTGCGCCAGGTCCTCGATCGAGTAGATGTCGTGGTGCGGCGGCGGCGAGATGAGGCCGACGCCCGGCGTCGAGAACCGCGTCTTCGCGATCCACGGGTACACCTTCGCGCCGGGCAGCTGCCCGCCTTCGCCGGGCTTGGCGCCCTGTGCCATCTTGATCTGGATGTCGTCGGCGTTGACGAGGTACTCGCTCGTGACGCCGAACCGGCCGCTGGCGACCTGCTTCACGGCGCTTCGGCGCTCCGGGTCGTAGAGCCGTTCGGCGTCTTCGCCACCCTCACCGGTGTTGGACTTCCCGCCGAGGCGGTTCATCGCGATGGCGAGGGTCTGGTGCATCTCCATCGAGATCGAGCCGTAGGAGATCGCGCCGGTGGCGAACCGCTTGACGATCTCCGAGACCGGCTCGACCTCGTCGATCGGCACCGGCGCCCGCTTGCCGTACTCGAAGTCGAACAGTCCGCGCAGCGTCAGCAGCTTCTCGGCCTGGTCGTCGACAGCCTTCGTGTACTCCTTGAAGATCTCGTACTTCCCGGACCGCGTGGAGTGCTGCAGCTTGAACACCGTCTGCGGGTTGAACAGGTGCGGCTCGCCCTCGCGGCGCCACTGGTAGTCCGCGCCGGTCTCCAGCTCGCGGTGGGCGGGACGGACGCCGTCGGCCGGGAACGCGTACGCGTGCCGCTTGGCGACCTCCTCGGCGAGCGTCTCGAAACCGACCCCGCCGAGGCGGGACGTCGTGCCGGTGAAGCAGTTTTCGATGACCTCTTCGCCGAGCCCGATCGCCTCGAAGATCTGCGCGCCGGTGTAGGACGCGACGGTCGAGACGCCCATCTTGGACATCGTCTTGCGGACGCCCTTGCCGAGCGCCTTGATCAGGTTGTACGTCGCTTCCTTCGGCGTCACGCCCGGGATCAGGCCCTGGCGGGCCATCTCCTCGACGGTCGCCATCGCGAGGTACGGGTTCACCGCGGCGACGCCGTAGCCGATGAGCAGCGCGATGTGGTGCACCTCGCGCGCGTCGCCGGCCTCGACGATGAGGCCGACCTGCGTGCGCGTCTTCTCACGGACGAGGTGGTGGTGCACCGCGCCGGTCAGCAGCAGCGAGGGGATCGGCGCGTGGTTCTCGTCGACCCCGCGGTCGGAGAGCACGATCAGCCGCGCGCCGTCCTCGATCGCCTCCGACACCTCGGCGCGGATCTCGTCGAGGCGCTGGACCAGCGCCTCGCCGCCACCGTGGACGTTGTAGCGGCCGAGCACGGTGACCGCCTGGAACTCCGGCAGGTCGCCGTCGTCGTTGACGTGCACCAGCTTGGCGAGCTGGTCGTTGTCGAGCACCGGGAACGGCAGCGCGATCCGGCGGCAGCTGGCGGCGTTGCCCACCAGGAGGTTCGGCTCCGCGCCAATCTGGGTGCCGAGCGCGGTGACGAGCTCCTCGCGGATGGCGTCCAGCGGCGGGTTGGTCACCTGGGCGAACAGCTGGATGAAGTAGTCGAAGATCAGCCGCGGCCGGCTGGACAGCGTCGCGATCGGCGAGTCGTTGCCCATCGAGCCGATCGGCTCCGCGCCGGTGCGGGCCATCGGCTCGAGGATGGCTTCGAGCTCTTCCTCGGTGTAGCCGAACGCCTGCTGGCGGCGCACGAGCGCGGCGTGCAGCGGCACTTCCCGGTCGCGCTCGGGCAGGTCCTCGAGGTTCACCAGACCGGCCTCGACCCACTCGTCGTACGGGTGCGCGGTGGCCAGTTCGGTCTTGATCTCGTCGTCCTCGACGATCCGGCCCTCGACGGTGTCCACGAGGAACATCCGGCCGGGCTCGAGGCGTCCCTTCCGGACGATCGTCGCCGGGTCGATGTCGAGCACGCCGACCTCGGAGGCGAGCACGACGAGGCCGTCGTCGGTCACCCAGTACCGGCCGGGGCGCAGGCCGTTGCGGTCCAGGACCGCGCCGATCTGGCTGCCGTCGGTGAAGGCGACGAGCGCGGGGCCGTCCCACGGCTCCATGAGCGTCGAGTGGAACTCGTAGAAGGCGCGTCGCGCCGGGTCCATTTCCTGGTGGTTCTCCCAGGCTTCCGGGATCATCATGAGAACCGCGTGCGGCAGCGACCGGCCGCCGAGGTGGAGCAGCTCCAGCACCTCGTCGAAGCTCGCCGAGTCGCTGGCGCCGCGCGTGATGACCGGGTAGATCCGCTTGAGGTCACCCGGGACCAGGTCGGTTTCGAGGAGGGCTTCGCGGGCGTCCATCCAGTTGCGGTTGCCGCGCAGGGTGTTGATCTCGCCGTTGTGCGCGACGTAGCGGTACGGGTGCGCGAGCGGCCACGACGGGAAGGTGTTGGTGGAGAAGCGGGAGTGCACGAGGCCGATGGCGCTGGTGACGCGCTCGTCGGTCAGGTCGGCGAAGAACCGCTCGACCTGGGGCTCGGTGAGCATTCCTTTGTAGACGATCGTGCGCGAGGACAGGCTCGGGAAGTACACGCCGTCCTCGACGAGCTCGTGCTCGGCGCGCTTGCGGACGCAGAACGCGCTGCGCTCGATGTGCAGCGGGTCCGAATGCTCCGGCTTCGGCCGGCGCGCGGTGAGGAACAGCTGCGTGAAGTGCGGCATGGTCTCGGCCGCGGTCGGCCCGCAGTGCTCGGTGTGCACGGGCAGTTCGCGCCAGCCGAGGACGCGCATGTCCTCCTCGGCGGCGATGCGCTCGATGGTCGTCATGGCCCGGCCGCGGCGCTTTTCGTCCTGCGGCAGGAAAGCCGTGCCGACGGCGTAGGTGCCGGGCTCGGGGAGCTCGAAGTCCACGACCTCCCTGTAGAACTCGTCCGGGATCTGGATCAGCAGGCCGGCGCCGTCGCCGGTGTCCGGTTCGGCGCCCCGCGCCCCGCGATGTTCCAGGTTGCGCAACGCGACCAGGGCCTTCGCGACGATCGCGTGATCTCGGCGGCCGGTCAGGTCGGCGACGAAGGCGACACCGCAGGCGTCGTGTTCGAAGTCGCTCCGGTAGAGGCCCTCGGCCTCGGCGTTGCTGAGCTGCTGCCCCGTGGGGGACAGGGAACGGGCACGGTGGGTCACGGCTGGCCGCCTCCCAAGGCGTTGGCGCGACCGGTACTCACCTCATCGAGTGGTTCGAGCTGAACCGGTTAACGAAGTGGTCCGGTACCGCGATGGTCAGTCGAGAACAGTTGCTGTTGTCGGCGTGGTCTGAGTGCTGGATGCCGCGAAGCGTCGGCCGGGCGTCGATGCTCGGAAACCGGACGCGGGTCATCTGGGAGGCCGCACAGCGCTGGGCAGCCGAACATGTCGGTCCTGCTTGCGCGCACAGACGGACCACTGTGGTGGGGGTCAGCCGGAGCGCGCGGTGTTACTCCCGGGTTCGCCGGGTCTTATGACGATAGTGTGAATTCGCTGTTATCGACATACGTCGTCGTCCCCGGGTGGGAAATGCCACGCTTGCGTTGACGGGCCCCGGGGTAGTCCCATATGCCGGGCTGGCGCTCCCGTCTGTCGGTCGAAGTCGCCTCTGAGCTGCGGAAACGTCCGTCCCAAGTGGTCTGGGGCACGTGTCGCGCCTCCCGCGCCGGGTGGCAAGCTGGGTGCATGGCGGACTCGTCCGATGACTGATCGTTATCTCTCCGTGGCTCGATCCGGGGTCCACGAGGTCGAGATCAAGCGGTCCCGGTTCCTCTGCGCGCTCGCTCCGGTGACGTCGGAAGAGGCCGCGCGCGAGTTCATCGCGGCCCGCCGGCGCGCCGAACCGGGGGCGCGACACCACTGCCACGCGTTCGTTTTGGGGCCTGATGGGCGAACCCGGCGTTCCAGCGACGACGGTGAACCGGCCGGCACCGCGGGCACGCCGATGCTGGAAGTGCTGCGCCGCCGCGAAGTCACGGACACGGTCGCGGTGGTGACGCGCTACTTCGGGGGAGTGCTGCTCGGGGCGGGCGGGCTGATCCGCGCGTACGGTCAGTCCGTTTCGGACGCACTGGAAGTGGTTGGTGTACTAGAACACCGGCGTCTCAGGCTCGTGGAAGTGGCGGTGAGTTACGACCGCGCGGGCCGGCTCGAGAACGACCTGCGCGCGTCGCCGTACTTGGTCCACGCGACCCGCTTCGACGCTCTGGCCCGCTTCGAGATCGGCTTGGCGCCGGACGAGGTCCCGGCGTTCGAAAGCCGGCTCGCGGAGCTGACGAACGGCGAAGCCACGACGACCGCCCTCGGCGACCACTGGGTGGTCCACCGGCGCTGAGTGGTCCGGTCCCGGATTTGCTTGCCGGGCAACAAAACTTTTGGTGCTACCGCGCCCGGGTCCGGCCGTGCCACCATGTCCTGCCACTCCAGTTCCGGCACCACCTCGATCACCAGAACGTCGTCAGCGCGGCGCCAGCCGCGCTGACAACGATGTCACCACCTGCTTCGCTTGCCCGACAACGTTGTCGCCCAGCGGAACGCGCGTGCGGCAAGGAGAGGAAAGGTTCATGTCCGGACCATTCGCCAGACGGCTGCGCGCCGCCGTGGCCGCCGCGGTCGTCGGGGGAGCGGGGCTCGTCGCGCTGCCCGTCATGCCCGCCGGCGCCGACACGCTGGCCCTCACGCAGTACGTGAATCCCTTCATCGGCACGGACAACAGCAACTCCCCGAACCCCGTGCCCGGCGGCGCCGGCGGCAGCACCTACCCGGGCGCGGCCGTGCCGTTCGGCATGGTGCAGTTCAGCCCGGACACCCCGACCGGGTCGCCGTCCGGTTATCGCTACAGCGACACCAGCATCGAAGAGTTCAGCCTCACCCACTTCAACGGCGCCGGCTGCCCCAACAACGAGGACCTCGGCCTGCTGCCGATCACCGGCGCCATCGGGACGTCGCCGGGCACCGGCTGGACGGGCTACGCCGGCCGCTACACGAAGGCGAACGAGTCGGCCGCGCCCGGGTACTACAAGAACAAGCTCGACAACTACAACACCACCGTCGAGCTGTCCGCCACGAAGCGGTCCGGCTCCATGAAGCTGACCTACCCGAACACGACGTCCGCGCGCCTGCTGGTCAACCCGAGCCGCAGCGCCACCGGCAACCGCACCGGATCCGTCAGCATCAGCGGCAGCCAGCTCACCGGCACGGCGACCGGCGGCGGGTTCTGCGGCTCGTCCAAGACCTACCAGATCTTCTACGTGATCCAGTTCGACCGCGCGCCCACCGGGTTCGGCACCTGGCTCGGCGGCACGGTGAACGCCGGGTCCGCGAGCACCAGCGGCACGAACTCCGGCGGCTACGTCACCTTCGACACCTCCACCAACGCGACCGTGCAGGCGAAGGTCGGCATCTCGTTCGTCAGCCTGGCCAACGCGCAGGCGAACCTCGCCGCCGAGAACCCCGGCTTCGACTTCGCCGGGACGCGCGCCGCGGCCGACACGAGCTGGAACGCGATCCTCAACCGCGTCCAGGTGACCGGCGGCGCGGCGGCGGACCTGCAGAAGTTCTACACGGCGCTGTACCACGTGTTCCAGAACCCGAACATCGCCAGCGACACGAACGGCCAGTACCGCGGGTTCGACCAGGCGATCCACACCGCGTCGCACACCGTGTACCAGAACTACTCCGGCTGGGACATCTACCGCTCGTGGGCCGCGCTGATCGGGCTCCTCGCGCCCAACGAAGCGAGCGACATCGCGAAGTCGATGGTGCTGGACGGCCAGCAGGGCGGCTTGCTGCCCAAGTGGTCGCACAACAACAACGAGCACTTCGTGATGACCGGTGACCCCGGGCCGATCGTCGTCGGCAGCATGTACGCCTTCGGCGTCCGCGGCTTCGACACCGCCGCGGCGCTGACGCTGATGGACAAGAGCTCCAACGGCGGCACCGCGCAGGGCCAGGCGATCCGCGGGCGCCAGTCCGGGTACGTCAGCCGGCACTACGTCACCGAGGACCCGTCGGACTCGCTCGAGTACTCGGCGTCGGACTTCGCGGTGGCCCAGTTCGCGAAGGCCGTCGGCGACACGACGAAGTACTCCACGTACATGCAGCGTGCCCAGTGGTGGCAGAACGTGTTCGGCACCGACTCCGGCTACATCCAGCCGCGCGGCAGCACCGGCACGTGGGCGTGGCCGGTCGTCCCGTCGAGCGACAGCGGTTACACCGAAGGCAACCCGTCGCAGTACACGTGGATGGTGCCCTACAACTACCAGGGCCTGATCAACCTGATGGGCGGGGCGAAGACGGCCGTCCAGCGGCTGGACCACCACTTCACGCAGCTCAACGGCGGCCTCACCCAGCCGTACTTCTACATCGGCAACGAGCCCGAGCACGGCGTGCCGTGGGCGTACAACTACGCCGCCCACCCGCAGGGCACCAGCTCGGCGGTGCGGCGCGTGATGAACGAGTCGTTCACCACCGGCGCGGGCGGCGAGCCCGGCAACGACGACCTCGGCGCGACCTCGGCGTGGTACGTCTTCGCCGCGCTGGGCATGTACCCGGCGACCCCGGGCGCCGACGTGCTGGCCCTGCACGGCCCGCTGTTCCCGGCCGTCTCGATCATCCGCCCGAGCGGCACGATCCGAATCAACGGCACCGGCGCGGGCCAGGGCGCGCAGTACGTGCAGAGCCTGAGCGTCAACGGCACGGCGACGACCAAGTCGTGGATCCGCTACGGCGACATCGCGGGCGCGTCGACGCTGAACTACACGATGGGCTCGTCGCCGAGCGCCTGGGGCACGAGCGCGGCGGACGTCCCGCCGTCGTACAACGACGGGTTCACGCCGCCGGCCGCCGCGCCGGAGCTCGGCACGAACCTGGCGCAGGGCAAGGCGGCTACGGGCTCGGCGGCGTGCAACTCGGCCGAAACCGCGGACAAGGCCGTCGACGGCAGCCTGGCGAACAACAGCAAGTTCTGCTCCACCGCGGCCACGAAGTTCCTGCAGGTCGACCTCGGGTCGGCGCAGAACGTGTCGTCGTTCGTCGTCAAGCACGCCGGCCTGGGCGGTGAGACGACCGGCTGGAACACCGGCGCCTTCACGATCCAGACGTCGACCGACGGCTCCACCTGGACGACCGTCGCGTCGGTGACCGGTTCCCGGGCCGGCCGCACCTACCATCCGATCACGACGCGGTCGGCCCGGTACGTGAAGCTGAACCTCACCACCCCGGCCAACGACGGCAACGGCGCGGCCCGGATCTACGAGTTCGAGGTATACCGCTGATCTGGAGGTCGTGAGTGTTCAGGAGGGTTCCCACCCTTCTGAACACTCACGACCGCGCCAGCCACTGCTCGCGGGTGATCGCGTACTCGACCTCGCCGTGTTCGCTGCCCGGCGCCCGCTCGTGCTCCGGGAACTCTGCGAAGTAGGTGCGGACGAGCGTCATCCCCAGTTTCTCCATCACCCGGCGTGAGGCCTTGTTCACCACCATGGTGCCCGCCGTGACGCGCCGGACCCCCAGTTCGGTGAAGCCCTTGGCGAGCAGTGCCGCCGAGCCTTCGGTTCCGTAACCCTTGCCCCAGGCCCGCTGGTGCAGCCGGTACCCCAGTTCCGGCTCGTCCGGGGGATCGTGCGGGCGCGGGCGAAAATGGAACCACCCCAGAAATCGCCGGTGCTCTTCTCGATCGCCGCCCAGAACCCGTAGCCGGGGAAACGCTCGTAGTAACCGAGGAACGCGGGGAGATCCAGCGTGGCGATCTCGGTGCGGTCCGCCGGCTGTCCCCCATTGAGGTACTTCATCACGGCCGGGTCGTCGTAGAGCTCGAACAGCGAGCCGGCGTCGTTCTCGGTGAACCGGCGGAAGATCAGCCGCTCGGTTTCGAGGAATACGTGCATCGGGTGATGCTGTCAGTGACCCCGGTGCGCGGCAATGCACTTACGCGGCGGCGGCGAAGACCTCGCCCAGCGCGCGCGAGCCGGCCTCGGTGAGCACCGCGGGGACCCGCGTGCCGCACTTGCCGGGAGTGGCCGGGGCGATCAGGCCGAGCCGCGCCAGCCGGTGCACGGTGGACTGGTCGCAGCAGCTCAGGCCGTCGATGAACAGGTCGGGCTCGCAGCTGCAGCTGATCTCGGCGCGGCCCCCGGCCACGGCTCTCAATGTGGCCCGCTCACGGTGGTTCAGTTCCGTTGTCATGGCGGTGCCTCCTTCCCGTCGTGCTCATTAGACCGCTCACCACCGACATTTTCCGCCTTTGAGGGTGCGAACCCGGGTATTTCAGGGGAACACTTAGGGGTGGCGTGTCGCACTCACCGGGGTTACCCCGGTGGAAGTGGTTCAAGCGTCGTCTTGCGGAGGTGACGGAAAACGATCGACGTCCGGAAACCGACGATCTCGCGGCGCAACGCGAGCCGGCCGGCCAGGCAGCGCGTCGATACCGGGTGTGGTCACTTCGATCCGGAAATCGTCACTGCCCGTGGTAGCCGCGGTCTGCCGGGCGTCCTCCTGCAGATGGCGCACGATCGCCGAATCAAGTGCGTCCAGCACGGGACCTCCTCGGCCACACCGAATTTAGTTCGGCGACAAGTCGACAGCGTCGATCTTCACGCTGACTTCGGTCGCCATGACCGCACATGAACAGCTCGTCGCCCGGCGTGGCCGTCGATCCGGCGTCACCACGATGGTCGCGATCCACTCGAGCGCCCTCGGCCCGGCCGTCGGCGGCTGCCGCCTGAAGCCCTACGCCGACCTCCCCCAGGCCGTCGACGACGTCCTCCGCCTGTCCTCCTCGACCACGCCGGCCTGATCGCCGAGTTCGACGGTACCTCCCTGGCCGGCCCGGACGTCGGCACCGGCCCGGCCGACATGCTGGTGCTGCGCGAGGTCTCGGCGTTCGCGTTCTGCACGCCCGAGTCCGCGGGCGGCACCGGCTCCTCCAGCAGCCCGACCGCCGTCGGCGTCCTGGCCGGGCCGCCGCCACGGCGGTGTCCGGCAGCCCGGAGATGGCCGGCCGGAAGGTGGTCGTCAGCGGCTACGGCTCGGTCGGCGCCCACCTGGCCGCGAGCCTCCAGCGGGCCGGCGCCGACGTCGTCGTCTCCGACATCGACCCGGCGAAGCGCGCCGAAGCCGAGCGGCTCGGCCTGACCTGGGCCGAGCCGGAGAAGGCGCTGACCCTGACCGCGGACGTCGTCATCCCGGCCGCGGTCGGCGGCGCCCTGAGCGCGGAGACCCCGCTCGACACCCCGCGCGAAGCCGAAGGCCTGGACCACGAGGCCGCGCTCGGCCGCGTCGAGACGGTCGAGAAGACCGTCACGGACCTCCTGGCGGCCGCGAAGGCCAACGCGACCACGCCGCTGCACGAGGCCGCCGCGCTGGCCGAGCGCCGGCTCGCTTCCGGTGCGGCGGCACGTACTGCTCAGTGACGCGACGGGCTTCCGGCGACCTCGCGCAGTGCCGCCAGCACGTCCGGCGAGGTGGTGCACTCGCCGAGGCGGACGGGCTTGCGGTCGCCGTGGAAGTCGCTCGACCCCGTCGTGAGCAGGCCCAGCTCCGCGCCGACCGCACGCAGCCGCCGCCGCACCTCGGGGGCCTGCTCCGGGTGGTCGGCCTCGATCCCGGCCAGCCCGGCTTCGGCGAGCGTGGCCAGCTGCGCGTCGGCGACCTCGGCACGGCGTTTCGCCGAACGCGGGTGGGCCAGCACGGCCGCGCCCCCGGCCGCGCGGACGAGCGCGATCGCGTCCACGGTGGGCAGGACGTGCTTGGGGACGTCCGCCCGGCCGCCGTCGGCGAGCCAGCCGGGGGTGAACGCGCCGGCGGTGTCGGCGACGACGCCCGCGGCCACCAGCGCCGCCGCGACGTGGGGACGGCCGAGCGGGGCGCCGGCGGCGATCGTTTCGACCTGCTCCCGGGTGATCGGCGCGCCCAGTTCCCGGCAGCGCTCGACCATCCGCACCGCGCGGCGGGCGCGGTCGGTGCGGATCAGCTCCAGCTCGGCGGCCAGCGGCGCGTGCCCGGGGTCGACGAAGAGGCCGAGCAGGTGGACCTCGGCGTCGTCGAGCCGGCAGGAGATCTCGACGCCGGGGACCAGTTCGACGTCGAGAGCCGCCCGCGACGCCGCCGCCAGGCCCGCGAAGGTGTCGTGGTCGGTGAGGGCGAGCACGGTGAGCCCGGCCTCGGCGGCCAGCCGGGGGAGGTCCGCGGGCGGCGTCGTGCCGTCCGAGGCCGTGCTGTGCGCGTGCAGGTCGATCGTCATGGCGCGGATCGTCGCACGGCGCCCGGCCCGGAGTGTGGTTTCGGACATACCCCGCTGGAGCGGTACGGAGGCCCTTCGTCGACTTGAATGGGGGCGTGGAGATCCTCACCGACGCCGCCACGCTCGCGCTGTACACGACCGACGCCTCCAACTACCGCCACGTGCCCAGGGGCGTGGTGCTGCCGGAGACCGTCGACGACGTGATCGCCGCGGTCGCCGAGGCGCGCGCCCGCGACCTGCCGGTGATCGCGCGCGGCGGCGGCACCAGCGTCGCCGGGAACGCGTGCGGGCCGGGTCTCGTGATCGACACCTCGCGCCACGTCGGCGGGGTGCTTTCGCTGGACCCGGAGACCCGGCTCGCGCGGGTGCTGCCCGGCACGGTGCTCGACGACCTGCAGGCGGCCGCCGCGCCGCACGGGCTGCGGTTCGGCCCGGACCCCTCCACGCACAGCCGCTGCACGCTCGGCGGTATGATCGGCAACAACGCGTGCGGCTCGCACTCGGTGGCGTGGGGGCGCACAGTCGACGTCGTCCGCTCGCTCGACGTCCTGCTCTACGACGGCACGCGGCTGCGGGTCGGCCGCGAAGAGCCCGCCGAGGGCCGCATCTTCGACGAACTGCGCGCCCTGGTGCGCGACAACCTGGCGTTGCTGCGCAAGGAACTTTCGACGTGGCCGCGGCGCGTGTCCGGCTACGGGCTGGAACACCTGCTGCCGGAGAACGGCTTCGACGTCGCGAAGGCACTCGTCGGTTCGGAGGGCACTTGCGTCACGATCCTCGAAGCGACGGTCGAGCTGGCCGAGCTGCCCGCTCGTCGCGTGCTTGCCGTGCTCGGCTTCCCGTCCGACATCGCCGCGGCCGACGCCGTGCCGGCGATCCTGCCGTGGTCGCCGCTGACCGTCGAGGGCGTCGATGCGGAGCTCGTCGCGATGCTGCCGGGCCGCGCGGGCGATCTGCCGCCGGGCGGAGCGTGGCTGTTCGTCGAGCTGGCCGGCGACGACCCGGCTTCTCGGGCCCGTGCGCTCGCGGCGTCGTTGGACCTCACCGGGTTCGCGATCGTCGACGACCCGGCGGCGCAGCGCGGGCTCTGGCGCATCCGCGAGGAGGGCGCGGGCCTCGCGACCCGGCTCGCGGACGGCTCGGAAGCCTGGCCGGGCTGGGAGGACGCGGCCGTGCCACCGGAACGGCTCGGCGCGTACCTGCGCGAGTTCAAAGAACTCATGCGGGCGCACGGCCGGCGCAGCGTCGTCTACGGCCACTACGGCGAAGGCTGTCTCCACCTGCGGCTGGACTTCGACCTGCTGTCGGCGCCGGGCGTGGCCGACTTCCGGCGGTTCCTGGAGGAGGCGGCGGACCTCGTCGCGGCGCACGGCGGGTCGCTGTCCGGTGAGCACGGCGACGGCCAGGCCCGGTCCGAGCTGCTGTCCCGGATGTACAGCCCGGAGATGATGGCCCTCTTCGGGCGGTTCAAGGCGATCTTCGACCCGGCCGGGCGGATGAACCCCGGCATCCTGGTGGCGCCGCGGCCGGTCGACGCCGATCTGCGCGTACGGGCCACCGCTGACTCCTTTGAGGACAGTGTCTTCCTCGGCTATCCGGAGGACCGCGGGAGCTTCGGCCAGGCGATGCGGCGCTGCGTCGGCGTGGGAAAGTGCCGCAACACCAGCGGTGGCGGCGTGATGTGCCCGAGCTACCGCGCCACCCGCGAGGAACAGCACTCGACGCGCGGGCGTGCGCACCTGCTCGCCGAGATGATCAACGGTGAGGTCATCACCGACGGCTGGCGATCGTCCGAAGTGCACGACGCACTCGACTTGTGCCTGTCCTGCAAGGGATGCCTCTCGGACTGCCCGGTGGACGTCGACATGGCGACGTACAAGGCGGAGTTCCTGCACCAGCACTACCGGCGGCGGCTGCGCCCGGCGGCGCACTACTCGATGGGCTGGCTGCCGCTGTGGCTGCGGCTCAGCGCGCGGATGCCGAAGCTGGCCAACGCCGTCGGACGCTCTCCCCGGCTGTCGGGGCTGCTGAAACGGCTCGGCGGGATCGCGCCGGAACGCTCGCTGCCGACCTTCGCCCCCTCGGCGTTCACGTCTTCGCGGGCGGATCTGCGGCGCCGGGCTTCGGGGGAGCGGCGTGTCGTCCTGTGGCCGGACTCGTTCAACAACTACCTGACGCCTTCGGTGCTCGACGCGGCCCACGAAGTCCTGACCGCGGCGGGCTACGACGTCGTGCTGCCGGACCGGGGAGTCTGTTGTGGACTGACGTGGGTGTCGACGGGCCAGCTCGGGGTCGCGCGCCGTGTCCTGACGCGTACTTTGGACGTGCTGGCGCCGTACCTCGACGAGGGCTACGAGGTGGCCGGGCTGGAACCGAGCTGCACGGCCCTCTTCCGCGGCGACCTGCCGGCGCTGCTGCCGGGCGACGAGCGTGCCGCGGTGCTGGCGTCCCGGACGTTCACGTTCGCGGAACTGCTGGAGCGGGCGCCGATCCCGTTCGCGGCCCTGGACGTCGACGCGATCACGCAGGTCCACTGCCACCAGCACGCGGTGCTGGGCTTCGGCGCCGACGAGTCGGCGCTCGCGGCGGCGGGGGTGCGCAACACGACCCTCGACTCGGGGTGCTGCGGCCTGGCGGGCAACTTCGGCTTCGAGCGCGGCCACTACGAAGTGTCGAAGGCGGTCGCGGAGGACCGGATGCTCCCGGCGATCCGGGAGGCGTCCCCGGAGACGGTGGTGGTGTCGGACGGCTTCAGCTGCCGGACGCAGATCGCCCAGGAGTCGGGGCGCACACCGGTCCACCTGGCCGAGCTGCTCCGGCGCGCGTTGCCCTGACTACTCGCTGCGCTCCAGCAGGGTCCGGACGGCGGTGAGCACCAGCTCGCTGACGTGCTCGGGGTCGGCGCTGGCCAGCGGTTCCTTGCCGGTGACCTCGCGGACCAGCGCGATGCCCATCAGCCAGGCGAGCGCGAGGTCGGCGCGCAGCCCGGCGTCCGGCGCGTCGGTCAGCGTGGCCAGGACCCGCGCGTACTCCTCGCCGATCTCCTGCCGGAGGGTGGCCCCGACGCCGTCGCTGCCGGACGAGCGCAGGTACGTCTCCAGCGTCCGGTTCCGCGGGCCTTCCGGCGCCAGCATGCCGCGCAGGGAAGCGCTGAAGAGCCGTTCGGGCGGTGTGGTGGCCAGGTGCTCGCGCCCGTTGCGGGCCACCACCGCCTCGAAGAGCGCTTCCTTGCTGCCGAAGTAGCGGAACAGCAGCGCCTGGTTGACTTCGGCCTGCCCGGCGATGTCCCGCACGGTCGTGCGGTCGAACCCCCGCTCGGCGAACAGCACGGCCGCGGCGTCGAGCAGCGCGGCCCTGGTCGCGGCCGCGTCCCGTCGGCGGCCCGGCTGTGCGGTCATCGGTGCAGGTTAACCGGCAAACGGGACGCGCCGCCCGCTACCCCGAAAGCCGGATCGCGGCGGCCGGGCAGGTCAGCTCCGCCTGCCGGACCGCGTCCTCCTCGCCGGCCGCCGGCTCGTCGGAGAGCAGGACGACGGTGCCGGCTTCTTCGTCCTGGTCGAACGTCCCCGGCGCGAGCAGCACGCACTGTCCGGACGCGACACAGCCCTCGGTGTCCGCGGTGATCTTCATCGGCTCCTCCTCACCAGGTCACGGGAACGGCGTCGACGCCGCCGGCGACACGGTTGACGCGGACCGGGATCTCGTCGATCCCGGCCGCCAGCCGCAGGCCGGGGAACCGGGAGAACAGCTTGGGGAACACCGTCCGCAGTTCGGTGCGGGCGAGGTTGGCGCCGATGCAGACGTGCGCGCCGGTGCCGAAGGCGAGGTGGACGTTCGGCGTGCGGGCGGGGTCGAACTCGTCCGGGTCGGCGAACACCGCGGCGTCGCGGTTGGCCGCATCGCTGGAGATGAGCACGGCGTCGCCGCGCATGATCCGCGTCCCGGCGACCTCGACGTCCTCGTGGGCGTAGCGCAGCAGGCCGGTGCCGCTGGTCGCCGTCAGCCGCAGGATCTCCTCGATCGTCCGGTTCACCTCCCCCTCGGGGTCGGCGGCGAACCGGTCGCGGCGGGCGGTGTCGCTGAGCAGGAACAACGTGCCCATCGCGATCCGGGTGGACGTCGTCTCGTGGCCGGCGAACAGCAGGCCGGCGCCCATCCGGGCGAGGTCGTCGTCGGTGAACGTCGGATCGTCGGCCTGGACCGCGACCATGTCGGAGATGACGTCGGGCCGCGGGTCCGCGCGCTTCTCGTCGGCCAGCTTCGTCATGTAGGCCTTGAACTCGGTCATGGCCGCCTGCGCGTCTTCGCCGCCGTCCATCCTCGCGATCCGCTCGGACAGGCCGCGGAACTTCTCGCGGTCGGCGTACGGCACGCCGAGCAGCTCGCAGATCACCAGCACCGGCAGGGGAAACGCGAGGAAGTCGGTCAGGTCGACCGGCTCGCCCGGGTGGGCGTCGTGCGCGGCCTGCAGGTCGTCGAGGCAGCGGTCGGTCAGCTCGGCGATCCGGTCGCCGAGGGCGCGCATGCGGGGCGCGGAGAACGCGGGCGCGAGCATCCGGCGCATCCGCTTGTGCTCGGCTTCTTCGGTCTCGAAGTCGCCGCTCGGGCCGTCCTGCACCGCGGCGTGCGAGATGCGCGACGCCTGTTCCGGGGCGGGGTGCGAGCGGCCGAAGCGCTTGTCGCGGAAGATCTCCTTGGCTTCTTCGTACGACGTCACCAGCCACGCCGGGTCGCCGGCCGGGGTGAGCACCCGGCTGATCGGGGCCTGCCGGCGGAGGATCTCGTAGTCCGGCGCGATGGCGAGCGCGTTCGCCCGGGCGAAGGGGAGACGAGGCGTCTCTTCGGTGGTGGTCATGCGTCTCTCCTCAGTTCGGTTTCGAGGTCGGCGAGCCAGCGGAGCTCGGCGTCGAACTTTCCGAGCACGTGCTGCAGCGCCGCGCGGCCCCACGGGTCGGCCTGCCCGGCAGCGAGCCCGGTGACCCGGGCCCGTTCGGCGAGCAGTGCCTGTTTGCGGACGTCGAGCACGCGGGCGCGTTCGTCCCGGCTCAGCCGGCCGAAGTTCCCGACCCTGGCCAGGAACTCCGGTTCGTTGAGCGCCAGTTCGCCGGGGAAGTCGGCGAGCATGTCGCGCAGCAGCTCCCGCCCGACGCCGGTGATCGTGTAGACGTGCCGCGGCGGTTTCGCCTCCTGCTCCTCGGCGCTGCGGCTCACCGCGCCGGCGTCGACGAAGCGCCGCAGCGTCGGGTAGAGCGAGTTGTTCGACAAGGTGTGGCCCGTCGAAGCCTCCACGGCCTTGCGCAGTTCGTAGCCGTGCATCGGCTCGCGGTCCAGCTTCGCCAGCAAGAGGATCTCGATCCACACCTAGGTCACCGTAACCTATATGTTCGTGACCGGGCAATGGCGGACCGTGACAGGTGGTAAGAAACCGAGTAGTTTTGTAAGCAGCTGCTTACAATCGGAGCGAGGGGTTGCCGCATGACCGTCACCCACACCGAGCCGCTCTCTTACCCCTTCAACGAGGAGGCGGGGCTCGACCTCAACGAGGCCTACGCGGCCGCCCGCGAAGCCGAGGGCATGGTCCGGGTCAAGATGACCTACGGCGAGCCGGCGTGGCTGGCCACCCGCTACGCCGACGCCCGGCTGGTGCTCGGCGACCGCCGGTTCTCGCGGGCGATGGAGAAGGAGAAGGACGCACCGCGGCGCTCACCCGTCCAGCGCGAAGGCGGCATCCTGCAGATGGACCCGCCGGACCACACGCGGCTGCGGACGCTGGTGGCGAAGGCGTTCACCATGCGGCGCGTCGAGCTGCTGCGCCCGCGTGTCGTCGAACTCGCGACCGGGCTGATCGCCGGCATGAAGGCCGCCGGCCCGCCCGCGGACCTCGTCGACCGGTACGCGCTGCCGATCCCGGTCGCGGTGATCTGCGAGCTGCTCGGCGTCCCGGTCGCCGACCGGCCGAAGTTCCGGGTCTGGAGCGACGCCGCGCTGTCCACCAGCGGCCTGACGCCCGAGGAGTTCGAGCGCAACCGCGAAGAGCTGCGCGACTACATGCGCGGGCTGATCGCGGAGCACCGGGCGCGGCCTCAGGACGACCTGATGACGGCGCTGATCGAGGCGCGCGACACCCGCGACCGGCTGACCGAGCTGGAGCTGGTCGACCTGTGCGTCGGCATCCTCGTCGCCGGGCACGAGACCACCGCGAGCCAGATCCCCAACTTCGTCTACGCGCTGCTCGACCAGCCCGGGCAGTGGGAGCGGCTGTGCGCCGACCCGGACCTGATCCCGGCCGCGGTGGAGGAGCTGCTGCGGTTCGTGCCGCTGGGTGCCGGCGCCGGGTTCGCGCGCTACGCCACCGAAGACGTCGAGGTCGGCGGCGTGCTCGTGCGGGCGGGGGAGCCGGTGCTGGTGGCCATCGGCGCCGCCAACCGCGACCGGCTGCGGTTCGACGACGCGGAGGGCCTGCGGTTCGACCGCGAGGACAACCACCACCTCGGGTTCGGCCACGGCGTCCACCACTGCCTGGGCGCGCCGCTGGCCCGGCTCGAGCTGCAGGAGGCGCTGCGCGCGTTGGTGACCGAGCTGCCGGGGCTGCACCTGGCCGGCGATATCGTGTGGAAGACGCAGATGCTCGTCCGCGGACCGCGGTCGATGCCGATCGGCTGGTGACTCGGAAGGTGACCATGAGCTGGCACGTGGAAGTCGACGAACACACTTGCATCGGCTCGGGGATGTGCGCCGCGCTGATGCCCGAGGTGTTCGTCCTCGACGGCGCGGTGGCGCAGGCGGTCGTCTCGGAGGTCGACGGGGACGAGACGGTGCTGGACGCGGCGGACTCGTGCCCGGCGATGGCGATCACCGTGACCGACGGCGGCCGCGAGATCGGCCCGCGTCCCTAGGGTGCGAAGCGGCCGTGCTCGGTGACCACGGCCGTGACGAGCTCGTGGGGTGTCACGTCGAACGCGGGGTTGAAGACCTGCGCGTCCGGCGGGGTGATCGCGACCCCGGCGTATTCGGTGAGCTCGCGGGCATCGCGCTCTTCGATGGCGATGCCCGCGCCGCTTGCGAGCGCCGTATCCACAGTGGACGACGGCGCGACGACGACGAACGGCACGCCGTGGTGCTTGGCGGCAATCGCCAGGCCGTAGGTGCCGATCTTGTTGGCGACGTCGCCGTTCGCGGCGATCCGGTCGGCGCCGACGAGCACGCAGTCGACCATCCCGCGCGCCATCGCGGCGGCGGCCGCACCATCGGGCTGGACGCGGTAGGGGACGTTTTCCTGGGCCAGCTCCCACGCCGTCAGCCGGGCGCCCTGGAGGAGCGGGCGTGTCTCGTCGACGAGGACTTCTTCGACGAGCCCGCGGGCGTGCAGGTGCCAGACGACGCCGAGGGCGCTGCCCCACCCGACGGTCGCGAGCCGCCCGGCGTTGCAGTGGCTGAGCAGCCGCAACGGCCGGCGCGCGCACTCGGCGAGCACGACCTCGGCGGCGTGCTTCGACGCGGCCTTGTTGAGCTCTTCGTCCTCGGCGAGGAGGGCCAGGGCCTCGTCGAGGACGGCGTCGGCGCCTTGGTGGAGCTTCGCCATCGCGCGCCGCACGCCCCAGGCGAGGTTGACGGCGGTGGGGCGCGCGGTGGCGATCAGTTCGGCGTCGGCTTCGACGTTTTCGCTGGTCCGGGCGGCGAGGGCGACGCCGAGGGCCCCGGCGGCCCCGAGGGCGGGCGCCCCGCGGACGGCGAGGCGCTTGATGGCGTCGACGAGCTCGCCGACGGTCCGCAGGTGCAGCAGCCGGTATCCGGCGGGCAGCGCGGTCTGGTCGATGACGACGACGGCGTCCCCGGCCCAGTCGATGGTCCTGCGCACGTGCCCCTCCTTTTTCGGCTTGCGTGCCCGGCGACGATGCGGTGGTGACCATTGAACGACAGAACCCGCCCGGACTGCACACACCGCCGGGCTACCACCACGTGACGGTGGCTGTTTCGAACCGGACGGTATACCTGGCCGGCCAGTGCCCGCTGGCCGCGGACGGTTCGGTGGCCGAGGGGCTGTTGCCGCAGGTCGACCAGGTCGTGGCCAACACGGCGGCGGCGCTGGCTTTCGCGGGAGCTTCGCCGGCCGACGTGGTCCGGACGGTGATCTACGTGGTGACGGAGGACCGTGCGGAGCTGTCGGCGGTGTGGGACCGGTTGACGGGCTCGGAGATCGGCGCGGCGTTCAGGTCGGCGAGCACGCTGCTGGGGGTGGCCCGGCTCGGGTACCCGGGTCAGCTGGTGGAGCTGGACGTGACGGCGGCGCTCGACTGACGGGCCCGGCGGGGGAGGCCGGCCGGACTCGCACCTCCACACCAGACTTCGGCCGGGTGCTGCGCGGACGGTGAGAATCAACCGCCCGCGCCCCTCATCATTCCGGGTCATTCGGGCGTGCCGGGCATCGCCGACGCGTCGAACGAGAGCAGTTCCCAGCTGTGGCCGTCCGGGTCGTCCACAGCACGGTTGTACAGCCAGCCCATGTCCTGAGCAGGGCGCGGCTCGGACCCGCCCGCCTTCACCGCGGCGTCGGCCAGCCGGTCGACGTCCTCCTTCGACTCGGCGGGCAGCGCCAGGATCGACTCGATCGCACCGGAGGCGATCGGCCGCGAGGTGAACTGACCGAACTGCTCGTGCGTCATCAGCTGCACGCTCACCACCTCGCCGAGGGCGACCTGCGCGGAGGTCTCGTCGGTGAACTGCGGGTTGAGCACACCACCCAGCGCCAGGTAGAACGACGTGCTCGCGTCCAGGTCGGTGACCGGCAGGTTGACATAGATCTGCGTGAAAGCCACTGGTGCTCCTCGGTTCTCGTGGCCGGCCCTTCCGGCTGACTTCGAACCTACGGCCGTACCTCGACCTCGGTCTTGTACAGCAGCGACACCATCTCGCCGGTGGTGGGCCGCCGCAGCTGGGTCGCCGTCCGGCCGACGAACCGGGTCAGCGACCGCGCCAGATGTGGCTGGTCGTGATACCCGACCAGATGCACGACCTCGGTCGCGGCCACGCCCCGCCGCAGCAGCATCGTGGCCTGCCGCACCCGCTCGATCTGGCGGATCGTGCCCTGCGTCAGGCCCGTGGCCGCGGCGACCCGGCGCTGCACCGAGCGCGGTGTGACCAGCACCGGCCGCTCCCCGGCGACGACGTCGGTCACCAACGGGTCCCGCACCAGCAACCCCGCCCGGACCAGGCGCTGCACAAACGTCTCCGCGTTCTCGTAGGTGGGGATCTCCCACTCGCTGCCCTGCAGCACGAAGGAGCGCGGCGTCGTGTACGGGCTCGACACGCTGCCGTCCACAAGCCCGCCCACGGGCAGGTTCCGCAGGAAGGCACCGTGCCGGAAGATCACGCCGAAGGTGCTGCCCAGCCCGCCACCCAACGGGACCACGGTGGGCCGGGTCTCGGGACCGCGGACCGAGACGGTGGTGACGCCGTCCGACGCCCACACCAGCAGCTCCCAGTTCGAGTTCACGACTGACACCATGCGCTCCGGCGCGAAACTGCCGTGCCCACCATTCGGCGCCACCCGATATACGCCCTCGACATAGGGCGAGTCCGACAATCGGTACTCCAGCCCTGAAATGTCCTCAAACCGGTCGAGCGCCACGTCCGGCATCGTAGCGCGGAGCGACTAGGGCCTGTATCGAAGAACCTGAACACCGGAGACCTCGTGGACACCCCAGCGGTGGCGGGGCGGTTCGACCTGACCGACGCTCAGTGGGCAGCGCTGGAGCCGTTGCTGCCCGGGCCGAAGCGGCCCGGGCGACCGTCGATGTGGACCAAGCGGCCCTGGCCCCGGCCCTACCCCTACAGTCCGCCCATCAAGTCCGTCTCCGTGATGCCCGGCCCCTGTCCCGTCCGGATGAACCACTCCGTCCCGAACGCGAAGGCGAAGGCGTCGTCCGGCATGGCCAGCATGAACATGTCCTCGCTGATCTGGCTGGGGTGGGCCCGCATCGCCGCTCGTTTCACCCCCACGTACTTCGACACGTCGACCGCCGCCGTGATCTCGGCCTCCGGTTTGCCGAACTCGACGTTCTCCGGCGGCTTCGGGGCCGCCTCCGGGGGCATCAACCCCTGCTCCACGGCCGTTTCGAAGCCGCGCTGCATGAACTCGCGGTTGAACGTCGCCTGGAACACGCGCGGCGTGCCCGCCAGCTCGGCCGCGCGGACGCCGACGCGGTGCACCTGGATGTGGTCCGGGTGGCCGTAGTCGCCGTTGTCGTCGTAGACCGTCAGGACGTCCGCCGACTCTTCGCGCAGGATCGCCGCCAGCTGCTCGGCCGCCTTTTCGACGTCCGCCCGCCAGAAGCACTCCGGATCGTCGTTCGTCGGCTCGCCCATCATCCCGGAGTCGCGGTAGCCGAGGAACTCGACGCGTTCGACCCCGAGGATCTCCGCGGCCGCGTGCGACTCCCGCACGCGCCGCTCCCACAGTTGTTCGCCCTCGGCGAGAAAGCCCTCGGGGACCTCGCCGACCTCGCCCCGGGTGGCGACGACGAGCACGACGCGGTGCCCCTCGGCGACGGCCTTGGCCATCACCCCGGCGGTGCGCAGGCATTCGTCGTCCGGGTGGGCGTGGAAGGTGACCAGTGTTGCCATGTCTCCGACGCTACCGGCTACCACCGACAAAAACCGCCCGCCAAGGTGCCCTGCCGCCCGTTAAGGTCCGCGATCGTGGCCGACGACGAGAAGAACACACTGCTGTCGTTCCTCCGAGCCCAGCGCGGCAGCGTCTTGGCGATCCTCGACGGACTGGGTGAGGACGTCCTGACCACCCCGGTGCTGCCGTCCGGCTGGACCCCGCTCGGCATGGTCGAGCACCTCGGGTACGCCGAGCGGCACTGGTTCCAGGAGATCGTCACCGGGACCGCGGACCCGGTGACGTGGCCGGACGACCACGCGCCGTTGACCACGCCCCGGTCCGCGGACGTCGTCTTCGCGTTCTACCGCGACCAGTGCCGCCGGTCCGACGAGATCTTCGCCGCGACGCCGTTGTCCGCGGTGCCGAAGCTGCGCCACCCCGCGCCGCTCGCGGACGAGATCGCCGACCTGCGCGGGGTGGTCCTGCACATGATCGAGGAGACCGCCCGGCACGCCGGCCACCTGGACGTCGTCCGCGAGCTGATCGACGGCCGCACCGGGCTCGGGCCGCGCTAAGCCTGTTCCTTCGTGCACCACCAGGTCGACCGGCCGCCGACGGTGCCGTGCGCCATCTCCGCGCCGCAGCGCGGGCAGTGCTCGCCGGCGCGGCGGTGGCCGATGATCTCGCCCGTGTGGACACCGCCGTGCTCGATCGCCGCGCGCAGGGACTTCCGGAGTGCCTTGTGGAGGTTCGTGAGGTCGTCGTCGCCCAGTTCGTTCACCGGGCGGGCCGGGCTCACCGCCGCCTGCCAGAGGGTTTCGTCGGCCAGCAGGTTCCCGATCCCGGCCAGCATGGACTGGTCCAGCAGCCGCGCCTTCACCGGCGCCCGTCCCCGGCCGACGCGCGAACGGAAGTCCGCGCGCGACACCTCGCCGGCGTCCGGGCCGAGCGCGTCGAGATCGGGGTCGAGCCGCACCCGGCTGAGCCGGCGCGTGTCGAAGAGCCGCAGCTGTTCGCCGTCGGCGAAGGTGATCCCGAACCGGAACCATTCGGGCTTCTCTTCGCGACCGTGAAAGCGTTTCGGCCCGGGCGGCCCGCTCCGGCCGCCGAACCGCAGCTGCCCGGCCATCCCGAGGTGCAGGCCCAGGTTCGGGCCGGGCCGCCCGTCGCCGTTTTCCGTTTCGCACCACAGCGTCTTGCCCCGCCGGTGCGCCTCGGTGAGCCGCCCGCCCCGCAACGCCCGGGCGAGATCCCCGGGCGCGTGCGGCCGGCAGACCCAGTCGTCGTGGTCGTCGACGTCCCGGATCTCGCGGCCGAGCGCGTCGGCGAGAACCTGGCGGGCGAGCTCCACTTCGGGTAGTTCCGGCACGCCGACCAGTCTGGCGGCTCCGGCGCCCGCCCGCAGATCACTCCGGCTGCATCCACTCGTAGAGCCGGTGCTCGGGATCGGAGAGGTCCGGCGGAGCCACCGACCGGTCGATGACGATGGCCCTCGCGACGAACCCGAAGTGCAGGTTCGCGCCGACCTTGCGGCGCAGGTAGGCCTGGTTCCCCGGCCCGAGCACCGGATCGGTCAGGCACCGAGCCGCCGCCAGGGTGCCGCGGGCGTGGATGCCCGCGCAGATCGTGATGGTGCGCCGCCGGTCGGCCGGATTGACGCCGCGGACGAAAAGGATCACGTCCTCGTGGAGGACGCGCGCCCCGTATTCCTCGCTGAGGACGGGGCTGAACCGCTGAGTTCCTTCGCCGGTGCCGACCTCCAGGCCGAGCCAATCCGTTTCGGGAAAACGCGGCGACATCTTCACCGGCAGGTGCAGAGCGGAGAACATATCGCGGGTGAGCATGTTGAAGTCCGATCCGCCGATCACCACGAGGTGGCTGGCGTAGTCAGCGGCCTGCAGTTCAGCCGTCGTCGCGAACTTCACATCGTGATGCGGGTTCAAGGCGCGAATGTGGCCGTACAGGTGGACCAGCGCGTCCACGTCGGTGTAGTTCAGCAGGTCGCCGTAGTCGGGATCCCGTGGGTCGCTCGAGGCGAGGTTGCGGGCCTCCGATTCCGGGATGCGCCCGCAGACGATCATCACCGGCTCGTCCGGCGGAAACCGCCAGATGTCGGCTTGCTCATCAGCCGGCCGAAGGGCTTCCGCGGGGTCCACCGGCCGGCCGGTGACCGCCCTTTCCCAGGCGCTCGTCCACGCCGCCCAATCCCCGTCGGGAATCCCGAACGCGGCCAGCAAGGCCAGCAGCAGATCCCGCCGTGGCGCACGCCGGCCGGCCAGGACCCCGGCCACCGTGGAACGGGGGAGGGTGTGTCCGCGTTTCTCGCCGAGCCGCTCGATATCGCGCAGTGACGGATTTCCGGCACGCACCCGGCATTGCCGGAGTAAATCGGCCAACTGGGTGAGCGTCACAGCCCCGGACGGGTCAAGATCACCGTATGGCCCGGGTCGGGAAAGAGGCATCTTGACATCGTGTCCCACGTCGGCCGGCTTTGTCTCACATTGTCTCACTTCCAGGTGCTCTGGTGGGCGGTCGAAAACAGACGGAATTCGGGGACCTCGGCTTTCTCCGGTGTCCCGGAGCGCGTTCGTCTGCGTGTGTCCGCGGACGTGGTGCGGAAACCGCTCGTGACGGTTCAATCGTCCCAGGGACATCGGCTCTGCCGAGGGGATGGAAACATGCTTCACGAAGGTCAGCTCGTCTATGGACTCGTCGTCGCGGTGGACGTCGAAGGCTTCTCCGGAATGGGGATCCTCGACCAGGCCGCGGTTTCGTTGCGGCTGGAGGAGGTGCTCGACCGGGCTGCCGAAGGGGCCGGGCTCGTCCGCGCCGGCTGGCTCCGGCAACCGCGAGGGGACGGTGAACTGGCGGTGCTGCCCGCCGATTCCGACGTTTCCCGCGTCGTCGCGGACTTCGTCGACGAGGTGGTGGAAGAACTCGGGCGGGGCAGCCGGCCGCGGCTGCGGATTTCGATGCACCACGGAGCCTTGACCGCGGGGGTCTTCGGCCCCATCGGAGACGCCCTCGTCGTCGCCTGCCGGTTGCTCGACGCGGAATCCGTGCGCGAAACGCTGGCCCGGCACCCCGGCGAAGACGTCGTGCTGGTCGTCTCGCAGCGCCTGTACGAAGACGTCGTCGCCACGCGGTTCCGCGGCCTCCGGCCCGATCGGTTCCGGCCGGTGGCCGAACGGGTCAAGGGCCGGACGTACAGCGGATACGTCTGCGCGGGCAGCCCCAAGTCCGCGGCGCCGGTCGGCCGCGGCACCCTGGTCGAGCTCCCGAACGGGTGACGGCCGGCGCGGAACTCCGGTCAGGCGTCCAGTGACTGGGTCGTCGCGACCTCCCAGGCGAACCCGTCCGGGTCGGTGAACGGCGCGGCGGCGTTGACGGCGATCCGGTGCGCGCCGGTGCCTTCGGGCGCGACGCCGGCCTGCTTGGCGAGGGCCTTGCGCCGGTAGAGCGCGAGCTTGACGGGGCCGCTCCCGCCGTCGAACTCGACGTACATGCGGCCGAAGCTCTTCGCGACGGTGAGTCCGTGCTCGACGTAGAACTTCTTGCTGGCGAGGATGTCCTGGACGCCCAGGAGCAGCACGATCGAGACGATCGCCCGGGTCGCCGGCCCGGTGTTCTTCTTGGTCGAGGTGGCGAGGGTCCAGATGGCACCGTCGGGTGCCTGGACGGCGGCGCCGTAGCCCCACAGGGACTTCGCGGCGGGCTTCAGCGTGGTGGCCCCGGCTTCGAGGGCGGTGGCCATGAGCGAGTCGACGTCGGCGGGCTGGGCCACGATGAGGGAGAGGGTGTAGCCGCGGAAGCCGGTGGAGGGCTGCTGCGCCTCGCGGAAACGCACCTGGGTGGTCAGGCCGAAGGCGTCGGCGTAGAAGCGCTCGGCGGCGGTCGTGTCGGCCACTTCGAGGGTGATGGAGTCGATGTTCGTCATGCCGGTAACGCTAGGCGCGGGGCGATGACCAGCGCTTCTCGATTCCTGATCGGTTGGCGCCGGCGAAAATCGGTCCTGGGGACCGGCGCCGGGCGGATACGGTCGCGCGATGGACCTGCGTGAGTTCCGCCGGGTGTGCCACGAGGCGGCTCGGCGTACCGGCGGCCGGGTCGTGGAGTTCCGGATCGCCGACGGCGTCACGCCGAACTTCCACCAGGGCGTCGTCGACTACGGCGACCATCGCCTCTCGATCGTGTGCACCGGGGATCGGACCGAACCGGTGCTCGCGGTCGCCGAGCCGCGGGCGATCGACGGGACCGCCGCCGGCTGGGGCCCGTTGACGTTCCTCGACGCTCCCGACCTGGTCGCCGTGCTGGCGGAACACCCGGCCTTTCTGGTGCTCACCCCGGCCGACCTGGCCGGGCCGTTCGACGCGAAGACGTGGCCCGGGTACTACGCGGAGGACCTGAAGTACTGGGCTCCGGCCGACCTCGGCGAAGTGCTCTTCAACTACTGGGACTGACCCGCGACGGGTATCCAGGCGCGCCGCGGCGACCACCCCGGCGGAGCTGCTCGCACCGGCGTACGCGCTGTGCTACCTGCCCTGGTCGGTGGAGCTGGCCACCAGGCCGCCGGCGAACCCGCCGGGACCGAGCTGGTCCGGCGGCCGGCCGACACGGTCGGACCGGCCGTGCACCGGTGGCTGCGGCGGTACGAGCGGTCGGCCGAGCCGGCACTCGCCGCACGCTTGCTCGGCGCGCCGGTGCTGCGTCCCGTGCTGGCGCGCGAGGAGGCCGTCGACCTGCTCTGGCCGGCCCGAGGGCTGGTCAGTACTCGTTCTTGATGACGAAGTAGGAGCCGCGGATCGTGCCGGCCAGCTTCGACTTCTGCCGGGCGAACTTGAACGAGCCGAGTTCCGCGGGGACTTCCATCCCGTCGGAGAGCTTGAACCCGACCGCTCGTTTTCCGCCGTCGCCGAGGGTGTACATCACGTTGACCGACAGGCCGCTTTCGTAGAACACATAAGCCATCCGGATGTCCTCGACCTGGAACTCGGTGGCTTCGAGCGCGGGCGAGGAAATGACGATGCCGCGTTCTTCCTCGAGGATCCGGTGCACCCAGTCGACGGTCGCCGCGGCGTCGCTCGCGGGCTCGACCGTGAAGACGTGGTCGTACTTGTTCTTGAAGTACCGGGCCTCGTTCGCCCGCAGGCCGGCGAGCGCGGCCGCGACCGGCGACGACTCCAGGCCGGCGGTCGACACGGTTCCGAAGTCGACGGCGTGGGGCATGGCGGGTTCCTCCCGGGTCAGCGGACGCACTGGTGACGACGGTAGACGACGCGTGGGCCGGCCGCACGGACCACCGGCGGCACCGGGTGCTCCTCAGGTCGGCAGGGTGCGCGACAGGAAGCCGGTCGTCAGCGCCCAGGCGCGGGACGCCGCCTCAGGGTGGTGGAACATCGGGGCCACGTTGTTGTGGAACGCGTGCCCCGCCTCCTCCTGCACGTGGATCTCCGCTCCCGGGTGCGCTGCCACCGCCTCCTCGACCACGCGGACGTCCGCGCGCGGGATGTACGGGTCCCGGCCGCCGAAGTGGAACTGGATCGGGCACGTGATCTTCGCCAGGTCCGCGATCCGCGCGGCCACCGTCGAGCCGTAGAACGACACCGCGACGTCCGGGTCGCCCTCGGCCGCCGCCGCGAACGCCAGTGATCCGCCCAGGCAGAACCCCAGCACCCCGACCCCGCCGGACACCGCGGGCAGGGCGCGGAGGTGGGCCACCGTCGCCAGGACGTCCGCGAGCCCGAGCGTCGGGTCGAATGTGGACGCCACCTCCATCGACGCCGCTACGCCCGCTTCGTCGTGCGTGGACGACCAGCCGGGCGCCGTCCGCCGGAACAGCTCCGGGACCGCCACCACGTACCCGGTGGCGGCCAGCTCCGCCGCCACCGAGCGCAGGTAGTCGTCCAGTCCGAAGATCTCCTGGATCAGCACCAGGCCCGGGCCGCGACCCGAGGGCGGCTGCCACACCGGGAGGTCGGTCGGCACGTCGGTCATCGGAAGACCCTTTCCAGGATGTCGGCGACCAGTCCGGCCTGGTGGCCGTCCGGGTCGAGGTCGGGGTCGAACACCGTCAGCTCGAAGCCCGCGGCGCCCGGCCTGGCCACCAGCTCCCGCAGGACCGAGACCAGCGTGGCCGGATCGAGGCCGCCGGGGTCGGGACTGTCCACTGCGGACACGTACGCCGGGTCGAGGACGTCGATGTCGACGTGGATCCAGAAGCCGTCCAGCTCAGGAAACGACGGCACCGGCGTCGAAGCCATCAGCGCTCCCGACGTGACGAACGGGATCCCCGCGGCGCGCAAGTGTGCCGACTCGGCCGTTCGCACCCCGAGGACCACGACGTCGCCGTCGCGGACGTACGGCCGCAGCCCGTCGATGTCGGCGAGGTCGTCGGCACCGCGGCCGGTCATGATCGCCAGGTCCTCGCCCGCCGCCGCGCCGACGTGGTCCGCGATGCCCAGGTGGCGGAAGTCGTACCGGCCGGACCGGCGCAGCGCCGGCATCGCGCCCAGCGAGATCGAACAGTCGCCGCCGCCCAGCACCACCGGGAACCCGCCCGACGACCGGACCGCCGCCACCCGCGAAGCCGGCGCACGCGTGTACGACGCGATGGCCGCCGAGTTGCGGACCCCGTCGCCCGGCGACCACGTGCCGACGTACCGCCCCGGGGTCACGACGCCGCCGTCGGCCGCGCCCAGGCGGTCGCGGATGGCGAGGTCACGCAGCACGACGGGGTCTTGTAGCAGCCGGGCACCGCGCCCTGGGCCGGTGGCCGCAGGCCCAGGTCGGACGGCGCGTCGATCAGGACGTAGTTCCCCACCCGGTCACCGTACTGGCTACGCGGCCGGAGGCGTCCTAGGTTGAGGTGCCGACCAAGGAGGCGCGATGGCCGAGAAGACCAAGTACGTCCTGGACGAAGACGAGCTGCCGACCCGGTGGTACAACGTCATCCCCGACCTGCCGGAGCCGCCGCCCCCGCCGCTGCACCCCGGTACCCGGGAGCCCGTCGGCCCGGACGACCTGGCCCCGCTCTTCCCGCAGGCCCTTATCGCCCAGGAAGTGACGACTGATCGCTATGTCGACATCCCGGAGGAGGTCCGGGAGGTCTACCGGCTCTGGCGGCCGTCGCCGTTGTACCGGGCGCGCCGATTGGAGAAGGCGCTCGGCACCCCGGCGCGGATCTACTACAAGTACGAAGGTGTCAGCCCGGTCGGCTCGCACAAGCCGAACACCGCCGTGCCGCAGGCGTTCTACAACGCGGCCGAAGGCGTCACCCGGCTGACCACCGAGACGGGCGCCGGCCAGTGGGGGAGCGCGCTCGCCTTCGCCTGCGCCCAGTACGGGCTGGAGTGCGAGGTGTGGCAGGTCCGCGCGTCCTACGACCAGAAGCCCTACCGCAAGCTGATGATGGAGACGTTCGGCGCGGCCGTCCACCCGAGCCCGTCCGAGCTGACCGCGTCCGGCCGGGCGATCCTCGAGAAGCACCCGGATTCGACGGGCAGCCTCGGCATCGCGATCAGCGAGGCCGTCGAGCAGGCGGCGCAGGACCCGGACGCGCGGTACGCGCTGGGCAGCGTCCTCAACCACGTGCTGCTGCACCAGACGATCATCGGCGAGGAAGCGCTCAAGCAGTTCGAGCTGGCCGGGGACACCCCGGACCTGCTGGTCGGCTGCACCGGCGGCGGGTCGAACTTCGGCGGGCTCGCGTTCCCCTTCCTGCGGGAGAAGCTGGCCGGCCGGATGGACCCGGTGATCCGCGCGGTCGAGCCGGCCGCGTGCCCGTCGCTCACGCGGGGGAAGTACGCCTACGACTTCGGCGACACCGCCGGGCTCACGCCGTTGCTGAAGATGCACACGCTCGGCCACGACTTCATCCCGGACCCGATCCACGCGGGCGGCCTGCGCTACCACGGGATGTCGCCGCTCATCTCGCACATCTACGAGCTCGGGCTGATCGAAGCGATCGCGATCGGGCAGCAGGAGTGCTTCTCGGCGGGCGTGCGGTTCGCGCGGTCCGAAGGCATCATCCCGGCACCGGAGCCGACGCACGCGCTCGCCGCGTGTATCCAGGAAGCGTTGCGGTGCAAGGAAACCGGTGAGGAGAAGGTGATCCTCACAGCGCTGTGCGGCCACGCGCACCTGGACCTGCCGGCCTACGGCGCCTACCTGGCCGGCGACATGGTCGACAACGAGCTGTCCGCGGCCACGCTAGACGCCTCCCTCGCCACCCTGCCCTGACCCGGAGCGCCCCAATGTGGCGGGGGGGGGGGGGGGGGGGAAGGAGGGGGAGGGGGGGGGGGGGGGGGGAGGGGAAGGAAGCGGGGGTG
>NZ_JBVHUL010000016.1:110542-155142 GCF_055565395.1 Amycolatopsis sp. NPDC028719
GCCAGTTTGACAGCCTCCCTCTCCTCTTCCCCTCGACCCTAACCGCCCCACTGTGGCGTTCGGTGCGTGGGACGCACCAAACGCCACATTGGGTGCGTGGGACGCAACCAACGCCACATTGGGGCGCTGGGGGCGGGGCTAGAGGACGTCGGGGACTTCGGGGCGGATGAGCGCGGTGTGGGGGCTCGCGAGGATCACCTGGTTCCGGCCCGCCGCCTTCGCCGCGAAGACCGCGTCGTCCGCGGCCTGCAGCAGGATCGTGTACTCCGTCGCCGTTTCCGGGTACACCGCCGCGCCGATCGACGCCGTCAGGCCGTCGATCACCTCGGGCTTGCCCGGGCGGACCACCGGGACCGGCACCTCGGTCCGGGCGATCGCCGTGCGGATGCGGTCCGCGATGGCGATGATCTCCGTGCTCGTCGCGCCCGGGAGCAGCACCACGAACTCGTCGCCGCCGAAGCGGCCGACGTAGTCGCCGCTGCGCACCGAACTCTGGATCGCCGCCGCGATCGCGCGCAGGACCTCGTCGCCCGCCAGGTGGCCGTTGCCGTCGTCGATGGCCTTGAAGTGGTCCAGGTCGATCATCAGCACGCCCGCGGTCGACGACAGCTCGGCGGCGCGGGCCAGTTCGTTGCGCGCCAGCTGGACCCAGAACTCCGGCGCGAGCAGCGCGGTCTTGGAGTCCGTGCGCGCCGCCGCCTGGAACTGCGGCAGCAGCAGGCCGATGTGCAGCGCCACCGGCGTCACCATGAGCACCGGCAGCAGCCACGGCCGGACCGTCATCACCAGCGCGATCCCGCAGCCGACGCCGACCGCGGCCAGCACGATCAGCACGTCGGACGGGTTCCCGAACGCCTGCCGCGGCGGCTTGCCCGGGTTGCTCATCACGATCGCGAGGATCACCAGCACGTAGTTGAGTCCGAAGTAGACGATCCCGGACAGCAGCAGCGCGGTCATCCCGCCGAACCCGTCCAGGTACGGCACGTACGGCGCCACGTGCCCGGTGCCGGCCGACAGCACGGCACCGGCCGCGAAACAAGCGAGAATGACGGTGGCCCCGGAGAATACTTTCCGGTGAATCACGCCCCGTCGTTTGTATACGCGGACCCAGGAATGGGCATAACTGACGACGATGACGAGCGTGGCCAGCGGCGGCGGCAGCAGGAGCAGGCCCGCGAAGATCCAGATCGACTGCAGGTGCATGTGCGGCCGGCCGTCGGCGGCGAGCTCGCGGATGCGCTCGATGCGTTGCGCCGCTTCGAGGTGCACGACCTCACCGGCCAGGATCAGGCCGCACCAGAGGAGGGACTGGGTGGTGATCGGCACCAGGGCCGCCGTCGCGGCGATCGCGACCAGCGCCAGCGAATCGACGACGAGGACGTAGCCGAACACCGGAGTGGGCAGCTTCCACATCGCCCACGTACGGATACCCGATCGTGGACGTTCTGAGCTGGGCTTTCGCCCTCGGGACCCGGACAATCCCACGAAACGCCCTTCTGCTCAGAACGGAACCCCTTCGCGGAAATCGTCACTGTAATCGAATGAACGCGGTGTGTCACTAGGCTGGTCGGGCTACCGTCCGGTCACGCACCGTGCACCATCCTCACGAACAGGAGAAAATCATGTCGCACTTCCTGCCCAACGCCAACCTCGTCCCGTCCCGCCGGCGCGCGCAGCGCCCGACCGACTGGACGCGGCAGCTCCCCACCGACTGGACCCGCGCGATCCCGACGGACTGGACCCCGCGGCAGCTGCCGACCGACTGGACCGCGCGCGAACTGCCCACCGACTGGTCCGTGCGCGAGCTGCCGACCGACTGGAACCGCCCCGGCGTCTCGTCACCGCTGCCGCAGTGCCCGACCGACTGGACCCCGCGGCAGATCCCGACCGACTGGACGCGGTCCTGACCGGGGCCCGGTGACCGGCGACCCCGCCGGTCACCGGGGTTCCGGTTGCGCACGCCGCCACAACGCCGCCGCGCCTAGGGCGGCCACCACGCCGATCGCCCCGGCCCCGGCGACGACCCCGTGCGGTGCCGCGCGTTCGGCGGCGAGCCCGGCCAGCACCACGCCCAGCCCCTGCGACACCCGCAACGCCGTCAACGCGAAGCCGAACGCCTGCGCGCGCTGGGCGTCCGGGGTCAGCTGGACGAACGTCGTGTTGGCGATGAGGTTGTACGAGCTGGCCACTCCCGACAGGGTCAGCAGCGCCAGCGTGCCCGGCAGGTCGGGCCGCAGTGCGCACCCCAGCAACGCCGCACAGGCCAGCACGGCCAGCGGCCCGAGCAGCGGGCCGCGCCGATCGGGCGGGATCCGCGACAACGCCGCCATCCCGATGACGTTGCCCAGCGCGTACGCCCCGAGCAGCAGCCCGACCACCACCGCGCCGCCGCCCAGTTCGGCCGCGTACGGCGCCGCGATCGCCTCACCCGCGATGTAGATCCCCGACACGCACCCCAGCGCGACCAGCGCGAGCCGCCGCCGGTCGCCGACCACCACCGTCCAGCCCGCCCGCACGTGCCGCCACCAGCGGACACCGGACGACTCCCGCGGGGGCCGGGACCGGACCCCGGCGACCAGGAACAGCGCCGACGCCGCGAAGCTCACGGCGTCGGCGAGCAGGGCGCCGCCGGTGCCGATGAGCGCCACGAGCAGCCCGCCGAGGGCGAACCCGGCGACCTGGCCCACCTGCACCAGCATCATCAGCAGGCCCATCCCGGGCACGAACGTCTCGCCCGGCAGCACCTGCGGCAGCAACGCGGCGCGCGCGGAGTTCCACACCGGGTTGACCAGCTGGACGCCGATCAGCAGGGCCGCCACCGCCGGCAGCGGGAGGCCCGGCCAGGCCATCACGGCGACCACCAGCGCGCGCAGCACGTCGGACAGGACCATCACCGCGCGCGGGGGGTGGCGGTCGGCCAGGCCGGACAGCAGCGGCCCGCCCACGAGGTCGGGCAGGAAGGTCAGCGCGTACGTCAGCGCGGCCCAGCCCGGCGAGTTCGTCCGGTCGTAGACCAGGATCGACAGCGCGACCCGCGCCAGCTGGTCCCCGGTGACCGAGACGAGCTGGGCGGAGAACAGCGCCCGGAACTCGGCCACCGCCAGGACGTCCCGGAACCCGACCGCACGCGCCGCCATGGGCACCCACGGTACCTCCGCGGACGCGCTGCGTGAACGGCCGTTAGGAGGTCACCGGCCTTCGCCGCAGGTGATTTTCGGCTGCGGGTTGTAGTGGACGGTCCGGGTCGACCGGCTGACCTCGCGGCCGGTGGCGGCGTCCTTGAGCACGCGGGTGTCGCTCGTGGTGAACCCCGGTGCGCCGTTCGACGCGTGGCAGTTCTCCGCCGGGCCCGGCTTGGGCTGCGGGTCGCTCGGGTTCGAGCGGCCGCCGGCGATCGACTCGACGGTGTACCGCTTGGTGCCCCACAGCTTCACGGTGATCGACGACGGCGACCAGATCGCCTGGATCGCGATGCCGGTCGGCGAGTCGTTCGTGAACTTGAGGTCGATCACGCTGGAGCCGTTGGGGTTCTGGAACACCGTCGCCTCGCGCGCGGCGGGGTAGCGGCTGATGTAGTAGCTGTGCTCCTTGTGCCCGGCGTCCTTCATGCCCGCGAAGTACGCCGCGTTGTACAGCGTCGTCGCGAACTGCGAGATGCCGCCGCCGACCTCGCGCCCCGGCGCGCCGTCCTTGATCACGCCCGCCTCGACGTAGCCCTGCGGCTTGCCGCGCGGGCCGGTGAACCCGTTGAGGCTGAAGGTTTCCCCGGGCTTGACGATCGCGCCGTTGACCTTCTGCGCCACGACGCGGATGTTGGTGCCGGAGTCGGCCGCGAAGCCACCGGTGGTGAACTCGCCGACGACCTCCTTGACGCCCAGCTGGTTCGCCTGCTCGGTGGTCACCTTGGCCGGGCTGTCCTTGTAGATCGCAGCCACCTCGCGGCCGTCGGTCTTCTTGAGGACGTCGGGCAGCGGCTTGAGGCTCGGGTCCCAGTCGATGGTCCGGCCGTCGGTGGAGGGATCGACCGCGGGCTTGCCGCCCTCGAAGACGATGGTCGCCTCCTTGCCCTCCTTCTCGGTGGACTTCAGCTGCGGCTTGGCGGCTTCGGCGATCTTGGCGTTGTCGATCTTCGGCGTGAGGCCGCCGCCGTCGGCGGGCTCGAAGCTCAGCGCCGCGGCGATCGCGTCCGGCTTGACGGTGGCGTTCTTGCCGTCGCCCTTGACCACCAGCGGGCCCGAGACGGCGGGGCGCGCGAACTGCTCCAGCGCGGCCTGGACGCCTTCGGGGGTGGTGCGGACCGGCGTGCTGGTGACCGGCAGCGCCAGGGTCTCCCCGCGCGCCCACTTCTCGACGACGGCGGCCTTCGCGGCCCCGACGTCGAGCTTCTGCCCGGGCTTCGGCGCGACGGCGACCGGGTTCGTGCCCTCGAACTTCACGGTGCCCTCGGCCGGTTCGCGGTCGACCTGGCCGCGGAGGCCGTCGAGGGCGGCGGCGAGCTTGGCGTCGTCGGCGTGGCTGACGACGCCGACCTCGCGGCTGGAGAACAGCGACGCGAGCCGGGTGAACGGGTTCAGCGGCTGCTCGCCGGCCTGGTCGAGGGTCTGCGGCCAGTCGAGCTTCAGCCCGGCGATGGTCGGCGACAGCGAGCCCCGGACGTCGCCCGCGGTCACGGCGAGGGGGCGCGTCAGCCGCGGTTCGATCTGCCCGCGCAGCTCCTGCTCGGCGGCCTGGCGGTCCATCCCGCCGACGTCGATTCCCGCCACGGTCACGCCGCGCGGGACGCTGCCCTGGCTGACCAGCAGGTCGATGCCGTAGACCGCGACGAGCACGGCGAAGGCGCCGCCGGCGATCAGGCCGGCCTTGCGCGGGTTGATCCGCCGGGCGAGCTTCTGCGCCGGCGTGAGGGCCGGCTCCGGCTCCGGCTCGGGCCGGACGACCGGCAGGACGTCCGTCTGCTCACCGTGTGACTCGGGCCAGCGCGGTTCGTACGGCAACTCTCCACCCCTTCAACGCGGCACCGGACACGCCGGTGACGACGTCAGAGTACGGGGCACCCGGACATGCCGTACGACTCGCCCTAACGGGGGATGAACCGGTCACGGAAGGGTTGTGTCCGGCCCGGCCGTAGCGCCCCAATGTGGCGTTCGGTGCGTCAGACGCACCGAACGCCACATTGGGTGCGTCGGACGCAACCAACGCCACATTGGGGCGCTGGGGTCTCGGCGGGTTCTCAGCGGGCGTCGGGTTCCGGGTTGCTGCCCGCCCGGGCCAGGAAGCCGAAGTCGCAGCCTTCGTCCGCCTGCGTGATGTGTTCGCTGTAGAGCGCGCCGTAACCGCGCTCGAACCGCGGAGCCGGCGCCGTCCACTCGGAACGCCGCCGCGCCAGCTCCTCATCGGACACCTCCAGCCGCAACGTCCGCGAAGGGACGTCCAAGGTGATCAGGTCGCCGTCGCGGACCAGGGCCAGCGGCCCGCCGACGTGCGACTCCGGCGCCACGTGCAGCACGCACGCCCCGTAGCTGGTGCCGCTCATCCGCGCGTCGGAGATCCGGACCATGTCCCGGACCCCCTGCTCCAGCAGGTGCGACGGGATCGGCAGCATCCCGTACTCCGGCATGCCCGGGCCGCCGAGCGGGCCGGAGCCGCGCAGCACCAGCACCGAGTCCGCCGTGATCGACGGGTCGTCGATCCGCTTCTTGAGGTCCGTGTAGTCCTCGAACACCACGGCGGGACCGGTGTGCGTGAGCAGGTGCGGCTCGGCGGCGATGTGCTTGATCACCGCGCCGGACGGCGCCAGGTTCCCGTGCAGCACCGCCACTCCGCCCTCGGCGGACAGGGGGTTCTCCCGCGGCCGGATGACGTCGTCGTCGTGCACCATCGCGGCCTCGAGATCGGCGCCGAGCGTGCGGCCGGTGACGGTGGGCCGGTCGAGGTGCAGCAGGTCGGTCAGCCGCGACAGCAGCCCGGGCAGGCCGCCCGCGTAGTAGAAGTCCTCCATCAGCCAGGCGCCGCCGGGACGGATGTTCGCCAGCACCGGCACCCGCCGGGCGAGCGCGTCGAAGTCGGCCAGCGAAACCGGGATCCCGCTGCGCCCGGCCATCGCGATCAGGTGGATCACGGCGTTGGTCGACCCGCCCAGCGCCAGCACGGTCGTGATCGCGTCGGCGTAGGCGCGCTTGTCCAGGACCTGCGTGATCGTCAGGTCCTCCCAGACCATGTCGACGATCCGCGCGCCGCTCGCCGCGGCCATCCGGTGGTGGGCCGAGTCGACGGCGGGGATCGACGCGGCACCCGGCAGCGTCATGCCGAGCACCTCGGCGGCCGACGTCATCGTCGACGCCGTCCCCATCGTCATGCAGTGCCCGGGTGACCGCGCGAGCCCGCGCTCCAGTTCGGACAGCTCGGCGTCGCCGATCAGCCCGGCGCGCTTGTCGTCCCAGTACTTCCACATGTCGGTGCCGCTGCCGAGGACCTCGTCGCGCCAGTGCCCGCGCAGCATCGGCCCGGCCGGGACGAAGATCGCGGGCAGCTCGGCGCTCGCCGCGCCCATCAGCAGCGCCGGCGTGGTCTTGTCGCAGCCGCCCATCAGGACGGCGCCGTCGATCGGGTAGGACCGCAGGATCTCCTCGGTCTCCATGGCCAGGAGGTTGCGGTAGAGCATCGGCGTCGGTTTCTGGTACGTCTCCGAAAGCGTGGCCACCGGGAACTCCAGCGGGAATCCACCGGCCTGCCAGACGCCGCGTTTGACCTGCTCGGCGCGTTCGCGCAGGTGCATGTGGCAGGGGTTGATGTCCGACCAGGTGTTGAGGATGCCGATGACCGGTTTGCCGAGGTGCTCTTCCGGGTTGTAGCCGAGCTGACGGCTTCGGGCGCGGTGGCTGAAGTTGCGCAGTTCTTCGCCGCCGAACCACCGGTGGCTGCGGAGCTCCTCGGGTGCTTTCATGCGATCCAGTATGGCATCTGATATATGATCTCGCGGGCCTGGTTGAATGGGCTCCGACACGACCGAGGGAGCACCGATGACCGGGACGTTCAGCCTGCCCGCCTCCCGGACCGAAGTGGTCCTGGAGGAGATCCGCCGCGGCATCCTCACCCGCGAACTGGTGCCCGGCCAGCCGCTCGTCGAAGCGGAGCTGGCCGCGCGGCTCGGCGTGTCGAAGACGCCCGTGCGCGAGGCGCTCAAGGTGCTCTCCAACTCCGGCCTGGTGACGTTCAGCCCCTACAAGGGCGCCTCGGTGGTCAGGGTCGACGCCGAGCTCGCGAAGTCCGTCTACGACGTGCGGATGGTCCTGGAACCGGAGGCCGTCCGCCGGACCGTCGAACAGCGCGACACCGCACTGCTCGACGACGCGGCGGAGGCGCTGAAGGAAGCGTCGGCGGCCATCGCGGACAAGGACCAGGCCGCGCTGAGCCTGCTCAACCGCCGCTTCCACCGCGCCCTCTACCGCGGCTGCGGCAACCCCCTGCTGATCAGCATCCTCGACGACCTCAAGGACCGTGCGGCCCTGATCAGCATCGTCGGCTGGGAGGCCAACCCCAGCTGGAAGAAGGAGTGGACCGAGCACAAGGCGGTGCTCGCGGCGGCCAAGAAGGGCGACGCCGAAGGGGCCGCGTCGCTGCTCAAGGAGCACATCGGCGGGTTCCTCGAGCGGGTCCTGAAGGCCATCGGATGAAGCTGCTGCTCATCTCGGACACCCACCTGCCGGCCCGCGCCCGTGCGCTGCCGGAGCAGGTGTGGGACGAGGTGGCGGCGGCCGACGTCGTCGTGCACGCGGGCGACTGGGTCGAGGCCGGCCTCCTGGACGAGCTGGAAGCCCGCAGCAAGCGGCTGATCGGCGTCTACGGCAACAACGACGGCGCCGACCTGCGGGCGCGGCTGCCGGAGATCGCCCGGGCGGACCTCGACGGCGTCCGCCTGGCCGTCATCCACGAGACCGGCTCGAAACAGGGCCGCGAGCAGCGGTGCGACACGCAGTTCCCCGACACCGACGTGCTGGTCTTCGGGCACAGCCACATTCCCTGGGACACGACGACGCCGGCGGGGCTGCGGCTGCTCAACCCGGGATCACCGACGGACCGCCGCCGCCAGCCGTTCTGCACGTACCAGACCTGCCGCATCGAGAGCGGCACCCTGAAAGACGTCGAGCTGCATCAACTGCCCCCGAGGGGGTAGACAGGGTCCATGGATCCGGCATGGGCCTTGCGCGAGATCGCGTTCCAGCTCGAACGCGCGGGAGAACCGACCTACCGCGTCCGCGCGTTCCGGAACGCGGCCGCGACCGTCGACAAGACCGGCGCCGAGCAGCTGGCGCAGATGGCGGAGAACGGCACGCTCGGCTCGCTGCCCGGCATCGGGAAGGCCACCGCGGGCGTCATCGAGGACGCGCTGGCCGGCCGCGACCCGGCGTACCGGTCGAAGATCGTCGAGAAGAAGCTGCCGAGCGGGGAGCCGCTGCGGTCCGCGCTCAAGGGCGACTGCCACACCCACTCCGACTGGTCGGACGGCGGCAGCCCGATCGGCGAGATGGCCGTCGCGGGCCGGGAGCTGGGCCACGAGTGGATGGTGCTGACCGACCACTCGCCGCGGCTGACCGTCGCGAACGGGCTCTCGCCGGACCGGCTGCGGACGCAGATGCAGATCGTGGCGAAGGCCAACGAGCTGATGGCGCCGTTCCGGCTGCTGCAGGGCATCGAGGTCGACATCCTCGACGACGGCTCGCTCGACCAGGAAGAAGACCTGCTGGGGCAGCTGGACCTGGTCGTCGCGAGCGTCCACTCGAAGCTGCGGATGCCGGCGCGGGACATGACCCGGCGGCTGGTCGCCGCCGTCCGCAACCCGCACGTCCGGGTGCTGGGGCACTGCACCGGCCGGCTGGTCGTCGGGCGCGGCCGGCCGCAGTCGGAGTTCGACGCCGAGGCGGTGTTCACCGCGTGCCGCGAGAACGGCGTCGCGGTGGAGATCAACTCGCGTCCGGAACGGCTCGACCCGCCGATGAAACTGCTCCGCCTGGCCGCGGAGATCGGCTGCGAGTTCGCCATCGACAGCGACGCGCACGCGCCCGGCCAGCTCGACTGGCAGGGCTACGGCTGCGAGCGCGCGATCGAGGCGGGCATCGGGCCGGAGCGGATCATCAACACGCGGACGGCGGACGCGCTGCTCACCCGCTGATCTCGAGGACGGGGTGCCGCGCCGGGTCGAGCCAGCGCAGGAGAGCCTCGAGGTCGGGCTTCGGGATCGCGACGCACCCCGCGGTCGGGCGGCCGTCGGTGACGTGCAGGAAGAACGCCGAGCCGGCGCCGGGGACCACCGGATCGCGGTTGTAGTCGATGACGACGGCCCGGTCGTAGACGGCGCCCGCCCGGCCGAGGTTCTCGCCGGCGGCCTCGTCGAACGGGCAGGCGCCGGGGGTGCAGGAGAAGTGCGTGTTGTAGTACGGCGACTTCGCGTCGGACACCCACCAGTCGGAGGTGGTGATCCGCCGGTAGGGCAGCCGGGTGACGGCGGGTTCGCCGCCGAACGCCTCGGTCAGCGGCCACACGCCCGCCGGGGTGCGGGACGTCGCTTCGCTGGCCTGGCCGACGCCGTTCTTCCCGACGTACGCGGGGATCGGGCCGTGCGCGCGGACCCAGCCGTCGCCGGTCCGTTCCCACGCGGTGAGGACGGCGGTGGTCGCGCCCGCGGCGTCCGCGACGACGGTGACCACCTGGCCGGCCGCCCCGCGGAACGCCGGTGAGGTGGCTCCGGCAGGAGTGGCGGCGCCGGTCAGCAACGCGGCCGCGGCCAGCGTGGCACCGAGGGTCCTCCTGCGCATGAGGAAGAGCGTAACGGTGCCACGCGGGCCGCGCGCGACGTCAGTTGATGGTGTAGGAGTCCCCGTACACCTTCCACTTCAGCGGGGTGTGCAGGTCGAAGTTGCCCGCGTTGAGGAACACCAGCTGCTCGGTGTCGACGCGGGAGGTGTCGGCGTGCGCCTCCTCCTGCTTCATGATGACCTTGCGGGCGTCGAAGAACGCCTTGAGGTAGGTCGTCTCGTTGCCGCCCTGGGCCGGCGTCTTCGCCTTCTTCATCGCGGCCTTGCGGATACCGCCGAAGCTGTCGGAGCTGTCGCCGGGGCCGTGCATGACGATGGCGTCGTAGTAGGCGAACTGACCGAGGTTGCTCAGCCCGTCCGACTTGCCCTGGTTCACCGCGGGGTTGAAGTACACGCGGTCGCGCTCGCTGTTCTGGGCGTTCTGGAACTCCGTGGTGGCCGCGGCCTGCTTCCACGCGCTCTCGAACGCCGAGCCGAGCCCGCTGTGCGAGTCGGTGCCGTTCACCTTCCGCAGCGCGGGAAGGTACTTCGCCAGCGGGTTGTTCGGGACCGAGTCCGTGTACGCCTCGACGAGCTCGAGCATGTCGCCGGTGCCGGAGCAGAACCCGATGATGCCCGCGGTGTAGCCGCGGCCGTCACCGATGTCCTCGATGTACTTGTACTGCGCTTTCCAGTCCAGCGAGGAGTTTTCCGCGCTGGAGACCAGCTTCATCGCGATCTCCTTCTTCGCCGGGGCGGAGAGGTCGCCGGCCGCGAGGGCGGTCGCGCTGTTCGCGGCGAGGGGGGCGGGAGCCGCGGTGGAGAGTGCGGGGGTGGTGATCACGAGGGCGGCGACGGAGGCCGCGCCGAGCGCGCCGATGAGAACCGGCCGCAACTTCTTGCTCATGGGAAAACCCTTTCCGCGGGGCCGGCCGTGGGGGAGCACGGCCTTTTCCGAAATGACGCTGTGGGCATGGCGGACGAGGCCCGGAATTCGGCGGTCTGCGTGCCGTCGTCTTCCGGACATCGGGTGGTGCTGCGGCGTAGCGCCACGGTAGCGAAGGGTCACGGGCTTCACAAGAGGCGGATGATGTTCACGTTCCTGAACAGCGCGTTGCCGTCCTCAATGGACTCGGATTCGGCAATTAGGTAAATCCGGGAAGGGAAAACAGCCTATTTCGCGCGGGGTCAGCGGCCGCCGGCGAACAGCCGGATGACGTCGGGCAGGACGTTGACCGGGATCGTCGGGTCGATCGCGCGCTGGACGCCGAGGCCGATGCCGAGGCTGAGCAACGCCGTCGCGGCGTCGTCGGCCGGCATCGGGAGCGTGATCCCGAATCGCTCGGCGTACCCGGTGAGCAGGCCGGCGATGGTGTCGCGGATGGCCTTGTCGCGCGCGGCGAGTTCGGCGCGCACGTGCGGGTTGCGCCGGGCGTTCGTGGCGAACTCGACTTCCAGCGCGGTCCACGCCTCGTCGCCGATGCTGTGCTCGGCCCAGGTCTGGAGCGCCGCCAGCAGCCCGTCCATCCCCTCGGCGCCGACCAGCGCCCCGGCGACCAGCGCGACCTGCTCGTCGTGGATGCGGTCGAGCACCGCGAGGCAGAGTTCGTCCTTGTTGCGGAAGTTCGAGTACACCGCGCCCTTCGAGTACCCGGCTTCGTCCGCGACCTTCTCCAGCGACGTCACCGAGTAGCCGTCGCGCAGGAAGAGCTGCTTCGCGGTCTCGATGAGCTGTTCGCGGGTGCGCGCCTGGCTTTCCGCGCGGGTGAGTCGGGCCATGGGAGCACTCTAACCAGGTCCGGAATTGGAGTACCGCTGGTATTGAGATACTGCTAGTCTCCGGAAATGGACCAACGCCACTTCGCGGTGATCGTCGTCGGTGCCGGGGCGTCCGGACTGGGTGCGGCCGTCCGGCTCGGTCAGGCGGGCGTCGACGACCTCGCCGTGCTGGAGAAGGCCGACGCGCTCGGCGGGACCTGGCGCGACAACACCTATCCGGGCTGCGCCTGCGACGTGCCGTCCGCGCTGTACTCGTACTCCTTCGCGCCGAACCCGGGGTGGACCCGGGCGTTCGCCGGGCAGGCCGAGATCCGCGCGTACCTGGCGGACACCGCGTCACGGTTCGGGGTCACCTCGAAGATCCGCTACGGCGTCGAGGTGACGCGGGCACGGTGGACCGGTTCGGTGTGGGAACTGGAGACGTCCCGGGGTCCGTACACCGCGCGGATCCTGGTCGCCGGCACCGGGCCGTGGCACGAGCCGCTGGTCCCGGACCTGCCGGGGCTCGCCGGTTTCCCGGGCGAGGTCTTCCACTCCGCGCGCTGGAACCACGGCTACGACCTGGCGGGCAAACGGGTCGCGGTGGTCGGCACCGGCGCGTCGGCGGTCCAGTTCGTCCCGCGCATCGCGGGGGAAGTGGCGCGGCTGCACCTGTTCCAGCGCACGGCGCAGTGGGTGCTGCCGAAGCCGGACCACGCCGTTCCCGGCGTCGAGCGGTTCCTGCTGCGGAGGTTTCCGGCACTGCAGCGGGCGTTGCGCGGTGCCGAGTACGGGGCGATGGAGACGCTCGGCTTCGGGTTCCGGCACCCGTGGCTGCTGCGGCAGGTGCAGAAGATCGGGCTCGCGCACCTGCGGCTGGCCGTCCGGGACCCGGCGCTGCGCCGCGCGCTGACGCCGGACTACACGCTCGGCTGCAAGCGGCTCCTGATGTCGAACACCTACTACCCGTCGCTGACCCGGTCCCATGTGGACGTTCACCCGACGGCCGTGCGTTCGGTAGACGGGAACCGGGTGCTCGGTGCGGACGGTTCGGTGTCCGAAGTGGACGCGATCATCTTCGGCACCGGCTTCCACATCCTCGACATGCCGGTGTCGTCGCGGATCTTCGACGGCGACGGCCGCAGTCTCGACGACCACTGGAAGGGCAGCCCGCGGGCGTACGCGGGGACGACGGTGGCCGGGTTCCCGAACCTGTACCTGCTGCTGGGCCCGAGCCTGGGGACCGGGCACTCGTCGGCATTCATGATCCTGGAGGCCCAGCTGCGTCACACGGTCGCGGCGGTGACCCGGACCTTGCGCTCGGCCTGGACGTCGGTGTCGGTACGGGCTTCGGTCCAGGACGCGTTCAACGCCGAGGTCCAGGCCGCGCTGCCGGGGACGGTGTACCAGTCGGGCGGGTGTTCGAGCTACTACACGGACGTCAACGGGCGCAACAGTTTCAGCTGGCCGTTCTCGACGGGACGGTTGCGGTCGCGCGTGGGCTCGTTCGACGAGGCGGACTACGAGATCGCGCGTCGCGAATGAGTCATTCGCGACCTCCGGGGCCGCGGGTCAGAGGGTGGCGAACCGCAGGCCCGCTTTCGTGAGCCGGTCGATCAGCGCGTCGCCCATCGCGGTCGCCGTGGTGACCTGGCCCGACGTTTCCGGCAGCTCGTCCATCGCGAGGCACAACGCCGATTCCGCGAGCATCTTCGCCGTCTCGTCGTAGCCGGGATCGCCGCCGGACACCTCCGTCACGACCCGCGAACCGCCGCCCTCACCGACGAACCGCACCGAGAACCACGACCGCGCGCGCCGCTCGGGGCTCGGGCCGTTGCCGGGCGCCAGCAGGCGCGAAAGCCCGCGCCGCGCGGGCGGGACCTGGGCGGCGGCGAACAGCGCGCCGACGCCGAGTGCGCCGCCCGCCAGCACCGGCAGGTGCTTGACCGCGGCGAAGTGCCGGTAGGTGAAGTCCGGCCCGTAGCGCTCGGACGCGGCCGCCGACCGGCGCACGACCTCCGGGTCGATGGTCGGCAGCGGCACCGCCCACCAGCCCGCGCCGGCGACCCGGTGCGGCCGTCCCAGCGGCGCGCGGGTGAACCGCCCGGCCGGGCGCGGCTCGGTGGCCGCCCGCTCCCGGGCGACCCGCGCCCCGGCCGGCAGCCGGGACATGACGGTCAGCGCGCTGAGGAACGTCCCGCCCGACGGCATCCCGCTCGCCCGCACGTAGCCGTCGACGCGCAGCGGCACGCCTTCGGGCAGCTGCTTCACCGTGAAGTACGCGCCGAGGTCGTGCGGGATCGAGTCGAACCCGCACGCGTGCACCAGCCGCGCACCCGTCTCGCGGGCCCGCCGGTCGTGCGCCAGGTACATCCGGTCGACGAACTCGGGCTCGCCGGTGAGGTCGACGTAGTCGGTGCCCGCCGCGGCGCACGCCGCCACCAGCGGTTCGCCCTGCGTCAGGTACGGCCCGACGGTCGTGACCACCACTTTCGCCGATTCGGCGACGGCCCGCAGCGACGCGGGATCACCGGCGTCGGCGACGAGCAGGTCCAGCTCGCCGAACCGGTCGTCGATCTCCGCGAGCCGGGCCCGGACGGCTTCGAGCTTGCCGCGGTTACGGCCGGCCAGGGCCCAGCGCAGGTCCGCGGGCGCGTGGCGGGCCAGGTACTCGGCCGTCAGGCCGCCGGTGAACCCGGTGGCGCCGAACAGGACCACGTCGTGCGGGCGCATGTCTCCTCCTGGGGACGTCGACGGCGGACGCGCCCAGGTTACCCGCGAGTCACTTCGGTCGCCGGTGCAGACGTCACCCGCCGCCGGGGGTGCCGGCTGCCGCGGCCCGCCGCCCTCGCTCACCTCGCAGCAGCTCCTGAGCTGAAGGGACCCTTCGACCACGTCGGTCGAACGGCGACCCGTCCCGGCGAGGCCACCGACCTGCGCCTCGCAAGAGATCTGCCGCCGCGGGCCGTCATCTCAGGCGCGCTGGGGACCACGGCGGCGGTCATCGCTCGCGGGTCACTTCCGGTCGCCGGTGTAGACGACCGCCGCCGCGACCGCGGCCACTCCGGCGACCACGTCCGCGATGCGGCGCGGCAGGCCGTGGTGCGTGTCCTCCATCCACCCCCGCACCTGCGCCCGGCCGAGCTCCGGGGCACAGAGGTCGTCGACGCCCGCGGTCCAGGCCAGCAGCGCCAGGCACGCCGCGTGCGGGTCGGGCCGGTCGACGCCGAACACCGCCGCGCGCGCCTTGCTCCGGGCCGCCGTCGACACGAGCAGGTCCTCCGGTGGGTAGCGGTGCCGGCGCCGCAAGAGCATGGGCGTCCGTCGGACGAGCCCGAGCGCGACGAGGTTTTCGGCCGCGACCGACGGCAGTTCTCCGCGCAGGTGGTCGACCCAGTCGCGCACGCTGTGCGTCCCCGTTTCCGAAACGATTTCGGAGAACACGTGATCGGCGGTCGGAATGCCCGCGGGCCGTTTCGCGATCGCGCGGACCTTCCGGTTTTCGACCGTGATCCGGTCGGTGAAGAGCAGGTCGCACAACGCCGAGCCGGCCAGGCCGATGCCCAGCGACGTCCGGCTGAGCGACGGGCGCCCGGTGAACTCGTCGTGCCCGAGGAAGAAGAAGGAATCGACCAAGGTGAGCCGGCGCATGACGGAAAGGGGCCCCCTGGGCGGTCGCGGTGAGGATGCCGAAGATAGCGGCCCGGCCTCGCACCGCTTTCGGTGCGGTCACGGTTACCCCGAACGGACGTACCGCCGTCCGGCGCGCACCCCCTACTCTGGGGCGCCGCGCCAAGATCACCTACGGCGCGGGGGAAGGTTCATGGGTACCCAGTCACCGGGGCTCGGCCTCGGGAAGCGGCGGCTCGGCGCCGCCCGGATCGTCTTCTTCATCGTCGCGGCGGCCGGTCCGCTCTACGCGGTCGGCGGTGGCGTTTCGGCGACCTACGCGGTGACCGGCAACGCCGGCGTGCCGTTGGCGTTCCTCCTGCTGGCCCCCGTGCTCGCGCTGTTCGCCGTCGGGTACACCGCGATGAGCCGGTACGTCACGAACGCCGGCGCTCTCTACCCCTATGTGGCGCACGGGATCGGGCGCTCCGCGGGCACCGCCGTCGCCTACGTGACGGTGCTCGCCTACAGCGCCGTCCAGACCGGCGTCTTCGGCCTGTTCGGCCTGTCCGCGTCCACCTGGCTGACCACCACGTTCGGGTGGGACGTGCCGTGGTGGGCGATCGCGCCGGCGATGGTGCTGGTCGTCGGCGCGGGCGGCGTGCTGCGGATCGACCTCGGCGCGAAGGTGCTCGGCGTGGCGCTGGGCCTCGAGGTCGCGGTGCTCGTCGTGCTGGACGTCGCGCTGTTCGGCCACCCGGCCGGTGGCTCGGTTTCGCTGGCCCCGCTCTCGCCGTCGAGCCTCTTCACGATGGGGGCCGGCGCCGTGTTCGCCTTCTCCCTCGCGGTTCTCCTCGGCTTCGAGGGCGCCGCGACCTACGGCGAGGAGAGCCGCGACCCGCGCCGGACGGTCGGCCGCGCGACCTTCGTCGCGATCGGGCTGACCGCGGTGCTCTACGTCGTCTCCTCGCTCGGGATGGCCGTCGCGACCGGTCCGGACCACATCGCCGGACGAGCCCTCGCCGAGGGCCCCGGCCTGCTGTTCGGGCTCGGCGGGCAGTACGTCGGCACGGCGTTCGCCGGCACGGCCTACGTGCTCTTCCTGACCAGCCAGTGCGCCGCGCTGCTGAGCCTCCACAACGCCGTCGCGCGGTACTTCTTCGCGCTGGGCCGGGAAGAGCTGCTGCCGGAGGGCTTCAGCCGCACCAGCAAGCGCACCGGCGCGCCGATCGGCGGCTCGCTGGTCCAGACCGCGATCGGCATCGTCGTCGTCGGGCTCTTCGCGCTGGCCGGGCGCGACCCGTTCACCGACCTGTTCACCTGGACCGGCGTCACCGCCTCGACGGGAGTCACGATCATCATGATCGCGGTGTCGCTGTCGGTCATCGGGTTCTTCCGTCGCCGCCCCGGCCGGGAGACGTGGTGGCGGCGCGCCGGCGCACCCGCGCTCGCGGCGGTGACGCTGACCGCCGTCCTGGTGCTGATCATCGCCGACTTCGACGTCCTGCTCGGCCCGGCGGGCTCGATCCCGCTGCTGCGCTGGGGCCTGCCGGGGCTGCTCGTGCTCGCCGGGTTCGCCGGCTTCCTGCGGGCCGAGGCGCTGCGCACCCGGCGGCCGGACGTCTACACGGGGATCGGCGGCCCGCTGCGCGACGGCGAGCTCGTGGAGACGCGCTGAGCGACGCCCACGGATCCGTCCGGAGTGGACACCGTGGCCCGGAGTGCTCCGGCCTGAGCCGTTACCGGCGGGTACAGTGCGCGTGCGAACGCGAGGAGGAAGCCGTGACCGAACGCTTCGGCAGCTACCAGAACGAGCTCTACCTGCAGGGACTCGGTGGGGTGCTGCCGCCGTGCTCGACCGACGCGACGAAGCTCGAAGCGTCGGCCCGTGAGCTCATGGCGCCCGGCCCGTTCTCCTACGTCGCGGGCTCGGCCGGCTCCGGCGCCACCGCCCGCGCCAACCGCGAGGCGTTCGACCGCTGGCGCGTCGTGCCGCGGATGCTGACCGGCGCCACCGACCGCGACCTCTCGACCACGGTGCTCGGCACCCGGCTGGCCGCGCCGGTGGCCGTCGCGCCCGTCGGCGTCCAGTCGATCGTCCACCCCGACGCCGAGTCGGCGACCGCTCGCGCGGCCGCCTCGGTGGGGCTGCCGTTCATCCTGTCCACGGCCTCGTCCACCGGCATCGAGGACGTCGCCGAGGCCAACGGCGACGGCCCGCGCTGGTTCCAGCTGTACTGGCCCGGCGACGCGGACGTCTGCGCCAGCCTCCTTTCCCGCGCGAAGGCGGCCGGCTACACGGCGCTGGTCGTCACGCTCGACACGTGGACGCTCGCCTGGCGACCGTCCGACCTGGACCAGTCGTACCTGCCGTTCCTGCAGGGCGAGGGGCTCGCCGTCCCGTTCACCGACCCGGTGTTCCTGTCCCGGCTGGAGAAGACGCCGGAGGAGGACCGCGGCACGGCGATCCTGACCTGGATCGGCATGATCACCGGCACCGACCGGACGTGGGACCAGCTGCCGTTCCTGCGTGAACACTGGGACGGCCCGATCGTCCTCAAGGGCATCCAGCACGTCGCCGACGCGCGCCGCGCGGCCGAGGCCGGGATGGACGGCATCGTCGTCTCGAACCACGGCGGCCGCCAGGTCGACGGCGCGATCGGCGCCCTGGAAGCGCTGCCCGGGATCGTCGCGGCGGTGGGCGACCGCATCGAGGTGCTGTTCGACTCCGGCGTCCGCACCGGCGCGGACGTGCTGAAGGCGATCGCGCTGGGCGCGCGGGCGGTGCTGGTGGGCCGCCCGTGGGTGTACGGGCTGGCGCATGCGGGCGAGGACGGCGTCCGCCACGTGCTGCGCAGCCTGCTGGCCGACTTCGACCTGACCATGGGACTTTCCGGCCACCGCACCCTCGCCGACCTGGGCCCGGACTCGCTCCGGCGGACGTGAGATAACGAAACGGGAAATCCGGGGACAGCCCGGGAACCGGCCGCTACTGTTCGAGTCCCATTGCGGGCCGTCGGGGCGGCCGGCTCCTGTTTCCCGTTTCCCGTTGGGGGTTTTCCATGTCTTCGATCATGATGCGCATCGGCATCCTGTTCGCCGTCCTCGGCTTCGGCTCGCTCGTGCTGGAGCAGTTCGACTACGAGTTCCGGCTGCTGTCCTGGGCCACCGACATGCAGCCGGGCTTCGGCATCGTGCTCGGCCTGGTCGGCGTCGCCCTGATCGGCGGCTCGGTGGCGATGAACCGCGCCAAGTCCGCGCCGCAGCCGCAGCAGCAGTTCGCCCAGCAGCCGCCGGCCCCGGGTCAGCAGCAGCCGTACCAGGGCCAGCCGCAGCAATTCCCCGGGCAGCAGGCGCCGCAGCAGCAGTACCCGCAGCAGCCCGGCCAGCCCGGCTGACGCAGGCCCCCAGCGCCCCAATGTGGCGTTCGGTGCGTCCCACGCACCCAATGTGGCGTTGGTTGCGTCCCACGCACCCAACGCCACATTGGGGCGCTCCTGGGGTGCGCCCGGTCACGCGGCGGGGATATTGAGAGGCCCGCCTCGTCACGCACGGCTATCCTTGGCCTGAGCATGTCCACGTCATCCCCCTTCGAAGCGCTGCGTGCGCGCCTGCCCGAGCTGATGCCGCGCGACGAGCACCGGCTGCGCCGGCGACTCGACGGTGCCCGCAAGGCTCGTGATCGCGACGCCGCCCTCGCGCAGATCTCCGCCGACATCGACAAGGCCGAGCTGCGCATCGCGTCGCGCCGCGAAAGCGTGCCCAAGATCGAATACCCCGAAGAGCTGCCGGTCAGCAGGCTCAAGGACGAGATCGGCGCGGCGATCGACAAGCACCAGGTCGTGATCGTGGCCGGGGAGACCGGCTCGGGCAAGACCACCCAGCTGCCGAAGATCTGCCTCGAACTCGGCCGCGGCATCCGCGGCCAGATCGGGCACACGCAGCCGCGGCGCCTGGCCGCCCGCACGGTCGCCGACCGGATCGCGAGCGAGCTGAAGACCGAGCTGGGCCAGACCGTCGGCTACAAGGTGCGGTTCACCGACCAGTCCGGGCAGGACACGCTGGTCAAGCTGATGACCGACGGCATCCTGCTGGCCGAGATCCAGACCGACCGCTCGCTGCGCCAGTACGACACGCTGATCATCGACGAGGCCCACGAGCGCAGCCTCAACATCGACTTCATCCTCGGCTACCTCAAGCAGCTGCTGCCGCGCCGCCCCGACCTCAAGGTGATCATCACCTCGGCGACGATCGACCCCGAGCGGTTCTCGAAGCACTTCGACGACGCGCCGATCGTCGAGGTCTCCGGCCGGACCTACCCGGTCGAGACGCGCTACCGGCCGCTCGTCGACCCCGAGGACCCGGAAGGCGACCCGGAGCGCGACCAGACGCAGGGCATCCTCGACGCCGTCGAGGAGCTGTGCGCCGAGGGCCCCGGCGACATCCTGGTGTTCCTCTCCGGCGAGCGGGAGATCCGCGACACCGCGGACGTGCTCAACCGGGCGAACCTGCGCAACACCGAGGTGCTCCCGCTGTACGCGCGGCTGTCGGCGGCGGAGCAGCAGCGTATCTTCCAGTCCCACACCGGGCGCCGCGTCGTGCTCGCGACCAACGTCGCCGAGACGTCGCTGACCGTGCCGGGCATCAAGTACGTCGTCGACCCGGGCACCGCGCGCATCTCGCGCTACAGCCACCGCACGAAGGTCCAGCGGCTGCCGATCGAACCGGTGTCGCAGGCGTCGGCGAACCAGCGCAAGGGCCGCTGCGGCCGGACGTCGGACGGCATCTGCATCCGGCTCTACTCCGAAGACGACTTCGAGGCGCGGCCCGAGTTCACCGACCCGGAGATCCTGCGGACCAACCTCGCGTCGGTCATCCTGCAGATGACGTCGCTGGGGCTGGGCGACATCGCGGCGTTCCCGTTCGTCGAGCCGCCGGACCGCCGTCAGATCAGCGACGGTGTCGGGCTGCTGCAGGAGCTGGGCGCGTTCGACAGCGCGGCGGCCAGTTCGCCGGACCGGCGGCTCACCGACATCGGCCGGAAGCTCGCGCAGCTGCCCGTCGACCCGCGGATGGGCCGGATGGTGCTGGAGGCCGCGAAGAACGGCTGCGTTCGCGAGGTCATGATCATCGCGGCGGCCCTGTCCATCCAGGACCCGCGGGAGCGGCCGGCGGAGAAGCAGCAGGCGGCCGACCAGCAGCACGCGCGGTTCGCCGACCCGACGTCGGACTTCCTCGCCTACCTCAACCTCTGGGAGTACGTCGCCGAGCAGCAGAAGGCGTTGTCCGGCAACCAGTTCCGCCGCATGTGCCGCGCGGAGTACCTGAACTACCTGCGCCTGCGCGAGTGGCAGGACATCTTCAGCCAGCTGCGGCAGCTGGCGAAGCCGCTGGGCATCTCGCTGAACACGAACACGGCCCCGGTCGACCCGCAGCGCGTGCACACGTCGCTGATCGCCGGGCTGCTCTCGCACATCGGGCTCAAGGACCCGGCCAAGGGCGACTACCTGGGCGCGCGCGGCGCCCGGTTCGGCATCTTCCCCGGGTCGGCGCTGTTCAAGAAGCAGCCGCGGTTCGTGATGTCGGCCGAGCTGGTCGAGACGTCGCGGCTGTGGGCGCGGGTGAACGCCCGGATCGAGCCCGAGTGGGTCGAGCCGCTGGCGGGGCACGTCGTGAAGCGGAACTACTCCGAGCCGCACTGGGAACGCAAGCAGGGCGCGGTGATGGCGACCGAGAAGGTGACGCTCTACGGCGTCCCGCTGATCGCCGACCGCCGCGTCAACTACGGCCGGATCGACCCGGAGCTGGCGCGGGCGCTGTTCATCCGGCACGCGCTGGTCGAGGGCGACTGGCAGACGCGCCACCACTTCTTCGCCGAGAACCGGGCGCTGCTGGAGGAGGTCGAGGACCTCGAGAACCGCGCCCGCCGGCGTGACATCCTGGTCGACGACCAGACGCTGTACGAGTTCTACGACGCCCGCGTCCCGGCCGACGTCGTCTCGGTGCGCCACTTCGACACGTGGTGGAAGAAGACGCGCCACTCGGATCCCGATCTGCTGTCGTTCGAGAAGTCCATGCTCATCAACGAGTCCGCGGGCGGCGTCCGCGAGGGCGACTACCCCGACTCGTGGACGCAGGGCACGCAGGTCTTCAAGCTGACCTACCAGTTCGAGCCGGGCGCGGACGCGGACGGCGTCACCGTGCACATCCCGCTGCCGGTGCTGAACCAGGTGACGCCGGACGGCTTCGACTGGCAGGTGCCGGGGCTGCGCGCGGAACTGGTGACGCAGCTGATCAAGTCGCTGCCGAAGGCGTTGCGGCGCAACTTCGTCCCGGCGCCGGACACCGCGCGGGACGTCCTTTCGCGAGTGTCCCCTTCGGACGGTCCGCTGCTGGAGGTGGTCGGGCGCGAGCTGCGTGCGCTGCGCGGGATCACGATCCCTTATGAATCCTGGGACGTTTCGTCCGTGCCGGACCACTTGAAGATGACGTTCCGGGTGGTCGACGAGCGGGGCCGCCGGGTCGCCGAAGGCAAGGACGTCTCGGAGTTGCAGCGGCAGCTGGCGCCGAAGGTCCGGGAGACGATCTCCAAGGCGGCCAACACCCTCGAGAAGGCCGGGCTGACGAAACCGTCGTTCGGCTCGCTGCCGCGGGTGTTCGAGTCGACCCAGCGCGGCCACGACGTCAAGGCGTACCCGGCTTTGGTGGACGAGGGTGCCTCGGTGGCGGTGCGCATGCTGGACACGCCGGCCCAGCAGCGGCACGCGATGTGGGCGGGCACGCGCCGGATGCTGCGGCTGAACCTGAACTCGCCGATGAAGTTCATCACGCGATCACTGTCGAACTCGTCGAAGCTGGTGCTGAACCGGAACCCGCACGGCAGCGTGGCGGCGCTGCTCGAGGACTGCGTCGACTGCGCGGTGGACGCGCTGATGACGGCCGGCGGCGGCCCGGTGTTCGACGAAACGGGCTTCAAGGTGCTGCTGGAGAAGGTCCGCGCGGGCCTGCACCCGGTGGTCCTGGACGTCCTGACGGACGTCGAGAAGATCCTCCGCGCGGCGAACGATGTCGAGGTGGCATTGCCGTCCGTCCGCGGGCCGGCGGAATCGCTGTCCGACATCCGAGCGCAGCTGACCGGCTTGGTGTACCCGGGTTTCGTGACGGCGACGGGTGCCTCGCGGCTGCGGAATGTGGTCCGCTACCTGCAGGGGATCTTGCGCCGGCTGGAGAAGCTGGCCTCGGAGCCGACCCGCGACCTGCAGCGCACGGCGGACATCGCGTGGATCACCGGCGAGTATCGGGAGGCGCTGGCTTCGCTGCCGCCGGGCACGTCGTCACCCGCGTTGGACGAAGTGCGGTGGATGATCGAGGAGCTGCGGGTTTCGTTCTTCGCGCAGACGTTGGGGACCGCGCACCCCGTATCGCTGAAACGGATCACGAAAGCCATCGACGACGCCCTCGCCTGACGCCCGCCGGGTATGTCCGGCTCGGGTGGTTCCGAACTTCCGTCGGTTGACCAGGCCCGGCCACGCGTCAAGCCTGGTACGGCTGAGGAACTCGTCAGCCTCCGGGAAGGGACCTTCCGATGTCCTTGGGTGTTTCGTCCACCAAACGAAGAATCTTCGCCACGCTCACCGCGCTCGTCCTGCCGCTCGCCGTCCTCCTGGCGCCGGCCGCCCACGCGGCCGCCGGGGGCGCGCCGCTGCCCGTGGATCCCGTGCACGGCAAGCACAAGATCGCCGCGGCCGCCGCGGAGCCGCGGCACGACGTGCCGAACCCGCTGCTCAAGGAACGCTTCGCCGAGGAGGAAGAAGAGGACGGCGACGATCCCGCGCTGTCCGCGCTCTGCCAGACCTACATCGGCAAACCGAACCCCTACCGGCCGCTCGCGCCGAACACCGACGTCATCGCCGGGGACACCATCGTGCCCACCGGCAGCCAGACCGGGTGCAGCACCGCGCAGAACGAGACGACCATCGCCGTCAACCCGGAGAACCCGCGCAACATCGTCGCCGGGTCGAACGACTACCGGCTCTACAACACCCGCGAGGCCCGCAACGACTCCGGCGGCTTCGCCTACACATCGTTCGACGGTGGCCGGACCTGGGCGAACGTCCAGCTGCCGCACCTCGACTTCCCGACCGGCGCGTCCGCTCCACTGTCCTACATGGACGCCGCGGGTGACCCGGCCGTCGCCTTCGGGCCGCACAACACCGTCTACTACGCCACGCTGCTGTTCAGCCGTGCGGAGGTGCCCGAAGACCAGCAGCTCGCGAGCGGCATCGCGGTGTCGGTGTCGCACGACGGCGGGCGCAGCTTCGGCGACCCGGCGATCCTGCACCTCGACGGCGTCACGCCGGCCGGCACGCCCACGCCGACGAACATCTTCAACGACAAGGAGTGGATCGCCGCCGACCCGGTCACCGGCGACGTCTACGTGACGTGGACGCAGTTCACCTACGACGCCGACGGAGAGTTCGCCGAGTCGCCGATCGTCCTGTCGAAGTCGGGCGACTTCGGGCGGACGTGGTCGCCGATGCGCCGGATTTCGCCGTCGCTGACCGGGTTCCACGGCGGGATCACACCCTACGGCAGCGGCTCGAACCCGGTGGTCACCCGCGACGGGACGCTCCAGGTCGCCTACGAGACGTCGGTGTGCGCGACGGCCGCGTGCGACCAGCCGGCCGACCACGACGCGGTCGTCGTGGCGACCTCGCGCGACGGCGGCCGCACCTTCCGGCACGCCGAGGTCGGGCTCGACTTCGACTTCCCGGTCGATGAAGACGTCGCCAACAACGCGCTGACCGGCGAGAACTTCCGGGTCAACAGCTTCCCGCAGCTGACGTACGACCGGGTGACGGACCACCTCTGGGTCACCTGGGCCGACGACCGCAACGGCACGTACCGCGACGGCGAGTCGGTCAAGACGAACGGCGACGCGTTCCTGAGCGGGTCCGACGGGCGGCACGGCTGGTCGAAGCCGGTGAAGATCGGCACGGGTGCCGACGAGGTGTTCCCGGCCGTCGCGGCGCTGGCCGGCCGCGTCGCGGTCACGTTCTACACGCGCGCCTACGACCCGCACGGCATCGGCCTCGACTACGCCTACGCGACGGGCTGGGGCGACCGCCTGTCCCCGATCCACCGGATCACCACGCAGACGGCGAACCCGCAGGTGCAGTTCGTGTCGACGGGTGCGGTGAGCGGCAAGGAACTGCAGGGAGTGTTCATCGGCGACTACACGGCTGCGGCCGTCGGCGCCGACTTCCGGCTGCACCCGTGCTGGACCGACTTCCGCGGCAACCCGGGCAAGACGCTGCCGAACCAGGACGTCGGGACGCAGGCGCTCTCGATGTTCCCGTAGGTGACCGGCCGGCCGCTCCGGGCACGGCGGAGCGGCCGGCACGGCTCACTTCGCGTCGGCGTAGGTGTCGACCGGGGCGATGTGCAGGGGGAAGCGGACCGGGCACGCCGGGCCGAACAACATGCGGGCCGCCTCCGCGATCGAGTCCACGATCGCGGAGGACACCTCCTCGGCCAACGCGGCCGGGGTGTGGACGATGACCTCGTCGTGCTGGAAGAACACCAGGTGCGCCGGGGACGGGAGGCGCCGGCGCAGCGTTGCCAGCATCACCGCCGTCATGTCGGCCGCGCTCGCCTGGACGACGAAGTTGCGCGTGAACCGGCCCCAGCCCTTCGACGCCCGGCGGGCCTTCACCTCGCCGGCCTCGTCCGAAGCCAGGCCGCCGGTCAACGCGCGCCAGGCGGCCGAGGGCGCCGGTGACGTGCGGCCCAGCCGGGAGCGGACGCGCTCGCCGCGTTCGCCCGCCTGCGCGGCTCGCTCCACATAGGACACCGCGTCCGGGAACCGCTGGCGCAGCAGCGCGAGCAGCGGCCCCGCTTCGCCGGACGTGCCGCCGTACATCGCCGAGAGCATCGCGATCTTCGCCCGCGCGCGGTCGTCGCGGTCGTCGTCCGGGGACACCGCGACCCAGCGGGCACCCGAGAACAACGCCTCGCCGAGCCGCGCGTACAGGTCGGTCGCCGCCGCGACGTCGGCCAGCCGGCGGTCACCCGACAACGCCGTCAGCACCCGCGGTTCGAGCTGGGCCGCGTCGGCCACCACCAGCTTCCAGCCCGGGTCCGCGCGCACGCACGTGCGCAGCACCTTCGGGATCTGCAGCGCCCCGCCGCCGCGGCTGGCCCAGCGCCCGGACACCACGCCGCCGACGACGTAGTGCGGGCGGAACCGGCCGTCGGTGACCCACTCCTCGAGCCAGGCCCAGCCGTTCGCCGCGTAAAGCCGGGACAGCTCCTTGTACTCCAGCAGGGGCGCGACCGCGGGGTGATCGATCCCCTTCAGGAGGTACTTCCGCGCCGCCGGCACCTCGATGCCGGCCCGGGCGAGCGCCTTGACCACGCTCGGCGGCGAGTCCGGGTTGACCGGCCGCCCGCCGAACGCCTCGCTGATCTTGGCCGCCAGCTCCACCAGCACCTTCGGCCGCTCTCCGGCGCGCACCCGCGGGCCCAGCCGGGAGACCAGCAGCTCCTCGTGCAGGTCGGCGCGCCACGGCAGGCCGTCGGCCGACATCTCCACCGCGGCCAGCGCGCTCGCCGACTCCGCGGCGAGCAGCAGCCGCAGCCGGTCCGGGTGCTCGGCCGCCGCCACCCGCCGCTCCTGCTCCGCGAGCACGCGCCGGACCGCCGTGACGACCGTCACGCCCTCGGGCAGCGTCGGCACCCGCGTTTCGAACAGCGTCGGCTGCGCCAGCTCGACGGCCGCGGAATCGGGCGGCGGTTCCTCGCCGTTCGCCCTGGCCCAGGCCGCGCGCAGGCTCCGCGACTGCCCCTCCAGACCCTCGTACGCGAGCAGCAGCCCTTCGGCCAGCGCGAGGTCGTAGCAGCGGTCGACCCGCAGCCCGGCCGCCACCAGCACCGGGTACACCAGCTCCACCGACGGGAACACCCACCGCGGCCGCAGCGACGCCTCCAGCTCGCGGGCCAGCTCCACGAAACCCGCTTCGTCCAGGCCGTTCGCCGTCGACGACGGTGCGTGCACGGTGAAGCTCCCGTCCTCCTCCCGCCCGGCGATCACCTGCACGAAGACATCATGACGGCCACCACCGACAAAAACGGAGCACGCCCGCGGCTGGTGCGCTCACGCCGTCGTTGGTTTACTCTCCAGTAGCCCCCATACCGCCGGTACGCCCGCCGTCGGCATGGGCTCGTTCCCGCAGCAACGGAGGTGCCTGGATGAGCCTGGTCGAGCTCGCCACGCAGGTGGCGGACAAGGTGGCGGAAACGGCGCGCAGCGTGGACGTGATGCGGCGGGCCGGTCTCGTTCCCTTTCCCCGGCTCGACGAGGGGGTCCGATCGCTCGTCGCGCTCCGCAAGTTCGGCCCGTTCGCCGGCGCGAACCACATCTCGGCGCGCCGCGACCCGACCGCCGTCGGCATCGTCGACGAGCTCGGCCCGCTGACCTACAAGCAGCTCGACGACCAGTCGAACGCGCTGGCCCGGGCCTGGTCCGAGCGCGGGATCAAGCCGGGCCAGGTCGTCGCCGCGCTCTGCCGCGACCACCGCGGCCTGGTGCTCACGATGGCCGCGTCGGGCAAGCTCGGCGTCCGGCTGCTGCTCATGAACACCGGCTTCGCGAAGCCGCAGCTGGCCGACGTCGCCCAGCGCGAGGGCGTCACCGCGCTGGTGTACGACCAGGAGTTCACGAACCTGCTCGACGCGATCCCCGACGGTGTCGAGCGCTACCTGGCGTGGGTCGACCCGGACAGCGACCTGACCGACCGGGACGTGCCGGTGCTGTCCGAGATCATCGCCAGCACCGACGACCGGCCGTGGCCCGCGCCGGCCAAGCCGGGCGGTTTCGTGCTGCTGACCAGCGGCACCACCGGCACGCCGAAGGGCGCGCCGCGGCCGCACACCTCCGCGCTGGCGTCGGCGCAGTTCCTCGACCGCATCCCGCTGCGGTCCAACGAGGCCACCTACATGGGCGCGCCGCTGTTCCACGGCACCGGTCTTTCGCAGTTCATCCTCTCCTTCGCGCTCGGCTCGAAGGTCGTGATGCGCCGCAAGTTCACGCCGGAGGAGGCGCTGCGCGGCGTCGCCGAGCACCGGTGCACCGCGCTCGTGCTGGTGCCGACCATGCTGCAGCGCATCGTCGACCTGCCGAAGGACGTCCGGGAGAAGTACGACACGTCGGCGCTGCGGATCATCTTCGTCGCCGGTTCGGCGCTCTCGCCGGACCTCGGCAACCGCGCGAACGAGGCGTTCGGCCCGGTCGTGCACAACCTCTACGGCTCGACCGAGGTCGCCGTGGCGACGGTCGCGACGCCGGAGGACTGGGCGAAGGCACCGGGCACGGTCGGCCGCGCACCGGTCGGCTGCAAGGTGGCGCTGTACGACGAAAAGGGCCGGAAGATCACCGAGCCGAACGTGACCGGCCGGGTCTTCGTCGGCAGCGGTCTGAGCTTCGGCGGCTACACCGACGGCCGCCACAAGGAGATCATCGACGGCCTCCTCTCCAGCGGCGACGTCGGCCACTTCGACGACGACGGCCTCCTGTTCATCGACGGCCGTGACGACGAGATGATCGTCTCCGGCGGCGAGAACGTGTTCCCGATCGAGGTGGAGAACCTCCTGGTCGAGCGGGAAGACGTGCTGGAGGCGGCGGTGATCGGCGTCGAGGACCCGGAGTTCGGCCAGCGGCTCAAGGCGTTCATCGTGCGGGCCGACGGCTCGGACCTCGATGTCGACACGGTCCGCGACTACGTCAAGGCGAACCTGGCGCGGTACAAGGTGCCACGCGACGTGGAGTTCCTGGACGAGCTGCCCCGCAACGCGACCGGGAAGGTGCTGCGGACCAAGCTGCTGTGACATCCGAGGCTTCGCCTCGGGCCGGGGGCTTCGCCACCCGGACCCCCGAAAAGCGTTGTCATGAGCCGCGCTGGACGTTGACGATCTGCCAGCGTCCGCCGCGGCGCGCGGCGACGACGGTGCAGGCGGCACCGTCGCGCCGCCCGGTCGCGACACCGACGGCGGCGGTCACCTCCAGCCGGGTCCACCGGAACGCCCTTGTCGGCGCCCGGCCGGGCCAATGGTCGCGGTCGAGTACCAGCCCATCGGGGCCGTCGCCGCGGAAGTCGGCGGCCAAGAAGGACGCGGTGCTGTCACCGCCTGCCTCGGCGTCCCGCCAGCGGGCCAGCAGCTCTTCGAACGTCTCCACGTCGTCGAAGGTCGCAGCCGCGTCGCGCCGGGACATCTGCCACCTGGCCGAGATTCGCTGGCAGACTGGCCGGGCCATGACCGAGACGAACCTCCTCCCCGCGGGCACGGTCACGATCCTGTGCGCCGGTGACGCGCCCCCGGCCGTGTTCGCGACCCCCGCGGAAGCGCTTGCGATCGTGAAAGACGGGCCCGCCGCCCTCCACACCGGCGAAGCGCTGGTCCGCGACGACGGCACGCCCACCGGACCCGCCGTCCGCCGGTGCGAACGGCTGCGAGAACTGGCCGGCGACGACCGGACGCTCGTCTCGGCGCCCGCCGCCGCGGCCCTGACCGGCGTCACGCTGCACGACCTCGGCGTCCACCGGCTGGCCGACCTGACCGCGCCCGAGCGGATCTTCCAGCTCGGCGGGACCCCCGCGCCGCTGCGCTCGCTCGACGCCGTCCCGAACAACCTCCCGGTGCAGCTGACCGGGTTCGTCGGCCGCGAGACCGAGGCCGGCGAGGTCCGGGGCCGCCTGGCCGGCGGCCGGCTCGTGACGCTCGCCGGCCCGGGCGGCAGCGGCAAGACGCGGCTGGCCGCCCAGGTCGCGGCCGCGGCGGCCCGCCGCTGGCCCGACGGCGTGTGGTGGGTCGAGCTCGACGCCGTCACCGGCCCCGCCGAAGTCGCCGAGCTGGTCGCCGCGACACTCGAGGTGCCCGTCGAGCCGCACGTCGGCGCCGTTCGATCGGTGGTGACCCACCTGCGCGACCGCCGCGTCCTGCTCTGCCTCGACAACTGCGAACAGGTCCTCGACGGCGTGGCGGACCTCGCCGTCGAGCTGCTCCGGTCCTGCCCCGAGGTCGCGGTGCTGACGACCAGCCGGGAACCCCTCGGCGTGCCGGGGGAGACGGTGTGGCGCGTGCCGCCGCTGGCCGTCGAAGAGGCCGTCGCGCTGTTCGTCGAACGGGCCGGCGCGGTCCGGCCGCTGTTCACCTTGGACACGTCGAGCGCGGCCGCCGTCCGGTCGGTCTGCACCCGGCTCGACGGCATCCCCCTGGCCGTCGAGCTCGCCGCCGCGTGGCTCGGAACCCTTACCCCGCACCAGATCGACGCCGGTCTCGACGACCGGTTCGCGCTGCTGACCCGCGGCCCGCGCGGGGTGCCGGCGCGGCAGCAGACGCTGGCCGCGTCGATCGCGTGGAGCCACGACCAGCTCGACGGCGAAGACCGCGCGGTGTTCCGCCGGCTTTCGGTCTTCGCCGGCGGGTTCACCCTCGACGCGGCGGGCGGCCCGGCCGTGCTGCCGGCGCTGGGCCGGCTGGTCGACAAGTCCTTGGTGCTGGCCGAAAACGGCCGCTACCGGCTCCTGGAGACCCTGCGCGAATACGCGGCGGCCCGGCTGGCCGAGGCTGGGGAGGCCGACGCCGTCCGCGATCGCCACCTCGACCACTTCCTCGCCCTCGCCGAAGCCGCCGAACCCGACCTCGACCGGGACAAGGACGCCTGGCGCGCCCGGGTGGAACCCGAGCGCGACAACTTCCGCGCGGCCCTGGAATGGGGGCTGGCCCAGGAAGATCCGACGCGGGGCCGCCGGCTCGCCGCCGCCGTCGCGTGGCTGTGGAACCTGCGCGGCCGCGGCCACGAAGGCCTGGCGTACCTGAAGCGCGCGGTCGCCCGCTGCCCGGACGAGCGTTCTTCGTTGCAGGCCCGCCTACTGACCGGGATGGGGTTGGTCGCGGACACGACGGCGCCGTTCGACGTCGAGGCCGCGCGACTGGGCCTGGAGCTCGCCACCGAACTCGGCGAAGCGAGCCTGCGCGCGCGATGCCTGACGCTGACCGCGCTCGGGCACCTCTACACGGACTTCGACGCTGCCTGGGACCTCGCGCTCGAAGCGGAGAAGGCCGCGGAAACCGACGGCTTCGCCCGCGACAGTGCGTTGATGCTGCGCGGAATCGTCCTCCACGCCCGCGACCGGCACGACGAAGCCGAGCCTCTGCTCGCCGAAGCGGCCGAAGGGCTGCTTCGGCGGGGCGACCGCGGGCTGGCGTCCACGGTCCTCAGTGCCCGGTCGGCGAGCGCGCTCGCGTCGGCGGACCTGCCGCGGGCGCGCGCACTCGCCGAGCACGCCGTCGAGGTCGCCGCGCCGCTCGGGGACTTCCACCGGGTCAACACGACGTTGTGCCGGCTGGCGATGGTGCACAGCCTGGCGGGTGACGTCGACGCCGGGTTCCGCGTGATGGAGCCGTTCCTGCGGCTCCTCGAAACCGCGGGGGACGTCTTCGTGCCCGGCATGGCCGGCGTGATGGGCGAGCTGCACCGGCGTCGCGGCGAGTTCGAGGAGGCCGCGCGCTGGTTCGAGCGCGAAGCCGTTCCCGGGACGTACCTGGCGTCGCAGGGGCTGGCCGAACGCGGCGCCGTGCTGCGTGCGCTGGGCCGGACCGGCGAGGCCGCGGAGGTGCTCGCCACCGCCGTCGACCTGACCCGGCGCTGGGGCCTGCGCTCGGCCCTGGCCGACGCCCTGGACCAGCAGGGGTACCTGGCCGGGCCGGAGCAGGCCGCCGAGCTGCACCACGAGGCGCTGACGCTGCGCGTCGACCACGGCCTGCGCCTGGGCGTCCTGGACAGCCTGGACGCGCTGACCACGCTCTTCGCCCGCACCGGCCGCCAAGCCGACGCCGCCCGGGTGCTCGTTTCCGCCTCCCGTGCCCGTGCAGACCTGGGTTTTCCCCGTCGCCCGGGAGAGCAGCGGGAGCTGGACGCGCTCGGGCTCGCGACGGACGAGGCGCCGATGAGCCTCGACGACGTCGTCGCGTTCGTCCGCCGGACGCGGGGTGCGCGCGGCCGCCCGTCGAGTGGCTGGGGCAGCCTGACGCCGACCGAGCTGGAGGTCGTGAAGCTCGCGGCCGAGGGCTGCACGAACCCGGAGATCGGCACCCGCCTGTTCATGAGCCGCGGCACGGTGAAGACGCACCTCGCGCACGTCTACGCCAAGCTGGGCATCGCGAACCGCACCGAGCTGGCCACCGCGGCGGCCGCGCACCTGCCCTGACGCCGGGTACGTCAGTCCCAGTCGATGCCGAAGACGCCGGGGCCGAAGTCCAGGGCCACCGCGTGGACGCCGTCGCCGCCGTCGAGCTTGAGGGGGCGCCGGGTGGGGGAGCCGGTGCCGCCGCGGGCGTACTGCCAGCAGCACTCGGGCGCCGTTCCCGGCGCGAACCGGACCTCCAGCAGGTACTCCCGCACCGGGCGCCGGAACTCGCGGTAGTACGTGTTGCGGCACTCCGGGTACGGCGGTCCGCCGTTGGTCAGCGTGTACTCGATCAGGTGCGTCTCGCCGCGGTCGATCGGCTGGTCGAAGATCAGTTCGGCGACGACCAGGCCGTGGGCTTCGTCGGTCTCGGCGCGGCCGACCCGGCAGTTGCGCACCGCGTGCAGCTCCGGCGCGCCGGCCGCCGGGTCGTCCTGGGTGTAGACGAGCAGCCAGCGGTCCTGGCCGTCCGCGCCCGCCTGGAACACCGCCCGCGCGGTGACCGCGCGCTGCCCGCCGTCCGCGGCGATCTCGCACAGGTCGTGCAGCCCGACCAGCTTCAGCGGGTGCTGGCGCTCGAGCGCGTCCGGCGCGCCGACCTTGTCCAGCAGCGGCTGGAGCGTCTCGCGGGGGAACGTCAGGGGTTCGCCGCCGGCGTGGCGCTTCCCGGCACCGCCGCGGGGCCGGGGCGGCGGCAGCAGCCCGAGCAGGGAGCCGGCGGGGACGTCGAGGATTTCTTCGAGCGTGTGGACCGCCGAGAGTGAGCTCTGCCGTTCCGGCTGGCGCTTGCCGGACTGCCAATAACTGAGGGCGGTGACGCTGACGACGACACCGCGGGCGCGCAGCCGCGCCTGGATCCGGTCGAGGGAGAGCCCGCTGGTCGCGATGGCCGCGCGCAGGTGGGTGGCGAACGCGGTGCGCTCACCCTGCTGACCGCCCGCCGTGCTGCCCGCCATGGCCGACCCGCCCCGTAACGTCCCCCGACGATCCCCGACACGGTGCACGTTACCAATCCGGCGGCGAGTAGGCGGATACGGTCCGCGACCGATCTGCCCAAGGCGCCGGTTTCCGCCGTGGCTGCTGCTGGATTGGTAACCAATGGACACAGCAGCAGGATCTTCCGCTCTCCTCGCCAGGGCAGCCGATGGCCGGTAGCACGCGTCCACTCGGGCGAACGGGCTAGTACTGGCAACTGTGAACCATTGCCCCGGCCTGGGCGGACGCGCTTGTATGACTTGCCCGCGCCGGTGGCTCCGCCTCCCCCCTCACGGCCCATCCGGATGCGGGCGACAGCCGTGGACAACGGCTCCGGCTCACCCGGCCGCGTTGTGCGACCGGCCGGGCGGCCGCGCGATGACCGGTGGCCCGGCGACGCCCCCAGCGCCGGGCCACCGGTCTTATTACTTCCGGGTAGCCTCCGCCTTCCTCCCCACCACCACCCTCAACGGAGGCGCTTCGCGCCGCTGTAAGTTCTGGTCATGGCCGTCCGCAAGAACATCCTGATCACCGGCGCGAGCAGCGGGTTGGGCGAAGGCATGGCCCGCCAGTTCGCGGCGAGAGGGCGCAACCTGGCGCTGTGTGCGCGGCGCACCGACCGGCTCGAAAAGCTCGCCGAGGACCTCGAAGGAAAGCACCCCGGGATCAAGGTCGTCACGCGCCGGCTCGACGTCACCGACCACGACCGCGTCTTCGCCGTCTTCGAGGAGTTCCGCGCCGAGCTGGGGTCCCTCGACCGGGTGATCGTGAACGCCGGGCTCGGGAAGGGCCAGCCGGTCGGGAAGGGCCGGTTCGACGCCAACCGGCAGACCCTCGAGGTCAACTTCGTCGCGGCCGCCGCCCAGATCGAGGCCGCCGCCGGGATCTTCCGCGCGCAGGGTGCCGGGCACCTCGCCGTCGTCTCGTCGTTCAGCGCCATCCGCGGCCTGCCGGGCAACCTCACCGCGTACGCCGCGTCGAAGGCCGGGATCTCGGCGTTCGTCGACGGCACCCGGCTGGAGCTCAAGCGCAAGGGCATCACCGTCACCGACATCCGGCCGGGCTACATCGAGTCGGAGATGAACGACCGGATCGGCCGGAACCCGTTGCTGGCCAAGGCCGAGAGCGGCGCGCGGGCGCTGGCCAAGGCGGTCGAGGCCGAGCGGGCGCGGGCCTACGTCCCGGCGTGGCCGTGGGTGCCGCTGAGCCTCGCGATGCGCGTGGTGCCGGCGTCGGTGCTGCGGAGGTTCGCGTGACCACCGTCGAGGTGCGCGAGGAAGACGCGTTCGACGCGCCCGCGATGCACGCCTGGCTGGCCGCGCGGGTCGAGGGCCTCGGCGCCGAGCCGCCGCGCGTCCGGCAGTTCCCCGGCGGCGCGTCGAACCTGACGTACCTGCTGACCTACCCGGACCGCGAGCTGATCCTGCGCCGTCCGCCGGCCGGGCACAAGGCGGCGTCCGCGCACGACATGCGGCGCGAGTACCGGGTGCAGCACGCGCTGCGGCCGGTGTTCCCGTACGTGCCGAAGATGCTCGCGTTCGGGGACGACCCGGCCGTGCTCGGCGGCGACTTCTACGTCATGGAGAAGCTGGACGGCCTGATCCTGCGCGGCGACCTCCCCGAGGGCATGACGCTGACGCCGGAGCAGGCGCGAGCGCTGTCCGGCAAGGTCGTCGACCGGCTGGTGGACCTGCACGCCGTCGACGTCGAGAAGGCCGGCCTGGCCGACCTCGGCAAGGGCGCGGGCTACGTCGAACGGCAGATCCGCGGCTGGTCGGACCGGTACGCCGCGGCGCGCACGGACAACGTCGGCGACTTCGCCGAGGTCCGCTCGTGGCTGGCGTCGAACCGGCCCGAAGAGGTCAAGATCTGCCTGATCCACAACGACTACCGCCTCGACAACCTGGTCCTCGACGGCCCGGGCACCCTGAACATCGCCGGCGTCCTCGACTGGGAGATGGCCACGCTCGGCGACCCGCTGATGGAGCTGGGCAGCATGCTCGCCTACTGGGTGCAGGCCGATGACGACGACGTCATGAAGGCGAGCCGCCGCCAGCCGACGCACCTGCCCGGGATGTCCACGCGCGAGGAGTTCGTCGCGCGGTACGCGGAGAAGACCGGCCTTGCGGTGGGAGACTGGCGGTTCTACGAGGTCTACGGCCTGTTCCGGCTCGCCGCGGTGCTGCAGCAGCTGTACCGGCGCTACCACGACGGCGCCACCCGCAATCCGGCGTTCGAGGACTTCTGGCAGTTCGTCGGGTACCTGGACTGGCGCTGCCGGGAGATCATCGCGAAGGGGAGGGTCTGAGTGGGCGCCATCTACCTGGTCCGGCACGGTCAGGCGTCCTTCGGCGCGTCCGACTACGACGCGCTGTCGCCGCGCGGCTTCGAGCAGTCCACTGTGGTCGGTGCGGAACTGCTGCGGCGCGCCGTCTCCTTCACCCAGATCCGGTCGGGAACGCTCGCACGGCAGCGCGACACGGCGGCGACGGCGCTGAAGGTCCTCGGCACCGACGTCCCGGTCGTCGAGGACCCGCGCTGGAACGAGTACGACCACGTCGACATCGCGCGGCACCACGCCGGAGGTGCGCCGCAGGAGGATTCCCGCGCGTACCAGGGAGTTCTGGACGCCGCACTGACCGCGTGGACCACGGCCGGCGCCGGCGGGCCGTGCGCCGAGACGTGGCCCGCGTTCCTCGGGCGCTGCCGTTCCGCCTTGGCGGATCTGGTGGCGTCGCTGGGCAAGGGCGAGCACGCGGTCGTGTTCACCTCCGGCGGGGTCATCGCCACGATCTGCGGCTCGCTGCTGGGAACGCCCGAAGCCGGGCTGCTCAAGCTCAACCGCGTGACGGTCAACGGCGGCATCACGAAGCTGGTGTCCGGCCGCGGCGGCGTCACTATGCTGTCCTTCAACGAGCACCCGCACTTCGAAGCGGACGCGGCTTCGTTGCTCACCTACCGGTAGGAGACGTCCGATGCGGTTCGGCGAAGTCACGGTCATCCCGGTGAACGGGCACGCCCCGGAGGACGTGGTGGTCGACGGCGAAGGCCGGATCTACGCGGGCGTCGACGACGGGCGCATCCTGCGTCTTTCGCCGGACGGCCGGCGCATCGACGTCATCGCCGACACGGGCGGCCGGCCGCTGGGGCTGGAGCTGTACGGCGAAGACGAGCTGCTGATCTGCGACGCGCGGGCCGGGCTGCTGGTGGTGCCGCTGTCGGGTGGCTCGCCTTCGGTGCTGGCGACGTCGGCGCTGGGCCTGGACTTCGTGTTCTGCAACAACGCGGCGGTGGCCGCCGACGGCACGATCTACTTCACGGACTCCTCGCGCCGCTTCGGCATCGACAACTGGCGCGACGACCTGATCGAGCAGACCGCCGGCGGCCGGCTGCTCCGGCGTTCCCCGGACGGCTCGATCGACCTGCTGCTCGACGGCCTCCAGTTCGCGAACGGCGTGGCGCTGGCACCGGACGAGTCGTTCGTGGCGGTGGCGGAGACGGGCGCGTTCAGCGTGTCCCGCGTCCGGCTTTCCGACGGTCACCGCGACGTGCTGATCGACGATCTGCAGGGCTTTCCGGACAACATCTCGACGGGCTCGGACGGGCTGATCTGGATCACGCAGGCGTCCCCGCGCGTGCCGGCGCTGGACGTGGTGCGCCGCCTGCCGGCGTTCCTGCGGGCCGGCGTCCGGGCGCTCCCGACGTCGCTGCAGCCCCGGCCCGGACGTGAGGTGGGCGTCCTGGGCGTGTCGCCGGACGGCAAGGTGCGGCACGAGCTGCGCGGGGAGATAGACGGCTTCCACATGCTGGTGGGCGTGCGGGAGTGGCAGGGGAAGCTGTACTTCGGCTCGCTGGAGGAAGACGCGATCGCGGTGACGCAGTGCTGACCAACCTTCGCTTCGAAGCCCGCCTCCCCACACAGGATCTCGACCGCGCCCGTCGCTGGTACAGCGAGAAGCTGGGCCTCGAGCCGGTCGAAGAGCGCGAAGGCGGCCTGCGGTACGAAGGCGCGTCGGGAGTCTTCTGCCTGTACGCCTCGGCCGGCGCGGCCGACGGTTCGTTCACGCAGGTCGCCTTCTACGTCGACGACCTCGACTCGACCGTGGCCACCTTGAAGGAGCGGGGCGTGGTCTTCGACGACGCCGGCATCGTCGAGATCCGCGGCAACTACCCCAGCAAGGGCCGCGGCGAGCGGGCCACCTGGTTCCGGGACAGCGAAGGCAACCTCATCGGCCTCGGCGAAGTGGTGCGCTAGCGGCCGGTCCACCGGGGTTCGCGCCCGGCGGACCAGGCCGCGTAGAACTCCTTGTGGTCCTTCGCCGTCATCAGCAGCGCCTGGGTCATCGCCTCCAGCTCGATCGCGCTGCCCAGGTCCATGTCCAGCTCGCGGGTCAGCAGCACCTTCGTCGTCGCGTACGCCAGCGCCGGGCCGTCCGCCAACCGCCGGGCCAACGCCGATGCGGTGGCCGGGAGATCCGCGTCCGGCACCACCTGGGTGGCCAACCCGATCTCCGACGCGCGCGCCGCGGAAACCTTGTCTCCCAAGATCAGCAGCTCCGTCGCCCGGCCCAGGCCCACCAGCCGCGGCAACAGATAAGCCGAACCCATGTCCGCCCCGGCCAGCCCGACCTTCGTGAACAGGAACGCGAACTTCGCCGACTCCGCCAGCAGCCGGAAGTCGCTCGCCAGGGCGATCACCGAACCCGCGCCCGCCGCCACGCCGTTGACCGCCGCGATCACCGGCAACGGGCACTCGCGCAGCGCCTTCACCACCGCGCCCGTCATGCGCGTGAACTCCAGCAGCCGCGCCGTCTCGAACTTCTGCAGCTCGCCGATGATCTCTTCGACGTCGCCGCCGGAGCAGAACCCGCGGCCCTGCCCGGTGATCACCAGCACCCGCACGTCTTCGTGCTGCGGCAGCTCGAGGACGAGGTCCCGCAGGTCGGCGTAGACGTCGAACGTCAGCGCGTTCAGCTTCTCCGGCCGGGTGAACGTCACGGTCGCGACGCCGTCGGCCACCGTGAAGCCGAAGTGTTCCCACTCCTTCGTCAGCGGTGCGGTCGCGCGGAACGGGCTCATGTCTGGATTCCTCCGCCGTCGAGTACGAGGGTCTGGCCGTTGATCGCGGCGGCTTCGGGCGCCGCCAGGAAGGCGACGGCGAACGCCACCTCCGCGGGTTCCAGCAGCCTGCCGAGCGGGGACGCCGCCGCCAACGCCGCTTCCGCCTCCGGAAGATCGCGACCGGTGCGCTCCTGGATCCGCGCCACCGAGGAAGCCGTCATGTCCGTGCGCACGAACGCCGGGCACACCGCGTTCGCCGTGACGCCGGTGCCGGCCAGCTCCGCCGCGACGGCCCGCATCAGCCCGGCCGCCGCGTGCTTCGACGCCGTGTACCCGGCCGTGTAGCGGTAGCCGACGTGCGACGCCGTCGACGCCACCGTGACGATCCGGCCGCTGTCCCGCGAGCGCATCCCCGGCAGCACCGCGCGGGTGCACAGGAACGCGCCGGTCGCGTTGACCTCGATCTGCGATCGCCAGTCGTCGAGCGAAGTCTTCGGAAGTGGCGCGCTCGAAGAGATTCCGGCGTTGTTCACCAGCACGTCCACCGGCCCGGCGGAAGCGAAGTACGCCGCGACGGCCTCCTCGTCGGTGACGTCGCACTCGGCGCGACCCGGCGCCAGCACGGTGTCACCGGCAGAGCGGAACCGCGCCGCGATCGCCGCGCCGATGCCGCGGGTGCCGCCGGTGACGACGACCAAGCGGCTCACGACCGGCCCGCCAGTGCGCGCCGGTCGAGCTTTCCGTTGGCCGTCCGGGGAAGTTCCGTCATGAACACCACTTCGCGGGGGTATTTGTGCTTGGCCAGCAGGGCTTTCGCGTGGTCCTTCAACTCGTCCGCGGTCACCGGGGCGCGCACCACGACGTACGCGCGCGGCACGACCAGGCCGTCGATCTCGTGGCCGACGACCGCGCAGTCCACCACCGCGGGGTGCCCGAGCAGGCAGTCCTCGATCTCGCCGGGTGCGACGAACACCCCGCCGACCTTGAGCAGCGCGTCGGCGCGGCCGTGGTGGCGGAAGAAGCCTTCGGACCGGCTGAAGAGGTCGCCGGACGTCAGCGTGTCGCCGTCGAACGTCTTCGCGGACTTCTCGGGATCGCCGAAGTACTCCAGCGCGATCGTCGGTCCGGTGACCCGCAGCGGCCCGATTTCCCCGTCCGGCAGCGGGTTTCCCAGCTCGTCGACGACCTCGGCGGTGTAGCCGGGAACGGGCGTCCCGAGCGTCCCGATCCGCGCCGAACCGGGCCGGTTCGACAGGTAGATGTGGTACGCCTCGGACGAGCCGATCCCGTCCACCACCGGCACCCCGAAGGCCGCGTCCCACTTCCGGTGCAGCTCCGGCGGCAGCGCCTCGCCGGCGGACGTCGTCATCCGCAGGCAGCTCAGGTCCTGCGCGGCCGCGTCCGGGTGCGCGACCATCGCGCTCATCATCGTCGGCACGTTGACCAGCACGGTCGGCCGGTAGCGGGCGATCAGCTCGAACATCAGGTCCGCCGTGCTGCGCTCGGGGAACGCGATCCCGGCCGCGCCGACCCCGAACGGGAACAGCGCCACCAGGTCACGCGCGTAGCCGAAGAACAGCTTGGGCACGGCGAGAATCCGGTCGTCCTGCCGCAGCCCCAGCACCTGGACGGCGTACCGCTCGAAGCTCTCGATCGGGCTGCGCAGCGTGTGCACGCACGCCTTGGGCGCGCCGGTGCTGCCGGTGGTGAACTTCCAGATCCCGATGTCGTCCACTGTGGTCGGTGCGGCTTCGAGGGTGTCCGGCGCGGCGTCCACAAGGGACCGGAACGGGCGTTCGCCCGGCAGCAGCTCGCTTTCGGGGACGCCGGTGACCAGCAGCCCGGTAGCACCCGCTTCACGGAGAGCGGGCAGCGTGACGGCGTCGGCGATCACCGCGACGGCCTCGGTGTAGCCGAGGTAGTACGCGTAGTCCTTGGGCTGCAGGAACGGGTAGACCTCGGCGGTGACCGCGCCGATCTTCTGCGTGCCGTACCAGGTCGCGACGAACTCGTCGCCGTCGCTCACCGCCAGCAGCACGCGCTGTCCTCTTCGGACACCAATGTCGCGCAGCACGTTGCCGACGCGGTTGGCCAGCCGCGCCAGCTCGGCGTAGCTCACCGATCGATCCCCGGCGAACAGGGCGGTCCGATCGCCCCGGCCCGAAGCCACGTGCCGGTCGAGGAAGTACGTGGCGAGGTTGAACGGCTCACTCACGGGCCAGCTCCCGGATCGCTTCCACCAGCAGGTCGGTCAGGGTCGAGAACGTCTCGGTGCCCTCTTCCGCGGTCGCTTCGGCGGGCGAACCGCAGTACGCCTCGGTCATCCCCATCTCGCGGAAGCCGCCATCCTCGGGAGCCGAAGCAAGACTCACCGGCACGTGCGGCAACGTCCGCATCAGCGGCTGGTCGACCAGTTCCGGCCGGTCGGCCAGCACGAGGGACGTCTCGTAGCGCCCGGCGTGGCACTCGCCGGAGCGGAACTCCTCGGTCAGCCGCTGCGCGTGCCGCCGCCGGACCAGGTCCAGCAGCGCGACGCGGCCGTCGTAGGCGAAGTTGAGCGTCTCCACCGCTCGTCGCAGCGTGACCAGGTGCGCCGGCTCGAAGTGGTTGTTGACCAGCAGGATCCGCCCGAGTCGTTGAGCGATCAGCGCCGCCCCGATGTCGACGAGCAGCGAGTGCAGCGTCTCCTCGCCGATGTGGACACCTCCGGCGAACCCGGCCGCGAACCGCGTCACGCCGTAGGGCACCTCGGGCAGCACCAGCACGTGGACGTCCTCGTCGGCCGCCAGCCGCTCGGCCGCGCGCTCGCACATCCCGCGCGAGATCAGCGGGTCGGTGCCCAGGGGCGCGTGCGGGCCGTGCGGCTCGATCGCGCCCAGCGGGAGCAGCAGCACCGGCACGCGCGGGCCGTTCACGAGGTCCGCGACCTGCGGCGAGCTGAGGTCCGCGAAGTACGTCACGCGGCTCAAGCTACACCGCAGCGGCCTGGGGTGTATAGAGTTGCGGCATGCCCGGAGACGCTTTCGACGCCAGCCCCCAGGAGCTGGTCGTGACGTTGCTGGGCAGCTACGTGCACCCGCGGGAAACCCGCCGGGTGTGGTCGGGCGGCCTGGTCGCGGCGCTCGCCGAGCTGGGTTTCTCCGACGGCGCGGCCCGGATCGCGCTCACCCGCGTGGTGCGCCGCGGCCTCCTCCAGCGCCACCGCGAAGGCCGCACCGTGCACTACTCGCTGACCCGCCGCACCATCGCGCTGCTCGCCGACGGCGACCACCGGATCTTCTCCCTCGGCCGCCGCGAGCGCCCCGCCGGCGAGTGGACGGTGCTCTGGCAGAGCATCCCGGAGAGCCGCCGCCAGGCGCGGGAACGCCTGGTCAGGCGGCTGCGGTTCCTCGGGTTCGGGCCCTACCAGGACGGTACCTGGATCGCTCCGCACGACCGCGAGGCCGAGGTCGTCGCCCTGCTCGGCGAGCTGGACGTCACCGAGCACGCCGGGCTGCTGCTCGGCCGGCCGTCGGCCGCGCTCGACGTCCGCCGCTTCGCCGGCCGGGCCTGGGACCTCGACGACCTCGCCGCGCGCTACACCGCGTTCGTCGAGCAGTTCGGCGGGTACCCGGGAAAGGAGATTCCGGACGCCGAAGCGTTCGAGGTGCGGACCCGGCTGGTGCACACGTTCCGGGCGTTCCCGTCACTCGACCCGGAACTGCCCGCCGACCTGGTGCCCGCACCGGATCGCCGGGCGGCCGCCGTCGAGTTGTTCCACGATCTGTACACCGCGCTGGCTCCGGCCGCTCAGCGCCATTTCGACGAGGTGACCCAAGGATGACCGACATCGACGCCAAGACCCAAGAGGCTTTGAGCTACACCTCGTACCTCGCGCTGGACGAGGTGCTGAACGCGCAACGGACGCGTTCGGACGAGCACGACGAGCTGCTGTTCATCGTGATCCACCAGGTGTACGAGCTGTGGTTCAAGCAGATCTTGCACGAAGCCGAGTTCCTCCAGCGCAACCTCGAAAAGGGGAACACCGCGCACTCGATCCGGGTGCTGCGGCGGATCCTGACGATCCTCAAGGTCGCCGTCGCGCAGATCGACGTGCTGGAAACCATGACCCCCAGCCAGTTCACGAGTTTCCGCACCCGGTTGGACGCTTCGAGCGGCTTCCAGTCGGCCCAGTTCCGCGAGCTGGAAGCCGTGCTCGGGCGGCGTGACGAGCGCGTGTTCGCGCACTACCCCGAAGGCGGCGAGCAGCGGAAACGCATTGCCGAAGCGATGGCGCGGCCGTCGTTGTTCGACTCTTTTCTCGCGTACCTCAAGGTTTCTGGCTACGCGGTCGGGTGTGACCGAGACGTCACTCGACCGGTGGAGCCCTCCGCGGCCCTGCAGGCGATATTGCTGGACGTGTACAGCGACGACGGCGGTCCGTCGGTCGTCGCGGAATGTCTGGTGGATCTCGATGAAGGGATGCAGGAGTGGCGCTACCGGCACGTGAAGATGGTCGAACGCACCATCGGCGACAAGACCGGGACGGGAGGATCATCCGGCGCGACCTACCTGCGTACCACGCTCTTCCAGCCGATGTTCCCGGATCTCTGGGCCGTACGGAGCCGACTGTGACCACTTTGGACGACCTGCGCGACGACCACAACGCGCTCGCCCCGCACTACTCCCGGTTCGGGGTGGCCGACCGCCTGCTGCTGTCCGGGCATTCGCACCAGGCGTGGCCGGACGTCGCCGAGGAGGGCTTGCGGGAGTCCTTCGCCGACGCCGCCCGCGACGTCGACGAGAAGTGGGAGCGGGCCTTCGCGAAGGCCGACGAGCTGCGCGCGGGGTTCCGCCTGCTGCTGGGCGACCCGCACGGCGAGTACGCGCTCGGCGCGAGCACGCACGACCTGGTGCTGCGCTTCCTGTCGGCGATGGAACTGCCGCGGAGACCGCGCCTGGTCACCACCGACGGCGAGTTCCACACGCTGCGCCGCCAGCTCGCCCGCCTCGAGGAGGAGGGCGTCGAGGTCGTGCGGGTGCCCCTGGAGCCGGTGACGACGCTCGCCGAGCGCGTCGCCGCCGAAGTCGACGACAACACCGCGGCGGTGCTCGTCTCGGCCGTGCTGTTCGAGACGTCGCGGCTGGTCCCGGGGCTCGCGCACCTGGCCGACTCGTGCCGCGACCGGTCGATCGAGCTCGTCGTCGACGCTTACCACGCGCTCGGCGTCGTGCCGTTCGCGCTGCACGACCTCGGGCTCACCAACGCCTGGGTGCTCGGCGGCGGCTACAAGTACCTGCAGCTCGGCGAGGGCAACTGCTTCCTGCGGCTGCCCGCGCACGCCCAGGAGCTGCGGCCGGTGATCACCGGCTGGTACGCCGAGTTCGGTGCGCTCGCCGACGAGCGTCACCCGGGCCGGGTCGCCTACGCCACCGGCGGCGACCGGTTCGCCGGCGCCACCTACGACCCGGCCAGTCACTATCGCGGCGCCCGGGTCCAGCGGTTCTTCGCCGAGCAGGGCCTCACGCCGGAGTTCCTGCGCGCGGTCTCGCAGCACCAGGTGGGGCTGCTCGCGTCGGTGTTCGACTCGCTCGACCTGCCCGGGGACGTCGTCACGCGGGATCGTTCGGTGCCGCTGGACCGGCTCGGCGGGTTCCTCTCGCTGCGCTGTGCCGACGCCGGCGCGCTGCAGGCGGCTCTCGCCGCCCAGGGTGTCCGCACCGACAGCCGGGGGCCATACCTGCGCTTCGGGCCGGCGCCGTACCTCTCCGACACCCAGCTCGAGACGGCGATGAACGCGCTCGGCAAGGTGGTCGACGGCTGATTACCCGTCCGTATCCCGGGACCTGCACTGGTCCGGTGATCGGAAGGGATCTAGGTTGGTGCCGGGAAGGCACTCGGGCGGACGACCTCCGCCCGGCCCCCCAGCCACCCTTGGAGCGCGTCCCGGCCACGAGCCGGCGCGGGAGACAAAGGAGTCACCACCGTGACCGAAGGAGTGTTCGCCCGGAACTCCGGGCACGAACAGGTCGTGTACTGCCACGACGAAGCCAGTGGCCTGAAGGCCATCATCGGCATCTACTCCACCGCGCTCGGGCCCGCCCTGGGCGGGACGCGCTTCCACCCTTACGCCACCGAAGCGGACGCGCTCGACGACGTGCTCGCGCTGTCCAAGGGCATGGCGTACAAGAACGCGCTGGCCGGGCTCGACCTCGGCGGCGGCAAGGCCGTCATCATCGGCGACCCGAAGACGCTCAAGTCCGAAGCGCTGCTGCGCGCGTACGGGCGCTTCGTGCAGTCCCTGGGCGGTCGCTACATCACGGCGTGCGACGTGGGCACGTACGTGCGGGACATGGACGTCGTGGCCCGCGAATCCGACTTCGTGACCGGCCGTTCGCCCGAGGACGGCGGCGCCGGCGACTCCTCCGTGCTGACGGCGTTCGGCGTGTTCCAGGGCATGCGCGCCTCGGCCGAGCACGTCTGGGGCAGCCCGGACCTGGCCGGCAAGCGCGTCGGCGTGGCCGGCGTCGGCAAGGTCGGGCACATCCTCGTCGGGCACCTCGTGGACGCCGGCGCGCAGGTGACCATCACCGACGTCTACGAGCCGGCGATCTCGCGCACGCTTTCGCTGTACCCGGCCGTCAAGGCCGTGTCCGATGTGGACACCCTGCTGCGCGCCGAGCTGGACGTCTTCGCGCCCTGCGCGCTGGGTGGCGTCCTGAACGACGACACCGTGCCGGTGCTGGGCGCCCGGATCGTGTGCGGCGCGGCGAACAACCAGCTCGCGCACGCCGGCATCGACAAGCAGCTCGCCGACCGCGGCGTCCTGTACGCGCCGGACTACCTGGTCAACGCCGGCGGCGTGATCCAGGTCGACGACGAGCGCCACGGCTTCACCTTCGAGCGCGCCAAGCGCAAGACGACGGCGATCTACGACACGACCAAGGCCGTGTTCGCGCTGGCGGACACCGACGGCGTGCCCCCGGCGACGGCGGCCGACCGGCTCGCGGAGCGGCGGATGGCGGAGGTCGGGCGGCTGCGGTCCATCATGACCGGGTGAGTCTTTCGGACATCTTCGCGGGGGGGGGGGGGGGGGGGGGGGGTGCCGGCTCGCGGCCCTTCGCCTCCGCGTTTTTGTGCAGCGGTGGGGACGCAGCGTTGGTGGTTTTGTCTTTAAGG
>NZ_JBVHUL010000016.1:155152-207165 GCF_055565395.1 Amycolatopsis sp. NPDC028719
GGGGGGGGGGTGTGGGTGGTTGCTGGCCCTCCATGCTGGGGGGCTTTTTCCGGCCCTTTTGGGGGGGGGGGGGGGGGGGCTTTCCCCCCCCCCCCCCCGCCTCGATTCCCCTGGTTCGGTCGAGGTCGACGCCGACTCATTGGTCGTGCTCGCGTCCGTGGTGAAGGTGGCGCTGGCGTTCGAGTTCGCCCGGCAGGTGGCGGCGGGCCAGCTCGACCCGACGGACCGGGTGCGGGCGTCGGCGGCAGACCGGCTCGGCGGCACCGGCTCGGCGGGTTTCGCCGACGACGTTTCGTACAGCTTGCGGGACGCGGCGTTGCTGGCGTTGTCGGTATCGGACAACACGGCCGCGGACCTGCTGTTCGACCGGGTCGGCGTGGAGAACGTGCGGTCGCTGCTGGCGGAGCTGGGCTTGTCGCGGACGTCCGTCATCGGCGCACCGCGCGATCTGCTGCGCACGATCATCGACGACACCGCGGCCGGAATCCCGTTGCGGGCGTTGGATCCTCTGCGGACTTCGTCGACTACGCCGCGCGAGATGACTGCGTTGCTGTCGGCGATCTGGCGCGACCCGGGTCCTGGCGCGCAGGTCCTGGAGTGGATGTCGGCCCAGGTGAGCTGGCACCGGCTGACGGCCGGGTTCCCGCCGGAGGCGGTGGTGGCGGCGAAGACGGGCACGATGCCGGGAATCCGCAACGAGATCGGGGTCGTGACGTACCCGGACGGAGGGGCGTACGCGGTGGCGGTGTTCACGGTGGGCGGAGCGGAAACGTTGCGGCGCCCGGACATCGACCGCGCGATCGGCGACGCGGCCCGCGCGGCGGTGGATCAGCTGCGCTCGTAGCACTGCGGCGGTTGTCCCGGCCTGCTCCTCGAACGGCGCATCGCACCCGCGACGGGCTCGGGTCGGTCGCGTAGTCCGGCTTTCGCCGCAGTGAATGACTCATTCCTGGCGCCGGACGCCAGGAATGAGTCATTCACTGCATCGCGGCGATCCGGCGCGGAGTCGGTGGCCGGGTCTGCCGGCGCCGGGACCGGGACGGGTGAACGCGGCTCACGCGGCGGTGATCAGCTGCGTTCGTAGAACACGTCCCACGGCCGCGCTCCACCTGGGTCCGGCGGTACCAGCCGCGAAACCCCATCGTCCCTGAGCACCCCCGCCGCGATCTCCGCCAGCTTCGCCGCCTGCGGGTGCGGGCTCGACGACGGCCAGGCGAACGTCGTCCGCGCCCGCAGCACCTCGCCTTCCAGGGGCCGCCAGACCACGCGCGGTTCCTTGCGGGCCCGCGGCTCGAACGCCACCCCGTGCCCGGCCAGGACCAGGCCGAGCACGAACTCCGGGTTGCGCGCGTGCCGGATCGAGGCCGGGCGGAAGCCGTGGTCCCAGCACGTGCGCAGCAGCGCGTCGTAACTCCCGGGCGCCGCCGCGCGGGGCGCGTGCACCAAGCCTTCCCCGGCGAGGTCGGCCAGCGTCAGCTCGGACCGGCGCGCCAGCGGTGAATCGCGGGGGAGGACCACGCCCAGCGGCGTGTCGACGGCCGGCCCGAGGTCGAGCCCGACGACGTCCACCGGCAGCTGCAGGAGCCCGGCGTCCAGCGAGCGGTCGGCCAGCAGCCGCACCTGCTCGGCCGTGGTGAGCTCCTGCAGGTCGAGCCGGACGGCCGGGTACTGCGTCGCGAACGCGGTCAGGAGCGCGGCGAGCACCCGCCCCGGCAGCTCCGGCGGCACGCCCGCGCGCAGGGCGTCCATCTCGCCGCGCTCGGCCTTCGCGACCAGCGCCGTCATGCGGTCCCACCGGCTCAGCAGGTCGCGGGCCTCGGCGCGCAGCACTTCGCCGGCTTCGGTGAGCGTGACGCGGCGGCCGCGGTCGAACAGCTTCGCGCCCAGCTCGGCTTCGAGCCGCTTCACCCGCTGGCTCAGCGGTGGCTGCGCGATGCCGAGCCGGTCGGCGGCGCGGCCGAAGTGCAGTTCCTCGGCCACGACGAGGAAGTACCGCAGCGAACGAAGGTGGTCCACGCTGCGACGATACTCGTCCGCATATCGACATGCCGACGTCTCGATCTTGGACAGCGCCGCCGAGGCCGTGATCGAGTGCCCGTCATGAACACAGGACTCAGCAGACGGGGGCTGTTCGGCGCGGGCGCGGCGGCGGCCACGATCCTCGCCGGCGTTTCGGCAGCTTCGGCGGCTTCGGCGCCCCGGGGAACGTCGCGGATGACGCTGCGGTGGTGGGGGAACAACGGCTGGGAGATCCGCGTGCCGGGTTCGGCCGGGACCAAGACGGTCCTCATCGACCCGTGGCTGACGCGGTTCAAGACCGGCACGTACACGCCGGCGGGTGCGGACCCCCGCACCCCGCTCTCGGTGAACAAGGCGCTCATCGACGGCTACCTCGACCGCGGCGAGCTGCGCGCGGACCACATCCTCGTCACCCACGGCCACTACGACCACCTCACCGACGTCCCCTACCTGGCCAAACGCACCGGTGCGACGGTGCTCGGGACCGAGACCCATTTGAGTCTCATGGCGGCGTTGGGCGCGCCGGAAGACCAGCTGTCGATCGCGAGCGGCGGAGAGGACCTGACGTTCGACGGTTACTCGATCCGCGTCCTGAGGTCCCTGCACTCGGCGACCGGCGAGCGGGCGCGGGTGCCGTTCCCGGGTTCGCGGCCGCTGTCCCGCCGCGACCGTCCGAAGGTGATCGAAGACCTGGTCGAGGGCGGCACGCTGGCGTACCAGGTGACCGGCGGCGGGGCGAGCGTCCTGGACTTCGGCGGCTCGAACTACGTCGAGTCCGAGCTGGCGGGGTTGCGCCCGGACGTGGTTTTGGTGCCGGTGGGCGGCGCGAAGGTGACGCAGTACGTGCCGCGCCTGCTCCGGACGCTGGGCAACCCTGCCCATGTGGCGGCGACGCACTGGGACGACTTCGATTTGCCGCTGGGCCAGGCGAAGGACCCGAACGGCGGCTTGGAGCTGCTGCGGAAGGCGGTGGCGGCGGCCAGTCCGGCGAGCGAGTTCGTGGTGCTGGACCACCTGGGCGAGTTCACGCCCTGAACGCTCTGAAGGCCACCGCCGGGACATCCAGTGCCCTGACGGTGGCCTTCGGAGGCTGGGGGTCAGCCGCTCTTGCGGCGGAACGTCCGCTTGTTGGCCGCGGGGCCGTGGGCGTGCTGGTTCTTGCCGCCGGCGTTCTCGTGGGACGCGCCCGAGCGGCTGTGGGCCTGCTTGCGCTCCAGCGCCTCCCGGAACTTGCGCTTGACGTCGTCCTCCTCGCCGCTGGGCGAAGGATTCGGTTCACTCATGCTTACCTCCGGAACTGACGACGTGTGACCGCTCCAGCCTGGCATCAGACAAACCGCTTGGCGAGTCGATTTGGTCACCCCGTCAGCGTTGGGGGGACGGCACCCCGCCGAACTGCACCGACTTGCGGGTCAGCGGGCGGCCGCAGTGGTCGCACAGCAGGATCGGCTGCAGCCGGTTGCCGCATTCGACGTGGTGCAGCGTGATGTCCGGCTCCTGGCCGGCCACCTCGAACCCGCGCGACCACTCCGCGATGAACGCCAGCGCCGGGAAGAACGCCAGCCCCTTCGCGGTCATCCGGTAGTCGCGGGCGTCGGTCCGCGTGGCCGCCGTGCCCGTGCGCAGCACGCCGACCTCGACGAGCTTGCTCAGCCGGGCCGACAGCACGCTCGGCCCGATGCCCAGCTCCCGCTCGAACTCCGAGAAGTGCCGGCAGCCGAGCAACGCGGACACCAAGAGCCCCGTCGACCAGCGGTCGCCCAGCAGTTCCATCGTGTCGGGGAAGAACATCATCGGGTCGCCGGCCAGGGATTCCGCGTCCTTGCGGCGGAAGCGCTTGGACGCCGTCGCGGCCGCGACACCGGTGCTGTCCAGCCGCGAAGCCCGCACATCCCGCGCGTCGACCCGGCGGCCGCACGCCCCGCAGCCGAGGGGCGCTGATGTAGCCAGCTCGCAGTCGAGGTGGATCAGCGTCGGCAGCACCGCGCGGCGGCCCTCGACCCACTCGCGCTCCCACGCCCAGATCGAAATCAGCAGCGGCCACAGCTGCAGGCCGCGCTCGGTGAGCCGGTACTCGTGGCGCGTGCGCCGCGCGTCCCGGTACGGCTCGCGCGTGAGCATGCCCGCGTCCACCATGTCCCGCAGCCGCCCGGACAACGCCGTCGGCGAGATGCCCAGCCGCAGGCGGAGTTCTTCGTAGCGGCGAAAGCGAAGAAACAAGCTTTGCAGGATCAACAGCGTCCACTGGTCACCGACCAGTTCGAGTGCTCTCCGGAGCGGATCCCCCGCGGGCCTCACGCGCTGTGCAGTCGCCTCGGTCACCGTCGTTCCCCCTTGTTACTAGCGGCCTCAGCGTACACCTGGCTACAGCAGAAGAAGCCTATTGACACCTGACTACACAAATCATAGTCTCATCCCCATCAGCCAGCGCGGTGAGCCCGACATCCAGGGAGAAGCCCGATGACCAGCACCTCCGAACAGCCGCTGATGGTGGCCAGGACGGCGGACGCGGACGAGGCCAACCCCTACCTGCTCGGCGTCTACGCCCCGGTCAGCGCCGAGATCGACGCGGAAGACCTGCAGGTCATCGGCGAAATCCCGAAGGACCTCAACGGCGTCTACCTGCGCAACGGCCCCAACCCGCGGTTCGCCCCGGAAGGCCGCTACCACTGGTTCGACGGCGACGGCATGATCCACGCCGTCCACCTGGAGAACGGCAAGGCGCGCTACCGCAACCGCTGGGTCCGCACGAAGGCCTTCGAGGCCGAGTCCGAAGCCGGCAAGGGCCTCTGGACCGGCGTCATGGAGAGCCCGAAGGGCAACCCCTTCGGCAACACGCACGGCCTGGGCCTCAAGGACAACGCCAACACCGACGTCGTCTTCCACCGCGGCCGGATCCTCGCCACCTGGTACCTGTGCGGCTCGCCGTACGGCGTCGACCCGCTCTCCCTGGAGACACTGGGCGCCGAAGACTTCCTCGGCACGCTGGTCGGCGACATGATGGCCCACCCCAAGGTGGACGAGGCCACCGGCGAGCTGTTCTGGTTCGACTACGGCCCGCGCCCGCCGTACCTGCGCTACGGCGTGATCAGCGCGGACGGCCGGGTCGTGAAGACCACGGAGATCGAGCTGCCCGGCCCGCGCCTGCCGCACGACATGGCCATCACCGAGCACCACGCGGTGCTGATGGACCTGCCGCTGGTCCAGGACCTCCACGCGGCGGAACAGGGCCGCCACAAGCTGCACTTCGACCGTTCGATGCCGAGCCGCTTCGGCGTTCTGCCACGCTACGGGAACGGTAGCCAGATCACGTGGTTCGAAGCTAGCCCGTGCTACATCTACCACGTCGTCAACGCCTGGGAAGAGGGCGAAGAGGTCATCCTCGACGTCTGCCGAGTGCGCAAGCCCGCCCCGCGGGCCGACGCGCACACGCCGCTCGCGAAAATGCTCTCCTACCTGCGGCTCGACGCCCAGCTGCACCGGTACCGCTTCAATCTGCGGACCGGCGCGTGTCATGAGGCGCCGCTCGACGACGCCAACACCGAGTTCCCGACCGTCGACTCCCGCCGGGTCGGCCGGGGGAACCGGTACTCCTACGCGGTGCACATCTCGCCCGAGTCGACACTGAAGTTCGACGGGCTCGTGCGCTACGACAATCTTGCCGGCTCCAAGACCGAATACCGGTTCGGTCCAGGTCGGTGGGGCAGTGAGGCGCCCTTCGCACCCCGCGATGGCGCATCCGTCGATTCGGCGGACGGTTATCTGGTGACGTTCGTGCAGGACGAGCGTGAGGGACGCTCGGAACTGGACATCTTCGGCGCCGCCGATCTCGCTGCCGGACCCGTGGCCAGGGTCCTGTTGCCCCAGCGGGTTCCGCTCGGTTTTCACGCGACCTGGGTCCGGGCGGACCAGCTGGAAAACCTCCGTTCATGAGATGCCATCGAGAGGGTCGCGCCCGGGACTTCCGGACGCGGGGATGGTGGAGTGCGGAGACGATCGACCGGCTCGTGAAGGAGCGGGTCAGTGCCGGCCCGGAGGGTCTCGCGCTGGTCGATCCACCGAACACCACCGCACTGGTCGGACGCGACCCGGTGCGGTGGACCTGGAACCGGCTCGACGAACGCGTCGACGTCCTGGCCGCGTTCCTGCTCGCCAGAGGGGTGCGAGCAGGGGACGTAGTGGCCGTGCAGCTGCCGAACTGCTCGGCCCTGGTCCAGGCGTTCCTCGCGATCGTGCGGATCGGTGCCGTGGTCACCCCGTTCCCGGTGTCCTACCGGGAACACGAGATGGGTCCGATGTGCCGGCGCACCGGGGCCGTCGCGGTGGTGACCGCATCCAGATACGGCGAGCACGAGCTCGCCGGGGCGGCCCTTGGGCTCAAAGGCGCTTCGGCGCCGTCGGTCCGGTTCGTCGTCGCCCGGGGGGACGACGAACCGGCCGGCGCCCTGGCCTGGCCCGAAGATCCACTGTCCGAAGCGGAGCGATCCACTTTGGACTCCTACCTCGGCACGCTCGAAACCGACGTCAACGACTGCGTGACGATCTGCTGGACGTCCGGCACCGAAGCCGAGCCGAAAGCCGTCCCGCGCTGTCACGGCGACTGGCTCGCGACGGCGGGTGGCTGCGTCCAGGCCGCGGGGATGACCCGCGACGACGTCCTGCTGTCCCCGTTCCCGATGACGAACATGGCCGGCATCGGCGGGATGTTCCTGCCGTGGCTGCTGACCGGCGCCGTGTTCGTGCCGCACCACCCGTTCGACCTGCCGGTGTTCCTGGGGCAGCTGGCGGCCGAACGCGTGACGTACACGCTCGCGCCGCCCGCGTTGCTGACCATGCTGCTGCACAACGAAAAGATCCTGTCCGGAGTGGACCTCTCCGCCCTGCGGAAGATCGGGTCCGGATCGGCGCCGCTCTCGCCGTGGCTCGTGCGCACCTGGGCCGAGCGGTACGGCATCGACATCGTCAACTTCTTCGGCTCGAACGAAGGCACGGCGCTGCTGTCCGGTCCCGTGGACATCCCGGACCCGGACCAGCGGGCGAGCTACTTCCCCCACTACGCCTCCGATGTCACCTGGTCGACACCCGTCGCCGGCCGGACGTCGGTGCGGCTGCACGACCCGGTCACCGGTGAGCAGGTCACCGAACGCGGGCACCCCGGTGAGCTGCGCATCGCCGGGCCGACGGTGTTCGCCGGCTACCTGACGCGGGTGGGCGAGCCGCTGGACACGTCGTCGTTCGACGACGACGGGCACTTCCGCACCGGTGACGTCTTCGAGATCGCCGGTGAGCGCGGGGAGTTCCTGCGGTACGTCGACCGGATGAAGGACCTGGTCATCCGCGGCGGGATGAACATCTCACCCGCCGAGGTCGAAGGCCTGCTCGCCGGGCACCCGGACGTCGCCGACGTCGGGGTCGTCGGCGTGCCCGACGACGTCCTGGGGGAGCGGGTGTGCGCGGTCGTCGTGCCGGGCTCGCGGAAGCCCTCGCTCGACGAACTGGTCGCGTACCTGCGCGAGAAGAAGGTCGCCGCGTTCAAGCTGCCGGAACGGCTCGAGTACGCCGACGCCTTGCCCCGCAACCCGGTGGGGAAGATCCTGAAGCGGCGGCTGCGGGAAAGTATGGAGTGAGGCCATGAGCGTGTTCGTGCTGGGCGGGGCGCAGACCGACTTCGCGCGCAACTTCGCGAAGGAGGGGCGCGGGATCCTCGAGCTGTTCGCCGAGGTCGTCCCGGCCGCCCTCGCGGACGCCGGCGTTGCGGCCGAAGACGTCGAGGTCGCGCACGTCGGCAACCTCGCGGCGGAGCTGTTCACCGGCCAGGCCCAGCTCGGCGGGCTGCTCGTGGCCGCCGTCCCGGAGCTGGACGGCGTGCCGTCGACCCGGCACGAGGCCGCCTGCGCGTCCGGCAGCACCGCCGTCCTCGCCGCGTGCGCGGACATCGAGGCCGGTCGCTACGACCTGGCGCTGGTCGTCGGGGTCGAGCTGATGCGCAACGTCGACGGCCAGCGGGCCGCCGAGCACCTCGGCTCCGCCGCCTGGGCGGGGCACGAAGCCGTCGCCGCGAAGTTCCCGTGGCCCGCGCTCTTCGCCGACGTCGCTTCCGCGTACGACGAGCGGTACGGACTCGACCCCGATCACCTCGGGCAGTTCGCTTCGCACGCTTTCGACCGCGCGACACGGAATCCGCTCGCCCAGGCCCGCGACTGGCGCTTCCCCGCCGGAGCCTTCGGAGCCGACGACGACCTCAATCCGGTGATCGAAGGCAGCCTGCGCAAGCAGGACTGCGGCCGGATCACCGACGGCGCCGCGGCGGTCCTGCTGGCCTCGCCCGCGTTCGCGCAGCGGCTCGGTGGCGGGTTCCCGCGCATCGCGGGGTTCGGGCACCGGACGTCCCACATCGGGCTCGCGGAGAAGCTCGCGTCTGACGGCGAGTACCTGTTCCCGCACCTGCGCGGCGCGGTCGTCGACGCCTACGAGCGTGCGGGCGTGGCCGGGCCGGACGCGCTCGACGTCGTCGAACTGCACGACTGCTTCACGATCACCGGGCTGGTCGCGCTGGAGCACCTCGGGGCCGCACCGCCTGGGGACGGCGGCCGGTTCGTCGCCGACGGCGGCCTCGACGCGGCCGGGATCAACCCCGGTGGCGGCCTGATCGGGCTCGGTCACCCGGTCGGCGCGACCGGCGTCCGGATGCTGCGCGACGCGGCCAGGCAGGTGCGTGGCGCCGCGGGCGAGACGCAGGTCGAAGGCGCGCGGACGGCGTTGACGCTCAACGTCGGCGGCTCGTTCACTACGGTGGTGACCATGATCGTGCAGGCGTCCGCATGAGGCTTTCGGTGTCGCTGGGGCTCTGGCAGGACCGCCCGCCGGAGGAGGCCCTCGAAACCGCGCGCGCCGCCGAGGCCGCCGGGTACCCGGAGCTGTGGATCGGCGAGATGGCGACGTGGGACGCGTTCGCTCTGGGGACCGCGATCGGTGCGGCGACGTCGTCTCTTTCGCTGACCTTCGGGCCGCTGGCGGTGACCGTGCGGGATCCGGCGACGATCGCGATGGGTGTCGCGTCGGTGGCGGCGCTGACCGGCCGGACCACCGGGGTCGCGCTCGGCACGTCCAGCGACGTCGTGGTGCGCGGCTGGCACGGCCGGTCCCGTTCGCGCGCGGCGACCGCGCTGGCGGAGTCCGCGATCGCCGTCCGGCAGCTGGTCTCCGGCGAGAAGTCCACTGTGGACGGATCCGTGGTGGGTTCGCAGGGTTACCGGTTGCGGTTGGCGGCGCCGAAGTCGCCGCTGACGATCGCGGCGTTCGGCCCGCGTGCGCTCGACGTCGCCGCGCGGCACGCCGACCGGATGGTGGTGAACCTCGTCAGCCCGGCCGCGGCCGGAGATCTGGTGCGTGGTCTCCGTGCGGCCGCGTCGCGGGCCGGCACTACGCCACCGCCGGTCGCCGCGTGGGTGGTCGGCGCGGTGGATCCGGACCCGGCGGCGCTCGAACAGCTGCGCCGCGGCGTGGTGGGTTACCTGGCGGCGCCTGGCTACTGCGAGATGTTCCGCGCGGCGGGGTTCGGTGACCTGGTCGACTTCGCGCACACGCGGCCGCACCCGCGTGAGCTGCTGGCCGCGGTGCCGGTCGAGGCGATCGCGACAGTGGGTCTGCTGGGCTCGCGCGAGGACGTCGCCGCGAAGGCGCGGGAGTACGCGGAGGCCGGGATCGACGAGCTGGCGATCGTGCCCGCGACCAGCGACGACGATCCCGGCGGCGCGAAAACTCTCGTCGCGTGTCGATCCGCCGTCGTCCCGTTCGACGCGTAAGCATGAGTGAGCCGACGAACACCAAGAACCTCGACCGGAATGGGTCCGCGGCGCTGCCGTGGAGCAGGGCGCGCGATCTCCTCGCGACCCAGACCCCCAAGGAGGACCTGACGTTCTTCGTCGGGACCGTCCGCCCCGACGGCCGGCCGCACGCCGCCGGCGTCGGCGCGATCTGGGTGGACGACGCCCTCTACTTCGTCAGCGGGCCGGGCACCCGCCGGGCCCGCAACCTGGCGGCGAACCCGGCGTGCACCGTCTCGGTGCGCCTGAACGGCCTCGACCTGACCCTGGAGGGCGAGGCCGAGCGCGTCGCCGATCCCGCGACCCTCGAACGAGTCGCGGCCGTCTACCGCGAGGGCGGCTGGCCCGCGACGGTGACCGGCGGCGGGTACACGGCGCCGTTCATGGCGCCGAGCGCCGGGCCCGCGCCGTGGCTCCTGTACCGGCTCGTGCCCACCCGGGCGATCGGCGTCGCCTGTGCCGAGCCGTACGGCGCGAGCCGCTGGGACTTCACCCGCTGATCGCCGCCGCGACGAGCGCGCCGATGTGCCGCATGCCGGTCGCGTTGGGGTGCAGCGGGGCCGCGACCGCCGTCGGGATCACGCTCTCGAACCACTTGACGCCGGGCAGCTTGCAGACGTCGTGCCCGATCGACGCCGTCCGGACGTCGACGTACCGAGCGTCGTGCGCGGCGGCCTGCCGGGCGAGGGCGGCGTTCGTCTTGTCGATGCTGCCCTGGATGTAGTTCGCGTCGCGCGGGGTGAGCGGCGCGACCGGCCAGCACCCGTTGCGCGGCAGGTAGGTGCCGTAGCCGGCGACGAAGACGTCCGCGTTCGGCGCGTGCGCGTGGATCGCGTCCAGCAGCGCGCCCCACGTCGGTTCGAACGCGGCGATCCTCTCGGCCAGCTGGTCGTGCCCGCCTGCGGTGTAGCGGTCCACGCAGTCCGGGTTGATGCCGGGGAGCAGGTTGATGCAGCTGGTCGCGGCGCCGACCAGGCCGACGTCGTTGCCGCCGATGGTCAGCGTGACCGTCTTGGTGGCCGCGCCGAGCGCGTCCAGCTGCGGCGGGACGGGGCCGGTCTCCGTCGACTGCGGCGCGTACATGTCCGCGGTCGTCGCGCCGGAGCAGGTGACGTCCTCGAGCGGGACGCCGAGCTGCTTCGCGGCGACGTGCGGGTAGTCGGCCAGGGACCGCAGGCAGCCCGGGGACGAGAGGTCCGGGGGCAGGATCAGCGGGCCGGCCGCGGCCGAGTCCCCGAGCGCCACGTACTCCCCGGCGGTGCTCGCTTCCGCCGTACCCGCCGTCGTCGCCAGTGCCGCGACCAAGATCGTGATGAACGCCGTTGTCCTCACTCGCACGCCGTCCTCCTTGACGTTGTGCCGATGGTTGGTCTCCGTGACACCATCGGCACCGAGGGTGCCGGGATTGACTGGGAATCCGGGCAGAGAACAAGGGGATCGGTTGTGACGGAGCACAAGGCCGGCGGGGACCTGGCCCTCGGCGGCCAGCGCGTCCACGAACGGCTCACCCGGGAGGAGCCGGAGCTGATCGCGCGGGTGCTGACGCGCATCCAGGCCGACGTCGCGGACTACCGGCGGCTGCCGGTGGAAGAGCTCGCCGGCGACATCGTGCGGATCACGCAGCAGGCCGTCCGCGCGTTCGCCCGGAGCCTGCGTGAAGACCGGCAGCTCAACGACGCCGAACTGCGGCAGATCGGCGCGTCCGCGGTGCGGCGCGCCGAGGAGGGCTTCCCGCTGGAGGCCGTGCTGACCGCGTACCACGTCGGGGCGCGGGAGATCTTCGCCGTCGGCTCGGCCGAGGCGGGCAGTGCGGACGTCGCCGACCTGCTCGACGTCGCGGACCGCGTGCTCGCGTTCGTCGGCACCATCACCGGCGCCGTCACGCGGGGGTACCTCGAGGAGCTGCGCACGAAGGTCGGGCAGGAGCACACCGCGCGTCGCACGCTGCTTTCCGTGCTGGCCGACGGCGGCCCGGTCGACGTCGTCGCCCGCAGCGCCGGGATCACGCTGCCGGCGCGGTACCTGGTGTTGAGCGTCGAGCTGGGGCCGCACGCCGACGAGGCGTCCCCGGGCGTCGACGCGGACATCGCGATCCGCCGGAAGCTGCGGCGGTTCCTGGCCGCGTTCGAACAGTCCTGCGGCGACGGCGTTCTCGCGTCCCTGGACGGTCCGGGCGGGCTGGTGCTGCTGCCGCTGACCGGGCGGCTGTCGGCGGTCTCGGAGTGGGGTGCGCTGCTGGACACGGCCGGGCGCGCGGCGGGGGTGGACGTGCTGGCGGCGGCCGACACGGCGACGCCGCCGGAGGTCCGGCTCGTGGCGGCGCGGACGGGCGAGGTGCTGGAGGTGCTGCGCTGGTTCGGGCGTCCGCCGGGGTTGTACCGCCTCGACGACGTCCTGGTGGAGTACCAGCTGACCCGCCCTGGCGAGGCCCGCGACCGGCTCGCGGCGGCGCTCGCCCCGCTGGACGCGCACCCGGAGCTGGTCGAGACGCTGTCGGCGTACCTGGAGCTGGACACGAACCGCCGCCGCACGGCGGCTCGCCTGCACGTCCACCCCAACACGGTCGACTACCGCCTGCGCCGGGTCCGCGACCTGACGGACATCGACCCCCTCCACCCGGCCGGCCTCCCGCGCATCATCGCGGCCCTGGCGGCCCGCCGCGCCACCCCACCCAGCTGACCCGTGTCGACCCCCCATCACGCGAGATGCCCTCCCAATCACGCGAGATGCCTCTCCAATCACGCGAGATACCCCTCCAATCACGCGAGTTACGTCCCTGATCATGCGAGTTCCGGACCCGGTCACGTGAGTTCGGCGTACCGGAACGGCGAACTCGCGTACCCAGACGGTCGACTCGCGTACCTGGAGAGTCGGTTCGTGTGACCGGGCGCGGAACTCGCGTGATTGAAGGCGGAACTTGCGTGATTGGGGAGCGAACTCGCGTGATCGGGGAGTCGACACGGCCGGCGGCCTCCGATTCCGCAGGCCGGGAGGCCGAGCCGGGGCGAGGCAGCAGGTGGTGAGCGGGTTAGCGGGCCGTCACGCGCTCGATCGCTTCCACCAGCGTGGGCCACACCGCGCGCGGCAAGTTGTGGCCCATGCCCGGGATCACCAGCAGCTCCGCGTCCGGGATCGCCTCCGCCGTCGCCTTGCCGCCGCTGACGTCGATCAGCGGGTCGGCGTCGCCGTGCACGACCAGCGCCGGCAGCCGCACCGAACGCAGCCCCGCCGTCCGGTCGCCGGACGCCACCACCGCCGCCGCCTGGCGGAGCGTGCCCACCGGGTGGCGGGCGCGGTCGTAGTGCAACGCCGCCTTGGCCAGCAGGAACGCCTCGTCGTCCGGGTAGCCGGGCGACCCGAGCTTCCGGTAGCCGTCGACGCTGTCGGCGAGGGCCTGCTCGCGGGTCGTCGCCGGCGGCCGCGTCAGCAACGCCAGCGCCCACGGCTCGGCCTGCCCGACCGCCGGGTCGCCGGTGGTCGACATGATCGACGTGAGCGACAGCAGCCGGTCCGGGTGGTCGATGGCCAGCTGCTGCACGATCATCCCGCCCATTGACGCGCCGACGACGTGCGCCCGCGCGATGCCGAGCGCGTCGAACAGCCCGACGGCGTCGTCGGCCAGGTCCGACAGGCGGTACGGCGCCGTCGTCAGGTCGCCGCCGGCCAGCGCGGCCAGGTCCGGCGCGGGAAGGTCGTCGAGCCAGGTGGAAAGCCCGACGTCCCGGTTGTCGTAGCGCACGACGAAGAACCCGCGGCCGGCGAGCAGCTCGCAGAAACCGTCCTCCCAGGTGATCATCTGGGCGCCGAGGCCCATCACCAGGACCAGCGGCGGATCGCCCGGATCGCCGAAGGTGTCGTACTCGAGCTCGAGACCGTTGGCCTGTGCGCGTGCCATACCCCGATCCTGCCGTACCCGTGCGGAGCTGGCACCGGCCGTACCCGTGCGGTTACCGTTACGCCCCATGCCGACCTCATCCTCGGGTACCGGACAGCGCCCCCGGTCGCGAGCCGCGGCGGGACTGCCGGCGCTCACGGCCGACCGCATCATCGGCGCGGCGACGATCCTGACCGGCGAACGCGGCCTCGACAACTGGACGCTGCGGGAGCTCGCCCGCGCCGTCGAGGCCTATCCGGCGGTGATCTACCACCACGTCGGCGACCGGGACGCGGTGGTGAACGCCGTGGTCGACCGGGTGGTCGGCCTGCTGGAGCTGCCCGAGCCGCACCTGCCGTGGCAGGACTGGTTCACCGACCTGCTGGCCGGCCTGCGCGCGGTGCTGCGGGCCTACCCGGGCTGCGCGCGACGGCTCGCGTTGTTCGGCCCGTCCGTCCAAGCGGCCACGCGCAGCATCGACGCGGGCGTCGGCGTGCTCCTGAGGGCCGGTTTCGGCCGCGAAAGCGTGCTGGCCTACAACCTGCTGGTGATGACGGCGTGCCAGTTCGTCGCCATGGAGGACGACCGCGAAGGCGCGCTCGCGCTGCGGATCGACAACACCGAGGAGTACGCGAAGTACCGCGAGCGGGCCGACCTGCCGGGGATGGCCGAGCTGGGCGCGGCGATGCACGACCTGATGGGCGATCCCGACCTCGCCGCCGGGTACTACGCGCAGTTGTACGACTACGCGGTCCGAAGGTGCCTCGACGGGCTCGCCCACCGGCTCGAAGAACTTCGCGAATCGGACGGCGAAGGTTGACAGCGACTTGACAGCGCTCCGGCGTACCGTGAGCGTGCGTCGGCGGTTCGTCCGCTGACCCGGAGCCCCTGGCGCCCTCCTCCCCCTCGTGGCGCCGGGGGCTTCGGTCTACCCGCGGGCGTCCGGGGCCGGCGGTTCCGCCTGGATGGCCGGGAAGATCTCGCCGACCAGCGTGACGAGCGACTTGGACAGCAGCAGGTGCACCTGGGCGCGGGTCAGGGATCCGCGCACGAGCCATTCCCGGCCGGCGGACTTCACCATCCCGCCGAACGCCCGCACGAGCGCGTTGAGCTCGGGGCCGTGCTCGCTTTCGCTGGACAGCCCGACGGCTTCGAGCACGCGGTCGGCGGACTCCCGGTCGGCCTCTTCGAGGATGCGCTCCACCTCGAGGTCGCGCCCGATGCCCTCCGGCGCGATCGCGGCCAGCCACATCCGCTCCTGGCTGGTGACCATGTCGAGGAACCACTCGATGGCGACGTCGGCCCGCAGTTCGAGCGGCCCGTCCGGCAGGATTTCGACGGCCAGGCGCGGCACGGTCAGCGCCCGGCGGATGATTTCCAGGTACAGCTCGCGTTTCGTGCCGAAGTAGTGGTTGATCAACCCCCGCGCGACGCCGGCCGCCGCGGCGATGTCCGAAGTGGACACTTCGGAGTAGGGGCGTTCACCGAACAGCCGCGCCGCGCAGGCGTAGATCTGTTCCTTCCGTTCGTCCGGTTCCAGTCTTCGCCATCTCGGCGCCGGCTCGGTGTTCATGGTCCCCATCGTCGCACGGCCGGTGGTGCCGGGCAGCTCAGTCTCCCGGGGTGGCACGATCGGGGCACGCTCAGTCCGGCAGCGTGATCGGGGCGAGGTCCGCGAAACAGTCGCCGGGGCCTGGGTTCGCGGGGTGCGTCTCGCCGCCGAAGTGGTGCAGCACGCCCCAAACCGCGTTGAGTGCCGTCTGCACCGCGCCCTCGGCCCAGCCCGCCGTCCACGACACGTCGTCACCCGCCAGGAAGAGGCCGCGGTGACGCTCCGCTAGCTCGTCTTGCATGAAGTGCGTGAAGAGCCGGTGCTGGTAGCGGTAGTGCCCGGGCAGGTTCGCCTTGAACGCGCCCATGAAGTGCGGTTCGGCTTCCCACGACACGGTCACCGGGTCGCCGATGATGTGCCGCCGGACGTCGACGCCGGGATAGATCTCGCGCAGCGAACCGAGCATCACCTCGACGCGTTCGGACACCGAAAGCGGCAGCCACTTCAGCGAGTCGTCCGCCCACGTGTAGGACAGGCAGATCACGGCGGGTTTCGAGGGGTCGTCGCCGAGCAGGTAGGTGCCGCGGGGCATCCGGTCGGTCAGCGTCATGCTCATCGTGTCGCGGCCGGTCGCCGGGTCGCGGTCGAGCCAGAACGGCCGGTCGACCGGCACGAACACCTTCGACGACTCCATGTAGTGCGTGCGCTCGATCGCCGTCCAGTGGTCGATCGGGAACAGCGCTTCGTCGCATTCGATCTTGGACAGCAGCATCCAGCTCTGCGCGGTGAACACGGCCGCCGGGTACGTCCGGATGTGCCCGGACGCGTCGGTCACCGTGATGTTGTTCGGCGCCGTCCGGTGCAGCCGCGTGACGCCCGGCCGCGGCCCGCCTTCGTGCAGGGAAGCCAGCGACGTTCCCGTGGGCCAGAAAGCGATTTCCGAAGGCGCGTGGTCCCACAGCCGCAAGGGGAGCTGCCGGCTGCCCCCGGTGATGCTGCGGTGCTCGTCGTCGGCGCCGGTGTAGACGACGCGCAGGATTTCCAGGATCGAGTTGGGGAAGTCGGTGTCCCAGCCGCCGGTGCCGAAGCCGACTTGCCCGAAGATCTCGCGGTGGCGGAAGGAGGCGAACGCGGGGGAGTCGCAGAGGAACCCGTAGAACGTCTGGTTGTCCAGCTTCGGGACGAGCTCGTTCCACAGCCGCTTGATCGTCTTCGCGTCGCGGTCGCGGATCGCCGTCTGCATCTCGGCGAACGACGCGTGCTCGGCCAAGGTCCGGTCCCACGCGGCGGCGACGTCGGCGAACACCGCGGGCAGGTCGGCCGGTGTCCGCGCGTAGTGGCTCTGTCCTTTGAGGTCGACGACGGTGCTCGGCGTCTCCGGGGCGAGCGGGTTCGGGAACGGCGTCGTCTCGAGGCCGACCTTGTCGATGTAGTGGAACAGCGCGGTCGACGCGGGCGGGAAGCGCATGGCGCCCATCTCGGCGACGACGTCGTCCGGGCAGCCGGGGAACCGCACGGTGCGCAGCCGGCCGCCGATCTCGGCGATCTCGTGGACCACCGGCCGCAGGCCGAGTTTCATCAGCTCGTACGCGGTGACGATGCCGGACAGGCCGCCGCCGATCACCGCGACCTCGGTGCCGTGCCGGTGGGCGGGCACCGAGCCCAGCCCGGCGGGGTGGGCGAGGTAGTCGTCGTAGGCGAACGGGAAGTCCGGGCCGAACATCGTGATCGGGCGGCCCGCCGGCTCGTCGTGGTGGATCGCGGTCGGGACAGCGGAGGTCATGCGGTGGTTCCTCGGTACAGTTCGGGCCGCCGGTCGGCCAGGTGGGTGTTCTCCAGGCGTGACGCGGCGAGCGCGTCGCGAGTGACTTCGGCGGTGATCAGCACGGGATCCGCCCCGGCGCGGGCCAGTACCTCGCCGGTCGGGGCGACCACGCAGGAGCGCCCGCAGTAGGTCAGTTCCTGTTCGACGTCACAACGGTTGGCGTAGGCGACGAACAGCTGGCTTTCGTAGGCCCGCGCCGGCACCAGCGCGTCGGCGACCAGCTCGTACGGGGTCATCAGCGCGGTCGGCACGACCAGCAGCTCCGTGTCGGCCAGCGCGTGCGCCCGCACCAGCTCGGGGAACTCGACGTCGTAGCAGATCAGCAGCCCGACGCGGACGCCGCCGACATCGGCCTGCACCACCGGCTCGTCGCCCGGGGTGAACCACGCTTTGTCGAGGTCGCCGAACAGGTGCGTCTTGCGGTAGTTCGCCAGCCGCCGGCCGGTCGCGTCGACGAGCTGGACGCTGTTGTGGACGGTCCCGCCGTCGGCCTCCGGGTAGCCGTACGCGAGCGCGACGCCGGTTTTCCGCGCCAGTGCGGACATCCTGGCCGCGGTCGGGCCGTCGGCCGGTTCGGCCAGCTCGTGCGTCCGGGCGCCGATGTGGTAGCCGGTGGTGCTCATCTCGGCCGTGACGACGAGGTCGGCGCCGGCCGCTTCGACCGCGGCGGGCAGCGCGTCGAACGGGCCCTGGTGGATCGCGACCCTCATGCGAGCCTCGACCGCCGGATGCCGTAGCCGAAGTAGATCAGCAGGCCCAGTGCCATCCAGGCGCCGAAGACCACCCAGGTGGCGCCGTCGAGGCTGATCATCATGTAGCCGCAGCACAGCACGCCGAGCAGCGGTGTGACCGGGGAGAGCGGCACACGGAACGAGCGCGGCCGGTCGGGCTGGCGCCGCCGCAGCAGCAGGACGGCGATGTTGACCAGCAGGAACGCGAAGAGCGTCCCGATGCTGGTAGCGTCGGCGAGCTTGCCCATGGGGATGAACGCGGCCAGGACGGCGACGAAGGCCGAAACCACCAGGGTGTTGATCCGCGGCGAGCCCGACTTCGGATCCACTTTGGACAGCGATGGCGGCACCAGGCCGTCGCGGGACATCGCGAACAGGATGCGCGTCTGTCCGTAGAGGACGGTCAGCACGACGCTGGAGATCGCCACGAGCGCGCCGACGGCGAGCAGGCCGGCCCAGAACGGGTTGCCCGACACGACCCCCAGCACGTGCGACAGCGCCGCCTCCTGGCCGTCGAACTCCTGCCACGGCAGCGCGCCGACGGCGGCCACCGCGACCAGGCAGTACAGCACGGTCACGATGCCGAGCGAGAGCAGGATCGCCCGCGGCAGGTCGCGCTGCGGGTTCTTCGCCTCCTCGCCGGCGGTCGACGCGGCGTCGAACCCGATGTAGGAGAAGAAGAGCTTGGCGGCGCCGGCGCTCATCCCGGCCAGCCCGAGCGGCAGGAACGGCGTGAAGTTGCGCGCCTGCACCGCGGTGAACGCGATCGCGCAGAACAGCACGAGCGTGGCGATCTTGACCGCGACCATGACCGCGTTGGCCCGTGCGCTCTCCTTCGCGCCGGACAGCAGCAGGAGCATCGCGAGCACCACGACGACGATCGCGGGCACGTTGACGATCCCGCCGGAGCCGGGCGGCCGGCTCAGCGCGTCCGGGATGGCGAATCCGAAGGCGAGCCGGAGCAGTTCGTTGAGGTACTGCCCCCACCCGACCGCGACCGACGCCACCGAGACGCCGTATTCGAGGACCAGGCACCAGCCGCAGACCCAGGCGACCAGCTCGCCGAGCGTGGCGTAGGTGTAGGAGTAGGACGAACCGGACAGCGGGATCATCCCGGCGAGTTCGGCGTAGGACAGGGCGGAGAAGAGCGCGGTGACGCCGGCGAGCACGAACGAGACGACCACGGCGGGCCCGGCCACCGGCACGGCTTCGCCGAGGACGACGAAGATGCCGCTGCCCAGCGTCGCGCCGATGCTCAGCATGGTCAGCTGCCCGAGCCCGAGCGTCCGCTTCAACGTGCCATGATCACTCTCGGCGACCAGATCGGCCACTGGTTTACGCCGCACCGTCGCGGCCCGCAGGTTCATGCCGACGACGGTATCTGCCGCCCCTGGCACGCAAAACAGGGGAACATTGCGCGTACAGATGAATCACAGGTGATTCATTGCACAGATCACACAGGCCATGGCGAATCATTCCGCGTGCGCCAAGAGGCATCACACGTGCTCAGCGGGGCATCACCTGTGTCTGGAGGGGCATCACGTTCGATGCCCCTCCAGACACAGGTGATGCCTGCTCAAGCACGCTTGATGCCCCGTTCGTCACGCCGGGGTGGGGGGTTCGGCGGTCGGGAGCAGGAGGGTGAACGTCGGCGGGTCGGGACGGCTCAGGCGGAGCCGGCCGCCTTCGGCTTCGGCCAGGCTGCGGGCCAGCCGCAGGCCGATGCCGTGCCCGGACGCCGCCGTCGCGAACGGGTCCGTCTCGCCCAGGTCGGGGCCCTCGTCGGTGACGTCGATGGCCAGTGCCTCGCCGGCGTCGCGGGCGATCAGCGTCACCGTGCCCCGCCCATGCGTCGCCGCGTTGTCCAGCAGGACGCCGAGCACCTGGCGGACCGCCGCGGCCGCCACCCGCGCCGGCGGCGGGTCCTGGCGAACGATCCGCACCGTGCGCCCGTGCGGCGCGAGCAGCGCCTCGCCGGCCTGCCGGATCTCCTCCAGGAGGGCGTCGAGATCGAGCTCGGCCCGCGGTGCCCGGCGTTCGCGGCCCAGCGCCAGGAGGTCCTCGATGGTGCGTTCCAGCCGGTCGGCGGAAGCGATCCCGGCGCGGATCGCCGCGTGCGGGTCCGCGCCCGGCGTCTCCAGCGCCGCTTCCAGCTGGAGGCGCAGCCCGGTCAGCGGGGTGCGCAGCTGGTGGGACGCCTCCGCGGAGAACGCGCGCTCACGCTCGAGAGTCTCGCCGATCCGGGCCGCGGTGGCGTCCAGTGCCTCGCCGACCCGGTCGATCTCGGCGATCCCGGCGCGCGGGCCGCGGACGGTGAAGTCGCCGTCGCCGAGCTGCCCGGCCACCGCGGCCAGCTCTTCCAGGGGCCGGACCAGCCGTGCGGCGAACCGCCGGGCCAGCAGCCAGCTCACCCCGATCGCCGCGACCGCGAGCCCGGCCATGCCGAGCCAGGTCAGCAAGATCCGCAGCCGCAGCTGGGACAGCGGCAGCGCGGCCCGGACCACCCCGGTCACCCGGGAGCCGCTGACCACCGGCACCGCCAGCGCCATTTCGTCGCCTTCACGGCCGATGACGACGTCCTCCGCGGCCTCGGCCGCCTGCCGCTCGACCGGGCCGCCGACGGCGGGCCCGCGCCCGGCGAGCAGCCGCCCGTCCGGGGCGTAGACCCCGACCTCGCCCTCGGCTTCGCCGTCCTCCTCGTCGAGCGGGGGCACGCCCGGCCGCCGTCCGGCGTTCAGGTCTTCCGACACGGCGAGTGCGGTGGCGTCCGCGGCCCGCTCCAGATCGACCTTCGCGTCGTCGTGGTGGTACTGCCACACCGCGATGCCCAGCGGCAGCGCGAACAGCACGGTCGCGACCAGGGCGGCCAGCACCGTCAGGGAGATGATCCGGCGGCGCACGGTCAGCCTTCGGCGAGCGACCGGGAGGGGTCCTCCAGCCGGTACCCGTGGCCGCGCAGGGTCGCGATCCGGGGCAGTTCGGCGCCGGGACCGGCCGCCGCCGCGAGCTTGCGGCGCACCGCCGCGATGTGCACGTCCAGGGTCTTCGTCGAGCCGTACCAGTGCGCGTCCCAGACCTCGGCCATCAGCGTCTCGCGGCTGACGGCGATCCCGGGCTGCTCGGCCAGCCGCGCCAGCAGGTCGAACTCCTTGGCCCGCAGCACCACCTCGCGGCCGCCCAGGGTGGCGCGGCGGCCCGCGATGTCGACGGTCAGCTCGCCGACGGTCACCGGGGGCCGGGCCGCGGCCGGCGCGCCGCGGCGCAGGTGCGCGCGCACCCGGGCCAGCAGCTCGCCCAGCCGGATCGGCTTGGTGAGGTAGTCGTCGGCGCCGGCGTCGAGGCCGACGACGACGTCCATCTCCTCCTGCCGCGCGGTGAGGATGACCAGCACGGCGGCGGGCAGCGCGGCCCGCAACCGGCGGCAGACCTCGACGCCGTCGAGGTCGGGCAGACCGAGGTCGAGCAGCACGAGGTCGAAGTCGCCGGTCTCCGCCGCCTGCAGGGCGGTGCGGCCGTCGCGGCGCCAGCACACCTGGTAACCGTGCAGTCGCAGGGTCGATTCGAGCACGCTGCCGATCGCCGCGTCGTCTTCCACCACCAGCAGGTTCGGCATGCCGGGAGCCTACGTTCTAGTCCGGCCGCCCACCGAAACCGATCCGCGAAATCCGGCGTGAGGCGTCCGTCACTCCCGCGCTCAGCCTCGCCACCGCCTCGGCCGTGAAGCGCGTGGTCGGGCCGGTGACGGCCAGCGCGGCCAGCAGCCGCCCGTCCGCGTCGGACACCGGTGCGGCGACGCTCGACGCGCCCGGTTCCGGCTCACCGTGGCTGACCGCGGTGCCCTCGGCGCCGGCCAGCACCTGCCCGGCGGCCCCGCACCCGAGCGGCAGTTCGTCCCCGGCGTGCCCGACGTGCCGGATGGCCCGCGAGCCCTCCTCCTGGGCCACGCAGACCAGCACTTCGGTGCTGCGGACGTACAGGGAGACCGTCTCGCCGTGTTCGCGGGCGACGTCGCGCAGGACCTGGCGGACCGGCTCGGGCAGCTGCCACGCGGTGTTCGCGAGCTGGGCCCAGCGCAGCATCCCCGGCCCGACAGTGACCCGCCCGTCGGGACGCGTCCACAGCAGGCCGCGCTGTTCGCAGGTGGCGACCAGCCGCAGCACGGTCGTCTTCGCGAGCCCGCTCGCGGCGGTGAGGTCCTTGACCGCCCAGGTCCGGCGGCGTTCGGTGAAGAGAGCCAGCAGGTCGAAGGCGCGCAGCACGCTCCGGACCGCTCCGTCGTCTTCCGCCATCGAGCGACCCCCGTCCGCCTGATGGGTCCAGCGTACCGGCGCCCGCGTCAGGCCACGTGACGCTCGAACGCCGCGACGCTCTCGGCGAGCACCTCCGCGCCCGGCCGGGCCCACAGCGCGGCGTTGAACACCTCGACCTCGATCGGGCCGGTGTAGCCGGCCGCCTCGACGTGGGCGCGCAGCCGGCGGTGGTCGATCGGGCCGTCGCCCGGCAGCGCGCGGCCCAGCAGCGGATCGGGCAGCGGCACGAGGACGTCGCACACGTGGAACCCGGCGATCCGCCCGGCGGCCGCGGCGATCGACTCCTCGATCCGCGGGTCCCACCAGACGTGGAACTCGTCGACGATCACCCCGACCTGCTCCGGCGGATGGTCCACCGCGATCGCCAGTGCCTGGTCCACAGTGGACAGCACGGACCGGTCCGCGCACTGCATCGGGTGCAGCGGCTCGAGGCCGAGCCGGACCCCGCGTTCCCCGGCGTACGGCGCGAGCTCGCCCACGGCGTCCGCGACCCGCTGCCGGGACGCGGCGAGGTCGTTGCCCGCGATCCCGCCCACGACCAGCACGAGGACGCCGGCGCCCAGCGCGGCGGCTTCGTCGATCGCCTCCCGCGTCCGCGCCACACCGTCCACAGGGGACCCTTCCGGCGTCACGCCGGTGAAGAACCCACCGCGGCACAACGAAGAGACCCGGACACCGTGCTCTTCGAGCAGGCGCGCGGCTTCGCCGACGCCGGTTTCCGCGACCTTGTCGCGCCACAACCCGATCCAGCCGACGCCGGCCGCGGCGCACCCGGCCACCGCTTCGGGCAGCGACCAGGCCTTGGTGGTGATCTGGTTGAGGCTGAACCGCGGGTCCATCACGCCACCCCCGCGACCTGCAGCAGGGGTCGCATCCGGGCGACGGCCAGCTCGGGGTCGGTCAGCACGCCGGCCGCGTCGGCCAGCCGCAGCAGCGTCGCGAGGTGGCTGATCGTGCGTGCGGACTCGCTCCCGGCGAGCATCCGGAAGTGCTCTTGATGGCCGTTCAAGTAGGCGAGGAAGACGACGCCGGTCTTGTAGTGCCGGGTCGGGGCGCGGAAGATTTCGCGCGCCAGTGGCACGGTCGGGTCGAGCAGGGCGTGGAATCCCGCGCGGTCGCCGTCGTCCAGACGACGCAGCGCCGCCGCGGCGACCGGCGCGATCGGGTCGAAGATGCCGAGCAGGGCTTCGCTGTGGCCCTGCTCGTCGCCGGCGATGAGCTCCGGGTAGTGGAAGTCGTCGCCGGTGTAGCAGGCGACGCCGTCGGGCAGCGCGCGCCGGAACTCGGTCTCGACGCCGGCGTCCAGCACCGAGACCTTCACCCCGGCGATGGTGCCCGCGTGCTCGGCGCACAGGGCTGCCAGCTCACGGGCCGCGGCGCGGACGTCCTGGTGGCCCCAGTAACCGGCCAGCGCGGGGTCGAACTGCTCGCCCAGCCAGTGCAGCAGGACCGGGCCGCCTGCTTCGGACAGTAGCTTCCCGTAGGCCGCGTGGTAGTCGCCGGGGCCGTTGGCCGCCGCGGCCAGCGCCCGGCTCGCCATGACGACGGGCACCGCGCCCGCGCCGCCGACCAGGTCCAGCTGCTCGCGCCAGGCGTCCACAATGGACGCCGGAGTGGCCGGCCCGGCCGGCAGCTGGTCGGTGCCCACGCCGGCGCACCACCGGCGGCCGGCAGCGATCGCGCCGGTGCGGGTGACCAGCTCCCGCGTCGTGGCCCAGTCGAGGCCCATGCCGCGTTGCGCGGTGTCCATGGCCTCGGCGACGCCGAGCCCGTGCGCCCACAGGTGCTCGCGGAAGGCCAGCGTGGTGTCCCAGTCGACGGCGCCGGGTTCGTCGGCGAGCGCGTCCGCGACGACGTGCGCGGCGGCGTAGGCGAGCCGGGACGCCGGCGGTTCGCCCGGTGGCCCGGGCGGCGGCGGCCCGGACGGTGACCAGTGCACGAGCCCGCCGCCGGGGACCGGGAGCAGGAGCATCGGAAGACCTCCGGGAGTCAGAAAGCGCTTTCTCCGCTCCACGGTAGGACCTGTGCCGAGGTGCGACAAGGCCCGACCGAGTGGGTGGCGTCAGCGCTTGGGGCGCGCGGTGCTCTCCCGCAGCACGACCTCGCCGGAGAGCCGGACGGTCCGCGGCCGGGTGCCGCCGGCGCCCTTGATCGCCAGGTCCATCGCGCGTTCGCCGAGTTCCTCGAGCGGCAGCCGGACGGTGGTGAGCGCGGGGGCGAGGTCGCGGACCACCGGGATGTCGTCGAACCCGGCGAGCGAAATGTCCCCGGGCACGGACAGTCCCTCCTCGCGCAACGCCGTCATCGCGCCGATCGCCATCACGTCGGTGACGGCGAAGACGCAGGTCGGCAGCTTGCGCTTGCGGCCGGCGAGCAGCCGCTTCATCCCTTCGTAGCCGCCGTCCCGGGTGAAGGCGGCCTCGACGACGTCGTCTTCGTGCAGGCTGATGCCGTGGTCGGCGAGCCCGTCGGTGAACCCGGCGAGCCGGTCGACGACCGTGCTCAGCTTCCGCGGCCCGGCCAGCACGGCGAACCGCTTGTGGCCGAGCCCGGCCAGCGCCTCCGCCAGCGCGGCGGCGCCGCCCTTGTTGTCCGGCTGCACGGTGTCGATCTTGAGCCCGCGGTGGCGGCTGACCGCCGCGACCTGCCCGCCGCCGCGGCGGTAGGGCTCCAGCTCCGCCGCCATCGCGCGTTCCCACGCGCGGTCCTCGAACGCCGAGCCGATCAGCAGGATCGCCGCGGCTCGCTGCGCGCGCAGCGTCGAGACGTAGGCGACCTCGCGGTCCGGGTCGCGGAAGGTGCCGGCCAGCATCACGAGCAGCCCGTTGTCGGTCGCCACCCGCATCACCCCGCCGGCGATCGCGGCGAAGTACGGGTCGCTGACGTCGTGGCAGATCACGCCGACCGTGCGGTGCGTGCCGCCGGCGAGCGCCTGCGCGTGCGCGTTCGGGGCGTAGGCCAGCTCGGCCGCGGCGGCGGAAACCCGCTCCCGCAGGTCGGCGCGGACGGACGCGGTGCCGTTGAGCACCCTCGACGCCGTCGCGAGCGAGACGTTCGCGCTGCGTGCCACATCTTCGAGTGTCACGTGCGGCCGGGCCTTCATGGCTGGCTCCTCCAAGGTCGGTCTCGGGTGTCTCCGCGTGCTCGGTCGGTGCAATCTACTGGGAGGGGGGTGGGCCGGGAGAAGCCGCTGGCTGGGGGACCTGACCCGTTCGAGTGAAAAGCACGGGGGCAGCACTCGGGAGGATCGGCGCGGGCGTGTGTCCTGGTAACAAGGAGGATCCTCGAGTGGTGAGTACGCCACTTTCGACCGACCGCGAAAGGACGCACGCATGCTGTTCGGTGACGAGCACATCCGCCGCTACGAGGAAACCGACGGCGAGGTCGGCCACGAGTGGCAGGAAGGCGTCCCGACGCTGTTGCTGACCACGAAGGGCCGCAAGACCGGCCAGGAGCGCAAGCTCGCCCTGATCTACCAGGAGGACGGCGGCAACCCCGTGGTCGTCGCCTCCGCCGGCGGCGCGCCGAAGCATCCCGCGTGGTACCTCAACCTCGTCGAGACGCCCGAGGTCGGCGTGCAGATCAAGGCCGAGAAGTTCAAGGCCCGCGCCCGCACGGCCGAGGGCGAGGAGCGGGCGAGGCTGTGGGAGAAGCTCGCCGCCGTCTGGCCGGACTACAACGAGTACCTCAAGAAGACCGACCGCGACATCCCCGTGGTCGTGCTCGAGCGCGTGTGATCTGCGCCGCGTTCGGCGCGAGGGCGAGCCGATCCGGCCGGTCGTCGGCTACGAATGACATTCATGAACCGCTGGACCGCCCTGGACCTCGAGGGTGAGCTGCTCACCCGACGCCAGATGATCGCCTACGGCCGGCGCTTCGCCCGCGCCGGCCGGGGCGCCTGGTACAGCTTCGCGATCGAGGTGGTCTGGCAGTTCCTCGTCCAGACGACCCGCTTCCGGGTGCGCGGCTCGCACCACATCCCGCAGTCCGGGGGCGTGCTGGTGGCGTCGAACCACCTGTCGTTCGCCGACCCGACGACGCTGACGGCGTTCTGCCTGGCCGCCGGCCGCGTGCCCCGGTACCTGGCGAAGGCGTCGCTGTGGAAGCTGCCGGTGGTGGGCCGCGTGATGCGCTCGGGCGGCCACATCCCGGTGTACCGCGGCGCGGCGACGGCGGCCGAGGCCTATCGCGACCTGGTCGCCTCGGTGCGGGCCGGCGAGTGCGTCGCGGTCTTCCCCGAGGGCACGTTCTCGAAGGACCCGGCCGGCTGGCCGATGCGCGGCAAGACGGGCATCGTGCGCGCGGCCCTGGAGACCGGCGCGCCGGTGATCCCGGTGGCCAACTGGGGCACCCACCACCTGCTGCCGTCGACGTCGTGGTTCCCCCGCGGGCTGCCGCGCAAGACGGTCGACCTGGTCGCGGGACCGCCGGTCGACCTCTCGGACCTGCGCGACCGGCCGCTCACGCGCGAGGTGCTGGAAGAGGCGACGGCGCGGATCATGGCGGCGGTGACGGCGCTGCTCGAAACGATCCGCGGCGAGGAGCGCCCGGCGGCCGCCTGAGGGCCGCGTCACCCCGCCCGGACCTGCCCGAAGGGGTAGTTTCGGAGGTATGAGTGCACAACACTTTGATGTCGTCGTGCTGGGGGCCGGAGTGGGCGGCTACGTCGCGGCGATCCGCGCGTCCCAGCTGGGGCTGAGCGCCGCGGTGGTCGAGGAGAAGTACTGGGGTGGCGTCTGCCTGAACGTCGGGTGCATCCCGTCGAAGGCACTGCTGCGCAACGCCGAACTGGCGCACGTCGTGACGCAGGAGGCGAAGGCGTTCGGCATCTCGTCCGACAGCCCGATCCGCGTCGACTACACGGCCGCCTACGAGCGGAGCCGGAAGGTCGCCGACGGGCGCGTCAAGGGCGTGCACTTCCTCATGAAGAAGAACAAGATCACCGAAATCGACGGGCACGGCACGTTCGTCGACGACCACACCCTCGAGGTGAACGGCTCGCAGGTGACCTTCGACCACTGCATCATCGCCACGGGGGCGACCACCCGGCTGCTGCCGGGGACGTCGCGCAGCTCGCGCGTGGTGACCTACGAAGAGCAGATCCTCTCGAGTGAGCTGCCGTCGAGCATCATCATCGCGGGCGCGGGCGCGATCGGCGTCGAGTTCGCCTACGTGCTGCACAACTACGGCGTCGACGTCACGATCGTCGAGTTCCTCGACCGGATGGTGCCGCTGGAGGACGCCGAGGTGTCGGCGGAGCTCTTCCGGCGGTACCGGAAGCTCGGGATCAAGGTGCTGACGTCGACGCGGGTCGAGTCGATCGACGATTCCGGTTCGTCGGTGCAGGTGACGGTGTCCTCGGAGAAGGAGGGGAAGCGGGTTCTTTCCGCTGACAAGGTTTTGCAGGCCATCGGGTTCCAGCCGCGGGTCGAGGGCTATGGGCTGGAGAAGACCGGCGTCTCCCTCACCGACCGGGGCGCGATCGCCATCGACGGCCGGGGGCGGACGAATGTCCCGCACATCTTCGCGATCGGTGATGTCACGGCGAAGCTGATGCTGGCGCACGCGTCGGAGTCGATGGGTGTCGTGGCGGCGGAGACCATCGCCGGTGCGGAAACCATGGAGCTGGACTTCCCGATGATTCCGCGGGCTACTTACTGCCAGCCTCAGATCGCCAGTTTCGGGTGGACCGAGGAGCAGGCCCGGGAGAAGGGTTTCGACGTTCGCGTGGCGAAGTTCCCCTTCACCGCCAATGGGAAGGCTCAGGGGCTGGGGGATGCCGGTGGGTTCGTCAAGCTGATCAGTGATGCCAAGTATGGGGAACTGATCGGGGGGCATTTGATCGGGCCGGATGTCACGGAGCTGCTTCCGGAGCTCACTTTGGCCCAGCAGTGGGATTTGACCGTGCATGAGGTTTCTCGGAACGTGCATGCTCATCCGACCTTGGGTGAGGCTGTCAAGGAAGCTCTTCACGGGCTGGCCGGGCACATGATCAATATGTGATTGCCGGTCGTCGCCCCGATGCCTGAATCGTCAGTACGGCGGCTTCGGATCGGGGCGGCGGGGGAAGTGCGGGCGGTGCCACTTGGCGGATCTTGCGCGGTTGCAGGGTGTTCTGTCGAGCAACGAAAGTCTGGTCGGCCTGCTCGTGGTGGCGCGGGAACTCGGGCTACCGCAGTGGTACCTCACCGCCGGTTGTGTTGTGCAGACCGTGTGGAATGTTCTCACCGGTCGTGAAGCCACGGCCGGCATCAAGGACTACGACCTCTTCTACTTCGACGGTGGAGACCTGAGCTGGGATGCTGAAGACCGGGTCATCCGGACCGTTGCCGATGCCTGCCGGGGTCTTCCGATCGACGTCGAAGTTCGCAACGAAGCGCGTGTGCACCTCTGGTACGAAACCAAGTTCGGCGTTCCCTGCCGACCCTTCGCGACCACAGAGGAGGCGATCGATGCCTTCCCGGCTATCTGTTCGTGCGTCGGTGTCCGCCTCGAACTTGATGGCTCCTGGCACTTCTACGCTCCGCGCGGGCTTGATGACCTCTTCGCCTTGGTGGTCCGTCCCAATCTGGTGCTCGCTCCGCGTGAGGTTTATGAACGCAAGGCCGCCCGGTGGAAACGGCAGTGGCCGGAGCTGACCTTGGCTTAGCAGTGTGCGACCTGTGGTACGTCGAAGTGGAGCTCTGGCCGGGCCCAGCGGACCTTCGGCGGGACCGGTGGGATCGTGCCGGTGCGCCTTGCTCCCATGCGGAGGTAGAACTGCAGCGCCGGCGGGTGTGAGACGACGCGGATGCTGCGCATTCCTCGCTTGCGAGCCTCCTCGAACATGTGCTTGACCAGGCGCGCTCCGAGGCCGAGACCCTGTGCTGGGTCCGCCACGAACAGGATGTCCAGCTCCGGGGGATCTTCGAGCAGTGCGTAGAAGCCGATGACCTCGCCGCCGGTCATGGCTGCGAAGGTCGGGTTGCTTTCGATGTACCCGGGAGTGACCTCGTAGCCGTCGAGGATGGATGCGTAGTCGCCCTGGTACGCCGATGAAGCGTGCATCAGTGCGGTCAACTCGCCGGCTTGGGCGGGCGTGGCTGCGAGGATTTCGGGCTGGCCCATACCGCCAGCCTACGGTGAACCCTTGACTTCAAGACTACTCGAAGTTTCAGGCTGACGTCATGAAAGCCGTAGCGTTCACCGAATTCGGCGGGCCCGAAGTCCTGAAAGTCCTCGACCTCCCCGAGCCGCACGCCGGGCCGGGTGAAGTGCGGGTGCGCGTCAAGGCCGCCGGTGTGCAGCCGTACGACGCCGCCGTGCGGGCCGGGTGGGAGCCGCCCGGCCTGGAGCTCACCTGGCCGCGCGTGCCCGGCAACGAGTTCGCCGGCGTCGTCGACGAAGGCGATTTCGAGGCCGGTACCGAAGTTCTCGGCTTCACCGCCGTGCAAGCCGCCGCCGAATACATCGTCGTGCCCGCCACCGATGTCACGCCGAAGCCGCCGGAAATGCCGTGGGAGGTCGCCGGTGGGTTCACCGCCGGCTCGCAGACCGCGTCGATCGCCCTGGACGCGTCCACGGCGCCGCCGGGTCGGTCGGTACCGCCGCCGTGCAGCTCGCGAAACTCCGGGGCGCCCATGTGATCGGCACCGCGAGCGAGGTCAACCAGGACTACCTGCGCGAACTGGGCGCCACCCCCGTCGTCTACGGCGAAGGGCTCAAGGACCGCGTGGCCTCGCTGGGGGTCGACGCCGTGCTCGACGGTGCCGGTGGCGCTGCCCTCGATCTGTCACTCGAAATGGTGACGGACCGGACCCGGATCCTCACCCTCGTCGACCACGGCCGGGCCGCCGGGCTCGGCGTGCTCGTCTCGAAGTCCGGACGCTCCGCCGCGCGGCTTGCGGAGCTGGCGGCCCTCTACGCGAAGGGCGACTTGCGGTTCCACGTCCGGCGCGCCTACCCGTACACCGAGGCCGAGGCGGCTCATCGCGAAATCGAGACCGGGCACGGCCGCGGAAAAATAGTTCTCATGTTCCCCTGAGCGTTCCAGTATGTGGACGGCCGGACGTTCCCGACTTTGGTCGGTGGACCACCGCCTGGTCACTACTTAGATTCTCCCCATTACACCCGGTTGGGTGTCATACGGCCGAGTGGCTCAGGGAGAAATCGATGGTGAGATTCAGCCGGGTCGCCGCGCACGCGGTTCCGCTGACGGTCGGCGCGTTGCTGCTGACGACGGGGGTTTCGGTGGCGCAGCCGTCCACGGTGGACGCGGCGGCCGCGCGCACCGAGGCGGGCATCAGCGCGCTCCAGAGCATCAAGAAGAGCCTGACCCCCGCCGAGCGCAAGCAATCGAGCCAGCTCGTCGTCGAGAAGCGGTTGCGGGCCGACCGGTCCCTCGCCGCGAAGCTGCCCGACTACCGCTCGGGCGTCGGCGTCAGCAGCGCCGGCACCGTCGCGGTCGAGATCGCCGCCGCCGGTGACCAGGCCGTCGCGAACGCGGTCAAGGCGGCCGGCGGCGTCGTCCGCTACGCCGCGGGTGGCGCCGTCCGCGCCGACCTCCCGCTGTCCGCCGTGGACGCGATCGCCGGCCGCGCCGACGTCGCCGAGGTCAAGCCCGCCGCGCAGGCGACCACCTGGAGCGAGCAGGGCAACCGGGACTTCCGGGTGGCCGCGCAGGCCGCCGCGGCGACCCAGGTTTCCGAAGGCGACAAGGCGCACGGCGCCGACACCGCCCGCGCCACCTACGGCGTCAGCGGTTCCGGCGTAAAGGTCTGCGTGCTCTCCGACGGCGTCGACTCGCTGGCCAAGTCGCAGAGCGCCGGCGAGCTGCCCGCGGTGGACGTCCTGTCCGGCCAGAAGGGCAGCGGCGACGAAGGCACCGCGATGCTGGAGATCATCCACGACCTCGCGCCGAACGCCGCGCTCGGCTTCGCGACCGCGTTCACCAGCGAGGCCAGCTTCGCCGCGAACATCCGCGCGCTGCGCACCACCGGCCACTGCACGATCATCGTCGACGACGTCGCCTACTTCGACGAGTCGCCGTTCCAGGACACGCAGGTCGCGCAGGCCGTCAACGACGTCACCGCGGCCGGCGTCCTGTACTTCTCCTCGGCCGGCAACTCGGGCAACGCGACCGACGGCACCAGCGGCTACTACGAAGGTGACTTCCGCGCTTCGTCGTCGAAGATCAGCGGCGTCACCGGCACTCCGCACGACTTCGACCCGAGCAGCACGACGCAGAACTTCGACGCGCTTTCGGCCGGTTCGCTCGGCAAGCCCGTGACGCTGTTCTGGTCCGACCCGTGGGGCAAGTCCGCCAACGACTACGACCTGTTCATCCTGAACTCCTCGGGCAGCGTCGTGGCGTCGAGCGAAAACGGTCAGTCCGGTTCGCAGAACCCGTACGAAATCGCGAGCGTGCCGACGACCGGCTCCGGCTACAAGGTCGCGGTGGTGAAGTACAGCGGCGCGGACCGGTTCATCGCGCTCAACGTGATCCGCGGCCGGTTCGTGGCTTCGGGTTCGCTCAAGGCGTTCAGCACCAACGGCGTCACGAACGGCCACTCGTCGGCGGCGAACGCGTTCAGCGTGGCGGCGGCCCCGGCCGGCCCGGCGTTCACGCGGCCGCTGGAGACCGGTGACCCGGCCAACCCGGCGGGCCCGTACCCGGGCCTGTTCAGCGCGTCGAGCAAGTGGGAGCGCTTCTCCTCCGACGGCAAGCGTCACCTGTTCTACAACGCGGACGGCACGGCGATCACGCCGGGCAACGTGTCCTCGACCGGGGGCACGACCCGCAACAAGCCGGACATCACGGCGGCGGACGGCGTGGCGACGTCGGTGGCGGGCTTCCAGCCGTTCTTCGGGACGTCGGCGGCGGCCCCGCACGCGGCGGCGATCGCGGCGCTGCTGCTGTCGGGCAAGCCGACGGCGACGCCGGCGCAGATCCGTTCGGCGCTGGTGTCTTCGGCGATCGACCTGGGCGCGCCCGGGTTCGACACGGTGACGGGCAACGGCGTGATCATGGCCGGCCCGGCGCTCGCGGCGCTGGGTGTCGCGGCCAGGTAAGCACCTGCGAAACGGGGGTCCGGCACCGGCCGGGCCCCCGTTTCGTCATTTCCCGGTGACCAGCAGGTGGAAGCCGAGCCCGCTGTGGGCGAACCGCTCGTGCCGCGACAACGCCAGCCCCGCCGCGGCCAAAGTCGCTTCGATCTCGGCGATCGGGCGGATGCGGAAGCCGTTGTCGGTGAGCATCCGGGCGCGGCCCATCAGCTCGGGGTCGCCGATGCCCAGCACGAACCGCCCGCCCGGCGCGAGCACCCGGGCGACCTCGGCGAACGCCGGGGCGAGGTCGTCGACGAAGTAGACCGTGTTCGTCGTGACGATCGCGTCGGCCGAACCGTCGTCGAGGGGCAACGCCGTCATCGACCCCTCGCTCAGGATCAGCCTGCCCCCCGTGATCTCCCGGCGGAAGGCCCCGCGTGCCCGGTCGAGCATCGTCTTCGAGATCTCCACCCCTTGCACGGTGGCGGCTTTCCGCAGCAGCAGGCCGAGGCCCAGACCGCCGCCGAAGCCGATGTCCAGGGCCCGTTCGGCGCCCGACAGCTCCAGCGCCGCGACGGCTTTCACCACCGCTTCGCGGTTCCTGCGGTTGAGTGCAGAGCCGACGAAGCGGCCGCGCAGGCCGCTAGGGTGGCCGAGTTGCCGGGCGAGACCGGCCTGGAAGCGCTCGCGAAGACCCATGTGGGCAGTGTAGGAGGGGTGATGGTGAAGACGGCGGTGGTGACCGGGGCCGGATCGGGCATCGGGCGGGCGGTGGCGCGGGCGCTGCTCGAAGACGGCTGGTCCGTCGCCCTCGCGGGTCGGCGCTCCGGCGCCCTCACCGAAACCGCCGGCGACCGCGACGGCGCGCTCGTCGTGCCCACGGACGTCGCGGACGAAGAGTCGGTCGCCGCGCTGTTCGCCGCGGTCCGCGAGCGGTGGGGGCGGCTCGACCTGCTGGTCAACAACGCCGGGATCGGGGCCGCGGGGACCGTCGCCGATCTGTCCGTCGAGGACTGGAAGCGCACCGTCGACGTCAACCTCACCGGCATGTTCCTCTGCGCGCAGCAGGCCGTCCGGCTGATGAAGGACCAGGACCCGCGCGGCGGCCGGATCGTCAACAACGGCTCGATCTCCGCGCACGCCCCGCGGCCCGCCAGCGTTGCCTACACCGCGACCAAGCACGCGGTCACCGGCCTGACCCGGTCGATTTCGCTCGACGGCCGCGCGTGGAACGTCGCCTGCGGGCAGATCGACATCGGCAACGCGGCCACGGAGATGACCGAGCGGATGGCCGCCGGCATCCCGCAGGCCGACGGCCGCATCCTCGCCGAGCCGACGTTCGACGTCCGGCACGTCGCCGACGCGGTGCGGTACATGGCGGGCCTGCCGCTGGACGCCAACGTCCAGTTCCTCACCGTCACCGCGACGACCATGCCGTTCATCGGCCGGGGCTAGGGAATCACCCGCGCCTTCCGGAACTCGTCGAACAGGCGGTAGAACATCTGCTCCGTCTCGACGTAGGTGTGGAAGCCCGCGCGCCGGGACTTCGACGTGTCGGCGAACATGTCGTAGTCCCAGCCGAACACGAAGTCGCCGAACGCCCACGACGCCGATACGTCCTGATAGGACGCGGTCAGCCCGTGTTCCGCGGCGATCTCGGTCCATAGTGGACCCTTGTCGGCCATGACGTCCACCAGGGACATCCGCAGCGGCGGCGCGACTTCCAGCCCGAAGTACGCCGCCAGCTTCGGCCACAGCTCGCTCCAGCGGAACAGGTCGCCGTTCGCGATGTTGAACGCGCCTTCCCGGCCGGTGGCCCAGACCGTCGCGTCGGCCAGCAGGCCCGCGTCCGTCATCTCCAGGAGGCTGTCGTACGCGCCGGGCTTGCCCGGGAACCGCAGTGGCAGGCCGAGCTCCTTCGAGATCGACGCGTACACCGCGATCACCAGCGCCAGGTTCATCGGGTTGCCGAGCGCGGTGCCGCCGACCACCGACGGCCGGATCGCCGACCACGTCCACGAGCCCGCGCGGCGCTCGAGGAACTGCTGCTGGTCGACGTTGAACTCCGGCGGCATGTGCCCGGCGTCGGTCTCGCGCGCGGGCGTCTTGAACGGGCCGAGGTGCGCGCCGTAGACCTTGTAGCCCTGCATGAGGCTGACGTGTTCGAGGGCGGCCGGGTCGACGGCGTCGACGAGGTTCGTCAGCATCGCCAGGTTCGGCGGCACCAGCTCGGCCCACGTCGGCCGGTCCTGGTACGCCGCGTAGAAGACGTGCGTGACGCCGGTCAGCGCCCCGACCTCGGCCCGGGTGTCCGCCAGGTCGAGCAGGTCGACGGCGAGCCCGCCGCGCCGGGAGAGGCCGATGACGTCCCAGCCCCCGTCCGCCCGCAGGTGTTCGACGAGGTTCCGGCCGATGATCCCGTTCGCCCCGGCGACCAGGGCTGTCTTGCGTTCCATGTCTCCAGGCTGCTCACGCGCTCGCGATAAGTCCAAGGCTTGGTTCTCACGGCTGCGATAAGCTTTCGTCATGACCAGTCTGCGGCAGCTCGAGTACCTGGTCACCGTGGTCGACACCGGCTCGTTCACGCGCGCGGCCGAGCAGCTCCACGTGACCCAGCCCGCGTTGTCGCACCAGATGCGGGCCCTCGAACACGGCCTCGGCGGGCCGCTGCTCGAACGGCTGCCCCGGGCCGTCCGGCTCACGCCGATGGGCCGGGCGATGCTCCCGCACGCGCGGGCGGCGCTGGCCGACGCCGAACGCGCGCGCTGCGCCGCCCGCCTGGCGTCCGGCACGACGGCGGGGGAGCTGCAGGTCGCGACGGTCTACTCGATGAGCCTCGGCGTGCTGCCACCGGCGTTGCGCGTGTGGCGCCGCGACCGGCCCGGCGTCGACGTCCGGCTGATCGAGTTCCGGCACGCGGACGAGCTGCGGGAGGCGATGACGGCGGGCGAGGCCGACGTCGCGCTCGGCCCGCTGCCGCCGGCTTGGCCGGGGCCGGTGCGGGAGCTGGGCGTGGAGGAGTTCGTGGTCGTGCTGCCCGCCGACGGCGCTTCGGAGGACGACGCATCCGGCGAGGTCGACCTGGCGACGCTCGCCGACTGCGCGTGGGTGCACTACGCACCGGGCAACGGCCTGGCGGAGCTGGTCGACGCGGCGTGCGCGGCGGCCGGGTTCCGCCCGCGGGCGGCGGTCCGCACCGAGCAGACGGCGGCGGCCCCGATCCTGGCAGCGGCCGGTTTGGGTCCGGCGCTGGTCCCGGCGAACGTGCTGCCGGCTCGTTTCGAGGGCCGGGTCCTGCGGCCGAGCGTGCCGGTGCGCCGGACGCTGGCGGCCTACACGCGAGCGGCGCCGGACCCGCTGACCACGGCGTTCATCGAGACTCTGGTCGAGCACGCCGCGGTCTGAAGCGCGTCGCTAGAGGCGGTCGAGCCAGGGGTGCGCACCGAACGTCGTCCGGAGGGCGTCCGCGAGCCACTGCCGTCGGGAAGCGTCCAGGACCGGCAGCGCGGCGGCGAAGTCCTGCTCGTCCTTCGGCCTGCTGTCGCGGGCCTTGGCGAACAGCTGTACTTCCGGTTGCAGGTAAGGGATCCCGTCCGCCGAGACGTCGCCGAGACCCGTGACCGCGCGGCGCACGGCGGGGTTCCGCCGGGAGACCCACTCGTCACCCTCCGTCTCGTCGAGCATGATCTGGATCCGCCACGGCGCGGACGCCGACGGCCGGCACCAGACGTCGTCGACGCCGGCCGGCAGCACCTCGCCGCGGCGCCACGGCCGGAGCGTGCCGGGTGGGTCCGCCGCCCACCACTCCCACGACGCCAGCGCCTCCTGGACCGTGAGCTGGTCGCGCCGCAGGACCAGGACATCGACGTCCGCGTGTTCACGAAACGCCCGCCCCACCGCGAGTTCGATCGCGTACCCGCCGGCGATCCACCACGGGACCGCGGCCGCCGAGAACAGCGAGGCCACTTCGGACAGGGGCGCCGGGTCCCACGTCACGAGACTCCGATTCCCGTCAATACCGGGCCGGTGAACGGCGTCGTCACGACGTCGTGGACGCGCGACGACCAGACGGCGTGGCCGTGGCCGGACCACAGCGGGGCCACCGGGAGGTCGCGCAGCAGCTGGTTCTCCGCCAGCCGGTACAGCTCGCCCGACTCCGCCGGGCTCGCCGCCGCGTCCGCGAGCGCCAGGTTCTGGCGGAACACCTCGTCGGTGTAGCCGGACTCCGATGCCAGCGTCGACAACAGCTCGTACGGGCTCGCGGTGGCGAGCGACACGTCCAGGGTGGACGGACCATCCGGCTGCCCGGCGGCCGGAGCAGCTTGAGCCGTCACCGAGACGTCCAGGGACTTGTGCAGGCCGACCACCAGGGTGCGGGTCCAAGCTTCGGTCGAAGGTCCGAGGTAGACGGTCGCCCCGCCGGGGAAGGTGGCCTGCTGCAGGAGTGCCTTGCCCGCTGCCGCGTCGAAGCTGCACGGCCGGCACGTGCCCGACCGCTCGCCGGGCGCGTCCGCCGGGGGCAGCAGCGCCTTCGCCGGGTCGACCTGGTGGGCCAGCGGACCCGCTTCGAGGGCCGCGCGGTCGATGCCGAGGGCGAAGCCGTGGCGGACCGTCGCGTCGGCGAACCGCGGGTTCGCCACCGGGAACGCCAGGTAGCCCGCGCGCGGCAGCGCCCAGGTCGCGTGGTGGTCGTCGCCGAAGTCGGCGTGCATCGCGTCGTGCTTCTCGCCGGGCACCTCGGTGGCCAGGTCGAGCGCGCCCGCCTTGACCGCGTCGTACTGGGTGGCCGGATCGGCGACGCGCAGCTCGATCTCCTCGGTCTTGCCGACGCCGGAGCCGACGCGCTTCAGCGTGCCGCCCGAGCCGGGCCGCCACGGGCCGTCGAGCCGGTACGGGCCGTTCCCGACCGGTGCCACGGCGAAGCCCTTCCAGTCCCGTGAGGCGAGCACCGACGCGGGCAGCGGCATCAGGCCCGGCGCCGAGAGCAAGGCCGGCACCTGTCCGGACGGGCGGTCCAGGACGAGGGTGATCGTGTCCGGAGCGGACGCCACGATTTCGCGGGCCCGCAACAACTTCGTCAACACCGGCGCGGCGGCCCACTGCGAAGCCGCGATCGTCCGCCAGGTGTCTACATAGGACTGAGCGGTGACCGGGGTGCCGTCGTGGAACGTCGCCGGGCGCAGCTTGACCGTCCAGTGCACCCGGTCGGCGCTCTCGATCGATGCGGCCGCGCGCAGGGTGAGCTTCCCGGCCGCGGCGTCGTAGTCGGCGAGCGGGGTCCACAGCGCGCCGGTCACCAGCCGGCCCGCCTGGTCGGCGACGTCGGCGGGCAGCAGCGTCGCGGGCTCGCGGATCCCGGCGGACAGGACACCCGGCCGGGCCGGGTCGGCAGCGGAACAGCCCGTGACGGCGAGGGCCACAGCGGCGAGCAGGGTGAGCATGCGCATGCGCCAGTCCTACCAGTCAGCCGCCAACCAAAGGCGCTTGTGTCCGGTTGATCTCCGTCGTACCGTTCCCGGGGAACACGCCTTCTGGGAGGTTTCGTGCGCACCTGGCTCCGGTCGTGCTTCGCCGCTGTCACCGTCAGCGCCACGCTGGTCGCGACCGGGCTCCCGGCCGCCGCCTGCGGCGAGGACGACAAACCCGCTGCTCCGGCCGCCCGCACCCTGGGCGATCCGGGGGCGATCAAGAACGTCAAGGCCGTCGGCAGCGTGCCGGACGCCGCCGGCGCCATCTCGATCAACTTCCTCGACTACGGCCGCCGCGACGTCATGGTCGTGTCCGGCGAGTTCGGGCTGAAGGTCTACGACCTCACGAAGAACCCGGCCGCGCCGAAGCTGGTCGGGCAGGTCAGCCTGCCCGGCCTGTGGGAGACCGAGGACACCGAGGTCGACCAGGACCGCAAGCTGGTGTTCCTCTCCCGCGACCCGCGCGCGTTCGGGGGCACCACGCAGACCGGCGAGTCCGGCATCTACGTCGTCGACGTCGCGAAGCCCGAAGCGCCGAAGATCATCAGTTACGTGAAGGCGCCCGGCGGGCACACCACCAGCTGCGTCGACGGGTGCCGCTACCTGTGGACGGGTGGCCCGTCGAAGGCCGCCGACCAGCCGGCCGACTGGGGCGGGCGGCCGATCTGGGTCACCGACATCCGCGACCCGCGGCACCCGAAGGTGAACCCGGAGCCGATCGAGCTGGCCCGCAACGACGGCAAGACCGACTACGTGCACGACGTCCAGGTGGACGGCAACGGCGTGGCCTGGGTGTCCGGGCGCGGCGGCGTGCGCGGCTACTGGACCGACGGGGTGCACCGCGACCCGCTGACGAACAAGGTCCGCCGCGCGACGGCGCACGAGCCGATCCCGTACGCCGGTGGCGGCATCGCCGAGACGGCGGCGCCCTCGCGGTTCATGCACAACAGCTTCCACCCGGCCGGCCACCGCGTCGGCGACGGCGCCTGGCGCGGCCAGGACCTGATCTACACGACGGAGGAGAACTTCGTCGACGGCTGCGCGGGCGACGGCGTCCTGACGATCTCTTCGCTCGCCGGTTCGTACCACGGTGAAGGCTGGCGTTCGACGCCCGAGCAGCCGTTCCGCCTGCAGAGCGTCGGCACGTGGGGCGTCAACGGCCAGGAGGGCAGCGACCCGGCGTCCGACGACTGCTCCGCGCACTACTTCGACGTCCGCGGCAAGATCCTGGTGCAGTCGTTCTACGCGCAGGGCACCCGGTTCCTCGACGTCAGCGACCCGACGAACCCGCGTCAGATCGCGTACTACCGCCCGGGCGACGCGAGCGCGTGGGCCCCGTACTGGCACGGCAAGTACGTCTACGTCGCCGACAACGCCCGCGGCATCGACGTCCTGCAGCTGACGAAGTAGCAAGTCCGTGAATGTCGCATTGAGGGACTCCAAGTCCCTCAATGCGACATTCACGGCTTTTCTCAGGAGCGCAGCCAGACCGCGGTGTCCGTGGGCAGGGAGCCGTCGAGCGGGCCGCTGGCCAGCAGGACCTCGCCGTCCGGCAGCGGCACCGGCGAGGCCGAGAAGTTCAGCGCGAACGTGAAGTCCGGGCCGATCCGGAACGCCAGCACACCCTCGCCGAGGGAGAGCCACTCCAGCTCGCCCGTGGGCAGGTCACGCCGGATCCGCAGGCCGTCGCGGTACAGCGACAGCATCGACGCCGGGTCCGCCGCCTCCGCTTCCGCCGTGTAGGCCTTCCACTCCTCGGGCTGCGGCAGCCACGCGCCCCCGGAGCCGAAGCCGAACGGCGGCTCGTCACCCGACCACGGGATCGGCACCCGGCAGCCGTCGCGGCCGGGGTCGGCGCCGTTCGTGCGGGCCCACACCGGGTCCTGGCGCAGCTCGTCCGCGATGTCCAGGACCTCCCACAGTCCCAGCTCCTCGCCCTGGTAGACGTACAGACCGCCGGGCAGCGCGAGGGTCAGCAACGCCGCCGCCCGGGCCCGCCGGGTGCCCAGCTCCCGGTCCACCGGCAGCTCGTGCAGCCGGTTCGCGAAGCTGAACCCGGTGTCGCGTGCGCGGCCGTAGCGCGTGACGTGCCGGGTGACGTCGTGGTTCGACAGCACCCACGCGGCCGGCGCGCCGACCTCGTCGTGCGCCCGCAACGTCCGGGTGATGACGTCCCGGAAGCGCGACGCCTCCCACGGGCAGACCAGGAAGTCGAAGTTGAACGCCGAGTGCAGCTCGTCGCGGCGCAGGTAGCGCGCCGCGCGGGACATGTCCGGCAGCCACATCTCGCCGACCAGCACGCGCTCGCCGCCGTAGCTGTCGGCGATCTTGCGCCACGACCGGTAGATCTCGTGCAGGCCCTCCATGTCGGAGAACGGCGTCTCGTCGCCGTCGTCGACGTCGGGCAGCCGCGGGTCCTTGACCAGCCCGTCGGCGACGTCGATGCGGAAGCCGTCGACACCGCGGTCGAACCAGAACCGCAGCACGTCCTCGAACTCCTGGCGGATGTCCGGGTTCTCCCAGTTGAAGTCCGGCTGACGCGAGCTGTAGAGGTGCAGGAACCACTCGCCGTCCGGCACGCGCGTCCAGGCGGACCCGCCGAAGCGCGACTTCCAGTTGTTCGGCGGCTCGGCGCCGTCCGGCCCGCGGCCGGGCCGGAACCAGAACCGTTGCCGCTCCGGCGATCCCGGGCCGGCCGCGAGCGCGGCCTGGAACCACCGGTGCTCGTCGGAGCAGTGGTTGGGCACGATGTCGATGATCACCCGGATGCCGCGCGCGTGCGCCTCGGCGATCAGGTCCTCCGCCTCGGCGAGTGTGCCGAAGAGCGGCTCGATGTCGCGGAAGTCGGCGACGTCGTAGCCGCCGTCGTCCATCGGCGACGGGTACCACGGGGTGAACCAGATCGCGTCGATCCCCAGGTCGGCCAGGTGGTCCAGCCGGGCGCGGACGCCGGCGAGGTCGCCGACGCCGTCACCGTTGCCGTCCGCGAAGCTGCGGATGTAGACCTGGTAGATCGCCGCGCTCCGCCACCAGCCGGTCTTGTCGGTCACGAAAGTGCCCTCCTAGTCGTCGTGAAAACCCGGCTCAGCCCTTGATGCTGCCGGCGGTCAGCCCGGCGAGGATCTGCCGCTGGAAGGCCAGGAACAGCGCCACCATCGGCAGGCTGGCCAGCACCATCCCGGCGACGAGCACGTTGAGCGGCATGTCGATCGCCACCCGCTGCAGCATCACCGAGAGCGTCTGCTTTTCGGTGTCCGGGAACACCAGCAGCGGCCAGATGAAGTCCTTCCACGCGGTGACCACCGCGAGGATCGACACCACGGCCAGGATCGGCCGCGAGATCGGCAGGATGATCCGCCAGAGCGTGCGCACCGGCCCGGCGCCGTCGATGCGCGCCGCTTCGATCAGCTCGTCGGGGATCTGGTCGAAGAACCGCTTCAGCAGGTAGATGTTGAACGCGTTCGCCGCCGCCGGGAGCCAGACCGCGGTCGGCGAGTTGATCAGGTTGAGGTGCAGCAGCGGCAGGTCCGTCACCGTCACGTACGTCGGGACGAGCAGGGCCGTGGCCGGCAGCATGAGCGTGGCCAGCATCAGCCCGAGCACGACGTTGCCGAACTTCGGCCGCAGCTTCGACAGCGCGAACGCGGCCGGGACGTCGATGGCCAGCTGCGCCAGCCACGCGCCGCCGGCGACGATCAGCGTGTTGAGGAAGTACTTGCCCAGGCTCAGCTGGTCCCACGCGTCGGCGAAGGTCTCCGGGTGCCACTCGTGCGGGACGAGCGTCGCCGGCGTCTGCGCCAGCTCCTGCGGGGACTTCATCGCGCCGGTGACGACCCAGTACAGCGGGAACATGAAGGCCACGACGAACACCGCGAGCGTGCACGCGAAGACGACACCGTAGACGACCTTGCCGCGCGGGCTGCGCAACGCGCCGGGCGAGACGAGGGTCCTCATGACTGGTCCGCCTTCCGCGTCAGCCGGACGTACCACGCCGAGAACACGCCGAGCGCCACGAACAGCAGCAGGCTCATCGCGCTCGCCGAGCCGAAGTCGTTGTAGACGAAGGCGTAGCGGTACAGCAGCAGGAGCACGGTGACCGTCGAGTCGTCCGGGCCACCGCCGGTCATCACGTACGGCTCGGTGAACACCTGCATCGTCGCGACGATCTGCAGCAGCAGGAGCACCAGCAGCACGAACCGCGTCTGCGGGAACGTCACGTGCCGCAGCCGCTTCCACAGCCCGGCGCCGTCGAGCTCCGCGGCTTCGTAGAGCTCGCCGGGGATGGTGCCGAGCGCGGCCAGGTAGATGAGCGTGGTGCTGCCCATGTTGGCCCACGTCGAGACGAACACCAGCGACAGCATCGCCGTCGTGGAGGAGTCGAGCCACTGGCCGCCGGGCAGGCCGACCGCGCCGAGCGCGGAGTTGAAGAGACCGGGACCCGGGTCGTAGAACCACTTCCACATCAGCGCCGTCACGACCGGCGGCAGCATCACCGGCAGGTAGACGGCGAGCCGGAAGAACGCCTTCGCGTGCCGGAGCTCGTTGAGCAGCACGGCCGTGAGGAACGGGACGGCGAAGCCGAAGACCAGCGCCAGCCCGGTGAACAGCAGCGTGTTGCGCCAGGCGACGCCGAACAGCGGGTCCGCGAAGAGCCGGCTGAAGTTGTCGAACCCGACCCACGTCGGCGCGTTGACGAAGTCGACCTGCTGGAAGCTCAGCAGCACACCGCGCACGATCGGGTACCAGGAGAAGAGGGCGAACACCACGAGCGCGGCGCAGAGCAGGCCGTACGCGGTGAGGTTCTCCTTGAGCTTGCGCCTGATCCGGGTCCGGCGGCGTTCCCCGGGGGAGGTGACCGGCCGCCTGGCCCGCGACGAAGACGTCGCGGGCCAGGCGAGAAGGCTACTTGACCTGGGCGAGGACACTGTTGACCTTCGCCGAAGCCGACGACAGCTGCTGGTCGATGTTCGCGTTCTGGTCCGTGAGCACCGCCTGCATGACGCTGTCGAGCGCGGCGTAGATCTGCTGCGCGTTCGGCGGCTCGATGCTGCCCTTGATCTTGCTGGTCGTGTCCACGTAGGACTGGTAGTTCTTCGCGGGAACGTTGGCGTACTTGGCCTTCAGCGCCAGCTGCTGCTCGCGGACCGAGCCCGTCCAGACGTCCGGGGTCGGCTCGGCGGGGAGGCCGACCGGCTGCTTGCCGTCGACGTACTGCTGGATGTGCTTTTCGAAGCGGTCCGGGTTGAGGTACTTCCACTGGATCCACTCGAGGCCGGCCTTGACCTTGTCCGGGGAAGCCTTCGGGTTGATCATGTAGCCCTCGCCGCCGAGCAGCGTGCCCTGGCCGCCGGGCATGCCGGCGATGCCGTAGTCCTCGTACTTGCCGTTGAACTGCTTGACCAGCACCGGAACGTTGTCCGGGGCGGCCATGTACATGCCGAGCTGGCCGGCGCCCATCATGCGCTGCACGTCCGTGGCTTCGAGGAGCTGCTTGGCGCCCATCGAGTTGTCGGTCCAGCGCATGTCGTGCAGGTACTGCAGGGCCTGCTTGCCCTTGTCGTTGGCGAAGTCGGCGACCCACTTGTCGCCGTCCTTGCGGGCGATGTCGCCGCCCATCGAGTAGAGCCAGCCGGTCATGTGCCAGCCGCCCTGGTTGTTCTTGCTGTAGTCGGCGTACCCGACGACGCCGTTGCCCAGCGCGGAGATCTTCTTCGCGGCGTCGCGGACCTCGTCCCACGTCTGCGGCGGCTTGTCCGGGTCGAGCCCGGCCTTCTGGAACAGCGGGCGGCTGTAGACCAGGCCCATCGTGTAGTTCATCGTCGGCAGGCCGTAGAGCTTGCCGTTCGCGTCACGGAAGTTGTCGAGGAGTTCCGGCTTGATGTCGCTGATGTGCGGAACGCTCTTCGCGGCTTCCGTGATGTCGGCGGCTTGACGGCGCGCGATGATCTGCGCGGGGTCGGTGAAGTAGACGTAGTAGACGTCCTCGAGCTGCCCGCCGGCGAGCTTCGCGGAGAAGGTCTTCGGGTCCATGAAGCCTTCGTGCGGATCGATGTCGATGTTCGGGTGGGAAGCCTCGAACTCCTTGACGTCGGCGTCGAACACGCTGCGCTCGAACGGCTGGCTGGTCGGCGGCTGCCCGGTGACCGTGATCTTGACCTTGCCCCCCGCGGTCTCCGTGCCGGAGTCGCTGCCGCAGGCGGCCACCCCCAGGGCGAGGCCACCTGCGGCCAGCATGCAGAAGATCCGGCGGGGCACGGTTCGGGACCAGGGACTGCTCATCTCAAGCCTCTTCTCGGGTCGCGACGGCTGTCACGTGATTGCGGTCACTCTAAAGTGTGAGAGCAGATCGACGCAATAAGACGACGAGAAGTTGCAAGTTACGAACAGGCCGCGAGTGGACTGCTGCGGAGTCCGGGGTTGAGTGGGTACGCCCGAACGCCCCAATGTGGCCTTCGGTGCGTCAGACGCACCGAAGGCGGCCTTGGGTGCGTCTGACGCAACCAAGGCCGCCTTGGGGCGCTCGAGGTGGTGGCCGGGCGGGCGCGCGAAGCGACGCAGGTGCTGCGCGCCTCGGCAGGGCCCGCCTCGACCGCCGCAGCCGACTCCAGAGGTCCTGAATGACCCATTCAAGACGTTTGCCCAGGGCGCCGCGCCTATGGCAGGCGCCGGGGCAGCCAGGCTGGGTGACCTTGCCGGAACCTGCCGGAGAGGGCGGAGGCTGCTTGGGGGCGGGCGGGCCCCGGCCGGGCGCGAAAAGAGCGCGACGGCTCGGAAGCCGTCGCGCTCTGGAAGGTGCGGGCTAAGCCGTGCGGCGGGCCGTCGAGCCCCGGACCACCAGCTCCGGTGCGAACAGCAGCTCCTCCGCCGCCACCTCGCCCCCGTTGATCCGCTTCACCAGCAGCTCCACCACCGCGCGCCCCATTGCCTCGATCGGCTGGCGGGTGGTCGTCAGGGGTGGGTCGGTGCAGTTCATCAAGGCCGAGTCGTCGTAGCCGACCACCGAGACGTCCTCCGGCACCGACAACCCCTGCCGACGCGCCGCGCGGATCGCTCCCAGGGCCAGGAGGTCGCTCGCGCACAGCACCGCCGTCGCGCCGCGGGGGTACAGCCTGGCCGCCGCCGCGTGGCCGCCCTCGATCGAAAACATGCCGTGCTCGACCAGCTCGTCCAGCACCGGCAGCCCGAGCTTCGCCGCGTACGACTGGAACGCCGCGAGCTTGCGCCGGGACGGCACGTGGTCCGACGGCCCCAGGACCAGCCCGATCTTCTCGTGCCCGAGCGAGCTCAGGTGCCCGACGACCTGCTCGACGGCCACCGCGTCGTCGCACGAGACCTGGGGGAGCCCGAGGTGGTCGACCGCCGCGTTGATGAGCACCGTCGGGAGCCGGCGCTCCACCAGGTGGTGGTAGTGCGTGTGCACCGCGTCCGCCTGGGCGAACAGCCCGCCGGCGAACACCACGCCCGACACCTGCTGCTGAAGGAGCAGTTCGACGTATTCCGCCTCCGACACCCCGCCCGCGGTCCGCGTGCACAGCACCGGCGTGAACCCCTGCTGCGCGAGGGCGTTGCCCATGATCTCGGCCAGCGCGGGGAAGATGGGGTTCTGCAGCTCCGGCAGCACCAGCCCGACCAGGCGGGCCCGCTCGCCGCGCAGCTGGGTGGGGCGTTCGTAGCCCATCACGTCCAGCGCGGTGAGCACGGCGGCCCGGGTGCTGGCGGACACCCCGGAGCGGCCGTTGAGCACCCGGCTGACCGTGGCTTCGCTGACCCCGACCTGGCGGGCGACTTCGGCAAGACGACGCGTCATGCGTGAAACTTTACAGCAACTGCGCGCAAAAGTATGACAAGCCCGTACCGGTCCCGGGGACCGATACGGGCTTGCCGGACGACCGAGCTACGAAGCCGCCACTTCGAACTCGGACACCTGACCGGCGGGCCAGCCGGTGTTGCCGGTGAACGTCAGCCGCACGAAACGCTGGGACGTCGCCGTGAAGGACGCCGACGCCGTGTTGCCGGAAGCCGGGTCGAACGCGTACCCGCGGGAACCGACCAGCGTCGTGTACGAACCGCCGTCCGTGCTGCCGGAGATCGTCACCGTCTCGGTCCGCGCGCCCCACGCCGACGACGGCGGCAGGCGCAGCGTCACCTTGTTGATCGACGCCGCCGCGCCCAGGTCCACCGTCAGCGTCTGCGGGAACGCGTTGTTCGCGCTCTCCCAGTACGTGTCGGCATTGCCGTCGTTGGCGTTCGACGGCGGGAACCCGCCCTGCGAAGCCGACGCGCTGATCGCCTTGCCCTTCGCGATGTTGGTGCCCGGCTGCGTCGGCTGCGGCGGGCCCGAGTTCGGCGCGGGCCAGCTCGAGCAGTCACTCCACGTGCCGGTCCAGCCGCTGTTGCCCGACCCGCCGAACGTCATCCGCGGGATCGACGTCGGGTACGGGCAGTTGTACGTCCCGGTCACGCCGACGCCGGACGCGGTCAGGTTGCTGATCGACACCGACCCCTGCGTCTGCGACTGCGCCACGAACGTCCCGACGCCCTGCACCGTCACGCCGTCGATCGTGATGCCCTGGATCTGCTTGCCCTGCCCGTTGCCGTCGATGAACTGGATCGCCTCGTACGGGCTCTGGATCGCGGTGAACCCGGTGACCCGGATCGTGACGCCGGTGATCGCCTGGTCACGCGCGTCGAACCACAGCGCGCCGACGCCGAACTGCCAGTTGGGGTCGAGCGCGCCGGCCCGCAGCGCGGTGTTGTTCGACAGCGTCACCGTGCCCGAAAGCGGCACCGAGTTGAACCGGTTCGCCACCAGGTACCCGCCGCCGAGAGCGTTGGTGTCCTGGACGAGGTTGCCGCTCACCGTGTTGTTCGACCCGCCGTACAGTGCGATGCCGTTGGCCAGGTTCGGCTGCACGATCGTGTTGTTGACCAGCGAGTTGCCCGAGTCGGCCTGGCCGTTGGACCACAGCGCGAGCCCGTCGTCACCGTTGTTGCGCAGGTAGTTGTTGCGCAGCGTCGAGTTCGTGACGGCGCCGTCGAAGTTCACGCCGTCGGCCTGCGTGTCCAGGATGCGGTTGTTCTCGATGGTGACGTTCGACGACGCGCCGTTCATCAGCCACAGCCCGCACTTCGTGTCCTGGATCCAGAGACCCGACACGACCGAGCCGTTGCCCAGGACACCGTGGAACGCGTTGTCCGGGCTGCCGTCGTTGCGTTCGGTCACGTCGCCGAACACCGCGAAGTCGTACAGCTTGATGTTCCCGGAGGCGCTGCCGTTGTTGAAGATGTTGTTGCCGTGCAGCACGGTGTACCACTGTCCCGCGCCGCGGACGGTGGTCTGGTCGATCTGCAGCGCCGAGCCGATCTCGAACCGGCCCGACGGAACCCAGACTTCGCGACCCTGCGAGCGCGCCGCCGAAAGCGCGTTGCGGAACGCCTGGGTGTCGTCGGAGGAGTCGTTGGCCGTGGCGCCGTAGTCCGTCACCGACAAAGCGGCCGACGGCTTCGTCCCCGCGCCGCCGACCTGCTCGAAGTCGGCGAGGTCGATGGTCGCCTGGCCGACGTCACCGGAATCGGCGGACACCCGGACCTTCGCGCCGGCCGCGGCGTTCTGGCCGAACAGCAGCCGGGCGTCGTCGAAGAAGTGGTGGGTCTTCGCGCCGGGGATCCAGCTGGTGTCCACATAGGAATACCGCGACGTCACGGGAAGCGCGAGCTTCGTGCCGTTGACCGTCACCGAAAGCCGCCCGGACGAGCCGTCCGGCAGGTTGTAGTGGACGTTGATCGAGTTCGCCGCCGCGGGCAGCGTGAACTCGACGTACTGGCCGGTCGTGATGCGCACGGCCTGCCGTCCGGAGGCTTCCGAGGCGATCGACGCCTGCGTGTAGTCGGGACCGACAGCCGAGCCGTTCGTCGCTGAGCACTCGGCTTCGACGGTGCGGAACGGCACGCTCGCGCCGCCCGGCGCGGTCGCCGGGCAGGTCGCGGCCGTGGCCGGAGTGCTGCCGGACAGCACAGCCAGGCCGGACGCGACGAGCGCGGCGGCAAGGAGAGCGGGAATGCGGGACATCATCACCTCTCAGGACGAATAGGCTTCGAGTTCGGACAGCTGCCCGGCGGGCCAGCCGGTGTTGCCGGTGAAGGTCAGGCGCAGGGTTCGCGCGGAGGTGGCCGGGAAGGTCACGGTCGCCGCGTTGCCCGAGGCCGGATCGAAGGCGTACGTCGCCGACGCCTTGACGCCGTCGACCGACAGCGTCTGCGTGCGCGAGCCCCACGAGGGCGGCAGCTTCAGCACCAGCCGCGAGACGCTGACCGTGGCGCCGAAGTCGACGGTCAGCGACTGCGGGAACGCGTTGTTCGTGCTCTCCCAATACGAGTTCGCGTCGCCGTCGACGGCGTTGCCCGGCGGGAACCCACCCTGCGAACCGGACGCGCTGACGCTCTTGTGCAACGCGAGGTTCCCCGTCGGCTGAGTCGGCGTGGTGGTCGGGGGAGTGGTCGTGCCGCCGTTGTCCGAGCCGTAGACCGGCGTCGGCCACGAGCCGCAGAACGTCGTCGACCAGCCCGAGTTGCCACCCTGATCGGCGAGGCCGGTGAGCGCGTCCGGACCCATGCAGCTGTAGACCCCGGCCCGCCCGACCCCCGTCGCGACGACGTTCTTGACGGACCCCGAAGGCTTGGCCTGGATCTGCCACGCGAAGGTGCCCGCCCCGGTGATCCGCACGTTGGTGAAGTGGACGTCCGTGGTGGCGCTGTCGATGAACTGGATGGCCTCGTAGTTGTTGTCCTGCAGGTCGAGGTCGGTGACGTCGATCCGGCCGGTGATCGCCGAGTCGCGGCCGTCGAACCACAGCGCGCCGACGCCGAACTGCCAGTTCGAGTCGAGGACGCCGGTGCGGATCGCGGTGTTGCGCGCGACGGTCGTGGTGCCGGAGAGCGGCACCGCGCTGAACCGGTTGGCGATGTGGAGGCCGCCGCCCTGGTCCTGGTTGTCGGCCACGACGTTGTCGGACACCGTGTTGTCGTGCCCGCCGTAGATCGCGATGTTGTTGGCGAGGATCGGCAGCAGCACGGTGTTGAAGGAGAACGTGTTGTGGTGGTCGGCGTCGTGCTCGGACCACATGGCCAGGCCGTCGTCACCGGTGTTGCGCAGGAAGTTGTTCGTCACCGTGGCGTTGCTGATGCCCTGGTGCAGGTTCAGCCCGTCGGCGGTCTGGTCGAGGATCCGGTTGCCGGCCACGGTGAGCCCGTCGAACGGCCCGTCGAGCCACAGCCCGACCTTCGTGTGCTGCAGCCACAGGTTCTGCACGACCGAGCCGCCGCCCAGCGCCCCGCCGATGGCGTTGGACTGGTCGCAGTCGACGCGGGCGTCGACCTGGCCGATGATCGCGAAGTCGTAGAGTTTCACGGCGCTGCTCGTGCCGGGCACGGCCGGGTTGCCGGGGTAGGTCGAGGTACCGCAGCTCTCGGGTTCGCCCTTGCCGAAGATGCCGGCGCGCGGCCCGGTGAGCACCGAGTACCACGGCCCGGCGCCGCGGATCGTCACCTGGTCGACCGTGATGTGGTGGCCGAGGGTGAAGGTTCCCGACGGGATCCAGACTTCCTTGCCCTGGCCGCGAGCCGCGGCGACGGCCGAGTCGAACGCCGAAGCGTCGTCGCTCGTGTCGCCCGCGGTGGCGCCGTAGTCGGTGACGGACACCGAGTTCGCCGGCCGGGTGGCCGCGGCGCCGACCTGCTCGAAGTCGGCCAGGTCGATCGTCGCCGGCGTGACGTCGCCGGCGTCGACCTGCAGCTTGATCTTGGTGCCGGCCGGGTAGGACGTGCCGAGCAGCGCGCGGGTCTCGTCGTAGAAGTGGTGCGCGTGACCGTCACCCGGGTTGTTGGTGAACGGGTACGAGCCGTAGTACCAGGCCCACTTCGACGTCAGCGCGATGTCCCGGTTGTGGGCACCGCCGACGTACAGCGAAATCGTCCCGTTCGCCGCATCCGGGAGGCTGTAGCGGAAGTCGATCGAGTTCGCCGGGGCGGTGAGCGTGAACTCGACGTACTGGCCCTGGCCGGACAAGGTCACGGCTTTGCGGCCGGACGCCTCGCCGGCGAGCGTGCCCGCGGCGCGGTTCGGGCCGATGACCGAGCCGTTCGTCGCGGCGTTCTCCGCTTCCTGTTCGAGGAAGGGCACGGTCGCGCCGCGGCCGGCCGCGAGGGCCGATCCACCGGCGGGCACGGCGGCGATCGTCAGGCCGGCCGCGGCGGTCACGGCGGCGGCGAGAGTGGCGAATCTCTTGGCCCGGAAGCGATCCGGAGCGTTTGCGGGCGCGCTGAAGACAGAGCTGGGAGACATGGGCGGCACTGGCCTTTCCGCAGCAGGGTGGGGACCTCTGTGACCGGGATCATACGAATCCTGGACAAGAAATCGCAATAGTTGAACGAACTTACGCAACTTTGCGACAGGAAGTGACGGCTGCGCCGGATGTCCGACGTTCGCTTACGCCCGCCGGAGCAACGATCTCGCGCTCGGAGGCGCGCTGATAGTTTTCCGTCATGAGCCAGCGACGTGCGGACGGCAGCGCCGGGGACGCGGACTACGGCGCGATCGGCGGGGTCTACACCGACTACCGCAAGCCGGATCCCCGCATCGGCCAGTACCTCCTCGACGCGCTCGGGGACGCGCGGACCGTGCTCAACGTCGGCGCGGGTGCCGGTGCCTACGAACCCGAAGACCGCGAAGTGACCGCGGTCGAGCCGTCCGCGTCGATGCGCGCGCAGCGCCCGGCGGACCTGCCGCCCGCGATCGACGCCGTCGCCGAGAAGCTCCCGTTCCCGGACCGGGCGTTCGAGGGCGCGATGAGCACGTTCAGCGTCCACCAGTGGAACGACCTGTGGACCGGGCTGAAGGAGCTGCGCCGGGTCACCCGCGGCCCGGTCGCCATCCTGACCTGCGACCCGGCCCTGCTGCGGCGGTTCTGGCTGCTCGACTACGCGCCCGAGGTGATCGAGACCGAGGCACGCCGCTACCCGTCGGTCGACGACATCGCCGACGGCCTCGGCGGCCCCACGTCGATCGTCCCCGTGCCCATCCCGATCGACTGCACGGACGGCTTCAACGAGGCCTACTACGCCCGCCCGGAGCGCCTGCTCGACCCGGGCGCGCGGCTGTCGTGCTCGGCGTGGAGCTTCGTCGACGACCGCGTGCACCACCGCTTCGCCGCCGAGCTGCAGCACGACCTCGACGACGGCACGTGGGAACGCCGCTACGGGCGGCTGCGCGAGCAGCCGACGTTCGAAGGCTCGCTGGTCCTCGTCGTTTCGGACCCGACGGCGTGACGCCGCCGCCGTTCGACCCGGAGCTGGCGCCGGTCGTCGAAACCCTGCGCGCCCTCCGCCCGCCGCTGGCTTCGCTCGAGGACATCCCCGGCCGCCGCGAGCTGAACGCCGCCGAGCACCGGACCGTCGAGGAGCTGGCCGCCGCGTACCCGGCGTACAAAGTCACCGAGGAGTACGCGGGGGACGTTCCGCTGCTGGTGATGACCCCGGCGACGAGCGCGGGTGTCCTGTACTACGTGCATGGCGGCGGCACGATCGTCGGCAGCCACCTCGGCCAGGACGTGCCGAACCTGCTGGACTGGGCGGGCGGAACGGACCTGACGATCGTCTCGCCGGGCTACCGGCTCGCGCCCGAGCACCCGTACCCGGTGCCGGTCGAGGACTGCTACACCGGTCTCTTGTGGACGGTCGAGCACCGCGCCGGCCCGGTGGTGCTCGGCGGTATCAGCGCCGGCGGCGGGCTCGCGGCGGCCACGGCCCTGCTCGCACGCGACCGCGGTGGTCCGGAAGTCGCCGGCCAGCTGCTGCTCTGCCCGATGCTCGACGACCGCAACGACACGCCGTCCGCCGTCGACCTCGACGGTCGCGGCCTGTGGGACCGCACGGCCAACAACGTCGGCTGGACGGCCTACCTCGGTGATCGCCGCGGCACGGCCGACGTTCCGGCGTATGCCGCCGCGGCCCGCGCCGCCGACCTTTCCGGGCTGCCACCGGCGTTCCTGGACGTCGGCACGGCGGAGACGTTCCGCGACGAGGTCGTCGCCTACGCGAGCCGGATCTGGCAGGCGGGCGGCGAGGCCGAGCTGCACGTGTGGCCCGGGGGTTTCCACGGCTTCGACGCGCTGGCCCCGGAAGCGCAGGTCAGCCGGGCCGCGCGCGCCGCCCGGCTGACCTGGTTGCGCCACCTGCTCGGCCGCTAGGGCGATGTTCACCGGCTCGGTTCGTGCGCCCCAATGTGGCGGTTGGTTTTTTGGGAGGCCCCACCCCCCCACTTGTTTTTTTTTGCGTCCCCCCCCACACCCTTGGGTGCGTTGGTGGCCAGGTTCCAAAGCCAGGTCC
>NZ_JBVHUL010000016.1:207175-211576 GCF_055565395.1 Amycolatopsis sp. NPDC028719
AGTTTGGTTTCCGTCGCTGGGCCACAACCAACCGCCACATTGGGTGCGTCTGACGCACCCAACGCCACATTGGGGCGCTGCGGTGACCGGGTCCGAAGTCCGGGTCCTGCCCTTCTTCGCCCGCCTACCCGGCCAGGAGCTCCTGCAGCTCGTTGACGGCCTTCGCGAGCTCGTCGGCGAAGCGGTACATCTCCGCCGAGACGTGCTTCGGCGTGCTGAGGTAGATGTTCCAGCGGTCCGGCAGCAGCACGTACGCGATGCCGATGCACTGCGGGCTCGTCGAGCCGAACCCGAAGTACCGGATGTTGACCGACGGCGCCGAGCTGGTGCTCAGGTAGTCGTCGCGCATCTTCAGCCAGCCCGGCGAGCTGTACAGCGCCGGAACCGCAGCGTCGCCCCGGCGCTTCCCGATCAGCTGCAGCTCCCACAGGTGCTGCTCCGGTGCGTCCCCGGCCTGGCACTCCTTCGCCCGCGCGACGTGCTTGGCCGCGGCCGTCCGGAACGCTTCGCGCTTTTCGCCGTCGGAAGCGTCCGGGTCGGTCAGGACATCGGCGAAGCGCACGACCTCCGGCGTGACGACGCGCATGGCCTCGGTGCGGCCGTTCCGGAACTGCCGGGTGGCGATCGACTCGTACGTCGCGCCGGTCAGGCCCTTCGCGCGGCGGTGCGCCAGCTGGTACGCCATCTGCGCGAAGGCGTCCGGCGACATCTTCAGCTCCTTCGCCCGGTTGGCGCCGAAGCCGAACGACACGGTCTGCGTCGCCGTCGCGTCCGCGTACGCCTTGAAGGCCGCTTCAGCCGCACGGGCGTCTTCGCGCAGGGCGTCGGTCAGCGCGAACTCGACCACCTCGTAGCCGGGGACACCCTCGGCGCTTTCCCGGGGCGCCCGCGAACCGCTCAGCAGCGCGTCGGTGAAGCCGAGGATCGTGGTGCCGTCGAGTTCGCAGTGCTCGACGTTGATGCCCGCGGCGCCGTCCTCGAACACGATCAGCGACACCGCCTTGTCATACCAACGATTCGCGCCGTACAGCAGCCGGTCACTGGCTTCCTGGTCTCCGGACGGCGTGAAGTCGTCCAGGCACAGGCAGAACAACGCCGTCTCGATGGTCTCGAGCGCGGCGGCGTTCCCGGCCTCGAGCAACGCGGCCCGCGAAGCCGCCCACTCCGCGCGCGCCTTCGTCGTGAAGTGCCCGGCGGAAACCTCGGTGACGTAGTCGTCCTTCAGGATCGCGCGCAGCCCGTCCGCCAGCTGCGCCGGCGAGTACGGGCGGCCGTCCTCGGCGAGGACGTCCAGCCGGAACGGCGTGCCCTGCCGGAACACGACGATGTGCCGCTCGGGCGACGGGAACCGCGTGCGCGCGGTGTCCAGCAGCTCGCCCGGGATGCGGGTCGCCGAGAACAGGTACTTGTGCTGCACCATCGACTGCGGCTCGCCGCGCAGCAGCACCGGCGGCACCAGTTCCTCGTCGAGCTTCAGCTTGTAGTCCACGGCGGACGCGGTCAGCTCGGCCGCGCGCTCCACCTGACCCAGCGGGGAATCCTGGAACAGGAAGAAGAAGTTGGCGTTGAGCGCGATCCGGTCGCGGCGGCCGAGGTAGCGGTACGGCCAGAAGGTGTCCAGCCAGCTGTGCACCCCCGGCGACCGGTCGTACTCCTCCAGCGCGGCCTGCCACCCGTGGGCCGGGCTGCCGGGCGCGAGGAAGTCCTCGACCGCCGCTTCGGTCTCCGCCAGCTCGTCCGGCGTCAGCAGCGGGCCGCACCACTCCAGGAAGCGGCGACCGCTGTCGGCCAGGGTGGGCACGGGGACGCGGGGAAGCCGGTCCTCGTTGCCGAACGTGCGGGGGGACCATTCCGGACTGCTCACTCTGTCATCCTCGTTCGTCGGGTGCTGCGTCTTCGGAAGCTACCGCGTTGAGCGTGGACGCGAGCCCGGCGGCCGCGCCCTTCTTCGGCCGGGAAACGTACAACTGCGCGTACAGCCACCCGTCGGCTTCCAGGCCGTCGGGGTCCACACCGGCGCCGGCCAGCGTGTCGAGGATCTGCGCCTGCTCTTCGGCGGAGGCGAACCGCCGCTGCCGGTACACGCCGTCGATGGCCGCGGTCTCGTACCCCAGCCCGGCCAGGCTCTCGGCGACCGGGTCGTAGGAGAACATCCGCAGCACAAAGTGCGCCATCCACGGCCGGGAACCGCGGGCGATCCGCGCGATCGTCTTCTCGGTGACGTACCCGACGCATCCGGTCGAGACGACGAGGTCCACCTGGTCCAGCAGCGCCTGCTGCTCCGGGTCCGGGTCGTAGCGCTCGAAATCGGCGTAGATCGCCTCGTCGAGGAACCCCGCGGACCGCGCGTATTCCAGCGCCGCCCCAGCCGCGTCGAGCCCGAAGAACCGGGGGCCGTCGGGATCGGCGTGGGTGTGGACGAGCTGCCGGTCACGCTCGAGCAGCGCGGCACGATCGAGGGTTTCGACTCCGGGCGCGGTGTACTGCTCGTACAGGTCGTCGATGCTCGCCTCGCACCGCAGCAACGCGCTGTTGACGCCGTAGGAGCACCCGACGTCCAGCACGGTCGGCCGCGCGATTCCGCGTTCGGCCTGGTATTCTTCGATCAATTTCGTGAAGTACGGCTTCGCCAGTTGCGGAATCTGGTAATCCACGCGCTGCAACGTTCCGAAGAACGGACGGGGGTCGGGCGCGGTGTAGATGTGGTCGAACGAGATCTTGCCGGTCGAGTCGAAAGGCACGGGCCAGGCTCCTAGATCTAGTCGAGCAGGGCGTCGCCCCGCACGGCGCGATCGGCCAGATGCTCGGGCAGGACCCGGCCGAAGAGCTGCCTGGTCCGCTCCGGGCTGCCGATGACGCCGGGGCGCTCGCTGTAGGCGAAGATCGCGGAGTGCCGGGCGATCTTCCCCTCCACCCTAGTGACCCGATGCAAGGCGAAGCGGCCTTTGAACACCTGAAGATCGCCCGGACGCAGGCTCAGGCGCTGGACCGAACGGGTGTTTTCCCCGGAAAGCACCGCCCGCACGTCGGCGAAGTTCTCGGCTTCGGCGGAGCGGATGTTCGGGCAGTATTCGAACGTCCCGCCGTCGCTCGCCGCCTGCGTCAGCATGCTGACGGTGTGGGAGTTCGTGTCGAAGTGCCACGGGTGCGCGCGGCCGGGCGCGATCACGTTGAGCGTCAGCCCGGAGAGCGGATCGGCGAGCTCGTGCAGCTGCGGCAGCCCGAAGCAGTCGGCGATGAACCGCTGGAACACCGGGCTGGTGTAGAGCCGGCCGACGAGCGACGACGCGGGGATGTGGTCGCGGGCGACGAAGGCGTTGCCACGCTCCATGATCGTCCGGCCGGGGTGGTCTTCGGGCAGGGCCGCGTCGATCGCGGTGTTGTAGGCGTTGACCTTTTCGATCTTCGTGTACGCGTGCGGCTCGAGCGCGGCGCATTCGGCGCGCAGGACTTCCTGCAGCTCGGGCCGGACGAAGTCGGCGAGGACGCTGCAGCCGACGGCGGCCAGGTCCGCGCGGGTGCGGTCGACGGTCGCCCGCCAGGCGGCGCTTCCGGGATCGGTGAGCGGGTAGCGGTCGGTGTCGACCATTTCCAACGCGGCCACGGAGGTGCTCATCGCAGTCCCTTCCGGCGGGTGAAGCTCCGGTGCTTGCCCTGGTCGTGAAGGGAAAGAGTTAGCACAGATCCGGCGGGGTCAACCGTCGGTTTGTGAGCGGTGACACAAGGTCATCAGTTGCCGATTTCGGTGGCCCACGAGCTGACCGTGACGGAGTCGGTGGTGCCCAGATCGGTGTCCAGCGGCTGCTGCTGCGCGGGCTCGCCCGGGACGGGGACGATCGAGATCGCGGCACCGCTGCGCTGGTCACCCGCCGTCACGGTGGCCGACCAGGCCAGCACGGCCACGACCTTCTCGCCCGGCCCGAGCGTCACGTTCCGCGGGCCGAGGTCCCGCGCGAAGTACGACGTCCCGTGCTCGACCTTCACCTCGAGCGGCGAACCGTCTCCGGCGAGGATCTCCAGGTCCGGGTAGCCGGAGACCTTCCGCGGCGCGCTGTCCCGGTTGGTCAGCGTCAGCACGCTCGCCCGGTGCCCGAGGCCGGCTTCGACCTGACCGACCGAAAGCGACAGTCCGGTCGACGGCGGCGGCGCGTACGCCGGGCTCGGCGTCGTCGTGGGCGCGGGCACGGGTGGGGGAGGCGGCGGAGCGCTGCACCCCGCGAGAAGCGCGACGAAAAGAAGTGGTGCGAAGCGAGAAACCCCCATGGACCGGAAGAGTAGCGGGGGGGCCGGGGGCGAGGGGCGGCTCCCGCTGTGTTCACCCAGGGTCCTCCCCCGGCGGGGGAGCCCCCAACGCCTTTCTCTTCATTCGTAGGGGGAGGAAGGGGTTTTTTCCCGTCCCTC
>NZ_JBVHUL010000016.1:211586-218015 GCF_055565395.1 Amycolatopsis sp. NPDC028719
GGGGGGGAGGGAGACCATAAACCACAAGGAAAAACAAAAAAAAAGGATGTGTCAAAAAACCACCCCCCCCCTCACCCCAACCCCCCCCCCCCCCCCCCCGCCCCCCCCCCCCGCTACGGCTGTGTCAACCGGGGCTCCGCCCGGGGCGGGGAACCCCGAACGGTTTCCTACGGCGTGAGCAGGGGCAGCAGGGGCTTGCGCACGGCCGTCGCGACGCCGTCCGAAGCCTCGGCGGCGGCGATGCGCTCGGCCGACGGCCGGCCGTAGCCCGTCGTGCGCTGCACCAGCGGGCGGCCCAGCGGCTCGACCATCTCGCGCATGTCGCTGATCGTCTTGTACGACCCGTTCGACGCGCCGGCCATCCGGCTGATCGTCTCCTCCATCAACGTGCCGCCGATGTCGTTGACGCCGCCCTGCAGCACCGCGCGGCTGCCTTCCGTGCCGAGCTTCACCCAGGAGCTCTGGATGTTGTCGATCATCCCGTGCAGCAGCAGCCGGGCCAGCGCGTGCACCGCCCGGTTCTCGTTCTGGGTCGCGCCGGGGCGGGCGAGCCCGGCGAGGTAGATCGGTGAGCTCTGGTGGATGAACGGCAGCAGCACGAACTCGCTGAACCCGCGTCGCCCGTGCTTCTCCAGGCCTTCGCGCTGCAGCCGCGCGAGCAGCTTGAGGTGCGCGACCCAGTGCGCGGGCGTGTCGACGTGGCCGTACATCATCGTGGACGTCGTCGGGAGCCCGATCTCGTGCGCCGTCGTCACCACCTTGATCCACTCCGACGTCGGCAGCTTGCCCTTGGTGAGCACCCAGCGGACGTCGTCGTCGAGGATCTCGGCGGCCGTGCCCGGCAGCGAGTCGACGCCGGCTTCCTTGGCCTTGATCAGCCAGTCCTTCAGCGACAGGTTGGTGCGCGAAGCGCCGTTCACGACCTCCATCGGGCTGTAGGAGTGCAGGTGGATCTCCGGCTGCCGGCGCTTGACCTCGGCCGCGAGGTCGAAGTACGCGGTGCCCGGCAGGTCCGGGTGGATGCCGCCCTGCATGCAGATCTCGGTCGCGCCGGCGGCCCACGCCTCGTCGACGCGGTCGCCGACCTGCTCCAGCGAAAGCGTGTACGCGTCGGCGTCGGTACGACGCTGTGCGAAGGCGCAGAAGCGGCAACCCGTGTAGCAGACGTTGGTGAAGTTGATGTTCCGCGTGACGACGAAGGTGACGTCGTCGCCGACGGTCTCCCGGCGCAGGTCGTCGGCGAGCTTCGTGAAGGCGTCCAGCTCCTTGCCCTCGGCCGACAGCAGCGCCAGCGCGGCGTCGTCGGACAGCCCGGCCGGGTCCTTTTCCGCGCTGCGCAAGGCTTCCAGCACGGTGGAGTCGAACTTCTGCGGCCCGGTCTTGATCCGGTCGCCGATCTCCTTCCAGTCCCCGTAGACCGAGTCGAAGTCACTGCGGCGGTCTTCGGTGCGGCCGGTGGTGTCGATCTCGGTGTGCAGGTCGGTGCGCCCGGACTCCTGCCAGCCGCCGTCCGGCTCCTGCCACGGGATGCCGACCGGCATCGCGCCCTCGCGGGCCATCCCGGTCTCGTAGTCGACGAGCGCGGCGACGTGCCGCGTGATCCGCGGGTCCAGCCACGGCTCGCCGGCCTTGACGTACTCCGGGTAGATGGTGAGCCGTTCCTTGAGCTCGAAGCCCGCCTTTTCGGTGCGGCGCGCGAGCTCGTCGATCTGCGGCCACGCGCGTTCCGGGTTGACGTGGTCCGGGGTCAGCGGCGAGACGCCGCCCCAGTCGTCGATCCCGGCGCGGATCATCAGGTCGTACTGGTTGCCGATCAGGTTCGGCGGCGCCTGGATGCGCATCTTCGGGCCGAGCACCAGCCGCGCCACCGCGATGTTCGCGGCCAGCTCTTCGAGGTCGGCGTCCGGCGTCGCGCGCATCTTCGTGTCCGGCTTGGCCCGGAAGTTCTGCACGATGACTTCCTGGATGCCGCCGTAGGTCTTGGCGACCTTGCGGATCTCGAACAGCGCGTCCGCGCGCTCCTCGTGCGTCTCGCCGATGCCGATCAGCACCCCGGTGGTGAACGGGACGCTGCTGCGGCCGGCGTCTTCGAGGACGCGCAGCCGGACGGCGGGATCCTTGTCGGGTGAGCCGTAGTGCGGGCCGCCCTTCTCGCTCCACAGCCGGGTCGCGGTGGTCTCGAGCATCATGCCCATCGACGGCGCGACCGGCTTGAGCCGCTGGAAGTCCTGCCAGGTCAGCACGCCCGGGTTGAGGTGCGGCAGCAGGCCGGTCTCCTCCAGCACCCGGATCGCCATCGCGCGGACGTAGGAGAGCGTGTCGTCGTAGCCGTGCGCGTCCAGCCAGTCGCGGGCGGCCTTCCAGCGGTCCTCGGGCCGGTCGCCGAGCGTGAAGAGAGCCTCCTTGCAGCCCATCTCCGCGCCCTTGCGGGCGATGTCGAGGACCTCGTCGGGGGAGAGGAACGGGGATTCGAGCCGGCCGGGCACCGTGACGAACGTGCAGTAGCCGCAGCGGTCGCGGCACAGCCGGGTCAGCGGGATGAACACCTTGCGGCTGTAGGTGATGATGCCCGCGCGCCCGGCCTCGGCCAGGCCCGCGTCGCGGATGCGGGAGGCGTACTCGGAAAGCTTCCCCAGGTCTTCGCCGCGGGCGTGCAGCAGGACGCTCGCTTCGGCTACGTCCAGTGTCTTCCCGTCACGCGCCCGGGCGAGCGCACGGCGCATCGCGGAGGCGGTCGGGGTGGTGGCGTCGGGTTCGGGTCCCATTCCCCCAACGCTAGGACCGTCCTCGCGGGACCAGCCAGTGTGTGTTCCGCACCCGGCTCACCCGATCGGTGTGCGTGATCGTCGTCGCAGGTCAGCCGGGTGGCATGGTTGTCGATCAGCTTGCCGACGTGTATTACCTAAAGGGTGGCATCGGTGGTCGGGAAGAAGATCGGCGGACGGACGTACTACTACCTGGCGGAGTCCGGCCGGGTCGACGGCAAGCCGCGGGTGGTGACCCAACGTTACCTCGGGACGGCCGAGGAGATCGCCCGTGCCGTCCCGGGCGGCGAACCCGCGTCGGCGTCGTACCGGACGTACGGCGACGTCGCCGCGGTGTGGGCGACCCTTTCGCGGCTCGACTTCGTCCGGCGCGTCGACGACATCGCGGGCCCTCAGCGCGCGAAGCCTTCGCTGGGCCTGACGCTGGCGATCGCCGTGCTGCACCGGGCGACCGCGCCTTCGACGCCGATCGCCGAGTGGTGGGCCTCGGGGGCGGCCGCCGATCTCGTGCGGCCCCGGGTGTCTACAGTGGAAGGACTCTGGCGGGCGCTGGAACGCCTTACCCCGGACCGCATCACGCGCATCGAAGACGCCGTCGCGTCCGCCGTGCTGGACACGCTCGACGACCACGCGGCGCTCGCCGTCGACGTCCCCCAGTTCGCCGCGTTCGCCCCGGCCGACTGCACGCTGCCCTCGGCGTGCCGGGGCGTGCTCGCCGGCGCGGGCCTGCGGGTGACCCGCGACGGCGCGATCCCCCTGGCGTCGCGGGTGTACCGGCGCGACGACGGGACCGCGCCGACGTTCGCCGCGCTGACCGCGGAGCTGGGCCCCGCGACGCTCGTCTTCCACTCCGGCCAGGCGGCCCAGCTCGACCTCGGTTCACGCAGCGGGTTCGTCGGCTCGCTGCCGCTGACCGACCACCCCGAGCTGCTGACCCAGCCCGCGTCGGCTCGCAAGCGCGTCGACCCCGAGCGGTTCGCCGGCCTCACCGCCCTGGACACGCACGCGGTCGTCGACGGCGTCCGGCGGCGGGTGATCCTCACGCATTCGGCGACGCTGCACGCGGCGCAGTCCCGCGCGTTCGCCGACGAGTTGGCCACCGCGACCCGTGAGCTCGACGGCCTGGCCGAGGCACTGGCCGCGGGCACCCACCGCGGCGATCGCGCCCAGGTCCACGCCGAGCTCGGCCGGGTCACGCGCGGCCGGCGCATCGAACGCGTCCTCACCGCCGTGCTGAGCGGGAACCGGCCCGGCGAGATCCGGCTCGAACGGCGGATCGACTCGGCCGCGCTGGCCCGCCTCGACGACGAGTTCTTCGGCAAGCAGGTGCTGGTCACCGACCGGGACTGGCCGATCGGTGACCTCGTCACGGCCTACCGGGCGCGCACGCACCTGGAGTCGACGTTCCGCTGGCTCACCGGCCCGGCCGTCACCGGGCCGACCCCGCGCTGGGAGTGGACGCGGCAGCGGATCGCCGCGCACGGGCTCGTCTCGGTGCTCGCGGCGACCGTGACCCACCTGATGCGGCGGGAGGCCGACCGGGCCGGGATGAACCTGTCCGTGCGGGAACTGCTCGACCAGCTGGCCGGCATCGGGGAGCTGGTGCTGCGCTACCCCTCCACCGGCGGGCGGCCGCGGACGAAGCGGCTGCCCACCGAGCGGGACCCGGGTCAGCAGGCGTTGTTCTCGCTGTTCGAGTCTCAGCTTCCGCGGTAGATCTGCAGCGCCGAGAAGCTCTGCACCACCGGCATCAGCTCGATGACGTTGATGTTGACGTGCGCCGGCTGGTTCGCGGCCCAGAAGACGGACTCGGCGACGTCGTCCGCGGTCAGCGGCGTGGTGCCTTCGTAGACCTTGTCCGCCTTGTCCTGGTCGCCGTCGAAGCGGACCTTGGAGAAGTCCGTGCCGCCGACCATGCCGGGCTCGACGTTCGTCACCCGGACGCCCGTTCCGTGCAGGTCGCTGCGCAGGTTGAGGCTGAACTGGTGGACGAACGCCTTGGTCGCGCCGTAGACGTTGCCGCCGGGGTAGGGGTAGGTGCCGGCGATCGAGCCGATGTTGATGACGTGGCCGCGGCCGCGCTCCACCATGCCGGGCAGCAGCGCGCGGGTGACGTGCGCGAGGCCGCGGACGTTCGTCGCGATCATCTCGTCCCAGTCGGCCAGCTCCGCCCGGTGGGCGGGCTCGAGGCCCTTGGCCAAGCCGGCGTTGTTGACGAGGACGTCCACCTCGCGCCAGTCCGCGGGGAGGCTTTCGATCTTCGTCTTGACCGCTTCGGGGTCGCTGACGTCGAGCTTGAGCGTGAGGACGGCGTCGCCCAGCTCCCCGGCGAGCTTCTCGAGCTTGTCCTCGCTGCGGGCGACGGCGATCACCCGGGCGCCCTCGGCGACGAACCGGCGGGCGATGGCGTCACCGAAGCCGGCGCTGGCGCCGGTCACGAACACGGTCTGGTGGGTCATGGCTTGGCTCCGCTTGTGGTCAGGAAGGTGCTGAGCGCTTCGTTGAACTCGGTCTCGCGCTCCAGGTTAGGCAGGTGGCCCGCGCCATCGATGACCACCAGGGTCGAAGCTTTGATCTCCCGGTGGATGAGCCGGGCGTCCTCCACCGGGGTGAACTCGTCCTCACTGCCGACGATCACCAGGGTGGGGACGTCGATGTCCTTGAGCGTCGGCGTGTAGTCAGGGCGCTCGGCGCGTCCCCTGAGCGCGGCCGCGGCTCCTTCCCGGGGAGCGTCGCGCATCATCTTCATGACGTGCGCTTCGACGTCCGGCCTGGTCGCGCGGGTGCTCTTCGAGATCATCTTGGGGAGGAGCTCCTCGGCGTAGTGGTGCATGCCCTCCTCGCTGATCCGCGCGGCGGTGTCGATGCGGGCCTGCTTCGCCTCCGGGGTGTCGAGGCCGGGGAAGGTGTCGGCCAGGAGGAGGGCTTCCGCCCGGCCCGGGTGGTCCCGCACCAGCTGCATGACGATCTGGCCGCCCATGGAGAGGCCGCCGAGGACGAACCTTCGAAGATCGAGGTGGTCGGCCAGGTCGATCAGGTCGCTCGCGAAGACGTCGAGGGTGGTCTTGGTGTCCGGGCTCTTCGATTCGCCGCTCGTCGATTCGCCGTAGCCGCGGAGGTCGGGGACCACGACGCGGTGGCCGCGCTCGGCCAGGTGCTCGGCTTGGGGACGCCACATCGAGCGGTCGAAGGGGTGGCCGTGGACGAGGAGGACCGGCCGGCCGTGCTCCGGGCCGAGGTCGTCGTGCGCGAGGGTCATGCGGCCGACGCTAGGCGGAGCTTTGGCGCGGTGCAATACGGTGCAATGTACTCGGAGCAATGTTCTTTCGCGGCTTTTTCTCTGGCGCTCCGGGGTCGGCGGGTGCACACTGGGCTTCAGACGGGCTTCGTCATGCGGTCTGACCTGCGCTGATCTTGTTAAGGGACCCCCCTGTTTCGGGGGGTTTCCGGGCATGTAAAGTTCTCCAAGTCGCCAGGGAAACCGGGCGGCGGGGACGCGAACCAAGCTCTCGCTTAAGGCGATTGAGTGGGTGTCTCACCAAAACTGCTAGGAATACTCGCTTCGGGTAAGGCCGCTTGACGGCGGTGCGACTCGGGGTGTGTTGCTTGAGAACTCAACAGTGTGCTAGTGAACTAAGCCAGTAGAGCTTATGTATTGAACCTC
>NZ_JBVHUL010000017.1:0-143146 GCF_055565395.1 Amycolatopsis sp. NPDC028719
GGGAACGGGAGCATCATTGGATCGCCCGCAGCGGTTGGTCTTTGCCGCGCGGGTGCCGCAGTCCCATCGAGTTCGGAGGTGGTGCTCGGTCACGAGTAAGCGATCCCCGCGGAATCCGGTTTTCGGCCGGACGCGGGTGCAGGACGCCGGCGGTCGCGCCGGTTGACAATGGTGAAAATCCCTACCCTCGAGGACCCCGGGCGCCGGAGTGGCGCCCGGGGTCCTCTGCGACGTGGAGGTGGAATGATCCCTGACCAACAAGGCCCGGCCACGCCCCGTGCGGCCGACAAGTTCGACGACGAGCAATACCCCGCCTACACGATGGGCCGGGCCGCCGACATGCTCGGCACCACCCAAGGCTTCCTGCGCAGCCTCGACGAGGCCGGCCTGATCACCCCGCAACGTTCCGCCGGCGGGCACCGCCGCTACTCCCGGCACCAGCTGCGCCTGGCTGCCCGGGTGCGGGAACTGGTCGACCACGGCACCGCCATCGACGCCGCCTGCCGCATCATCACCCTCGAAGACCAGCTCCACGAAGCTCAGCGCCGCACCACCGAACTCCCCGCCGGCGACTGAACCTCCGAATCGGCACGCGGCCCCGGCGCCGCGTGCCGATATGCGGCCAAAGCCACGCCCCTGCGCGGCCATGGCGCGGCAACACCGGCCCGTTCGGTGAGCTGCTGCGCGACGTCTACCGCGCCAGTACCCGGGAATCCGGCGGCGAGCGGAAGTTCGAGCGGCTGTTCACCGCGACCGCCGACGTCGTGTTCGCCTTCCACGGCTATCCCCGGGCCGTGCACTAGCTGCTGCACGGCCGCGCGGACCCTGGTCGTGTTCAACCGGATGAGCCGCTACCACCTCGTCCTCGAAGCATTGCGCAGGTCCGCCCAGGTGCCCGAAGGCGGGGCGGGGCTGGCCGACCGGCGCCGGCTTCAGGTCAGGAGAGAGCCGGACGGGGAGGGCCCGCCGTCCGGCTCCGCGAGACCGTCGGCGGGTTCCGGCCCGAGGATGGCGAGCAGCGGGCTACGCGACGACCGGACTGCGGTCGCAGGGAAAGGAAGTTGGCCCGAACAAGCACGTTCACCGGTGCAGGGCGGCCGAAGCTGGTCGGCCGCCGGCGTGCGAAATGCTTCGGCAGCCGGATGCCGCGCCCCGCGGCCAGGATCAGCCGGTGCAGTCGGGGACTGCGGGGACGCTGCCGACGCAGTTGTTCGGGGTGTTGGGGGTGATGGGTGAGTTGGTCGTGGTCATGGTGCCGCCTTGGCGGTAGACGCCGCCGGCGGAGCCCAGGAGCAGCAGTGCGTGGTTGTTGGTGGTGAGGGTCGTCGCGGTGGAGCCGACGGCGGAGATTCCGCCGCCCCGGCCCGCATTGTTGCCGGTGATGAACAGGGGGGCTGCCGGAAACGCCGGTGACCGTCAGCGAGCCTCGGAGGCCGTTGCAGATGGCGCCGCCGTCGCCGAGCAGCGTGCTGTTGCCGGACACTGCCGGTCGGGCCGACCTCGGCGATGCGGGACATCCCCAGGCCGAGCAGCGAGGCGTTGGTGACGGTCGCGGGGCCGACCATCTCGATCGGTGTCGTGATCACCGGCAGCGCGTTCGCCGCGCCGCCGTGGGCGGTGATGCCGTAGGTGCAGCCACCCGCCAGGACGAGGGTGTCGGAGGTGGGGGTGGAGTTGGCCAGGTTCACCGCCGCGACCAGAGCGTTTTCGCTGCAGGCCACCGGAATGGTGATGGCCGGCGCGGCCGGGGCCAGAGCGACCAGGCTTCCGGTCGCGATGGTGGCCCCGAACAGGACCCGGACGATGGTGCGGATACGTCGCATGACGATTTCTTTTCCTGGAAATGCTGGGAATGATCCGCCGGCGCGGTGCGCCGGCGGTGAGAAAATTCGTAGACGGTGCGTGATCTGATCCACGCGAAAGGACCCCGGGTTCGCCGTCCGCTTGGGCGATCGCGGATTTGTTGCGGCACCGGGGTCCAGGGTTGCAACCGTCAACCTGCTCTTTGGTCCGGGTGAGGGATACCCCAGGCCCCCGGGGTGGGGGTGTTCCCGGTGAGCGACAATCCGGCCGGATCCATTCTTGCCGATCACCGATGGCGAATCGGAAGTCGCGGGAATTGCTTTTACTTCGGGGTCAGGTGCGGTCGAGGCGAGGATGGAGCACCTCGCGCAGGAGCAGCAGGAGGGCGGCGGCGACCGGGATGGCGACGAGCGCGCCGATGACGCCGAGCAGCGCGCCGCCGACGATCACCGCGACGACCGTCACCAGTGCCGGGATCTTCACCGCGCCTCCGATGATCCGGGGGACCAGGAGGTAGTCCTCGAGGAGCCGGTAGACGACGAAGAAACCGATCGTGCCCAGGCAGACGGGCAGCGACACCGTCAGGGCGACGAGACTGACCAGTACGCCGCCGACGACCGAGCCGACGACCGGGACGAGGTCGAGGATGGCGACGGTGATGGCGAGCAGGGCGGGGTAGGGGACGTCGAAGATCAGCAGCCAGAGCAGGGTGAGCACGCCCGCGATGACCGAGATCGCCAGGTTGCCCAGGACGTAGCCGCCGACCTTGGTGAAGATCTGATCTCCGAGGAGGATGGCCCGGGGCCGGCGTGAGCGCGGGAGCAGGCGGTAGGCGCCGGCGCGGATCCGGGGCAGGTCCCCGACGAAGTACACGGTCAGCACCACCAGGATGAGCACGTTGGTCAGCGCGCTGAACACGGCTTGGCCCGCACCGAGCAGGCCGCTGCCCAAGGCGGATCCGCCGACCAGGCCTTCGACCTGTTGCTGGAGGTGGAACCGCTCGTTGAGCCGGCCCAGGAGCGTGCTGTGGTCCTGGGCTTCGCGCAGGTAGGCGGGTGCCTTGGCGATGAACTGGCTCGCCTGCTCGACCACGACGGGGATGGCGGCGGTGAGGAAACCGCCGACGGCAAGCAGCCCGGCGACGAACACGGTCGTCACGGCGAGCCAGCGGGGAAAGCGGTGCCGGGTCAGCCACGCCACCGCGGGTTCGAGCCCGATGGCGAGGAACAGGGCGAGGCCGATGAGGACGAGGACGTCCTGGAGACCGACGATGACCCGGACGAGCCCGTAGGTGACCGCGACACCGGCGGCGGCTGTCATGCCGATCAGGAATGGCGAGCGCCGGTTGAGGGGTTTTCCGCTCGCGCCCAGGGGTTGTTCGGCGGTGCTGAGTTCGGCCGCGGTTGCTTCGTCGTCGGTGAAGCCGCTCGGAGGTGGTGGGTCTTCCGGTGGAACCGGCACGTCGGGCGAGGACACGGGCAAACCTCCAGGGAACCGGCGGCGCCGGGCGGGGTGGACCGGCGCGTTCGCCGGAGGCTGTCGGCTCAACCGGTTGTCATCCAACCACGCCGGACCCCCGTCCGCGACGTTCGCGCTGCGCGCAGGATCACGATGGTCCGTTGTTGCACCGCCCAGTGGCTGAGGAGGCTGGCGACGCGATGCGGCTCTTCGAGATCCGGTGCCCGCTCATCGCCAACGCCGGCGGCCAGGGCTTGCTGTGATTCGTCCTTTGTGGACGAGGTGGTGACTGCGGCAAGCCGACGCGCCGCGGCGCGCCGACCGTGGCCGGGCTACCTGTGCTTTGCCGTCAATCCAGGCAGAACTCGTTGCCTTCGGGGTCGGTCATCACGATGAACCCGGCGCTGAGCGGAGGTTCGGGCTCGAAGCGGCGTACCCGGGTCGCCCCGAGGGCGACCAGCCGCCGGCACTCCGCTTCGAGCGCCGCCATCCGCTCCTCGCCCTGCAGGCCCGGTGCGCTCCTGACGTCGAGGTGGACTCGGTTCTTCGCGGTTTTGTCCTCCGGCACCTGCTGGAAGAACAGGCGCGGGCCCTGACCGTCGGGGTCTTCGACGGCGGAGCTGCTGTTGCGCTGGTCTTCCGGCACGCCGACCCGCTCGAGGAACTCGTCCCAGGCGGCGAAGGGGTCGGCGCCCTCGGGCAGCTCGACGCCGGGCGGTGCCGGGTGGACGTAGTCCAGCACCTCGCGCCAGAACGCCGAAAGCGCTCGGGGGTCGTGGGCGTCGAACGTGATCTGGACGTGTCGGCTCATCGGGGTTCTCCGTTGGTCGTCGTCGGGCTGACGTCGCCCATCCTGACATCCGAAGCGGACTGACGCGGTCCTCGATTTCGTCGCGGCCGGGCCGGTGGACACCCCGGCCTAGCGCACCAGGCAGGGACGTTTGCCGTCGAATTCCCAGCCGGGAACGAGGTAGCGCATGGCGATGGTGTCGTCGCGAGCGCCCAATGCCTTCTCTTGGTAGAGCTCGTGGGCCGCGAGCAGCCGGTCCCGGTCGAGCTGGATGCCCAGGCCGGGGGAGTCGGGAACGGCGATCTCGCCGCCGATGATGCGGGGAGGGGCGGTGGTGAGCCGCTCGCGGCCTTCCTGCCAGATCCAGTGCGTGTCCAGGGCGTTGTACTCACCCGGCGCCGCGGCGCCGCAGTGGGTGACCATCGCCAGCGAGATGTCGAAGTGGTTGTTGGAGTGGCAGCCCCAGGTCAGGCCCATCGCGTGGCACAGCTGTGCCACGCGCACCGAGCCCTGCATGGTCCAGAAGTGCGGGTCGGCCAGGGGAATGGAGACCGACTGCAGGGCGAGCGCGTGGGTCAGCTGCCGCCAGTCGGTGGCGATCATGTTCGTCGCGGTGGGCAGGCCGGTCGCGCGCCGGAACTCGGCGAGGATCTCGCGTCCGGAGTAGCCGCCCTCGGCGCCGCACGGGTCTTCGGCGTAGGCGAGGGTGCCCACCAGGGGCCGGCACAGCTCGATCGCCTCCCGCAGGGACCAGGCGCCGTTCGGGTCCAGCGTGATCCGGGCGTCGGGGAAGCGCTCCTTGAGCGCCAGCACGGCCTTGACCTCTTCGGTGCCTTCGAGGACACCGCCTTTGAGCTTGAAGTCGCGGAAGCCGTACCGGTCGTAGGCCGCTTCGGCCTGACGGACGATCGCGTCGGGCGTCAGGGCTTCCTCGTGCCGGATGCGGTACCAGTCCACAGCCGCGCCGGGTTCGCCGACGTAGTCGAGGTCCGTGCGGGCGGAGTCGCCGACGTAGAAGAGATAGCCGAGGACGCGGACGGAGCCGCGTTGCTGCCCGTCACCGAGCAGGGCCGCGACCGGCACGTCGAGGTGCTGGCCCAGCAGGTCCAGCAGCGCCGCTTCGACGGCGGTCACCGCGTGCACGGTGGTGCGCAGGTCGAAGGTCTGGGCGCCCCGGCCGCCGGTGTCGCGGTCGGCGAACCGGTCGCCGATCTCCCGCAATACGCGTTTGTAGTCGCCCACCTTCGCGCCGACGACGAGGGACTCGGCGTCACGCAGCGTCCGGGTGATCTGCTCGCCGCCCGGTACCTCGCCCAGGCCCGTGCGCCCTTCGGAGTCTTCGAGGACGACGATGTTGCGGGTGAAGTAGGGGCCGTGGGCGCCGGAGAGGTTCAGCTCCATGCAGTCCCGGCCGGCGACCGGGTAGACGGAGAACGCGGTGACGATCGGCTGCTTGACGCTCATGGATGTCCTTCTGTGCCGGGTGTTCAGATGTTGAGGGCGTTGAGAATGCCCTCGACGGCGAGGACGCCGCCGAGGCCGAGGACAGCGAGGACGGTGGTGTAGCCGGTCCGGACCTTGATCGCTTCGACGACCGAGAGGTTGAAGTATTCCTTGAACAGCCAGAAGCCAGGGTCGTTGACGTGGGAGAAGGCGATCGAGCCGCAGGAGACGGCCAGCACCATCATCTCGGGGTGGATCCCGCTGCCCGCCACCAGCGGCAGCACCACGCCGGACGCGGTGACGACGGCGACCGTGGCGGAGCCGAGCGCCACACGCAGGATGACCGCGATGAGCCACGCGAGGATGAGCGGCGAGACGGGCCAGCTGTGCGTGACATCCTTGATGTAGTCGGAAATCCCGCCTTCGACGAGTACGTTCTTGAACGCGCCGCCGGCGCCGATGACCAGCAGGATCATCGCCATCGCCTTGGCCGCCGACGCGCACGAGCCGCCGACCTCTTCCAGGCTCCGGCCGATGCGCGGGCCGAACACCCAGATCGCCAGGAGCAGGGTGAGCAGGAGCGCGATCGGGGCGGAGCCGATGAAGGCGATCAGGTGCAGGAAGTGGCTGTCGCCGGGCACGGCCAGCTCGGTCACCGCGGCGCCGGCGATCAGCACCACGGGGAACAGTGCCACGCCCAGGGACCAGCCCAGGCCGGGCATTTCCTCGTCGGTGAACTCACGCTCGCCGACCAGGCCCGTCGGGACGGCGGGGTCCATCCGCTTGACGAACGGCAGCCGCGGCCACACCAGGGCGATGAGCGCGCCGGCCGGGACGGCGATGAACAGACCGTAGAACAGCGTCAACCCCACCGAAGCGTGGAAGGTCGCGGCGACGGCGGTCGGCCCGGGGTGGGGCGGCAGGAAGCTGTGCATGGTGGACAGGGCGATGGACATCGGCAGCCCCACCCACAGCAGTTTCTTGCCGGTGACGCGGACGAGGGTGAACGCGATGGGCACGATGATGACGAAGGCGACCTCGTAGAACATGGTCACGCCGATGAGCATGGACGTGACGACCATGGCGACCTGGACCCATCGCGGGCCGAAGGCGTCGAGGAGTCTTCCGGCGATCCGTTGTGCGGCACCGGAATCGCCCATGACCCGGCCGACCATGGCGCCGAGGCCGATGGTGAGCATCGTGTCGCCGATCTGGTCCCCGATGCCTTCGGAGAGGACATCGGGGATCTTGACCAGCGGGATCCCCTGGACGATGGCGACCGCCACGGCGACGAGCAGCAGCGCGGCGAAACCGTTCAGCTTCAGCTTGGTCATCAGCAGGAGCAGGATCAGCACGCTGATCCCGACCACGATGAGCGGCATGGCAGTTCCCCTTTGAACTGTGGGTCGAGCTGAGGGCGGGTTTGGTCAGGCGAGCCGGCGTGCGGCGCCGACGAGGTCCAAGCCGGTGTCGAGCACTTTCGCCAGGTCGGCGAGGTCGCCCGGGCCCGGGTCGGTGAGCGGGGCGCGGACCGGGCCGACGGGCAGGCCGCGCAGCCGGGCGGCCGCCTTGACCAGCGAGACGGCGTAGCCGGGCACTCGATCGCGCAGTTCCACCAGGGGCACGTAGAACTCCCGCAGCAGCTGGTCGACGGCGTCGTCGTCGCGTGCGGTCAGTGCGGTGAAGAAGGCGTGCGCGATTTCCGGCGCGAAGGCGTGCACGGCCGAGGAATAAGCCGCGACGCCGACGGTGGCGTAGGCGCGGGCCTGGATTTCGGCGGTGGCCGCGCCGTTGAAGAACAGGAAGCCCTCCGGTGCGGCGAGGGTGAGGCGCTGGAGCCGGTCGAGGTCGCTGCGCCCGTCCTTGAGGCCGATCACGGCGGGGATCTCCGCGATCCGGCGCAGGCCGGCGGCGGTGAAGGAGACCTGGTCGCGCTGGTAGGCGATCAGCGGAAGGCGGGTGCCGTCGGCGACCCGGCGCAGCTGCTCCACCAGCCCGTCCTCCGGCGCGGTGACCAGGTAGTGGGGAAGCACCAGCAGGGCGTCCGCCCCGGCCTCCTCGGCGATCCGGGCGAACCGCCGCGCTTGGGCCCAGCCGTAGCCGACGCCCGCGACCACCGGCATCCGGCCGTCGGCCACTTCGACCGCGCTCGTGACGACGGTGCGGTACTCGTCCTCGTCCAGCGCGCCGAACTCGCCCGTCCCGCAGGCCGGGAACACGGCGCCGGGCCCGGCGGCGGACTGCGTGGCCAGGTACGTCCGGTACGCGTCCGGGTCGAGGTCGCCGTTGTCCCGGAAACTGGTGAGAGGAAAGGAAAGAACCCCGCCGGCCATACCGTCGCGCAGCCGCTTGGCCACGGCCTCGGGTGCGTGTTCGGCGTTCAAGTACATGAACACATCCTCATATGCAAACGACATCTACGTATGCAGATGGAGGATAGGCGGGTGAACGCTTAGGGTCAATGGCCGTTCCGAGCGCGATCTACGATGAGGGCATGTCGGAGGGTGCGGAAGGCCAGGCCAGGGGAGTGCGTGGCGTGAAGTCGGCGGCCCGGACCGTCGCGCTGCTGGAGCTGCTGGCGGCGCGAGGCGATCGCCCGGCCCGCCTGGACGAGCTCGCCGCCGAGCTGGACGTGCCGCGCAGCAGCATGTACCAGCTGTTGCAGACCCTCGTCGACTGCCGCTGGGTGCGCACGGACGTCACCGGCTCCCTCTACGGGATCGGGATCCGGGCGCTGCTCACGGGCACGAGCTACCTCGACACCGACCGGCGCGTGCGCGTGATCCGCCCGTACCTGGACGAGGCTTCGGACGCACTCGGCGAGACGATCCACCTGGCCCGGTTCGACAGCCCGAACGTCGTCTACCTCGCGACCCGCGAATCCCACGAATACGTGCGCACGATAAACCGCGTCGGCCGCCGGGTCCCGGCCCACGCCGGCGCCCTCGGCAAAGCACTGCTCGCCGAACGTCCCGACGACGGACTCCCGCTCCCGGCCGAACCGTTCGCCGCGCTGACCGAGCACACCCACACCGACCGCGCGTCGCTGCTGGCCGACCTGGAGCAGGTGCGCGAGCGCGGATACTCGACCGAACACGAGGAAACGGTGCCGGGGATAGCGGGCTTCGGGTTCGCGTTGCGCTACGACAGCCCCGCGATCGACGCGATCAGCTGCTCGGTCCCGCTGGCCAGGCTTACCGTGGACCACGAAGCCCGCATCGTGGCGATCATGCGGGAGGTCCAGGCGAAGATCGAGACCCTTCTGGCGCCCGCTTCCGGGGCCCCCGACTGGCGTTGACGGTCGGCGCCGAAGCCGAGCTTGATCGGCAGCGGGTCACCGTCGGGCCGTGTTTCAGGCGCCGGCGCCCCCGTCCACCGGCACGATCGCGCCGGTCACCATCGAGGCACGGTCGCTGAGCAGCCACGCCGCCACCTCGGCGACCTCGCGGGGCTCAGCCATCCGGCCGAGCGGGGTCGACGCGTTGATGCGCTCGATGACGCCCGGGGTCGCCGCCTCCCACGCGTCGATCATCTCCGTGCCGGTGCCACCGGGGGTGATGCCGTTCACGCGGATGCCCTCGCGGCCCCAGGTCACGGCAGCGGTCTCGGTGATGCTGTTGAGCGCGCGCTTCATCGCGCCGTACGCGGGGAGGGCGGGGTTCGCGCGGCGGCTGCCGATGCTCGACGTGTTGACGATCGCCCCGCCGCCGCCCCGGCGCATGAGCGCGGCCTCGGCCGTCATGGCGGTCCAGTGTGCCCGGAAGTTCACCGCGAACTGCTCTTCGACGTCGTCGTCGCTGGTGGTGTCGAGCGGGCCGGGTCGCTGGATCGCCGCGCCGTTGTTGAACGCGCCGTCGAGCCGTCCGTGCAGCTGCTCGACGCGGTCGACCGCCGCGCGGATGCTCGCCCGGTCGGCGAGGTCCACCGTCACGGCGTCGGCGACGCCGCCGTCGGCGCGGATCCCGGCGACGATCCGCTGGAGGGCGTCGGTGCTGCGCGCGGCGAGCACGACGGCGGCGCCCTCGGAGGCGAAGAGCCGGGCCGCGGCCGCCCCGATGCCGCGGCTGGCGCCGGTGATGAACACGATCTTGCCGGTGAGCAGGCCGATGGGGGTGCTGTCGCTGTGGTTCGTCATGACCACAGCCTGTGCCGGTCTCCGGACCGGATACAGGCACAAGCGGTACCAGGGTCCGCCGCCGCGCGGTGTGCAGACTGGGGGTATGGACAAGCAGGAGCTCGGGGCGTTCCTTCGCAGCCGTCGCGAGCGGCTGCGGCCGCAGGACGTCGGCCTCCCCGCCGGGCCGCGACGCCGGACACCAGGCCTTCGCCGCGAGGAGGTGGCGGTCCTCGCGCACATCTCCACGGAGTACTACGTCCGGCTCGAGCAGGGCCGGGCGCCCCGGCCGTCGGGCGAGGTCCTCGCCGGGATCGCCGGCGCGCTGCGGCTCACCGACGCCGAGTCCGATCATCTGCACGTCCTCGCGGGCACTGCGCCGAGTCGTACCGGACTGCATCGGCGCGACGTCCGCCCGAGCATCCTCGCGCTCCTCGAGCGGCTGCCGCAGACGGCCGCTTTCGTGACCTCCGCCGCGTTCGAGGTGCTCGCCTGGAACACCCTCGCCGCTGCGCTCATGGAGGACTTCGCCGCGCTCGCCCCGCAGGACCGCAACCTCGCCCGCCGAGCCTTCCTCGGCGCGGAGCAAGCCGATCCGCTGTACGGAATCTCCGACGCCGCGGAGTTCCGGCACCACGTCGTCATGGAGCTTCGCGCCACCCTCGCCCGCTACCCGGCCGATCCCGCGGTGACGGGCCTCGTCGCGGAGCTGCGGGACGCCAGCAGCGAGTTCGCCCGGCTCTGGGAACAGCACGACGTGCAGGCTGCGCCGGTGCTCACCAAGACCTTCCGCCACCCGGTCGCCGGGGAGATCACCGTCGACTGCGACTCACTCGCGCTCACCGACCGCGACCAGCACCTCGTGCTCTACAGCGCGCCGCCGGGATCGCCCGACGCCGAGGCTCTCGCCTTTCTCGACGTGCTGGGAGCCGAGGCCAACAAGTCCTGAGGGCCCGTGGCGGAACCTCAGCCCGTCATCACCGCGCGGCGGACGGTCTCCCGCAGCAGGGCGCGGCGTCCGTCGTGCCGGTCCGGCGGCTCGTCCGCGGTGGCCGCGTAGACGTTGCTGACCGGTGACCACGCCATCGACATCGCGATGACCACCGCCATCACGTCGAACGGGTCGCCCGGCCGCACGAGCCCGGCGGCCTGTGCCTCGGCGATCGCCCGGAGCTTGCGGTCGTCGAGCCGGTCGGCGTCGGCGACGAGGTGGCCGGCTGGGCGCCGTTCCAGGCGGGCCCAGGTGGCCAGGCGGATCAGGTCGGGGCGGCGCAGGTACTCGTCGTAGAGGCGCACGGCCCAGTCCGCGAGGTCGGTGGCGTCGATCGGGACGACGTTCACGATCCGTTCCAGCGAGGCGAAGAAGATCGCGTCGAACAGGCCGTCCTTGCTGCCGAAGTAGGCGTAGAGCTGTGCCTTGTTGGTGCGGGCGGCGCTCACGATCCGCTCGATGCGGGCACCCGCGATCCCGTGCTCCGCGAACTCCCGCGTCGCCGCCTCGAGGATGCGGTCTCGGGTCGCCGTGCCGCGGGCGGTCAGGGGCAGGTCGGTCATCGGGCGAGCCTAGCAACAGAACAGTCGGTTTGCTTTTCGGCAGGACTGTGCCTACGGTGAAATAGACCGAACAGTCTGTTTGGATGGGAGTGGTCATGCGGGAGACGGTGGGCTGGGGAGTGGACGGCGGAGCCGGGGAGTTGCGGCGAGTGCCTCTCGAGCGGCGGGACCTGCGTCCGGACGACATCGCGGTCCGGGTCGATTACTGCGGTGTCTGCCACACCGACGTCCACTCCGTCGACGCGCATTCCGGCGGCCTCCTCGTGCCTGGTCACGAGTTCACGGGAGTCGTGACCGAAGCCGGGTCCGCGGTCACGCGGTTCGCCGCGGGCGACCAGGTCGCCGTGGGCAACATCGTCGATTCGTGCGGCGTGTGCGTCATGTGCGCAGCCGGGCAGGAGAACTTCTGCCGCGAGTTCCCCACCTTGACCTATGGCGGCACCGACCGCCGCGACGGCTCGACGACCTTGGGGGCGTACACCCGGGAGTACGTCGTCCGCGATCGCTTCGCCTACCCCCTGCCCGCCGGGATCGACCCGGCCGCCGCGGCGCCGCTGCTCTGTGCCGGGATCACCGTGTGGGAGCCGCTGCGCAGCCTCGGCGTCGGGCCGGGCACGCGGGTCGGGGTCGCCGGGCTGGGCGGGCTCGGGCACATCGCGGTCAAGCTCGCTGTGGCGCTCGGCGCGGAAACGACCGTCATCAGCCGCTCGGCGGGCAAAGCCGAAGACGCCCGCAAGCTCGGCGCCGATGACGTCGTGGTGTCCACCGATCCGGCGCAGCTGGCCGCCGCCCGGGACCGCTTCGACGTCGTCGTCGACACCATCTCAGCGCCCCACGACCTCGGTCCGTACCTGGGGCTGGTGGCCATGGACGGCACGCTCAGCCAGGTCGGCCACCTCGGGCCGGTCACCGTGCAGACCATGGACTTGCTGGTGGGGCGCAAGAAGCTCACCTCGGGCGGCAGCGGTGGCGCGCCCGCCACGGCCGCCATGCTGGCGTTCTGCGCCGAGCACGGCGTCACCGCCGATGTCGAAGTGCTTCCGTCGGCGCGGGTGAACGAAGCCTTCGATCGTCTGCGGCACAACGATGTCCGCTACCGCTTCGTGCTGGACATGGCGGACCTGGCCTGAGCCACGACCCGGTGTGCACCCAGGCCGGCGCGTCGGAGATGGCGTCGAGCACCTGCTGGACGCCGGGCCGCACAGTGGCCGGCGGGGTCCGGCGCCGCCGGTGGGCGCTTCGGCGTTGCGGGCGAGGGTGAACAGGTGCTCGCGCTCGGCCCCGTCGAGCTGCAGGGCCCGGGCCGGCGCGTCGAACACGCTCTCGGGTGTGCCGGCGAGGTTGCCGCGCTCCATGCGCACGTAGTAGTCGATCGAGACCCCGGCCAGCGCGCGACCTCTCTACGCCGCAGCCCTCGGGGTAGGTGCCGTTCCGGCCGCCTACGAGGTAACGCCAGTACCCCCGAACGAGCGGTCCGCCGGCCCGTTCGGCGCCGCGGATGCCAACGAGGCGAGCAACGCGACCTTCTCCGCGCTGTCACTGTGTTCGTCGGGGTAGTAGATGACGAGGATCAGCTCGTCGACCGGGAGCTTTTCGCGGTGCAGGCGCATCGGACCGACGACCGGATGGGTGACCGATGTCGTTCCTCCTGCCGGCTGCCGGATGTCGTGTCGCGCCCAGAGCGACCGAAATCGCGCGCTGGCAAGCGAGAGCTCACCCACGAGCTCGATCGCGCGCGGGTCGGCGGTGTCGTCGCCGAGGGAGCGGCGGAAGGAAGCGATGAACTCGTCGACGGCGCTGTCCCAATCGTCGTGGAACTCGCGCTCCTCGGGATCGAGCATCAGCGACCGCAGCCGGTTGTGGCCGGGCGCGAGCCTCGGGCTGAACGCGACGGCGAGGGGATTCGAGGCGACGACGTCGAAGTACCGGTTCTCGATGAACGCGGGGATGTCGAGCGCTGCGAGGAGATGGTGCAGCCTCGCCGGCACTCGGCCGGAGCGCCGGGTCCGCCGGCCCCGGGGACGAGGGCCTCCCAGGCTGAGCAGGTATTCCGTCTCGACGTCATCCAATCGGAGGACGCGAGCCAGGGATTCCAGGACCTGGGCGGACGGGTTCTTGTCCCGTCCGCGCTCGAGCCGGAAATAGTAGTCGGCGCTGATGCCCGCCAGCAGTGCGACCTCTTCCCTGCGCAGACCTGGCACGCGGCGACCGGAACCGGCCGGGATGCCGGCTTGGTGAGGCGTGACCAACGCGCGTCGTGCGCTCAGGTACTCGCCAAGCCGGTTCTCGTCGTCCGCATCCACGACTTCCACATTAGCGACGGATCCGCCGCCGAAAGGTGCCCTGTCACTACCCGGATCGAGGGGGCCTTCCTGCGGCGAACGCGCCGGTCGAACCTGGTGGTGTGCCGGTCACCGGGCCGGATTCCGAAGAGAAAGAGAAGCAGGAATGGACATCAGCGGACGCACCGCACTGATCGTCGGTGGCACCACCGGAATCGGCCGCGGCCTCGCCCGGCGGTTCGTCGACGCCGGCAGCACCGTCGTCGTCGGCGGACGGCACACCGACCAGGTCGAGGGCCTCGAGACGGTCCGGGTCGACGTCACCGACCCGGCCTCCGTCCTCGCCGCCCGCGACGAGGTCCTCGCGAAGCACCCCGACCTCGACCTCGTCGTGACGATGTCGGGCGTCATGCTCACCGAGGACCTCCGTGACCCCGGCCACCTCGCCCGGGCGGAGACCACCATCGCGGTCAACCTCCTGGGCACCATCCGGGTGATCGGCTCGTTCACCCCGCACCTGATCGGCCGCGGCGCCGGCGACATCATCACCGTCTCCTCCGGCATCGGATTCCTGCCGTTCCCGCTCATGGCCACCTACGGCGCCTCGAAGGCCGCCGTGCACTCCTACACCGAGTCGCTCCGCGCCCACCTCGCAGGCACCGGGATCGGTGTCACCGAGCTCGTCCCGCCGGCCGTCGCCAACGCGGGCCAGGAGAAGCTCAACCCCCGCGCCCTGCCGCTGGAGGGCTTCCTCGACGAGGTCGTCGGGCTCCTCACCCAGACCCCGACCCCGGACGAGATCGTCGTCGAACGGGCCAAGGCGCTGCGCTGGGCCGAGCGCGACGACACCTACGCCGAACTCCTGGCCGCCCGGTCCCAGGCGCTCGGCAACCTTCCCGGACGCTGAGCGGCGGCCGTCGGGGTTCCCTTCGGCGGGCACCGGAGCTGCGCCGGCCGCGAAGGTGCATCTCAGGGTTCAGCGGGCCCCAATGCGGTGGCCGGGGCGAAGCCGTCGGGACGAGGCTCCTTCAGCTCGATGAACACCGAATGCGTCGGGGTGTCACCCACGTTCTCGCCTGAATGTTCCTGTTCGCCGAGCCACCGGACGGCGCCTGCCGGCAGGTCGACGCTCACTTCCTGGTCGCCGGCGTGGATGCGGCGCCGGAAAGCGCCGAGGGTGACCATGACGCTGTCCGGGTGGTGGTGCGGTGCGGTCCGATCGCCTGGCCCGTCGAGGTACTCGAGCACCCGGACCCGTTCGTTCTCGAAGGCGACTCGATACAGCTCGGGGTTCGTGTCCGTGGGATCGGCCATGGCTGCCTCCTTGTGGCACTGAAGTACCATGATGGCATGGAGGTGCCATATGAGTCCACCGGCCGCCGGCGGCAGAAGGGCCGGACCCGGGCCGCGCTGGTGGCGGCCGCGCACGAGTTGCTCGCGGCGGGGGAGTCTCCGGCCGTCGAGGACGCCGCCGCCATCGCGGGCATCTCGCGGACCACGGCGTACCGCTACTTCCCGAACCAGCGCGCCCTGCTGCTCGCCGCCTATCCGGAAATCGAGGACGGCGTCGGGTTGCTGCCGGCCGATGCGCCGGCCGACGTGGAGGCGCGCCTCGATCTGGTCATGCGGTCGTTCCTCGATTTCGTGGTGCGCTGGGAGCCGCAACTGCGGGCACAGCTGCGGTTGTCCCTCGAGCCGGGAGCGGCTCAGCCGATCCTGCGTGGCGGCCGGGCGATCCGCTGGATCGAGGAGGCGCTGGCGCCGCTGGCCGAGTCGCACCCGCACGTCGGCATCCGCGAAACCGCCGTCGCGATCCGATCCGCGACGGGCATCGAGTCGCTGGTGTGGCTCACCGACATCGGCGGGCTCGACCGCGAACGCGCCGTCGAAGTACTGGCCGGTTCCGCGCGAGCGATCCTTCGAGCGGCCCTCGAGCCCGCGGACTGAATGGCCTCAGTGCGCGAGCACGTCCGGGAAGCCGAACATCGCGACCAGTGCGGGATCGTGGAACTTGATCACGTGCCGGACGCCGGTCGCCGTGGCGGCCAGCACCACGACGCCGTCGGCTCGCAGTGCGCCGTCCGAGTCTCGGTGGTACACGACGGCGGCGGGGTGGCCGTTGGCCGTGGTGGGGATCATCCGCCAGTCGCCCGGTGTGCCGAGCACGAACGCGTCGAGCACGTGGAGGCACATCGCCCGGCCCGACTGCCAGTCGCGGAACGGCGTCGCCTCCAGCGTGGCGTCGGCGCGCAGCACCTGTTCCAGCAGACCGGCATCGGAGTGCTCGAAGGCCGCGATGTAGCCCTCGAGCAGGGCACGCGCCCGCCGGTCGGTCGGTTCGAGCACCTCCGCGGGCTCCGGCTCCACCTCGTCCAGCCGGACCCGGGCGCGCTGCAGACCGCTCTTCACCGCCGCGACGGTCGTCCCGAGGACCTCCGCGGTCTCGGCCGCGGAGAACGCCAGCACTTCGCGCAGGATGAGGATCGCGCGCTGGCGGGCGGGCAGGTGCTGCAGGCCGGCGATGAGCGCGAGCCGCAGCGACTCGTGCGCGACCACGACGGCGGCCGGATCGTCGGCGGGCGGGGCGATCCAGGCGTCCGGCATCGGTTCCAGCCACGCGACGTCGCCGGGCGCGACGGGACTCGGTGGCCGGTCGGGTCCGTCGTACGGGCCGGTCAGGCCCGAGGGCAGCATCCTGATCCGCCGTGGTTCCACCGCCCGCAGGCAGACGTTGGTGGCGATCTTGTAGAGCCAGGACCGGATCGACGCCCGGCCCTCGAACCCGGAGTAGGACCGCCACGCCCGCAGATAGGTCTCCTGCACCAGATCCTCGGCGTCGTGCGCCGAGCCGACCATGCGGTAGCAGTGCGCCAGCAGCTCGCGGCGGAACCGTTCGGTCTCGGCGGTGAACCGGTCCTCATCCGGTGCCGTCCGCGCGTGCGATGTCACTCCGGGAGCCTAATGACCCGGTACCGGAAGTGTTTCAAGGCAGCAACGCCAGTTTGCCGACGGTGGCCCTGGATTCCAGCTCTGCGAGCGCTTTCGGGCCGTCGGCCAAGTCGTAGGCGGTGGGCCGGCCGGGGGTCACCACACCGGTGGCGACGAGCGAGGACAGCTCGCCCATGACGTCGCCGAAAATCCGTGGCGCGGCGCTGATCAACACGCCGAGGTTGAATCCGATGACGTGGACCTGGTGCTGGTAGACCAGGTCCCAGTTGGTGATCGCGGCTTCGCCGCCCGCCAGGCCGAAGACGACCACCCGGCCGGTGACCCGCTTGGCCGCGGCCAGGCTCGCCTCGAAAGTGGCGCCGCCCGCCGACTCCAGCACGACGTCGGCGCCGGCGCCACCGGTCAGCCGCAGCACCTCGGCGACGAGATCGCCACCGCGGGCGTCCAGGACGTGGTCGGCGCCCGATGCCAGCACCGTCTGGTGCTTGCCCGGCGAGGCGGTCGCGATGACCGTCGCACCGTAGTGCTTGGCCACCGTGACCGCGGCCTGGCCGGTCGCGCCCGCCGCGGCGTGGACCAGCACGGCCTGCCCCGCGGTGACGTCACCCAACGGCTTCAGCGCGGCCAGCGCGGTCGGCCAGTTCACGACCAAGCCCAGCGCCTGCTGCTCCGTCCAGCCAGGAGGCACGGGCATCGCCGCGGTCGCCGGCAGCACCATGTACTCGGCGAACGCGGCGTTCCCGATGCCGACGACACGAGCCCCCAGCGTCGGGCCCGTTGCCGCGTCGCCCGTCGCGACGACCTGACCGGCAGCCTCGAAACCGGCCAGATAAGGCGGCCGCGGACCGTCCAGGAACGTGCCGTGGGCCTTCGAGACGTCGGCGAAGTTGACGCCGGCGGCGGTGACCCGGATCAGGACCTCGTCCGGGCCGGGGCTCCGCACCGGTGCGCCGGTGATCAGGCGCATGTCCTGCGGGCCGTCGAGGGAAGTCTGCTGCAGCGCGCGCATGGTCGAGGGAATGGTCATGGACGATCAGCCTTGCTTTCCGGGGTCGGTGATCGGGACCGGCCCATCGCGCGGGCCGCGTCTCCGATCAGGTAGATCCCGGCCACCGCGCAAAGGAATCGGGCGTCGGCGCCGCCTCACCGGCGGATCAGCCGACGCGCGGCTCCTCCGCGTACGCGGGCACGGCGTGCGGGCGGGGCTTGCCCGGGCCGTACGGGAACAGGACCGCCATCCGCCGTCCCCAGCCGCCGATCCATGCTCGTCGATCCTTCTCGCCGACCAGGTAGCCGGCGCCGTGCGCCGACATCGCGGTCCGCAGCACGATCTCGCTGCCGTCGCGGTAGCGGACCAGGATCTCCGGGTTGTGGCTGCGGGCCCGGAATCCGGGTACGACGGTCACCGTCGCGATGCGCCAGCCGGTGTGGGCGACCGCGCGGGCGCGGCGGCGCCAGCCCACCGCCGCCTTGGCCGCGAACGGCAGCCCGGCGAAGCCGAACAGCAGCGGGATCACGCTGAAGCCGACGAGGATCTGGTTCTCGTTCGGCTCCTCGGTGGTGCGGACGTGCTCCGGGTGTTGCCGGTCGTAGACGACCGTCACCGCGTCGCCGACGTAGTACACGCGAGCGGAGTCGCGGACGATCTCCTCGGTCCAGGACTTTCCCGGCGAGTGGTAGCGCACCCAGAACGACGACGTGCCCCTGCTCGGCTGGTGAACCGCGAGCACCACACCCTCGACGCGGATTCCGGTGGCGAGGAGGCCGGCGGCGCCCTGGTAGGCCGCGACGACACCGGCGAGCCCGAGCGTGATCAGCATGGTCCAGGCCAGCACCAGCGCCGCCGCGTGGCGGGCGATCCGGCGCAGGCCGGCGGTTTGCGCGTCGAGGTCGATGCGGCCCTCGCCGTTGGTGGCGTCGCGGGCGGGCAGCCAGGCGCCGTAGTCCGGCACCTCGGCGCGCAGCCGGCGGTCCGGGGCTCCCAGGCGATACGCGGCGAAAACGGCGAGGCCGAGGGATCCGGTCAAGATGGCGGCCGCGACGAGGAAATCACCGCCCTCGAAGACGTAGGTCCGGTTGAGCAGCAAGGAGGTCGTGCCCGTGCCGAAGAACAGGAACACCAGCACCGCGACCGCCACCACGACCCGCCAGGCGATCCGGTGTCTTTCAGACTCCATCAGCCGAGCGTAGAGCCGCCGAAGAGTGCCGGTGCTGCAAGAAAAAGCACAGGTGTGCCGGGCAACCGGACGGCCGCGCCCGGCGTGCAAGTGAGCAGGCAGGTCTTCGGGATCGTCATGGTGAGGTCGTCACCCATCGCCCGACCGTCAGCACGGCATCGGCGAAAGCGGTGGGGGCCTCCTGGGGAAGGTTGTGGCCCGCGTCGATCACCCGGTGCTCGTGGCGGGCGGTGAACATGCCGGCGTGGTCGGCCGTGCCACCGGGTTTCAGCGTGTCGCTCGCTCCGTCGAGGGTCACCGCCGGCACCGTGATTTCCGGACGGTGCGCAAGCCGCTCTTCCAGCTCCGCATAAGCGGGGTCGCCGGCCTCGAGGCCGAAACTGTGGCGGTAGGCGTGAATCACGACGTCGACGAAGTCCGGGTTGTCGAACGACGCGGCGGTTCGTTCGAAGGTCGCGTCGTCGAACCGCCAGTGCGGGGACCATTGCCGCCACAGCGTGCGGCACAGCTCCCGGCGGTGGTCGGCGAGGCAGTGGCGTCCCCGCTCGGTCTGGAACAGGTGCTGGTACCAGACGGCGTGCTCCAGGGCGGGATCGTGCGCGCGCTGCTGGCTCTCGATGTCGATGATGTCGTAGCCGGCCAACGAAACCAGCCCGGCCACGCGCTCGGGCCACAAGGCGGTGGCGACACAGGAAGCCAGGCCGCCCCAGTCGTATCCGGCGAGGATGGCGGTGTCCAGGTGCAGGGCATCCAGCAGCGCGACGAGGTCCGAGCCGAGCGCGGCCTGCTGCCCGCTGCGCGGGGTGGCCGCGGTCAGGAAGCGGGTCGGACCGAACCCGCGCAGCCAAGGGCGGACGACCCGGGCACCCCGGGCGGTCAGCACCGGGACGACCTCGTCGTAGGCGTGCACGTCGAACGGGAACCCGTGCGCCAGGATGACGGGCCATCCGTCGTCCGGACCGTCCTCCAGGTAGCCCACCGCGAGAACTCCCGTGTCCACCGTCTTCACGTCAGGACCACCGGCAGCCTGGTGAAGATTTCGGCGGCCCGCTCCAGCGCGGACACGTCGACGCGTTCATCGGTCTGGTGTGCGAGGTTCGGGTCGCCCGGGCCGCACAGGAGCGTAGGAAGGCCGGTGGCGGGCTGCAGGATGGATCCGTCGGAGAAGTAGCTGACGCCACGGGGTTCGGGGGACCGCCCCAGCACCGTGCCGAGCACGCGCGTGGCGGCCCGCACGAGGGGCTGGTCGAGAGCCGTGCCGACGGCGGGGTAGTCACCGGTGACCGTCAAGCGCGCCCGGAAGCCGGTGTGGGTGCCGGCGAGTTCGTCGAGCAGCCCCTCGAGGCGAGCCACCAGGGCCGGGTGGTCGATGCCGGGCACCGTGCGCACGTCCACGCGGGCGGTGCACCGGTCCGGCACGATGTTCACGACCGAACCCCCTTCGATGGTGCCGACGTTGAGCGTGGCGCCGCCGAGCAGGGGATGCGCCGGGAGCTCGGTGGCGAGGGTACCCAGCCGGTCCAGCAGGCGAGTCATGTGGGTGATGGCGTTGACGCCCTGCTCGGGCATGGCGCCGTGGGCGGCCCGGCCGTAGGTGGTGAACTCCAGGAACAGCGCGCCCTTGTGGGCGACCACCAGTTCGAGGTCCGTCGGCTCGGCGATGACGAGGTTCGCCACGCCGTCGAGCGCACCGGCGTCCAGAGCGGCGCGGGCGCCGGCGCAGTCGACCTCTTCGCCCACGGTGCCCAGGAAATGGACGTCGCCGGGCAGCAGCACCTCGGCGCGGGCGAGGGTGGCCATGCCGACGAGCATGGCCGCGACCCCGCCTTTCATGTCGACGGCCCCGCGTCCCCACAGCACGCCGTCTTCGTCCACCTCCGCCGCGTGGGGCGGCCGGGTCCACGCCGCGGTGCCCAGCGGCACGGTGTCGAAGTGCCCGCAGTACATCAGCGGAGCTCGTGCGCCGGCCCCCGGGAGCACCAGGCGCAGGTTGGCCCGGCCGTCGCCGAGGGGCACCAGGTCGCCGTCCAGGCCGAACCGCTTCCCGTAGGCGAGAGCCACTTCCGCGGCCGCCCGTTCGTTGCCGGGCGGGTTCACCGTGTCGATCCGGAGGAGCTCACGAGTGAGTTCGAGGACTTCGCGACGGTCGGGGGACGGCACCACGTCCGGGGAACTCGCCACGGCGCTACCTCCTGGGGTCCGGATGTGCGGAAGGACTTCGCGCCCCACTGTGGCAAGCTTGGCTGGTTTCGAACACAGCCAAGTGAAAGGTGTTGGCCGGATGGGCCCCGAGCGGCTGGCGTCCCTGATCGAGCCGTGGCTCGCCGGCGACGTACCCGTCTACGTCGCGGTTTCCGCCGGCGTCCGCAGCCTGGCGCTCGACGGCCGGCTGCCGGTCGGCACGCGGCTGCCCTCGGAGCGCGCTCTGGCCGGGGTCCTGGGCGTGAACCGGACGACGGTGAGCGCCGCGTACAACGTGCTGCGGCAGCAGAGCTACCTGTACAGCGCCCACGGCGCGGGCAGCCGGATCAGCCTGCCGGCGACGACCGCGCAGCGGCCGGACGCCCAAGCCGGCGAGCCGGTCGAGGTCCTGGATCTCACGGTGGCCGCGCTGCCCGCTCCGGGTCAGCTGCCCGATGCGGCGCGGGCGGCCGCGGCGGACCTGTCCGCCCAGCTCGCCGGCCACGGTCTCCACCCCTTCGGCCTGCCCGCGCTGAGAGCCGCGGTGGCCCGGCACCTCACCGGGCGCGGCCTGGAGACCCGAGCGGAGCAGGTCCTCGTGACCAGCGGTGTCCTGCAAGGCTGGAACCTGCTGCTGCGCGCGCTGGGCCGCCCCGGCGCCCCGGTGCTGGTCGAACAGCCCACCTATCCCGCCGTCCTCGACGCCGTCCGCGCCCACCACCTGCGCCCGGTCCCGTTGCCGGTCACCGCGGCCGGCTGGGATCGGCCCGCCGCGGGCACGACGCTGGCCCACCTGACCCCGGACGGTCAGAACCCCACGGGCCTGGTCGCGGGCGAAGCCTCCCGCCGGCGAGTGCTCGCCGGCCTGCGGGGCGCGGTCGTCGCGGTCGACGAAACGTTCGCCGACCTGGTGCTGGACGGTCCCACGCCCCCGCCGGCCGCGGTCCTGCGCCGGGACGTCGTGACCCTGGGGTCGATGAACAAGGCGTTCTGGGCCGGCTTGCGCATCGGCTGGGTCCGAGCCGAGCCGGGTCTCCTCGCCCGGCTCGCGCAAGAGCGCGCCTCCGTCGACCTCGGCAGCCCGGTCCTGGACCAGCTGGTCGCCGTCCGGCTCCTGCAGGACGCCGAGGTCATCCTCGCCGAGCGGCGTGACCACCTGCGCCGGACCCGCGCCGCCCTCGAGCGGGCCCTGCGCGCCCGGCTGCCGGACTGGCGGTGGTCCTCCCCGAAAGCCGGGATGGCGCTGTGGGCCGAGCTCCCGCGGCCGAGCGCGACCCGCATCGCCTCGGCGGCCCTCGAGCTCGGTCTCCGGATCACTCCCGGCCCTCGCTTCACCGTGGACGGCACGGCCGACCGGTGGGTCCGGCTGCCGTTCACCGTGCCCGCCCACCAGGCGGACTTCGTCGCCGGCTTGCTCGCGGAAGCCTCGCTCCGGTCCGCGGCGCCACCGGACCGGGACCTGCACGTCTCCCGCTGGACGGCGTGAGCTGCCTGGCCATCGAGCACGCCGACGACGGTTCAGAACCACCGGGTGACGGCTCGGTCGAACGCACCACCGTCCGGAGTGCGGTCGCCGGCCCAGGCGACGATGCCGTCCGGCCGGACGAGTACCGCGCCGAGGCCGAGGTCGTCGTGTGCCGGGCCGGTCGCGTACCGGATCCGGTCGCCGTGGTGCGACGCCGCCTCGCGCAGCTGCCCGTCGGCGGTGAAGTCGAGAACGACGCCGCGGCCGTCCCGCAGCAGCTCGCCGAGGCGGGTGCCGTCGGCCAGGCGGAAGTCCGGCGCGTTGCGGCCGGCCAGCGGGTGTTCGCCGCCGAGCTCGTAGCGGAGCGACGTGCCCGAGGTGCGCTCGAAGACGTACGTGGTGCCGTCGCGGGTCTCCAGCAGGTCGCGCACCACGGCCTGGACCGCCCGGGAGTGCGGGTCCGGCCGCATGGTCGCCACCTGGGCGCGCGACCAGTCGAGCACCCGCGCGCCGATCGGGTGGCGTTCGGCGGTGTAGGTGTCGAGCAGGCCTTCCGGCGCGTGCCCGCGCACCGTCGCCGCGAGCTTCCAGCCCAGGTTGACCGCGTCGCCGAGGCCGAGGTTGAGCCCCTGCCCACCGAGCGGGGAGTGGATGTGCGCGGCGTCGCCGGCGAGCAGGACGCGGCCGCGCCGGTAGGTGGCCGTCTGCATCGCCCGGTCGGTGAAGGTCGAGGCGAGGTGCACCTCGCCGAGCGTCACGTCGGTGCCGGAGACACGGCGCAGCACCGACTGGAGGTGCTCGCGGGTCAGCGGCCGGGAACGGTCGTACGCGCCGCCGTCGAAGTCCATGATGCCGAAGTGGCCGGGCTCGGACATCGTGAGGTACATGCCCGCCGGGGTCAGGGCGAAGCCGCGGCGCAGTTTCTCCGGATCGGCGAGCGTGGCCAGCGCGAGGTAGCCGGTGAACTGCGGTTCGGTCCCGGCGAAGTCGAAGCCCGCGAGGCGGCGTACCGCACTGCGGCCGCCGTCGCAGCCGACGAGCCAGCGGGCCGGGTACTCCTGCTCGCCGGCCCGGGCGGCCACGGTTTCGCCGTCCTGGGTGACGGCGGTGACGGCGACCCCGCGCCGGATCTCGACGCCGAGCTTTTCGGCCCGCTCGGCCAGCACCGTCTCCACCGCCTCGAGGCTGGTCATGATGCCGTCCGAGGCCGGGCTGGGCAGCCGGTAGGGCAGCCGGTCGAGGTCGACGTCGGCCGGGTCGAGCATCATCCCGGCGAAGTGGCCGACCGTCCGCGGGGGTGCCGGCTCGTCCGCGACCGGCGTCTCCGGCACGCCCGACGCCGTCAGCAGGGCCGGCAGCATCCCGCGGCGGTAGAACGCTTCGACCGACCCGCCCGATAGTCCCCGCATGCCGAGCGGGAAGCTGCGCCACGGGGTGTGCGCCTCCGGCTCCCGTTCGAGGACCAGCACCGAGCAGCCCGCGAGCCCGAGCTCGCCGGCGACGAACAGGCCGACCGGACCGGCCCCCACGATCACTACGTCATGCATGGCAGTTCCCTTCTCGAGGTGTGCCCCGAGACTGGCCACCGCCGCGCACACGAGACGCACACGGCGCGCACACCAGGGTTTGCCCTGCTACGGACGGGTCAGCGACGCCGGGTCGGCTTGCGCCACGGCGGTTTCCGCGTCCAGCTCCCAGCCTCGTGCGTACGCCGCGGCGAACTCGTCCGCGCCCGACGCGGCCCGGACCCGGCGGGTGAGCTCGCGGATCTGCGGATCGGTGCGGTCGTGCGCGCCCCGCAGCCGGGCGGCGACCCCCAGCAGCACGGCCGGCTCGTGCCGCCGCCCGAGTGCTTCGGCGAGCACGGCGGTGTACACCGTCACCAGCGAGAGGATCGGCAGGTCGCGGGCGACCAGCGCGGAGGCGTACGCGGCCCGCAGCGCCTTGTCCGCGCCGGCCAGGTCACCGTGGGCCAGGCAGAGCGCGGCACGGGCGCCGGCGACCAGGGTCCGGGCGTGGTCCGAGGGGAACGCGGTGTCACCGGGCAGACCGCGTTCGGCGTCGTCGAGCAGAGCACCGGCCCGGTCCAGGTCACCGAGCCGCACCCGCAAGTCGGCCTCCCGGGCGTCGATCAGCACCAGCATCTCCGCCGACGACGCGCGCAGCGCCCGCTCCCGGGCGGCGCCGATCACCGCCATCGCCCGGTCGGTTTCGCCCCGCCGCACGTGCAGGTCGATCCAGCGCAGGTCGCTGTAGAACCGGTCGCCGAGGCTGAGCGAGCCGAACTCGCCCGCCAGCGTCCGGGCTTCGCGCAGGTCGGCCAGCGCACCGTCGAGGTCGTCGTAGCACCGCAGCTGGGCGCGCATCGGCAGCGTCGCCGCCTGGCCCCAGCGGTCGCCGGCCCGCCGGAAGCCGTCCAGGGCCGCTTCCACGTGGACGCGCACCCGATCGAGCGCACCGGTGTTCTCGGCGAACTCGGCCTGGAACATGTGGGCCAGCCCGGACAGCCACGCGTCGTCGCCGTCGGCCAAGCGCTGGAAGGCCGGGATCGCGGTCTCCTCTTCCAGCAGGAAGAGCAGCACCGGGCCGAACACACGGTAGTGGGCCGGCAGCCCCGGGTGCGCGAGCAGCCGGCCGGCCAGCTCCCGCATCTCCGCCCGGTCGGCCGCGGCCTCCCCGGCGGTGATCCCCGACAGGATGTCCGCCCGGTTGAGCAGGTAGACGGCTCGGGCACAGTCGCGTTCGGCCGTCGGCTCGCCGCCGGGCACCGCCAGCGCCGCACCCAGCCAGTGGTCGGCGTCGGCCGTGCGGCCGAACATCTGCCAGTACCAGGTCATGGCGAGCACGAGGGTGATCGCGGCGGCGGCGTCACCGGTGGCGCACAGGTGGCGCAGGGCGGCGATCGTGTTGTCGTACTCGGCGCTGAAAACCCGCATGGCCTGCACTTGGCCGTGGCCGCGCAGCCCGGGTTCGTGGCGGGCCATCAGCTCGGTGAAGTGGGCGGCGGCCAGGTCGCGGGCCGGGCCGAGGTCGCCGGTGCCGGTCAGCCGGCCGGTGCCGTACTCGCGGAGGGTTTCGAGCATGCGGTAGCGGCCGGCGCCGGTCGGTGGCTGCAGCAGCGACCGGTCGACGAGGGCGGCGAGCAGTTCGGGGATCTCGTCGGCCGGCACGGCCGTGCCGGCGCAGACGGCGGCGGCCGAGGCCGGGGTGACGCCCCCGGGCAGGATCGAGATCCGCTCCGCGACGGTGCGTTCGTGCTCGTCGAGCAGCTCCCAGCTCCAGGCGATGACCGCGCGCAGGGTGCGGTGCCGGGCCGGCGCGGTGCGGTGGCCGGTGATGAGGAGCCGGAACCGGTCGGCGAGCCCGTCGGCGAGGTCGGGCAGGGCCAGCGTGCGCAACCGGGCGGCGGCGAGCTCGAGGGCCAGCGGCAGGCCGTCCAGGCCGCGCACCACGCGCACGATGCCGGGCAGCGTGGTGTCGTCGACGGCGAAACCGGGGCGCACGGCGGCGGCCCGCTCGGTGAACAGGCGCACCGAGGCCACCGTGGCAGCTCGGTCGACGTCGACGTCCGGCTCGGGCAGCGCGAGCGGGCCCAGCGGCACGAGTGCCTCGCCGTCCACCGCCAGGGGTTCGCGGCTGGTGGCGAGCACCCGCACCCCGGGGCAGCGGGGGAGCAGTGCCGCGACCAGATGGGCCACCGCCTCGATCAGGTGCTCGCAATTGTCGAGCAGCAGCAGGGTTTCCCGGCCGCCGAGCTCGCGGACGAGAACGTCCAGCTCGGCACCCTCGACCCGCCGGTGGACGTCGAACAGGGCACCGCCCCGCAGCCCGATCCCGGCGAGCACGGCCGGGCCGATCTTCGCCGGTTCGGTGACGGGCGCGAGGTCGACGAAACGGGCGCCGTCGCGGTAGTCGTGCTGGTGCCGGCGGGCGGCTTCCAGCGCCAGCCGGGTCTTCCCGGCGCCACCGGGGCCGAGGACGGTGACCAGGCGTCCGGTGGTGAGCAGGGCGCCGATCCGGGCGAGGTCGTCGTCGCGGCCGATGAAGCTGGTCAGCGACGCGGGCAGGGTGGACGGCGGGACCGGGTCGGGTTCGGGGGCGGCCCGTTGCCGGGTTTTCGCCGTGCCGGCCGTGGCGTCCGGCGCCAGCAGGCGCAGGTGGCGGTCCCGCAGGGCAGTGCCCGGGTCGGCGCCGAGGTCCTCGGCGAGAGTCCGGCGGACCCGCTCGTAGACGGCCAGCGCTTCGGCCTGCCGCCCCTCGACGGCGAGTGCGTCCATCAGCAGTCCGGCCGCCCGCTCGTGCGCCGGGTGCTCGGCCAGCAACCCGGTCAAGCGGGTAGCGGCCACCTCGGCGTGCCCCAGCGACAACTCGGCGCCGGCGAGATCGGCGACCGCCTCGATCGACACCCGCGCCAACCGGGTCGCCACCGTGGGCGCGACCGCGGCGATCACCGCGGGCTCGGTACCGGCGGGTTCGCCCCACAAGGCCACGGCCTCGGCGAGCGCGGCCCTCGCGGCCTCCGCGTCACCCGCCCGCAGCCCGTCCCGCCCAGCCGCGGTGAGCTGTTCGAAGCGCAGCGCGTCCACGTCGGCGGCGGCCACCGCCAGCCGATAGCCGCCCGCGACCTGCACGATCCCGGCCGGGGTGAGCGTGCGGCGCAGCCGGGAGACGAGGGTCTGCAGGGCGGAGGCGGGCCCGGACGGCGGTTCCTCGCCCCAGATCGCGTCGACCAGCACACCCGGCTCGACCGCACGGCCCCCGGCGAGCGCGAGCCGGACCAGCAGGCCCTGCAACCGCGCGCCCGGCACGGGGAGGACCACGTCACCGCGAGCCACCTCGAACGCTCGCAGCAGCGTGATGCGAAGCCGGGCACCACCGTCCATCCCCCGATCTTCGCGCGCTCGCCCGCGCCACCTCGAACCAGGGCGGCCGTGTCAGCGCCGTGTGCGTCCCGTGTGAGCGGCCCGCCGCAGTCTTGCGCCACCACGACCGCCACGAACCACGGAGGAACCGATGACCGAGACGGACGACGCAGGCAGCTGGGTCCGGACCTGGGGCGCTTCGCCGCAGAGCGCCCACGACGGGTTCGGCTCGCTCGACGACCACCCGCCCCTCGCCGACGTGACCCTCCGCCAAGTCGTCCGCATCGGCGGCGGCGGGCGCCGGGTGCGCATCCGCTTCACCAACGAGTTCGGGACCGCGCCCCTCACCATCGGCGCGGCACAGCTGGGCCTCGCGGCCCCGGGCGGTGCGGTGCGGGCCGGCAGCGAGCGCGTGCTGACCTTCTCCGGCGCCCCGGCCGTCACCGTCCCGGCCGGCGCGCCCGTCCTCAGCGATCCGGTCGACCTGCCCCTGCCCGCGCTCGCCGAGCTGTCCCTCAGCCTCTACCTGCCTGAGCGCGTGGAGACCTGCACCTGCCACGACCCCGTCCTGGACACCGGCTGGACGATCCCGGGCGACGCCGTCGCCGCTCCCACGCTGCCGGAGAACGCCGGGGAGCTGCCGGTGCGGGCTCTGATCTCCGCCGTCGAAGTACTCCCCGACGCCCCGGCGCAGGCGATCGTGGTGCTCGGCGACTCCCGCACCGACGGCGCCGGCTCGACCCCGGGCACCCACCACAGCTGGCCGGAACTGCTGGCCGAGCGGCTCGGCACCGGGTACGTGGTCAACCAGGGCATCAGCGGCAACCGGATGCTCAGCGACGGCATCGGCACCGCCGGCCTGGCCCGCTTCGACCGCGACGTGCTGGCGACGCCCGGCCTCGGCTGCGTGGTGCTGTCCATCGGCGGGAACGACATCATCATCTCCTCTGCCCCGCGCGACGACAGTTCCCTCGCCGACTTCCTGAAGATGTTCCCCGGCGCGCCGGTGACGACGGACGACGTCATCGCCGGCTACCGGCAGCTGATCGCCCGGGCGCGCGAACGCGGCGTGCGGGTCTACGGCACGACCATCGCGCCCTTCGAGGGCTCGGAGCTGTACACACCGGAAGGCGAGAACGCGCGCCGGACGGTCAACGAATGGATCCGCACCGGCGGCGCCTTCGACGCCGTGCTGGATTTCGATGCCGTCTGGCGCGACGCGGACCACCCCGGCCGGATCAGGGACGACCTCCACGCCGGCGATCATCTGCACGGTAACGACGCGGGTTACCGGGCTTTGGCCGATTCCGTCGACGTGTCGCTGTTCGGCTGAGCCGGCCGGTCCGCCGGGAGGGGAGCTCAGCGGCCGGTGACGAAGTCCACCACCGCCCTGCCGAACAGGTCGGGTTCTTCGAGGTGGCCGAAGTGACCGCTGTGCTCCAGCACGACGAGGCCGGCGGCGGGGATCAGCTCGGCCAGCTCGTGCGCCCAGCGGACTCCGCAGATCACGTCGAACCGGCCGACGACCACCAGCGCGGGCACGGTCAGCGCACCCAGCGCCGCCCGGTCGTCGATCGTGTCCGGTACGAGCCGCGCGTCCAGTCCGGAGATGTGCGTGCCGCGCACGACCGTCCTCAGGGGCGCGAACTCCGCCTCCCGGTCCCAGTAGTCGGCGAAGTAGGCCGGCATCAGGCCGCGCAGCGCGGCGGTCATCTCGTCGTCGTCCGAGATGGACGCGGTCGCCTGCAGGGCGGCCAGCACGGCAGGCAGTTCGGGCCGCTCGGCGTTGCGGCGGGCGAACTCGGCGACCGCGCGCTGGGCCTCGGCGCCGTGCTCCGGCCCGGTGACCGGGGCGCTTTCGTACAGCACCACCCCGGCGACCCGGCCGGGGTGGTGCAGCGCGAAGTACTGCGCGACGAACCCGCCGTGGGAATGGCCGAGGAGGTGGGTCGTGGCCAGGCCGAGGTGGTCCAGCAGGGCGAGCAGGGCGCGGGCGTACCGGTCGCGGGTGTACCCGTGCGGGTGGGACGCCAGCCGCCCCGAGCCGCCGGTGCCGATCGGCTCGACGTAGACCATGGTCAGGTGCTCTTCGAGCGCGGGCATCCGGAGGTACGCCCAGTCCACGCCGGGGCCGCCGGGAAGGGCGACGCACACCGGCCCGCGGCCGTGCACGTGGTAGCGCTGAAGGATGCCGTCGAGCTCGACGGTGTGGGTGCCGATGTCCATGGGACTTCTCCGATCGCAAGGTGCTGGGACACCGGCACGATGGCTTCGGGGAAGGAAAGTTCGATCCGGCCGGCATGGCGTGCGTCACACCGCGGTGCCCGGGGTCGAGACCGGGAAGAATGATCTGGTGATCCCCATCGACATCGAGCTGGCGCGCAGCGCCCGGGCCGGCAGCGTGAGCGCCCTCGGGACGTTGCTCGCCCGGCACCAGGCCGGTCTGCGCGCGGTGGCGCTGAGCATCCTGGGCCACGGCCCGGACGCCGAGGACGCGCTGCAGGACGCCGCGCTGCAGGCGTTGCGGCGGATCGGCACCCTGCGCGACCCGGCCGCGGCGGGCCCGTGGCTGCGGGAGATCGTCCGCAACGCCTGCCTCGTGCGTCTGCGCGCCGCGCGCCGGGTCGTGCCGGTCGCGGACCCGAGGCCGCCGGCCGATCTCGTGACCCCGGAACGCGTTCTCGACGACCACGTGTCCCGTGACTGGTTGTGGCACGCGATCGACAGCCTGTCCCCGGCGTTGCGGGAGGTGGTCCTGGTGCGCCACTTCAGCGACGTCACGTCGTACGAGCAGATCGCCGCCGCCTGCCGGCTTCCGGTGGGCACGGTGCGCAGCCGGCTGAACCAGGCGCGGACCAAGCTGTCCGAAGCACTGCTGGCCACCGCCGACCGCGCGTACGACGACGCCGCCGCGCGCAACGCCGCCAGCGCCCGAGAGGCGACCGACACGCTGGCCGCCGCCCGGCGCGGCGAATTCGCCGGCGTCGTCGCCGACCGCTGGGCGTCTGACATGCGGATGACCAGCGGCCAGGGTTTCCAGGGCGGCCCGGGCATGGCCGTGGCGGGCATGGAAGCGGACCTGGCCTACGGCGTGACCCAGCACCTCGTCAACGCCGTCACCAGCCGCGACTTCACCGTCTGGGAAATGGCGATGGTCAGCCCGCCGCACGATCCGCAGCACTGCCCGCCGGCCGTGGTCTGGCTCATGTCGCACGACGAAGGCCGGGTCCACCGTCTGCGCCTGTTCTTCCCGGCGAGCTGAGGAGCACTGCCGTGCGGTGCGGCTCCGCACGGCAGTGTCCCGCAAGCAGGACGCCCAGATCCCTGTCGTGCCCGGTTCCCGCGTCAGTGGCGGTTGCCGTGCGGTGCCCAGATCCGGAACCGGCCGCTGTCGTAGAGCAGCCCGAGCTGGTAGAGCATGCCGTCGTAGTAACGGGCTCGCCCGGCCGGGATCGGCGTGGTCCAGAAATCGCGGACGAAGGCGTTCTTGTCCGGATCGGTGGCCGAAATCGCCGATGTCGAGTTCATCGCCACGAGCCCCTCGGCGTGCGCGGGCTCGTAGGTGTTCTGGCCGGCGGTCAACGGTGTGCCGTCGAGGTGGTACCGGCTGACGTAGGTGCTGACACCCTGTCCCCGGAAGAACCGCTCCAGCGTGTCGGAATACCGCGTCTCCCACGGTTTGACGCCGTACCAGGACGCGTCGACGTTCACGTTGGCGATGGCGCGCCACGCGTCTTCCTGGAAGTTGTGGTCATAGGCGTTGTCGGTGACCGTCTCGTTCGGCCGCAGGTACGGCGTGCCGTCGAAGTTGGCGTAGTCCGGTGCCAGCCCCGTCGCCGGGTTCGCCGCGCTCCGCAGCAGGTTCTCACCGGCGGTGTACGCCTGGTCCCACAGGTCGCGGTCCGCCGGGTCGGCCTCCGCGAAGACCTTGTAGAAACCGGTCAAGCTGTACGAAGGGTCGGTGAAGCCGGCCGCGCCCGGCGGCGAGAACGTCGGCAGGAAGGACTTGCGGTCGAACATGTCGACGCCGCCGTGGTCCGACTCGTGCCACATCGCGTGCAGGATCTGCTTCGCCTGCTGCCCGTAGTCGTAGGTCCCGGTCCGGTCGCCCCAGCGGCCCGACGCGAAGTCCAGGGCCGCGGCGATCCACTGGTCGCCGTCCGGCGCCACGCCGGTGTCGATGATCTTCCCGGTCGTGTCGGTGTGCCAGGCGAAGTAGTACTGCTCCGGACCGCTCTGGAGCTGCATCTTGGTCTTGGCGAAGTTCCACAGCGCGTCGAACTCCTGCTGGTGGCCCAGCTGCACCGCGATCATCATGGCGTAACCCATGCCTTCGGTGCGCACGTCCTGGTTGCCGATGTCCTCGACGTAGGCCAGGTCCGGCGCGAGCTGGTAGTACAGCGTCTGGCCGTCGTACCGGTCGGCGGCGGTGCCCGGGCTGCCGTGGAAGAGCTGCTGCCAGGTGGCTTCGATCTTGGCGTCGACCTGTCTCTTCGTGTAGCCGGCCCGGGCGAACGCGTCGGGGTAGGGGCCGGCGTGCAGGTTCCCCGGCGGATCGTGTGGTGCGGCGGATGCGGTCGCGGATACGGAGGACAACAACGCAGCTGCCGAGAGAATCACGACGCCGAGTTTCGCTGTCTTGCGCATACGACACCTCCTCGTGTCAGAGCGGGAACGGTGGCCGCGAGGCCGTTGTCAACCGCGCGATCGGCGCGCGGTCGGCTGGAGACGAATGCGGGACAGGATCTAGCGGAACACCTCCGGCCGGTCCTTCGCGAGGTTGATCAGCCCGCCGGCGTCGAGCATGGCGACGAGGAACGGGTCGGCCGCCGCGCCGCGCACCATCGTGCCCGTCGTCAGGTTGGTGAACTCACCGGTGGTGAGGTCCACCCGCACCCGGTCGCCGTCGTCCGCCAGGTCCGGGTTGAGCCCGATCTCCAGTGCGGGCAGGCCGATTTCGAAGCAGTTGCGGTAGAACGTCCGCGCGAACGTCTCCGCGACCACGCAGCCGATTCCCGTCGCCTGCAACGCCTTCGTAGCGATCGCGCGGCCCGACGACTGCCCGAAGTGCTTGCCGGCGAAGACGATGTCGCCGGGCCGCACCTTCTTCGGGAAGTCCGGGTTGAGATCCTCCAGGACGTGCTGCACGAGCACGTCCATGGGTTCGAACACGTACTGCGTCTTCACGAGCCGGTCGGTCGGGATGTTGTCCCCGAACCGCCAGCAGCGGCCTTCGTACCTCACGCGGTCCTCCCTGCGATGACGCCCGCCACGGCCGACGCGGCGACGGTCTCCGACGACGCCAGGTACATCGACGCGTCGGGGCTGCCGTTGCGGCCGGGGAAGTTGCGGGCGTGGGTGGAGATCATCGCCTCGTCCGAGGCCAGCGCGCCCATGTTGTACGCCTGGTTCGAGCCCGTGCTGGGCGGGAACCACGTCGCCCCGGCCTCGTGCAACGCGAGCACGAGCCCTTCCCGCGCCGCCTCGGCGAACACCTCACGGCTGGAGGGCACGAGGTGGAACCGGACGTCCGGGTGCACGTGGCGCCCGGCCAGGACCTCCGCCGCCGCGCGGAAGTCCTCGAGCCGGCCGCCGCCGTGGCCGCCCAGCTCGGCGTACTGGACAGGCGTGCCCGCGACCTCCGTCACCGGCTTGACGTTGCCGACGGTCGGCGGGCAGGCGACCTGCGGGTCGACCTCGCCGACGTCGAAGCGCAGCACCTGCGCCGCCTCTTCGCCGTCGCCGCGCACCAGCAGGTCCGGCGCGTCGCCCGGCAGTGTCCGCACGAAGGCTTCGGTCACCTCGTCCGGCTCGACGAAGCTGCACTTCGCCCCGAGGTCCACGCACAGCAGCGGGAACAGCCAACGGTCCCAAAAGGACAGTGCGCGCACGTACGGTCCGCCGAACTCGACGGCCCGGTAGTTCAGCTCGCCTTCGCCGATGCGGCCGACGAGCCACAGCGCGACGTCACGGGGGGTGACGCCGGGTCTCGGCGTGCCCTCGAGGTGAACGCGCGTGGTTTCCGGCACCTTGAACCACGCCTTCCCGTACGGCAGCACGGTTCCGGCGTGCGAGTCGTTGCCCAGCGCCACGGCGAGCGCACCCATCGTCCCGTGCACGGGCGTGTGGCTGTCGGAGCCGACCACGATCATGCCGGGCCTGATGTGTCCATTGCGGACGACCGCGTGGTGCAGGTTGCCGTTGCCGCAGTCGTACAGCGTCAGGCCGTGCTTGCGGGCCCATTCCCGGTTGTGCCGCAGCACGTTCGCCTGCTGCTCGGTGGGCGGGGCGAAGTGGTGGTCGAACACCAGCACGGCCCGCTCGGGCTCGGGAATGGGCGTGTTCACGCGCTTCTCGTACACCTGCGAGGTGAGGTACCCGGACAGGTCGTGCATGATCAGCCGGTCGACCTTCGCGACCACGATCTCCCCGGGGTCCACGGAATCCCGGCCGCTCGCGCGGGCGAGGATCTTCTCGACGAGGTTCACGCGACCACCGCCGTCGCCACGATCTCGCGCGGGTCGGTGATGACGCCGCGGATCGCCGAGGCCGCGGCCGTCGCCGGGCTGGACAGGTAGATCTTCGCGTCGTAGCTGCCCATGCGGCCCTGGAAGTTGCGGTTGGCGGTGGACAGCGTGGTCTCGCCGTCGGCCATCGCGCCGCCGTTGCCCGCGCACGCGCCGCAACCCGGGTTGGTGATCATCGCGCCGGCGTCGATGAGCTTCGTCAGCACCCCGTTTTCCGCCGCCTTCGCCATGATCTTCGCCGACGCCGGGGTCACGATGAGCCGCAGGCCCGGCGCGACGCGGTGGCCGGCGAGCACGTCGGCCGCGATCACGAGGTCGTCGTACTTGGCGTTGGCGCACGAGCCGATGAACACCTGGTCGAGCTTGGTCCCGGCGACGTCGCCGACGCCGACGACGTTGTCGACCGTGTGCGGCACGGCGATCTGCGGCGCCAGGGTCGGCCCGTCGAGGTGCACGGTCGCGCGGTAGGTCGCGTCTTCGTCGGGCAGCAGGATGTCCAGCTCGTCGCGGGGCACTCCGGCCTCGTCGAGGTAGGCGAGCGTGGTGGCGTCCGGGGCCACGTAGGCGTTCTTGGCGCCCATCTCCATCGCCAGATTGCAGAACGTCATGCGTTCCGACACGGACATGCCCGCGACGTAGGAGCCGGAGAACTCGGCGGAGTCGTAGGTGAGCCCGTCGGCGCCGAGGTCACCGATGAGCTTGAGCATCACGTCCTTGGCGTAGACGCCCGGGGCGAGGTCGCCGTCGATGACCACGCGGACCGACTCGGGCACCTTCACCCACAGCTTGCCGGTGACCCAGGCGGCGGTGATCTCGCTGAACCCGACGCCGGTACCGAAGGCGCCCAGCGCGCCGTAGATCGTCGAGTGCGAGTCGGTGCCGATGATGAACTGGCCGGGCCGCACGAGCCCGTGCTCCATCAGGACGATGTGCGCGATGCCGCTGTTGACGTCGAAGAAGTTCTTGACGCCCATCTTCTTCGCGAACTCGCGGCACAGCGCGTGGTCGGCGGCCGTCTTCGCGTTCATGGCGGGGGAGAGGTGATCCATCACCATCGCCACGCGGTCGACGTCGAAGAGCTTCTCGACGCCCATCTTCTCCAGCGTCCGGATGCACCGCCAGCTCGCGGTGTGGCTCATGTACAGGTCCGGGTACGCGTCGACGATCTGCCCGGGCGCGAGGTCCGCGACGCCGGACGCCCGCTCGATCGCCTTTTGCGCGAAGGTCTTGCCGGTCACTGGGTTCCTCCTGTTGCGAAGCTCGCCATCAGGTGCGGGATCAGGCCGCCGTCGGCCATGATCTCCCGCAGCACCGGCGGGTACGGGCTGAACGGGAAGGTCCGCCCGGCCATCTCGACCGTGCCCGCGTCGTAGTCGACCCACAGCTCGCCGCCGTCGGTGGCCGCTTCCGCCGCGGCGGGCGACTCGACCGCGACGAGCCCGGTGTTGATGGCGTTGCGGAAGAACACGCGGGAGAAGGAGGCCGCGACGACCGCCTTGATCCCGGCGCCGAGCAGGCAGGTGGCCGCCTGCTCCCGCGCGCTGCCGCAGCCGAAGTTGCGGCCGGCGACGATCACGTCGCTCGCCCGCAGCCGTTGTTGCGTTTCCGGCCCCAGCGGCTCGAAAGCGTGCTCGGCGAGCTCCGCCGGGTCGATGCTGACGAGGTAGCGGCCGGGGATGATGACGTCGGTGTTCACGTTTTCGCCGAAGGTGATGATCTTGCCTCCGACGCGATGTGCACTGCTCATGGTGGGTCTCCGCTCGAAGTTCCGGTGGTGTGCCGTGCCCGGTCAGGGGCTGGTCTCCTCCAGGAACCACTCGGTCGGTACGGCGTGCCCGAGGTCGCGTTCTTCGGCCAGCGCGAGAGCCCGCGCGCACACGGCCGCGAACTGCACGCCCATGCCGGTGTTGTTGGCGAACACGGTGATGTCGTCGTGGCTCGTGCGGCCGGGCGCCTCGCCGAGCAGCAGGTCGCCCAGCTCGCGGATGTCGTCCCACGCCAGCAGGCCGCGCTCGACGGGCCCGAGGATGTCGTACTGCTTGTCGTGGTGCACCTGCTCGCGGGAGAGCACGGTGATGCGGGCCGCGCGGTCGAACGTCGTGTCGTCCAGCTCGCGCCGGGTGGCCGTGCCGTCCGGCGAAGTGATCGCCGTGACGTGCGTGCCGGGGTCCAGCCACGCGCCGTCGAAGCACGGCTCCATGGCCGCGGTGGCGCACGTGACGATGTGGCAGCCCGCGACCGCGTCACGCCGCTCGTCGACCGCTACGATCTTGCGGCCGGTCTTCTCGCTCCACACCTTCGCGAAGTGTTCGCGGTGCTCGGGCGTGGGGCTGTACACGCGAACCTCTTCGATGTCCGGCCGCACCATCAGCAGGCACTCCAGGTGCGCCTCGGCCTGCCAGCCGGAGCCGAACATCCCGGCGACTGTCGCGTCCGGATTGGACAGTTCACGGATACCGAGCGCGGAGGTGGCGCCGACGCGCATCTTCTGGATGAAGCTGTCGTGCATGATGGCGAGCGGTTCGAGGGTGGTCAGGCTGTAGAGCGTGACGAGTCCGACGTAGCGGCCGCCGGGCGCGGCCGGGATGAGCCGCCGCCGCTGCACGCCGCTCGGCAGCGTCTCGACGCCGGCGATGTCGGACGTGATCCGCAGCGCCCACACGCCGCTGGAGACGTTGCCGCCTTCCTGGGACTTGAACCGGAAGCGGAAGCCGGGGTGGCGGCTGTCCTCGACCGGGAAGTAGGTGTGGTTGCGCGGCCGGTTGGCGCCTTGGCCGGACGAAAGCTCCTTGTACGCGGTCTCCAGCGCGTCGAGCGTTTCGCCGGCGGTGAGCACCTGCTCGATGTCGCCGTTGGAAAGGATCCTCACCGTTGTGCTCCTGTCAGGTGTTCGGGTTCGCCGTCGGTGACGCGAACGGTTTCGGCCACGGCCGCGGTGCCGCCGTCGGCGAAGGCGACCTCCACGGACACCGCGCCCGCTTCGCCGTCGGCCAGCACGTTTTCGGGGTTCTGCGCGCGGAATTCCCCCGCGGTGGACAGGTCCGCCTGGTTGACCCAGCGGACCTCGGTTGTCGCGCCTTCGGGCAGCTTCGCCAACGCGGGCGCGGCGGCCTCGGCGAGAGCGCCGACGGTGACGCCGGCCTTGGCCGCGCCGATCGCCTTCGCGAGGGCCTCCTTCAGGGCGTCAGGCCAGCCGCCGTCATCAAGCACGCGGCTCGAGTGCACCCAGTTCATGCGGTACTGGCCGGTGACGGCGAAGGACGTCACACCGTCCGAAGTGGACAAGGAAATCGGGTACAGGTCGAGGAACCCGCCACCGCGCAACGCGCGTTCCACGGTCTCGACGCGGCTGCCCGCGGTGCTGTCCGCGACCGTCGCCTTCGCCGCGGCGTCGTCCAGGATCCGGCCGGCCGCGCGCAGCAGCTCGGTCTCGGCGGCCGACGGCACCAGCCGTTGCTCGCGCACCAGCCCGCCGAGGCGGCGGACCTCCCGGCCGGGCACCGCGGTGACGATCTCGTCCGCCACGTCGGCGGGCCACAGCGCGGCGTCGACCAGGCCGACGGTGCCGGTCGGCCGGTCGAGCAGGTACTTCGCGACGAGATCGGCGAAGTTCTTGCCGCTGCTGAACTCCGTGACCGTCGACGAGCGCCGCATCCAGTTCTGCACGCGCAGCGAAAGCTTCGTCATGAACGTGACGGGGCCCTCGGCGGGGATCGCCAGCACTCCCTCGTTCCAGTAGAGGCACAGGTTGGTCAGGTAGGCGAGGTCGTCCGAGCGGGACACGTCGGCGTAGACGAGGGCGACGTCGACGCCCTCGGCGGCCATGGCCCGCTGCACCGCGGCCACCCTGTCGTGCCACTCCCGGTCGGGGACCTCGGCGGGATCGAGTACGTGCAACCCTCGTTTCACGCGACGTCTCCTGTCTCGAACAGCTTGCGTTCGGTCGTGATGAGCACTTCGCAGCCGTCGGCGGTCACGCGCACCGGGTCGCCGAGCACGTGGTAGCCGGCCAGCGGCGTGTAGGTGTTGGGGTGGATGATGAACACGGAGTTCTCGGGCAGCACCGTGTGGTTGCCCTCGATGATCGGCGTCTCGTCGAGGTGCAGGCCGTGGCCGTGGCCGCGCACGCGGGTGTACTGGCTCGTGCAGTACTCGCCGTAGCCGTATTTGCGGAACACGTCGTTCTCCGCCACGGCGACCTCGTGGGCGGTGATGCCCGGTCGCACCACGGCCATGCCGGCTTCGACGGCTTCGTTGAACAGGTCGAACGACTTGCGCTGCCCGTCGTCGGCCTTGCCGACCACGGCGGAACGGCAGATCTGCAGCCAGTAGCCGTCCATCTTGGGCGTGAGCTCGGTGCGCACCATGTCGCCGGGTTCGAGCAGCCGGTCGCCGGGCGGGGTCATACCGCGGACCTCGTCGCGGCCCGACGCGATGAGCATGAAGTTGTCTTCGGCGCCCAGGTTCTTCACCCGGGCCTCGACCTCGGCGACGATCCGGTACTCCGGCAGCCCCGGTTCGAGGACGTCGACGAACGCTTCCCAGCCTGCCGCGCACACCACGGCACTGCGGCGCATCCGCGTCAGTTCCCACTCGCTCTTCACGAGCCGTGCGGTGTCGAGCAGCTTCGTCGCCGAGCCGACTTCGGCGCCCGGCGCCGCGGCGCGGATCGTCTCCATGAGCACGAGCGGCACGAGCTCGTGGAGCGCGATCCCGATGCGCCGCGGCGCCAGCTCCTCGAGGACCACGCCCAGCTCCGCCGGGTTCGCCGGGTCGAGCCGGCGGGCCTCGCCGACCCAGCCCTGGGCGGTGAACGCCGCGAGGTCGGACGGCCGGGTCGAGAAGGCGACCGGGTCACCCTCGGCCGGGAAGACGACGAGCGCGGCGCTGCCGGCCGGGGTCACGTCGGTGAAGTAGCGGATGTTCTCGCGCCGCCAGGCCGGGCCGTAGGCGAGCACGACGTCGAGGCCCTGCTCGGCCATCGCGTCGCGGATCTTGCGGTGCCGCAGCCGCAGCTCCGCGCGATCCTCGGGGGACAGGTCCGCTCCGGCGGGTGCCGGGGCGTGGTCGATCGTCATGGTTCCTCCACGGTGGGCAGGGTCAGGAGCGGGCCATCGCACGCGTGGCCGCCACCGGTGCGCCGGTGATCTCCTGGGTGATCTGCTCGACGGTGCGGCCGCGGGTCTCGAAGGTCGCCACCAGCGCGGCGAGCCCGGCGAGAACCGAGATGACCCCGAAGAGCAGGAAGAACAGGAACTGCGAGGTGTGCATGGCCAGGACGAACCCGGCCAGCGCCGGCATGACGAGGCCGCCGACCTTCTGCCACGCCGCGGCCCAGCCGAGCCCGGTCGCGCGGCTCGCGGTCGGGTAAAGCTCACTGGCGTAGGCGAAGAGCGTGCTGCCGGCCAGGCCGCTGCCGAAGAACGTCGCCAGCGAGCCGAGCAGGATCACCGCGCCGGCGGCGGACGTGGTGCCCCAGAGCAGGCACAGCAGTCCACTGAGGACGAACCCGGCGCCGAGCACCACGCGGCGGCCGATCCGGTTGATCAGCTGCCCGGCCAGCAGCGCGCCGACGACGCCGGCCGTGGTGATGATCGCCGTGTAGCCGAAGCTCTTGAGCAGGCCGACACCCTGTTTTTCGAGGATCGAGGGCAGCCAGCTCGACAGCCCGTACAGGAACGCCCCGGCGCAGACCTCCATGAACCAGAGGGAGATGGTGTAGCGGAGATAGCGCCGGGCGACGAGCGTGCGCACGGTGCCCCGGGTTTCGGGCGCCTCGTGGTGCTCGGCGGGTGCGCTCGTGCCGGTGCCGCGGCAGAGCTTGTCGACGATCGCCGTCCCGGCGGCGAGCCGGCCACGGCGCAGCAGGTAGCGCACCGACTCCGGCAGCGTGGCCAGCATGACGGCGCCGACGAGCACCGGCACGGTGGCGATCGCGAACATCGCCCGCCAGCCCCACACCGGCACGACCGCGGTCCCGACCGCGGCCGCTGTCGGCAGGCCGATCAGCCAGGCGGCGGTGGCCGCGGTGACGAGCGGCCCGCGGTGGCGGGACGGCACGAACTCCGCGATGTAGGGCAGGGCCACGGCGATCTCCGCGCCGAGCCCGATGCCTTGCAGCGCCCGGAAAGTGACGAGTGCACCGAAGCTGGGCGCGAACACGGCGGCCAGCGAGAACAGCGCGTAGACCATGATGGTGATGGCCAGTGGTACTTTCCGGCCGAACCGGTCGGACAAGGTGCCGGCGACGGCCGCGCCGACGAGCATGCCGGCGAACAGGACCGAGGAGAACACCCCGGCCGATGCGCTGGTGAGGTGGAACGTCTTGACGACGCCCGGCAGGACCACCCCGGTGAGGTTGATGACGAACCCGCACAGGAAGTGTCCCAAGAGGACGGTGGCGTAGATTCTCGAGTGCCGCGCGGTGAACGCCGACTCGTCGAGCCGGGCGAGCAGCGCGCGGGATGAGGCGGTGGGGGACGGGGGCATGGCGGGGCCACCTCTCTGTGGCATGGACCAGCGGTTGTGCGCTTCTGCGGACCCCCCTCGGGTCTTCCCCGCTACCGGTCGTCGAGGTTGCCCTGGACGCGGTGGTAGAGCCCGGAGAGCGCGGACAGGAGTTGTTCGCGGACCCCGGGCGTGAGGCCCGCGGTCAGCTCGGCGGTGAACTTGTCGAGCGCGCGCCGCGCGGCGTCCCGCGCCTCCACCCCTTTGGCGGTCAGCTCGAGCTGCATGGTGCGCCGGCTCTTGGCCGACGGCTGCCGGGACAGGAATCCCTGGTTGACCAGCTTGTCGACGCTTTCGGACATGGTCGACGGGTTGCGGTGCGCGAGCTTGCAGAGCGCGGTGAGCGACGTGTGCCCGGCCCCGACCCGCGAGAGGATCCGGTACTGCCGGATGGTGAGCGGCTGCTCGAGGCCGGCCAGCAGTTCCGTCTGAAGCCGGGTAAGCCGTCCACCGAGGGCGAGCAGAACCTCGCCCAGGGAGGCGTCCGGCCCCAGCTCGTCGAAGGTTTCCGTGTCGCGAGTTGTCACTTTGGTCCCCGTACGTTCCGGTACCCGAAATAACGTCGAGGCCGACTATACGTCCGCCCGGCGCTCGCTGGGAAGGGGATTTCGCGACGAAGAAAGCCTTCCGGCCAGTGAAAGGCGGGTGGCTCAGTGGACGAACCGGATCACCGCGACATGCTGTGCGATACCGGGTTCGGACGGAACCGGACGATGTCGTCCGGCTCTACATCCATTCGCCGGGGTCGGCGGAGATGCCGTTCGGCGGCTGCTTCGCCGACAAGCCGATCCAGCGCGGCTTGTCGGCGGTCCTCCAGCTGAGACGGCTCAGCCGTTGCGCACGATCCGCCAGCGGGTGGCGGCCGCGCCGTTGTCGGGGCCTTGGACGGCGAACGCGCCGGTGGCCGTCGAGGTGTTCTCGATCGTCAGCAGCTTGCCGCTGTTGACGTTGCGGATCTTCGCCGTCCCGTCACCCTGGTCGAGGACGGTCCACCGGTGGTCGGCCGTGCCGTTGTCCGACCATTGCAGGACGCGGGCGTTGTCCGCCGTCGACATGTCCAGGACGCCGAGCACCTTGCCGCTGTTGGCGTTGCGGAACCGGACGGCCGTCCCGTCCGTGATGATCTCCCAGTTGTGGTCCGCCGTGCCGCTGTCCGACCACTGCAGCGCGCGGCCGCCGTCGGCGGTGGACATGTTCTCGATGCCCAGCACCAGCCCGCTGCCCACGTTGACCAGCCGGCTCGTCGTCCCGCCGGAGCTGCCGCCGGTGTTCCAGTAGACCGTGTAGTTGAAGCCCTGCGCGTCGTGGAAGGGCACCAGGTTGACCGACGAGCCGTTGGCCTTCGCGCTGAAAGCGAGCGCGGTGGGGCTCGTCCGCGTGACCGAGTTCGGGTCGAGGGACGGCAACGCGCCGAGCGTGCTGCTGCCGTAGTTGCCGGCCAGGACCACGGGACCGTAGGTGACCGCGGCGACGTTCGCGTTGTCGTTGGCCGCCTTCAGCGCGACCTTCATGGGCAGCCGGACGGTGACCGTGTCACCCGCGGCCCACGACCGTGACAACGTGGCGTAACTGCCGGGCGTGGCGGTCACGTTCTGCGCGACGCCGTTGACGCTGATCGTCGCCCCGGTCGTCCAGCCCGGGATGCGCAGGCGCATGGCCCAAGTCCCGCTGACGCTCCCGGTGACCGTCAGCGTGGTGGTGTCACTGGCGGGGTACGACGTCGTCTGCGTGACGGTGATGCCGCGCTGGGTCCAGGTGAGCACCGAGGGCAGGAACAGGTTCACGATCAGCGTCGTGTCGCTGTAGAAGTAGATCGAGTCCGCCAGCTTCGTCTGGGTCTCCAGCCCGCTGCCCTGGCAGCACCAGAACGAGTTGTAGTCGGTGCTCCACGTGCCGCCGCCCCACGCCGGGCCGAGACCGCGCCGGCCGCCCGGGTTGAGGGAGCTGAAGTAGGTGACGTGGCCGTGGCTGTCAGCCGGGTTCTGCTGGCCGATCATCTGGTTCAGCAGCGCCCGCTCGTAGTAGTCGGCCAGGTCGGCGCGGTCCGGGTAGAGCGTGAACAGCTCCCGGGTCAGCTTGAGCATGTTGTAGGTGTTGCAGCTCTCGCACGTGTCCTGGTTGAGGTACCCGGCGATGGCGTTGGGCGCGCGGAAGTGCTCGGCCTGGCTGTTGCCGCCGATGGCGTAGGTGTGCGCGCCGACGGTGATGTTCCACGCGTTCGTCGCGATGTCGCGGTAGCGCGTGGTGCCGGTCGCCTTGTACTCCCGCGCGGCGCCGATCCACTTGGGGATCTGGGTGTTGGCGTGCAACCCGTTGAGCTGGTCCCGGTTCGCCGCCAGCGGGTCGAACACGGCGGCGTGGTCGAACCGCTGCGCGACGGTCAGCCACCGTGCGTCGCCGGTGTACTGGTAGAGGTCGGTCAGCACCGCGTTCATGCCGCCGAACTCCGTGCCCAGCACGGATTGCTGCTGCGCGTAGCTGAGCCGGCCGGTACGCCGGTCGACCCATGCCGCCAGGTTCAGCAGCACGTCCCGGGCCTGGGTGCTGTCGACGTACCGCCAGACGTCGAGCAGGCCCGCCATCGTCTTGTGGATGCAGTAGTACGGCACGTTGCCGTTGGTCAGGCGCCCGGCCTCGAGGTTGTCGAAGTCCGACTCGGGGAAACCGGACAGGTACCCGGCGGTGAACCCGGCGGCGCCGTTGTTGGCCTGGCACTTGGCCAGTTCGGCGACCATGGAGGTGGCTTTGTCCCGGCACGTCGTGTCGCCGGTGACCGCCCACAGCTGTGCCCACGCCGTGAGGAAATGCCCCTGCACGTGGCTGCGGAACGGGAAGTTCGGCGCGTCCCAGCCGCCGTTGGTGGCGGCGCCGCCGGTGGACAGCCGGTGGTTGGCCCGGAAGTTGTAGAGCAGCCGGCCGACGTCGACGAACCGCAGGTAGTTCTGCGTCCGGTTCTGGTTGTCCAGCCACCGGCTCGCCGTCAGCCGCACCTGGCCGAGCTCGAACGGGAACGCGGACACGCCGACCTCCGATCGGACCGGTCCGGTGGCGGCGCCGGCGGCCGGCGCCCACCCGAAGGCGGATCCCGTCGCGGAAACGAGGGCACCGGCGCCGGCGGCTTGCAGCAGCCGCCGCCGGGTGAAGGATGAGGTCACCGGGTTCTCCGTTCGTCCAGCGTGGGAACGGAGGAGAACGTTAGCGCTAACATTCGAGTCTGTCACGTACTTCGTGGCCGGCTTGTGCCCGTGAGGGCCAACGACTACCGGCTCGTTCGCTGTTCAGGCACGGTGACCACGGCAGGACAGGTCGGCGGCGGCGGATGAAACTTACTCTGGCGCGGCGGGGGACGGTGCGGGTTGACCCGGTGCCGCGGGGCAGACGCCGGCGGCGAGCCACTTCTCGCGCAGGCCGGCGGGGATGGTCAGCGCGGTCGGCTGCCCGTTGGTGAGCGTGCGGACGCTCCCGCCCAGCAGCAGACGGCCCGCCTTGTCGAGGACCGCCGTGGCCAGCCGGCTGCGGTCCTCCGCTCGTTCCAGCACCCGCATCAAGCGCGCGCCCGCGCCGACCGCCCGGCTCCAGCCCCGTGCGCGCGGCACCTCGAGCCAGTCGGCGACCTGCGGGGTGACGACCTGGCGGACGACCGCGGCGGCCACGCCGTCGAACGCCTTGCCGGGAATCATGTCCTCGTACAGGTCGAGGAGGTTGCGGGTGAGCTCGATCCCTTCGTCCGACGGCCCGTAGGTCGCTTCGACGAGTTCGGCGTTCAGCGTCTGCGCCTCGGCGAGCGTCTCGGGCATCGCGCCGGCCGGAATGCCGAGCATCGCGCCGGTCACGCGCCAGACGTAGTAGTAGTCCTCGGCTTCGCGCTCGGTCACGGAAATCCCGATCCGGCGCATGCCGTCGATGACCTGCACCGAGAAGATGAGCAGCGCACCGAGCATGTCCTGCTGGCACAGCGGAACCCCGTCGGCGGCGACGTCCCATTCGCCGGAGTGGGTGATGAAGTACCGCACGGCCGCGTGGATGAGCCGGGTCTTCTGGATCGTGGGCACGAACCCGCCGCCGGAGCCGAACGGGGCGGGCCCCATCATGTTCAGCACGAACTGCGAGGTTTCCGACAGCCGGCGGTGCGGCTGGTTGAGCCGGTGGGTCAGCGACAGCACGCGCGACGGCCGCGGCTGGGCGTAGCAGTTCACCATCGCCCCGAACGAGAGCACCGACGCGACGTGCACGCCGTCGTCGACGAAGAATTCGTACGCGCTCGCGACCCGGTCGAGATCGGCCCAGCCCGGCGGGTCGTCGGTCGCGACCAGGTAGCGGCGCACCGAATCCGGCAAGGTGTCGGGAATGGGCTGGTCGTTTTCCCGGAAGTGCGCCAGGACTTCGTTGACCGCGGCCGTCGTCCCGCTGGAGACCAGGTCGGCGACCACGGCATCGGCGAGTGGGTCGCCCAGGAACTTCAGCTCTTCGAGCGGGATCGGTCTCGGCGTCCCGTGGTGGATCTCTGTCACCGACTTAGTTTCGGTCGAGAACAAACGCGGGGTCAGCGCCATTCAGGCATAACCGGTTCACGAACCGGTGACAGCGCCGATCACGGCGCGTGCGCTCCATCGTCCGTCGTGCTGCCGGACCTCGATGGGGTGCGCGAAAGCCGTTGTGACGTTCTCGGAGGTCAGCACCCGATCCGCCGGGCCGGCTTCGACGAGCCTCCCGTCGTTCAGCAACGCCGCGTGCGTGGTGCTCGAGGGCAGCTCCTCGAGGTGGTGGGTGACCATGATGGACGCCAGCCGGGGGAGTGCGTGTTGCAGCGTGTCGACGGTCTGCAGCAGTTGTTCGCGCGCGGCGACGTCGAGCCCGGTGGCGGGTTCGTCGAGCAGGAGCAGCCGCGGTTCGCAGATGAGTGCGCGGGCGATGAGCGCCCGCCCGCGCTCACCTTGGGAGAGCGTGGGCCATTCGTCCTCGCTCCGGCCGGCGAGGCCGAGCCGGCCGATGAGCTCGTCGGTCCGGCGGCGCTGCGAGGTGGTCGGCTTCCAGCGGGGTGGGGTGTCGATCGACCCGGTCAGTCCGGTCAGCACCACGTCGCGGACGGTCAGCGGCGAGGTGAGCGGGTGGCGCGGATCGACGTGCCCGATGGAGCGGCGCAGGTGCTGCAGTTCGACGCGGCCGAGCCGGCTGCCGAGGATGTGGACGGCTCCGGAGGTGGGGTGCGCGACGGCGCCGCACAGCGCGAGGAGAGTGCTCTTGCCGGCTCCGTTGGGGCCGAGCAGGGCCCAGTGCTCCCCGGCGCCGACGGAGAAGCTGATGGATTCGAGGATCGTCCGCCCGCTCCGGCGGAACGCGACGTCGACCAGGTCGAGGACGGGGCTGGTGGTGCTCGGGGTCATGCCAGGGCTGCTTTCAGGGCGGAGAGGTGGGTGCGGCTCGTCTCGGCCGCCTCGCGGGGCTGCCGGTCGGCGATGGCCTGCACGAGCGCCGCGTGCGCCGCGTGGTCGGCCTCCGGTGCGGCGATCGGCTTGAGCTTGAGCATGTCGATCATCGCCGTGCGCACCCGGGGCACGAATCCGTCGAAGAGCTCGAGCAGCACGTCGTTGCGGGCGGCGGCCACGACCGCCCGGTGCAGGACCATGTCGGCGTCGATGTGCTCTTCGGGGGTCTGCCCGGCCACGACACGCTGAGCCAGCGCCCGGCGCAGGGCGCGGACGTCGGCGGCGGTGCGGCGCTGCGCGGCGAGCGCGGCGGCCTCGGCTTCGATCGCCACGCGGGCTTCGATGACCGACACGATCGACGCTCGCCGCAGTTTCGACTCCCAGTCTTCGACGACGTCGACGGCGGTGACGAAGACCCCGGCGCCTTGCCGGGGATCGAGGACTCCCTTGCCGGCGAGCTCGCGGATCGCCTCGCGCACGGTCGATCGTCCCACTCCGAGCTGCACCGCGAGGGTGGTCTCGCCGGGGAGCTTGTGGCCCAGTGGCCACTCACCGTCCTTGATCCGCGAGAGCAGGACTTCGGCGGCCTGGGCGGCGAGGGGATGCCGCTGGACGGTTGGCGCCATCGACGACTCCTCCAGTTGTCTGAGGTCTACGCGAACCCTACCTGATGGCAGATCCGGCCGAGCAACCGCGGTTTTGCGCTTGACACCTCTACTTGTCTGAGGAGTACGGTGCGGCGTATGAGAAAGATCATGCTGCGAGACACGGCCGCGGTGAGCGCGCCGGCGAGGACGATCCGGCGGTCTCGCGGGAAGTTCTGGTCGCTGGTGAGCACGCACACCATGAACGACTTCCAGACGGGCGCCGTCGCGGCCCTGCTGCCGTATCTCGTGTCCGAGCGGCACTACGACTACGCGGCCGCGGCCGGCATCACGCTGGCCGCCACCTCGCTGTCGAGCGTCAGCCAGCCGCTGTTCGGCTACGTGTGCGACCGGTTCTCCCTGCGCCCCTTGGTGCTGATCGGGCTCTTCCTCGCCGCGGCCGGGGTGGCGGCCGCGGGGCTGACTTCAGGGAGCTACTGGCTGACCTGGCTGGTGGTGGCCTTGTCCGGCATCGGCGTCGCCGCGTACCACCCGCCGGCCACGATGGCGGCCAGGGAGGCCGGCGGCGGGACGAACCGGTCGATGAGCATCTTCTCCGTCGGCGGCAACGTCGGCGTCGCGCTGGCGCCGCCGGCCGTCGGCCTCACCGTCGGGCTCGCCGGCCTGAACGCGACGCCGCTGCTGCTGATCCCCACGATCGCCGTCGCCGCGATCTACCTGCTGGCGCACGCCGCCCGCAGATCCCCGGCCGACGGTGTCCCGGCATCGACGCACGCCGAGCGGACCGCCGCGGCACCGGCAGCGCGCGACGCCTGGGGTCCTTTCGCGTGGCTGATGGTCATCGTCTCGTTCTGGTCCATCGCCTATGTCGGCACCAGCTCGTTCGTGGCGCTCTACTCCATCCAGGAGTTCGGCGTCTCCACCGCGACGGCATCGGTCGCCTTGACCGTGTTCCCCGCCGCCGGCGCCGTGGGCACGCTGACCGGCGGGGTGCTGGCCGACAAGTACGGCCGGCGGACGATCATGCGGATCGGCTACCTCCTGGCCGCCCTCGGCGCCGCCGCGATCGTCGGCGCACCGAACGTGGTCGTGGTCATCATCGCCGCGGGCGTCCTGGGCTGGGCGTTGTTCCTGCCGTTCGCCCTGCACGTGACGCTGTCGCACGCCTACCTGCCGCGTCACATCGGGACGGCCAGCGGAATCACGCTGGGGCTGTCCACGACCCTCGGCGGGCTCTTCACCCCGGTGCTGGGGGCGGTGGCCGACCACACCAGCGTCTCGGCCGTGTTCGTGATCATCGCCGCGGCGCTCGGGCTGGGGCTGGGGTGCTCGCTGTTCGTCCGGGAACGCAGCTGATCAACGGTGGCGCGGGCGGCCTGGCGGTGCTCAGTCCGGGTGGGAATCGTGGGAGCACGCGCCCGACGACGCGGCCGCGATGACGTCGTCGAGCTGCTTCCGGGTGCCCGCCAGCTCGGCCAGCCGGCGGTCGATGCGGTCGCGCTCGGCCACGAGGACGGCGAGCGCTTCCGGAGTCGCCTCACGCGATTCCACGCAGGGCAGGATCGTGAGGATCGTCTTGCTGGACAGGCCCGCGGCGTAGAACTGCTGGATCAGCCAGACCACCTCCACCCCACGCTCCGAGTAGTGACGGTGGCCGCCGGCGCTGCGCTCCGGGACGAGCATTCCCTGCTCTTCGTAGTACCGCAGCGCCCGCACGCTCACGCCGGTCTTCTCCGCCAGTTCCCCGATCCGCATGGCCTCTCCCGACGTGATCTACCGCACTCGACGTTGAAACTCACGTCCACGTGAGGTTTTAGCGTAGCAGGGAACTCATCCGAAGGAGATCCCGTGACGACCCGCGCTTCCCACGTCCTGTCCCGCCCGCTCACCCTCGGCGGACTCACCGTTCCCAACCGGATCGCCATGGCGCCGATGACCCGCGGGCAGTCGCCCGACGGCGTGCCCACCGAGCAGGTTGCCGCCTACTACGCCCGCCGGGCGGCCGGCGGTACCGGCCTGATCATCACCGAAGGCACCTACGTCGGGCACCCGTCGTCCGGCGAGCACGACCAGGTGTCGCGCCTGTACGGCGACGCGCCGCCGGCCGGCTGGTCCCGGGTCGTCGAGGCCGTCCACGCCGCCGGCGGCGTGATCTTCCCGCAGCTCCAGCACGTCGGCATGACCCGCAAGGCCGGGACGGCGCCCCACCCGGGCGCGCCCGCCATCGGCCCTTCGGGTGTGCCGGTGTCCGCGGACGGCAGCGCCGGCGAGCCGGGCCGGACGATGTCGCAGGCCGACATCGACGCCGTCGTCCGGGCGTTCGCCGACGCCGCGGCCACCGCCGAACGCCTCGGCTTCGACGGCGTCGAGGTGCACGGCGCCCACGGCTACCTCGTCGACCAGTTCCTCTGGGCGGCCACCAACCGCCGGACCGACGCCTACGGCGGCGACTTGCGCGCCCGCAGCCGGTTCGCCGCCGAAGTCGTCGCCGAGATCCGCCGGGCGGTGAGCCCCGGCTTCCCGGTCGTCGTGCGGCTGTCCCAGTGGAAGATGAACGACTACGCGGCCCGGCTCGCCGGCACGCCGGAAGAGTTCGGCGTCATCCTGGGCGCCCTCGCCGACGCGGGTGCCGACGCCTTCCACGCCTCCACCCGCCGCTTCTGGGAGCCCGCCTTCGACGGCTCGGACCTGAATCTCGCGGGCTGGGCCAAGAAACTGTCCGGCAAGCCCGCCATCACCGTCGGCTCGATCGGGCTGGACACCGAGTTCACCGCCCGCGGATCGGCCGCCGCCACCGGGATCGACGGCGTCCTGGAGCGCCTGGAGGCCGACGAGTTCGACATGATCGCCGTCGGCCGCCCCCTGCTCGCCGACCCGGCGTGGGCCGCCAAGATCGTCGAGGGGCGCGAGGACGAGATCACGCCGTTCACCCCGGCGGCGCTGGCCGTGCTGCAGTAAGGAGCGAGCCCTCCCGTCCGTTGCGTCCAGGCAGGGAGTTCGCGCAATCGGACATGTGTCCGGTAAGGTGGGCGGCGTACCGGACATATGTCCATTTCGGCGAGGGGATCGTCATGACCATCCACGGCAAGGTCGTCGCCATCACCGGCGCCAGCAGCGGAATCGGGGAAGCGACAGCTCGCCACCTCGCCTCGCTCGGTGCGGCCGTCGTCCTCGGCGCCCGCCGCACCGAGCGGCTGGACCGGCTGGTCGCCGAAATCGAAGCCGCCGGCGGCCAAGCGGCCGCCACGCGCGTGGACGTCACCGTTCCCGGTGATCTCCAGTCGCTCGTCACCCTCGCCGTCGAGCGCTTCGGCCGCCTGGACGTCTTGGTGGGCAACGCCGGGGTCAGCAGGATCAGCTCGATCGCGGACCTGGACGTCGAGGGGTGGTCGGCGATGGTCGACGTGAACGTCAAGGGAATCCTGCACGGGATCGCCGCGGCCCTGCCGGTGTTCCGCCGGCAGGCCCGCGGTCACCTCGTCACCGTCGTCTCGACCTCCGGGCTGAAGATCGTCCCCACTCAGGCGGTGTACGCCGGGACGAAGAACGCGGTGCGCACCCTGCTGGAGGGCCTGCGGCAGGAGAGCACCGACGGGGTCCTGCGGACGACGTCGATCTCGCCGGGCTATGTCCGCACGGAGCTGATCGACCACGCGGTCGACGATCCGGCCGTGCGTGAGCAGGCCAGGCAGAACATGGCCGAGCTCGGTATCGACCCCACGGCGGTGGCCCGGGCGATCGCCTTCGCGATCGACCAACCCGAGGACGTCGAAATCGGCGACCTGACCATTCGGCCGGCTCGCCAAGGCTGAGTGGTCCCTACGGCCGTTATGGACAGTGGACGCCCAGGGCGGGCAGAAGCACGTTGTCGACCATCGCGACGGCAGCGGTTTCGTCGAGCCCCTCTCGCAGCGACGCAACCCGGTGGAACGCCACCGCGGGAACGAGCGAGGCCAGGAGATCAACCGGCACCGACGCGTCGACGACGCCGCGATCGACCCAGCGCTCGATGACGCTCCGCAGCGCATCCGCGGCCGGGCGGCCGATCGACGCGCCCGCGGCGTCGCGCAGTTCGCCGTCCCGCGGCAGCTCGGCGAGGACGTTCGCCAGCACCAGCGGTGGTAGATCGCCGCCTTGCCGGTTCCGGCGCGCCGCGCGATCTCACCCAGTTTCGCCGCCGAGAGGCCGTTCTCGACGACCAGGCCGACGCTCTGCCCGACCGGGTCGCGGCCACCGCGCCGGCCTCGTTGGTCACGCCGGGGCTGCGGGCCGTCAACTTCCACCGCAGCCACCACGGGCAGCGTCGCGAGCACGGATCCCGCGACGAGCACGGGGACCGGACTCGCCAGGCTGCTCAGGGCCTGCACGAGCACCGGGAAAGGCGAACCCGGCGTAGGCGAGGCTGTAGAAGACGGCGTTCGCGGTGACGGCGTGCTGTGGAGGGGCCGGCGATTCCACCAGCCGCAGTCCGCTGACCAGGAGGATGCCGCAAGCCGAGCCGAGGACGACGGCCGCGGCCACCAGCAGGACCAGGGAACCGGTGCCCGCGGTGAGCGCCGCGAGCAGCATACCGGCGATCGCGGCCGTCATGCCCGTCCCGAAGGGTGCTGCGGGGGAGCGTCGCGCGAGCCGGCCCGCCCACGGCTGCACCGCGATGCCGGTGCCCAGCGTGATCGCGGCGACGATGCCGCTTCCGACGGCGCCGAGGTGGCCGAGGGACACCAGTGCGGGCAGCACCGTGAAGGACACCGTGGCGGCTCCGAAGATCCATGGTGCGGTGGGCAGAACGGCGGCCAGGAACGCCCGGCCGGTCAGCTAGCTCCCCGGCCGGTCGCCCGCTGCGGTGTGGCTGGTGGCCGGTCCGGTGTGCCGCCGTCCCGTCTCGGGGGCCCGGAACACGAGGGGCAGCACCAGTGCCACGAGCGCGATGTGGACGAGGTAAGACGTGGTCTGTGGCAATGGAAGCCACTGGACGACGGCTCCGGACAGGAGGGGGCCCGGCCGCGAAACCGGCGGTCAGCGCCACCGCCGCGCGTCGTGCTCCGCCGGATCGCGTCGGTGTGGTGCCGGAGAGTTCCTTGATCCATGCCGTTCCCGGCCCGAAGGCCGCGCCGGCACTGATCCCGATGAGGATCCGCCCGAGCAGGATCGTGCCGAACGCGCCGCCCGAGAAGGCCGGCACCGTCGAGCCGAGCGCCGAAAGCAGCAGTGCGGCGAGGAGTGCCCGCCGTCGGCCGATCCGGCCCGAGACCCGCGCCGCGATCACCAGGGCCGGGATGAGACCCAGGGCGTAGGCCCCGAAAGGCCGTCGGCCCGGGTCCCGCTCAGGTGGGCGTAGGCGTGCAGCAGGGAGGCGAACATGTTCGCTCCCCACCCGACGACGAAGACCGCGGCGGCGGGCCGGATCCACGCGGTCCCCCCGCTGTCCGCGCCGGCACCGGGGCGGCGGTGTTTGTGCTGGCTGATAAGAGCATCGGTGCTCAGTCCCTGTGCGGACCCGGCCGGTGCCGGGGTCGTCGGTCGGTTCGTCCGGGCGGGCTCACCGGGCCGGGGCCGTGTAGGCCGCCGGCCCGGCAGGGGGCGTCGAGTTGCTCGCGCAGTGTGGGCGCTCACGCGCCGGTCTTGGCGACCTTCGCGACGAGTTCGATGAGTGCGTCGGCGGCCGGACCGGAGGAGGCGGGATTCTGCCCCGTGATCAGCAGGCCGTCCCGCAGGACGTACGGCGCCCAGTCGTCGCCCTGGGAGTAGTCGCCACCCAGCCGCACGAGTTCGTCCTCGACCAGGAAAGGGACCACGTCGGTGAGCTGGACGCCCTCTTCCTCGCTGTTGGTGAACCCGGTGACCTTCTTGCCCCGCACCAGCGGCGTGCCGTCCTCGTTCTCCGCGTGCCGCAGGACGCCGGGAGCGTGGCAGACCAGCGCGAGTGGCTTGCCGGCGCGCAGGGTGGTCTCGATCAGCCGGACGGAGGTGGTGTCCTCGGCCAGGTCCCACAGGGGGCCGTGACCGCCGGGGTAGAAGACGGTGTCGAAGTCGTCGGTGGAGACGGAGTCGAGGCGGACGGTGTGGGCGAGCGCGTCCATGGCCTCGGCGTCGGCTTCGAAGCGGCGGGTCTCGTCGGTCCGGCTGGCCGGCTCGTTGCTCTTGGGGTCCAGCGGCGGCCGGCCGCCCTTCGGCGAGGCGAGCACGATGTCGAAGCCGGCGTCCCGGAAGCGGTAGTAAGGGGCGGCCAGCTCCTCGAGCCAGAAGCCGGTCTTCCGGCCGGTGTCGCCGAGCTCGTCGTGCGAGGTGAGGACGAGGAGAACCTTCATGATTACTGCTCCTTCGGATAGCGCCGGTAAAGTAGACCGGTCGTCTCTTAATGGTGAACAGAACATACGGCGGCTGAACGGGGATTGCTACAGGTGCAGGAGCCGGCGGGTGACCGTCGTGGTGGTGTCCAGGGGGCCGATGTCCCGGTGGATCTTGGCCATGACGCTGGCGCCGAGCCACATGTCGTACAGGACCTGCGCGGTGGTGCGGGCGTCCTCGTCGACCGTGAGCGAGCCCTCCGCCACGCCGGCGGCGATCACTCGCTCCAGGCGGTCGACGATGGCGGTGGTGCCCTCCTTCAGGGCGAGCCGCATCGACTCCGACAGGTCGGCGACCTCCGCGCCGAGCTTGACGGCCAGGCACTTGCCCTGGCACTCGTCGACGCTCTGCGTCTCGCGCCAGCTCTGCCAGTAGTTCATCAGCCGCTGCGCCGCGGTCGGGCCCTGCTCGCCGAGGATGCGGTCCATGTCCGCGAGGTAGTCGGCGAAGTACGACCGCATCATCGCCTCGCCGAAGGCGTCCTTGGAGGTGAAGTAGTGGTAGAAGGACCCCTTGGGCACTCCGGCCTCGGACAGGACCTCGTTGATCCCCACCGCGGCGAATCCCTTGTGGGACATGATGCGCTGGGCCGCGTCGAGGATGCTGCGGCGAGTGTCGCCCTGGGTGACTGGCATGGGTTCGATCCTAGCTTCGACTAGACCGGTCGTCTGGAAGGGGTCAGCGGCCGAGGAAGTCCAGCAGGATCTCGTTGACCTCGGCGGTGTGGGTGGTGATGAGCCCGTGCGGCGCGCCGTCGATCTCGACGTACTGCGCGGTGGGCAGCGCCTTGGCGAAGCGGCGTCCGGTGGCGTCGATGGGCAGGGTGCGGTCGGCGGTCCCGTGGACGATCAGCGCCGGGACGTCGATGCGGGGGATGTCGGCGCGGAAGTCGGTGGGCCAGGTCAGGGGAGCGGCCGCCGAGGCGATCGCACCGGCGCCGGTCGCCACGTTCCAGGCGTTGCGCACCGCTTCCTCGCTCACCCGGGTGCCGAGGTTCTCGTCGAGGTTGTAGAAGTCGTTGTAGAACCCGGTGAAGAAGGCGTAGCGATCCTTCTTGACGGTGTCGGAGACGCCCTGGAAGAAGGCGGCGGGAGCGGCGCCGTCAGGGTTGTCGTCGGTGACGAGCAGGAAGGGTTCCAGCGAGGCCAGGAAGACGGCCTTGGCCACGCGGGCCGAACCGTAGGTGGAGAGGTAGCGGGCGACTTCGCCGGTGCCCATGGAGAAGCCGACCAGGACCGCGTCGTGCAGGTCGAGGGTCTCCATGAGGGTGTTCAGGTCGGAAGCGAAGGTGTCGTAGTCGTACCCGGTCGCCGGCTGGCTCGACTTGCCGAAGCCGCGCCGGTCGTAGGTGATGACCCGGTTGCCGGCCGCCAGCAGGGCCGGCACCTGGCCCTCCCAGGAGTTACCGTCCAGCGGATAGCCGTGGATCAGCACGACCGGCCGGCCCTCGCCCTTGTCCTCGTAGTGCAGTTCGATGTCGGTGCTGTTCTCCGTGCCGACCTTGATGCTTCCCATGACGCTTGACCCTTCGAGGAGCGGTGGAGGACTCCGGCGTGTGCCGCGTCCCGATGAGAAGGACTATACGACCGGTCTACTCCAGCGTCAACTGCCGCCCCCGTGCGCCGGTGGCAGGGGAGGTCGTGCCGGACGATCGCCTAGCCGGCTTCCGCGGCGCGTCCGGCTCGACGGGACAGCTCCGCGAACGCCGTGCGCAGCTCCGGCGGGCCGATCACCTCGATCTCGGTGTCGAAGCGGGCCACCGTCGCGGCGAGGGCGGCCCAGGACCAGGACCCCGTCGTCAGCCTGGTCCGGGCGGCGCCGAGGTGCTCGGCGACGCCGTCGCCGGCGAACGGGGCCACCTCCGCCAAGGGCAGGCCGAGGACCACTTCGCCGCGGCAGGGCCAGGCGTCGGTGCTTTCGGAGCCCTTGAACCGGGCCGACAGGAACGTGGCCACGTCGCCGCCCGGCACGTCCCGGGGTGCGAACCGGGGGCCGTTGGGGATCCGAGGTGTCATCCGGTCGGCGCGGAAGGTCCGCCAGCCGCCGCGGTCGGGGTCCCAGCCGACGACGTACCAGCGGCCGGCCCGCACCACCAGGTGCTGGGGCTGTACTCGGCGCGGCTCGGGGTCCTCGGGTGCGCCCGGCGAACGGTAGTCGAACCGCACCTCCTCGTTCGCGCGCACCGCGGCACTGAGCGTGAGCAGGATCCCGGTGTCGATCTGCGGGTCGCTGCCGCGCCCGGCCACCCCGATCTCGAGGGCGTCGACCCGCTGCCGCAACCGCGACGGCAGCACCTGCCGCACCGTGGCCAGCGCCCGGAAGGCCGCCTCCTCGATGCCCGCGCCCGTCCCGGCCGCGATCCGCAGCGCCACGGCCAGCGCGACCGCCTGCTCCTCGTCGAACAGCAGCGGCGGCATTCGGCTGCCCGCTTCGAGCCGGTAGCCGCCGTCGGGCCCTTTGACCGCCTGGACGGGATAACCCAGCTCGCGCAGCCGGTCGACGTCGCGGCGCACGGTCCGCTCGCTGACGCCGAGCCGCTCGGCGAGCAGGCCGCCCGGCCAGTCCCGCCGGGCCTGCAGCATGGACAACAGCGACAACAACCGGCTGGAGGTCGTCGTCGAGGAGGCAACCGGCATGGCTTCGACCTTGCCACAAGTAGCGGACGTTCTCTGACCGGTACCGCTGACATCGTCGGTTCCGTCGCCGGAGTCCTCCGGCGTCAGGAACCACTCGCGAAGGACCGGAACACCATGTCGCTCAACGCTGTCGCCCACCTGAACTTCCACGGCCAGGCCCGCGAAGCCCTGGAGTTCTACCAGTCGGTGTTCGGCGGGCAGCTCACCGTCGCCACCTACGCCGACTTCGGCATGCCCACCGAGCTGCCCGGCGCCGCCCACGTCGTGTTCGGCCAGGTCGTGGCCGACAACGGCTTCCGGGTCATGGCCTACGACGTGCCGGGTGAGCACGCGCCGGCCGTCCCGGGCGCGCCCTCCACGCGTCGCGAGAACGGCACGACGATCACCGAGGAGCCGTTCTTCCTTTCCGTCCGCGGCGAGAGCATCGACGAGGTCACTCCCGTGTGGGAGGGCCTGGCCAAGGGCGCGAACGTGATCGAGGCGTTCGGCCCCGCCCCGTGGGCGCCCGCGTTCGGGATTCTCGCCGACCGCTTCGGCGTCACCTGGATCGTCGACGTCGCGGCCGGGTACGTCCAGGCCTGACCGTCCCCCGCGAGGAGTGCGGCCGGTCGCGGCCGCACTCCTTCTCCGCCGGCGGCCGGACGCAGCTGATCGTCAAGTACTCAACTGCTCGCGGGCCGCCGCGAGGAACGCCGCCTTCGGGCTCTGGAGGTAGTCCCACAGCGAGACATCGTCGGGTTGCTGCCAGAGGACATGATCGAGGGCACGCACATAGCCGCGGGCCAGGTCGTGCAGGTTCGAGGCGAACAGGATGTGGATCATCCGCTCGCACACCGACAGCTCGTCGACTGTGTCCAACGCGGAGGTCTTCCACGCGGGCGTGCCGTCACGGTCCTCGGCCGCGCGCTCGGCCCGTTGGGCGACCCGGATGAACTCACGCAGCAACTCCAGCTGCTCCACCCGCCGGGACTCGGCCTGCTCGTGCGCCCGCCGACCCACACCTGTGTCTGCACGACGCGACCCATACCAAACGATGAGCCCGCTCGGTGGCGATAGCGCACAAGCCGGCGCAGGCCGCCGGGCAGTGACCCGTTCGGGTTCGCTCGCGCCCTCCGCACCCGGGTTCCTCCCGGAGGTGGTTCGCCCGGTCGGGGCGGATGCGGTTTGTTCGCCGTCGTGCCGGGAAAGCCCTCGCGGGACTGGGTCGGTCGGCGGAGGTGTGTGTGCTCAGGGGTCTGTTCGGCGCCGCGAAGGCGGGCTTGGTGCTGGGGTTGACCGGGCCGGTCCTGGTTACGCAGGGGGCGAAGAAGGCGGTCGCGGCGATCGGCCCGCTGGCCGGCGAGCTGGCCACCGGTGCGGCGGGGACACTGCGCGAGGCGACGGTGACGACGAGCCGGTCGACGGTGCGTGCGGCGCGGGTGGTGCGCAACGCGACGGGAGCACGCTCGGCGGTCTGGCGCGCGGGACAGCGTCTGCACGTGCCGCTGCGGCCGGCCGACGACGGCACCGGCCGTCCCGACGGTCCCGCGGTGGCCGCCGCGGTCGCGGCGCACCCCGAGGTGGCCGGTGCGTACTGGGACGGCGGGCTCGGCAGCCTCGTCGTTTACCTGGCCGAAGACGGTGCGGTGTCCGGGGTCGTCGACTCGATCGCCGCGCACTGCTCCCGGCACGGGCTCACGCCGGCCGAACCGGGCTACTGCGCGCCGTCGCACCCGGGCGACACCTACGGGGTGCGGACGGCGGCGCTGGCGCTGGCGATGGATGTCGCGGGCCTGGCCGTGTCGGTCGGTGGGCGCGCGATGGGTACCGGCCGGGTGCACGAGGCGGCCCGGGCGGCGGTGTCCGCGGCGCGGGAGCACCCGGCGGTCCGGACGGCCTTGGACGAGCGGTTCGGGTGGTACACAGCGGAACTCGTGCGGGCCGCGGTCTCCGCGGCGGTGCGGGGATTCAGTCAGGAGCCGGTCGAGCTGGCCTTGGACGCGGTGCTGCGCACCGGCCAGCTGACCGAGGCGATCGCCCGGCTCACCGCGTTCGACGCCGTGCACGACGAGCTCTGTTCGCCCGAGCGGCCCAGTTTGGGGGTGACCCCGGCGGAGCGGCGGGTGCGCGCGCCCACGGAGGACTACGCCCGCAACGCGCTCGGCAGCGGCCTGCTCGCCGCGCTGGCCGATCTGCTCATGCGCCGCAACGCGCGCGAAGCCGCCGAAGCGCTCCTCGCCGCGTCCCCGATGCCGGCCCGCTACGCCGACACGGCGTTCCACACGGCGCTTGGCACCGCGTTCGCCCGCGAAGGCATCCTCGTTCGCGACCCGGACCGGCTCAAGGCACTGGCCACAGTGGACACAGTGCTCCTGCACGCCGATGTCCTGCACGGGGACGACGGCTTGGATCCGCACGCCGAAGCCGTGCTGGACGCGGCTCGGCGCGCCGAGGCCCGGGTCGTCATCGCCGGGGCGGACGTCCGCGAGCGGCTGGGGGAGTTCGCCACGCTCGCCGACGACGTGGCCGCCCTCGGTGCGGACGAGACCCTGGCCGGACTGGTGGCGCGGCTGCAGGACGAAGGCCGCGTCGTCCTGGCCGTCGGCCGGCCGGCCCCGCACTGCCGGCCGGCCTCCGACGACGTCGCCGGCCTGCTTGCCGCGGACCTCTGCGTGGCGCTCGTCGACGGCGACGCCCCGGTGCTGTGGGGCGCGGATCTCCTCGTCCGCCCGGGGCTGCGCGGGGTCTGGCGGGTGCTGCGGGCGGCCGCGGCCGCCCGCGCGAACAGCGGGCGCGCGACCCGCGTGGCCACCGCCGGCGCCCTGATCAACGGGCTGCTGCTGATGTCCGGCCGCCGCCCGGGAGCCCGGCGGCCGCTGATCCCGGCCGTGCCGCGGCTGGACCCGGTCGCGCTCGGGGGGCTGACCGGGATGGCGCTGGGCTGGTCGAGCGCCCTGCGCGTGGCCACGGCCCGGCCGCCGGCGGGCCGGGTCCGGGTCGCCTGGCACGAGCTGAGCGCCGACGACGTCGTCCGGCGCCTCGCGGCCGACCGGCCCGCCCCGACTTCCTGGGACCTGGCCACCCAGCGGGTGCGCGCGGTGGCCGAGACCGCGGCCCGGCACCCCGCGGCCGCGCCGGTCCGCTTCGGCGCGGGGCTGACCGCCGACATCGTCGCCGAGCTCAACGACCCGCTCACCCCGGTGCTGGCCCTCGGCGCGGTCGCGTCCGCGGTGGTCGGTTCGCCGGTCGACGCGCTCCTGGTGGCCGCCGCGATGGGGCTGAACGCCGTGGTCGGCGGCACCCAGCAGTTCCGCGGCCGCCGGGCGCTGGCCAAGCTGCAGGACGGTGAGCGGCAACGCGCCCGCCGGGAGGGCGGCCGGGTCGTCGACGCCCGGGTGCTCGAGCCCGGCGACCGGATCGAGCTGCGCGCCGGCGACGTCGTCCCCGCCGATGCGCGCCTGCTTTCCGGTACCGGTTTCGAAGTCGACGAATCCGCGCTGACCGGCGAGTCGCTCCCGGTGACCAAGCAGCTCGACCCGGTGCCGGGTGCGCCGCTGGCCGAGCGCAGCTGCCTGGTCTTCGCCGGTACGACCGTGGTCAGCGGAGAAGGCACGGCCGTGGTCGTGGCGGTCGGCGCGGCGACCGTGGCCGGCCGGGCGGTCGAGCTGGCCACCCGCAGCTCCGCCGCGGTGGGCATCCAGGCGCGGCTGCAGGACCTCACCCGCCGCGCCCTGCCGCTGACGCTGCTCGGCGGCGCCCTCGTCACCGGGCTCTCCGCGGTCCGCGGCCGCCCGATGCGCCGCGCCCTGGCCGGCGGGGTGGCGATCGCCGTCGCCGCGGTGCCCGAGGGACTTCCGCTCGTGGCCACGGTGGCGCAGCGGGCGGCCGCGCGGCGGCTCTCGGCCCGCGGCGTGCTCGTGCGTGCCCCGCGCGCCCTGGAGGCGCTGGGCCGGCTGGACGTCGTGTGCTTCGACAAGACCGGCACACTGACCGAGAACCGGCTGCGCGTGGTCACCACGACCGGGCCGGACGGCGAACCGCGCGAGGTCGATGCGGCCGATCCCGTGCTGCGGGCCGCGGCTCGCGCGTGCCCGGGTGCACCGGACGATCCCCACGCGCGGGTCCACGCCACCGACACCGCCGTGCTCGACGCCGCCGGTCCGGACGACGGCTGGACCGAGCTTGACGGCCGGCCGTTCGAGGCGAACCGGGGCTACTCGGCGACGGTCGGGCGGGATCGCGAGGGCGCGCCGGTACTGCTCGTCAAAGGGGCACCGGAAATCGTCCTTCCCGCGTGCGCCGACGCGAGCGAACCGGCCGCGGCCGGAGAAGCGTTGGCGGATCAGGGTTTGCGCGTGCTGGCGGTGGCGACCCGGTCGCTCCGCGACGATCCCGGCTCGCTGTTCGCCGACGGTGACGGCGACGTACTGGCCGACCTCGAGTTCGTGGGCTTCGTCGGCCTGGCCGACACGGTGCGCGCCACGGCCGAGCCCTTGATCAGCGGGCTCCGCGCGTCCGGAGTCGCGCCGGTGATGCTCACCGGGGACCACCCGAACACCGCACGCGCCATCGCGACGTCGCTGGGCTGGCCGGCCGACACCGAAGTCGTCACCGGGCACGAGCTCGCCGAGCTCGACCGGGCCGGGCGCGCGCGGCTGCTGGCGGGCGCCGGGGTCATCGCGCGCGTCGCGCCGGAGCAGAAGCTGCAGGTCGTCGAGGCGCTGCGCGAGGCGGGCCGGGTGACCGCGATGGTCGGCGACGGCGCGAACGACGCGGCCGCCATCCGCGCCGCGGACGTCGGCATCGGCGTGCGCGCCCGTTCCTCGACCGCCGCGCGCACCGCCGCCGACCTCGCGCTCACCGACGAGGACCTGACCGTGCTGCTGGACGCCGTCGCGGAGGGCCGCGCGCTCTGGCGCAGCGTCACCGACGCCGTCGTCATCCTGGTCGGGGGCAACGCGGGCGAGATCGGTTTTTCGGTGCTCGGCACGCTGGTGTCCGGCGACTCGCCGCTGGGCACCCGGCAGCTGCTGCTGGTCAACCTGCTGACCGATCTGTTCCCCGCGATGGCGGTGGCCGTCACCCGGCCGGACGACGAGGGTGGCGGCGGCCCGGCGGGCCTCGGCGAGCGGCTCGCGCGCGACATCACGAGCCGCGGGGTGACCACCGGCGTCGGCGCGACGACGGCGTGGCTGATCGGCCGGTTCACCCCCGGGACCGCGCGCCGCACCAGCACCATGGCCCTGTGCGGCCTGGTCGGCACCCAGCTCGCCCAGACCCTGCGCGGCCGGCGGCGCAGCCCCTTGGTGGTCGGCACCGCGGTCGGCTCGGCGCTCGCACTGGCCGCGATCGTGCAGACGCCGGGCCTCAGCCAGTTCTTCGGCTGCACCCCGCTCGGCCCCCTTGCCTGGGCTGGCGTCGGCGCCGGCGTCACCACCGGCGCGGTGACGTCCTTGCTGCCGATCGGCCGCCTCGTACCGGGCGCTTGAGCGCCGCACCGCCCTCGGCACCGAGGAAGCCCTGGTGGCCGCGGCATCGGCCGCCGCGGTCAGGAGCGCGCGGCTGCGCTCGTACTCGCCGTGACCGGGGCGGAGGTCATCGTGGCGGGCCACCCCGGCGACACCCGCCATGTCGACCGGGACGAGTAGGCGCACCACGGGACCGGCCTTCCCTGCGCGCCGATCACCCGCGGCTGGACCGGCGTTCGGTACGGGTCGCGCCGGCGGGCTACCGCATCAGAATGCCGCCGTTGATGTCGAGGATCGTTCCGGTGATGTAGGCGGCCTGCGGCGAGGCGAGGTAGGCGATGGCGTCGGCGACCTCGCGCACGGCCGCCGGCCGGCCGAGCGGAATCGCGCTGTCCCGCCGCGCCCGCGCCTCCGCCACCGTGATCCCGGCTTCGGCCGCCGCGGTCTTCAGGGTGACGTCGTTCAACGGTGCGTCGATGTGCAGCGGCGCCACGCCGTTGACCGTGATCCGGTCCGGCGCGAGTTCGAGCGCCAGGCTCTTGATCACCGAACCGAGCGCTCCCTTGGACGCGCTGTAGACGGCTCGTCCCGGTGAGCCGAGCTGCGCGTGTCCGGAGTAGACGTAGACGATGCTGCCGCCGGGCGCGGTCAGAGCGGGGATGGCACTGCGCGACAACAGGAACGGGCCCTTGGCGTTGACCGCCATGACCCGGTCCCACTCGGCGGGCGGGAGGTCCTTCAGCGGCGACCACGGCGGTGCCACCACGGTGGCCACGGCCAGCACGTCGAGCCGGCCGTGCCGGGCGACGGTGGTGGCGACCAGTTCGTCGCAGGCCGAGGGGTCGGTGACGTCGGTGCGCAGACCGATGGCCGCGGAACCGGGGTGGGTCGCCGCGATCTTCGCCGCGACTTCGGCGGCGCCGTCCGGTGCCATGTCCGTGAGCACGACTTGGGCGCCGTCCTCGGCGAAACGCCACGCGGCTGCGGCACCGATGCCCTGAGCGGCCCCGGTGATGATCACGACCCGCGATCCGGGCGCGGAAACCGGCATGGTCACTCCGTTCGAACAAGTCCAACCTTGGGGTTGGAATTCAAGCTACGCCATCCTCCGGTCACTCGGCAACCGGCCGGTCGGCCGGCAGCATGAGGCGTTCCACGGCGCGGACCACCGCCGCGCGCCTTCGGGCCCGCTCCGCGGGGTTGTTCGGGTTCGCGCCGGTCAGCAGCTGCGCCAGCTGGGGCACGGCGACCCACCACGCGGCGAGGGCGACGATCATGAAAACGGCGTAGTCGGCGTCGATCTCGTCGTCGAGCGTCCCGTCCCGCTGCGCGGCGGCGTACCGGGCGACCTTGCTCTGGTAGTGCGCGCCGCGATTCGCCTCGTCGACCGGCGGCTCCTGGCTCAACGCCTCCCACAGCAGCAGGCGGACCAGCTCCGGGTGCTCCTGGTGGTAGTCGAAGGTGCGGCCGGCGAACTCGCCGATGTTCTCCAGGCCCCCCGGCGGCTCGCCGACCGCTACCGCGAGCTGCTGGAGCTGCTCGGCCAGCACCGTCTGGAACAGGGCTCGCTTGTCGCCGAAGTAGTTGTACAGCCGTTCCTTGTTGATGCCGGCCCGTTTCGCGATGTCGGCCATGGTCGCGTCCGGCCCGCGGTCGCCGAACTCGGCGACCGCGGCTTCCTTGAGGCGTCGTCGTGTTTCCTCGGTGTCCCAAGCCATGACCGGAGCCTAGAGGATTCCAACCGTAAAGTTGGATACGGGCTCTGCTCCCGAAGGCGCGGTCAGGGGACGAGCGCCACGAAGCCGAGGCCCGTCGTGCGCTCGGCCAGGTCGAGTGCGGCCGCGGGGTCGTCCAGGCCGACCGTCAGCAGCTCGACCGCGGAGAGGTCCAGCAGCCCGGTGCGGACCAGGTTCCACACCGTGGTCACCGTTTCGTCGTCGCTCATCCAGGAGCCGCGCAGGGTGAGCCTGCGGTGCATCAGGTCGCTGTAGGGAATGGTGAGTTCCTGGCGTACGCCGCCGATGAGCACCAGGGTGCCGCGCCCCCGCAAGCTGTCGTAGGCGGCCATGGTGGCGTCCGCCGTCGGCGTGGCACCGAGGGCGTCGAGCGCCACGTCCACCGGGCCGATTCCCGCCGCGTCCGTCGCGCGGTCGCCGGTCAGCCGGTGGGTGCGGACGCGGGGGCCGAGCTCGGCCAGCCGGTCGAGCGCCTCCTTGTTGCGGCCCACCGCCGTCACCGTCGCCGCGCCTTCCGCCAGCGCCAGCAGCACCGCCGCGCCGCCGAGCTGGCCGGTCGCGCCGATCACCGCGACGTCGCGGCCGGCCAGGGTGCCCGCCGCGTGCAGGCCCCCGGCGGCGATGCAGAGCCACGGCAGGAACGACAGCCGCGCCGGGTCCGGGTAGTCCTCCGCGCCGGGCAGCTTGACCATCGTTTCCTTGGCGCAGAGCGCTTTCTCCGCGAACACGCCGTCGTGCCACACCGCGCGCATGCGGTCCGTGCGCTCGCTGCCGGCGCCGGAGCCGCCCAGGCCGACCCAGCCCACGAGGATCTCGTCGCCGTCACCCGCGTCGAGCCTCGACGTGTCCAGCACGATGTCGCCCCGGGCGACGTGGAACACGTCGGGCGCGACGTCGAGCACTCGTCCGATGCAGGACGGGCCCAGGATCAGGGGCACCGGCAGGCCACCGCGGTTCCCCCGCACCACCATCTTCGTGTACGCCGGGAGGTGCGCGGAAAGCACCTCGACGATCACGCCACCGCCCTGGAGGGTGGGCGCCGGCACTTCGGTGAGGCGTACGTCGTCGTCGTGTGCCGCAACAGTCCAAGCTCGCATGGGACAAGTCTTGCGTCGCGGTAAGCTGGTATCCAGAATCGCGTTGTTCTGGTACTGGAGGTTCCAGGTTGAGCGTCGAGCTGGGCACGTTCCTGCGCAGCCGCCGGGAGCGGCTGGCCCCGGCCGACGCGGGCCTGCCGATCACCGGGCGCCGCCGCACCCCGGGGCTGCGCCGCGAGGAGCTGGCCCTGCTGGCCGGCATCAGCGCCACCTGGCTCACCTACCTCGAGCAAGGGCGCGACGTGCGCCCCTCCGGTCAGGTGCTCGACGCCTTGGCGCGGGCGCTGCGGCTCAGCACCGCGGAACAGGAGCACCTGCACCGCCTCGCCGGGGGAGGCACGACGTCCGAAGAGGACGTTCCGGAGGAGGTCGCGCCCGAGATCGCGGGCGTCCCGGCGTTGCTGGGGGACAACCCGGCGTACGTCACCGGGATCTGTTACGACGTCCTCGCGCAGAACGCCGCCGCCGCGGAGCTGTTCCGGAACAGCGGGCCGGGCGGCAACATCGTGCGCTGGGTGTTCACCGAGCCCGTCGCCTGCGAGGTACTCGTCGACTGGGAGCAGGAGGCACGCAACGTCCTGGCCCGGCTGCGCGCGATCGCGGGGCGCCATCCCGACCACCCTCGCGTGACCCGGCTCGTGGCCGAGCTGACCGAGACGAGCCCCGAGGCGCGCGAGTGGTGGCCACAGTACGACATCCAGTTCAGCCACGCGGGCCGCAAGCGCTTCCGGCATCCCCGGCTGGGCGTGATCACCGTGTCCCACGCGGCGTTCCACGTCGCCGAGCGGCCCGAGCAGACTCTGGTGGTCTACCACCTGTGACGTGCAGCCCGCCTTGCTGAACCGTCGACAGGGTTTACTCCGCACCGATCGACGGCAGCGCCGTCCGGGACGACGAGCGGCTCAGCCGATCGAGGCGAGGTACCGCGCCACCGCCGCGATCTCACCCGCGTCGGAGATCAGCCCGATGTACCCGTCGGGACGGATCAGCACCAGGGTGCGGTCGGTAGCGCCGTACGCGCCGGCGAGGTGACCTTCGGTGTCGGCGACCTCATCCGGACCGGCCGGCCGATCGACGACGCGGAAGCGCTCGACGCCGGGCGGAAGGGGTTCGGCCGGGGAACCGAAGTCCAGCAACGTGAAACGCCCGCCGCGCGTCAGGTCGAACAGCCGGCGTTCGCCGTCCACCGTCGTCTTCAGCGCGGTCGCGTCGGGAGCGCGATCACCCGCGCGGAGCACCGCCGTCTCGTCTCGGTCGTCGACCGCCAGGGCGGAGCCTCGGTAGTCGACGTCGAGCTGCAGCGTGCTCGCATCGCGGCGGGTGGAGACGCCGCCCTGCTCGAGGGTCCGCTCGAGACGAGCGGTCGAGGACACGAGCACGCCGGCGGCGACCGGCCGCCGCTCGGCTTCGTAGCTGTCGAGCAGTGCCGGTGAAGCACCCTTCGCGACGGCGGCCAGCTTCCAGCCGAGGTTGTACGCGTCCTGGATGCCGGTGTTCATCCCCTGGCCGCCGGCGGGTGAGTGGATGTGCGCCGCGTCGCCGGCCAGGAAGACGCGTCCCGTGCGGTAGCGGTCGGCGAGGCGGATGTTGGCGCGCCACAAGGACGACCACTCGGGTTCGCGCAGGCGGAGGTCGGTACGCCCGCTGCGCCGCTCGAGGATCGCCTGCAGGTTCGCGACGCTGAGCTCGGGATCCTGTCCGGGCGCGAGACCGGCCTGGTACTGGAAGACGTCCGTCGAGGGCAGCGGGCAGAGAGCGAGGAAGCCGTCGGCGTGCCGCCACATGTGCCAAGCCTCGCGATCGAGGCCGTCGACGTCGACGTCGGCGACCAGCATCCGCACTTCTTCGCGGGTCTCGCCCTCGAAAGCGATCCCGGCCTCCTTGCGGACGGTGCTGTGGCCGCCGTCGCAGCCGACCAGCCACCGGGCGGTGATCGTCTCGGCCTCGCCGTCCTTGACGACCACCGCCGACACGCCCTCCTCCGACTGCTCGAAGCCGACGAGCGTGGTGCCGAACTCGACGGTGCCGCCGAGGTCCGTCAACAGGAGCCTGAGCGCCTCTTCGACGCGCCATTCCGGGGTGACCAAGCTCGTCGTGTAGGGAATGTCGGGGCGGTTCCGCAGCGACTCGGGCTCCGCGCCACCCAGGGTCACCTGACCGTCGAGCGCGACGGACCGCATCGGCATCGCCGGCCGGCCGTGGGCGAGCACCCGCTCGACGATGCCGAGGTCGTCGAACACCTCGAGGGAGCGCGGCTGGAGTCCCTTGCCGCGCGAGCCGGGCTGCGGTCCGGGCGAGGCCTCGACGATCCGGGCGGCGACACCGCGCCGGGCGAGGTCACAGGCCAGCGTCAGCCCGGTGGGGCCGGCTCCGACGATCAGTACGGCCGGGCCATTCCGCTCCGGCGGCACGACGTTCTCGATCATCGCCTCGTCCTCACCTTAAGAAAGGGAACTCTGTCCTGTTAGCGTAGGGAGACTTGTCAAGATAGGCAAATCTTTCTAGTGTGACGTAGTGGCCACCGAGGCAGCCGAGTCCGTCCGCCGTCGTCGCCGTGGTGAAGAGCTCGAGTCCGCGCTGCTCACCGCGGCCTGGGACGAGCTGGTCGAGGTCGGGTACGCCCGCCTGACCATGGGTTCGGTCGCCGTCCGCGCCCGCACGAGCGAGCCCGTGCTCTACCGCCGGTGGGCCAACAAGGATCGGCTGGTCCTCGCCGCGCTCGATCACCACCGGAACGCCCACCCGGTCGCGGATCCCGACACCGGAAGCCTGCGCGGTGACCTGATCGCCCACCTGACGGCCGTCAGCGAAACCCTCGCCGGCTTCTACGCCATCGCCGTGGCCGCCGCGTTCTCCGGGCTTTTGGCCGACACCGGCCTGAATCCTTCGCAGGTCCGCGAGCAGGTGATGGGCACTCGGCTCGAGCGTGTCCGGGCGCTCTTTCAACGCGCTCACGACCGCGGCGAGCTCGACCTCGAGCGCGTCCCCGGCGCGGTGCTCGCCATGCCGTTCGACTTGGTGCGGCACGACATGCTGATGGATCTGGGGCCGGTGAAGCCCGCGCGCATCCGGTCGATAGTCGACGAGCTTTTCTTGCCGCTGCTGCGGAACAGTCAGGAAAGCTGAAGCCGGTCGGTCGGTGACGGTACTCGCTGCCGGCGGGCCTCAGTCATCGGATCCGTGGTACTCGTGCCGGGGTCCGTTGTGGTCGGTTCCCTCGGGCTTCCCGGTGTCCTCATCGGACAGGCCGACCCGCAAACCGGCGATGAGGCTGTCGACGACGAAAGTGAAGCTGCGGTCGACATCCCGGCTCAGTCCGAAGCCGCCCGCGTTCTCCAGGGTGACGAATCCGTGCAGGGCCGAGCGCAGCGCGCGGGCGGCGTCCACCACCCGGCTGCCCGGCAGGTCGAAGCCCCCGAGAACGGCGTAGAGGATCTGCAGGATTTCGTTCGCGATGCGCCGCCCCTCCGCGTCGTCGGGCCCGGGTGCCCGCAGGCCGGCGGCGTAGCGCCCGGGGTGCCGGCCGACCCAGTGGCGGAACGCGTCCGCGTAGGCCCGGACCGCGGCCGGACCGGCCAGCCCGACGGTGGCCCGCATCAGGGTTTCCCCGAGTTCGCGCCACGTCTCGACGCTGATGCCGTGGCACAGCGCGTCCAGGGAACTGACGTGCTTGTAGAGCGACGGGGTCCGCACGCCGAGCCGTTCGGCCAGCAGGCCCATCGTCAGGTTTTCGTAACCGAGCTCGTCGGCCAGTTCGGCGCCCGCGGCCACGACCGACGCGGGAGTGAGGCCGGCTCTGGGCATGGTGACCTCCCGAGTCCGAGGGCCTGTCGGCGTTAGCCGGGAAGCTATCTCCGTTAGCTTCCGGTGTCAACCGGTGCTGCTCGGGTGACGCGGCCACCGTGAGCGAGCGTTGACATCGTCGGCTAATCAGATTAGCTTTTGGCTAACCACATTAGCCAACTTCCCGGAGGTTCCCATGACGCAGCACCTGACCGTCGACGGTGGCACGCTCGCCTACGACGTGACCGGCGATTCCGGGCCGCTCATCGTGCTCGCGCACGGCCTGGGCGACAGCCGGCAGGCCTACCGCTTCGTCGCACCCGAGCTGGCGGCCGCCGGCTACCGCGTCGCCACCATCGACCTGCGCGGCTGTGGCGAGTCGAGCGCGTCATGGCCGTCCTACACCCAAGAAGCGATCGCGGACGACTTGCTGGCCCTCGTGCAGCACCTGGGCGGTCCGGCGACGCTGGTCGGCCACTCGTTCGCCGGCGGCGCGGCCACCATCGCGGCGGTCAAGCGCCCGTCTCTGGTCACCGCGCTGATCGAGGTGGGGCCGTTCACGCGCAAACAGCAGGTCGCGCTGGGCGATCTGCGGGTGGCCGGCTACCGCCGCGGCGCGCTGCTGCTCGGGCGGGCCGGCATGTTCGGCAGCGTCACCGCGTGGAAGAAGTACCTCGAGCTCGCCTACCCCGGACCCAAGCCCGCGGACTGGGACGCGCGGATGGGCCGGATCGACGCCATGCTGCGCGAGCCGGGCCGGATGAAGGCGTTTCGGTCGATGGTCCGCGCGGGCGCCGCCGAAGCCGGCGGACAGCTGGCCAACGTCCGCTGCCCGGTCCTGGTCGTGCAGGGTGGTCTCGACTCGGACTGGGTGTCGCCGGAGGACGAAGGGAAGGCGATCGTGGCCGCCCTGCCGACCGGACTCGGCCGGCTGGTGGTGGTTCCCGGCGCCGGCCACTACGCGCACGTCCAGTTCCCGGCGCAGGTCGTCAGCGAGGTGCTGGCGTTCCTCACCTCGGCTCGTGCCTAGGGCGGGCCTGGACCGGGCCGCGGTCGTGACGGCCGCCGCCGCGCTGGCCGACGAAGTGGGCCTCGCGGGCCTGACCATGGGCCTGGTGGCCGAACGTGTCGGCGTCCGCACGCCCTCGCTGTACAAGCACATCGCGGGCCAGCATGATCTCAACCGGCGGATCGCGGCACTGGCTCTCACCGAGACGGCCGACGCGACCGGCACGGCCATCCAAGGCCGCGCCGGCCAGGACGCCCTCACGGCCGCGGCGCGCGCCTTCCGCGACTTCGTGCTCACTCACCCGGGCCGGTACGCGGCGACCATCGGGGTCGCCGAAACGGGCCCCGACGACCCGATCGCGATCGCGGAAGGCCGCCTGCTGGAGTCGTTCACCGCGGCCCTGCGCGCGTACGACGTCAGTCCGCACGACCTGGACCACGCCTTGCGCGCGGTCCGCAGTTTCCTCCACGGTTTCGCGACTTTGCAGTCGGCGCAGGGCTTTCGGCGGTCCGCTCACGTCGGCGACAGCTTCGAGTGGCTGATCGCGCTCGTCGACCGAGGGCTGCGTTTTCCTTTGTGACCCGGACGCCGGCGCCGTCTTCGCCGGCCCAAGACGATTCGGGGTTTCCTGCCGAAACACCGCCCTCTGGCTGCCCAAGCCCGGCGGCCGCTTCGAAGTCGGTGCCGCCCCGTACACCGCACCAGGTCCGCGGGAGGTCGTGGTCCGGATGCACGCGGTCGCGGTGAACCCGGTCGCGCTCCAGTTCGGAGCCGGCGGCGACCACGGCGACGAAGTGATCGGTGAACAGCGTGGAGGTCACGGAGAGGGGAGTCGCACTTCCCTCACCTCGTCGTCGTCCGTCGCCCGTTCGACATGCGGGAGAACGCCGAACGCGGACAGCCGCACTTCGTCCTCGGCCACCACGAACTCCACACCGGCGCTCTTCCACCACCCGGCAACCACCACGATCACGGCCGGACAGGACGTTCGCGCGTGGAAGAGTGTTCTCATGGCGGGCGGAGTGATGCCGGGGCGTGCGGTCGTGCTCGAGACGGATCGCCTGGTGCTCAGGCCTTGGCGGGTGGCCGAGGCTGCCGTCCAGCGTGAGCTGTGGACCGAACGTGATCCACGAGTGCCGCCGCACCGCCGGATAGACGCGGAGGGGCGCCCCACGGTCGCGGAGCTCGAAGAGGCGATCCGCGTCGGCCCGTCGTCCGGGTTGCCGGCGGTCGAGCGGAAGGCCGATGGTGACGTCATCGGTTACTGCGGGCTGGTCGACGGCGGGCGGGGGCCGGAGCTGGCGTTCGAACTGCTGCGCCGGGTCTGGGGTCAGGGATATGCGACGGAGGCCTCGATGGCGGTCTTGGACTGGGCCAGGTCGTCCGGGTACGCACGTTTGTGGGCCACGGTCTGGGAGTGGAACACGGCTTCTCGCCGTGTGCTGGAGAAGCTCGGGTTCACCGAGACCGGGCGAGCGGAAGTGGACCCCGTCCACGGGACCACGCTGGTCTTCACGAAACGGCTCTGACCTAACCGGTCACTCGGGAGCGAAGAAGAGGTGCGACGCGCGTTCGCGGACGTCGGCGTCGGAGTGGTCGCGCAGCGCCGATACCAGCTCGCGCCACGGAGGCGGCCATCCGGCGTGGGGGCCGGCCTGGCTCGCGATGCTCGCCGCGAGCAACGCCTCCGCCGGGCTTGCCGTGAGGGCTCGGGCGGTGCCGAGCAGCTCGGGGCGGCCCGGGTCGTGGCCGGCCAGCCAGGCCGCGAGCCGGTCCGCCACTTGCCAAGCCGGTGCGGGACGGTCGGCGAGGGCGGCGATCCGGCGGAGGGCCGGCAGCAGGTCGCCGTGGCGGGGCAGGGCGGTGACGGCGAGCAGGAGCGCGTCCGTTCGGTACTCCGCCCGCTCCGCCAGTGTCATGGACAGCCGCAGCGCCGCAGCGCACATCGTTTCGCCGCCTGTGTCCAAGCGGGCAGCGAAGCGGACGAGGAAGAGACGCAGTCGTTGCCGCGCCGGCTGATCCCGGCCGTCGGCGACGAACTCGTCCCTTTCGGCGAGCGTCGTCACCACGGCGGGCAACGGCGCCGGATCGCCGGTGACCTCGCAGGCGGTGAGCAGCGCTTCGACCGCGGCTCGCCAGGTCGCGGTGCGGGTCAGATCACCGATCACGGCGACCAGCGCGGGAATTCCTTCGCGGTCCCAGGCGCTCCACGCGGGCCAGGCGGCCAAGCCGGTCCGCGCGGTGTCCGGGTCGGCGCTGCCCGCCACGGTCCGCACCAGCGCGCCGTAGCGCGCGCGGTAGCGCTCGGCGATGGTCGTCGGGCCCGCTTCGGTCACGGCCGTGGCCACCGCGCTCATGGTGGCCGCTTCGGCGAGCCACTGCCAAGCACGGCCGTCGTCGAGCAGCCGGCGCGCGGCCGACACGATGGCGCGGCGGAGGTCGCGGTGCAGATCCGGGGTCGTCCACAGGGCGGCCAGTTCGCCGGCCGCATCGGGCACGCGGTGCTCGGCGAGCAGCCGGATCGCTTCCTTGCGTGCCGTCACCTTCTTCCCGGCCAGCACGGGGCGGAGCGCGGCACCCAGGTCGGCCGGCGGGATGGTCCGGGCGGCCCGGCCGGCCGCGTACACCGCGACCCGGGCGCGCTCGGTATCGGCGTAACCGAGCAGCGTGCCCAGCGCATCGCCGGGCCGATCGGTCCACGCCAGGCCGGCCAGCGCCGCCTCGACCACGGCGAGCTCGTCGTCTTGGAGGAACGGCAGCACGTCGTCGACGCGGGCACCGGGCAGGCTCGCCAGGTGGGTCACGGCTGAAACCCGTTCCCAGACCGCCTTGCCGGGCGCGGTGGCGAGGTCGGCCAGCAACTCCGCGTACCGGGTGACCTGACGGGGCAGCCAGTTCCGCAACGACCCGCCGAACGTCGGCACCAGCCGGACACCGCGGGCGACGAACCGGCCGTGTGGCGGCCGGTCCAGCACGCGGTCGAGCAGATCGGTCCGGCGCCCGCTGACCGCGCTCGCGACCGCGGTCACCGTGATCGTGGACGAGTCGCGTCGCAGCACGGCCTCGACGCGTTCGTCCCGGCTCGCGGGCGGGGCCAGCCACAGTTCGAGCGCCCAGCGGACCGTGTTGTCGTCGGCCGCGCCGGTCGCTTCGCCCACGACGGCTTGGAGGTCGGGCATCGTCCACGCGCGCCGGTGCAGGCCCGACGCCAGGGACAGGGCCAGGTCATACCGGCCGGCGCGGGCGTCGGCGGCGACGCGGGGCCGCAGCGCGGACCACACGGTGTGCTCGGCGCCGCGGGGGAGGGCCTGGTCGAGCCGGTGCAGGGTGAGGGTGCGCGCGTGTCCGCCGGATCGGGCGAGGACCAGCAGCCCGCTCTCGACCAGGTCGGGCCGCGCCGTGAGCGTCCCTTGCCGGACCAGGGTGACCGCCAGGGTGCCGACGGTCTGGCGGGTGGCCCAGGACGCGTCCTTGGCCTGGACGGCATCGGTGGCCAGCTTGACCACTGTGGACGGATCGGCCGACCGCAGCAGCCAGCCCGGGATCGCGGCGATCGCCGCGAGCGCGGCGTGACGGACCGGGTCCTGCTCGTTGGGCAGCCGGGTCAGCGACGCCAGTACGCGAGCGACGACGTCCGGATCCCGGGTGGCCGCCGCCGCGCCGATCAACGACGGGTAGCCGAGAACCCGCTCCACCGCGGCCGGCCGAGCGGTCGCGGCGCGCAGCAGGGGCTCGGCCTCCGGCCACGGAAGCCGAGCGGTCGCCTCCCGCCGCAGATCGGGGTGGTCGGCCACCGGGCGGGTGGCCAGCAGCCGGCGGGCTTGCTCGTGCCGGGACCGCCACGGCAGGAGGTCGAGCAGCGCCATCGGCAGTCCGGCCTGCTGCAGGTTCCGTTCGCCCAGCGCTCCACTCAGGACGGTCGCGCGCCGGCCGGGCGGGAGCCCGCGCAGCAACGCCGTCAACCGGGTCACGTCGATGAGGGAGCTGCGCGCGAGCGAGGTCAGGGTCTCGTCCGAGGCCAGCCGCAGAGAGCGCTCCATGCTCCGGCCCGGCCGGAACCGGATGCGCCGCCCGGGATCCGCGAGGAGCGCGACGACACGGTCCGGATCGGCCTCGATCGCCTTGGCCAGCCAGCGGTCCGCGCCGGCCGGCAGCCCGGTCGGCGGCCCCGAGTGCGCGAGCAGGTCGACGAGCTGGCCGGGCTCGTGCCGGACCAGTTGCTTCAGCGCCGGGCCGAAGCGCGCCCAGGTGGCGTTGCGACCGGCTTCGCCGGCTTCGGTCAGCCGGTGGCGCAGGTGCGCGAGCACGACGGCGGCGTGCCGGCGGGTCAGCGCGGCGAGGTTGGGCACGGCGAAGTCCAGTTCCGGCAGCAGGGCCGTCACCGTCCCGGTTCCGCAGGCCGGGAGCACGGCGGCGGCTTCGTGGTCACCGAAGCGTGCGCGCACCGAAGGCAGGAGAGCTTCCGCCCACTCGGTGGCACCGGTGGCGCGCACCGCGCGGTAGAGGGTGTGCCGCCAGGCGAGGGGCGCGGTCGGGAGCGCCGCGGTGAGGACGTCGAAGTGCAGGCCGCGGCGAGCGCAGTGGTTCATCGCCAGCCCGGCGACGCGGGTGTCGGCCGCGACGAGGCTGCGGCGCAGGTGCGTGTCGTCGCCCGCGATGACGGCCATCGTCACGGCCCAGGCGCGCGGCAGTCCGGGAACGGTGTCCAGTTCCGCCAGCAGAGTGGTCAGCTCCGGGGAGCCGGCCAGCGCGCGTGCGGTGTCGGCGAGGACTCGCCGTCGTTCCGGCGCCGCCAGCGGGTCGATCCGGGTCAGCAGCGCGCGCATGTCCATTTCGGCCATTGTTCCCGATCATGGAGTTCGCACCAACGCAATTCCGCCCGGCGGCACGACCAGGACCGTGTTCCTCGCCGATCGCACCACGAAGGGCGTGGTCACCGCCTACGATCGGCTCGGCGCGGCCGGACGCCTCGATCTCCGGTGGAGAGCTGTGGAGGCGAGCATGTCACCCCTTACCTCGACGAGCATCGAGACCATCCCGCGGGTACTGCTGCTCGTAGTGGGTGTGCTCGGCTTGATCTTCTCGATCAAGGGACGGGCCAAGGGGGTGTCCGGCTTCATGGTGGGGGCCTTCGCCGTCATGCTCGTCACGACGGTGGCGGGCATCGTGTGGCAGTTCGTGGCGCTGAACGCGGCGTCCTGGAGCCGGTCCAGCCACCTCGGCGTGGACGACCTCCGCCTGATCTTCCTGGCGGTGGGTATCCCGCTCGACGTCGCCGCGGTGCTCTCGTGGCTCCTGGTCGTGATCGCGGTCGTCAAAGGCGGCCGTCCGCCTCGACAGGCCGGTTTCCCGCCTTATCCGGGGCCTGCCGGTTATCCGATGGTCGCTCAGCCGGGCTTCGTGGGTCCCCAGCACGGCTACCCGCACACCCAGCAACCGCCGAATTAGCCTTCGAGGTCAGGCGGGACGCGCCACGTCATGCTCTGCCACCGGATACCGAGGGCGGCGAGCGAGCCGCAGAGGACGACGATCGTCGCGGCGAAGACGGCGATTCCGGTCAGGTCGGAGGGCCGGTCCTCGGCGGTGAGCCACGCCGCGGTCGCCACGAAGGCGATCGCGGTGGCGAGCGTGATCGGCCAGTGCCGCAGCGAGGCCACCAGACGTCGCCCGCGGCCGGGAGCGCCGCCGGGGCGGCGCGAGGAACGAACCCGCCACGGCCCGAGGTAACGGACTTTGCCCAGCAGGGTCGACAGCGCCAGCCCGCTGGTCAGGCCGAACAGCAGCGAAATCCCGGTCAGCCCGGCGAGGAACAGGCGTGCAAACGGACGCTGATGCCGGTGACGCTCACCCGCGCGGATCCGGTCGCGAAGTACTCGTCGCTGCGGGCGTCGAAGTCCGATCGCCGGCTCAGCCGCACCATGATCAGCGGTGCGCCGGTCATGACCAGCATGAGGAGCACGACCACGATCGACCCGCTGCCGCTCGCGTCGCCGGACATCGCGAACAGCTGGTCAGGGGTGGCCGGCGCCCGCGGACCACAGGATGGCATCCAGCAGGAGCACCGGATCGACGGCGAAGGCCAGGCGGTCCCCAGTGCTCAGCACCAGCGCGACCGACGCGAACACCGCGATGACCACTTCAACATAGTCGAAGTGCAAGCACGCCGCCGCGGCCCGTATTTACCAACTCCCGTCCGCTGTATATGTTGTCACCCACAACATATTCACCGTGGCGGGGTTTTCCCACGTCCCGCCGCCAGGAGGGGTCGTTTCGATGACGAAACACGACAGAGCCGGTGGTTCCCGCGCCGGCGTGCTGAGGAGCCGGGCGGCCCTCGTGGTGACGGCCGGCTGCCTGCTCCTGGGCGTCACGACGGCGCCCGCCGCCTCCGCGAGTGGCCACGCCGGCGGGGGCGACGGGTGGGTGCTGAGCACGACCGACACGGCGAAGAACTACTCGCCGACGTTCGTCGGCAACGGCTACCTCGGCGCCCGGGTCCCCGCGGCGGGCCACGGGTACAGCAGCAAGCCCATCGTCACCCAGTCGCAGCTCGCCGGCTTCTACGGCGCACCTTCGGCCGGGCAGGAGGAGCGAGCCGGCCTGCCGACCTGGACCACCCTCGGGTTCGGGCGCGGCGGTGACATCTACGGGCTGGGGGAGTGGTCCTGCGGATTCGGGCAGCTGTGCCCCGCCGCGTACGGGAAGATCTCCGGGGGCGCGTTCGTCGAGAGCTCTCACCCCGGCTCCACCACCGGCGCCTACCTGGCCGGGCTGAACACCGACGACAAGCCGACGGTCGGTGGCACCGACGTCATTCCCGTCCGGGACGCGCCGGCCGGTCCGGCGACGCTGGCCGTGCGGTACGGCAACGGCAGTGGCGGCCCGCAGACCGTCCACATCGGCGTCAACGGCCAGTCGCGGCAGGTGTCCGTACCCAGCCTGGCGAGCTGGGACGACTGGGCGGTGGTGACCGTGCCGGTGACCCTGACCGCGGGCGCGAACACCGTGGAGGTCACCGTCACCGACGGGGACACGGCGCGCGTCAACGTCGATTACCTCGCGCTGTACCCCGACGGCGCGCAGCCACCGACGCAGGTCGCTCCGGCGACCGTGGGCACCACCACGAACTACCGGCAGTCGATGGACCTGCGCACCGGGGTGCTGACCACGTCGTTCGACTGGACCTCACCCGCCGGTGACACGACGAGCTTCACCTACGAGGTCAACGCCAACCGCGCGGACGGCCACCTGGGCACGGTGAGCGTGCGCGCGGTCCCGCACTGGACCGGAACGGCCACGGTGGTCGACGCGTTCGACGGTCGAGGACTGGACCACGCCTCGACGAGGGACTCCCGGGTGGACAGCCGGACCGCGACCCTGTCGCAGACCGTCGTGAGCGACGGGAACCTGGTCACCGCCGGGATGAGCTCCGCGCTGCGCGTCGAGGGCAAGACGCTGCCCACCCGGGCGATCGCCGACCCGGGTGACGGCGGCGCGGGGCAGCGCGCGGACTTCCCGGTGCGCGCCGGAGCGCCGGTGCGGATCACCAAGTACGTGGGCGTCGCCTCCGGCGTCGACACCGACCGGCCGCTCGCGGCGGCGACTCCGCAGCAAGCCGCCGCGAAGACCGCGTCCCGCGCCGCCGCGGACGGCTACCAGCGGGTGCTGGCGCGCAACCACGACGCCTGGGCACGCCTGTGGCAGTCGAGCATCTCGGTCCCCGGCGACCCCGCCATGACGGCGCAGATCCACGCGTCGATGTTTTACCTGCTCGCGAGCGTGCGCGCCGGGGTCGTCTGGAGCGCCAGCCCCGGCGGCCTGTCTTCGGACGGCTACAGCGGGCACGTGTTCTGGGACATGGAGACGTGGATGTACCCGGCGCTGCTGGCCCAGTACCCCGACATCGCCGCCGACGCGAACACCTACCGGCAGCAGCGCCTGCCGGCGGCGCGGGCGGCCGCCGCGGCACTGTCCACCCCGGACCACCCGATCAAGGGTGCGAAGTTCCCGTGGCAGAGCGCGCTGACCGGCAAGGAGACGACCCCGGACTGGTCTCCCGACGGCAAGCAGGAAATCCACATCAACTCCGACATCGCCCTGGCGCAGTGGCAGTACTACGAAGCGACCGGCGACAAGGCGTGGCTGCGCGACAAGGCGTGGCCCGTGCTGCAGGGCATCGCCGACTATTGGGCCACGCGCGCTGTGCCCGACGCGGCCGGTGGATACGCCATCAACGACGTCAAGGGCGCCGACGAGTACCACGACAACGTCAACAACAGCGCCAGCACCAACGCCGGCGCGCAAGCCTCGCTGCGCATCGCGATCCGCGCCGCCGGCATCGTCGGCCGGACCGCCGATCCGGCGTGGGGCAAGGTCGCCGACGGCCTGAAGATCCCGGTCGACACCGGCGCGAACATCCATCCCGAGTTCGACGGGTACGCCGGGCAGACCGTCAAGCAGGCCGACGTCACGCTGCTGCAGTACCCGTGGGCGGTGCCGATGTCGCCCGGCCTCGCCCAGAACGACCTCGACTACTACCGGCAGCGCACCGATCCGAACGGCCCGTCCATGACGGACGCGATCGCCACCATCGCCGGTGCGGCCCTCGGATCGCCTGGCTGCCAGGTCTACACGTCCCTGCGCGACAGCGCGGGCCCGTACCTGGCGGCGCCGTTCGACCAGTGGTACGAGACGCGCACCGGCGGAGCGTTCGACTTCACGACGGGCCAGGGCGGTTACCTGCAGGAGTTCCTCTACGGGTTCACCGGGCTGCGGTGGGGAACCGACGCCGTCACGGTCGATCCGTTCCTGCCGCCGCAGCTGCCGGGTGTCGACATCACCGGCGTCCAGTGGCACGGCCGCACGTTCGACCTTTCGGTGGGGGCGCGAACGACGAAACTGGTTCTGCGGTCCGGTCCGCCGCTCCCCGTCCGGGTCGGCATCGGCAGTGCCGACGTGCGACAGGTCCGGCCCGGCAGCACGCTGCAGGTGCCCACCCGGCACCCCGCGGGCGATCCGGCGGACTGCGGTTCCTGATCGCTGCCCGTCCTGGGTGATGAACTACCCGGGGCGCACCGGTAGCGCGGGATCGGCCGCCTGCGCGCGTCGCACGTGCGATCGGGCGTGGGCGGCCGCTTCGCCGAGGTCGGCGAACAGGTGGTTCTCGTGACGGAGCTTGCCGAGGGCGCCGGTGGCGCTCAGCAGGTGCCGGTGGTGCGGCCGGATTCCCTTGAGCAGCACCGTGATCCCGCGGGCTTCGAGTTCTTCGATCGCTTCGCCGAGCGCTTTGGCGCCGGTCGCGTTGAGGAGGTGCAGGCGGGACAGCCGCAGGATGACCACGAGGATGTGGTCGGCGGTGCCGGCGACTTCGGTGACGATGCGTTCGGAGGCGCCCCAGAACAGGGCACCTTCGAAGCCGAACACCGCGATGTGCTCGTCGCCGGGGGTGGCGGGGCCGGGCAGCGGGTCCTGCCGGGCGTAGGCGGCGCCGGCGAGGTGCCGCAGGGCGAAGAACGCGGCGACGAGCAGGCCGATCTCCACGGCGAGGATGAGGTCCGCCGCGACGGTCACCAGTGCGGTCACGGCGAACGTGGCCGCGCTGGAGCGGCTCGCGTGAAGAACTTCGCGGATCGTGCCGAACGGGACCATCTTCAGGCTGGTGACCATGAGGACCCCGGCCAGCGTGGCCAGGGGGATGCGGGAGACGAGACCGGTGGCGGCGTAGATCACCGCGAGAATCACCAGTGCGTGCGTGATGGCCGCCAGCCGCGTGCGGGCGCCGGAGCGGACGTTGACCGCGGTGCGGGCGATCGCGCCGGTGGCGGGCATGCCGCCGAAGAGGCCGCTGGCGATCGAGGCCAAACCCTGGCCGACGAGTTCGCGGTCCGGGCGGGTGGGCCCGACTGGTGGCCCCGTGCGGGTCATCGTCACGGCGACGCGAGCGGAGAGCAGCGATTCGATCGCCGCCAGCGCGGCGACCGCGACGACGGCTCCGGTGAGGTCGCCGACCGCTCCGAGGGTGAAGGACGGCAGCGCGGGGGTCAGTGCGCTCGGCAGGCTACCGATCCGCGGGAGCGGCGCGTGGACGAGTTCGGCGGCGACGGTCGCCGCGGCGACCGCGAGCAGGGACGCCGGTATCCCGCGGTGCAGCTTGGGCAGCACCAGCATGATCACCGCGACCAGCACCACAGTCGCGACCGTCCAGACGGCCGTGCCGCCGCCGGTCACGGCATGGGCGATGGCGCCGGCGGCGGCCAGGAGCGGGTTCTTCCCCGGCGGCGCGGTCGTGCCGACGGCCGCGGGGACCTGCTGCAGGAAGATGATGCAGGCGATCCCGAGCGTGAAGCCCTCGACGACCGGCCAGGGGAGGTAGCCGACGAGCCGGCCCAGCCGCGCGGCTCCCGCGACGAGCACGACCAGGCCGCCGAGGATCGAGACCAGGGCGACCGAGGACGGCCCGTGGGCGGCGACGATCGGGGCCAGGACGACGGCCATCGCACCGGTCGGCCCGGACACCTGGACCGGGGAGCCGCCGAAGACCGCGGCCACGATTCCCGCCACGACGGCCGTGACCAGACCGGCGGCCGGCCCCGCACCCGAGCTGACCCCGAAAGCCAGAGCCAGGGGGAGCGCTACGACACCGACGGTGACCCCGGCGAGCAGATCCGCGCGCAGCACCGGCCCGCGCAGGTCGTAGTCACCGCGGCCCGGCAGGAGGTCACGAGCCGTCGCGAGGGCGCTCACACCTGGGCCGAGACCGCGTCGAGCACGGCTTGGGGACTCGCGCCGGGGAGCGGCGGCAGCTCGCGCGCGGCGCGCAGCTGCTCCGAGCCGGGCCGCAATCCGGCGAGCAGGAAAGCGCGGGCGACCACGAGCAGCTCGGCCACCAGCGGTTCGGCGAGCCAGTATTCGACGGCGTTGCCGGAGCGCGACGAGGTGACGACCCGGGTACGGCGCAGTACCGCGAGGTGCTGGGACAGCTGGGAGGCTTCGCAGCCGGTCACCTCGAGCAGCCGCGTCACGGGCGCGCCTTCGTCACCGGCGGCGGCCAGCACCTCCAGGACCTGGATCCGCGTCGGGTGCGCGAGGCACTTGAACAGGTCGGCCTTGATCCGGTACAGCGGCTCGGTCGTGCGGGACCTCGCGGGCATGGGCACCTCCTGGATTGATGACTCTATCAATCCATCAATCCGCGGCGGCACCCCGGTCGAGCTCAGCCTGGGGTACTACCCGGGGAGCGCGGTCGGCTCGGTGCTGCCGGACAGCCGTGCGGCCGACGTTTCCGGCGACATCGGGGCGCCGGATCTCCCGGCGCCCCGGACGTCTCGGATCAGCGGACCGCTCGGGCCGGGCTCTCGCCGGGAGGCGAGTCGAGTTCGGAGCTCTCGGGGAGCGTGCCACGGCGCAGGTCCGCTTCGGTCCGCACCTGGACGCGGCGGGGATTCGCGACAAGACGGGGAGTGGGGTTCTCGTTCACGGCGGTCCTTTCGACATCTTCCAGTTCCGGTCTACCCCGAGTGCCGGACGAGCGAACTGTGATCAACAGCGCAGGTGGTGCTCGCCATAACGGCCGCGTATCCCCGGGTCGCGATCAGCTGCCGTGAGACCGATCTAACCGGCAGTTGATCGTGGACTTACGCGCGAGAAACCTCCCGGCGGTTCCCTGGTCACCAGGGTGACCACCACGACCGGGAGGCGAAGTGACGAGCATCTACGAACAGATCGGCGGCCAGGAAGCACTGGTGGCCGTGGTCGACGACTTCTACGAGCGGGTCCTGGCCGATGCGGAGCTGGCCGCCTTCTTCAAGGGCACGAACCTGTCGCGGCTGAAGGGCATGCAGGTCGAGTTCTTCGCCGGCGCGCTCGGCGGCCCGGACGAGTACCGCGGCCGGTCCATGAAGGACGTCCACCGGGGCCGGGGCATCGAGCGGCACCACTTCGATCTCGTCGCCAAGTACCTGGCGGACTCGCTGCTCGCCGCGGGTGTGCCCGAGGAGACCACGCAAACCATCATCGGTGCCGTCGCGCCCTTGTCGGCGGACATCGTCTCCCCGGCATGAGGGCCGGGTGACCGGCGGTCTCAGCCCTCCGCGACCAGCGGTTCCAGCACCAGCTCGGGCACCCGGCGCTGCAGGATGCGCAGGTCCATCTCCTGCTCGAACAGGGCCAGCTCGGTGCCGTCGGCGCGGGTGAGCACCTCGCTGCGGCGCTCGCCGTTCACGATGGACCGCTGGGCGGGGTCGGGGAGCCGCCGCACCGCGGTGTAGGGCAGGTGGTCCAGCCGGACCGGGCAGGTGAACTCGTGCTCGAGCCGGTGCGCGGCGACCTCGAACTGCATCGGCCCCACCGCGGCCAGCACGGGGGCCGCGTCGCCGCGCAGGTCGGAGGTGAGCACCTGGACGACGCCTTCGGCGCCGAGCTGTTCGATGCCCTTGCGGAACTGCTTGGCCCGGCCGAGGTCGGTGGGCCGGGCGACGGCGAAGTGCGCGGGCGCGAAGCTCGGCAGGCCCGGGAACCGCACGGCCGGCTTGCCGTCGTGGAGCGTGTCGCCCACGCGCAGCGCGGCGGCGTTGACGAGCCCGATGACGTCCCCGGGGTACGCGGTGTCGAGAGTGGATCGCTGCTGCCCGAAGACCTGCTGGACGTACTTGGTGGCGAAGGGTTTTCCGGTGGTGGCGTTGGTCACGACCATGCCGCGCTCGAACTTCCCCGAGCACACGCGGGCGTAGGCGAGCTGGTCGCGGTGCGCGCGGTCCATCCCGGTCTGCACCTTGAACACGAACGCCGAGAAGGGGTCCTCGAGGTCGCGCGGACGCCCGTCGACGTCGGTCCGGGCGGTGGGCCGGGGTGCGAGCTCGACCAGCAGGTCGAGCAGGTGGCGGACGCCGAAGTTCAGCACGGCCGCGCCGAACAGCAGCGGGGTCGCCGAGGCGTCGGCGAAGCGCGCGGGGTCGAACTCGCCGCCGGACGCCTGGATCAGTTCCGCTTCCTCTTGGGCCGTCGTCCACTCGTGGCCGGCTTCGGCTTCGGCGGCCGCGGGAGTGAGGTGCTCTTCGGGGGCGGCGGTGGCCCCGCCCGTGGTCCGCCCGTAGCGCACGAACTGGCCGCTGCGGAGATCGGCGACGCCGCGGAAGTGCCCGGCGCTGCCGACCGGCCACGTCAAGGGCATCGGCGGCAGCCCGATCCGCTCGGTGAGCTCGTCGCACAGGTCCAGGGCCTCTCGGCCGGGGCGATCCCACTTGTTGATGAACGTGATCACGGGGATGCCGCGGTAGCGGCACACGTCGAACAGTTTCAGCGTCTGCGGCTCCAGGCCCTTCGCCGCGTCGAGCAGCATCACCGCCGAGTCGACGGCCGACAGCACCCGGTAGGTGTCTTCGGAGAAGTCCGCGTGCCCCGGCGTGTCCAGCAGGTTGATCACCGTGCCGCCGTACTCGAACTGCAGCGCCGCCGACGTGATCGAGATACCGCGGGCGCGTTCCATCTCCATCCAGTCCGAGGTGACGCCGCGTCGCCCGGCCTTGCCGTGCACGGCACCCGCCTCGGAGATCACCCGCGCGTGCAGGGCGAGCGCTTCGGTCAACGTCGATTTGCCCGCGTCCGGGTGGCTGATCACCGCGAAGGTCCGGCGCCGGCGGGCCTGCGCCGGCACCTCCGTTTCTGCGGGCTGGAGCGTGGTCTCGGTCATCACCGGCAACCCTACCTTCGCGTGACGGCGGGGCCGGGCGGGGCAAGGCCGGATCGCCGGCGCCCTCGGTCGCGCGGCTACTTCCGGCGCCCGAGCACCTTCGCGCGGTCGTGGGCCCACCCGGCCAGCACGATTCCGGCCGCCGTCGCCACCAGATAACCGACCAGTGTTCCGGGGAACCCCGCTCCCGGCCATCCCGGCAGCCCGGTGTTCGCGTGGTCGATCAGCAGCCGGATCGCGCTCTGGGCGCCCAGGACCGTCAGGACCGCCCCCAGGATCTGCAGCACGTCGAACTTCACGGTGTCCCCCTCCATTCTGATACGAACGTATCATAACCATGGGTGATAACCTCGCGGCGTGGCGGGGAGCCGGATCACGGTGCAGGTGGGCGAGCGGCAGCTGACGCTCTCGAACCTCGAAAAGGTGCTGTATCCGCGCCACGGCTTCACCAAGGGCGAGGTGCTCGACTACTACACGCGCATCGCGCCGCTGCTGCTGCCGCACGTCCGCGACCGCGCCATGACGTTCGTGCGGTTCCCCGACGGTGTCGCCGGCGGCTCGTTCTTCGAGAAGGACGTCTCGCGCCACGCGCCCGACTGGGTCCGCACCGCCCGCCTCACCGTCGGCGGCCGCGGCAAGGAGCCCGAGGTCATCGCGTACCCGCTGATCAACGACCTGCCCGAGCTCGTCTGGGCGGCGAACCTCGCCGCGCTCGAGCTGCACGTCCACCAGTGGACCGTCGACGGCGGCGACGAGCGGAGCACGCCGGACCGGCTCGTGTTCGACCTCGACCCCGGACCCGGCGCGACGGTCGTCGACTGCTGCCGCGTCGCCGAGCGCCTGCACGACGTGCTCACCGCCGACGGGCTCACCCCGGTGGCGAAGACCAGCGGCTCCAAGGGCATGCAGCTGTACGCGGGCGTCGTGACGACCGACGCCGCCGAGACGTCGCAGTACGCGAAGGCGCTCGCCGAGCGGCTCGCCGCCGAGACGCCGGACCTCGTCGTCGCGCGGATGACCAAGACGCTGCGGCCGGGCAAGGTCTTCATCGACTGGAGCCAGAACAACCCCTTCAAGACGACGATCGCGCCGTACTCGCTGCGGGGGCGCGACGAGCCGACCGTGTCGACCCCGGTCACGTGGGACGAGGTGCGCGCCTGCCGGCACGTCTCGCACCTGAGGTTCACCGCCGACGAGGTCCTCGACCGCGTCGGCGACCTCGGTGACCTCTTCGCCGAACTGGACCGGACGCGCGTTCCGATTCCTGCGTTCGGCTGAATTTCGGAATTCGTTATTCCGCGGCTGAATCGTGCCGGTTTCCGAGGTGCTGTACGCCACTGTGGACGCAGTGTCGCGACGGCGGGCGCGACCAGGCGATTTCGATCGTCCACTGTGGACCGCTGCACGTGCAGACGGCCGTGTCGGTGCGCGGCGCCGATGATCGGGACGATTGCGTTGTGCGCCAAGCTGGACGAACTCGGTACGGTCTACCCGTAAACCGCCGTCTTGAGCCGCCGGAGCCGGTCATGAAGATCCAAAAACCGCCGCGGCTTTCGCGAGCCTTCGGCCGTTCTTCGCCGGGCGCGTTGTGCGAGCCGTTCTCGGTCACGACGTCGTTCCCCGGCGATCGGAGCACGCTTGTCACGGTGGTGGGCGACATTGATCTCGCGACTGTCGCCATTCTTGTCGAATGCGCGGAAACCGCGCTGAAAATCGGCGGCCCGCTCGTCGTCGACCTCGGCGGGGTGACTTTCTGCTCCGGCGTCGGCCTCCGGGCGCTGCGGCGGGTGCAGGGGCGCGCCGACGAACTGGCCGTCCCGCTGGCGTGGGTGGTCGGCACGCCGGCGATGTGGCGGCTGCTGCGGGGGACCGGCGTCGCCGGCTTCTCCTGCTACCGGGATCGGGCCGACGCGCTGGCGGCGGTCGGCTGATCCGCTTCGACCGGCCGGGCAGGGTGCGCGGCCGGGTTCCGCGAAGAAGGGAAACGGGTGTCCGGCCTGATCGACACCGATCTCGAGTTCTGGTTCCAGCGCGGCCTGCGCGCGTACCTCGGCGAGGTGGCGGGGGCGCTCGGCTTCGGCCTCGAGTCCTGCACCGTGGACGTGGACGTCCCGGTGTCGGCCTACGTCGCGGTGGACTGGCGGCTGCGCCGGTTCCCCGACCGCGACGTGGCGCTGCTGTGGGACGAGGTGCACGGCTGGGCCGTCGCCGTCGAGGCGGCGTGCGGGGAGGAGATGATCGTGCTGGCCTACCTCGGCGGCGCCGACATCCTGCCGCCGTCGCGCGTGATCGTGCGGTTCCTGGCCGCGTTGCGGGCCGGGGATCCGGAGCCGGACGGGCCGGGTTCGCCCGTGCTGCGCCGCGCCGGGAGCCACCAGGAGCTCCTGCCGTTGCTGCCGGCGGGGTGACGCGGCCCCGGCCGATCCTCCACACTGGAGCGATGGGGACGGTGCCGGACGCGGTGGCGCCGATGCTGGCCGTCGACGGGTCCCTCCCGGACGACGACCAGCACGGCTACGAATGGAAGTGGGACGGCTTCCGGGGCTGCGCCCGGGTCGCGGCCACCGGCGAGGCCCGGATCACCAGCCGCAGCGGCAGCGACCACACCCATCGCTACCCCGAGCTGCAGGAGATCTTCGCGCCCGCGCTCGGCGGTCACGCGGCGGTGCTCGACGGCGAGGTCGTCGCGCTGAACGCGGCCGGCCGCCCGGAGTTCGAGCTGATGCAGCGCCGCGCGATGCACGAGCCGACGGCGAAGCTGCGGGCCGAGGTCCCGGTCGTCTACTTCGCCTTCGACCTGCTGCGGATCGGTTCGGAGTCGCTGCTGGACCGGCCCTACGAGCAGCGGCGCGCACTGCTCGCGGAGCTGGTCCGGCCCGCCGACGACCGGCTCGTCGTCCCGCCCTGGTACACCCGCGCCGACATCACACCGGACCAGTTGCTGGCGACGGCCGCCCAGCACGGCATCGAGGGCGTCGTCGCGAAGCGGCTGGACGCGCCGTACCTGGCCGGCGCTCGTTCGCCGTTGTGGACCAAGCGCGCGCTGACCCAGACGCGCGAAGTGGTCGTCGGCGGCTGGCGGACCGGCGCGGGCCGCCGAGCGGGCACGCTCGGCGCACTGCTGCTCGGCGCGTACGACGACGGCGCGCTGGTGTACATCGGCGACGTCGGCACCGGGTTCACCGACGACGCACTCGACCGCCTCCGCGAAATCCTCGCCCCGCTGGCGCGCCCGGCGTCCCCGTTCGCCACCGACGTGCCGCGCGACCGCGCCCGCGGCGCGCACTGGGTCGAGCCGGACCTGGTCGGCGAGGTCGTCCACCGCCGGGTCACGCCGGACCTGCGGCTGCGCCACACGTCGTGGCGCGGCCTGCGGCCGGACCGGACGCCCGGCGAGGTACGAGTGCCGAAACCGACGGGAGCGCTGTGAACCCGGCCGCGCGCTTGGTCGAGATCACCGGCGCGAACCGGGAAGCGGTGTGCGCCTTGCGCGTGCGCCCGGGTCAGGAGCGGTTCGTCGCGTCGGTGGCGAAGTCGCTGGAGGACGCCGCGACGACGCCCGAGGGCGAACCCTGGTACCGGGCCGTCTACGCGGGCGACGAGCCGGTCGGCTTCGTGATGCTCAGCTGGGACGTCCCGCCCGGGCGCCCCGGCATCCTCGGGCCGTACTTCCTGTGGCGGCTGCTCGTCGACGGGCGGCACCAGGGCCGCGGGATCGGCCGCGCGGTGCTGAGCGAGGTCGTCTCGCTGCTGCGGGCCGACGGCGCGACCGAGCTGCTCACGAGCCACCGGCCCGGTGCCGACGGCCCGGGCGCCTTCTACCGGAAGTTCGGGTTCACCCCGACCGGGGAGATCGACCACGGCGAGATCGTGCTTCGGCTCGGATTGTGATCGCCGTCACGGCCGGTCACATCGGTCCGGTGGGCGGAGTCGTGGGGGTGACGGACCCGGATCCCCGGGGCCCGCGAACTCCCGGAGGAGCTCCGATGTCCACCGCACACCTGATCGTCACCCTCTTCGCCGCCGCGTTTGTCGGCTTCTCCGCCGTCTCGGTCTTCGCCCGGGCGAAGTGGGTCGTCGAGCCGATCACCTCCTACGGCGTGCCGGAGGCGTGGTGGCCGTGGCTGGGCGCGGCCAAAGCGGCCGGCGCGGTGGGCCTGGTCGTGGGGTTGTTCGTGCCGCCGATCGGCGTCGCGGCGGCGATCGGGCTGGTGCTGTACTTCCTCGGCGCGGTCGTCACCGTGGCCCGCGCCCGGTCGTACGGGCACCTGGCGTTCCCGGTGCTCTACCTGGCGCCGGTGGTCGCTTCGCTGGCGCTGCTGTCCTGATCGGCGAGCCAGGTGAGGGCGCCGGCCGCGTGTTCCAGCACGGAGAGGTGGCCGTCGCCGGGGGTGAGCCGGAGCTCGGCGCCCGGGATCCGCGCGGCGAGCCACTCGCTGTGCGTGGCGGGGACCATCCGGTCGTCCGCGCCGTGCACGAGCAGCGTCGGGGCGGTGATGGCCGCCGGGTCGCAGCCCCACGGCGTGACGTAGGCGAGGTCGTCGTCGATCAGGCCGGCGGCGCCGAGGGCCGGCTGGACGACCTCGTCGAGCCAGGACCACGACCCGGTGAGGGTGGCGAAGTCGGCCTTGGTGAAGACGTCCGGGTCGAACTCGGCGGCGGCCTCGTACTTTTCCTTGGCGGCCCGCCCTTCGGCGGCGGCCCGCAGCGAAGCGGCACTGGCGGCGGCCATGCCGTCGAACCAGCCCTCGGCCCCGAAGGGCGCGACGGCGGCGAGACTCGCGACGGCCCGGACGCGGCCGGGCAGCAGCGCCGCGGCGGCGAGGGCGTGCGAACTGCCACCGGAGTGCCCCATGACGGCGAAGTCCCCGATCCCGAGCGCGTCGGCGACGGCGGCCACGCACGCGGCGGTGTCCCCGACGGTCCGGTCCGGCAGGTGCGTGGAGCGGCCGTAGCCGGGCCGGTCGTAGGAAACCCAGCGGACGCCGAGGCTTTCGGCAAGCGGCAGCAGCGGCCCGGGCGGCGCGCCGAGGTTGGGGGTTCCGTGGTGCCAGAAGACGGTGAGCCGCGCGGAGCCGCCGGTGTCGTAGACGTGCAGGGTACGTCCGTCCGGCAGGGCGAGGTCCGTTTCGAACACCATGCGCCGAGCCTAGCCGCTGTAACGAAAACCCGGTCCCGATCGTCGGAGAACCACGACACCACCGCGAGGGGAGCCGGCATGAGCAACGGGAACTACGCGATCTTGGGCGAGGACCGGTATCCGTTCCACGTCTGGTACGACGAAGACAACCGGGCGATCCACCTGACGTGCACCGACCCCCGGCTGACCGACGAGAGCGGGCAGAAGCCGGGCTTCTTCCGCGAGTTCAACGCCAATCCGCGCTCGGCGGACTACGACCCGGCCAACTTCAACCGGTTCGCCCGGTACCTCCGCCAGGAGGGCAAGGCCGCGCCGGATGAGGTACCGGTCCATCCGCGGCAGCTCGCTCAGCGGCCGCGGGTGATCGAGGCGCTCGCCGCGGACGGCTGAGCGTCAGCGGGCCAGGCGTTCGGCCAGCCAGGCCAGGGACAACGGGTACCGGTAGTCGATCGCGGCGTGGCCGGCCTCGAACAGCTCGAAGTGGATCCGGTCCTCCGGCAGCCCCGCCTTGACCACCTCCGCCCGGAACGCCTCCGCGCCGACGTCGAGGAAGTACTCGTCGCTCGTGCCCGCGTCGATCCACACCGCTCGCCACGAGCTCACCGCCTCGGCGCGGTCCGGGACCATGCGGACCGGGTCCCAGTCCAGCCAGCGCAGCCACACCTCCGGGCGCACCACGCCCGTCGCCGGGTCGAACGGCAGCTCCGGCGTTCCGTCCGGGCGCGGCGAGAAGCACGCCGAGACGCCGAGCAGCTGCAGCAGCGTCGCGTCCTCCGGCCGGGTGAACGCCGGGCGCGCGCGGAAGTCCGTCCACCACGCCTGGATGTCGTGGCCGTACCCGCGCAGGGCGCGGACCGCCTTGCCGAAGTCCGGGACGTAGCACAGCTCGTACAGCGAGTCGCCCGCGTGCGTCGCCAGGGCGCCGAACACGTCGGGGCGCAGCATCGGCGTGATCATCGCGCCGAACCCGCCCGACGACTTGCCCGCGATCGCGCGGGACTCGCGGTCCGGGATCGTCCGGTAGTGCGCGTCCACCCACGGCACGATCTCGTCGCACAGGTACGAGTGGTAGCGGCCCGTCCCCGGCGAGTCGACGAACTGCGAGCCGCCGTACGCGGTCCACGCGTCGACGTACACCACGACACAGCCCGGTGCGCCGTCGGCGAACACCGCGTCGGCCGTCTCAACGAACGGCTGCCGGAACGGCGTCCGGTTGGCCCACATCGACAGGTGCCCGGTGTAGCCCTGGATCACGTAGACCACCGGGTACCGCCCACCGCCGTCGTCGTAGCCCGGTGGGACGTACACCCACAGCGGCCGCTCGTGCGGGTCGCCGAGCGGGTTGTCCCGCAGCAGCGCGGATTCGACGGTGTGCCGGTCGAGCCGGCCGGCGAGGTCGCCGTCCCAGGGCAGCATGCCGCCAGTCAACCACGGTTCAACCGGTTGCACGGGCTAAGCGATACCTCTTTTCCGCGGGTAGCGTTGAGCCGTTCCGCCCCGACCTCCGTGTTATGGGCACGGTGGTGGGTCAGGGGAATGCGGGGAAGAACCATGAAGAGTCCGGGGCCGTTGTTCACTCTGCTCGCGGGTGTCGTGCTCGCCGGCGGGATCGGGATCGTCAACCTGGCGACCGGGACCGGCGTCGCGCCGGTCGCCGGCGCCGCCAACGCGGCGAGCGTCGCGAGTTCGTCACCGCCGACGACTTCGGCGGCACCCAAAGCCGAGGCGCCGAAGGCGGACGCGCCCGCCCGGGCGGACTACGCGGGGCGCGTCACCGGCGGCGGCGCGTCCGTGGCGGTTTCGGTGCGTGACGGCCACGCGATCGCGTACCTCTGCGACGGCAAGAAGGTCGAAGCCTGGCTGCAGGGCGTGACGGTCGGCGGGAAGCTGGACCTCAAGGGCGCCAAGAACGCCAGTCTCACGGGCAGCTTCGACGCCGCTTCGGTCACCGGGACCGTGACGGCGGCCGGGAAGACGTGGCAGTTCACCGCGCCCACCGCGAAGAAGCCCGCGGGGCTCTACCGCGCGGCGCCGAAGGTGAAGGGCAAGACCGCCAAGGTCGGCTGGATCGTGCAGCCCGACGGCAGCCAGGTCGGCATCCTCACCACGGACGAGGAGTCGGCCGCCGCTCCCGCGCTCGACCCGGCCGCCGCCACGGCGACCGTCGACGGTGCGCCCGTGACCGCCGAGCCGGTCAGCGGCCTGGCCGGGCAGGGGGACTTCTGATGACCACGGCGGGCAACCGCGCCGGGGCCGCGCTCCTCGTGCCGCTCGGCGCCGGCGCCGTCGTCGCGGTGGTGCTCGGCGTCTACGGCAATCTGCACACGCCGACCGGCGTCGCGGTGAACGTCGCCGGGTTCTCCAGCCCGATGTCGGTGAAGGCGTGGCTCGCGACGGTCGTCGTCGTGCTGGCGATCGTCCAGCTCCTCTCGGCGCTGGCGATGTACGGCAAGCTCGGCCGCACCGCGCCCGCGTGGGTCGCGCCGGTGCACCGCTGGTCGGGGCGGCTGGCGTTCCTCGTGTCGATCCCGGTGGCGCTGCACTGCCTCTACGCGCTCGGGTTCCAGTCGTTCGACACCCGCGTGCTCCTGCACTCCCTGCTGGGCTGCTTCTTCTACGGCGCGTTCGTCGCGAAAATGCTGCTGCTGCGCAAGGACGGCGCACCCGGCTGGTCGCTCCCGCTCTTCGGCGGTCTCGTGTTCACCGCACTCGTCGGGCTCTGGCTGAGCGCGTCGCTGTGGTTCTTCACCCAATCGGGCTTGACCTTCTAGGCGGGGGACGATCGTGCGCGGAGAAGACAGGGACGCGGCCGTCACCCGCCGGATCGCGCTCGCGGCGGCGGGCGCCGGCCTGGTGGCAGGCTGCAGCACCTACGGCGGCAACGCGGGGACGTCGTCCGCCGCGGCGCCACCCCCGGCCGCCGGGACGGAGCTGGGCGCGACCGGCGACGTCCCGGTCGGCGGCGGCAAGGTGTTCGCGGACAAGCAGGTGGTGGTGACCCAGCCGGCGGCGGGGACGTTCGCGGCGTTCTCGGCGATCTGCACGCACCAGGGCTGCGCGGTCGACGCCGTCGACGGCGGCACCATCAACTGCCCGTGCCACGGCAGCAAGTTCAAGATCGCCGACGGCTCGGTCGCGAACGGCCCGGCATCGCAGGCGCTGGAGAAGAAGAACGTCACGGTCGCGAACGGGAAGATCACACTGGCCTAGCGTCGCGGGCAGTGCGCCCCAATGTGGCCTTCGGTGCGTCCAACGCACCCAAGGTGGCCTTCGGTGCGTTGGACGCAACCAAGGCCGCCTTGGGGCGCACTACCTTTCGCGGTCGACGAAGCTCAGACGCCCGACACCAGGTGCAGGCCTTCGCGACGGTCCGCCCGTCGATCGTCCACAGAGGACTTGACGCGTCGGGTGGTCCGGGCGGGACCTCGCCGTCCGCGCAGGCGAACCGGTTGCCCGGAACCGAGCCGTCCGCGACGGCGGCGCACTGCAGGCCACCCTCCAGCGTGAGCAGGAACGGATCGGCCGTCCCACCGGGCTGTGGCGGGGCCGGCAGGGCGCCGGTGTGGGTCAGCAGCACGGCCTTCGTCGCGGAGGCCGGGCAGACGACTCGCGTCGCCGTCGTGGCGAAGCACGGGTCGTACGTGGTCGCGCCGCTCGTGCAGCGATAGGCGTCGTGGCGGCCGGTCACCGCCGACACCGAACCGCAGGTGCCGGTCGCCCGGCTCGTGGCGATCGTGACTTCGAAGGCGGGGTTCGCCGGCGCGGGCCCGGCCCCGGGGGTGAGGAGCCGGCGCACGACGTCGCCGCCGTCCGGCCGGCAGGGGAGGAGCGCCGTCCACACGGCGGCCGCCGCTTCGGCGAACGGCCGGTCCGCGGGATAGTGCGCGGCGCCGGCGTCCGCGGCGCAGCCCAGCACGCCGGAAGCCGGCTCGGGAGCGCCGGCATGCCGAACAGCGCGGCCAGGCGGTGCGCGGCCAGGGCCAGCGCCGTGCCGAGCCCGGGGCCGGGTTCGGCTTGGCCCTTGACCGTCGACGGCAGCCGGCCGAACGGGACGTCGTAGGTGACGCCGGAGCCGGGCCAGATCAGGTCCCGCCGGCGTGGGTGGCCGAACAGCTGCACGGCGGACGTGGTCGCCGCGGCGGTCCGGGCGGTGGGTTCGGGCCAGCCGGGCGGCGTCGCGAGCCGGTAGGGGACGCGCGCGGCCGACGTCAGGGTGACGCCGGCGCGGCCGTCGCCGGCGGTGACGCAGGTGGTCAGCGGCGTCGCGGGACCGGGCACGCCGAGGCCGACGGTGACGCCGCCGGAGCTCGCGGCGCGCCCGGCGCAGTCCGGCCGCGGCGCCGGCTCCGGCACGACGTCGCGGCCGAGTGCCGCGAAGTCGAAGAGCCCGCCCCAGAAGGGGCCCGCCCGGTTCAGGCCGGCGACGATGCTCCGCGTCGCGGCGTCGTAGGCGGCCGGGACGAGCCGGGTCCCGGTGACGACGACGGGCGCGAACCCGGCCGGCGGCGCGGCGGGGACGGCGATCCGCACCCGCGGCGCCCGGCCGCCGTCGAAGCTCAGGTCGGCCCCACCGCCGATCCGCCGGGTGAAGGCGGCCGTGACCCCGGGTTCCGGCGCGGGCCGGACGGAAACGCGAGTGCCGGCGGGAGCGTCGACCTCGATCCCGCCGACGGCGACCGTCCCACCCGGCCCGGCCGTGAACCCCTGCTGCACCAGGACTCCGGCGCCACCGAGCAGCAGGACGAGCACGGCAGCCGTCAGCGCGAGCCGGGCGGGCCGGTCGGTCGTGGCCATCGGAGCCTCCAGAGCGCCTACTCCCTCCTGGTCACCGGACCGGTCGTGGCCGTCAGCCGTCGTGGCCCCACCGTGACGGCGGGTTCAGGGTGGCGCGGCGGCCGAGCTGTCAGCGAGCAGCGCGACCGCGCCGAAGGCGTTCGCGAACCCCGCCATGGCGGGTCATCCAGCGGGGCGCGAGGGATCGCGACGTTCACCTGAGCCAGGCTCCGGCCCGGCTTCGGTTCCTCCGGGACCACGGGCCGTCACCGCAGGCGTTCTCGCTGCTCCGCCAGTTCACCGTGGACGGACGCCGGCGGCCACCCGGGTAACCGGTCGCCGCCCCCGGGCCCGTCTGGCACCATCGGACCGGTGAGCCCGGTCGAGATCGCCTGCGACGAGTCGGGCTCCGAGGGCGAAAACCTCGTCGGCGGCGAGACCGACGTCTTCGCCCACGCCGGGGTCCGGCTGACGCCCGAGGACGCGCGCGGCTGCGTCCAGGAGATCCGCGCCCGGATCGGCTCGCCCGCCGAGGAGTACAAGGCCAACCACCTCCTGCGCGGCAAGCACCGGGCCGTCCTCGAGTGGCTGCTCGACCCCGCCGGTCCGCTCGCCGGCCGCGGGCACGTGCACCTGACCGACAAGACGTTCTTCGCCGTCCGCGCCGCGGTCACGCTGCTGGCCGAGCACGGCACCGACGCCATGGCGCGCACCCTCCACCGCGCCGGCCCCGCCGCCTTCGGGCCCGGCCGCTGGGCCTACTTCCTCGCCGCGTTCACCAGCGTCCTGCGCCTGAAGCCCCGCCGCGGCGTGACGACGTCGCCGGCGGAGTTCTTCGCCCTGGCCGCCGAACTCGCGGGCGAAGGGGAAGCCGGCGAGATCATGGCCCAGCTCGCCGAAGGCGCCGAACGCGTGGCCGCCTACCGGGCCCGGCTGGCGAGCGACCCGGGACTGGTGCCGGTGCTGGACCCGCTGGTGCCCGCGGTGATCCACACGGTCCGGCACTTCAGCACCGGCGGCACCCCGGTCGCCCTGGTCCACGACGAACAGCTCGCCCTCACCGGCGAGCGCGTGCTGCAGCTCAAGGTCATCCTCGGGCACCGGCTGGCCGGCGTCCGGTTCGTCGATTCGCGGTCCGACGCCCGCGTGCAGGTCGCCGACTTCCTCGCCGGTGTCGCCCGCCGGATCGCTTCCGACGCGCTGAACGGGCGCGGCGACACCTGGCTCACCGGCCTACTGGCGTCCTTTGTGGACAAGGACTCCGTCTGGAACGGGCTCAGCAGCTGACGACCTGCGCGGGCGAGGTCGTGTTGTCCAGCCGCTTGACGTACGCGTTCCCGCCGCGCCGCGCGCACGCGGACTCCTTGGCGGCGAACGGCCCGTCGTAAACCGCGTACACGTCGGCGCCGTTCACCTGCTGCCGCAGAGAGCCGCAGCCGGTGCTCGGCGTGTGCAGGTACCGCGCGCCCGGGTGGGCGGTGAGCAATCCCTGGACGTCGGCGCGGTAGCGGGCCGGCGTGATGGCCGAGCCGAGCACGACGACGTACGAGCCGTCGCACGCCGGCGTCCTCATCGCGGTCGCCAACCCGAGGTCGGCGCCGCTCGCGACGGTCGTCCGGACGCTCACCTGCGTGGTCGTGACCGGCGGGGCGCTCACCGGCGGTGCGGCGGCGGACGAGGAAGCCGGCGGCGTCGAGGTCGGGACCGAGGACGAGGACGAGGACGAGGTCGCGGTCGGCTGGGCCTGCGAAGACGGTTTCAAGATCGTGAACCACCCGACGACGCCGATCAGCGCGAGCAGCGCCACGCCGGCGACCAGCCACGGCGCCTTCGAAGGCCGGCGACGCACCTCGATGGCGGCCGGGGCCATCCGGGTGGCCTGCCGGGTCGGGGGAGCGGCGGCGGGGACCGGGCTGGTGCCGCCGAGCGCGGCCCGGGCGGCGTCCGTCAGTTCGGTGACGTTGCCGAAACGCTCTCCGGGGTTCTTGGCCATGCCCCGCGCGATCACGGCGTCGAACGCCGCGGGCAACCCGGGCCGCAGCGCGCTCGGGCGCGGGGGCGGCTGGTGCAGGTGCGCGCCGATCAGCGACGCGGCGGTGGACGCGGCGAACGGCTTGCTGCCGGTCAGGCACTGGTGCAGCACGCAGGCCAGCGAATAGACGTCGACGCGGTGGTCCACCGGCGCGTCGGTGAAGCGCTCGGGTGCCATGTAGTCGAGCGTCCCGACGGCGCCGCCGGTCGCGGTGAGCTCGGTGCTGGGCCCGGCCGCGCGGGCGATGCCGAAGTCCACCAAGTAGGCGAACCCGGTGGCGCCGACCAGCACGTTCGATGGCTTGACGTCCCGGTGCACCAGCCCCTCGGCGTGCGCGGCGGCCAGGGCCTGGGCGACCTGGCCGGCGACGTCGACCGCTTCGGCCGCGGCCAGCGCGCCACCGGCGGCCAGCCGGGTGCCGAGGTCGTCGCCGTCGACCAGGCGCATGTCGAGGTAGAGCCGCCCGTCGATCTCGCCGTAGGCGTGGATCGGAATCACGTGCGGCTCGCGCAGCCGGGCCACCGCGTGGGCCTCCCGCCGGAACCGCTCCTGGAACTCGTGGTCGGCCGCGAAGTCCGGCGACAGCAGCTTCAGCGCCACGACGCGGTCGTGGCGCGTGTCGTAGGCGCGGTGGACCTCGCCCATGCCCCCGCGGGCGATGAGCGACTCGACACGGTACGGCCCGAACTGCCAGCTCACGCTCATCCCTTCGCAGACACCGGGAAGTCTGCCGCAAAGCCGGGGCGTGTTACAGCGATTTCGCCGAGGACGCCCTCCCGGACCGGGCCCGAGCCGAGCGCGCCGTCGCGGCACGTGCGTACCCTGAGCTGGTGCGGACCCGCCCCACCCTGACCTGGACGTCCCCGGACGCGCCGCTGCCCCGGACGGCGAGCCTCGACGAGGTCGCCGGCGTCGTCGCCCGCGGGCGCGTCGCCGTGCTCAGCGGGGCCGGGCTCTCGACCGAGTCCGGGATCCCCGACTACCGCGGCGAAAGCGGCAGCCTGCGCCGCCACACCCCGATGACCTACGACGAGTTCGTCACCAGCGCCGAGGGCCGGCGGCGGTACTGGGCGCGCAGCCACCTCGGGTGGCGCACCATCGCCCGCGCCGATCCCAACGACGGCCACCGCGCGGTCGCCGCCCTGCGCGACGGCGGGTACTTCGGCGGCGTCATCACGCAGAACGTCGACGGCCTGCACCAGGCGGCCGGCACCGCGGACGCCGTCGAGCTGCACGGCAGCCTGGACCGCGTGATCTGCCTGGACTGCCGCCGCACCAGCCCGCGCGCCGAGCTGGACCGGCGGCTGCGGGCCGCCAACCCGGACTTCGGCGGCGCGGCCACCCGGATCAACCCGGACGGCGACGTCGAGCTGCCCGAGGACGTCGTGCGCCGGTTCACCCCCGTGCCCTGTGCGGAGTGCGCCGGCGTGCTCAAGCCGGACGTCGTGTTCTTCGGCGAGAACGTGCCTCGCCCCCGCGTCGAGCAGTGCTACCGGCTGGTCGACGAGGCCGCCGCGCTGCTGGTGCTGGGGTCCTCCCTGACCGTGATGTCGGGCCTGCGCTTCGTCCGCCACGCGGCGGCCGCGGGCAAGCCGGTGGTGATCGTCAACCACGGCGAGACCCGCGGCGACCGCTACGCCTCGGTGCGGGCCGACCTGCCGCTGGGGCGGGCGCTGACCGAGCTGGCCGGGCGGCTGGGCTGCGGCCTCAGCGAGGATCGCGGCCGAAGCGCGTGAGCAGCCTGTCCTGCCGCGACGCGCCCGGGGCGCTCGGCGGCGGGTCGGCGAAGACCCGCGGGTTCAGCTCCAGCCCCGCGAAGATGTCGTCGTGGTTTTCGTCGATCCACGCGACGAGACCGGGATCGAGGGTGTCTTCGGCGCCGAGAGCGCGGGCGAGGTCCCACGTGTGCACGGTGCTGTCGGTGGTGCGGACGGCCAGCGCGCGCCGGCCGGTCAGCTTGCCGAGCGGGTAGTCGACGACTTGGTCCAGCGCGCCTGCCTCGGCGAAGGCCGCCGCGCAGGCCCGGACCGAGTCGGTGAACGCGGTCACCGGGTCGTCCCCGAGCGCGTCGGCGTCGCGGGCGGCGAGGAACTCCTCGCGCGTGGCACCGCGCAGCAGCCCGACGTAGTTGAGGTTGCCGCGGGTCATGTGGTTCACCAGCGCCCGCACGTCCCAGGCGGTGCACGGGGTCGGGGCGTCCCAGCCGTCCGGCGGCACCTCGCGCAGGTGGTGCTCGAAGCCTTTGCTCGCGAGCAGGAAACGGTCGATCAGCATGGGTCCACTCTGGCCCGGCCCGCGGTGTGGCGCAGGCGGGTTTCGGACGCCGTGAACGAGCCGGCCCGGGGCAGGTTGGGGGAAACGAGCCCGGGCCGGCTCTGCGACGGACCTCCACAGCCGGTCGTTGCCCACAAGACGCGGCGGCCGCGCCGGGCGTTACACCGGCTGCGACCCGTGCCACGACCAGCGCGGCATCGCCAGCCCCGCGGGCACCTCGCCGGCCGGCCCCGGGTAGGTGAGTACCTCGGCCACCGCCCACTCCATGTAGGAGCGCAGGGCCGCGCGGAACTCCGGATCGGCGGGCAGGCCGGCGTCGTCCGCGGCTCGTACGAAGCACTCGACGAACCGGCGGCCGAGGTCGCTCATGTCGCCGTTGCCCGCGTGCATGCGCAGCATCGCCGAGTGGTCGCCGCACTCTTCGGAGAACCGCGGCGGCCCGCCCATGACCTCGGCCCAGTAGCGGGCCAGCCGGTCGACGTGCTGGGGGTGCTGCCCCGGGTGCGAGAACGGGTGGTTCAGCTCGGGGTCGGCCAGGCAGCGCTCGTGGTGGGCGGCGGCCAGCGCGCGGAACGCGGGGTCGCCGCCGGCGAATTCGTACAGCGTCGGACGCACCCGCCGAGCCTGGCACGGGCGGGCGCCGAACACCAGGACGTCAGCGCGCCTTCGCGGCGGCGCGTTCCGCTTCGGGGGTGAAGCCGCCGAACGCGTCGACCGCCCGCCGGACGTCCTCGGTCACGAGGTCGTGGTTCAGCGCGCCGCCGGCGGCCGCGCCCTGGGCCGCGGCGATGATCACCGTCGCTCGCGCGTCGACGACGTTCCCGGCCGCCCACACGCCCGGCACGTTCGTCTTGCCCATCGCGTCGGTCTCCTCGTAGCCGAGCCCGCGCATGAGCTCGTCGTGCGGGACGGTTCGCGTCCGGACGAACAGCGCGGTCCGCGGCACGAACCGCGCGCCGAGCTCGAGCCCGGTGAGGTGGCCGGCTTCGCGGCGCAGGGCCGTGACGGTCCCGTCGACGATCTCGATGCCCCGCGCGCCGAGCCGTTCGCGGTCCTCTTCGGACGGTGGCGCGGTGTGGGCGAAGTAGACGACGTCCGGTGACCACTGGCGCACGAGCAGCGCGTGCTCGACGCTCGAGGGTTCGGTGCCGAGGACGCCGAGCGGCTGGTCGCGGACCTCGTAGCCGTGGCAGTACGGGCAGGTCATCGCGTCGGTGCCCCAGCTCTCGCGCAGGCCGGGGATGGCCGGCAGGTCGTCGCGGACGCCGGTCGCGACCAGGACGCGCCGGGCGGTCAGCTCGCGGCCGCTCGCGAGGCGCGCGGTGAAGCCGGGATCGAGCGCGCTCACCTGGTCTTCGACGATCTCGACGCCGTAGCCGGCGAGCTCCTCGCGGCCGATCTTGAGCAGTTCGGAGGGCGGCAGGCCGTCCCGGGAGAGGAATCCGTGCATGTGCTCGGCGGGGGCGTTGCGCGGCGAGCCGCCGTCGACGACCACGACGCGCCGCCGCGCGCGGCCCAGCATCAGGGCGGCGCTCAGGCCCGCGGCGCCGCCTCCCACCACCAGGACGTCATAGCTGTTTTCGGTCATGCCGCCACCATGAGCCCCGCTTCGCGATTCCGACAACAAATGTTGCCGTTTTCGGGACAAGGGCGTTTCCTGGAGGCATGACGGACGCCATCACCCACGCCCTGGCCGAAGTCGGCCCCCGGCTCAAACGGGTCCGCACCCAGCGGCGCGTCACGCTGGCCGACCTTTCGACGGCGACGGGCATCTCGAAGAGCACGCTGTCGCGGCTGGAGTCCGGCCAGCGCAAGCCGAGCCTCGAGCTGCTGCTGCCGATCGCCCAGGCCCACCAGGTCCCGCTGGACGAGCTGGTCGGCGCGCCCGAGGTGGGCGACCCCCGGGTCCGGCTGACGCCCCGCCGCCTCCCGCGCGCCAACGGAGCGTCGATGACGGTCCTGCCCCTGACCCGCCAGCCGGGCGCGCCCCAGGCGTTCAAGATGATCCTCGAGCCGGAGACGGGCGAGCCGGATCCCCAGGTCCACGAGGGGTACGAGTGGTTGTACGTCCTGTCGGGCCGCCTCCGGCTGGTCCTGGCCGACCGCGACATGACCCTGGGCCCGGGCGAGGCGGCGGAGTTCGACACGAGGTTGCCGCATTGGTTCGGCGCGGTGGGGCGGCCGGCGGAGATCCTCAGCTTGTTCGGGAAACAGGGGGAGCGGCTGCACCTGCGGGCGAAGTCCCGGTAGCGCCCGGCCCGCGGGCGTCCGTGAAGATCCGGTGCAGGCGCGCCGTGGCCAGCGCGTCCACCACCCAGCCCAGGCCGAACGCGGTGATCACGTACCAGCCCGGTGACCGGGTGACCCACAGGAAGATCCCGGCGGCCAGCGCCCCGGCGAGCGCCAGCGCGGCGACTCCGACGAAGGCGAGCCGGGTCGGGTGGAGGGCGTTCCAGCCGGTCGCCGTGAACCTTCGCCCGGGAGCCGTTTCCCGGTCGAGTTCCCGCTCTCGCCAGGCTTCCCACTGCAGGTTCCCGGCCAACCGGTCGCTCAAGGAGTCCCGGACGTACCGGTGGATCAGCTTGAGGTGGAAGGCGTGCAGGACATAGCGGTTGCCCAGCATGTACGACGTGAGCGGAACCACCAGGAGCAGCGCCGAGTTCGTGGCCGACGCGATCGCCAGGCTGATGATCGCGCCGGCCGAAGCGACCTGCAGGGCGAAGACGTTCCACTGGATCGTCGCGCGGCGCTCGGTCTCGCTGCGGAGCGCCGCGTATTCGGCGAGGAGGATCGCGGTGAGGTCGTCCGGGCGGTCGTCCACCGGCTCATCTTCGCGCGTCGCGGACAGGCGGGGCTACCTCCAACCGAGTTCGCGCTGCATCAGCACCGTGTCGAGCCACCGGCCGTGCTTGAACCCGACGCGCCGCAGCACGCCGGCTTCGGTGAACCCGGCGGCGCTGTGCAGCTTCCGGGACGCGGGACTGCCGGAGTCGACGACGACCGCGATCGCCTGCCGGGCGCCCGCCTCGGTGCACCGCTCGAGCAGCTCGTCCAGCAGCCGCCGCCCGTACCCCTGGCCGGCGGCTTCGGGTGCGAGGTAGATGGTCGTCTCCACCGTGTGCCGGTAGGCCGGTTTCGGCCGCCACGGCGCGGCGAGCGCGTAACCCAGGACTTTCGCTCCGGCCAGGACGAGGATCGGCAGGTCGCTCTCGCGGACCTTCGCGCGCCACTGGTCCGGGGTCGGCGGGGTCGTCTCGAAGGTGACGACCGAGCCGGTGACGTACGGCGCGAAGACGGCCGCGATGCCTTCGGCGTCGGCCTCCGTGGCGACCCTGACTTCCGCTATAGTGGACACGATCACTATCATAGAGGAATGATCGATCCGGCGAACCTGGGCCGCCGCCTGCACGCTCTGCGGACCGACCGCGGCCTGGCGTTGAGCGCGCTGGCCCGGGAAGCCGGCGTGAGCGTCAGCATGCTGTCGGCCATCGAGCGCGGCGAGAAGACCCCGACGGTGGTGGTGCTGTCCCGCATCGCCGACGGCCTGGGGTTGTCGTTGTCCCGGCTGCTGGCCGGCCTGGAGACCGACCCGGTGGTCGTGCGCCGCGCGGCGGAGCAGGATCACGTCGCCGAGCCGGGCGGCTGGCACCGCACGGTGCTGACGCCGGTCGTGCCGGGGGTCAACTTCGAGTGGATCCGCACGACTCTGCCGCCGCGGTGCGACGCCGGCGAGTTCCCCGCGTACGCCCCGGGTTCGCACGAGTTCGTCGCGGTGGAGTCGGGCACGCTGTCGCTGGGGGTCGGCTCGGCCGAGTACGTGCTGCAGGCGGGGGATTCGGTCTACTTCCCCGCCGACGCACCGCATTCGTACGCGAACCGGGGTGACGAGCCGTGCGAGTACCACGTCGCCGCCCTCGTGATGCGGTCGCGCGCCGGCCGGGTTCAGTAGGCAACGTCGCCAAGTGCCTTGCCGAGGGCCGGGCCGGCGCGCTCGTCCTCGTCGAGCGCCCGCCACAGCAGCGCCGCCGCGTGGGTGCGGACGCCGCAGCTCGCCGGATTCCGCCACAGGTCCTCGAGGACGGGCGAACCGACGCCGCACACCGAGGCGACCACCGAGACGATCTGCGACGCCGCCGCCGAATCCGGGGCTCCCGAGCGGACGGCGCCGAAGTGGTCGGCGATGGCGCGGACGGCCGCGTCCGCGAGGTCGCGGTGGTCCATGGCGTCCCCTCCCGGTCACGCCGGTGTTCGTGCCCAGAGTCGACGGTGGCACCGCGGGTGTTACGGCACTCGGGGAAACCGAGTGACACCAGCGCGTTCCGCGTAGCACCGGGTGAAGCGCTTCGCTGCAGTGGCCGCCGACACCGTCCACGACGGACTTCCCGGCCACGGCGGCCCCGCACCGCCCCACACCACCCGGCGACGCCCGCGCCGAGCATCCGCGGACCAAGCCAGAGCGCATTGCGATCCGGCGACAACGTCCCAGCCACGGTAACCATCGCCGCGTCGGCCGCGACTGAACCATGGTCCGGTTGCTCGTCGAAGGCGTGCCGATGAAAGAAGCCGGTCCGCAAGACGCCGACCCGGAAGCCTCCGCAGTTCGGCTACCAGTGCCGGAACGGGGACGAAGCGAAGTACGACGTCTGTGCCGGCCACAAAGCCTGGGTCGACGGGCAGCGTGAATTCACCGACTGCCTCGACAACGGTGGGACCTGGGACGCCGAAACCGATAGCTGCAAACGCCCCTGACCTCAGCGCCCACGAAGCCGAGGGCGCGTCAGGCCGACCGTCGCCAAGACGATCAGCGCCACCGCCGCCACGCCCGCGACCACCGGCAGTACCGGGGCCTGCGCGTCGGTCCTCGCCAGCGTGAGGATGCTCGACAGCAACAGCACCGCCCCCACGCCCAGGTTCAGCCAGCACAGCGGAGCCGTGCTCGGGATGACATGCCAACGCCGCTCGGCCATCGGACCTCCTCCGTCGGGATCTCTCCCCGGATCTGCCCCGAACGGGTGGCGATCAAACCGGCCGCCGACGTTCCGCTGGACGGTACGCGGGACTGTGCCGCCGCCCGCCGCGGTGCGACCGTCGTGGACATGGCTCCCGTGATGGCGGCGATCGTCGGCCCCGGCAACATCGGCACCGATCTGCTGGCGAAGCTGCGACGCAGTGAAGTTCTCGAAATCGGTTACGTGGTCGGCGTGGTCGAGTCCGACGGGCTCGAGCGCGCCCGAGCGCAAGGGATCGCGGCGTCCGCCGAGGGCGTCGACTGGCTGCTGCGGCAGGATCCCTTGCCGGAGCTCGTGTTCGAGGCGACGTCGGCCAAGGCGCACGCGGCCAACGCACCCCGGTACGAGGCGGCCGGCATCCAGGCGATCGACCTGACCCCGGCGCACCTCGGCCCGATGGTGTGCCCGCCGGTGAACCTCGGCGCGCACCTCGACGCGCCGAACGTCTCGATGATCACCTGCGGCGGCCAGGCCACCATTCCCATGGTGCACGCGGTTTCCCGCGTGACGCCGGTGCCGTACGCGGAGATCGTCGCGTCCGTGGCCTCGCGCGGCGCGGGCCCGGGGACGCGCGCCAACATCGACGAGTTCACGCGCACGACGTCGCAGGCCGTCGCCGAGATCGGCGGCGCCGGGCGCGGCAAGGCGATCATCATCCTCAACCCGGTCGAGCCGCCGATGATCATGCGGGACACCGTCTTCTGCGCGATCGGGCTCGACGCCGACCGCGACGCGATCACCGAGTCGATCCACGAGATGGCCGACGAGGTCCGCAAGTACGTCCCCGGCTACACGCTGCGCGCCGACCCGCAGTTCGACGACGCGCGCGAGGAGTGGGACGGCAACGCGCGGGTCGGGATCTTCCTCGAGGTCCGCGGCAACGGCGACTACCTGCCGGAGTACGCGGGGAACCTCGACATCATGACGGCCGCGGCCGCCCGCGTGGGCGAGCTGATGGCCCGCGCCAAGCAGGAGGTGCCCGCATGAGTGAGCTTGCGAACGAATCAGTGGACACCGGCCGGCCGGAGCTGCGCCACGACGTCCGGATCGTCGACACGACGTTGCGCGACGGCAGCCACGCGATGGCCCACCGCTTCACCGAGCAGCAGGTGCGCGACACCGTGCGCGCGCTCGACCGCGCCGGTGTCGAGGTGATCGAGGTGACCCACGGCGACGGCCTCGGCGGGTCGTCGTTCACCTACGGCTTCTCCGCCGTCGACGAGCTGGAGCTGATCGCCGCGGCGCGCGAAGAGGCGACGCAGGCGAAGATCGCCGTGCTGCTCGTGCCGGGCATCGGCACCGCGGAGGACCTGCGGCGCGCGTTCGACGCGGGTGCGGAGATGGTCCGGGTGGCGACGCACTGCACCGAGGCCGACGTCTCGCCGCAGCACTTCGGGCTGGCGCGCGAGCTCGGGATGGAGACCGCCGGGTTCCTCATGATGGCGCACCGGACGCCGCCGGAGGACCTCGCGAAGCAGGCGCGGATCATGGTCGACGCGGGCTGCCAGGCGGCGTACGTGACGGACTCGGCCGGCGCGCTGTTGATGCACGAAGCCCGCGAACGGTTCGAAGCGCTGGTCGCGGAAGTCGGCGACACGGCGTGGGTCGGCTACCACGGCCACCAGAACCTCTCGCTCGGCGTCGCGAACTCCGTGCTGGCGTACGAAGCCGGCGTCCGCTACATCGACGGGTCGCTCTGCGCGCTCGGCGCGGGCGCGGGCAACTCGCCGACGGAGGTCCTCGCGGCGGTGTTCGACCGGCTGGGCATCGACACCGGCCTCGACGTCGGCGCCCTGCTCGACGGGGCGGAGGAGGTCGTCCGCCCGTACCTGAACCGCTGGCCGAAGATGGACCGCAACGCGATCGTGCAGGGCTGGGCCGGGGTGTATTCGAGCTTCCTGCTGCACGCCGAACGCGCGGCGGAGCGCTACGGCGTCCCGGCGCAGGCGATCCTGCGCCGGTGCGGAGAGCTGGCGCTGGTGGGTGGCCAGGAGGACATGATCATCGACGTCGCGGTGACGCTGGCGGCGGAAGGCTAGTCCGCGAACCGGTCCAGCGCCGCGAGCTTCCAGCCTCGCTTGACGTCGCTGGCCCGGTGCCCGGACCGGTCGTCGACCAGCAGTTGGGCGCCCGGCCACGCCTCGGCCAGCTCATACGCGGTCGTCACCGGGCAGCTGAGGTCGAGCCGGCCGTGGATCAGCACGCCCGGGATGCCGGCGAGCCGTCCGGCGTCCCGGATCACGGCGCCTTCGTCCAGCCAGCCGGCGTGCGTGTAGCAGTGCGTGGTGAGCCGGACGAACGCGAGCGTGGCGGCGTCGACCGGTTCGTCGCGGACCGGGGGAGCGCCGGGCTCGAGGGACAGCACGACGTCCTCCCACCGGCGCCACGCGGCCGCCGCCCGGTCCCGGACCTCCGGGTCGGGATCGTCCATGAGCCGTGCGTACGCCGCGACGTCGTCCTCGGCTCCCAGGGTGAAGCGGGCCCATTCCTCGGGGAAGAAGCGGCGCAGGCCGCGGTAGAGCCAGTCGATCTCCGAGCGGCGCGTCGTGCTGATCGCGCTGACCACGATCTGCGAGACCCGTTCGGGGAAGCGCTGCGCGTACACGAGCGCGAGCGTCGTGCCCCACGAGCCGCCGGTCACCAGCCAGCGCTCGATGCCGAGGTGCTCGCGCAGCCGTTCGAGGTCGGCGACGAGGTGCTCGGTCGTGTTGTCGCGCAACGACGTCGTCGCGTGCGGCACGCTCCGGCCGCAGCCGCGCTGGTCGAGGAGCACGATCCGGTAGCGGGCGGGGTCGAACATCCGCCGCATGCCCGGCGCGCTTCCCTGGCCGGGCCCGCCGTGCAGCATCACCGCGGGCTTGCCCCCGGGGTTGCCCGAAGTCTCCCAGTGGACGCGGTGCCCGTCGCCGACGTCGAGCAGTCCGTGGTCGTAGGGCTCGATCGGCGGGTACAGCTCGGGCATCGGGTGGCCACCTTCGGTCAATGTCCGGAACAGACCGGTCCGGCCGCGCCGGGAGCGCGTCAGAATTCGGTCGCGCCGGTGATCTTTCCGGACCGGACCCACTTCCGAGGGGATTTCGATGAAACGCAGGATCTTCGCCGCGGCCGTGGCCTGCGCGGTCACGGTGGCGGGGCTGCTCGGCACCGCCGGAGCGGCCCAGGCGGCGACGTCGGTGACGTTCGCCCCGCGCACGGTGACCTCGCCGCACGACCACCAGTACGTCGCGGCGCTCGGCTCGGTGCAGCTGTCGATGACGGCGACCCAGACGGCGTACGTCTACTCGACGCTGCGGGCGAACAACGCGTCCAACACGACGCTGATCGACAACGAGGTCCGCTGCGCGAGCACGAGCGGCTGGACCAAGAACGAGGTGCTCGGGCAGAACGTCCTGATCGCGAGTGCCACCAGCGCCCCGGCTTCGCTGCGGGACGTCGGCGTCACGACGCGGTTCCTGGTCCACCCGGGCGCGGCGGGCACCGTCACGTGCACGACGTACCTGCGCAGCGCGAACCTCGGGCTGGGCAAGTCGACCGTCAGCCTGGTCAGCGGCGAGCTGAAGTTCGCGGACACCAGCGTCGCGAACACGACCGCCGGCACGCCGCCGCAGGCCGACGACGGCGACACGCCCACCGGTCGCGTCATCGGCCTGAGCTCCGCGGCTCCGACCGTCCGCGAGCCGGCGACCGAGGTCTTCGAGACGGCGCCGGTGACCGGGCTCAGCGTGTTCGGGGACATGCAGCTGATGGCGTGCTACCCCGAGCCGGCGAACTACGACTGCCCGGTGAACAGCATGACGGCGCGGGTGACGCTGTTCGTCAACCAGTGGAAGGCCGACGGCACGCTGTGCAAGTCGGACTCGTCGTCGAGCGTGACGGCGGTCGTCCGCCGCGACGTCCACCACCTGGTGGTCCCGCTGAACACCCACTTCGCGGCGGCGACGGGCAACGGCTGCGTGCCCAGGTTCAACTTCTACGTGAAGACGGACTGGGTGAGCGGATCGACGGGCGCGGTGCAGATGGCGGCGAGCGGCCTGCCGGACGCGACCGGCTCGACGGCCACGCACAACGACGCGATGAGCCACGCTTTCGCGGTCGCCTACTGAGGGTTCGGGGCGCGCCGGCCTCCCGGCGCGCCCCTTCCGGCGTCAGGCGGGTTCGCCGAACCACCGGTGCAGCGCGGCTTCGAGGCCGGTCGTCGCGCCGTCCTCGCGGGCCCAGGCGATGTGCCCGTCGGGCCGGATCAGCACGCCGGTCAGGGCCGGCTCGCTGTCGCACTTGGCGGTCAGCGTGGTGACGCGGCCGGCCCAGCCGGTCGCCGTCGCACGCAGCCCGGCGTTGTCGGCGAGGTCGAGCAGGAGTGCATTGCCGTCTTGAAGGTGCTCCCCGAGCCGCGTGCCGTCGGCGAACGCGAAGTCGGGCGCGCCGCGGCCGGTGAGGTCGTGCTCGCCCTCGATCGGGTACCGGTGCAGGACACCGGAGAGCTTCTTGGCCAGGTACGTCGCGCCGTCGTCGGTGAGCAGCAGATCGGTGACGACCTGGCGCAGCGCCTTCGTCCGGACGTCGCTGCGCATCAGCGCGACCTGTGCCCGCGTCCATTCGAGGACCCACTCGCCGATCGGGTGGCGTTCGGTGGTGTAGGTGTCGAGGAGGCCGTCGGGCGCCCAGCCCCGGATGGTCGCGGCGAGCTTCCAGCCGAGGTTGACGGCGTCGCCGATGCCGAGGTTGAGCCCCTGGCCGCCGAAGGGGGAGTGGACGTGCGCGGCGTCGCCGGCCAGCAGGACGCGGCCCTGGCGGTAGGTGGTGGCCTGCCGGGCGTTGTCGGTGAAGCGCGCCGCGCTGTGGACCTCGGTGATCTTGACGTCCGCGCCGGAGACGCGCCGGAAGCTGTCTTCGAGCTCCCGCGCGGTGACCGGGGCATCGCGGTCCTCGGGTGGGCCGTCGAATTCGACGGTGAGGATCCGGCCGGGCATCGGGCCGTGGACGTAGAGGCCGCCGTTGCCGTGCTGCAGCCGCCGGGGAGGGCGTCGGTGCCGGTGATTTCGGTGAGCGCCTGCCGCCCGGTGATGGCGGGATCGGTGCCGGGGAACTCGAACCCGGCGTGCTTGCGGACGAAGCTGCGGCCCCCGTCCGCTCCGACGAGCCACTTGGCGCTTACTTCGGTCTGGTCGTCGAGCCGCACGACCACGCCGTCGTCGTCGGCGTCGAACCCGGTCACCTCGACGCCCCGCCTGACTTCGACGCCCAGCTCAGCGGCGCGTTCGGCGAGGATGGCCTCGACGGCTTGCTGCTGGATGACGACGACTTTCGCCGCGGGCCCGACATCGCGGAAGGCCGGATCGCCGAAGTCGACGCCGTTCGAAGCGACCATGATCCCGGCGAAGTGCCCGACGGGCATCGCGGCCTTCGGCCCGCCCCTCGATTTCAGGAACTCTTGAATCTGCGCGAAGTTCTGCTGCACGACGGCGTCCACCGCGGGCAGCAGGCCACGGCGGTAGAAGGCCTCGGCGGTCGTCAGGTTGACCGACCCGGCCTTGATCGTCCGATCCGGCTCGGCGAGCCGTTCGACAACGAGCACGTTCACGTCCTTGAGCCGGAGTTCGCAGGCCAGCATCAACCCGACCGGTCCGCCCCCGGAGATCACCACATCCCAGTTCATGCCGCTGATGATGCCTCGAAACTTTTACCGAGTCAAACTTTGGGCTCGGTCTATACTCTCGGCTCATGGCGGATCACGGACTGCGCGAGCGGAAGAAGCGGGCCACGCGCCAGCTGATCTCGAACGTGGCCTCGGGCTTGTTCATCGAGCGAGGCTTCGAGGAGGTGACGGTGGCCGAGATAGCCGAAGCAGCGGGCGTGTCGAAGATGACGGTGTTCAACTACTTCCCGCGCAAGGAGGATCTCTTCCTGGACCGTCACGCGGACCGGCTGGCGGAGCTGGTCGCGGTGGTCCGCACCCGGCCGGCGGGGGTGTCGCCTGTTGCTGCCTTGCGTGCGCACCAGCACTCGCTGGTGGCTTCCGGCCATCCGCTGTCGGGGGCCATCGCCGGTGGGCCGGGGTTCTGGTGGGTGTTGACGTCCAGTCCGGCGTTGATGGCTCGGTGGTTCGAGCAGGAGAGGGAGATCGCTGAGGCGTTCGCCGAGGTGTTCGTCGCGGAGACGGGGGATGCGTTCAGGTCTCGGGTGGTGGCGGGGTTGCTGACGACGGCGATCACGTCGGTGTTTTCCCACGCCATGGGGCGGATCGTGGCTGGGGATGAGGCCGACGTGGTGCGGCGGGAGCAGGTGGCGTTCATCGACCAGGCCTTCGACCTGGTGGAGCACGGCGTGGGAGGGTTTCCCGGTCAGCTGACCCGTACACAGCAGTAACCCGCCAGGCGCAGTTCGGCCGGCCGAGCTGCGCCAATTGGGCGGTGTTCCGCGCAATCGCTTGAAGACCCCTGCCGTGCCAGCTAGATCCTCGGTACCGGCAACCTGATGCGGGGGAGATCAAGTGAGCATCGAGGCGGCACTTGTCGGATTGGGTGCGGCCGCGGTCCGCAGTGCCACCAAACTCTGGCTCGGTGACAAGACGATCGCGGCCGCCGTCGGCGACAATGTCGTCGAGCAGCTGGCCGGCCGACTCAACACCCACCTCACGCAGCGCAAGCTGCACCGGATGATCGAGCACTTCACCGATGCGGTGGCCGAGCGGCTCACCCCGATGATGGAGTTCGAATATCGCGACCTGCGGGAGAACGAGCGGCTGGCGGCGATCGAGGCAGTACGCTCGACCTTCGAGAAGGCGGGACTGGACAACGACGACTTGTTCGCCGCCGATCTCGACGCTCGTCGACTCGACCGGCACTTCCGCTCGAAGGTTCCCGATGCGACGCGCGACCTGTCGAGCGGCGCGACCACCCTCTACGGCCTTTTACTGCGTGAATGCTGCGGTTACGTCATCGAGATCGCGCGCGGCCTTCCGGTCTTCTCGCCCGACGCACTGACCGAGATCCTCCGCCGGGAGACCGAAATCGTCGCGGGTATCCGAGATGTGCTGGGCAGGCTGCCACAACGGCGGCGTGCGTCGGACTTCGGTTACGACTACCGCCAGCTGGTCGCGCGCACACTCGACCACGTGCAGATGTTCGGTGCCACGTTGTCCGAGGCGAGCCGGCGATACCCGTTGTCCGTCGCGTACCTGAGCCTCACCGCGGTGTCCGAGTCGGCAGGTGAGGAGACGTTCGCGCCGAGCCGCCGGATCGAGGAGCTGCTTTCGCGCACGCGGCGGCTGTTCATCCGAGGTGAAGCCGGGCTCGGCAAGACAACTCTGCTGCAGTGGATAGCGGTCCGCGGCGCGCGGTCGGACTTTACCGCCCCGCTCACCGGTTGGAACGATCTCATCCCGTTCTTCATCCCGCTTCGCCGCTATGCGGAACGCGAGCTGCCGCCGCCGGAACGGTTCCTCGACGAGGTCGGCCGACACATCGCCAGCGAGATGCCCCAGGGCTGGGTCCAGGAGCTGTTGCGGGCCGGGCGGGCCATCGTGCTGGTCGACGGGGTCGACGAGCTCGCCGCCGAACGTCGGGGCGAGGCTCGGTCGTGGCTGCGCCAGCTCGTCACCGCGTTTCCGGAGATGCGCTGTGTCGTCACCTCGCGCCCGAGCGCGGCTCCCCCGGAATGGTTGCGCGGTGAAGAGTTCACCGTCGCGGATTTGCAGCCGATGGTCCCGAATGACGTGCGGGTTTTCGTTGATCGCTGGCATCAGGCCGTCCGCGCGCAATGTGCGGACGAGACCGCGAGAAGGGAGCTGGACCGGTACGAGCGCGGGCTGCTCCGGCAGCTCACCGGCAGGTACCACCTGAGAAAGCTGGCCGGATACCCCTTGCTCTGCGCTTTGCTCTGCGCGCTGCACCGCGACCGGCGCGGGGATCTTCCCGACAGCCGCATGGAACTCTACGACGTCGCCCTGCAGATGCTGCTGGAACGGCGTGACGCCGAGCGCCGGGTCTCGACCTTGCCGGGCCTCAACCGCACGCGCAAGACATTGCTGCTGTCGGATCTCGCCTACTGGTTCCTGCGCAACGATTTCACTGACGCGGCGGTGAGCCGGGCGATCGAGCAGCTCGCCAGGCGGCTGCGCGGCATGCCGGAGGTCACGGCCGACCCCGACGTGGTGTACCGGCACCTGCTGGAACGTACCGGCCTGCTGCGCGAGCCCGTCGACGGCCGCGTCGACTTCGTGCATCGCACCTTCCAGGAGCACCTGGCGGCGCGCGCGGCCACGGTGGACACCGACGATGTCGGTACCCTCGTCGCCCACGGTCACCTGGACCAGTGGCACGAGGTGGTCGTGATGGCGGCCGGCCACGCCTCGCGCGCCCAGCGGGAGGAGCTGCTTTCCGGTCTGGTGGAACGCGGGGGGACCGGGAGTCGCAGCACAGGTACACGTTGCACCTGCTCTCGGTGGCCTGTCTGGAAACCTCGCCGGAACTGGACCCACGGCTGCACGCGGAGATCACCCGTCGTGCGGCGGAACTTCTTCCGCCGAAGTCGCTGAGCGCGGCACGCGCCTTCGCATCGGCCGGGCTGTTCGTGTTGGACCTGCTCGCAGCAGCCGAGGTGCGCACGGCCCGCGAAGCGGCCGCGACGGTACGGGCGGCGGCCGAGATCGGGGTGGACGAAGCACTTCCGGTAATTTCCCGATTCGCCGGTGACAAACGGAAGAGCGTCCAGCACGAGCTCATCACGGCGTGGCCGAGGTTTGATGCCGAGTCCTACGCGGAGCAAGTGCTCGCCGATCTGCGGATTTCCGCGCTGGAGGTGCGCGACCCGGCGATGGCGCCGAGCCTGCGGCACTTGAAGCACGTCAAGGAGCTGGAGTGCTCGGTTCCACAGCTCGGGTCCGTGGCGTTCGTGCCCGCCCAGGTGGAGGTACTCAGGCTGTCGGCCTCGGGACTCGTGGACCTTTCCACGTTGACCACGCCGGCATTGCGCGAGCTCGCCATCGATGCCGACAAGGCAGTCGATGTCGCACCTTTGAGGGCTTTGCAGCGCTTGGAATCGTTACTCGTCAGCGTGAAGCGGATCCGCAATCTCGGTGCGTTGCAGGAGATCGCTTCGCTGCGTGAATTGATCCTGCTGGGCGGGTGCGGTGTGGCCGACCTGGCCCGCCTGGGTGTGCACGCCTCCGTACTCGAAACGCTGGCACTGGCGTCTGTCGACGACCTGAAAGAACTCACCCCTTTGGCGTTCCTCGTCTACCCGTGCACCATCCAGCTCGTGGACTGCCGTCATTTGAGCTCCCTGACCGGGATGCCGCGGCATTGGGCGTCCTCACTCACGACCTTCAAGCTCCAGCACTGCGCTCCGGTCGACGTCACTCCGCTGACCAAACTCGGCAACCTGGCCGAGCTCGATCTGGACGGTACGCCGGTCGGGGATCTGATGCCGTTGACGCGACTGCCGCACCTGCGACTGCTGACGGTCAGTTCGGCGAGGACAGCACGGGACCTGGCTCCGCTCACCCGCATGCCGACGTTGCGGGAGCTGAGAATCTCGCAAGGCGGCCCGGTGAACCTCGCAGGGCTGTCCGGCGTCACGAACCTGCTCGTACGGGTCCAGGGCAGCACGCCGGTCACTGGCACACACCTGCTGGGCGACGGGTCGCGAGTCGAGGTCGGTGCGGCCTTCGACTAGCTCCTGCTGCCTCCCTCTGTTTCGCTGTCCACGGGTCAGCGGAGTGCTGCTTTCGCGCCCTCCGCCACCGCCGCCGCCACTGCCGCGAGGGCCGGGGAGTCCAGTTTCCACTGCTGCCAGTGCAGTGGTACGTCCAGTGGTCGATCCGGGGCTAGGTCTACCAGGGCGTCACCGCGGGGCGCTGCCTGCATCTCTGGGACCATTCCCCAGCCCAGGCCGGCTGCTACCGCGTCTACGAATGACTCCGATGCCGGGATGTGGTGGCGGACCATGGTGAAGGTTCGGCGGCGCGTCAAGGCTCGGAGGAAGCGGTCCTGGAGGTCGTCTTTGCGGTCGAACACGATTACCGGGGCGGTTGGGAGGGACGACGCGAGGGGAGCGTCCGCAAGGTGGCGGGTGATGAACGCCGGGGACGCCATTGCCCGGTAGCGCATGCGGCCCAAGCGGTGGGATGTGCAGCCTTGGACCGGCTGGGGTGAGGCCGTTACCGCTGCCATCACCAGGCCCTCGCGGAGGAGCGCTGCGGTGTGGTCTTGGTCCTCTCGTTGGAGGTCGAAGGCGATCGAGAGCGATGCAGGGAGGCGGGATAGGGCGGGGAGGAACCATGTTGCCAACGAGTCCGCGTTCACCGCTATCGACAGCGTGCGCGTTGACGAGTCCAGGCCCAGCTCGGACAGCGCGTCCTGCTCCAGCTGGGCCAGTGAGCGCGCGAAGCGGACCAGGACCTGGCCTGATTCTGTCAGGGAGACCGGTTTGGTGCGCAGGAGCAGGACGCGGCCTGTGCGCTGCTCAAGGGCCTTGATGCGCTGGCTGACCGCGGAGGGCGTTACGTGCAGGATTGACGCCGCTGCGTCGAAGCTTTGCTCGTCCACTACGGCCAAGAGGGTTCTGACCTGGTCCAGCGGGAGATCTGACATCACGAGCGCTAATGTTACGTAAGAATCTTTAGTTGGAGTAATCCAGCGGGACGGCCGTACCGTGGTCGGGTGCTTCCACTGCTCCTCGCCGGCTTCGGGACCGGTCTGTCCCTGATCGTGGCCATCGGCTCACAGAACGCCTTTCTCCTGCAGCAAGGACTGCGCGGAGGTGCCGTCACCCCGCTCGTCGTCATCTGTGCTGTGTCGGATCTGGTGCTGATCGGGCTCGGGGTCAGCGGGATCGGGGCCGTGATCGAGCAGTGGCCGACCGCGATCGGGGTGATCGCCGTCGGCGGTGGCGTGTTTCTGCTCGGGTATGGCGCGGTGGCCGCGCGGCGGGCTTTTCGGCGCTCGGTCATGACCGTCGGCGATGAACGGACGCCGCTGCGGAAGGCCGTGCTGGCCTGTGTTGCCTTCACCTGGCTCAATCCGCACGTCTACCTGGACACCGTCCTGTTGCTCGGCTCGGTCGCCGTCGCCCATGGTGACGGGCGGTGGCTTTTCGGGCTCGGCGCCGGGGTCGCCAGCGCCGTGTGGTTCAGCGCGCTCGGCTTCGGTGCGAAGAAGCTCGCGGGCGTGTTCGCGAAGCCAGTGGCCTGGCGCGTTCTGGACGTCGTCATCGCCGTGACCATGACCGGGCTCGGCGCCACCATGCTCCTGAGCCACCTGTGACTCACCAGAGCTGGCCGCGCTCCGAGGCCGGTGGGCGCTCCAGCTCCAGGAGGAACTGCTTGCGCTTGAGCCCACCCGCATAGCCCGTCAGCTTGCCGTTCTTCCCGACGACGCGGTGGCACGGCACCAGGATGCTCAACGGGTTCCGGCCGACCGCTGCCCCGACCTCGTGCGGCAGCCCGCCGACTGCGTTCGCCAGGTCGCCGTAGGTCGCGGTCGAGCCGTACGGGATCGTCGCGAGTTCCGTCCACACCGCACGGTCGAAAGAGGGACCGTCGGCCCGCATCGGCACCTCGAACTCCGTGCGCTGTCCGGCGAAGTACTCCTTCAGCTGGTGAACGGCCTCGGGGAACGCCGTGGCGTCACAGGGGCCGAACGTGGTCCGGTCCGGGCGGGTCCAGTGGTGCGGGAAGTACAGGCCGGTCACGACATCGCCGTCGCCGACGAGGGTGAGCTCGCCGATCGGGGTATCCACCAGAGTGTGCTTCATCAGTTCTCCCAAGTAGTGCCGTCCGCCCGGACGCCGCGTAGGCCGGGCAGGCGGGAATCCGTCAAAGCCGCTGTGACGACCGTCCGATGAGGACTCCACTTCGTCGACATCAGCAGTCGGCGCGTCATACCGGCCCAGCCGGCCGGGGTGGCCGCCACGACCCAGATGTCCGGCTCCGGCGCCGCGAACCGCCGGGCCTGGCGCAACCAGGACGCCGCCGTTTCCGGCCACGTCACCGTCGCCAGGACCGGACCGCCCCACGCGGCCACGATCCGCGCGCCGTCGGCTCGTGAGGCCGGGTCGGCCGCGGTGCCGATCACGGCGTGCCGGGCCTCGCCGAGCACCTTCACGAGCGCCTCCAGTTCCGCGTCGGTCATGTCGCGTCGTGGAAGACCAGGCCGATGGTGTGTCGCCGGCCTGACCGCACCGCCGAGACGCCGTGCCGCACCGGTGCCGCCGACCAGCCGCGAGCCGAGCGGACCGGGCGGTCGCGGGTGGTGAACACCAGGCCGCGGCCTTGCGGGATGAGGGTCGCGGTGCCGCGGGACTGCGCCCGTGGCCGGTGCTCGACCAGCAGGAACTCGCCGCCGGTGTGGTCGGTGCCCGGGTCGTTGAGGTTGATCACGACCTGCAGCGGGAACACCTTGTCGCCGTAGAGGTCGCGGTGCAGGGCGTTCCAGCCGCCTGTCTCGTAGCGCAGCAGGATCGGGGTCGGCCGTTTCTGGCCGGCGTCGTGGCAGACCGCCAGCCAATCGTCCAAAGTGGACGGCCAGGCCGCCTCTCGGCCGAGGCGGGTGTACCAGTCCTGGGCGATCGGCAGCAGACGCGGGTAAAGCGCCTGCCGCAGCCGCTCCACCGGCTCCGGGAACGGCGCGGCGAAGTAGTGGTAGTCGCCGTTGTCGCCGAAGCGGTGGCGGCGCAGGTTGACCGTCGCCCGGAAGTGATCCGGTTCGTCCCACAGCGCGACGACCTTCGCGCACTCGGCCGGGGTGAGCAGCTGCGGCAGGAGTGCACAGCCGTAGTCGTCGACCTCGGCGGCCACCGCGTCCCAGTCGGCCGAGGCGACGCGCTCTTCGAAAGTGCTCATACCCGGTAGACGCTGCGGATGCCGGAAACGTGAGATCAGCCGGGGGACTGATTCGGAAGCTAAGCCGCTTCCATCGTCAGCAACACCCGCTTCGCCTCTTCACCGCCGGCGTACTGGCCGTACGAGCCGTCCGAGCGGACCACCCGGTGACACGGCACCACCACCGGCAGCGGGTTGAGCGCGCACGCCGTGCCCACTGCGCGGACCGCCTTCGGGCTGCCCGCGGCGGTCGCGACCTGCGAGTAGCTTTCGGTGTGGCCGTACTCGATTTCCGGCAGGTGCTCCAGCACCGACAGCCGGAACCCGCGGGCCAGGCGGAAGTCCAGCGGGACGTCGAACGAGCGGCGGCCGCCGGTGAAGTACTCGTCCAGCTGGCGGACCACCGGATCGAGGCGGGCCGGGGCGTGGAGGATCCGGGGGCTGATCGCCGAGGCGAGCTCCGCCAGGACCGCGTCGTGGTCCTGGCGGTCGAAGGCCACCTTGACCAGGCCCTGGACGGTCGCCGCCAGCAGCAGGGAGCCGACCGGCGTGTCGAGCGTGCGGTAGGCGACGTCCAGCAGGCCCTCGCGCTCCGCTTCGGCCGTGAGCCGTTCGTGCATGTGGTGCGGCAGGACCTGGGCCTCCACCGGGAACGACCAGATTGCGTCGATCATGAGTGCGCTCCTTCCAAGGGGTAGGTGGCTCGCAGGGCCTTGACGCCGTCGGCGGCCGCACGGCGGGCGGCGTCCGCGGTGCCTCCGGTGATCTCCGCGATCTCGCGGTAGGGCAACCCGGCCAGGTAGTGGTAGGCGACGGCCGTGCGCTGCTTGTCCGGCAGCTTCGCGAGCGCGTCCCACAGGTCGCCGCTCCACGAGTCGGGGCGGCCCGGCCGGTCCGGGATCTCGCCGACCGGCAGCGGACCGCGCGCCTGGGCACGGGTGACGTCGATGGCCTTGCGGTGCGCGATCGTGACGAGCCACGCCTGGACGTTCGCGTCGGCGGGCAGCTCGGGGTACGCCTTGAGCGCGGCCAGGAAGGTCTCCGACCAGGCGTCTTCGGCGTCCGCCGGCCCCAGCACGGCCCGGCAGACCCGGAGGACCATCGGCCCGTGCTCGGCCACGACTTGCTCGAACGGTTTCACGGTCACACCCGGTAGACGTCCGCGGGCGCCGGAACGTGAGATCACGGGTTCGCGGTGCCGGTGACGACCGTGGCACCCAGCTCTTCGGACTCGTGCACGCGCGGTGCCAGCCCGGCCGCGGTGAACACGCCGCTCAAGACGGGTGCCTGCCGCTCGCTCGACTCGACCAGCAGGGTCCCGCCCGGCGCGAGCCACCGCGACGCGCCCGCGGCGACGCGGCGGGCGAGGTCGAGGCCGTCCGTGCCACCGTCGAGCGCGACACGGGGTTCGTGCAGCCGCGCTTCCGGCGGCATGGTCGCCACGGCGTCCGAGGGCACGTACGGCACGTTCGCCATGAGGACGTCGACCCGGCCGCGAAGCGACGGCGGCAGCGCGTCGTAGAGGTCGCCTTCGTAAACCGCAGCGTCGGGAAGGTTCACCCGGGCACAGGAGACGGCCGCGGGCTCGACGTCGGCCGCGTGCAGCTCACGCGGGCGCAGCGCGGCGGTGAACGCGGCGCCCAGCGCGCCTGACCCGCAGCACAGGTCGAGCACCACCGGGTGGGGCGGCGCGAGCGAGACGGCGACGTCGACCAGGAACTCGGTGCGGTGGCGCGGCACGAACACCCCGGGTCGCACGGAGATCCGGAGGCCGTGGAACTCGGCCCAGCCGAGCAGGTGTTCCAGCGGCAGCCCGGCGACCCGGCGCTCGACGAGCGAGTCGAGCTCGGCGGGCGTCGTGGCGGCGGCGATCAGCAGGTCCGCCTCGTCCTCGGCGAACACGCAGCCCGCGGCGCGCAGCCGCGAAACGACAGTCGAAGTGTCCGGCAAGGAATGAACGCTACAGGACCTGCACCGCGTCCCCGACCTTCAGGCCGTCGAAGAACGCGGCCGAATCGGCGTCGGTGAGGTGGACGCAGCCGTGCGACGGCGCGTCGAGCGGCCCGGCGTGGAAGGCGATGCCGCCGGCGGCGAAGAACACCGAGTTGGGCATGTCCGTGCCGTACACGCTGCTGGTGTGCTGGCGGTCCTTCCACACGACGTGGAACGACCCGGCCGGGGTCGCCTGGTCCGGCGGGCCGAAGCCGGCCGGGACCGGACCGCGCACGACCTCGCCGTCGCGCAGCAGCCACGCCAGGCGCTGCGCCAGGCTCACGCACGCGCCGGTGGTCACCGCGCACGGCGGCGCGGGCGGCGGTGCCGTGGTGGTGGGCGGAGCCGAGATGGTCGTCCGCACGAGCGGCGCGGGTTCGGCGATCGGGCTGGGCGTGGTGGTGCGCGGTGCCGCGCACGACGCCGTGACCAGCGTCAACCCCAGCAGGGTCAGCACCCCGGCGCTTCGCATCCGTTCCTCCTCGCAGGACCTCTCTTCAGAGCAGTACGGCTGAGCCGCCCCGGAGGTTGAGCCGCGCGTGCACCCGGGTTGTCCCTGCGTGCACCGCGGCTACCGCCGGGAGTACCCGGGCGGTCAAGGTCGAACCATGACGAAGCTGAGCGCCGAGCAGATCGCCCGGCACGCCTACGAGGCCGGGTTCCGCGGCCAGGGCCTGACCACCGCGGTCGCCGTCGCGCTGGCCGAGTCCGGCGGCCGGACGACCGCGCACAACGCCACTCCGCCGGACGACTCCTACGGCCTGTGGCAGATCAACATGCTGGGCGCGCTCGGCCCCGAGCGGCGTCACCAGTACCACCTGAAGTCGGACGACCAGCTGTTCAACCCGGACACGAACGCCCGGGTCGCGAACAGCATCTCGAGCGACGGGCACGACTTCACGCCTTGGTCGACGTACACGAACGGTGCCTACAAGCACCACCTGACGGCCGCTCGCCGGGCCGCCCACGACGTCACGAAACACCACGGGAAGACCTCCGGGACCGGCAGCGCGAGCGGTGGCCCGCTGAGGGTGGACGACGCCGTGCTGCAGTCCTACGTGAGCCGGACCCGGCACGTCGCCGACGCACTCGGCACCGCGACCGGGCAGCTGCGCGACGTCCGGGAGATCGGCCGCGAGAGCTTCGGCAAGATCGGCGAGGAATCGGGCTTCGCCGACGCGCTCGCCGGCTTCGGGCTGGCCCTGCAGCACCAGGTCAAGGGCGTCGGGACGCACGCCGGCGGGCTGGCCACCGCCGCGCGGAAGGCCGCCAAGACCTACCGCGACCACGAGACGGCCACCGCCGCCGCCCTGAACGACCACGCCCGACGGAGCTGACATGGACACCACCGCGCTCGCGCACTCCTTCGCGAAGGACCTCGTCGCGCACCGCAACAAGCTCGCCGGGAAGGCCGAGGACGCCGTCCGCGCCGAGTACGCCCTGCACCGGGTGGCCGGCGCGCTGGACGCCCAGCACGACGCCTACCACCGGGAAAGCGCCACCGTCCTCGAGCACTGGCACGGCCACGGCGCCGGCGGCTTCCGGCACAACAGCGCGAAGCTGACGAAGGAGCTTCGGATCACCGGCGCCGCCGGGTCGGCCGCGGAGAAGGTCGTCGCCCACGTGGCGTCCACAGTGGACTCCGGGCACACGGCCGTGCAGCGGCTGGTCGACGAGTACACCGCGAAGGCGAAGCAAGTCCTCGACGCGGGTGTCGCGGCCGGGACGCAGGCCGCGCTGATGCGCGCGGTCGGCCACGCCGCCGACCTGGCACCGCAGTACACGCGGCAGTCGGCGTCGGCGCTGCGGCACGTCGACGCGGAACTGAAGGCGGCGGCGAAGAAACTGCGCGAACTCCGGAAGGACCTGACCCACGACGGCGTCCTGGACAAGACCGTGCACCCGGCGAAGGCGACGCACCCGAGCAAGGCATCGGGGCGTGGCAAGGACATCGTCCACGCGGCGCGCACGCAGCTCGGCGTCCGGGAGAACCCGCCGGGCAGCAACCGGAACCCGTACGGGCCGACCGCCGCCTGGTGCTCGTCGTTCGCGACGGCGATGTGGCGCAAGGCCGGCGTGAAGATCCCGGTGCTGCCCTTCAGCGGCGACGTCTTCCACTGGGGCGAGCGCAACGGGCACGCGTACGGCAAGCACGCGCTGCACGAAGCGCGGCCGGGGGACGTGCTGATCTTCGGCACCGGCCCGCAGAGCACGGCGACGAGCACGCACATCGGCATCGTCGAGAAGGTCGAGGGAAACCAGGTCACGATGATCGAGGGCAACTCCGGGGACGCCGTCCGCCGGAACACGCACACGCTCTCGGCGTCGACGTTCTACGGAGGGGTCCACCCGTGATCACCGGAAAAGCCGCCGACCGCACGGTCGCCGTCGAGGTCGCGCCCGGCGGGGCGTTGCGGGAGCTGACGCTGGAGGCGTCGGCGTTGAGGCTGGAGCCGGACGAGCTGGCGCGCCGGATCCTCGTGCTGGCCGCGGCCGCGTCGGCGCGGGCCACGGCTTCGCTGTGGCACACCCAGGACGAGGTGGACGCGCTCGGCCTGCCCTCGGCGGGCGAAGCCGCGGAAGAGACCACCCCGGACAGCTGGCGGGCACAGTGAACCCCGGGAAGACGGCGCTCGAACTGGCCGACGACGCCTTCGCGGCGCCGGATCCGGGATTCGGGGCGCGGCTGGCGGCGATCCGCGCGGCCGCGGCCGAGGACGGGGTTTCCGTCGTGGTCGATCTGCACGGGGCGCTCGTGGACCTGCGGTTCGACCGGTGGGCGCTGAACCGGTCGCCGGGGGAGCTGGCCGGGGTGATCCGGCGGCTGGCTTCGGACGCGGGCGCGGACGCCCTGCGGCAGGGACGCGAGGTGCTGGGCGGCCTGCTGCCGGACGAGGTCGCGGGCCCGCGGATCGGGGCGCGGCCCGTGAGCGAACCGCACGGCGCGGTGGACGGGCCGAGGATCCGGCCGCGGCTGTACCCCGAACCCGAGGAGTTCCTGCCGGCGACCTGGGCGACCTGACCGGCGCGGCAGGCTCGGGTCAGCGGGCGTCGCCGACCATGCGGGTCAGGCGGTCGGCCAGCCAGGCGCCGTCGGCCGGTGTGATCATCACCCACGGCTCGCCGGCCACGTCCTCCGGCGTCACCGCGTAGCGACCGGCCGCCGTGTCGAACCAGGCCAGGACCGGGGTGCGGCCGGCCGGGCCGGTCGCCGCGAGCTGGCCCGCCGTGTACCGCTCCGCCGTCACCAGCGTCGCCAGCGGCCGGACCGCGCGGCCGGTGATCCCGGCCGTGCCGAGCGCCCGCTCGAACGCGTCGTACCCGCTGCGCGCGTACGCGTCCATCGCCGCCGAGTACGCCGAGCGCGGGAGGCGGAGCTGGTCGCCCGGGCCCGCCTCGACGTCGCCGAGCATCCTGGCCACCGCGGGGACCAGCCCGGCCGGGCGCAGCGGCTCCAGCACCAGGTCGCGCTCGTCCAGCACGGCGAGCACCCCGGCCGCGTCCCGCACTGCCGCGAGCAGCCGCCACGGCGCTTCGCCCAGCACCAGCGCGTCGACGCTCAGCGACGGCGCACCCAGCAGCGCGAACAGATCCGCCAGCGCCGGGTCGACGTCGTCGCCGTCCGTGAGACCCGCCTCCGCCAGCCCGGCGAAGACGCGCACGCCCAGTTCGTCGCGCTCGGCGTGGGTGGCGCCGTGCGCCGGCACGTCGAACGGGTACGGCGGCGGCCCGCCCGGCCCCAGGTCCGCCCAGAGGAGATCGAATTCCAGATGCGACAGGATCACTCCGGCCGCCGTCGCGGTGCGCCGCGCCATGGTCCCCCTTCCCGTGGTGCGCGGCCGCCGTCGGGCACGATGGTGCCGATGGTCGAGCCGCAGCCGATGGACGTCCCCGCGAGCGGGTACCTCGTCGTCCGCGCTTCCGGTGCCGCGGCCGCGCGTGCCGCGATTCTCGGTGGCAGCAGCGACCCCGAAGGCATCCAGCTGCTGCTGCGCTGTCCCGTCCCGCGCGCGGTGGCCGAATCCGGCGCGAAGCTCACGTACGCCGACGCGACGCTGCACCTGCTGCCGTCCGGCGTCGTGATGCTGACCGTCGCCGCGGCGAAGCTGTCGATCTCGTTCGCCGAGCTGCGGCCGCTGATGTTCCGGCCGGTCGAGGTCGACGCGCCGTTGCGGTCGCTGTTCGCCGGCGCCGTGGCCCACGTCCTGGCTGCCGGCTCGCGGCTCGACCCGCACGGGCTGGCCCACCACCTGCTCGGCCTGGCCGAACTGGTGCTGCGTAGCGCGCTTCGCGTCGAGCTCGACCGCGTCGACGCTCTGGCGGCGCGAAGGCGCGAAGCCCTGGAGTACATGCGCGCGCACCTCGGCGAGCAGTCGCTCAGCGCGGACAAGATCGCCGAAGCGCTGTACATCTCGCGCCGGCGGCTGTACCAGCTCTTCGACGACGGCCAGGGCGTTTCGGAACGACTGAAGGGCCTGCGTGTCGAGCGCGCGAAGGCGTTGCTTGCGGACCCGGCGAAGGCGGCGCGGGGGATCGCGGAAATCGCGCGTGACTGCGGATTCACCAGCGCCCCGCACTTCTCGCGGACGTTCCGCCTCGCGACGGGCCGGACGCCGCGCGAGTTCCGGGAGCGGGCGCTGCGGGGGTGAGGTCGACACCGGCGACGAGCGTCCCGGCCAGGCCGGCGACCTCCAGCCAGCCGCGGCCACCGGGGGAGTGCAGCGTGAACACGGCCGCGCGCGGGCGATCCGGATCGAGGACGACGGCCTGCAGCTGCGCGCCGGACAGGCCGATCCGCTCGACGATCACCACCGGGTAGCCGCGGCCGGTCCGGGCGTGGCTGACCTCGCGGATGCCGGGGGTCGTGTCGGCGACGAAGTGGCCGAGGTCCGCGGCTTCGTCGAGGGTGCCGTCGATCGGGACGACCCCGGCGATGAGCACCGCGGGATCGGCGTCGCGGTGCTCGACCAGGGCCAGCAGCCCGGCGCGCTGGTCGTGGGCGATCTCCGCGCACTGGACGGCCGCCGCCTCCAGGCCGAGGTCGCGGGCGGCGTCGGGGCCGCGCAGGCGCGCCATCAGCGCGTGCAGCTCGGCGGTGGTGCGCTCGACCGAGTGCAGGCTCACCGGGGTGATCCCCGGAACGGCGGGCAGTTTCACCGGCCACCCAGGGCCGCGGCGAAGGCACCGACCGCGCCGGAGGGCGGCGTCACCGGCACGACGGGGGTCTTCGCGACGGTCACGCCCAGCTCGCGCCCGATGGCCGAGTACGTCTCCAGCTGGGCGGTGACACTCGGGAAGTCCGGGGCGCTCGGCAGGGGAGCGCCGTCGCCGAGGGCCCGGAGCCGGTCGGCGACGCGGGTTGCTTCGGTGGTGTGGGCGCGTTCCAGCTCGCGCGCTTCGGCGAGGACGCGGTCGAGGGCGTCTTGTCTTTCTGCGAGGCGGGCGCGGGCCGCGGTGAGGTTCGGCTGGGTGGCGGGGGAGAACTGCGCTTCGGTTTCGGCGTGGTCGACGTCGTCCTGGGCGGTGGTGAGGGCTTGGCGGGCGGCGGCGGCCCGGCGGTCGAGTTCGTCGGCGAGGCGGTGGTGGGCGACGAGGGTGCCGGCCCAGTCGTCGAGGATCGCGGCGGCCGCGCGCAGGGCTTCGGGCACGGCGGCGAGGCCGGCCGCGGCGCGTCCGGCGCGGTCGGCGAGTGCTTGGGCGGATCGGCCGGCCCACTCGGGGATTTCACCGGGGGAAGGGGCTTCGTCGAGTCGGGTCGCCGCGGCGGAGAAGTGGCGGGCCGCTTCGGAGACGGCGTCGGGACGGCCGGGGACCGGGTTGAAACCGAGGCCTTGGAACTCAGCCATCGGCACGGCCGGGTTCGTGGGCGGCGGTTGCGGTGGGGTGCCCGACCGATCGGCGGCTCGGCACTCGCAGGGCGGGGGTTGAGCCGACAGAAGGGCGGCCGGGTTCGTGGGTGGTGGTCATGTGGTGGTCGGCCATCGGCTCGGCCGTTTCGTGGGCGGTGGTGTGTCCAGTCGATCGGCGGCTCGGCACTCGCAGCGCGGGGGACAGCCGACACGAGGCTGGCCGGGGTTCGTCGGCAGCGGTTGCGGTGGGGGCGGCCGCTGGCGAGGTCGGCTCGGCGGTGGCGTGCCCGGCCGATCGGCGGCTCGGCACCCCCGGCGCGGGAGGAGATCCGACACGAGGGCGGCCAGTGGTCGCGACGTGGTCAGCCATCGGCCCGGCCCAGTTCCTCGGCCGCGGCCGCATCCGTTGCCCGGTAGGCCTTCGCGGCCGCCCGGACGCTGCCCGCCGCCGTCGCGAAGTCCGTTTCCACCGCTCGTATCCTGCCCGACCACTCGCCGGCCAGCACCGCGAGCGCGCCGGTCACCGCCGGCGGGCCGAGGTCGCCGGGCGCTGTCTCGACCTCGCTCGCCGCCGCGCTGTACTCCTCCGCCGTGTCCTCGAGGCGGAGGGCCAGGGCGTCCAGCGCCGCCGGGTCCGCGTGGAAGCCGCCGGTCATTCGCCGAACACCGGGGGATACGCCGGGGGCAGGTCGTCGAGGAGGTCGTAGCCGTCCGCGTACTTGTCGCGGTGCTCGGTGTCCTCCTCGCGCCGCGCACCCTGGCCGGGCGGGTACATCCCGTACCCTGTCCCTGCGCCGCGCCCACCGGCCGGCCCCGGTCCGAAACCCGATGCCGCCGTCCCGAAACGCCCCACGCCGGCCCGCCCGCCTTCGCCCAGCGAGCCCGCGGCACCCGCGCCACCTGCCGCGCCCGCACCGGCCGGACCCGAGCCGGCGAAGCCGGCGAAACCCGGCCCGGACACGGTCCCCGTCCCGCCCGCGCCGATCACCCCGTCGAGGCCGGCGGCGGGCAGGACCCCCGCGCCGGTGAACACAGGCGGCACCGCGGACGCGGTCGACGTCGAGTCGTCCGGCACCCGGTCCGGAACGTCGTCCGGCTCTCGGTCCGGAGGCGGCGCCTCGACCACAGGCGCATGAGGCACCCGCGGCGCCACCGGGTCCGAACCCGCCGCGCTGACCTGCGGCGCCGTGTCGAACGCCGGCGGGAGACGGTGGCGGACGTCGTGGCTCGCGCTCTCGTACTGCTCCATCACGCGGACCGCTTCGGCCTTCGCGTCGTCCGCCTGCTGCTTCGTCGGCAGCTTGTCGTCGAGCAGCTCGTCCAGCATGTACGCGCCCTGGGGCCCGTCGAGCCGCTTGACCGCGTACCCCTCCTTGAACCAGCGCTCGGCCCAGTAGTGCACCGGTTCCGGCATCTTCCGCCGGGCTTCGCCGATCGCCGAGGTGTAGGTGTCGAGACCGTCGCCGATGTGCCGGGCGTTCTCGCCCGCCGTGCTCGCCCAGCCGGTCAAGCGCTGCACCGAGTCCGCCGCCTGCGCGGCGGACGGCCCGCGCCACGACAGCAGCAGCTTCTGCACCAGCGTGTGGACGTCGCCGGTGGCCGTGTCGACGCCCCGGGCGAGCTCGGCCCACCGGTGCGCCTGCTCGCCGAGCCGCGGCGGGTCGGCCGACTGCACCATGTCCCACAGCTCGCGGTGGTCGTAGCTGTCCCAGTTGATCTTGCCGAACGAGTCTTCGCGGTTGTTGACGGCTTTCTCGCGACGCACCCGCCGCGCCTTCGCCTTTTCGCGCGCCGTCGGCTGGTGGTGCGTGGAGTGGAACTCAGGCATCGGTCTCACCCACCCGGAGGGACGCGGCGGCCTCCTCGTCGTTGCTCCGGTGCGACGCCGCGACGGTGTCGAGCGCCTGCCGCAGCGACGCCAGCTCGGCCAGGTACGACTCCAGCGCCGCCTGCACACCGCCGGCCTCGGCGCCGCCGCGCAGCCCGAACGAGCGGCGCATCCAATGGGAGACCGGGCCCTTGCCGTCGGCGAGCGGCGTGCCCAGCTCGCGGGCGCTTTCGAGGTAGCCGGACAGCTCCTGGTGCCGCGCGTCGAGGGCGTTCTTGGCGGCGTCGATCTCGGCGTAGTCCAGCTCGAGGACGTCGGTGCCGTCGGCGACCAGCGCGGCCGCGCCGGTGCCCTGCGGCTTCTCGACGCCCGAGGCGCGCTTCCTCGGTTCGTCCTTCTCACGCTGGTGCTCGGCACGCAGCTGCCGCCGCGCGTCGGCCTCGTCGCGCACAGTCGCCATGGAGGTCCTTCCCTTGCCACCCAGGCGTCCATCCTGGCCAATGCGCGCCGCGATGAGAAGGGACCCCCACCCGGGTGCACGGGTGGACACGAAGACTGCACGGCCGGATAGGGCAGGATGTCCGGATGATCCCGCGTCGTGCGTTCGGAGCCGTTCTCGCCGCCCTCATCGGGCTCGTCGTGCTCGCCGGGCCGGCCTCGGCCCACACCGAGCTGGAGTCCAGCTCACCCGCCGAAGGCGCCGCGCTCGCGGCCGCGCCGGCGGAGCTCCGGCTGACCTTCGGCGAGCCCGTGACCCTGCCGCCGGAGGCGCTGAAGGTCACCGGCCGCGACGGTACGGCCTGGCAGGTCGGCGCGCCGGTGGTGGCCGGCGCCGTCGTGACCGCGCCGGTGACCCCGTCCGGACCGGCCCAGGCCTACACGCTGACCTGGAAGGTGATCGCCGAGGACGGCGACAACCTCACCGGCACCGTGCACTTCAGCGTCACGGCCGCGAGTTCGCCGCCGGCTTCCGCGAGCCCGGCACCGACGGCGTCCGCCCAGGCCCAGGCGCCCAGCGCGCCGACCGCGGTCGACACCAGCGGCATCCCCGGCTGGATCTGGGTGGTGGTCGGGGTCGTCGGGCTGCTCGCGGTGATCGTCGTCGGTTTGCGCCAGCTGAAGGGCCGCGGGAAGGACTGAGCTACTCCGTCACGACCCGGCTTTCCCGGGAGGACGCGTTCCGGTCCACTTCGGACAAGCTGAGCGACCTGCCGATCGCGCTCACCCGGGCTTGGAAACTGCCGTAGGCCGTGCCTCCGGTCCCCGGTATCCACGCTGGCGGAGGGGACCGACAGTTTCGGGCGTTGGCCCGAAAGGGCGGGGAATCGCGCGGTTTCCCGCCCTCGCGCGGGTTTCTCGGTACCGTGGAACACAGGGGGACCGGGGGAGCGGCCGGTGACCGGGCCGCCCGTGTCCGCGCCGACCGGCCGCGCGCCCGGGAGGAGACCCCGATGACCACCGGCACGCCGCGCCTGCCGTTCGAGCGGCCGAACGTCCTGGAGATCGCCCCGCTCTTCGAGGTGCTGCGGCGGCAGGGGCCGGTCGTGGCGGTGACCACCCCGACCGGCGACCCGGCGTGGCTGGTCACCGGGTTCGAAGAGGTCCGCGCGGTGTTCACCGACCCGCGCTTCGGCCGCTCGCACCCGGCGCCGGAAACCGCGTCGGCGCTGTCGGACGCGGCCATTCTCAGCCGGCCGCAGGGTGACCACGAAACCGAGCACCTCGAGCACGCTCGGATGCGGAAAATACTGGTTCCGGCCTTCTCCGCCAACCGGATCCGGCGGCTCGCCGGCCACGTCCAGGAGCTGGCCGACGGCTGCTTCGCCGCCATGGAGCGCGCCCGGCGCGCGGAAGAGCCGGTCGACCTGCACGAACACCTCTCGTTCCCCCTGCCCGTGCTGGTGATCTGCGAACTGCTCGGCGTCCCGTACGAGGACCGCGACACGTTCCGCGTGCTGTCCGAGCGGATGGGCCGGATGGACATCGGTTCCGGCGCCGAAGCGGCGCTCGACGAGTTCGCGGCCTACATGGGCCGGCTGGCGGAGGCCAAGCGTCGCTCACCCGGTCAGGACGTCGTTTCGGACATGGTGCGCGCGCAGGCCGAGGACCCCGGGTTCACCGACGACGACCTCGCCCGGCTGGCCGCCGGCCTGCTCTTCGCCGGTCACGAGACGACGTCCAACCGGATCGACCTCGGCGTCTTGTACCTGCTCACCGACCTCGCGCGGCGCGATGCGCTGGCCGCCGACCCCGAGGGTCGGACGCACGGCGTCGTCGAGGAGATCCTGCGGCTGTCCGCGCCGGGTGGGCTCGGGGTGCTGCGGTACGCGCACGACGACGTCTCGCTGGGCGGGGTGACCCTCGCCCGGGGTGACGCGGTCGTCCTGTCGCTGGCGGCGGCGAACCGGGACGCGTCGGTGTTCCCCGCCGCCGCCGAATTCGACCCCGAGCGCAAGCCCAATGCGCACGTGGCGTTCGCTTACGGCGGCTGGTTCTGCATCGGCGCGAGTCTCGCCCGCACGGAGCTGCGCGTCGCGTTCGGCTCGCTGTTCCGCCGGTTCCCGGGACTGCGGCTCGCGGTGCCGGCCGAGGAGCTGGAGGTCCGGACGAACCGGGTCACCGGGGGAGTGGACCGCGTCCCGGTCCTCTGGTAGACCTGCGGCGGCCACGACAGGAGGAAAACGTGACCCTGTGGGACAAACTCGGGATGGACGACAAGCTCATCAAGGTGCTGGCCGAGATCCCGCCGGGGCCGGACGCGTCCGAGTTCGGCCCGGCCTACGTCACGATCCACCAGCTGGCCGTCGAGCTGGACCAGCGGTTTCCCGAGGTGCGCCGGCAGCTGGACGTACCCCTCGGCGGTGGCGCGAGTCGCCACGCGGGCCTGGTGGAGCTGCTGGGCAAGGAACTGGTCGAGAAGATCAAGCGCTACGGCGACGTGTACCCGATCGAAGCGGCGCAGCTGTCTTCGGTGCGGTTCCGCGAGCTGCGGCTGCGCGGCCCGGGCGGGCGTGACCTGGTGGGCGCGTCGCGGACCGACCTGCCGCTGATCCGCCTGCGGCCCAAGGACTGAGGGTGCTGCCACCGCCGCCGGTCCGGGTGCTGCTGGCCGAGCGCGACCCGGCGGTGCGGGCCCGCCTGGGCGCCCTGCTCGCCGAGACCGACGGCATCGAGGTGGTCGGCTCGGCCCCGGACGCGGCGGCCGCCCGGACGACCCTCCGCAGCCGGTTGCCGGACGTCGTGCTGCTGGACCTGCGGCTGGCGCCGCTGGGGCCGGTCTTCCGCCGCCCGGCCGTGGTGGCGCTGGTCACGTTCGACTCCGACGCCGGGATCCTGCGGGCCCTGCGCGACGGGGCTTCCGGCTATTTGCTGAGGTCGGCGCGGCGCAACGAGCTGATCAAGGTGGTCCGGCTGGCCGCGGACGGGCACGTGGTGCTCTCCCCGGACGCCTCCCGCCGGTTGGTCTCGGCTGCGACGCGCTTGTCGGGGCCACGAGACGAGCGGCTGGCCGGAGTGGATCGCCTGTCGGCGCGGGAACGGGAGGTGCTGATCGGCATCGGGTCCGCGTTGACGAACGCCGAGATCGCGGGCCGGCTGGGTGTGGGGGAGCCGGAGGTGCGGGGGTTGGTGGCTCAGGTGGTGCGGAAGCTGGGGTGCGCGCACCGGACCGAGGCGGGGTTGCTGGCGTACGAGCGAGGCTTGTGCCGGCCGGGCACCGAACGGCCGTGAAGGCCTCCTTACCGGCTCTTATGGCCGGTAAGGAGGCCTTCGCGGACTTCAGAAGCCCCGCAGGCCGAGGGGGACGCCGACTCCGGTCGGGGCGTCGTAGCCCGGGCCCGCTACGCACAGGTAGTCGTTACCGCACTTCTTCCCGCCGCTCGTCGGATCGTTGTTGCCCGTCGTGATGTCGACGAACTGGGACGCGCGCGCGTAGATCGTCGAGGGCTGGGTCGTTCCCGCGTGGCCCGATCGGGCGATCAAGCCCGCGATGTACGGCGCCGACGCGCTGGTGCCGCTCACCGGGAGCCAGCCGCCCGCGTCCGTGTAGTGGATCGCGATGTCCTCGGCCGCCGCCGCGATGTCCGCGACCGTTCGCTTGCCGCAGTGGGTGTCCTTCTGCCACGACGGCTTCGCGAGGTACGCCGAGCAGCCGCTGCCGCCGTACTGCCACGCCGACTCCGTCCAGCCGCGGGCCGAGGACGGGTCGCGGGCCAGCGTCGTCCCGCCGACCGCCACCGTGGTCGGCAGGACCGCCGGGTAGCTCGCCGCCGTGAAGCCCGCGTCGCCGGAGGACGCCACCACCGTCACGCCCGGGTGCTGGTAGTGGCTCGCGAACGCCAGCGGTGCACCGCTTTCCCGCGCGCCGTAACTGTTCGAGACCACCGAAGCGCCCAGCCGGACCGCCGTGTCCTCCGTCTCCGCCAGATCGGCGAACCCGGGCGTGTTGCCTTCGACGACCAGGATCCGGCACGACGGGCACGCCGCCGACACCATCGACACGTCCAAAGTGGACTCCAGTGCCCAGCCGAAGTTCGCGGCCGGCAGGGGAGCCGCGGCGCCCTGCTGGTTCACCTTGCGGAAGCAGCCGTTCGCCGTCGTGCACGGGGGCAGGCCGTACTGGGCCCGGTACGCCGCGAGGTCCGCCTCCAGGTTCGGCGCGTCGTAGGCGATCGAGATGCCGACGACCGTGTCCGGCCCCGCGTCGGAAGGCAGCCGGTACGCCGACGCCAGGTCGTCGGCGCCCCAGCCGACCGGGCCGTCGGCCAAGACGCGTACCGGGGCGTAGGTGGTCAGGCAGCGCAGCAGGCCCGGACCCGGGTCGGGACACGCCGCCCGCGGTACCGGCGCGGCGGACGCGGCCGGGGCGAAGGCCCCCACGGCGACCACCACGGCGCTCAGCACGCCGATGATCGATCTGTGCACGGTGGACCTTCCCTTCAGGACGCGTAGACGTGGTAGGCGGCGGTGATCGACTCGGCCACGGTCGCCCCGGCCGCGTCGGAAGCCGTGACGCGCAGGGAGACGTCGGTGCCGCGGTACTCGTCCGTGGCCGCGGTGAAGTCCGCGTGGAAGACGCCGTCGCCGCGAGGGGTGACCGTCGCGTCCTGCCAGGTCGTGCCGTCGGTCGAGTACTGCACCGTCGCGGCCGTCACCGGAGACCCCGCGCTCAGCTGCAGGTGCCCCACCGTGAGATCCAGGCTCTGCGGACCCGACGGCGTCGACCCGTCCGGTCGCAGCCCGCCGACCGCGTACCCCAGCGTCAGCATCGGTTCGACCGCGCACGACCGGTCGCGGCCCTCGGCGCCACGCGCGCAGTAGAGGGCCGGCGGGAGCGTGCCGTCGGTGTGCTGGGACTTCCACGTCCATTCGGTGTGGGTGGCCGTGCTCTGGTGGTACATCGGGCCGGTGCGGCCCGCGTCGACCGTGAGCCCCAGCGTCGACGGCCCGGCCGCGACCTCCTGCTCCAGCGCCAGTTCGGTCGCCCCCACCGGGCTGCCCTCGGCGATCGTCGCGCCGTCCTGGGTCAGCGTGTAGCGGCCGGTGATCGTGTCCGTCCGCTCGCCGGAGAAGCCGAACCCGGTGTGCCCGGGCTGGTTGTCGCTGAACGGCGTGATCGACAACCGCAGCAGGTCGCCGGCGCGCGTCGCGGCCGGGATCTCCGGCGCGCTGCCGTCGGAGAGCGGCAGCAGGGCCACGCCGCCCGCCGGGTGCAGCGGGAACTTGTTCCAGTCCTCCGTGACCGTGGTGCCCCCGGTGTAGGCGTGGAACGGCTCGTACTGGCCCCCGGCCCAGGCCGGGAAGGGCCCCGGCGGCAGGTACTTCGAGAACCCGCCGAACCAGCGCAGGTCCGGCGCCGCGGAGACGTACTCGGTCTGCTTCCGGGGCAGCTCGATCAGGTGCGAGACCCGGCCGCTCGAGTCCTCGAAGGAGAACATCCCGCTGCGCTGCCGCCGGCCGAGGGTCGCGTATTCACTGAAGTAGGTCGCGTTCACCGCGGCGACGTCCTTCGCCGTGATCGCGTACCGCTGCTGCGGAATCGTGCCGACGCTCGCCTTCTGGAGGACGTATTCGTACGGCGTGCCCGGCCCCGGCGGGGACACCAGCCTGCTGTACGGGTACGTCTGCAGCGCGCCGGTCCGGACCGGGACCGCCGTCGGCGACACGGAGATCGGCACGCCGGGCCCGGCGTCGAAGTCGACGAGCAGCGCCGGCCCGGTCTTCGCGGCCCGGCGGAACAGGAAGCCGGTGTCGTCGAGCAGCGCCGGCCGCGGCGTCACCCAGGTCACCTTGCTGGAGGCGCGCGAAGCGTCCACGCGGACGGTCTTGTCCGCCTTCACCGCGAACTCCGGTTGCGCGCTGAACCGCACCTCGGTCGGGTTGCCGTCGGCGTCGGCGGTCCAGAACAGGCCGAGCGCGCTGTAGGTCCCGTCCGGCGCGCTGAACTTCGCCGTGCCGCCCGAGAAGTAGTTGAGGCTCTCGTTCGGGTCGAGCAGGTTGCCGTCATCGGTGTTGTACAGGAACGCGACGCCGGTGTCGGCCGGCTTTCCCGCGATGTCCTTGGCGTCCACCGAAACCGTGCGCAGCACCGAGCGGGGCTGCACGGCCCGCCGCGTCGGCGCCCCCGAGAGCGCGAAAGTCTTTCCCCCGGCGAAAAGCCCCTGACCCCCGAAGTGGCCCCTCGCGTTGTCCTCCTTGAACTGCTTCGCCAAAGCGGCGCCGAACGCCGCCGGGTCGACCGGGGCCGATGCACCGGCCAGGAGCGCCTGGACGTCGAACAGGCTCAGGTCCAGCCCACGCCCCAGGTAGGGGAGCGCGGTTCCGGGCACCTCGTAGTCGCGTTCGCCCAGCCGCAGGTGCACGAGCGCCCGTGCCATGCCTTTCTCCACGGCCGGCTGGACGTCGTATGCCGGACGGCCGTCCGCGGTGGTCCGGACGGTGACCCGGTCCCCGGTGGGCAGAGTGGCGGTTGCCGCTGTCGTAGCGGCCACCGCGGTCGGCGGGGCGAGCCCGGCCAATCCCGCCGAACCGGCGAGCAGGACCGCGAACGCCGAAAGTGTTCTTCGCACTGGCACCTCCGTGTGGTGGTTGATCACCACTACCGACGAGCCAGACGCCGGACCCGTTGAGCCCGGTTCTCGAACTTCCGGAAGTTACCTCGATCGGGTCAACGACCGAGAGTCAGGAATGGGTCGCAGGCACCGGCCGGGCGACGCCGAAACCCCCGTACGGACCTGCTTTCGCGCGCTTGCGGACCTCGTCGAAGTGCCGGTGCACGGCTTCGGCCGCGGCATCGGCGTCGCGCAGCAACAGCGCGTCGACGATCGCCTGGTGCCGTTTCGCGGTGGCCGTCGCCGACGACGCCGGCCCGCCCAGCTCGCTTTCCGCGATCCGGTAGACGTCCCAGAACAGCCCGGTGAGCTCGCGCGCGAGGTCGAACCCGGCCTCGGCGCAGATGAGGTCGTGGAACTCGCGGTCGGCCTCGGCGGCGTCCGGGCCCTTGCGCTTCATCCGCGTGACGCAGGCCTGCAGCTCCTCGACCAGGCCGGGCCGGTGGTCGGTGGCGACGCGGCGGGTCAGCTCGGTCTCGAGCATCTCCCGCACCTCGAGGAGGTCGCGCAGCCGTCCGACATCGGTGGCGCCGCGGGCACGGGTGCGGAACAGCAGCCAGGTCTGCAGCGATTCCGACCCGGCGGAACCGACGAACGTGCCGTAGCCGTGGCGGATCTCGACGATGCCGAGGGCCTGCAGGGCCTTGATCGCCTCGCGGATGGAGTTGCGGCTGACGCCGATGTCCTCCATCAAGCTCAGCTCGGTGGGCATGGGTGCGCCCGGCGGGAGCTCCCGCTCGACGATCAGGTCGATGATGCGCTTGGTGATCTCTTCGCTGCGCTGCGGACGGGCCACTGCTGTCCTCCCCGGATGCGTCGTGAGAGGACATCCTACGTCATACGTCCAGAAGGGTTGACCGGCACGCGAAGCCATCCTAGGCTCACGCCGGTCATAGGACGTCCCATGTCCTACCGTTCGAGGCCCGCAGGAGACAGCGATGTCCCAGAGCCCGTCGCTCAGCCGCCGCCAGTTGCTGCGCTACACCACCTTCGCCGGGGCGGCTTTGGCGTTCCCGACCGTGCTCGCCGCGTGCGGCGGGCCGGCGTCCACCAACAAGACCGGCAGCTCGGCGGGCTCGCTGACCGCCGTCATCGGCTACGGCAACAACCAGACGTGGGACCCGCTGCAGACCGCGTCCGCGTTCTCGATGGCCGCGATCCTGCACTGCTACGAGTCCCTCGTGGAGGGTGACCCGATCACCCGCGCCCCCTTCCCCGGCCTGGCGAAGGCGCTGCCCGCCGACACGAGTGGCACCAGCCTGAAGTTCGAGCTGAGAGACGGCGCGAAGTGGCACGACGGGCAGCCGGTGACCGCCGACGACGTCGTCTTCACCTACGCCCGCGCGCTCGACGAGAAGGAGAACGTGCTGATCCACAGCTTCTTCTCGCACTGGCTGGCCGAAGTCCGCAAGACCGGTGACCGCGTGGTCGAGTTCGTCCTCAAGTTCCCGTTCCCGTACGCGCTGCAGCGGATCCAGTGCTGCAAGATCGTGCCCAAGCACGTCTACGACGGCAAGTGGGACGACGCCAAGGGCGGCAAGGTCGTCGGCTCCGGCCCGTACAAGGTCGTCGAGCAGGCACCACTGAGCCACACGAGCTTCGAGAAGTTCACCGGCTACAACGGCCCGCGTCCGGCGGCCTACGACAAGATGCTGTGGAAGTCCATTGTGGACTCCGCCCCGCGCGTCGCCGCGATCTCCGGCGCCGAGCCGGACGCGCAGATCGCCGAGAACATCCCGGCCGCCAACGCCGACCAGCTGCGCAAGGCCGGCCGCACGGTCGAGTTCGCCGACGGCGGCAACAACCTCTTCCTGCTCTTCAACACCGCGCACGCGCCGTTCGACAAGAACCTCGTGCGCCAGGCGCTGCACTACGCCATCGACAAGCAGAAGATGATCGACATCGGGCTGAAGGGCGCCGGCTCGCCCGGCACGTCCTTCATCAACCCGAAACTCCCGTCTTCGCAGCCCGCGTCGCAGGACTTCGCCTACAACCCGGGCAAGGCGAAACAGCTGCTGCAGCAGGCCGGCGTCAGCAACCTCAAGGTCACGCTGTCCACGACGAACACGTCGCTGGTCGCCGACTGCGTCAAGGTGATCAAGGAGGGCTGGGACGCGATCGGCGTCCAGACCACTTTGGACTCCCAGGACACCAAGGCACTGTTCTCCAAGCTGGACGCGGGCACCGACTTCCAGGTCGTCGCCACGACCAACAACCCGCTGCAGTTCGGCAACGACCCCGACCTGATGATCCGCTACTACTACGACGCGAAGTCCATCCTCACCGGCAAGTACGCCCGGTTCACCGGCCCCGACGCGCAGTCCCTGCTCGCGCTGCAGGACCAGGCCGCGGCCGAAACGGACGAGGCCAAGCGGACGGCGCTGAACAAGCAGCTGCTCGACCTGATCTCCGAACAGGCCGTGATCTACCCGGTGGTGTTCACCCAGCTCGGCACGGCGTGGGACCCGAAGGCGATCTCCGGCGTGCGCGCCCAGGGCTACCCGGGCATCTACCTGAACCAGGCCAAGCCGGTCTAAGAGGAGAACACCCGTGGCCGTCGTCGTGCGGATGCTGCTCAGCCGCATCCTCGCCCTGATCCCGCTGCTGCTCGGGGTGATCCTGTTCGTGTTCATCGTGATGCGGTTCGCGCCGGTCGACCCGGCGCTGGCCGCGTTCGACGGCGCGAACGCCACCGCCGAGCAGCTCCAGCAGTTCCGGCTCGAAAACGGGCTGCTGGACCCGCTGCCGCTGCAGTACGTCCACTTCGTCTGGCACCTGGTCCAGGGCGACTTCGGCACCAGCGTGATCACCAAGCAGCCAGTCGGCGACACGATCGCGACGGCGCTGCCGCTGACCGTGCAGCTGACCTTGCTCGGCCTGGTCATCGCGCTGGTGACGGCGCTCGTGCTCGGCGTGACGTCGGCGCTGTTCCGCGATCGCTGGCCGGACAAGGTGATCCGCGTGGTGACCCTGGCCGGGGTCGCCGCGCCGGCGTTCTGGGTGGCGCTGCTGCTGGTCCAGTGGCTGGCCGTCGGGCAGGGCCTGTTCCCGACGAGCGGGTACGTCAGCCCGGCCGATTCCTTCGGCGGCTGGCTGAACTCGCTGACGCTGCCCGCGGTCTCGCTGGCCCTGCCGGTGGCCGCGCAGCTGACCCGGGTGATCCGGACGTCGATGGTCGAGGAGCTGGACAAGGACTACGTCCGCACCGCGCGCGGCGGCGGCCTGCCGCCGGTGGTCGTGGTCGGGCGCAACGTGCTGCGCAACGCGCTGGTCACGCCGCTGACCGTGCTCGGCCTGCGGGTCGGCTACCTGCTGGGCGGCGCCGTCGTCATCGAGACGATGTTCGCGCTGCCGGGGATGGGGCAGAACATGATCCAGGCCGTCACCGACGGCGACACCGCCAAGGTGCAGGGCTTCGTCATCACGATCGCGATCGGGTTCGTGCTGGTCAACCTGATCGTCGACGTCCTCTACCTGATCGCGAACCCGCGCCTGCGGAGCCACGCGTGAGGCGCCTGCGCGCGGCCTGGCCCGCGCTCGCGATCCTCGGCGTCCTCCTGCTGGTCGCCGTGCTCGGCACGCTCGTCGCGACGCACAACCCGGACGCGCTCAGCACCGACACCGGCGGTCCGAGCGGTGCGCACTGGTTCGGCACGGACACGTCGGGCCGGGACATCTTCTCCCGGCTCGTCGCCGGCACGCGCTGGTCGCTCGCCATCGGCCTGGGGGCGGTGGCGCTCGCGCTCGTGTCGGGGGCGGTGATCGGGGCGTTCGCCGCCACGTCGCACCGCCGGGTGGACGCCGTGGTCATGCGCGTGCTGGACGTCGTCATGGCGTTCCCCGGCATCGCGCTGGCCGCGGTGCTCGTCGCCGTGTTCGGCCACGGCATCCTCGTGCTGATCCTGGCCATCGGGTTCCTCAACACGCCGCCGGTGGCCCGGGTGATCCGGGCGAACGTCCTGGCCCAGTACGGCGAGGACTACGTCGCCGCGGAGCGCGTGATCGGGGCGAAGCGGCTCTTCGTGCTGACCCGGCACGTCGCGATCAACTGCGCGGCGCCGGTGCTGGTGTACTGCACGGTCACGGTGGCCGACGCGATCGTGTTCGAGGCGTCGCTGTCGTTCATCGGCGCCGGCATCCAGCCGCCGGACCCGTCGTGGGGCTCGGTGCTCGCCGACGGCAAGGACCTGGTGCTGACCGGCGGCTGGTGGGCGACGCTGTTCCCCGGCCTGCTCATCCTGGTCACGGTGCTCGCGCTGAACATCCTGTCCGAGCGGATCTCCGACGCCTGGGCCGCGCCGTCGGCCCGCGCCGTCAAGGCGGCCGAAGTCGCGAAGGCCGTCGCGAAGCGGGAAGACGCCGACACCGCGCCCGTCCTGCCGATCGCCGGCTTGCGGGAAGCGGGGGAGCGGCTGGCCCGCACCGCCCGGTCCCTCGACCACCGCGAGACGGTCCTGGAGGTCGACCGGCTCAGGATCGCGTTCCCCGGCCGTCACGAGGGCGTCGACGTCGTGGACGGCGTGTCCTTCAGCGTCCGCGCCGGGGAAGTCCTGGGTCTCATCGGCGAGTCCGGCTGCGGCAAGACGCTCACGGCGTTGTCGATCCTCGGCCTCCAGCCGGCGACGGCGCAGGTGTCCGGCCAGATCCGGTTCGCCCAGCGGGACCTGCTCGCGCTGCGCCCGGGCGAGCGCCGCCGGCACCTCGGCCACGACATCGCGATGATCTACCAAGACGCGCTGAGCTCCCTCAACCCGGCGATGACCATCCGTGCCCAGCTCAAGCAGTTCACCCGCCGTGGCGGCACCCGCACCCCGGCCGAGCTCCTGGAACTGGTCAACCTGGACGCGGAACGGACGCTGCGCGCGTACCCGCACGAGCTGTCCGGCGGCCAGCGCCAGCGGGTGCTGATCGCGATGGCGCTCTCGCGGGATCCGAAGCTGATCGTCGCCGACGAACCGACGACGGCGCTCGACGTCACCGTCCAGGCCCAGATCATGGCGTTGCTGCTGCGGTTGCAGGAGGAGCTGGGCTTCGCGCTCGTCCTCGTCTCGCACGACCTCGCGCTGGTGTCCGAGATCGCCGACCGCGTCGTCGTCATGTACGGCGGCCAGGTCGCCGAGCTGGGCACCACCGCCGAGGTCGTCGGCTCGCCCCGGCACCACTACACGCGCGGCCTGCTCAGCGCGGTGCTGTCGCTGGAGGCCAGTGAAGCGCGCCTCACCCAGATCAAGGGCGTCGTCCCGGCCCCGGCCGAGTTCCCGGCCGGCTGCCGCTTCGCCGACCGCTGCCCCGCGGCCCGCGCCAAGTGCCACGACGAGACCCCGGTGCGCTTCGGCGAGCCGGTCGACCACCTCGTCGCCTGCCACTTCCCGGCGGTCGACGTCGCTCGCGAGAAGGAGGTGACGGCGTGAACCTCCTGGAGCTCGACGGCATCCACGTCGTGCACAAGATCCGCGGCCGCGGCCTGTTCGGGCACGACCACGTCTACGCCCTGACCGACGCCCACCTGGTCGTGAACCCCGGCGAGACGATCGGCGTGGTCGGGGAGTCCGGCTGTGGGAAGTCCACCCTGGCCAAGGTCATCGTCGGCCTGCAGCGCCCGACCGCGGGCACGGTCCGGTTCCGCGGGAAGCCCCTCGACGAGGGATCCGGGCGCGAGGTCGGCATGGTTTTCCAGGACCCTTCGACCGCGCTCAACCGCCGGCTCGCCGTCGCCAAGATCATCCGCGACCCCCTCGACGTGCACCGCGTCGGGATGCCGGACCAGCGCGACGAGCGCGTCCGGGAGCTCATGGGGCTGGTCGGCCTGCCCGCCAGCGCCGCCGAGGCGGTGCCCGGCCAGCTCTCCGGCGGCCAGCGCCAGCGCGTCGCCATCGCGCGGGCCCTGGCCCTGCGGCCCGCGCTGCTGGTCGCCGACGAGCCGACGTCCGCCCTCGACGTCTCGGTCCGCGCCCAGATCCTCAACCTGCTGCTCGACCTGCGCGAACAGCTGGAACTGGCGATGGTCTTCGTCTCCCACGACATCCAGACGGTGGCGAAGATGAGCGACCGGATCGTCACGATGTACCTGGGCCGGATCGTCGAGGAGGCGCCGGTGGGCGCCGAGGCCCGCCATCCCTACACACGGGCGTTGTTCTCCGCGACGCCCAGCCTGCTCCACCCGGCCGAGCCGATCGTGCTCACCGGGCCGGTTCCGTCGGCGACGCACCCGCCGAGCGGCTGCCCGTTCCGCACCCGCTGCCCGAAGGCGACCGGCGAGTGCGCGGCCGAGCTACCCGCGCCGGCCACGGCCGGCGGGGGCCACACCTACCGCTGCATCCATCCCGAGATCCCCACCGGAGTGAGCGCCTGATGCCGAAGTTCGCCGGAATCGTCCCGCCGCTGTGCACGCCGTTCAACGACGACTTCAGCGTGGACACCGACTCGCTGCGCCGCCACGTCGAGTTCCAGCTCGGCGCCGGTGTGCACGGCGTCTTCGTCCTGGGCTCCTCCAGCGAGGTCGCCTTCCTGCCCGACGCCCAGCGCCGCGTCGTCGTCGAAACGACGGTCGACCAGGTCGCCGGGCGCGTCCCGGTGCTCGCCGGCTGTATCGACATGACGACACTGCGGGTCGCCGAGCACATCAAGGCGGCCGAAGCCGCCGGGGCCGACGCCGTCGTCGTCACCGCGCCGTACTACACGCGGACGCACGTCGCCGAGGTCGACCGGCACTTCCGCCTGCTCCACGAGCGCACGGCGCTGCCGATCGTCGCCTACGACATCCCGGTCGCGGTGCACACGAAGCTCGCCGGCGGGATGGTCCTCGACCTGGCCACCGACGGCGTCCTCGCCGGGCTCAAGGACTCCAGTGGTGACGAAGCCGCGTTCCGGGCCGTGCTGCTGGGCAAGCGCGACCGCGGCCTCGACACCTTCGCCGTGTTCACCGGCTCCGAACTCGTCGTGGACGCGGCGCTCGCGATGGGTGCCGACGGCGCCGTCCCGGGCCTCGGCAACGTCGACCCGGTCGGGTACGTGCTGATCCACGACCACTTCAAGTCCGGCAACCTCGCCGCGGCCCGCCGCGAGCAGGAACGGCTGCTGAAGCTGTTTTCGATCACGTCGGTGGCGCCGCCGAGCCGGATGGGCCGCGGCTCGGCCGGGCTCGGCGCGTTCAAGGCCGCGATGAAGCTGCGCGGCTTCATCGACAACGCCGTCATGGCGCCGCCGCAGCTTCCCCTCGACGACGAGGAGTTGCTGCGCATCAAGGAAAAGCTCGCCGAGGCGGGCCTGCTCTGATGGTCAGACCGTCCGGCAGGTGAGCTGCGGTCGTGCGGTGGCGTCGCCATTGCCGGTGACCGCGTTGAAGCCGAACGTCGTCGAGCCGCCCGCGTCGAGTTTCGCGTTCCAGTCCGCGTTGTCCACGGTCACCGTCGTGCCCTCGACCGTGAACGTCCCGTTCCACAGGCCCGCGATGTGGTGCCCGTCGGGGAGGGACCAGCGGACGCTCCAGCCGCGCAGGCCGGCGCCGTGGTCGTTGCGGACCGTCACCTGGACCTGGTAGCCGCCCGGCCACGACGTCGTCACCGCGTAACTGGCCGAGCAGCCCAGGTCGGCCGGAGTGGTGGTCACCGGGGGCGAGGTGACCGGGGGCGTGGACGACGCCGGCGCGGCGACCGGGGTGCTGCCGTCCGGCACGAGCGCCGTCCCGATCACCACGCCGAGGGCCAGCAGGACGGCTCCGGCCGCGGACGCCAGCACCGCCCGCCGGCGCGGGCGGGGAAGGCGCAGCATGCGCGTTTCGGTGCGGGGGCGGGGACGCGGCGGGGGCAGCGGACGGCCGCCGGTGACCGCCTCGAACAGCTCCTGGACCTCCGCCATCGACGGGCGCTGCGAGGGATCGCGCTGCAGGAGCCGGCCGAGCGCTTCGGCGAGCGGGCCGCTGTGGCGCGGCGGGATCGGCTCCTCCCGGGCCACCCGCAGCAGCAGGACGATCGGGTTGTCGTCGTTGCCGAACGGCGGCATGCCCTCCAGCGCGCGGTAGAGCGTCGCGCCGAGGGAGAACACGTCGGCCGGGAAGCCGGCTTCGCCGCCGCCGGCGACTTCGGGGGACAGGTAGGCCGGCGTGCCCGCGATGAAGCCGCCGCCGGTCACGGTGCCTTCGCCGGTGGCGCGGGAGATGCCGAAGTCGGCGATCTTGGCGACCCCGCCCTCGGCGAGCAGGACGTTGGCGGGCGTGACGTCCCGGTGCACGATGCCCTCGGCGTGCGCGGCGGCCAGCGCGGACGCGACCTGCACCCCGATGCGCGCGACCTCGTCGGCGGGCAGGCGCTCCCGGTCGAGCAGGACGTCGGCGAGGCTGCGCGACGGCAGGTACTCCATCACGAGGTACGGCTCGCCGCCTTCCTCGACGACGTCGTGCACGGTGATCGCGTGCGGGTGCCGCAGCCGCGCGGTCAGCCGGGCCTCCCGCAGCGCGCGCAGGGCGGCCTGGTCGCCGGCGGCCTGCCCGATCGCCGGGTCGTAGCCCAGCTGCTTGACGGCGACGACGCGGTCGAGCCGCTCGTCGCGGGCACGCCAGACGACGCCCATGGCGCCCTGGCCGATCCGCTCGTCCAGCCGGTAGCGCCCGGCGATCAGCTGTCCTGCGTCGGTCACACGACCTCCCGGCCTTCCCCCGGAACACACGGATGCGGGGGACGATCGGTTCGAGCTTAACGACCCGCGGTCCGGGGCGCCGACGAACGCCGGACAGCCCTCGTGGCTCCGATCTCCACGAGGGCATCCGGCCTCACGCCGCGAGCGCGTGCAGCTGGTCCCACGTCGGGACGTACGGCTCGAACCGCAGCGTCATCCCCGCCTCCGCCGGCAGCTTGTCCGCCTTGCGCGCGTTGCAGCTGCGGGACGCGCCACCGCACGCCGCGACCGTGTTGAGCCACGACGTCCGCGCGCCGCCGCGGCTGAGCGGCGTCACGTGGTCGATCGTCGTGGCGCGGCGGCCGCAGTAGGCGCACCGGTGGCCGTCACGGGCCAGCACGCCGCGACGGGACCAGCGGGGCGGCTGCGTATATCGCCACTTCATGACGACGTACCTCAGCAACCGCACGATCTTCGGCCGCGGGAACAACCCGTACGCGAGACCGTCCTCGGCCTCGTGGATCTCCGCGACGTGCCGCACCAGCATGCGGATCGCGTGCGGCACCGACACCGTCTGCAGCGGCTCATAACCGGCGTTCAGGACGAGCACCTTCACCATGCACCTCTTTCCTCTCGGCGAAATCGTCGCCGAGAGGAAAGAGGTGCGTCAATCGTGTTTCACCGCAGGGGATGCGTGCGGAAGAACCGCCAGATGACCGGTGTCGCGTCGATGACCGCCGGCGTGGCCGAGTCGTTGTTCGGCCCGGTGCTCGGCCAGACGTGCCCGGCGCCTTCGACGCGGTAGTGCTCGAGGGTGCTCCACCGGTCGCAGCCGAGCCACTTCTGCGCGACCACGCCCCGGACCGGCGTCCACGACACGGGTTCCGGGAAACAACCGTCCCTTGTGGACCAGGCCGCGAGCCAGTCCGGGATCGCCGGCAGGCCCTTCGCCGGGTTGCCGGTGTAGGGGATGGTCGTGTCGGCGGTGCCGTGGAAGTCGAGGATCGGCGCCGGCCGGCTCGGCCGGCAGTCACCGCCCTGCGGGTAGAACGCGCCCGACACCGGGGCGAACGCCGCGATCCGGCCCGGCAGCCGGCAGGCCAGCACGCCGACGAACCCGCCGCCGTTGGACTTGCCGGCGGCGAAGATCCGGTCGTTGTCGACGCACAGCTCGCGCTGTAGCGAGTTCAGCAGGTCGCTGGTGAACAGGACGTCGTCGGCGGCCGCCGAGTAGGGCGCGCCGGTCCACGCCGACTCGCCGTCGGTGCCGATCAGGCCCTGCGGGTAGACCGAGATCGCGTCGAGCGCCGAGAAGCCGGACAGCTCCTCCTGGTACTGCGACGTGCGCTTGTGCCCGTGGAACGACAGGACCAGTGGGTACGCCCGGCGCGGGCTGTAGTGCGCCGGCAGGTGCACGGTGTACTCGCGCTCGAGCCCGCCGGAGACGACGTGCCGGGTGGTCGTCACCCCGGACGGCACGGGGGCGGCGCGGCCGCAGCCGGTGGTGCGCACGGGGTGGTCGACGACGCCCGCCGCGGCGGCGGGAGCGGCGAAGGCGGTGGTCAGGGCACAGGCCGCGGCGAACGCGGCCGCCCACCGGGGCAGGGGTCCGGGCACTCGATCCTCCTTGATCGGCAGCGGGGCGTGGCCAGCATCACCCCGCGACGCGGGACCCACCTACATTGCGTTCATAAAGTGCACGACCGGGTGAGCACCGGGAATGTCGGACCGCCTCGGTAGGATCGGGCCGCTCGGCACCCCGCCCCGGAAAGGACTGGAAGTGACCACCCCGATCGAGACGCTCGAGTTCCAGTCGGAAGCGCGTCAGCTGCTCCAGCTGATGATCCATTCGATCTATTCGAACAAGGACACGTTCCTGCGGGAGCTCGTGTCCAATGCCTCCGACGCCCTGGACAAGCTGCGGCTGGAGTCGTACCGCGACAAGGACCTCGACGCGGACACCGGTGACCTGCACATCGCGCTCGAGACGGACCCCGCCGAGCGGACCCTGACCGTGCGGGACAACGGCATCGGCATGACGCGCGACGAGGTCGTCGCCCTCATCGGCACGATCGCCAAGTCCGGCACCGCCGACTTCCTGACCAAGCTCAAGGAGGCCAAGGACTCGGCGGCGTCGCAGGACCTGATCGGCCAGTTCGGCGTCGGGTTCTACGCGAGCTTCATGGTCGCCGACAAGGTCACGCTGGTGACGCGCAAGGCGGGCACCACCGAGGGCGTCCGCTGGGAGTCCACCGGCGAAGGCACGTACACGATCGAGCCGGTCGAAGACGCGCCCCAGGGCACCGCGGTCACCCTGCACCTCAAGCCCGAGGACGCCGAGGACCACCTCTACGACTACACGTCCCCGGCGAAGATCCGGGAGATCGTCAAGAAGTACTCCGACTTCATCACCTGGCCGATCCGGATGGCGGCCGAGGCCGGCGAGGGCGAAGAGCCGAAGACCGAGACGGTCAACTCGATGAAGGCGCTGTGGGCGCGCTCGTCGAGCGAGGTCACCGAGGCCGAGTACCACGAGTTCTACAAGCACGTCAGCCACGACTGGCAGGACCCCCTGGAAACGATCCGGCTGCAGGCCGAGGGGACGTTCGAGTACCAGGCGCTGCTGTTCCTGCCCTCGCACGCGCCGATGGACCTGTTCCTGCGGGAGCGCAAGCGCGGCGTCCAGCTGTACGTGAAGCGCGTCTTCATCATGGACGACTGCGAGTCGCTCGTCCCCGAGTACCTGCGGTTCGTCAAGGGCGTCGTCGACGCGCAGGACCTCTCGCTGAACGTCTCGCGGGAGATCCTGCAGCAGGACCGGCAGATCCAGCTGATCCGCCGCCGCCTGGTCAAGAAGGTCCTGTCGACGGTCAAGACGATGATGAGCGCCGACGCCGAGAAGTACGCGACGTTCTGGCGCGAGTTCGGCCGCGCGGTCAAGGAAGGGCTGCTCGACGACTTCGAGAACCGCGAGGCCATCCTCGAGATCTCGTCGTTCGCTTCGACGCACGACGCGGAGAAGCCGACTTCGCTGCGCGAGTACGTCGAGCGGATGAAGGACGGCCAGGAGCACATCTACTTCATGACCGGCGAGTCGCGGTCCGCGATCGAGAACTCGCCGCACATGGAGGCGTTCCGCGCCAAGGGCTACGAAGTGCTGGTGCTGACCGACCCCATCGACGAGATGTGGGTCGACGCGGTGCCGGGCTTCGACGGCAAGCAGTTCCAGTCGATCGCCAAGGGCCAGGTCGACCTCGAGTCGGACGAGGACAAGAAGGCCACCGAGGTCGCGCGCGAGCAGCAGAACAAGGACTTCGAAGGCCTGCTGTCGTGGATGGGCACGGCGCTGGGCGAGGACGTCAAGGAGGTCCGGCTCTCGTCGCGGCTGACGACGTCGCCGGCGTGCATCGTCGGGGACACGCACGACCTCTCGCCGACGCTGGAGAAGATGTACCGCGCGATGGGGCAGGAGCTGCCGCCGATCAAGCGGATCCTCGAGCTGAACCCCGAGCACGGCCTGGTCACCGGCCTGCGGGAGGCGCACGCGGCGCGCCCGGAGGACGAGGGGCTGGCCGAGACGGCGGAGCTGCTCTACGGGATGGCGCTGCTCGCCGAGGGTGGCGAGCTGGCCGACCCGTCGCGGTTCATCAAGCTGCTGGCCGGCCGCCTGGAGAAGACGCTCTGACATCCCGGCCCGTGCGGGGGGCGTGGGGGGGGAAAAAGGGTTTTGCCCCTTTTTCCCCCCCCCACCCCCCCGGCCGTCCGGGGGAAGAGAGCGGAAAAGGAAAAAGCCTAAACCCCACCCCCCTCTCTGGGAGCTG
>NZ_JBVHUL010000017.1:143156-200142 GCF_055565395.1 Amycolatopsis sp. NPDC028719
GGCCGACCCTTTGGTGTTCGTAAGACTGCTGTCCGCCCCCTTGAAGAAGACCCTTTGACCTCCCGGCCGGGGAGGGGGGGGGGGGGGGAAAACGGTGTTCTGCCCCTTTTCCCCCCCCACGACCCGCCGGGCCGTCAGGGGGCCGCGTTCATCAGGTCCAGGGCGCTCTGCTGGCGCGCGGCGTCGGACTGGTCGAACGGGCCCGCCCACATCAGCCCGTAGGCGTCCGCGCCGGTGCGGTCGTTCGCGTACGCCGAGTTCGCCTGGCGCTGCAGGTAGCTCGTGTACGGGCGGTCCGGCAACGCCGCGTTCAGCGCCGCCAGGTCCCGGGCGTAGACGCCCTTGAACGTCGGCCCGTCCCCGCCGCCGCCCCCAGCCGACTCACCCGGGTCGCGGAGGATGCCGCCCGGGTTCAGCGAGCCGTTCGTCGTCGACGCGTTCGCCATCGCGCGGGCCTTCGTCAGCAGGCTCGCGTCGCCCGTCGCGCGGTTCAGCTCGGTCAGCGCCGCCAGCGGCACGCCCTGGTTGTACGACCACACCGCCTGGCCGTTGTTCGCGCACGTCGACGTGGTCAGGCCGTCGTTGACCAGGTTCGAGCCGTTGATCATCCCGCTGCCGGCGAACCAGGTCCAGCCCGCCCGGGCCCGCGCCAGGTACACCGTGTCGCCCGGGATCCGGTTGTGCAGGGCCGCGTTCAGCTGGACGTACAGCGAGTTCGGGATGGCGTTCTTGTAGGTACGGCTCGTGCTCCACCAGACCCCGCCGCCGCAGACGCCGTCCCAGTACGCGTACATGTGGTCGGCGTCGGCGCGCGCGGTGTTCAGGTACCTGCTGTCGCCCGTCAGGTCGTACGCGTCCACCCACGCCAGGCCCCACCAGCCCGTGTCGTCGAGGTAGTCGTTGCGGAACTGGCCGCCCTGGGCCCCGAGGTTCTTCGTGTAGGTGGTGTCGATCGCGTAGCGGTAGCTGCCCATGCCGCTGATCCGGGCGTTGTCGATGATCGCGGTCAGCGCGTTGGCCGAGTTCCACCAGCCGGTCGTGTCGAAGAGACCGGTGCCGAGGTTGTAGCGCTCCATCAGCGCGGTGGCGGCGGCGGTGCGCCGGTCCCAGGCGTTCCACGTCGGGCGCGCCCAGCCGGTGCAGGCGATGCTCCCCGAACCCGCGGGCTGCCCGCACGCCCGCAGCAGGCCGACGCCCTTGTTCGCCCAGTCGTCGGCGTTGTACATCAGGGTCCGCCAGCCGGTCGAACCCGACGGTGTCGCGGTGTCGCCCAGCTTGCTGCCCGACGCCCAGGTCCGTCCGGCGTCGAACGAGCGGTCCAGCCAGACGTGGTCGCCGGCCGCACCCCCCGTGATCGCCGCCCAGCCCATGTCGTCGCCGTCGTCGAGGTGCAGGGAGAGCCGCCGGCCACTGATGGACGCCGAAGCGCCTTCACGGTCGCCGGGGGAGAGGGCGGGATCCCTGGCGTCGCAGTACTTGTCGCAGATCGCCGCGAGCGGAGCGGCCGCGGCCGGGCTCGGGGCCGGTGTCGGCGTGGCCGCCAGGACCACGGTCAGCAGGGGGATCAGGAAGCTCATCTGTCACCTTCCGCGCTGAAGGGAGATGCTTCCATTCTCGGGCGCTGATAATATTGGTCCAGTCCTTACCGAGACAGGTTTCGGACAGGAAATCACGCACGTCGCTCGCAAGGGCGCGGGTTTGTCCTGGCGGCCGATGCGGAGGGAGCGGGCAATGGACGGCCAGCGGGTCTTCGCCGACCGCGAGGACGGCGGACGGCGGCTGGCCGAAGAGCTGGTCCGCCGCAGCTGGTCCGCTCCGCTCGTGCTCGGCCTGGCCCGCGGCGGCGTGCCGGTGGCCGCCGTCGTCGCGCGGCGGCTCGGGGCCGAACTGGACGTCGCGGTGGCGCGCAAGATCGGCGCGCCCGGCCGGCGCGAGTTCGGCGTCGGCGCGGTGACCCCGGACGGCCCGGCGATCTACGACGAAGCGATCCTGCGCGGGCTCGAGCTCACCACGGCGCGGATGGCGCGGGCGGAACGCCGGGAACGCGCGGAGGCGCGCCGGCGGCTCGAGCGCTACCGGGACGGCCGGCCCGCCCCCGGTCTCGACGGCCGGGACGTCCTCCTCGTCGACGACGGGCTCGCGACCGGCGTCACCGCGACGGCGGCGCTGCGCGACGTGCGGGCCCGGAATCCCCGATCACTGGTGTTCGCGGCGCCCGTCGGCGCCCCCGGCGCGGCGGCGGGGTTGCGGAGCGAGGCCGACGCCGTCGTCTGCGTGACCGAACCGCCGGAGTTTCGCGCGGTCGGTCAGTGGTACGCGGATTTCCGCCAGACGAGTGACGAAGAGGTCCTTGACCTGCTGCTCCACCTGGGGGAGTACCGCGGTTGACCGCGGAGGCGGTGGGGTACCACCCGGCGGGGGTACCGACCGGAGGACAGGCTCGTGGTGATCGAACGGGACGGGCTCGGCGCGGCGGCGCGCGGGCTGAGACAGTACTTGCTGGCCGTTGCGGCCGAGCTGGCCGCGCCCGCCTGGTTCTGCGAGGTGGAGGTGCCCGCCACGGCGTACCTCGCGCTGGAGCAGCGGCTCCCGCGGTTCCCGGACCACGAAACGGCGCTGCTGTGGGACGAGTGCGACGGTTGGGCCGCCGCGGTCGAGTCCGCGGCCGGCGACGACGTGGTGGTGCTCGCGTACCTCGGCGAAGACGTGCTGCCGGCGCCGGACGCGGTCGTGGCGTTCGTGCGAGGTCTGTACGGCGACGGCTATCCAGGGCAGCCGGACGCGCCGGACTTCCGGAGACCCGGGGCCCCGGACGGCTTCGACGAACGCCTCGCGACCTACGCGGGCGACGACGTCTGCCTGCCCGAGGGCCAGGCCTGAGTCAGCGCACGAGACGAGCGCGCAGCGCCCGGCCGAACCAGGTGAACACCGGTTCCAGGTCCGGGAACGGAGGCCGGCCGTTGATGGTGGCCACCAACTGCCAGTACCGCGTGACGCGACGGTCGCCGGCGACCTCGAGCCGGTCGAGGATCCACCGCTTCAGCCGGTCGTCGTCGGTCTTGCCGAATGTCTCGGCGTAGCGTGCGGTGAGCGTGGCGACCACGTCGCCGGCCTGCTCCGAGTCCGGGGCGGTCCCCGCCGCGAGCGCTCGGCCGGCTTCTTCGCGCACGGTCTCGGTCAGCTCGTGGTGCAGGCCGGTCGTGTCTCCGTCGGCGCGCTGGGCCGCCTGGTACTCGGCCATCCGCCGCACCGCGGCCCGGAAGTCGGTGTCCTGCACCAGCTCCACGAGTTCCATCCACGCCTCGACCTGTTCGGGGGTGGCGTCTTCGGAAGCTCCGGCATGCTCGAACGCAGCAGTTCCACCATGGCCGGATTGGCGTCGACACCGCCGAAGGTGTCGTCGACGAAATCGTGGATGAAGCGGCGCCGTTCGGCATCGGACAGGTTCACCAGCTGGTGCATCAGATCCGTCTCCCGAGGAGTCGATTTCCGGTTCGCGACCGCCGCCAGCACCGCACGCCGCAGGCGCAGTGCCCGGATCTGCACGTCGAGGGCCGTCGCGTGCGCGGCGGCGACCTCGGGCAGCGTGGTCTCCCCGGCCAGCACGCGCCGGACCGTGGCGAGATCGATGTCCAGCGCACGGAGCGTGCGGACCAGTTCCAGCCGGGCCAGGGCGGCCACGTCGTACAGGCGGTAGCCGGCCGGGCTGTGACAGGTCGCCGGAACGATCCCCCGGTCGGAGTAGAACCGGATCTTCTTGACCGACAGTCCGGTCCGCGCGGCCAGCGTCCCGATCGTGAGGAGGTTCTCGTCGTCCATGCCCACAGCCTGCCGTCTCCCCCCGAGGGAGACTCAACTCGAAACCGTGGGTCAGCGCGGCGGCAGGACGCAGAACTCGTTGCCCTCCGGGTCCGCGAGCACGATCCACGGGTCGTCCGGCGGGTCGTCGAGGACCTTCGCGCCCAGCATCACCAGCCGCTCGACTTCCGCACGCTGGTCGCCCTCGGCCGGTGCCAGGTCGAGGTGCAGCCGGTTCTTGCCCGCCTTCTCTTCGGGCACCGGCTGGAACAGCAACGCCGGCCCGTCGTCGAACTCCAGCTGGTGGTAGGTCACGCCCTGGGAGTCGGTCCAAGTTCGCGTCTTTCCCCGGCCCAGCGCCTTCTCCCAGAACTCCGCCAGCAGGTCCGGCTGACGGCAGTCCACCGCGACGGCCAGGATCCGCAGGGTCGTCACGGCTGCGCCACCACGCGGTTGATCGCTTCGGCGACCAGGTCCGGTTCGGAGACCGTGACCGTCAGGCCCGGGTGGCGGATCAGGCCCCACGGGTCGATGCCGGGCACCGGCTCGTGGAACCGCAGGCACACACCGCCTTCGGTGGTCGTGCCGAAGGTCAGGCCGCGGTCGGCGAGGGACAGCCGGACGCCGAGGCCGCGAAGCGCGCTGTACGGCCCGCTGACCTCGGCACCCGCGATGTTGGCCAGCGGGGTCGAGACGAGCCACGGCCCGAGCCGGACGCGCAGGCCGTCGGCGTCCAGCTCGAGGCCACTGCGGGTGCCCAGCAGGCGGCGAAGCCGAGGGAACCGCACGGCGAACTCGGCACGCAGGCGGTAGTGCACGACCACGGCGGGCCGCTCCACCGCCGTGGCTTCACCCGTCGTCATGCGCCTCCGCCCATCGGCGGGACGTCCGGGTCGTCATCGGCGGGGCCCTCGGGGTCCCGCCACTCCTCGGCCCGGGACGGGCCGTTGCCCTGCAGCGTCCCGCGCAGCTCGGCCTTCAGCTCGTCATCTTCGCGCGGCGAGTGCTGGTCGCTTTCGCGGTGCATGAGAACCTCCTTCACGCGGTGTCTTGCCCGGCTACCCGGCGGTCACGAGCCGAAACCGCGCGGCCCGCGCGGGCCGCGGCGATCCCGAGCACCAGGCCCACGAGCGCGGTGAGCCCGTGCAGCCAGTTGTCGGCCCAGTTGAGGTTGATCGGGTCTTCCGGCGTGCTGAACGCCGTGGCGAGCACGCCGTAAGCGGTCATGCCGAGGAGACCGACGAAGAGGACCCAGCAGTAGATGAGCGCGCCGGCGTGGCGGGTCGCGGCGAGGAGCCCGAGCACCCCGACCACGGTGTGGACGAGGTTGAGGACGACGCTCGAGCTGAAGAGCCCGATCACCTGACCGGTCGTCACGTGGCCGACCGTCGCCGTTTCCGGCGTCAGCCACCCGGCGATCCCGAGCGCGAGGTACAGCAGCCCGAGCACGGCGGCGGCCGGGCGGAGCCAGGCCGGGGCCGGTTTTCGGGTGTCGGCGGACGACGACATGGGGGCCTCCTTCCCTCCGGGCGCGGATACCCGGGGTACCGGACGGGAAACGGGGGAATGGCGGGGGCCGGACGGCGGGCTGGGGGAACCGCCGTCCGGCCCGGGGCGGGACCGCGCCGGTCCCTGCAGCCCGGCGCGGGTCCCTGGTCTCAGGGCGAGCGCCAGTCGTGCCCGTCGTGGGCCGTGCCGTGCTGGGCGCCCATGAGGAGCAGGCCGCCGTCGACGACGAGCGACGTACCGGTGATGTACCCGGCCGCGGGAGTCGCCAGGAACGCGACGGCGGCCGCCACCTCGGTGGCGTGGCCGGTGCGGCCGAGCGGGATGCCGGGCCGCTGCTGCTCCCGCGGATCGGCGTCGGCCTGCCCGGTCATCGGCGTCGAGATCTCGCCCGGCGCCACCGAGTTCACGGTGATGGCGTGCTCGGCCAGCTCCATCGCGAGCACCTGGGTCAGCGCGCCCGCTCCGGCCTTGGCGGCGCAGTAGGGCGCCGCGCCGACGCGCGGGATGTGCTCGTGGACGCTGGTGATGGTGATGATGCGGCCGCCGTGGCCGGCGTCGATCATGTGCCGCGCCGCGCGCTGCGACAGCAGGAAGACACCGTCGAGGTCGACGTCGAGGACTTCACGCCACTTCTCGTAGTCGAGGTCGAGCACGCGCTGGCTGCTGCCGGTGCCCGAGCAGTTGACGAGGACGTCGATCCCGCCGAGGTCGCCGGCGAACGCGTCGACGACGTCGGCGGCGCCGGGCAGCTCGGTCAGGTCGAGCTTGCGCACGTACGCCGCCACGCCCCGCGAACGGACTTCGGCGGCGGTTTCTTCGGCGCCGTCGGCGTCGGAGTGGTAGGTGATGCCGACGTCCAGGCCGCCGCCGGCGAGGGCGACGGCCACCGCCCGGCCGATGCCGGAGTCGGCGCCGGTCACGACGGCGCGCCGCGGCGAAGCGGCTTCGGCGGGTAGCGGCGCCGGAAGGGACATGGGCCTCTCCTCTCGTTCGCCGGCGGCTACCACGCCGTTGCGGGCCTAAACGCGCGGCGGGGCGGCCAGGGATCACCCGGCCGGGAACAACCGGTGCCGGCCGGAGCGTGTGTCCGGCGGTCGCCGGGGTAACCGCGCCGTTCCCCGAACGGAAGGAGAACCCCGTGAGCAAGCCGAACCCGATCGAACTGCAGAAGTACCTCTCCGGTGTGGACTACCCGGCCCAGCGCGACGACCTCGTCAGCGCCGCCGAGCGCAACGGCGCCGACAAGGACACCCTCGAGATCGTGCGGGGCCTGCCCGACCGCACCTACGAGGGGCCGAGCGGCGTGAGCAAGGAGATCGGCGGCTGACGCAGGCGCGGTCCGGGCGGGGGTGCCGCCCGCCCGGACCGTCACAGCCACCGGCGCAGCAGCCGGGTCACCGCCGGCATCACCACGTACGTCATCGTGGTCAGCAGGACCACCGGGAACAGTGCCGCCCGCAGCCACAGCGGCCAGGACGCCGTCATCGGCACCACCCAAGCCTGGAACGCCAGCACCAGCGGGTAGACCGAGACCAGCGAAATCAGCCACATCTTCCAGCGGGGCGGGGGCTTCATCGTCGCGATCGCCTCGGACGGGACGTGGAACCACGTCTCCAGGCCCGTCCGGTGCTGCTGCGCCGTCTTGGTCGCGGCCAGGGTCCGGGCGTGGCGCAGCCACTTCTGCCGCTCCGGGGAGTCGAGCCAGTTCCGGAGGTCGCGGCGGGTCGCGAACTGGTGGACGACGTGGAAGTCGCGGCTGTCCTCGTTGTGCACGACCGTCGCCGCGAGGTTGCCCGGGTAGCGGGCCGCTTCGGCGGTCGCCCCGCGCGCCCACTCCGCGAACTCGCCGACCCGGTCCGGTTTGGCGCGCCAGCTGTACACCGTGGTCACCGGTTCTTCGGGGTGCCCGCGGCGCGGCCGGGTGTCCGATGTGGACATGAAGGTGCGGGTACCCGTACCGAGCGCGGGGAAACTTCTAGAGCAGGGAAGACATCTCCGCCCGGGGTGGGGCGACCGCCCCGAGCTCGGTCACCGCGCGGCAGACGTCGGCGGGGTCGATCCCCTCGAGGCACGGGTGCCCGGGCACCGGGCAGACGCGGGCCCGGCTGTCCCGGCACGGCGCGCGCTGGTCGCCGAGCAGCACGACCGGGACACCGTAGGGTGCCCAGCGCGCGGCCGGCACGACCGGTGCGAACAGCGACACCACCGGCGTGCCCGCCGCCGCGGCGAGGTGCGCGGGCCCGGTGTTGGGGGCGACGACCACCTGCGCGCCGGAGAGCACCGCCGCCAGCTCGGCCGGCGACGTCCGGCCCCCGAGGTTCACCCCGGACGCGCCGGCCACGTTCGCGGTGAGGTGGGCTTCGCCCGGCGCGCCCGTCACGAGCACGCGGTGCCCTTCGGCGGCCAGCGCGCGAACCACCCGCCGGGTCCAGGAGGGCGAGGGCTGCCGCGCGGGCACGGACGCGGCCGGGTGCACGACGACGTACGCGCCGCCGCCGGTCAGCCGGGTGACGTCCGGCAGCGGGCGCCGCAGGGCGAGGGCGCCGTGGTCGTCCGGCGGCAGCGCGTACCCCGCGGCCTCGGCGAGCGAGAGCATGCGGACCGGTTCCGGCGGGTCGCCTTCGACGCGGTGCCGCAGGTCGAGCAGGCTGCCCGGGTAGTCCTCGGAGATCGCCCCGATCCACGGCACTCCCGCCTGGCGCAGCAGCAGCGCCAGCGGCAGGGGCGACTGGTGGAACGACGTCAGGACCAGCGCCCGGTCGAACGACTTCGACCGGATCAGCGCGACGAACTCACCGGTGTCCTCGGCGGTCACCGGCGGTGGCTCGGGGTCGATCCACGGTGCTGTCCAGGTGAGGACCTCGTCGACGCCGGGCAGCAGGCCGCCCGCGGCACGGCCGCGGGGCCCGGCCAGCAGGGTCACGTGGGACGCGCGGGTGGCGACCGCGCGAATGCAGGGCCCGGCGAGCAGGACGTCCCCGAGGTTGTCCTGGCGCGCGACGAGCACGCGGCTCATCCGGCGACCCCGGCGACGCGCAACGCCTCGGACAGGTCCCGTGCGACGGCGGCGTGCCGGCGCGCGCGGGCGATCTCGGGTTCGAGCGTGCGTGCCGTCGGCACCAGCACCGCGCGGGCGCCGGCGGCCAGCGCGGCGTCGACGTCGGCCCCGGTGTCGCCGATGACCACGCAGGACGCCGGGTCGACGCCCAGTTCGCCGGCCGCGCGCAGGACCATGCCGGGCGCGGGCTTGCGGCAGGCGCAGCCGTCGCCGTCGTCGTGGACGCACACCTGCCAGGTGCCGAACGGGCCGAACAGCTCCTTGACCCGGGCGTTCACCGCGGCGAGCTGGTCGGGGGTGATCAGTCCCTTCGCGACTCCCGACTGGTTGCTCACGACGCCGACCGGGACGCCGCGGTCCCGCAGGCCCCGGACGAGCTCGACCGCGCCGGGCACCGGGCGGACGCCGTCGGGGTCGTTCAGGTAGGGGACGTCGACGATCAGCGTGTCGTCCCGGTCGAACAGCACCGCGACCGGCGGCTTCGGGCGCCGGGCCGCGATCTCCCCGCGGATCCGGTGGTAGCACGCGGCCGGCGGGATGAGCGCGCTGGTGACGACCATCCGGGCCACCTCGCCCGGGGTCCGGGGGCCCGGCAGGATCCGGCGGGTGGCGAACTCGGCCGTGAGCCCGGCCCAGATCCCGGCGGCGAGCTTCGCCTTCCCGCGCTGCCGCAGCAGGGGGAGCGCGAGTGCGGCCAGTCCGGCCACTGTGGACAGTGCGTGCAGCCCCAGCCGGCCCTGGCCGGCTCCGGTGCGCTGACGCCACAGCACGCCGTGCTTGTACCGCATCAGCGCGTTGTCCGCGTTGCCGCGCTGGGCTTTCAGGCTGTAGAAGAACCCGGCCCGGCGGGCCGGGTGGGTCGTCAGCCGCTCGCCCCGGTCGATCCGGTGCCCGGCTTCGGCGACGCGCAGGGCGAGGTCGGAGTCTTCGCGGAACGCGCGCGGGAACCGCTCGTCGAAGCCGCCGGCCTCGACGAGCGCGCTGCGCCGGTACGCCATGTCCGCGGTGATCCACCGGGCGTGCTCGAGGCCCGCGGTGCCGCGCTCGTCGTCGGTGGGACGGCGGTCCGCGGGCAGCGGGACCGTGATCCGGGCCTGGGAGGCGGCCACCTCGGGCGGCAGGAACAGCAGGTCCTCGCCCAGCTGCCGGGGCCAGTCGGGAGCGAGCACGACGTCGTCGTCGACGAACGCGATCCACTCGCTCTCCGCCGTGCGCCAGCCGAGGTTCCGCGCGGCCGCCGGACCCCGGCCCCCGGAGCGCAGGACGCGGACGCCGCCGGGAACGTCCAGTTCGGACCCGCCGGGGCGGTCGTCGACGACGAGGATCGCGGCCGGCCGCGGACCCTCGCCGGTGAGCAGCGTTTCCAGCAGTGGCCGAAGGGTCTCCCGGCCCGTTGTGGGGATCACCACGGTGTAGTCGAGCGAAGCAGTCACCGCAGTGGGCTACCCGCGGCGGGACCGGTCAAACGGCGTGTCGATCGCGAGCGCGCGGGTAACCGGGGCGAGGAGACGAAGGAGGTGCGGATGACCGCGGGGACGATCGAAATCCGGAACCCGGCCGACGACAGCGTGGTGGGCAGCGTGCCCGCCGCCGGCGAAGACGAAATCGCCGCCGCCTTGGCGCTGGCGAACCAGACCAAGGCGGCGTGGGCGCGAACTCCGGCGGCGGAACGGGGAGCGCTGCTGCACACCGCGGCCGAACGCCTGCGCGCCAACGCCGACGAGCTGGCCGCGGCCAACGAAGCGGAGACCGGGCGCCCGCGCGACGAAGCTCGCGAAGGGGTCATGGCGGGCGCGGGAACCCTCGACCAGTACGCCGAGCTCGGCCCGGTCCACCGCGGGCGCAGCCTGCTCGGCGACGCGGGCGCGACGGACCTCATGGTGCCCGAGCCGCGCGGCGTGGTCGTCGCGCTCACCCCGTGGAACGACCCGGTCGCGGTCGCCTGCGGGCTGCTCGGCGCGGCCCTGGCGACCGGCAACACCGTGGTGCACAAGCCGAGTGAGCGCGCGCCGCACACCGGGCAGCTGCTCGGCGAGGTCCTGTCCGGCGTGCTGCCCGGTGGGGTGCTGCAGACGCTGCACGGTGACGGCGGCGTCGGCGCGATCCTGGCGATGCGCGACGACGTCGACGTCATCGCCCACGTGGGGAGCACCGCGACCGGGCGGTCGATCGCCGCGAGCGCGGCCGCGACCGGCGCGAAGACGCTGCTCGAGAACGGGGGCAACGACCCGCTCGTCGTCGACGCGGACGTCGACCCGGAGTGGGCCGCGAGCCAGGCGGCACTGGGCGCGTTCGCCAACTCGGGTCAGATCTGCGTCGCCGTCGAGCGGATCTACGTCTGCGAAGCCGTGGCCGAGCCGTTCCTGGCCGCGCTGGTCAAGGAGGCCGAGGCGCGGACCCTCGCCCCGCTGGTGGACCGGCGGCACCGCGACCACGTGCACTCGCACGTCGAGGACGCCGTCGCGCGCGGCGCCCGGCTGCTCACCGGGGGAGCGGTGCCGGACGGCCCCGGCGCGCACTACCCGGCCACCGTGCTCACCGGGTGCGCGTCCGGCCTGCGGGTGATGACCGAGGAGACGTTCGGCCCGGTGGCCCCGGTGCAGGTCGTCGCGAACTTCGACGAGGCACTCGCCGAAGCCGCGAAGGGCGAGTACGGGCTCGCCGCGACCGCGCTCACCGCGTCGATGGCGCACGCCCAGCGCGCCTGGCGGGAGCTGCCCGCCGGGACGGTCAAGGTCAACAACGTCTTCGGCGGCGCGCCCGGCGGGGCGGCGCACCCGCGCGGCCGCAGCGGGAACGGCTACGGCTACGGGCCCGAGCTGCTCGACGAGCTGACGCAGACGAAGCTCGTGCACCTCGCTCCGCCCGCATGACCGGACGGCGTGACCGGGCCCGCGCACTCCGGCTGAAGGCGGGGGAAGACGTCAAGCGCGGTCTCGCCACCGCGTTCCCGCCGGTGGATGCCGACCGGCACGACCGCACTCCGGTCGGCTGGCTGGCCCGCGCTCTGCGGGTGCCGGGCCGCGAACGCCGGATCGTCGTCCAGACGGCCAAGGCCACGCTGGCGGCGACCGCGGCGTGGCTGCTGGCGACGCTGGTGCTGAAGCTGCCGCAGCCGTTCCTCGCCCCGTACGCGGCCATCTTCCTGGTGGAAGCGACCGTGTACCGCTCGCTGCGCGGGTGGATCCAGCAGGTCGGCTCGGTGGCCACGGGCGTGCTCCTCGCGGCCGTGGCCGGCCAGCTGATCCCGGCGCAGGCGGTCGCGCTGGCGGTCGTCGTGTTCGTGGGCCTGCTCGCGGGGAGCTGGCGGCGCTTCGGGGACGCGGGGGTCTGGGTCGGCGTCACCGGCATGCTGCTGGTTTCCTACGGCACCGCGCGGGACTTGGCGCTGATGGGCGACCGCTTGCTGGAGACGGCGCTGGGCGCGGCCATCGGCGTCGCGGTGAACACGCTGATCTTCCCGCCGCTCTACGGCGAGCGCCTGGCCACGGCGGCCGACCGGCTCGCGACGGCGCTGGCGGACCTCCTGGAGTCGCTGTCCGACGTGGTCCGCCGCGACGAGCCGGGGAACCTCGACGAGCTGTGGTCGAAGGCGCAGGACACGCGGAGCCAGGTGCTGGCGGCCGAGGAGGCCGTCGGCCTGACCCGGGAAGGGCAGCTGCTCAACCTGCGCCGCGGCCGCCCGGAGGCGGGCGCGCGCCACGAACGTCCCCTTCGGACGCTCATCGCGTTGTGGCCCGCGGTGTCCCAGCTGCTCGCCGCGGTGAGCACCACGGCGGCGCGGCGCGAAGAGCACCCGTTCGAGTACCCGTGGAAGGACGCGCGGGACTCGCTGGCGAATCTGGTGCACCTGCTGGCCGGTGCCGTGCAGGCGGTGGCGGTGGCCGGGGAGCCGGTCGACCTGGAGGAGTGCCGCGCGCTGCTGGAGAAGCTGGAGGAGCGGCTGGTGACGGCGGAGGAAGACGGCGTCCCCGCCCGGCTGGGGCTGGGCACGATGACGCTCCCGGCGCGGCTGCTGGTGGAGAAGCTGGAAAACCGCTGACCGCCCTGGGGTCGCCGATGCAGTGAATGACTCATTCCTGGCGCTGGACGCCAGGAATGAGTCATTCACTGCGAGTTCCGGGGCTAGGTCGGCCGGGCGCGGTCGTGGGTGCTGCGCTCCACACCGGTGAGAGCGGGGCTGCGCCCGGAGCGAGTTACGGCACCGGCACGGCGACGGCTACTGGACCGCGACGGACGCTTCGGCTTCGGAGCGGTGGCGGCGGCAGGCCGTGCACACCATGGTTTGGCCCAGCAGGCTGCCGTCGGCGGCGATCAGCCGGGCGACGTGCAGCGCGGGCAGCCCGCACTCCTCGCACGGGATCGGCTTGCTGTCGCGGCTGATCAGCATTCGGTTCGGCATGGCGCTCCCTGTCGGGTCGGAGGTTGCGAGCCGCTTACCCCGTGATCGGAGCCACACTCGTCCGGCGCAACCACGTCACCCGAACGGAGTAGTCAGGACGCCGGGTACTGCTGCGCTCCGAGCAGGTTCGCCAGGTGGACGGCGTTGCGGACCAGCGTCGCGTTCGTGGAGGCCACGGCCTTGGGCGTCTCGTCGAGGTCCTGGTAGTCGCCACCCTGCATGGCTTCGCCGTTCCAGTACGTGGCGCCCTGCGCGGGCACCGTGAAGCCGGTGTCGTTCAGCGCCTGGAACAGGTCCGCGATGATCTTGTGGGCGCCGTCCTCGTTGCCGACCACCGCCGCCACCGCGACCTTGCCGAACATCGCCGGCCGGCCCTCGTCGTCCGTTTCGGACAGCTCGGCGTCCAGCCGCTCGAGGACACGCTGCGCGACGCTCGACATGTGCCCGACCCACGTCGGGGTGGCGACCAGCAGGATGTCCGCGGCGGCGATCTTGCGGCGGATCTCCGGCCACTCGTCACCCGAGCCCATGTCGGCCTCGACGCCCGGGCGGACGTCGTGGTCGACCACGCGGACCAGCTCGCCGGGAACGCCCTGCTCGGCGAAGAGGTCGAGCAGCTGGCGCGCGATGAGGTCGCTGCTCGACTTCGCCGGCGACGGCTTGAGCGTGCAGGTCAGCGCGAGGACGCGCAGGGTCATGACTGCCTCCGTGGGTGGGTGCCGACGCCGAGGTGCGTGAAGCCGGCGGCGGCGAGAGCGTCGGGATCGAGCAGGTTGCGGGTGTCGATGACGACCGCGTGCGCGGCCGACGCGGCCAGCCGGGCCCAGTCGAGGTCCCGGAACTGCGGCCATTCGGTGAGCACGACCAGCGCGGCGGCGTCCTTCGCCACCAGGTACGGGTCGTCCACCACCTGGACGGTGTCCAGGCCCGGCACGGCCCCGACCGCCGGGTCGTGCGCGGTCAGTTCCGCACCCGCCCGGGCGAGGTCGGCCGCCACCGCCAGGGCCGGCGAGTCGCGCAGGTCGCCCGTGCCGGCCTTGAACGCCAGGCCCAGCAGGCCGATCCGGGCGCCGGCGAGGGAGCCCGCCGCCGACCCGGTGACCGCTTCGCGCACGGCCCGCACGACCCGGGCGCGTTGCCGGGCGTTGACGCGGACCGCGTCGCGCAGGATGCCGAACTCGACCCCGGCCGACTCGGCCGCGTGCAGCAGTGCCGAAGTGTCCTTCGGCAGGCACGAGCCGCCCCAGCCCGGGCCAGGGGCGAGGAACTCCGGGCCGATCCGCGCGTCGAGGCCCATCGTGCGGGCGACCTCCCGGACGTCGGCGCCGAACCGCTCGCTCAGTTCGGCCAGGACGTTCACGTAGGACAGCTTCACCGCCAGGAACGCGTTGCTCGCGTACTTCGCGAGTTCGGCGCTGGCCGAGTCGGTCGCGACGAGCGGAGCGCCGGTCGGCTCGTAGAGACGCGCGACGCGGTGCGCGGCGGCGGACTCCGGCGGGTCGGTGCCCACCACGACCCGGTCCGGGTGCAGGAAGTCCTCGACGGCGTGGCCTTCCCGGAGGAACTCGGGGTTGGCCACGACCGGCAGGTCGTCCCGGCCCAGCAGGCCGGGCAGCCGGGCCGCGGTGCCGACCGGGACGGTCGACTTGGTGACGATCACGCAGCCGGGCCGCAGCAGCCGGCCCAGCTGCGGCACGACCGTTTCGAGGACACCGAGGTCGGGGCGGCCGTCGCGGTCGGGCGGCGTCGGCAGGCAGAGGAACACGATGCCGGCGCCGTACAGCTCGGCTTGGGCATCGGTGAAGGTGAGCGTGCCGTCCTCGAGGCCCTGGCCGACCAGCTCGGGCAGGCCGGGCTCGGCGATGGCCACCTCGCCCCGGCGCAACGCGTCCACTTTGGACTCGTCGGCGTCCACGCAGGTCACCCGGTGGCCGAGCCGCGCGAAACACGCGGCGCTGGTCAGGCCGACGTAGCCGGCGCCGACGATGCCGATGTGCTCAGCCATGCGGCACCCGCGCTTCCAGCGCCGAGCGGGTGGCGGCGAGCACGCGCTCCTCGCCGAGGAGCAGCAGGCCGCCGTCGGGCTCTTCGCCGTGCGGATCGCCGACGTTGCCGGCCCACAGCACGACGTGCTGGCGGGCCTCCGGCGGCGGGCCCCACAGGCGCGGCGGGGTCGGGCCGAACAGCAGCACCGACGGCGTGCCGAACGCGGTCGCGAGGTGCCCGACGCCGGTGTCACCGCACACGACGAGCGCCGCCCCGGCGACCAGCGCGGCCAGTTCCGCCAGGTCGGTCCGCCCGGCGAGCACCGCGTCTTCGCCGAGGCCGGCCCGATCGGCGATCGAGCGGGCCAGGTCGCGTTCGGCGGCGCTGCCGGTGAGCACGACGCGGTGCCCGGCCGCGGCGAGCGCGCCGACCACGCCGGCGAACCGCTCGGGCGGCCAGCGCCGGGCGGGGAACGCCGCGCCGGGGTGCACCACGACGGCGTCCGGGGCGGGGCTCGGGCCCGGGGGCACGGGCAGCCGCAGCGCCGTGCGGTCCGCCGGGTGGTGGGCGTACTCGACGAGCCGGCACCAGCGGTCGACCTCGTGCACGTCGTCGCGCCATTCGAGGCCCGCCACGTCGGGGAAGTCGGGGTGCCGGTGGGTCAGCAGCTCGCCGGGGTCGGCGGCCAACAGGTCGTGGACGCTTTCCGGGCCGCTGCCGTGCAGGTTCACCGCCAGCCTCGGCGGCGGTCCCGGCCAGGCCAGCTCGCCGAGCCCGGGCGTCGGCAGCAGCTCGTCGACGGCGTCGATCAGCTCGACCAGGTCGCGCAGCCCCTCCGGCGCGGCCAGCACCAGGCGGTCGTCCGGGTACGCGGCCCGCAGCGCCCGCAGCGCGGGGACGGCGGTCAGCAGATCGCCGAGCCCGAGCGCGCGCAGGACGAGGACCGCGGAGCTCACGGCCACGACCCCTCCTCCGAACCGCACACGACCAGCTCGCGGACCTCCGAGCCGGGGGGTTGCTGCAGCGCGAAGACGACGGTGTCCGCGACGTGTTCGGGCTGGTTGAGCTTCGCGTCCGGCGGCGGCTTGTACTGGTCGGTGCGGTCGTCGAAGAAGTGCGTCCACATCCCGCCGGGGATCAGGAGCGTGACGCCGACCCGCCCGGCCAGCTCGGCGGCCAGCGCGCGGGTGAACCCGACGACGCCGAATTTCGAGGCGCAGTAGGCGGTCGCGTCGCTCACGGCCTTGATGCCCAAGGTGGACGCGACGGTCACGACGGTGCCGTGCGAACGTTCCAGGAAGGGCAGCGCGGCCCGGACGACCGCGGCCGTGCCGAGCAGGTTCACCTTGACCACGCGCTCCCAGTCCTCTGTGGACACCGAGCCGAGCGGTCCGCAGGCGTCGGTGCCGGCGGCGGTGAAGACGCCGTCCAGGCCGCCCGCGCGCTCGGCCAGCTCACGCACCGCGGCCTCGGTCGCGGCGGTGTCGGTCAGGTCGGCTTCGACGTACTCGGCCGGGTCGTCGGGGCGGACGCGGTCGAGGATGTAGGGGGTGCCGCCCGCCTTGCGGACGGCGTCGACGGTGGCGGCACCGAGGCCGGACGCGCCACCGGTGATCAGGACGTTGCCGAGGGGTCGCATCGCACTCCTTGGGAAGTCGGGGGTTTCAGGCGCCGGCCGCGGCGGCGACCAGCCGGGACGTCGAGTAGCCCGGGACGGTCGGGACGAGCACGACCTCACCGCCGTGCCGCTCGACGACTTGACGTTCGGGGAGATCCGCCTGCGCGTAGTCACCGCCCTTGACCCACACGTCCGGGCGCAGCCGCTCCAGCACGGCGGCGGGGGATGCCTCGTCGAACACGGCGACGGCGTCCACAAAGGACAGGGCCGTCAGGAGCCGGGCCCGGTCGCGGTCCCGCACCAGCGGGCGGCCGGGACCCTTGAGGGCCCGCACCGACGCGTCGGAGTTCAGGCAGACGACGAGCGCGTCACCCAGGGCGCGCGCCTGCCGTAGCAGGCTCACGTGGCCGGGGTGCAGCAGGTCGAAGCAGCCGCCGGTGGCGATCAGGCGGCCCCCGCGCTCCCGGACGCGCTCGGCGAGGCCGAAGGCGTCCGTGGCCGGCTGCGGGTCCGCCACCGGACCGTCGTTCGTGGACAGTGCCGTGGCCCCGCCGTCGGCGACGAACCGCGCGGCCGCCTCGACCGCCGTCGCGACGGCCTCGGTCGTGTCCGCGCCGTCGAGCAGGGCCGCCGTGGCCGCGGCGGCGAACCGGTCGCCCGCACCGCACGTGTCCGGTGCGGAGTGCCCCGGCGCCCGCGCCGCGGACGGAACCGGCACGGCCGTTTCGCCGAGCCCGTCGGCGAGCACGGCACCGCGGGCGCCGACGGTGACGGCGACCGCGCCGGCGAGCCAGTGCCCGCGCAGCAGCTTGGCCAGCTCGGCCGGTTCCTCGTGCCCGGCGAGCACGGTGCGCGCTTCGGCGAGGTTCGGGGTGACCAGCCGGGTGCCCGGCACCGGCTGGGCGCCGCGCGGGTGCGGGTCCCAGACCACCGGGATCTCCTCGGACAGTTCGCGCAGGAGCCGCCGCAGGTGCGGGTTGCGCGTCACGCCGCGGCCGTAGTCGGCGACGAGGATCGCGCCGGCGCCCGCCAGGACCTCGCGCACCCGGTCCGGTGGCGGGTCGGCGGTGGCCGTGCCGTCGCCGGAGTCCAGGCGCAGCAACGACTGCCCGCCGGCGCGGACCCGGGTCTTGCACACCGTCGTGCCGCGCAGCGGCAGCGGCAGCACGGTGACGTCCGGTTCGAGCAGGCCGGTGAGCGCGTGCCCGCCTTCGTCGTCCCCCAGCGGCGTGACCAGCACGACCTCGGCCGCGGACCGCGCGGCCAGCAGGGCCGCGAGCCCGGCGCCACCCGGGCGGCGGCGGCGCGCGGTCAGGTCGACCACCGGCACCGGCGCCTCCGGGCACAACCGGTCGGCGGTGCCTTCGGCGTCGACGTCGAGCAGCGTGTCGCCCAGGACGACCAGCGGCTTCACGCCGTCACCCCGAGCGCGTCGTCGAGCGCCGCGCACAATCCGTGCACCAGCGCCAGGTGCATCTCCTGCACGGTCGCGACGGTCGGCGCTTCGACCGTCACGGCGTCGTCGCACAACGCGGCGAGGGGGTTCGGCGCGGGGCCGGTCAAGGCCCACGTCGTGACGCCCAGTTCGTGCGCGGCCTTCGCCGCGGCGACGACGTTCTGGCTGCTGCCGCTGGTGGAGAGGCAGACGAGGACGTCGCCCGGGCGACCGTGGGCGTGCACCTGGCGGGCGAAGACCTCATGGTCGCCGTAGTCGTTGACGATGGCCGTGGTCGCGGACGTGTCCGCGTGCAGCGCGATCGCCGAGAGCGGCCGCCGTTCGTGGCGGAACCGGCCGACGAGCTCGCCGGTCAGGTGCTGGGCTTCGGCCGCGCTGCCGCCGTTGCCGCAGGCGAGCAGCCGGCCGCCGGCCTCGAACACGCCGGCGAGGTGCCGGCCCCACGCGGTTATCTTGGGGGCGGATTCGCTGGTCCGGCGGGCGGCTTCCGCCAGCGCGGCGAGATGGTCTTCCATCACGGCACCTCCTTTTCCTCCGGCGACGCCGCGCCGGTTCGTGTCGCACGAGGACGCCGGAGCACGAACGGCCCCAGCGCGAGCAGGTCGACGGGCGCGGAGCCGAAGCACTCCAGCGCGTCGCGCGGCGAGTCGACCATCGGCCGTCCCGCGGTGTTGAGGCTGGTGTTGATCACGACCGGCAGGCCGGTGCGCCGTTCGAACCCGGCGAGCATCCGGGCGAGCACGGGGTTTTCGCGCTCTTCGACGGTCTGGACCCGGGCGGTGCCGTCGACGTGCGTGACGGCCGGGATGCGGTCGCGCCAGCCGTCGGCGACGTCGTGCACGAAAAGCATGTAGGGGCTGGGAAGCGGGCCGCGGGTGAAGATGTCCGCCGCCCGTTCGGCCCGCACCATCGGCGCCACCGGGCGGAACTGCTCGCGGCCCTTGACGTCGTTGAGCCGCTCCAGGTTCGCCTTGCGGCCCGGGTGAGCCAGGAGCGACCGGTGCCCCAGCGCGCGTGGCCCGAACTCGGCCCGGCCCTGGAACCAGGCGACGACCTCGTCGTTCGCCAGTGCCTCGGCCACGGTCTCGGCGACGTCGGCGGGACGCTCGTAGGGCAGCTTCGCCTTGACGAGGATCTCTTCGAGTTCTTCGTCGGTCCACCCGCGACCGAGGCCGGCGTCGCCCATGGGTGCGCCGCGCTCGCCCGCGTCGGCGGCGAGCTGCAGGGCCGCGCCCAGTGCGGTACCCGCGTCGCCCGCCGCGGGCTGCACCCAGATCCGGTCGAACGGGCCTTCGGCGTGCAGGCGGGTGTTGGCGACGCAGTTGAGCGCGATCCCGCCCGCCAGCGCCAGATCGCGCTGGCCGGTGCGGTCGTGCAGCCAGTCCGTGAGCTCCAGCAGGATGTCCTCGAGGACTTTCTGGACACTCGCGGCGAGATCGGCGTGCCGGCGGGTGAGCTCTTCGCCGGCTTCTCGGCGCGGCGCCAGTGCGGCCAGGTCGACGCCGGCGGCGCGGAAGCCGCCGTCGCCGGTGACGTGCACGTGTTCGCAGAGTGCGTCGAGGTACTCGGGCTTGCCGTAGGAGGCCAGCGCCATCACCTTGTACTCGTCGCTGGAGCGGGCGAAGCCGAGGTGCTCGGTCAGGTCTTCGTAGAGCAGGCCGAGCGAATGCGGAAGCCGTTGCGCCGCCAGCTCCTTGAACCGGCCGTCGCGGTACTCACCGGCCAGGTAGGACGTGCTCTCACCGCGGCCGTCGGCGACGAGCACGGCGCAGTCCCCGAACGGCGCGGCGAGCGCGGCCGACGCGGCGTGCGCGACGTGGTGGCGGACGAACCGGACGATGCCGGGGTCCAAACCGGGCAGAGCGGACTTGAGGAACAGCGGGGCCCGTTTCGCGAACTCGGTCCGCAGTTCCTCACCGCTCGGGTCGTGGCCGGCCAGACCGGGTTCGACCAGTGCGGGGTCGTAGGAGTAACCGACGGCGTCGAGGTCCTTCGCGGTCAGCCCGGCCTGTTCGAGGCACCAGGCCGCGGCCTGGGCCGGCTGCTCCCAAGTGGAGAACGGGACGGCCTGCTTGCCGTGCTTGCGGCGGCTGAAGCGTTCCTCTTCGGCCGCGGCGACGATTTCGCCGTCCACGACCAAAGCCGCGGCCGGGTCGTGAAAAACGGCGTTGATCCCGAGTATGCGCATCGACCTGCCTCTGGCGTTCCGGTGCGGACCTCCTGCCGTCCGCTCTCGTCTATAGCGCTACCCGGTGAAGTCACTCATAAACGATTGACGGCAAAAGCCCTGGGCGTCGCTACTCAGCGCGACGGCGCCCGCCGGAACCACGCCGCTGTGCGACGAAGACCGTCGTCGGCGTCGACCTTCGGTTCCCATCCCAGGACGTCGCGTGCGAGGGAGATGTCGGGGCAGCGGCGCTGGGGGTCGTCGACGACGGCGTCGATCTGCTCGATGGGCGAACCGGACCCGGTGATCGCCTTGATCCGTTCGGCGACCTGACGGACCGTCAGCTCGTGCGGGTTGCCGATGTTGACCGGACCGGGATGGTCAGACCGCGCGAGGTCCAGGAGGCCGCGGACGGTGTCTTCGACGTAGCAGATGGACCGGGTCTGCTCGCCGGTCCCGGTGACCGTGATGGATTCGCCCTTGAGGGCCTGGTCGAGGAACGCCGGGATCATCCGGCCGTCGTGGGCGCGCATGCCGGGACCGTAGGTGTTGAAGATCCGCGCGATCCCGGTGTCGACGCCGTGTTCGCGGCGGTAGGCAGAGGTGAGTGCTTCGGCGTAGCGCTTGGCTTCGTCGTAGACGCTGCGCGGCCCGATCGGGTTGACGTTGCCCCAGTACTCTTCGCGCTGCGGGTGTTCCAGCGGGTCGCCGTACACCTCGCTGGTGGACGCGAGGACGAACCGCGCACCGTCGCGGTGGGCGAGGTCGAGCGCGTGCTCGGTGCCGTACGAGCCGGCGCGCAGGGTTTCCAGCGGCAGGGCCAGGTAGTCGCGGGGCGACGCGGCCGAGGCCAGGTGGAACACGACGTCGGCCCGGCAGTTCAGCGGCATCGGCTGTGTGACGTCGTGGCGCACGAACCGGAACCGCTCGTGGCGGCGCAGGTCGTCGAGGGTGTCCGCCGAGGACGTCACGAGGTTGTCCACGGCGATCACTTCGAGGCCCTCTCGGAGCAGCAGCTCGCACAGGTGCGCGCCGACGAAGCCGGCACCCCCGGTCACCACCGCACGCTCGAACCGCCTGGTCACTCCCGGATTCGTCATGCCGATCCGGCTACCCGTCCCCGGTGCCTGCAAACTCGTTTAGGCTCCGTCACCCGGGTACCCGGTGGCGCATGCGAGTTCTGCTCACCGGATGGGCCAGTTTCCTGCACGGCGAAGCGACCGCGGGGGACGTCCTCAGCCTGAGCGCGGTGGGAGCCGCGCTGACCGAGGCGGGGATCGACCACGACGTCGCGTGGAGCCCCGGCTTCCGCCCCGGCGCCCGGCACCTGCCCGATGCACCACCCGAGGACTACACCCACGTGGTGTTCGCCTGCGGCCCGGTGCACGGGCCGCAGGTGCGTTCGCTGCACGAGCGGTACGCGGCCTGCCGCCGGATCGCGGCCGGGGTCAGCGTGCCCGACCCGGAAGACCCCGCCGTGACCGGGTTCCACCGGGTCTTCCCGCGTGACGACGGCGTCACCCCGGACCTCTCCCTGGCCGCGCCGGTCTCGAAGACACCGGTGCTCGGCGTGGTCCTGGCGCCGCACCAGCCGGAGTACGGCGGCGCGGGGCGGCACGGCGAAGTCCACGAGGCGCTGACCGCCTGGGTCGCCGGCCTCGACTGCGCGCGGGTGCCCGTGGACACGCGGCTGGCGCACGAGGACTGGCAGCGGTGCGCCACGCCGGACCAGTTCGTCTCCCTGGTGTCCAAAATGGACGCCGTGGTCACCACGCGGCTGCACGGCCTGGTGCTCGGGCTGAAGGCCGGGGTCCCGGTCGTCGCCGTCGACCCGGTGGCCGGCGGCGGGAAGGTGACCGCGCAGGCGAAGGCGCTCGGCTGGCCGGTCGTGGCGGCCGAGGACGTCCGGGACACCGCCCTGCTCGACGCCCGCCTGAAGTGGTGCCTCGCCACGACGGTGGTGCCACCGCCGACGCCGTCCCTCTCCGGGCTGGTGGACGAGCTGGCGGAGTCGCGGTGAGCGCGCGCACGACTGTCGTCATCGCCACGCGCAACCGGGCCGGGGAGCTGGCGCGCACCCTCGCACAGCTGTCCTCTTTGGAGCCCCGGCCGCCGGTCGTGGTGCTGGACAACGCTTCCGAGGACGACACGGCCGAGGTCGCCGGCCGGTACCGGAACGTGCGGGTGATCCGGCTGCCGCAGAACCTCGGCGCTGCCGCCCGCACGCTCGGCGTCATCGTGGCCGACACGCCGTACGTCGCCTTCAGCGACGACGACTCGTGGTGGGCGCCGGACGCGCTGTCCGAAGCGGAACGGATCTTCGACGAGCACCCGCGGACCGGCCTCCTCGCCGCGCGCACCCTCGTCGGCCCGGAATGCCGGGACGATCCCGTGACGCCCGAAATGGAACGCAGCCCGCTGGGCCACCCCGACGGCGCGCCCGGGCCGCTGGTGCTGGGCTTCCTCGCCTGCTCGGCGATCGTCCGCCGCACGGCGTACCTGCAGGTGGGCGGCTTCAGCCCGCTGCTGCACTTCGGCGCGGAAGAGCAACTGCTGGCCTACGACCTGGCCGCGCGCGGCTGGGACGTCTGCTACGTCGGCCACCTGCGCGCCCACCACCACCCGTCGCGGTCGCGGCCGCCGTCGTCGTGGCGCCGCCGGGCCGAACTGCGCAACCGGCTGCTCATCGCCGTGCTGCGGCGCCCGCCGCGCATCTGCCGCCGCGAGGTCGCCCGGACGCTCGTCACCGCACCCCGGGCCGTGCTCGGCGCGGTGCCCCGGCTGCCGCGGGCGCTGAGCTCCCGCCGCGTGCTGCCCGACCACGTCGAAGACCAGGCCCGGACACTGGAAAGGACCGCCGAATGGCGCGCATCTCGGTCGTGATCATCACCTGCAACCGGCGTGAGCAGCTGCGGGAAACCCTGGCACACATGACGTCGCTGCCGGACGACCCGCCGATCTTCGTCGCGGACAACGGGTCCGCGGACGGCTCCGCCGACATGGTCGCCCGCGAGTTCCCCGGCGTCCGGCTGTTCCGGCTGGCGGAGAACCTCGGCGCGGTGGCGCGCAACGTCGCCGTCGAAGAGGTGACCACGCCGTACGTCGCGTTCTGCGACGACGACACCACCTGGCAGCCGGGCGCGCTGACCCGGGCGGCGGACCTCCTGGACGCCCACCCCGGCCTCGGCTCGGTGACCGGGCGGTGCCTGGTCGAACCCGGCCTGGCCGAGGACCCGATCACGCCGGAGCTGCGCGAGTCGCCGGTGCCGGGTCCGTCGTGGCTGCCCGGACCGGCGCTGCTGGGCATCATGGCCGGGTTGACCGCGGTGCGCGTGAGCGCGTTCCGGGAGGTCGGCGGCTTCTCGACGCGGATGTGGCTCGGCGGCGAGGAGGAGCTCTTCGCCCTCGACCTCGCCGCGCGAGGCTGGTGGATGTGCTGGGCGGAGGACGTGGTGATCCACCACGCGCCGTCGAAGCTGCGCGATCCCCGCCACCGCCGTCGCCTCGGCATCCGCAACACCCTGTGGACGCTCCTGCTGCGCCGCCCGTGGCCGGCGGTCTTCCGCCGCGGCCGAGAGGTGCTGCGGTCCGCGCCCGCCGACCTGGCCACGGCGGCGGCGCTCGTCGACGTCGTGCGCGGCCTGCCGTGGGTGCTCGCGGACCGCCGGGTGGTCCCGCCGCACGTCGAGCACGGTCTGCGCCTGCTGGAAGAACCCCAGCGGAACTCGAAGGCCCGCCGCTACGTGGGCTGAACGCTCCGAAGGCCACCATGAGGGAACCAGGTGCCCTCATGGTGGCCTTCAGAGGCTTTGCCCGGTCAGCGGGCCTCGGCCGTGACCGCGGTTTCCGGCACCAGCTTGCGGTACGCCCGCAGCGTGTCGGCGGCGACGCGGTCCCACGAGTAGCGGGCCGTCGCGCGGTCGTGACCCGCGGTGCCGTACGCGTGGCGCAGCGCCGGGTCGTCGAGGAGCCGCCGGATCCGGGACGCGAGCTCCCGCGGCTGCTGCGGGCGGACGAGCAGGCCCGTGACGCCGTCGACGACGGTGTCGGTCAGCCCGCCCACCGCGGCCGCGACGACCGGGACCCCGCAGGCCATCGCCTCGAGGGGCACGATCCCGAACGGCTCGTACCAGGGCGTGCACACGACGGCGTCGGCCGAGCGCAGCAGGGCCGGCATGTCCTCACGGGACACCTGGCCGGCCCACCGGACGCGGTCGCCGACGCCCAGCCGCTCGGCCAGCTCGCGCAGCCGCTTCGCCTCGGGGTCCTGCGACAGCCGGCCCCGCTCGGGGCCGCCCGCGATCACCAGTTCGGTGTCCGGCAGCTGGGCGAGCGCGGTGATCGCGATGTCGAACCCCTTGCGCGGCACCAGCCGGCCCACGGTCACCAGGCGGTGGCGCTCCCGGCGCCGCGCCACGGGGCCGTCGGGGCTGAACCGGCCGAGGTCCACGCCGCAGGGCACGATCGAAATCCGTGACCGCGGCACGCCGAGGCGCGACAGCTCGAACACCTCGTCGGAGCAGGTGGCGATCACCCGGCCGGCCTGCCGGCCGATGATCCGCTCCAGCCGGACCCGGTCGGCCGGGCTGGTGTCCTGGGCGCCTTGGTAGCGCTTCTTGACGACGCCGAGGGCGTGGAAGGTCTGCGCGACCGGGGTCCCGGTCGCGCTCGCCGCGAGGGCGGTCGCGAGGCCGGACATCCAGAAGTGCGCGTGCGCCAGGTCCGGCCGGTCGGCCGACCACCGGTCGCGCAGGACGCTGCCGAACTCGCCCATGTACGGCAGGAGGCGGTCCTTCGGCTCCTTGCGCGGCGGCCCGGCGGGCACGTGGACCACGCGGAACCCTTGCGACGTCTCGACCTCGGCCGGTTCGTCGCGGCTTTCCCGGCGCGTGTAGACGGTGACGTCGTGGCCGCTGCGCGTGAGGGCGGCCGACAGCTCGGCGACGTGCACGTTCTGTCCGCCGGCGTCGGCTTCGCCCAGTGCTGCCAACGGGTTGGCGTGCTCGGACACCATCGCGATCTTCATCGGGTGGTCCCTTCGAGGTTCAGCGGACCGTCTCGGCGAGGAGGCGGTCCCAGGTGGTGAGGAAGGCGTCCAGCCCGTGTTTTTTCAGGGCGTGTTCGCGTGCGTTCTTGCCGGCGAGGGCGGCGAAGTCGGGTTCGTGCACCAGTTCGCGGAAGCCCCGTGCCAGCACGGAGATGTCGGTCGAGAGCACGCCCGCGTCGGGCGGCACCGCCTCGATCGCCTCGGTGGCGGCGAAGACGACGACCGGCATCGCCAGGTGCATCGCCTCCAGGAGGGACAGTCCGAGCGAGGTCCAGCGGGCGGTGTGCAGGTAGACGCGGCGGCGGGCGATCTCGTCGTGCAGCGCCGGCGCCGGGACGTCGCCGTGGCCGCCGACCTCTTCGCTCCCGATGCCGAACAGGTCGACCGGGGCGGCCTCGGCGAGCGTGTCGAGGAGGTCGGCGCCGGTGACGCGGCGCCGGCGCACCGGCTCGTTGATCATCGACACGCCCGCGGCCAGCTCGCCGGTGTAGCGCGCGCCCGGGTCGGGGATGCCGTGCGGGACGACCGTCGTCGGCGCGCGGCCGCAGTCCCACATCGCCTGGTTGAAGTGCGTCACGTGCGCGACGGTGATGTCGGAGCGCCCGGCGAGGGGGTGTTCGCTCGACGCGGCGTACGGCCGGGGCGCGTTGTGTTCCACGTAGACGGACGGCACGCCCAGGTGCGCGACCAGGTCGAGCTCCTCCGGGCGTTGCAGCACGACGACGTCGGGCTCGGCTTCGGCCAGCCGGTCGAGTGGCACTTCGGTCACCGACGGCCAGTTCCGGCCGGCCTTGCCGAGCCCCCACGGGGGCCCTTCGGGGGAGACGGGCAGCAAGTAGTCGTGGCGGCCGCGGACGAAGGCGTCGGTCCACGAGCCGTGCACGTGCCAGAGCAGTACTCTCAGGCGCCGGGAGCCGGGATCGGTCATGACCTTCTGGTTTCCCGGAGACAGCCTGTTAAACGTGCCTCGACACGGGGTACCCGGCTCACGGCGCTTGCGTCGACGAAGGGACGGCCATCCATGCGGTTCACCCCCCGGGGTACGCGGTTCTTCGAACTGCTCACCGACATGGCGAGAAACCTGGTGACCGCCACCGCGGTGCTGCGCGAGCTCATCGCCGCCGAGCCCGCCGAGCGCGAGCCGCTCGCGAAGCGCCTGCACGAGGTCGAGCACCACGGCGACGAGCTGATGCACACGATCATGGTGGAGCTGAACAGCTCGTTCGTGACGCCGTTCGACCGCGAGGACATCCAGGCGCTGGCCGGGAAGATCGACGACGTGCTCGACTTCATGGACACCGCGGCCGACCTCGCCGTGCTGTACCGGCTCGAAGCGTTCCCGCCGGGCACCGACGTCCTGGTCCGGGTGCTCTGCCGGGCCGCGGAGCTGACCGCGGAGTCGATGCCGGGGCTGGCCAAGGTCGGGGAGCTCGAGCCGTACTGGATCGAGATCAACGAGCTGGAGAACGAGGCCGACCGGATCTACCGGCGGATCCTGGCCCACCTGTTCGAGCCCGGCGGGGACGCCCTCGAGGTGCTGAAGACCAAGGAGGTCGTCGAGCAGTTCGAGCTGGCGGCCGACGCCTTCGAGCACGTCGCGGACGTGGTGCAGACCATCGCCGTCAAGGAGTCCTGAGTGACGGGCACCGCCGCCCTGGTCGTCGTCATCGTCCTGACGCTCTTCTTCGACTACACCAACGGGTTCCACGACGCGGCGAACGCGATCGCGAGCGCGGTGTCGACGCGGGCGCTGACCCTGCGCGCGGCGCTGCTGCTGGCGGCGGTGATGAACCTGGCGGGCGCGCTGCTGTCCACCGGCATCGCTGCGACGGTGGCCAAGGGCATCATCGACGTCCCGGCCGGCCCGGACGCGCTCACGGTCGTGTTCGCCGCGCTCGCCGGGGCGATCACCTGGAACCTGATCACCTGGTACTTCGGGCTCCCGTCGTCGTCCTCGCACTCGCTGATCGGCGGGATGGTCGGCGCGGCGCTGGCCGCCGCGAGCACCGTGCACTGGGCCGGGATCGGGGAGAAGGTCCTGATCCCGATGGTCCTGTCCCCGCTGCTCGGGCTGGGCCTGGGCTACTTCGCGATGGTCGCGGCCCTGTGGCTGCTGCGCCGGGCGAACCCGCACCGCAGCGGCCGGGTGTTCCGCCGGTTCCAGATCCTTTCGGCGTCGGCGCTCGCCCTCGGCCACGGCCTGCAGGACGCGCAGAAGGGCATGGGCGTGATCGTCCTGGCGCTGGTGGCGGCGGGGGAGCAGTCGACGTTCGAGGTGCCCGTATGGGTGACCCTGCTGTGCGCGGCGGCCTTGTCGCTGGGCACCTATTCGGGCGGTCTCCGCATCATGCGCACCCTGGGGCGGCGGGTGTTCCCCCTGGACCCGCCGCACGGTTTCGTCGCCGAGTCGGTGGCGTCGTCGGTGCTGTACGTGACGGCGTTCGCGGTCAAGGCCCCGATCTCGACGACCCACGTGATCACGGCGGCGATCATGGGCGTGGGCGCCACGCGGCGGCTGTCGGCGGTGCGGTGGGGCATCGCGCGCGACATCATCCTGGGCTGGGTCCTGACGTTCCCGGCCGCGGCGGCGGTCGCGGCGGCGGTGTACCTGGTGGCCGACGCGCTCACCTGAGCCGCGTTTGCTGCTCGCCGACGTGGGAAACCGGATCCCGAGACCCGCACGCGGAAAGGGAGAGCCATGAAGGCAGTGACCTGGCACGGCAAGCGCGACGTCCGCGTCGAGGAGGTGCCGGACCCCAAGATCGAGGAGTCCACCGACGCGGTCATCCGCGTGACCTCGACCGGGATCTGCGGCTCCGACCTGCACCTGTACGAGGTGCTGGGACCGTTCATGACCGAAGGCGACATCCTCGGCCACGAGCCGATGGGTGTCGTCGAAGAGGTCGGGCCCGCCGTCCCGGACCTCAAGCCCGGCGACCGCGTGGTGATCCCCTTCAACATCTCCTGCGGCCACTGCTGGATGTGCGAGCGGGGCCTGCAGTCGCAGTGCGAGACCACCCAGGTGAAGGAGCAGGGCAAGGGCGCCGCGCTGCTCGGCTACACCAAGCTCTACGGCCAGGTCCCCGGCGGCCAGGCCGAGTACCTGCGCGTGCCGCAGGCCCAGTACGGCCCGATCAAGGTCCCGGATGGCCCGCCGGACGAGCGGTTCGTCTACCTCTCCGACGTCGTGCCGACCTCGTGGCAGGCCGTCGAGTACGCGAACGTCCCGAAGGACGGCACGGTCGTCGTCTTCGGGCTCGGGCCGATCGGGCAGATGTGCTGCCGGATCGCCCGGCACCGCGGCGCCGCCCAGGTGATCGGCGTCGACCTCGTGCCCGAGCGGCTCGCCCGGGCCCGCGAACACGGCGCCACCACGCTCGACACACGCGACCACAAGGACATCGGCGACGCCATCCGCCAGCTCACGCACGGCCGCGGCGCGGACTCGGTCATCGACGCCGTCGGCATGGAAGCGCACGGTGCCCCGGCCGGCAAGCTGGCGCACACTCTCGTCGGGCTGCTGCCGCAGCCGCTGGGCGAGAAGATCACCGAGAAGGCCGGCATCGACCGCCTGAGCGTGCTGTACGCGGCGATCGACAGCGTCCGCCGCGGCGGCACGATCTCGCTGTCCGGCGTCTACGGCGGCATGGTCGACCCGATGCCGATGATGGAGCTCTTCGACAAGCAGATCCAGCTGCGGATGGGCCAGGCCAACGTCCGGCACTGGCTCGACGACATCATGCCGGTGCTCACCGGCGACGGCGACCCGCTCGGCGTCGAAGGCTTCGCCACGCACAAGCTGCCGCTGGCCGACGCGCCCCGCGCGTACGAGATCTTCCAGAAGAAGCTCGAGGGCGCCCAGAAGATCCTGCTGCAGCCCGCCAAGTAACCCGGGAGGGAACTGACTCTTGCGAGCCGTCACCTCGCTGCCGTACGAAATCACCGTCGAGGACCACGTCCGGATCCCGGCGTCCGACGGGACCGTGCTGTCCGCCCGCATCTGGCGGCCGGTCGCGTCGGACACCGAGCCGGTGCCGGCGATCCTCGAATACATCCCCTACCGCAAGCGGGACCTCACCGCGCCGCGCGACTCGATCCACCACCCCTACCTCGCCGGGCACGGGTACGCCTGCGTGCGCGTCGACATCCGCGGCACCGGCGAGTCCGAGGGCGTTCTGGCCGACGAGTACCTCGAACGCGAGCAGCTCGACGCCGAGGACGTCCTGGAGTGGATCGCCGCGCAGCCGTGGTGCACCGGCGACACGGGCATGATGGGGATCTCGTGGGGCGCGTTCGCCGCCCTGCAGGTCGCCGCGCGGAAGCCACCGAGCCTGCGGGCGATCGTGATCTCGTCGTTCACCGACGACCGGTTCGCCGACGACATGCACTACATGGGCGGCTGCCTGCTCTCGGACAACGTCGCCGAGTCGGGCACCATGTTCGCCTACGCCACGCTGCCCCCGGACCCGGCGGTCGTCGGCGAGCGGTGGCGCGACATGTGGCTCGAGCGGCTGGAGAACTGCAGCCTGTGGATCGAGAACTGGCTCGCCCACCAGCGCCGCGACGACTACTGGCGGCACGCGTCGGTCTGCGGGAACTACACCGACGTCCAGGTCCCGGTGCTCGCCTCCAGCGGCTGGGCCGACGGCTACTCGAACGCCGTGATCCGGCTGCTCGCCCACCTCGACGTGCCGCGGCGCGGGCTGATCGGGCCGTGGTCGCACAAGTACCCGCACCTGGGCGAGCCGGGCCCGGCCATCGGCTACCTCCAGGAAGTCGTGACGTGGTGGGACCACTGGCTGCGTGGCGAGGAGAACGAGGCCATGGACGGGCCGATGCTGCGGACGTGGATGCAGGAGAGCGTCCCGCCGTCGACGTCCTACGAGGACCGGCCCGGCCGGTGGGTCGGGGAGTCCACCTGGCCGTCGCCGCACGTCAAGCCGACCGAGCTGCCCTTGGCGCGCCACCGCCTCGCCCGCCCCGAAGAGACCGTCGAAGACGAGGCGCTGACGGTGTCCTCGCCCCTTTCGGTCGGGCAGTTCTCCGGCAAGTGGGCCTCCTACAGCGCCCCGCCCGACCTGCCCTACGACCAGCGCGAGGAGGACGGCGGCTCGCTGGTCTTCGACACCGACGTGCTCACCGAACGCTGCGAGATCCTCGGCGCGCCGAAGGTGCGCCTGGAGGTCTCGGCCGACCAGCCGGTCGCGATGGTCGCGGCCCGGTTGTCCGACGTCGCGCCGGACGGGCGCGCCACGCGCGTCACCTACGGCCTGCTCAACCTGACCCACCGGGACGGCCACGACGAGCCGGCGCCGATGGAACCCGGCGAGCGCTGCGCGGTCGAGATCGAGCTGAACGCCGTGGCCCAGGCTTTCCCGGCCGGGCACCGGATCCGGCTGTCACTGTCCACTTCGTACTGGCCGCTGGCGTGGCCGCCGCCGATGCCGGTGCTGCTGTCCGTCCACACCGGACACAGCGCGCTGGAGCTGCCGGTGCGCCCGGTCGCCGAACCGGACGAGCTGCCCGCCAACCCCTTCGGCGAACCCGAAGGCGCGCCGCCGATCCCGGTCACCGCGCTGACGCCGGGGGAGCAGCGCTGGACCGTCTCGCGGGACCTCGTCGACTACCACTCCGCGCTCGACATCGTCAAGAACGCCGGCACCGTGCGCTTCGACGACCTCGACCTCGAGGTCACCCGCGACGTCCGCGAGCGCTACAGCTGGGAGGCCGACGACTTCTGCTCGCCGGTCGCCGAGACCGAGTGGTCGGTCACGTTCGCCCGCGGCGAGTGGCTGGCGCGCAGCGAGACCCGCACCCGGGTCTCGTGCACGGACACCGAGTTCGTCATCGACGCGCAGCTCGACGGCTACGAGGGCGCCCGGCGGATCGTCTCCCGCAACTGGCACCGGACGATTCCGCGCGACCTGGTCTAGTTTCACCTTCGCGTGACGGGGTACGCACCGGGAGTGCGGATCGTGATCACCGGGGCCACCGGCAACGTCGGAACGGCACTGCTGGCCGCCCTCGAACCCGGCCACGACGTCGTCGGCCTGGCCCGGCGGCTGCCCGACACGACGGCCGAGCCCTACCGCCGGGCGGGCTGGCGGGCCGTCGACGTCGGCGAACCCGGCGCGGACCGGGAGCTGACCGCGCTGTTCGAGGGCGCCGACGCCGTCGTCCACCTCGCCTGGGCCATCTCGCCGCTGCGCGGCGATCCGCCGATGTGGCGGACCAACGACCACGGCACCCGGCACGTCCTGGCCGCGACCGCGGCCGCCCGGGTGCCGCACCTGGTCGTCGCGTCGTCCGTCGCCGCCTACGGGCCCGCGCCGCGCTGGGAGCGCGTGACCGAGGACCGGCCGTGCACCGGGATCGCGCACAGCGCCTACAGCCGGGGCAAGGCCGCGCTGGAGACCCTGCTCGACCGGTTCGAACAACGGAACCCGCAGGTCGGGGTGGCCCGGCTGCGGCCGTGCGCGATCCTGCACCGGCGCGCGGCCGGGGAGTTCGCGCGCTGGCTGCTCGACCCGGTCGTGCCCGCCCGGCTCGTCGGCGGCCGCGCGCTGCCGGTTCCGCTGTGGACGGACCTGCGCGCGCAGGCCGTGCACACCTCCGACGTCGCCGAGGCGGTCCGGCTGATCCTCGACGCCCGCTTCACCGGCCCGGTCAACCTCGCCGCGCCCGACGTGCTCGACGCCGACGCGCTGGCCGCGGTCCTCGGCGGTACCCGGCTGCCGGTCCCGAAACCGCTGGCGCGGCTGGCCGTCCGGGCGGCCTGGGCGAGCGGTGCGCTTCCGCTGCACCCGGGCTGGCTCGAGCTCGCCGACCGGGCCGCGCTCGCGGACACGACCCTGGCGGAGATCGCGCTGGGCTGGCAACCTCGGTACGACGCCGCGTCCGCGGTCGCCGACCTGGTCGCCGGGCTCCGGTCGGGATCGGGTGCGGCGAGCCCGCCGCTGACCCCGCCACGCCGTGGCGGGGTGGTGTCCCGGCTCCGCTCGCTCGCGCGGGTGGGGCCGAGCCACCAGTCGCAAGCCTGAACGGGAGGCCGCCAGTGAGTACCGAAGCCGTCGATGCCGTCGTGATCGGTGCCGGCCACAACGGTCTGGTGGCGGCGAACGTCCTGGCGGACGCGGGGTGGTCGGTGCTCGTGCTGGAGGCGACGGACCACCCGGGCGGCGCGGTGCGGACCGCCGAAGTCACCGAACCGGGCTTCCGCAACGACTTGTTCAGCGCCTTCTACCCGATGACGGCGGTGTCGCCGGTGATCCAGGGCCTGCGGCTCGAGGAGCACGGCCTGCGCTGGCGGCACGCCCCCGACGTCCTGGCGCACGTGCTGCCCGACGACCGGTGCGCGGTGCTGTCCCGGGACGTCGACCGCACGGCGGCGTCGGTCGACGAGTTCGCGCCGGGCGACGGCGACGCGTGGCGACGGCTCTTCGAGCAGTGGCGGGAAATCCGCGAGCCACTGCTGAGCGCCCTGTTCACGCCGTTCCCGCCGGTCCGCCCGGCGCTGAAGCTGCTGCGCCGCACCGGCACGGCCGACGCGCTGCGCCTCGCGCGCATGCTGACGCTGCCCGCGCGCCGCTTCGGCGACGAGCTGTTCGCCGGCGAAGGCGCCCGGCTGCTGGTGGCGGGGAACTCCGCGCACAGCGACCTGTCCGTGGACAACGCGGGCAGCGCGGTCTTCGGCTGGCTGCTCGCGATGATCGGCCAGGACGAAGGGTTCCCGGTGCCCGAAGGCGGCGCCGGCGAGCTGATCTCGGCCCTGGTGCGCCGGCTGGAGTCCCGCGGCGGGAAGGTCCACTGTGGACGTCCGGTGCGGGAGGTCCTGGTCGGCGGCGGCCGCGCGCTGGGTGTGCGCGACGCCGACGGTGACCCGGTGCGGGCGCGCAAGGCCGTGCTCGCCGACGTCCCCGCGCCGGTGCTGTACCGCGAGCTGGTGGGGGAGGAGTGGCTGCCCGCGCGGCTGGTCGAGGACCTCGGCAAGTTCGAGTGGGACAGTGCGACGGTGAAGGTGGACTGGGCGCTGTCCGGCCCCATCCCGTGGACGGCGCCGGGCGCGCGCGGCGCGGGGACGATCCACCTCGGCGCGGACCTCGACGGGTTGTCGGCGTTCGGCGGCGAGCTTTCCCGCGGCCGGACCCCGCGCCGCCCGTTCCTGCTGCTCGGCCAGATGACCACGACCGACCCGACGCGCTCGCCGGCGGGCACCGAGGCGGCGTGGGCGTACACGCACGTACCGCGCGGCACGATGGAGAACCGGACTGCCCTGGAGCGGCGGGCCAAGCGCATCGAGGAGACGGTCGAGGCGAACGCGCCGGGGTTCACCGGCCTGATCAAGGCCCGGTACGTGCAGGGGCCGGCCGAGCTGGCGGACCACAACCCGGGCCTGGTGGGCGGCGCGATCAACGGCGGGACGACGGCGATCCACCAGCAGCTGTTCTTCCGCCCGGTGCCGAGCACGGGCCGCGCGGACACGCCGGTGGACCGCTTGTTCCTGGCGGGAGCGTCGGCGCACCCGGGTGGCGCGGTGCACGGCGGCCCGGGGGCGAACGCGGCCCGGGCGGCGCTGGCCCGAGCGGGTCGGCTCGGCGGCGGGTATGCCGCGGTGATCAAAGCGGCCCACCGCGCGATCTACGGCTGAGCAGCAGGTTGCGCTTCGACGGCGCGAGGTGCGAGTTCGGTTGGTGTAGGTAGCGGTGGCTGGCGTGAGGTGCGAGTCGCTTCGATGACGTACGCGCGCGGCGGCTTGCCGTCGGATGGCACCCGCTTGCCGCCGGCCGCCGGCCAGCACCCGCTTGCTGTCGGCCGCCGGCCAGCACCCGCTTGCTGTCGGCCGCTTGCTGTCGGCCGCTTGCCGGCACCAGCCACCCGCCAGCCGACACCCGCCAGCCGCCAGCCGCCAGCCGCCAGCCGACACCCGCCAGCCGGCACCCGCACCCGCCACCCGCCACCCGGCGCCCCCGGCTGGGACCCAGCGGTACGTGGTGGGACGCGGCAGGTCGCTGCTGCCGACCCCACGCCGAGTCGCCTCCGGATGCAGTGAATGACTCATTCCTGGCGTCCGACGCCAGGAATGAGTCATTCACTGCGGCAAGTTCGGGCCTGCCAAGGCGCCGGACGCGGTGAAAGGGTCGTTCACGGCACGCGGATTCCTACGGGCGAGGGTGACCGCTCTTCGCGCGGGCGTACTTACCCGTGGCCAAGTCGGCCAGCCGCGCCAGGGACTCCGTGTTCCGCGGCTTGATCAGCAGCGACTGCACCGCCGCCGGGAGCACCTTCCCGGGCCCGCGGACGATGTGCTCGGTCATCCGGACCAGGGTCCCCTCCCCGTGCGGCACCAGCGTCAACCCGACCGCCGCCGCGCCGAGGGGCCAGCCTCGCGCCTCCAACGAGAGCGAAAGTCCCGGCTCGACCGCCGTCACCACCGTCTCGTCCTGGATGTGCACCGGCCACGGGCCGACGCTGTGGTGGATCCGCGAGCCCACGGCGGGCCAGGCGTCCTCGACGTCGCGAATGTGGGAGCTCCCGACCACCCAGCCGGCGTAGAGCCAGCCGTCGGCGAGGACCTCGAACACGGCGTCGGGTGGCACGTCGATCACGCGGCTGACCTCGGTCACGGCTTCCTCCTGTGGTCGGGACGAACCAGGAGTACCCCGTCTCGTTCGGGGTATGCCCGCCGTCGACAAACGGAGGTGGCCATCGTGGCAAGACGGCGGAAAGAACCCGGGGGCCCGGGCGAACTGTCCAAGGGGACGTGGGGTGGGGTGCTGAAGCGCACCTTCAAGCAGTTCAACCGGGACAACCTGACCGACTGGGCGGCGGCGCTCACCTACTACGCCGTGCTGTCGCTGTTCCCGGGCATCATCGTGCTCACGGCGATCCTCGGTCTGCTGGGGCCGAACGCGATCCAGACCGTGATCGACAACGTCAACCAGGTCGTTCCCGGGCAGGGCAAGGACATCCTCGTCGGCGCGATCAAGGAGCTGGCCGGCTCGCGCGGCCTCGCCGGGCCGCTCGCGATCATCGGCCTGCTCGGCGCGCTGTGGTCGGCGTCCGGTTACGTCGGCGCGTTCATGCGCGCGTCGAACTCGATCTACGGGATGCCCGAGGGACGTCCGATCTGGAAGACGATCCCGCTGCGGGTCGCGCTGACGGTCGGCATCGTCGTGCTGCTGGCGGCCTGCGCACTGGGCGTGGTCGCGACCGGGTCGGTCGCCCGCCGGATCGGTGACCTGATCGGGCTCGGCTCGACCGGGGTCCTGGTGTGGGAGATCGCGAAGTGGCCGGTGATCGCGCTGCTCGTCAGCCTGGCGTTCGCGCTGCTGTACTGGGTCGGGCCGAACGTGCGGCAGCCGGGGTTCAAGTGGCTGACGCCGGGTGGGCTGGTGGCGGTGGTCCTGTGGGTGCTGGCGTCGGCGGGCTTCGCGTTGTACGTCGCGAACTTCGGCTCCTACAACAAGACCTACGGTTCGCTGGCCGGGGTGATCGTGTTCCTTGTATGGTTGTGGATCTCGAACCTCGCGGTCCTGCTGGGGGCGGAGCTGGACGCCGAGGTCGCCCGCGGGCGCACGATCGAGGCGGGGCGCGCGGAAGACCAGCAGGAGCCGTTCCTGCCGCCGCGCGACACGAAGGCGATGGACGACGACGAAGCCGCGGACGTGGCGAGGGAAACCGAACGGAGCTGAGCTGGATGGCCTGCCGGATCACCGAACTCGTGCTGGACTGCCGGGACCCCGACCGGCTCGCGGAGTTCTGGTGCGCGGCGCTCGGCTACGAGGTGATCGGCCACGAGCCCGACGGCCTCGAGCTGGGGCCGCCCGGCGGCCGCTTCGGCGAGGGACCCCCGACGCTGGTGCTGGCCCGGACGGAGCACCCCCGGCGCGGGAAGCTGCCGCTGCACCTGGACGTGAGCCCGGCGGGCAGCGACCAGGAGACGGAGCTGGCCCGGCTGCTGGCCTTGGGCGCGCGGCCGGCCGACGTCGGTCAGGACGGCAGCGAGTCCTGGGAAGTGCTGCAGGACCCGGAGGGCAACGAGTTCTGCTTGCTGCGCAAGGACGTGGGGGCGGGCGGGATGTCATGAACGAGTCGTTCACCGCGCCGGACGTGGTGAACGACTCTTTCATGACCTTCTCAGCCGCGCCCGCAGAGCCGGGCAGCCGTCAGCGCTCGTCGCTCTCAGCCGCGCACCGGCGCCACTGGACCCGATCACCGGCCCGATCCGCGTGCCACACGGTCGTCGCCTCGGACTCCCATGTCGGGAGCAGCCGGTCCGTCACCACGCGCCCACGGGCCACCCGGCCGAACAATTCCACGCCGTCGGCGCGCCGGGCCGCCGGGATCCACGCCGGGAACCTCGTCCCAGGCAGTTTCCGCTCGATCCACTCCCGGGCCGAGCCCTCGCTCCCGTGGTCGGACTCGACGATGCTCGACACCGGCCCGTCGCCGCCGACCGCGAGGCCGATCGACGCGCGCCAGCGCACAGGGGCAGCATCGGAGTTCACCGGTCCCAGGTTCCCGGAAGAACGGGTCCGCGGGCCAGTACACGGACGGGTGGATCGACGCTCACTCACCGTGTCTCCTGTCCCTCGATAACCATGAACCACCAGCTGATTTCCCCGATAAGGTGACCTTCAATCACGTGCGGCTGAGCAGGCGCGCGCACGCCTTCTCCAGGACCGCCCGTGCGTCGTCCCCCTCGGCGCGTGCGGCCCGCTTCAGCGCCGGCGCGATCGTGCGCTCCGCGCGGTACGCCTCGACCAGCCGCGGGTCCACATAGGACGAGCGGCACACCGCCGGGGTGTTGCCGAGCGCCCGCGAGACCTCCTTCATCACGCCCGCCTCCGCGCGCTTGCGAGCCGTCTCCGACGAAGGCGGGTCCGCCGTGGCGAACGCGGTCGCCGCCAGGACCGTCGCGTTCCACGTGCGCAGGTCCTTCGCCGTGCAGTCCTCGCCGGCCAGCTCCTTGAACCGCTCGTTGATGTCGGCCGCGTGCACCTCGTGCCAGGTGTCGCCCTCCCGGTAGACGAGCAGCCGGTCGCTGCCCGAATCGCTGCGCAGCAGGGACTTCACGACCTTCGCCAGCGCCGCGTCCCGGATCGCCACCTCGCGGTCGAGGCCGCCCTTGGCGACGTAGCAGAACCGGCACTCGTCCCCGCGGACGGCGGCGTGCTCCCGCAGCAGCGTCGCGACGCCGTGGGTGCCGTTCTCCTCGGCGTACTCCTCACCGCCGGTCCGGAAGATCCCGCGGTCGAGCATCCGCAGCGCCGCCGCGAGGACGCGCTTGCGGGTGAGGCCGCGCCCGGCCAGGTCGGCCTCGACCTCGGCGCGCCACGCCGGCAGCCGGCGCGCCATCGCCAGCACGCGGTCGTGCTTCTCCTCGTCGCGGTCCCGGCGCCACTGCTCGTGGTAGAGGTACTGGCGCCGCCCCGCGTCGTCGGTCCCCACGGCCTGGACGTGCCCGTTCGGGTACGGGCAGATCCACACGTTCCGCCACGCCGGCGGGATGACCAGGTCCTTGATCCGGCCGAGCACCTCCGGGTCGTTGACGGGCTCGCCGTCGGGCGTGGCGTAGGAGAACCCGCGGCCGCGGCGGATCCGCCGGATGCCGGGTCCCTGCAGGTCACTGCGCCGCAGTCTGGTGCGTCCCATCGCCGCCAAATACCCGCGCCGCGGGCCGGGAAACCATGATGGTTGCCGCGGGCCGCGACGGGTATGCGGGGGAGCAATCACCGGAAGGGAGTGACGCATGACCACCGCCACCAAGCCGCTGGCCGTCGTGACAGGCGCGTCCAGCGGCATCGGGCTCGAACTGGCGAAGCAGTTCGCCCGGCACGACTTCGACCTCGTGCTCGCCGCCGAGGACGACGAGCTGACCGCGGCCGCCGACCAGGTCCGCGCGTGCGGGGCGCGGGTCGACGCGGTCCGGACCGACCTCGCCGCTCCGGAGGGGGTCGAGGAGCTCGTCCGGCAGCTCGACGGCCGCCCGGTCGAAGCGCTGGCGGTCAACGCCGGCGTCGGCATCAACGGCGAGTTCGCCGGCGACACCCTGCTCGAGGACCAGCTGACCGTCGTCGACCTCAACGTGCGCTCGGCCGTGCACCTGACCAAGCGGGTCGTCCCCGGCATGGTCGGCCGGGGCCACGGCCGGGTGCTGTTCACCTCGTCGATCGCCGGCACGTCGCCGGCGCCGTACCAGGCGGTCTACGCCGCCTCCAAGGCGTTCCTGACGTCGTTCTCCGAAGGACTGCGCGGCGAGGTGAAGGACAAGGGGGTGACCGTGACGGCGATGCTGCCCGGCCCCGTGGACACCGAGTTCTTCGCGCGTGCCGACATGGAGGACACGAAGCTCGCCGCCGGCGACAAGGACTCCGCGGCCGAGATCGCCGAAGCCGGGTACGAAGCACTGATGGCCGGCGAGGACAAGGTCGTGCCGGGCGCGGCGAAGAACAAGCTGCAGTCGGCCGCGGCGCGGGTGCTGCCGGACGAGGCGAAGGCGAAGCAGCAGGGCAAGATGATGAAGCCCGGATCGGCGGAATCGTGAGCGTGGTCAAGGACATCACGACGAAGGCGAAGCAGGTGCAGCGTGACTACGCCGGCGACGCCGACCGGCCGCTGGCCGGGTACGTCGGCGCCATGGGTGCGTACGGGGCCTTCGTCGGCGGGCTGACGGCGCTCGGGCGCGTCCTCGGTGCCCGGCTGCCGCGCCGCGTCGGTGTGGGTGACACGGCCCTGCTGGGCGCGGCGACGTTCAAGGCCAGCCGGATGCTGGCCAAGGCGGCGATCACCAGCCCGCTGCGGGCGCCGTTCACCCGCTTCGAGGAGGCCGCGGGGGAGGACGAGCTCAACGAGTCCGTCCCCGGCAAGGGGCACGCCGAGCACGCGCTGGGCGAGCTGCTGTCCTGCCCGTTCTGCCTCGACGTCTGGATCGGCACCGGGCTGGCCGCGGGCCTGGTCATGGCCCCGAAGCCGACCCGGCTGGCGGCCACGGTGCTCACGGTCGTGGGCGCGGCGGACGTCCTGCACCTGCTGTACGACGCGGGCAAGAAGCTCGCGTCCTAGCCCGGCCAGGTGCCCGGCGGGTGCGGCGGGACGGTCAGCTCGGCGAACAGGCCGTAGTGGTCGCTCGCCTGGACGCCGTCGATCGCGTCGACCAGCACCCGCCGGCACCCGGCGACGGCCAGCGGCGGTCCCCAGTGGCCGCCGCGGACCAGCACGTAGTCGATCCGGCGGCCGGTCTCCAGCGGCATGTCCCCGGCGCGGACCAGCGCGTTCGCCGGGGTGAAGGTGTGCCCGGGCTCGTCGGGGTACCGGCTCGCCCACGCGTCGGTGTAGCAGACGCTCGTGCCGTTGAGCGCCTGCTTGCCGGTCAGGAACCGGATGCTGGCCGAGTCCGGCGTCGCGTCCAGGTCGCCGAGCAGCACCACGTGCTCTTCGGGGCGTGGCAGCAGCTCTTCGACGAACCGGGCCGCCCGCAGCGCCTGCGTTTCACGCTCGGCTTCGTAGCCGTAGGGCCAGCTCGGCTTGTGGTGGACCATCCACAGTGGACCCCACGGCGGCGGGGCCAGCACCTGCGCCACGACCGTGGCGCACCAGGCCGGCCGGATCGCCCGCCCGGCGGGCCGCTGGTCGATCTCGTGGGTCTCGCCGAACGGCCACCGGCTCGCCAGTGCCGCTCCCACGCCACCGTCGGCGCCGGAGTGCGCGACGACGTGCCAGCCGTCGCCGAGCAGCTCCGCCACCCCGTCCGGCGCGACCTCCTGCAGCGCGACGACGTCCGGTTCCAGCGCCCGCAGCCGCCCGGCGAGCAACCGCCGGCGCTCCGGCCAGCAGGCGTACTCCGGTGCCAGCACGTTCATCGTGAGAACGCGCAGTCGGCTCATGCGGGCCCGCGGCGCAGCGGGCGGACCGCCGGGCCTTGGACGACCTCGCCGTCGACGCCGAACCGGGAGCCGTGGCAGGGGCAGTCCCAGGTCTTTTCCGCGTCGTTGAACGAAACCAGGCAGCCGAGGTGCGTGCAGTGCGCGCCGACGGTGTGCAGCTGCCCGGCTTCGTCGCGGTGCGCGGCGACGAGCTCCCCGCCGACGCGGACGACCGCCGCGTCACCGGGCCGGAGGTCGTCCAGCTTCTCCGACCGCCACAGCGCGGCGACGTGGTCGCCGATCAGGTACCGCGCGACCGTGAGGTTGTCCTCGGCCACGCCAAGCACCGAACGGGCGTCGAAGCGGTTGGGGTCGAACAGGTCCGCGGCCGGGTGCGGCTCGCCGAGGACGCGCGCCGCGAGGACGTGCCCGGCCGCGGTGCCGCCGGTCATGCCCCACTGGCCGAACCCGGTGGCCACCCAGAGGTTCTTCGTCCCCGGCAGGTACCGGCCGACGTAGGGCATGCTGTCCGGGGTGGACATGTCGTGGGCGGACCAGCGGTGGGTCACGCGGTGCAGGCCGGCGTGCTCGTCCGCCCAGTCCGCGAGCCGCCGGTACCGGCGCTCCACGTTCACGTGCGCCCCGACGCGGTAGTGCTCGCCGCCGGCGATCACCATCGGGGTGCCCGCTTGCTCGTACCCGCGCACGGAGTGGTGCGTGTCGGCGTCGAGGTACATGCCCTCCGGCGGTGCGTTCCCGGCCGCCGGCCCCGCGACGACGAGGTCCCGGACCGGGTCGAGCCGGGCGAAGTACAGGCCGCGGTCGAGGACGGGGTAGTGGGTCGCGACGACGACCTCTCGCGCCACGACGTCGCCGCGCGAGGTGCGGACGGTCTGCCCGTTCAGCGCGGTCGCGCGCGCGTGCTCGACGATCGTGCCGCCGGCGCGCTCGATCTCGTCGGCGAGGCCCAAGAGCCACCGGCGCGGGTGGAAGTGCGCCTGCCCGGTGGTCCGGACGGCGCCGAGCGCCGGGACGTCGAGCGCGACGTCGTCGACGAACGACGCGGCCAGGCCCGCCGCGGCCGCTGCGTCCGCCTCCCGCTTCAGCGAGTCGACGGTCTTCTCTTGCGTCGTGTAGACGAAGCTGTCCGCGCGGGTGAAGCCGCAGTCGATCCCCAGCTCGGCCGCCGTGGCGGCGATCCACTCGAGGGCGGCCGACTGCGTCTCGGCGTAGGTCTTGGCCGCCCCGGCGCCGTGCCGGGACGTCAGCTCGGCGTACTTCGCGCCGTGCTGGGCGCTGACCTTCGCCGTCGTGTGGCCGGACACCCCGGCGGCGACCCGCTCGGCCTCCAGTACGACGACCGAGCGGCCGGCGCGGGCGAGCAGGAGCGCGGTGGTGAGCCCGGCGATGCCCGCGCCGAGCACCGCGATGTCCGCCTCCGCGGGCACCGGGACTCCGGTGCGGTCCGGCGCGGGCGCGGTGTCGACCCAGAGGGAAAGCGGTTCGGGCAGCGCTGTCATGGCGGCGGGATTCCCGCTCGAGCGCCGGGCAAACGGGCCGTCTGGGCCGTTTCGGGGGTTCGCCGGGCCGGGTAGGCCTTCCGGTATGAGTACCAACATTTTCGTGGTCGGCTTGGACGAGGAGAACCAGCGCGTACTGGAGCGCCTGCCGGGGTCGGGGTCCTACCGGTTCCACGGCCTGCTGAGCCCGGAGGAACTGCAGCACGGTGACATCGATTTCGAGGCGCTGCTGAAGACCGCGCAGCACCAGCTCGACGCGTTCGACGGGGACGTCGGCGCGATCGTGACCTACTGGGACTTCCCGGCGGCGACGCTCGTCCCGATCCTGTGCGCCCGGTACGGCCTCCCCAGCCTGTCGCTGGAGGCGGTGCTGAAGTGCGAGCACAAGTACTGGAGCCGGCTCGAGCAGCGGCAGGTGATCGACGAGCTGCCGAACTTCGGCATCGTCGACCTCGACGACGAGCGGCCGGTGCCGCCGGAGGGCGTCGGCTTCCCGATGTGGCTCAAGCCGGTCAAGTCGTTCTCCTCCGAACTCGCGTTCAAGGCCCGCGACGAGGCCGAGTTCGCCGACGCGGTCGCCGAAATCCGCGCCGGTGTCGGCCGGGTGGGGGAGCCGTTCGGCTACGTCCTCGACCAGGTCCGGCTGCCGCCGGAGATCGCCCGCGTCGGCGGCGCGGCGTGCCTGGCCGAGGAGGCGCTGCACGGCGTCCAGGCGGCCGTGGAGGGCTACGTCCACCACGGCGAGGTCGTCGTCTACGGCGCCTTGGATTCGATCAACTACCCGGACAGCTCGTCGTTCCTGCGCCACCAGTACCCGTCCCAGCTGGACGAGGAACCCGTCCGGCGGATGCGCCAGGTGGCCGAGCGGGTGATGAAGCGGATCGGGTACGACAACGGCACCTTCAGCATCGAGTTCTTCTGCGACCCCGAGTCGGGCCAGGTCGCCCTGCTGGAGATCAACCCGCGGCACTCGCAGTCGCACGCGGAGCTCTTCGAGTTCGTCGACGGCGTCGCCAACCACGAGATCATGGTGCGTCTGGGGCTCGGCCAAGACCCCGGGCGCCGGCCGCGGAAGGGCGAGTACCAGATCGCCGGCAAGTGGTACCTGCGCCGCTTCGAAGACGGCGTCGTGACGCGGGTGCCGACCCCGGAAGAGATCGCGGAGATCCAGGACCGGGTCGACGGCGTGCAGATCGAGATCGTGCCGGAAGCGGGGCAGCGGCTTTCCGAGCTGCCGGAGCAGGACAGCTACAGCTTCGAGCTGGCGCAGCTGTTCGTGGCGGCGCACACCGAGCACGAGATGACGCAGAAGTACCAGGCCTGCGTCGACGCGCTGGCGTTCGAATTCGACGAAGGGTGACTACCACGTTTCGGAGAGCGCCCACAGGCTACCCGGGAGGGTGATGCGACTACCGTGACCGGGTGAGGAGGTGGTCGCCGTGCCCGTCCAGCGCGACGTCGTGGTGATCGGCGCGTCCGCGGGCGGGGTCGAGGCGCTCCGCAGGCTGGCGGGGGTCCTGCCCGCCGACTTCCCGGCCGCGATCCTCGCCGTGATGCACCTGGCACCCGGGTCGACGAGCGCGCTGCCGCAGATCCTGGACCGGGCCGGCGCGCTCCCGGCGGTGGTGGCGACGCACGGCCGGCCGCTCACCGCGGGCGTGATCCACGTCGCCCCGCCGGACCGGCACCTGCTCGTCGACGACCGGGTGCAGTTCCTCAGCCACGGCCCTACCGAGAGCGGGCACCGCCCGGCGATCAACGCCACCTTCCGGTCCGCCGCCGTCGCGGCGGGACCGGCGGCGGTCGGGGTCGTGCTCTCCGGCGCCCTCGACGACGGCGCGCTCGGGCTCCGCGCGATCGTCGAACGAGGGGGCGTCGCGATGGTGCAGGACCCGGAGGAGGCGCTCTACCCCGGCATGCCCGAAAGCGCGCTCGCGCACACCGCGACGGAGCACGTGTACCCGGTCGAACTGCTCGGCAAGGTGCTGGACAAGCTGGTCCGAACGCCCGGGTCGGCCGCCAGGGTGCCGCCGCCCTCGGCCGCCCTCCTCCTGGAAGACCGGATCGCCCGGGACGGAGTCCGGCTCGACGCCGTCGTCCCGGGCGACGGGAACCCCCCGTCCGGGCACACGTGCCCCGACTGCGGCGGCACGCTCGTCGAGATCGGCGGCCGGGACGGTCATTACCGGTGCCGCATCGGGCACGCGTGGTCGGCGGAGGCCCTGCTCCGGGCGCACGACCTCGAGTTCGAGCGGGCGCTGTGGACCGCGCTGCGCTCCCTCGACGAGAAGGCGGCGCTGGCCCGGCGGATGCAGCAGAACGCCGCCGGCGGGTCCGGGCTGGCGACCGGTCGGTACGAGAGCACCCTGCGCGAGTGCGTCGCGGCCGCCGAGACGCTCCGGCGGTTCCTGCTCACGCAGGACGCCGAGACCGGATCGGGACCATGACCGGCGAAGGTGGGGGAGTACTCCTGGTCCCGGAGGTCCGGGCCCGGTCGACGCTGGTGACCGTGACCGGGTGGCTCGACCTCGCGAGCTACCCCGACCTGCGCGACGGCCTGCTCAAGATCGTTACCGACGCCCCGGACAGCGTGATCGCCGACATCGGCGGGCTGACGATCGGCGAGGACAAGCTGGCGGGCGTCTTCTCGACGGTCGCCATGCGGATCAGCGACTGGCCCGGCGTCCCGTTCGCCCTCGTCTCGGCCCGGCCAGAGCACATCGCGGTGCTGAGGACCCAGGCGATCGACCGCTTCGTGGCGGTCCACGCCGATGTCGGCACGGCGGAGCGGGAGCGGGACCACCCGGCGCGGCGCCGGGCGGTGCAGCTGCTGATGCCGTCCGACGGAGCGTCGGCACTGGCGCGGCAGTTCGTCACCCGCGTCTGCGCCGAGTGGGGGGTATCGGAGAACACCGAGGACGCGCTGCTCATCGCGACGGAGCTGGTCGAGAACACGATCCGGCACACCTTCTCCGCTCCCCGGCTCCGGCTGGAGCTGCGGCGGGGCGTCTTCACCGTCGCCGTCGCCGACGACGATCCGCGGCCGGCGGTGCTGCACGAGCGGGTCCACAGCTCCGACGGGGGCCTCGGGCTGCAGATGATCGTGCAGATCGCCCGGGTCTGGGGGTGCAGCAGGTCCTGGGCGGGCGGCAAGGTCGTGTGGGCGGTGCTGGCCCGGCACGGCGGCGCGCGCGGGGGCAGCGGGTAGCGTGTACCCGGTGACGGAGCTCCGGCCGGAAGCCGACGACGAGTTCGAATCCGTGCTCGTGTACCTCAAGGAATCGCGCGGCTTCGACTTCACCGGCTACAAGCGGACCAGCCTGATGCGGCGGGTCCAGCGGCGGATGAGCCAGGTCGGCGCCGAGGGCTACGCGGACTACATCGACCAGCTCCAGGTGAACGCCGACGAGTTCGTCGCCCTGTTCAACACCATCCTGATCAACGTCACCGGGTTCTTCCGCGACCCGGAAGCCTGGGAGTACCTCCGGCAGCAGGTGATCCCCACCCTGCTGGCCGAACGCAACCCCGAAGAGCCCATCCGCGTGTGGAGCGCGGGCTGCGCGGCGGGCCAGGAGGCCTACAGCATCGCCATCGCCCTCGCCGACGCGCTCGGGGTCGACGCCTTCCGCCGGCGGGTCAAGATCTACGCCACCGACGTCGACGAAGAGGCCCTCGTCCAGGCCCGGCACGCGGCGTACACCCCGGACGAACTCGAAGGCGTGCCCGAAGCCCAGCTCGCGGAGTACTTCGAGCAGCAGGGCAGCCGGTACACCTTCCGCACGGACCTCCGCCGCTCGGTCATCTTCGGCCGCAACGACCTCGTGCAGGACGCCCCCATCTCGCGGATCGACCTGCTCGTGTGCCGCAACACGCTGATGTACTTCAACGCCGAAACGCAGACGAAGATCCTCGAGCGGCTCCACTTCGCGCTGGCGCCCCGCGGTGTGGTGTTCCTGGGCAAGGCCGAGATGCTGCTCAGCCACACCCGGCTGTTCGAACCGCTCGACCTCAAGCAACGGGTCTTCCGCAAGAGCGGCGCCACCCAGGCCGGCCACCAGCACTTCACCGCCCACGGCAACCCGGCGCGGGCCCCGGCCGACGTCCCCGGCTTCGACCAGCTGCGGGAGCACGCGTTCGCGACCAGTCCCGTCGCCCAGCTCGTGGTGACCGGCGAAGAGGTCGTCGCGCTGGTCAACCGGCAGGCCGAGATCCTGTTCGGACTGTCCGAGCGGGACGTCGGGCGGAAGCTGTGGGACCTCGACGTCTCCTACCGCCCGGTCACGCTCCGGCCCTACGTCGAGCAGGCCCGCCTGGAACGCCGCTCCCTGCGGATCAAGGACGTCGAGTGGCGCCGGGCCGGTGACGCCGTGTGGTACGACGTGCACGTGAACCCGTTGCTGGGCAAGGAGAAGAGCCTGCTCGGCGTGTCGGTGGTGTTCCACGACGTGAGCTGGGCGCGCTCGCTGCTCACCGAGCTCGAATACACGAACGGCCGGCTCAAGCTGGCCTACGAGGAACTGCAGTCGACCAACGAAGAGCTGGAGACCACGAACGAGGAGCTCCAGTCCACGGTGGAGGAGCTGGAGACGACCAACGAAGAGCTCCAGTCCACCAACGAAGAGCTCGAAACGATGAACGAGGAACTGCACTCCACCAACGACGAGCTGCAGACGATCAACGACGCGCTGCGGGACCGCGGCCTCGATCTCGACGAGCTGAACGACTTCCTGGAGTCGGTGCTGACCGCGGTCCAGGCCGGGATCGTGGTGATCGACTCCGAAATGCGGATCAAGGCCTGGAACCGCGGTGCGGAGAACCTGTGGGGTGTCCGCCGCGAGGAGGCGGAGGGCACCCACCTGCTCAACCTGGACATCGGCCTGCCGATCGCCGAGCTGCGCCCGGTGCTCCGCGAAGCGCTGGCCGACGCCGGGTTCCGGGCCGAGCGGGCCCTCGACGCCGTCAACCGCCGGGGGCGCACCGTCGTGGTCCGGTTGCTGTGCAGCGCCTTGCAGGACCGCGTGGGCGCCAGCGTGGGCGCTCTGCTGATGATGGAAGAGACCGGGCCGGTGGCCGAGGAGACAGCGCCGGCGTCCTGAGGCGCGGCGGCGTCCGGCCGGTGTGCCGAGGGCCCGATGAGGCGTTCGGGGCGCCGGAAAGCACCTTGCCACATCGGGCCGCCGCAGTGTGCGCTCCCCGCGGTGCCGTCAGCCCGACTGCGGGTCGCTGTCGTCGTGCTCGTCGCCGCTCGACGTGCCTTGTTCGCCGCGGAGCGTTTCGCGCTGTGCTTCCGGGGTGTTGCCGTGCGGGTCGTCGCCGCGGGCGCCTTCGGCCGGGTCGGTCGGGTGCTGGGTGCGGTCCTGGGACGTCATCGCCGTGCCTTTCTCCGGGGTCCTTTGCGGCCCGGATACCCCGCCGGAGCGGGTTCAACCGGCGGCGTTTGCGGCGATCTTCGCCGGGTAGCCCGGGGCGACGCGGTTGTCCGCCGGCGAGTGCGCCGGGCCGCGGCGAGGTGAAGGAGACCGAGATGACCACGTCGGCGGAACCCGTCCGCCCGGGCCCCTTGGCCGCCCGGCCCGTCGTCCTCCGGCCCGTCCCGGCCGCCCCGCGGCTGCTGCGGCTCCCGGGCGTCTACCGCCCCCAGGAAGACACCGCCCTGCTCGCCGAGGCGATCGGCGACCTCGCGATGCCGCCCGGCGCGCGAGCCCTCGACCTGTGCACGGGCACCGGCGCGCAGGCGCTCACCCTGGCCCGCCGCGGCGCGGAAACCGTGCTGGCACTGGACCTCTCGCGCCGCGCACTCGCGTCGGTACGCCTCAACGCCTTGACCCGGCGGCTCCGGGTCCGCACCCGCCGGGGCGACCTGACGACGGCGCTGGCGGAGGGCCCGTTCGACGTCGTCGTCGCCAACCCGCCCTACGTGCCGTCCCCGGCTCCGACGGTCCGAGGCACCCGTGGCTGGGACGCGGGGCCGGACGGCCGCGCGGTCCTCGATCCGCTCTGCGCCCGGGCGGGCACGCTGCTGCGCCCCGGTGGCACGCTCCTGCTCGTCCAATCCGCACTGTCCGATGTGGATCGATCACTGGAGATGCTGACGGCACAGGGTCTCCGGGCTTCGGTGGACCGGCGCGCCCGCATCCCGTTCGGGCCGGTCCTTTCCGGACGGACGGAGTTCCTGGAAGCGGCCGGCCTGATCGAGCCGGGGCAGCGGATGGAGGAGCTGGTGGTGCTGCGTGCCGGCCGCTGAGCGGCCCCGCCGCGTCACCGTCGTCCCGGGCGGGCCGGTCCTCGTCGAAGGGCCGGTCGAGCTGTGCACGCCCGAGGGCGAGCTCGTGCGGTCCGACCGGTTCGTGGTCGCGGTGTGCGCGTGCCGCCGGAGCAAGCGGTTCCCGCTCTGCGACACGAGCCACCGCAAGCGGGTGCGGACTCAGCCCGGCAACGGCTGACGCAGCGAAGACTCACCCGCGCGCCAGTGTTCCAGCAGCCGCGCGCCGAACCGGCCTTCCAGGAACTCCGTCGCCTGGATCCCGAACACCACGTCGGCGGCCAGCTCGGGCTCCTGCTCGAGCAGGCCGCCGAGCACGTCGTGGCGCAGCACCTGTTCGTGGACCGCGTCCGCCTCGATGTGCTCCGTGAAGAAGAACCGGCACGCCTCGGGCGCGTTCAGCCGGCGCAGCGCCTGGTCCATGCGCGCCGCGGACGGCGCCGTGGTGATCTCCGCCGCCGCGAAGTGGCCGCACAGCGCACCCCGCAGCGACCGGTGCAGGCCGAACATCGACATCATGTTGACCACGGCGAACATCGGCCCCGGCACGTGGTCGGCCAGTTCCAGGTACCCGTCCGGCAGCCCCGCCGCGCGCAGCAGGTCCGCGTACAGGCGGGAGTGCGCGAGCTCCGCGCGCCCGCCGCCGAACTCGTCGAACTCCACCGCCACCAGTGCCGCCTTGGCACGGCCGCGCAGCCGGGGGATCACCCACGCGTGCGGGTCGGCCTCCTTGTGGTGGTAGACCGAGCGGTGTGCGAAGTACTCGCGCACGTGGTTCCATTCGCCGTGGTCGCGCAGGAAGTGCGACACGCCCTCGGCGTCCAGCGGTTCGACGAGCAGGGCGTCGAGCTCGGCCTGGACGTCGTCCCCGCCCGGCACGTTGTCGCGCAGCGCGGCCAGGAAACGTGCCTCCAGCGCGCCGCGCAGGCGCAGCAGCTCCGGGTCCCACTCCCAGTCGGCCGACACTCCCGGCAGGCCCTGGTAGTGCAGTTCGTAGCACAGGTGCAGGGCCAGCTGGAGGTCGTCGCCGAGCGGGTCGGCGTCCGCCAGGCCGTCGAAACCGAGATCGGCTCGCGGCTGATCCCGCAGCAGCGTCGAGAGCACGGACTCCGACAGCGGTCCGCGCGACGCCGGCAGCGCGGTGGCGGTGGTGAAGGTCGTCATGGCCGGTGACTACCCGGTGAGCCGCGTTCCATGCCCGGCGGGCACGGTCCGCGCGGTGAGCCACCGCACCGCGGCCGCCGTCCCGCGCCCGGCCACCGCGCGCTGCTGCGCCGATCCGGTCCCGTCCGCCCGCAGCGCCGCGACGAGCACCTGGACCTCGGCCAGGTCACCGTTCTCCTCGAGAGCCGTGTGGACGTGCTCCAGCAGGGCTTCGACCAGTGTCCACGCCGGACGGCGCGTCTCGTCGAGAGCGTCGACGAGCGAGCCGGTCAGCCCGTGGCGCGCCGCGGTCCACACCGCCGCCGCGGCCACCTGCGGGGACAGCGGCGCGGCTTCCCGCCCGCGGGCGAGGTCGTCCAGCGCCCGCCGCACCAGGGCCCGGCTCAGGAGGGCCTGCAGCACGGCGTGGTCGACGGTCAGCGCGGTGTCGGCGACGCGGAACTCGACGGTCGGGAACCGGCCGGACGGGCGGGCGAGCCAGAACGTCTGGTCCGGGTCGACGAGCGCGCCGCACTCGACGAGCGTGCCGACCGCCCGGCGGTACGCGGCGTGGTCCCGCAGGTGCGGCGCGACGCCGGAACCGGGGAAGCGGGACTGCTGGACCATCCGCCAGCTGTGGTAGCCGGTGTCGCGCCCGTGGTCGAACGGCGCGTTGGCCGACAGGCCGAGCAGCGTGGGCAGCCAGCGGCCGAGGTGGTTGACGACCGCGACCGCGGTGTCCGGGTCGGCGACCCCGACGTGGACGTGGCAGCCGCAGGCTTCGTAGTCGGCGACCACGGCACCGTAGGCGGCGTCGATCTCGGCGTAGCGGCCGGTGGCCGCGGGCGGCTCGACCGCGCCGGGCCCGAGCGGCGTGCCCGTGGCCAGCAGCGCGCAGTCCTCGGCCGCGGCGGCCCCGGCCAGCACCCGGCGCGCCGCCGTCAGCTGGTCACGCAGCTCGCCGGCAGTGGTGCAGACGCCGCTGGCGGCCTCGATCTGGGTGAGCCGCAGTTCGCGGTGGACCTGGGCGCCGTCGGGCAGCGGCCCGTGGTGGTGGTACCGCGCAAGCACCTGCTCCGCGCACGCCGACGCGTGCCCTGTGCGCGGGTTGACGAGCAGGAACTCCTCTTCGACGCCCATCGTGGGCGGGCCGTCGGACATGGGCGGGCTCCTTCCGCGGATTCGCCGCCGGTTACCCGTTCCACCGGCGGAAATGCACTCGGACCGGGCGCTGTTTGACGTTCGGCCGGCAGGGGGTACTTCCTGTGTCATGACGACCGATTCCCGGCGGGGAGAGGCCCGGACGGCTTCTCCGGCCCAGAGCCTGCCCTCGCCGCGCGCGCCCGCCGACCTGCACAGCGAGGTTCGGTGGAAGAGCGCCGACGCGATCGTCGTCGAGGTGACGGGCGAAATCGACGCGTGCAGCGCACCTGAGCTGGAGGCCACGCTGGCCGGGCACGTGCGCGCCCGTCCCGCGGTGCTGCGGGTCGACCTCGGCGAGGTCGGGTTCCTCGGTGCCGCCGGTCTCCGCGTGCTGCTGGAGGCCCGCCGGGACGCCGAAGCCGCGGATGTCCACCTCGTCGTCGACCCCGGCCGCTCCCACGCCGCCGTGCGCGCGCTCCAGTTGCTCGAGCAGCTCCCACCGCAACCCGGCTCCCGAGGCCCGGACGGTCGGGAGTGAGAAACCGGGATCCAACCCGGTTCCTCACTCACGACCACGCCCCAGCGGACCCTCGCGACCGTCAACGACCCTCGGACGCGCGGCACTAGCCGCCTTCGGTCAGCAGGTCCACGACGGCTTCCGCCCGGCCCTTTTCCGCGAAGGCACGGCGCTGCCGGTCGGCGCCGCCGCCTTCGGCGACCAGCCGGGCGATCCCTTCCCGGGCGAAGTCCAGGTCTCCCGCCGCTTTCAGCGCGGGGGCGGTCAGTTCGATCAGGTCGTCGAGCACCGCTTTCGCCGGCTGCAGGTCACCGGTCCGCGGATGCGGGCAGGAGCCGGTCACCCCTTCCTTCGACGCTCGCCAGAGCCGGCCGCGCAGCACCTCGTTCGACAGCTCCGGTGACCGCGCGCCGTCGGCCAGCGCGGTCGCGACGAGACCACGTGCCAGCACCCCCAGCAGCACCGCGTCCGCCGGCTTCGCGGCGACGTCGGATATGCGGAATTCGAGCGTGGGCTGCTTCTCCGACAGGCGGACGTCCCAGTAGATCATCCCGCGGTCCAGGATCGCCCCCGACCGCAGCCAGCCGTCGACGATGCTCTCGTACTCGTCGAGCGAAGCGAACCGCGGCGGCGGGCCGGCCGAGGGCCACCGGCTCCACTGGTGGTAGCGCCAGCTGGCGTAGCCGGTGTCGTAGCCGTCGGCGATGGCCGAGTTCGCGGTGATCGTGAGCAGCGCGGGCAGCCACGGCCGGACGCTGTTGAGGACCCGGATCCCGCTTTCCTTGTCGGGGATCGCGACGTGCACGTGGCAGCCGCAGGTGAGCGACGTCCACGCGGTGGCGCCGAAGTGCTCGGCCATCCGCTGGTAGCGCGGGTTCGGTGTGATGCGCGGTGGTGACGATTCGGCCAGTGGCGGCGCGCCGGCCGGCAGCAGCCGGTAGCCGCGGGCACGGGCCGCCCGGGTGAGGTCCTCGCGCAGCCCGCTCAGCTGCCGCAGCGCCTCGGCGTGCGTGCGGCAGACGTCGGTGGCGGTTTCGGCCTGCGACAGGTTGAGCTCGTGCTGCAACTCGCCCTGAACGTCGTCGGCCGCCTCCGCGGCGTCGACGACGTCATCGCCGGCCTGCGAGAGGTGGCCACGCCGGTCGACGACGAAGAACTCTTCTTCGATGCCGAACGTCAACACGTCTGGGTTCACCGCTGCTCCTGGTATCGGGGAGTCGGCTGAGTACCCGGATGGAGTACCGCGCAAACGGCGTTTTCCCCGGCGGCGAACGGGTATTCGAGCGGTCATGAACCCGAGCGCAGCCTCCTCGCCGTCGCTGCTGGCCGCCGACGCCGGGGCCACCGTGCGCCGGCTGTCCCGCTGCGTGGGCGAGGGCGGACTCGACTCGCCGGCCGAGATGTACCGGGTGCTCGGCGCCCTGCGGCTGCTGGCGGACGACCTGACCCACCTGTTGCCGGCCTTGCAGGGCCGGCTTGAGGAGGGCCTCCTGTCCGGCCGGGTGACCGGCCACGGCGGCACCGTGGAGGCGACGTGGGACGCGGTGGGGGCCGTCGGCCGGGCGCTGGCCCACGCCCGCACCGTGGCTCTGCTGATGACGAAGGAACTGGAGAACTCCCAGGTCGCCCTGCGGGACCTGGCCACACCGTGAGGAAATCGATGTCGACCGACGCGATCGTGTTGCTCAAGAACGACCACAAGACCGTGGAGAAGCTGTTCAAGGAGTTCGAGAAGGCGGGGGAGGACGCTTACGACGAGAAGCGCCGCATCGCCGACTCGATCATCGAGGAGCTGACCGTCCACGCGTACATCGAGGAGGAGATCTTCTACCCGGCGGCGCGCGAGGCGGTGCCGGAGACGAAGGACCACGTCCTGGAGAGCGTGGAGGAGCACCACGTCGTGGTGTGGATGCTGTCCGAACTGCTCGACCTCGACCCCCACGAAGAGACGTTCGACGCGAAGGTCACGGTGCTGACCGAGAACGTCCGCCACCACGTGGAGGAGGAAGAGGACGAGTGGTTCCCGGAGGTCCGCTCGGCCATGGGGCGCAAGCGGCTTCAGGAACTGGGGCAGCGGATGATCGACGCCCGGTCGGACGCGCCGAAGAATCCTCTCGAACTAAAGAGCGCGAAGGCCTGAGGCACCGGCGGCGTTGCTCGTTTCCGGCACCGCAGCGCCGCCGGGTTCACGCTTGCAGAACTCGCACAGGGGATTTCGATGCAGTGAATGACTCATTCCTGGCGTCCGGCGCCAGGAATGAGTCATTCACTGCATCGGGGGTGATCCGGCGCGGGCCGTTCCGCGATCCCGGCAAAGCCGGGTCGCACCAGGAGGTTCCGACCCGGCCCTCCTCACTGCCGGGCGACCACCCGGACCGACTTCAGCTCGGAGTCGGCCGGGTCGGGCAGTTCCATCCCCGCCTCCAGTCCGCTGCGCAGGTAATCCAGGATCGGCTTCGTGATCACTTCACCCGGCAGCACGCCGGGAGCGCCCGGCGGGTACGGCGTGATCATCTCCGCCGCGATCCGGCCTGGTGCCTCGTCCAGGGAGACCTGCTCGGCCGGGCCGAAGAACGCGTCGCGCGGCAGCATCGCCGTCTCCAGCTCGAACTCCGCCGGCGGCGGGATCTCGACCTTCGGCGGCGTCTTGAACTCCGGTGCGGCCTTCAGCAGCGCTTCGAGCGCGGAGACGAGCACGCCCGTCGTCTCGTCGTCATCCGAATGGTTGATCTGGGCCACGATCCGGCGATGGTCCGACAGCCCGACGGTGACGTGCTGCTGCTCGCGGAGCCAGTCGGCGGCCTGGTACCCGCTGATGCCCAGCGGTGCGAGGTCGAGCACGACCTTCAGCGGGTCCACGGAATCCGCGAGGTCCGGCCCGAGGAACTCGTCGTGCAGGACCGTGAACCCGAGGTCCGACACCCGGCCGCGCACGGATTTCACCAGGGTGAGGGCGCCGTCCAGCAGTTCCTTGCCGTGCTCGGCCATCTGCCGCCGCCAGCCGTCGAGGGCGGCGTACACCAGCGAACTCGGGCTCGTGGTGCCGAGCAGGTCCTCGCGCGACTTCAGCACGTTCGGGTCCACGCGGTCGCCCTGCAGGTGGAACACCGAACTCTGCTCGACGGCCGCGCCCATCTTGTGCACGCTCGTGACGCACACGTCGGCGCCCGCGAACATCCCCCACGGCGGCAGGCCGTCGTGGAAGGGCAGGTGCGCGCCCCACGCCTCGTCGACGATCAGCGGGAGGTCGCGGGCGTGGCAGAACTCCGCGACCGCGCGGACGTCGCCGCAGGTGCCGTAGTCGGTCGGCGTCACCATCAGGGCGCCCTTCACGTCGGGGTCCCGTTCGAACGCCTCCGCGTACTCCCGCGGGCCGGGCGGGTGGGTCAGGTGCTGCCCGGCGTCCCAGTGCGGCCGCACCCACACCGGCTGGACGCCGCTGACGATCAGCCCGGACACCACCGACTTGTGGACGTGCCGCGGCACCAGCAGCTTCTCGTGCGGCCCGGCGACCGCGAGCATCGCGCTCTTCACCGAAAGCGAGCTGCCGCAGGTGGAGAAGAACGTGTGCTCGGCGCCGACCGCGTCGGCCATCAGTTCCTGCGCTTCGGCGAGCACGCCCTGGCGCATCAGCCGGTCGTCGAGGCCGTTGAGTGCGATGACGTCGGACTCGAAGACCTTCGCGCCGACGATCTCCAGCACTCGCGGATCGACGCCCCGGCCCTGCTTGTGGCCGGGCGCGTTGAACGGGACGTAGCCGATGCGGTGGTAGTCGCGCAACGCTTCCAGCACCGGTGCCTTGGTCTGGTCCATGCGCGCGAGTAGCCGCATTCGGTCCGTGTGAAACACTGCCGCTGGTGTGGCCGTGCGTGGTGGGGGTATTCCGATGGGCATGGAGTGGCACGAAGAGCTGCACGAGCGGGCCGACGAGCGGATCGAGCGGCTGGACGAACGGCTGTGGGCGGTCGCGACCGCGCTGTACGAACGGCCGGAACTGTCCTATGAGGAGCACGCGGCCGCCGAACGCCTGACCCGGGAGCTCGCCGAGGACGGCTTCGCCGTCGAAACCGGCGTCGCGGGACTGCCGACGTCGTTCCTCGCGCGGGCCGGGAGCGGGCGGCCGTGCGTCGCGCTGCTGCTGGAGTACGACGCGCTGCCCGGGCTGGGCCACGCGTGCGGCCACAACCTGATCGCCGCGGCCGGCCTCGGAGCCGCCTTGGCGGCGCGCGCCGTGCTGGCGGACAGCCCGGGCTCGCTGCTCGTGGTGGGGTGTCCCGCCGAGGAACGCGGCGGCGGCAAGGTGGCGCTGGCCGAGGCGGGCGTGTTCGACGACGTCGACGCGGCCCTGATGGTCCACCCCGGCGTCCACTCGTGGTCCTGGGCCCCGCTGACCGCGCAGGTGGAGCTGAAGGTGACCTTCCGCGGCCGCGCGGCGCACCCGACCGGCGACCCGGAAGCCGGCATCGACGCGCTCGCCGCGCTGATCCAGGCGTTCGGCGCGGTCTCGGCACTGCGCCAGCGGCTGCCCGCCGGCTCCCACGTCCAGGGGATCATCACCCACGGCGGCGAGGCGACGAACATCGTCCCCGACCGCGCCGAGGGCCGCTTCGGGCTCCGCGCGCTCACGACCGGTGCGCTGGACCGCCTGGTCGAGGACGTGACGACGGCCGCGCAGGGCGCGGCACTCGCGACGGGCGCGAAGGTCGACGTCGAACGTCTCGGGCGCGGCTACGCCCACTTCCGCGACAACCCGGTGCTGTCCGAGCGGTTCACCGAGCACCTGGCGGCGCGCGGGATCCACGCGACTCCGCCGGCGCCGGGGGTCTTCCTCGGTTCGTCGGACATCGGCGACGTGAGCGTCCGGGTCCCGGCGATCCACCCGTTCGTGGCGATCACGGCGGAGGAGTACTCCGACCACACGCCGGAGTTCGCCGCGGCGGCGGCGAGCCCGCGCGGCCGCTCGGCGATGCTGGCGTCCGCGGCGGCACTGGCCCGCACGGCGATCGACCTCCGGACGCACCCGGCGCTCGTCAGCCGGGCGTGGGACTGCTTCCGGGACCTGGCGCGCAACGAGCGCTGATCCGGCCGGGGCGTGTCCGCCGTCGTGACGTTCGGCGAACAGTGCGCCATCCGACGCTGACCGGCTTTCGGAGTTCGACCGATGTTCCGGGCGGCATCGACCGCGTCGACGACGTTGCCGGTGAACAACCGCACCACGCTTTCGCGCGCTTTCGGGTGGCCGAAGAGGCGTTCGGCGCGCACCGCACGTTTTCCAGCGCAGCAGCGGATGTTCGACGACGGTGCCGGAAGTGCGGTCGACCCGGCCGCCGGTGGCGACGCCGAGCCGAGCGGCTCGCGGTCCGGGGCGTGGCCGAGCAGCAGGTCGTCGAGGATCGCCCGCTGGACGGCGCCGGCGCCGGCGCTCCGCCGGGCGCCGCGCGCGTCCGTCCTGTGTGGACTGTGAGGACCGGGTGGACCGTCGACCCGGGAGGCCATGGGCTGATCGTGGCAGACGGCGGAGCGGGGGCCCAGTGTGCCCACGATGCGGGTTCTTGACGCATACCCATATGGGCATATGATGCTCCCGTGGCACGAGCAGCGACAACGGCCGACACCTTCAACGCCGTCGCCGAACCCCGGCGGCGGCAGATCCTCGACGTCCTGATGACCGGCGAACGGTCCGTCGGCGACCTCGTCGACGTGCTCGGCCTCGCCCAGCCGCAGGTGTCGAAACACCTGCGCGTCCTGCGGGAGGTGGGCGCGGTCGACGTGCGCGACGAAGGCCGCCAGCGCGTCTACCGGCTCAACGGCGCCGCGCTGAAACCCATCCACGACTGGGTCAAGCGCTACGAACGGACGTGGTCGGAACGCTTCGAGCTGCTGGACGGCGTCCTCGAAGAACTCAAGGAACAGGAGCACTGACGTGGAGATCACGACCCCGGCGGACGACCGGATCCTCATCACCCGCGAGTTCGACGCGCCCCGGCACCTCGTCTACCGCGCCTGGACCACGCCGGAGCTGGTGAAGCGCTGGTGGGCCGGGCATCGCGGGACGACGACGAAGGTCGAGATGGACCTGCGGCCCGGCGGCCGCTGGCGCTTCGTGCTGGAGACGGACGACGGTGCCGAGGTCGGCTTCCACGGCGAGTACCGGGAAGTCGTGCCGGACGAGAAGATCGTCTACACCGAGGTCTTCGAGCTGCCGGGCGTGGACCTCGACTCGGTGGACGGGCCGCTCATCACCGTCACCTTCACCGCTCTCGGCGACCGGACGCGCTTCGAGCTGCTGACCGAAACGGGCAGCAGGGAACTGCGGGACATGATCCTCGAGTCCGGCATGGAGGTCGGCGTGCGGGAGCAGCTGGTCATCATCGAGGAGCTGGCGAACTCCCTGCGCTAGCTGTATTGACCACGGAGGTTGGGTACGGGCGACACGTGATCGGATGATCTTGGTGTGAGGGAGGGCCTCCGGGTTCGGTGTGGATTGCGACATCTG
>NZ_JBVHUL010000018.1:0-8756 GCF_055565395.1 Amycolatopsis sp. NPDC028719
CCGCGCCGACGCCCACCACGTCGCCGAGCTTCCCGGCCGCGATCGCCGCCCGCAGTACCGGCAGGGCCGGGGAGCCGAAGCTCTGGAAGCCGGTCTGGCACGCCGAGCCGTTCTCCGCGGCCAGCCGGGACAGCGTCCGGAACCCGGCCAGGTCGAGCACCGGCGGGGTTTCCAGGAGCAGGTCGCCGCCCGCCCGCAGGACCGCGCCGCCGACCCGGACGTGCGCGTGCGGCGGGGTCGCGACCACGGTGATGTCGGGGCGGCAGCGGTGGAGCAGGTCGTCGACCCCGACGTGCGCGGTACCGCCCTCGGGCAGCAACGCGATCGCGGCGGCGGAGGGCGCCCGGACGTCGGCCATGCCGGCGAACCGCACCAGGCCCTCGTCGTGCAGGATGCGCGCGCGGTGCAGGTAGCTGAACGCGTAGCCGGACGTGCCGACCACGGCCAGCCTCGGCGGGTCCGCGACGGTGCGGCGCCTGCTCCCCGACATGGGTCTCCGATCGGCGCGACCGGGTCCGGCCGCGCGGGAACTGACGAATGGGCAGTTCGGGAGAAACTTCCGGTGGTCACCGTAGGGCGTTCGCGACAAGTGTGTCAATGTCCGGGACCGGTCCTCGAACTCGTCGAACCCCGGATACGCCGAACGGCGGTGGCCGGTTCGAGATAGCGCTTACCCGAACCGGCCGCACACTCCCCGCCGGTCAGATCCGGCCGACGCCCGCGCCCGCGGTGACGCTGGCCTTGACGGTCGAAACCGGTTCCAGCGTGAAGGAATACGGTGCCGTCGTCATGCTCCCGGTGCGGGTGATCTTGTTCGCGCAGCCGCCGAAGGAGTTGCCCGACTCGTTGAGGTAGCCGTCGACGTCGCTGTCGCCGGTCGTTTCGAGGCAGACCTTCGTGGATTCGAAGACGTTGTTCTGGGCGAGGAACTGCGCGTTCATCCGCGAATGCACGGCGGAATCGGTGACCGCGTGGAAATAGTTGTCGTAGGCGTGCCCGGTGCCGAACCGCAGGCTGGGCATCCGCGAGTTCACGTTCTCGAACCAGTTGTGGCTGTAGGTCACGTGCAGCTTGCCCGTGTCCTCGGCGGCGTTGTTGTCGCTGTGCCCGACGAGGGAGACCTTGTAGTGGTCGTGGAACTTGTTCCAGGACACCGTGATCGCGTCGGCGGCGTGGCTGATGTCGAGCAGGCCGTCGTAGTAGTCCTTGCCGTGGTCGAGGTCGGAGGACAGGTCGTTGTGGTCGATCCACACGCGAGTGGCGCCGCGCTGGATCTGGATCGCGTCGGTGCCGACGGCCTTCGCGATGGCCAGGTTGCGGATGATCACGTTCGACGACTTGTCCACCGCGAGCCCGCCGCCGGTGAAGCCGGAACCGGACCCGACGCCGAGCACGGTCTTGTTCGACCCGATCTTCACCAGCGTCTTGTTCGCCAAGGTGATCTTCCCGCTCACCCGGACCGTGCGGGCCGTCGTGCCTGTCACCGCGTCGGCGAACGCGGACGCCGTCGTCACGGTGACGGTCTCGCCGCCCGCGCCGCCGGTCGTGCCGGCGCCGAAACCAGCGGGTGAGCTTTCGAAAGCCGCGTGCGCGACTCCGGCGGGAACGGCGGCGGCCAGCGCCGCGGCGAGCGCGGCCGTTCCGAAAACGCGCAGGCAGAACTCGGTTTTCCTGGTCATCGGGCACCTCGAAGGGGATGGGGACCCGCGCCCCGCACACCGGGGAACACGGCGGAGACTCCGTTCTACGATTTGCAGCAAAACCGGTCAATGATTTGCAGGGTTTTCATCCCAAGCCCAGCCGAATGGCCCTGCGGCGGCCGGATCCCCGCTGCCGCAAGGCAGTCCGTTGTTGACAACGCCGCCGGGCGTTTCCATGATGTTGCGCAGAGCCTGGAGGAGTTGCCGTGAGCGTGACCATTCACGACGTCGCCCGCCGGGCCAACGTGTCGATCTCGACGGTGTCGCGCGCGTTCACCTCGCCCGGCCTGGTCCGCCACCAGACCCGCAGCCGGGTGCTGGCCGCGGCGAGCGAGCTCGGGTACCACGCCGCCGAGGCCCCGCAGCCCGTCGTCCGCACCGGGCACATCGGCATCGTCGTGTCGGACCTCGGCAACCCGTTCTTCACCGGCGTGCTCGACGGCGTCCAGGCCCGCGCGCGCCAGGACGACGTCGCCGTGCTGTTCGCGAGCAGCGACCAGGACGCGGCGACCGAGCAGAACCTGGTGCGCCGGATGGCCCGGCAGGTCGACGGCGTGGTGCTGGGCAGCCCGAGCATGACCGACGACCAGCTGCGCGCGCTCGCCGGGCAGACGACGCTGGTGCTGCTCAACCGCGAGGTGCCGGGGATCCCGTCGATCGTGATGGACGCCGCCGACGGGATGCGCCAGGCGATCGAGCACCTGGCCGCGCTGGGCCACCGCCGCTGCGCCTACCTCGGCGGGCCGAGGATGTCGTGGGCGAACCGCACCCGCCGGCAGGGGCTGGCGGAGGCCGCCGGGCGGCACGGGATGGAAGTCGTCGAGTTCGGGCCGTTCCCCCCGGTGTTCGAGGGCGGGCTGCAGGGCGCGGACCTGGCGCTGGCGGCGGACGTGACGGCGATCGTGGCGTACAACGACCTCGTGGCGTTCGGCGCGCTGGCCCGGCTCAACGCCCGCGGCGTGCCGGTCCCGGACGAGATCAGCCTGGTCGGCTTCGACGACCTGGTCTTCGCGGCGATCTCGGCACCGCCGTTGACGACGATCGCGATGCCGACGGAGGCCGCGGGCCGGGCGGCGGTCACGATCCTGCTGGACCTGCTCGACGGCGACGCGGACGAGCACACGGCCCAGGTGCTCGACACGTACTTGATCGTCCGCGCGACCACGGCCCCGCCCGCGAGCTAGCCGCCGAAGACGTGCCGCTCCAGGAACGGGTTCCGGAACTTGCCGGCCGGGTCCAGTTCCGCGGTCAGCGCCCGGAAGCCGGCCATCCGCGGGTACGACCCGGCGGTGTGGAAGAGCTTTCCCCAGTGCGGCCGCGCGCCGAACGCGGCCAGGCGTTCCTCCAGCACCGGGAGCACCGCCTCGACCTCCGGCTGCCGCGGTTGCCAGGTGAAGTGGAACGCGACCCGGTCGCCCCCGTGGCAGGGGCTCAGCCACAGGTCGTCGCCCGCGATCGCGCGGATCTCCGACACCAGCAGCAAGGGGGCCAGGAGGTCGCCGATTTCGCGGATCGCCCGCGCCGCCGCCACCGCGTCCTCGTAGGGCACGAAGTACTCCGACTGCAGCTCGTCGCCGACGCTCGGGGTGAACGCGAGCGCGAAGTGCGGCAGGCGGTCGTGCCACGGACCCGGCACCCCCAGCTGCGGCGTGCCGTTGTCGGCGGAGATCCCCGCGGCGTGCGCCGGGTGCCGGGGCCCGTCGGCCGGGACCGCGTCGAACAGCCCGGTCCGCGGTGTGAACGCGTCCACGCGGCTCTTCACCCACACCTGGTCGACCGTGTCGTTCGCCCAGTTCGTGAACATGCTGACGCTGTAGCCGGCGTCCTCGATCTCGTCGAAGTGCCGGTAGGCGGCCTCCCACGGCAGGCCGTCGAAGACGTCCTGGCGCACGTCGAACGCCGGCACCACGTCGAGCGTCAGCCGCGTGACGACGCCGGTCGCGCCGAGGCCGACGACCAGGCCGGGGAACTCGGCGTGGGCGCGGGTGAACGTCCGCAGCTCGCCGTTCGCCGTGACCAGCTCGATCGCCGACACGGCCGAGGCGAGTCCCGGCTGCCGCCGCCCGGAGCCGTGGGTGCCCGTCGCGACGCTGCCGGCCACCGTGATGTGCGGGAGCGACGCGAGGTTCGGCAGCGCGAACCCGGCGGCGTGCAGCTGCTCGGCGAAGTCGCCGTAGCGGGCGGACCCGCCGACGGTCACCGTCCCGTCGCCGATCTCCACCGGGACCTCGAGCGCGCGCAGGTCCAGCAGGACGCCGCCCGGCGAGTCCGCGATCGCGTTGAAGCAGTGACGGCTGCCCAGGGCCTTGACGTGCGTCGCGGCCGCGACGGCTTCCCGCACCTCGTCGACCGAATGCGGAGTCAGCACCGAGTCCGCGGTGTAGGCAAGATTCCCGGCCCAGTTCGACTCGCCCATCCAGAATGTCCTTCCACTGTGCCGGATCCCGTCTCCGACCCTACGCGGCCGCTTCCCGCCAGAACTCGCGCATCCACTTCGGCGGCACCGGGTTGTCTTCGCCGACCTGGGTCAGCAGCACGGCGACCGTGCCGGTGGCGGGCACGACGTGGGCGGTGGTGCCGGTGCCGCCGACCCAGCCGTAGCGGCCCGGGACGGTCCACGGTTCGACGGCGGCGACGTCGACCGCGCCGCCCATCCCCCAGCCCTGGCCCTCCAGGAACAGCGCGCCGATCTCGCGGTGCGCGGCGCTGGTGTGGTCGGTGGTCATCAACCGGACCGCCTCGGCGCCGAGCACGCGCCCGCCGTCGTGCGCGGTGCCTCCGGCGAGGAGCATCCGGCCGAAGGCGACCCAGTCCCCCGCCGTCCCGGCCAGGCCGCCGTTGCCCAGCGGCAGCGCCGGCATCGTGCTCCACTGGCCGTCCGGCGGATCGGCGAGGACGAGCCCGTCGGTGGTCTTCTTGTAGAAGGCGGTGAACCGGTCGCGCCGGTCCGGGCCGACGACGAACCCGGTGTCCGCCATGCCCAGCGGCGCGAAAATCCGTTCCTCGAGGAACTCCGGCAGCGACCGGCCGGACGCGCGGGCGGCGAGCACGCCCTGGATAGTCGAGCAGGTGTCGTACAGCCACGCCTCGCCCGGTTGGAAGGCGAGCGGCACTTCGGCCAGCCGTGCGAGCCAGACGTCCGGCGGCGGGAAGCTCTGCACCTGCCGGCCGTCGCCCTGGACGGGGAACAGCGCCTGCACCGCCGGGAGCGTGAAGTCCGAGGCGAACCCCCAGCCGGCTTGACCGGTGAGCACGTCGAAGACGGTGATCGGCCGGTTCGCCGGGACGACGTCGCCGACCGGGCTCGACGGCGTGCGCACCACCTTGGGGCCGGCCAGCTCGGGCAGCCACCGGCCGATCGGGTCGTCGAGGGCCAGCGTGCCGTCGTCCACCAAGGTGAGGACGGCGGCGGCGGTGATCGGCTTGGTGATGGAGGCGAGGCGGAACAGCGTGTCCTCGGCCATCGGCCGGCTGCCTTCGACGTCCACCGAGCCGACGGCCACTGCTTCCCGGCGCCCGGCCCGGTCGACGATCGCCACCGCGCCGGGCAGCGTGCCCGCGTCCACGTGGCGTCGCAGGGTTTCGCGCAGGCTCATGATCCTCCCCAGGCCGGTGTTCGCACGATAGTCAGCGGGCCGGGATGATCGCCTGGTGGGTGCCGCCGAGGCCGTGCGGGCTGAGCAGCCGGCCCATCCGCTTCGGCATCCGCAGGGTGATCGCGCGGTCGAGGACGCGTGCGCCCGGTGCCGCGGCCGCCAGCCGCGTCTCGTAGCCCGTGCAGCCGGCCGGCTCCCGCAGCCACGCCGACACCACCAGGTTGCCCTCCCCCACCACCGCGGCCGAGAGCCGCGTCTCCGGCAGCTGTGCGATCGCCGTCCCGGCGCGGTCCAGGTCGCCGGCGGCGATGTCGAGGCGGTAGCCCGCGATCACCGGCCAGCCCGCCGGGACGTGCGCGAGGTCGCAGCGGAAGTCGAGCTCGTGGTTGCGCAGCATTCGCGCGAGCGTGCGGCGCACCGCCGACTCGCTCATCCGGCAGTCGCGGGCCAGCTCGGCGTAGCTGCGCCGGCCGTCCTCGCCGAGGGATTCGACCAGCGCGCGCAGGTCCCGGTCGTTCCACTGCTGCGGGACGACCAGCCGGGCCTGCACCGCCGTCTCGTCGAGCACCGCACGCTGTTCCGGGGCCAGCGCGTTCACCAGCCACCCACTGCCTTCGCGGTAGACGCGTGTGGCGACGGCGAACCGGACTCCACGCACCCCGGGCAGCGCGCCGAGGCGGCCGGTCACCAGCCCGTCGAGCGCGTCGAGGTCGCGCGCGGCCAGGGACAGGAACAGCGAGAACCGGCTGGTGGTGCGCTCGACGCTGAACACCGACGGCCAGCCGCACAGCTCCCGGGTCAGCCCGGCCAGCGCGTCCGGGCGGCAGGCCACGTCGACGTAACCGACGGTCGTGGTCGGCGCGGTGACGTACGCGGTCAGCCAGGCCAGCCCGGCCGCCTGCAGCCGGTCCCAGCGGCGGGCGGCCGTCGTCGCATCGGTGCTGACGGCCGCGGCGATCCGCGTCCACGGCGCCCGCGGGTCGCGCTGCAGCGCTTCGACCAGCGCGAGGTCCGGGCCGCTCGGCCGCGCCGGTTCCGGCTGGGCGGCCGGGGAAACGGGCATGGCGCATTCTGACCTGATCATGATCACCTGCCAAGGGGGCACCGCGGCCCCGGCCGTCCCCTACCGCCGCCGCAACCGCGGCACCACGACCGCAGCGGCCACCAGCACGAGGGCGCCGCCGAGCACGAACGGCAGCACCGGCACCTCACCGGGGTCCGCGGCGGGTACCGCGCGCTCACGGCCGCCGTAGCCACCGCCCGCGCCGGCGCGGTCGTACGCCGAACCTGGCAGCTTGTCCGCGTACCGCTGGTGCAGCGCCGCGCGGTAGTCGCGCACGCTCAGCTTCGTGCCCGCGGCCAGGCCGGTGACCGAGCCGTGCAGCACCGTCACGGCGTCGCCGTGCACCGCGTACCAGGCGTTGACCTGCGGTTCGTGCAGGAGGTAGCCCCCGGCCGCGGCGTCGGCGTACTTGCGCTCGTAGTCGCCGGACGCGACGTTGACCACGGTCCAGGCGGTGCCCTGCCGCTCGGCCCAGACCGTCGCCGTGGTGCCGTCGCCGGTCCGCGCCGGCACCGCGACGTAGGCGAGCACGGCCGGGACGTCCGAGGTTCCGGCGACGAACGCCGCCGTCGGCTCGTACACCGCGACCTGGGTGCGCGGGTCGGCGGCCGCCGCCGGTGCCGCGGCCGCCGCGTGGGCGCCGGGGAACTTCGTCGCCGCCAGCCGGTCGAGCGTGGCCCGGCCGCCGGTGACCTGACCGATCGCGGCGGTGTCGGCCGCGGTCGGGGTGCCGGCGGGCCCGGTCGCCGCGCCCGCGGCGCCGGTGGTGGTGAGCATCGCGGCGCCGGCCAGCACGGCCGCGCCCATCGCCTTCTTCAGCACGCTCATCCCTCGATCCCGTACAGCGTGTGCGTCCACTGGAACTGGGTGTTCGAACGGTAGGTGTCGTAGTTCATCGAGTTGTAGCGGCTGTTGTCCGGCCACGGATCGCCGTAGTCCACCCGGGTCGCGCCGCTCGAGTTGTCATAGCCGTAGAGGACGTGCATGTGACCGCCGCCGGAGCGCCAGCCGATGCGGGTGCCGATCGGCTGTCCCGCGTCGATCTGGTTCTTGATGGTCGTGAAGGAAAGGACCTGCCCATTCGAGTCGTAGGACCCGACATTCGTGAATCCCAGGGAACGGAACACCCGCTGCTGGTCGGACAGATAGCCCTGGTTGTCGGCGCAGTCGCTGCCGGACTCGTTGTGCGCGATCTGGCAGAACCGGGTCTGGGAAAGCGAATATCCCCAGTAGTCGGCGATCGTGGTGCCGCTGGCGTCCCAGCACCACTGGTCCTTCTGCTGGGCCTGCATGGTGATGCCGAGATCGGTCCGCGCGGCGGACGCGACCGCGGGCGCCTGCAGCGCGGCGACGGCGGCCGCGGCGGCCGACACCGCCACGAGTCCACGCAGGACTCCTGATGTGGTTTTCACGAAGTGGTCCTCCAGCCGGTGACGATTCGACGTGGTGGCACGGAATACTCCGCGCCCGGCCGGTGCCTCGGTACCTACTAAGGGAGGATCACGTTGGGATAAAACGACTTTCGGCGGATCCCGGCAGTTCCCGGGTGCCGGATTCCGGCATCGGCTCCGGCCCGCCGGGTGGATTCCGGCGGGCCGGCGACAGCAGTTCTTTCTCGTCGGCGAACTTTCCGGGCGTGACAGTTTTCCGGTTCCGCGCACTCACGTCCGTCAGCACCGCGAGAGCGCGGGTGTAGTGGCGGTGTAGCGGCCGCGCGCAGGGTCGTCCCGGTCTCAAACCCGTCCACCGAGGGAGACCCCCATGCGCAGCATCTACCCGGCGGCGGCGCTCTCGGCCGCCCTGCTCTTCGGCGGCGCCGCCGTCGCCACCGCCGCCCCCGCGCCGGCCGACGTCTACGCGGAGGTGACGGCCGCCGACATCGCCGACCCGGGCGCGGTGATCGTCGACTCGCCCGCCGAACTGGCCGCCGCCCGGACCGCGGCGCAGGCGATCGCGTGGTACTCGAGCCGCAAGGGCAGCACGGCGTACCAGGGCTACTGCGAGAAGGCCGCCCGCCTGTCGTGGAACCGCACGACGCACCACGCGAGCGCGATCGAGCACTGGCGGTCCTCGGACGGCGCCCGCCACACGACGGGCACCCCGCCGAAGGGCGCGTTCGTGTTCTGGAACATCTCGGCGTACGGCCACGTGGGCATCGCCGACGGCAACGGCGGCGTCTGGGCGACGAGCGTCAACGGCGCGATCGGCCACGCGAAGCAGAGCTACTTCGGCAGCTACCTGGGCTGGAAGCCGGGCAACAGCAACTGATCGGGCACACTGGGGGTGGGGGGGGAGGGGGGGGGGGGGGGGGGCGGCCCCCCCCCCGGCCCCCCCCCCCCCGTGGGCCCAAAGGGTCGTCTTCCCTTTGCCTCCCCCCCCAAACCTCCCCCCCCCCCC
>NZ_JBVHUL010000018.1:8765-144583 GCF_055565395.1 Amycolatopsis sp. NPDC028719
AGGGGGAGGAGGGGGGGGGGGGGGGGGGGGGGGGGGGGGGGGGAGGGAGGGAAGGGGGGGGAGGGTGGGTGAGCGGTGGGGGGTTCCCTCCCCCCCCCCCCCCCCCCCCCCCCCCCCCCCGCGCCGGCTCACCCCCGTCCGGCGGCCGACGGGGTCCGTCGCCGCTGGACCTGCTCCAGCAACTCCAGTCCCGTCGTCTCGCCCTGCCGGTTCCCGGTTTCGCGAAACACCCGCAACGCGCGATCGCACACCCCGCGCGCCTGGACCGGCTCGCCCGCCGCCAGCAACGTCTGCCCGATGCCCAGCAGCGCGTACGCGCTGCACCGCTCGTCGGCCAGCTCCTCGAGGATGGTCAACGCCGACCGCAGGCACGTCAACGACTCCGGCAGCGCTCCCGTGTCCCGGTGCAGCGTGCCCAGCTCGGTGAGGACCTTCGCCTCGCGGTGCGGGTCGTCGATCTCCCGGGCCAGCTCACGCGCCCGGCGCAGCCACGAATCCGCCTCCGCGAACGAGCCCAGCGTCGCATACGTCGTCCCCACGGAATTCCGCACCTGCGCGACGCCGCGGTGATCGCCGGCCCGTTCCAGACCCGCGAGGGCCCGGCGGTAGAAGCCGAGCGCCTCCCGCGGCCGGTCGCTGACCCGCGCCACCGTGCCCAGCCCGGCCACCGCGAGCGCCTCCCCGCGCACGTCCCCGAGCGAGGCGAACAGCGAAGCCGAACGCTCCATGTCCCGCACCGCCGCCGCGTACTCGTCGTGGTAGAGCCGGACCTGGCCGAGGCCCCGGTACAGGACCGCCGCTCCCGCGACGTTTCCTGCCGCTTCCACCGCGGCCAGCGCCGTCAGGTGGCCGCGTCGCCAGTCGTCGTAGGCGCCGCGCAGATCGTAGAACGGGACGGCTGTCGCGGTCAGCTGCCAGGCCAGCTCGTCGAAGCCGGCGTCCGCGGCCAGCTGGACCGCGGCCGCCAGCAGCTTGCGTTCCGCGGTGAACCAGCCCAGCGGGTCGGCGCCCGGCGCGGCCGTGGCCACCGGTGTCCCGACGGCCGGCCCGGTCATCGCGCCGAACGCCGGGGGCAGCCCCGCCGCGGCGGTCTTCGCCATGGCCAGCAACGCCGTCAGCACCCGGGCGAGGGTTTCGCGCCGCGAAGACGACGGCTCCGCGGCCAGCAGTTCCGCCGCGTAGCACCGCAGGAGATCGTGCAGCCGGTAGCGGGGATGGCCGCCGGAGTCCGGCCCCGCCGTGGCGACGAGGTTCGCGTCGACGAGCACGTCGAGCACCTCGTGCGTGCCGCCGCGGTCCAGCAGCGCGTCGACCACCCAGCTCGGGAAGTCCTGCGCGCCCAGCACCGCCGCCCGGCAGAACGCCGTCCGCGCGTCCTCCGGCAGCTGCCGCAGGCTCAGCTCGAAACTCGGCCGGACGCCGAGGTCGCCGACGCGCAGTTCGCTCAGCCGGCCGGCTTCGTCGGCCAGCCGGTCGTGCAGCGTGCGCAGGCTCCACGCCTGCCGCCCGGCCAGCCGCGCGCCCGCGATGCGGATCGCCAGCGGCAGGTACCCGCAGCAGCGGACGATCGCCGCCGCCTCGGCCGGTTCGCCGACCACCCGGTCGACGCCCGCGACGCCGGCCAGCAACCGCGAAGCCTCGTGCTCGCCGAACACCGTCAGCTCGACGTGCCTCGCGCCCGCCAGCTCCGGCAGCCGCCCGCGGGTCGTCACCAGCACCGCGCACCCGGCGTCGCCGGGCAGCAGCGGGCGGACCTGCGCGGCGGTCGCGGCGTCGTCGAGCACCAGCAGCACGCGCCGGCCGGCCAGCCGAGAACGGAACAACGCGGCTCGCCGGCCGAGCCCCGCCGGGACGGCGTTCCCGGTGATGCCCCAGGCGTGCAGGAAGTCGGCGAGCACCTCGGCCGGGTCGAGCGGCGCGCCCGTGCCGGCGAGGTCGACGTACAGCTGCCCGTCGGGGAACCGGTCCGCGACGCGGTGGGCGACGTGCATGGCCAGCGCCGTCTTGCCGGTCCCGGGCGCCCCGGTCAGGACGAGCGGCGCCGGGCCCAGCGCGGTTTCCAGCTCCCGGACGTACTCCGCGCGGCCGGTGAAGTCGGGCAGGTCCGCGGGCAGCTGCCGCGGCGGGGGCGGAACCACCGGCGGCGCCGCGACCGGTTCGCCCGCGAGGATCGCGGCCTGCACCGCCCGCAGCTCCGGGCCGGGTTCGACGCCCAGGTCCGTGACCAGGCGCTCCCGGGCCGTCGAGTACGCCTGCAACGCCTCGGCCCGCCGGCCCGCACCGGTGAGCGCGAGCAGGTACTGCTGCCAAAGCCGTTCCCGGTACGGGTGTTCGGCCAGCAGCACGGTGAGTTCGGCGATCGCCTCGTCGTGCCGGCCCAGCTGCACCTGCAGCGAAAGCCGCTCTTCGACGGCGGCCAGCCGGTTCTCCGCGAGCCGCCCGAGCTCGGCGTCCCAGGCGGGTGCGGTCGGCAGGTCCGCCAGGGGATCGCCGCGCCACAGCGACTCCGCCTCGGCGAGCAGCTTCAGCGCCGTCTCCGGGGCGGGGGCCCGCGCGGCGTCGGCGACGAGCCGGGTGAACCGGTGCGCGTCGACCGCGCCGGGGTCGACGGCGAGCGAGTAGCCCGGGCCGTGCGTGCGCAGGACGGGCCCGTCCGGCAGCAGCCGGCGCAGCCGCCACACGTAGGTCTGCAGGTTGGCGGTCGCGGACGTCGGCGGGCCGCCCGGCCAGATCGTGTCGAGCAGCTGCCCGGGCGCGACCGTCCGGTTGGCGTTGAGCAGCAGGTGGGCCAGCAGCACCCGCTGCTTCGCGCCGCCGAGCGGCACCGGCCTCCCGTCGACCGTCACGACCAGCGGTCCGAGCAGGTGGAACCGCACTTCAGGACCCATCGAGCACCCCGTTCCCGCGGCCGCCCCCAGGCGGAGCCGAGCAGCGGGACTGTAGCCGGGCGAAGCCGCGGCCCGTGAGCGAATCGCGCACATTCGGGACAGGGGGCCAGAACATGGCGCCGGATGGGCCGGACGGCCCACGACGAAAGTCGCGTTTTGGATCAACCGACTATCGGCGGGTTCCGGAGATTCACCCACAGTCGTGACGGTAGGTGCGTCCTTCACCACACGTCACCGCGAGACCTCGGTCCGCGGCGGGAGGTTGATCCTAAAGTGCGAATCGCGCGAACCGGCGTAGTCGTCTCCGGTGTTTTGCTCTCGGCACTGGCGGCCGCGGCGCCGTCCCTGGCCGCCCAGCCGGCCATCATCGACGGCAGCAATGCCGACTCACTCCACTCCGCGGCCCGGATGTTCGCCGGCGGCCAGGAGATCTGCTCGGCGACGATCATCGCGCCGGACTGGATCCTCACGGCCCGCCACTGCACGCAGGGCGCGGACGGCCGGCCGATCAGCTTCCACGTCGGCGACCTGGACCAGACCAAGGGCACCACCGTCACCGCGACCTCCGTGCACGAGGCGCCGGACTCGGACCTCGCGCTGGTGCAGATCGACCAGCAGGTGCAGACCGAGTACGCGCCGCTGGGCAGCGAGGGCGACGTCGAGGTGGGCGACCAGGCCGAGGTCTACGGCTGGGGCGCGACCTGCACCGACAAGCCCGAGATCGAGTGCCAGTCACAGCTGCTGAAGGTCGCGAAGGTGAGTGTCAGCTCGATCGACTGCCCGGACGGCGCGGCCGGCGTCTCGGTGTGCGCGAACCGCGGCGACGGCATCACCGCGGGCGGCGACTCCGGCGGCCCGATGTACACAGGAGGCAAGCAGGTCGGCGTCGCCTCGACGAGCGACCGCCAGTCGTACACGGCCTACATCAACATCACGAAGTACCGCGACTGGATCTCCGCCACCGCGGGCGTCTGAGCCCTCGCAAGCAGCCCCCGGCGCCCGGGGGCTTGCTTCGCCGGAGAGAGTGAGTGTACAGTCACTCACATGACGAAACGCGGTGCCACGCTCTCCACCTCCGACGCCCGGCGGGACGCCGTCGTCGACGCCGCCATCGCCGAGTTCGCCCAGGGCGGGTACCACAGCACGCCGATCAGCGCCGTGGCCGCGCGGGCCGACATCTCCCCCGCCTACGTCTTCAAGTTGTTCCCCGGCAAGGTTTCCCTCTTCGTCGCGGCGCTCGACCGGTGTTACGAGCTCGTCGCGCACGCGCTCTCGAACGGCGCTGCCCGCGCCGACGGCGAAGACCCCGGCAAGATCCTTTACGAGATGGGCGGCGCGTACGCCGAGCTCATCGCCGACCGGGACCTGCTCATGCTGCAGGTGCACGCCCAGTCGGCCGCCGACACGCCCGAGATCGCCGACGCCGTGCGGCGCGGCCTGGCGAAAGTCACCGAACTCGCCCGCGAGCGCTCCGGCGCCGGCGGCGAGCAGGTCCAGCGCTTCATCGCCTACGGCCAGCTCTGCCACCTCATCGCCACCCTCGACCTCGACGAGCGCGCCGGCGACTGGGCCGCCGTGCTCGCCGCCGGCATCCGCCACCCCGGCAAGAACTGAACCACCCCCGAAGTGCCCTTTTTCACGCCCGTCGAGTGATTGACCAGTCACTCACCCTCGGAAGGAAGTTCACCATGCCCACCACCACCGAAATCGTCCTCCCCGGCCTCGTCGAGCCGGACGGCCTGCGCGTGGAGCACCGCGAGCTGCCGCGGCCCGGCGCCGGCGAAGCCCTCGTCCGCGTCGAGGCGAGCGGGATCTCGTTCGCCGAGCAGCAGATGCGCCTGGGGAAGTACTACGACCAGCCGCCGTTCCCCTTCGTGCCCGGGTACGACGTCGTCGGCACCGTCCTCGAAGCCGGCGACCCGGCGCTGGTCGGGCAGCGGGTGGCCGCCATGACCAAGATCGGCGGCTGGAGCAGCCACCTCGTCGTGCCGGCCGCGGACCTGGTCCCGGTGCCGGCCGGGCTGGACGCCGCCGACGCCGAGACGTTCGTGGTCAACGGCATCACGGCTTATCAGATGCTGCACCGGATCGCGCGGGTGAAGGCCGGCGGCAGGATCCTCGTCCACGGCGCGAGCGGCGGCGTCGGCACCACGCTCGTCCAGCTCGCCCACGCGGCCGGGATCGAGGTGATCGGGACCGCCTCGGCCCGCAACCTCGCCGTCGTCACCGCGCTCGGCGCCACTGCCGTCGACTACCGCGGCGACGTCCCGGCGCGGGTGCGCGAGCTGGCGCCCGGCGGGGTCGACGCCGTGTTCGACCACGTCGGCGGCCCCGGCATCGTCGACTCGTTCCGGCTGCTCGCCCCCGGCGGGACGCTGGTCGCCTACGGCAGCGCGTCCACCAAGGACACCGCGGGCAACCCGAAGCCGGCCGTGCTGAAGCTGGTCGCCCGGCTGCTGTGGTGGAAAGCGCTGCCGAACCGGCGCCGGACGCACTTCTACAACGTGTGGGGCGGCAAGCGGAACCTCACCCGGTTCCGCGCGCGCCTCGCCGAGGACCTGACGGCCGTCTTCGACCTGGCGGTGCAGGGCCGGCTCGAGGCGCAGGTGGCGGCTCGCATCCCGCTGACCGAAGCCGCGAAGGCGTTGACCCTGGCCGAATCCGGGACGGTCACCGGCAAGGTCGTGCTCATCCCCTGACCCCCCGATGCCTCTGAAGGCCACCATGAGGGCACTGGATGCCCTCATGGTGGCCTTCAGAGGCTTTGACGCGGGGTCAGTCGGTGCCGAACTCCATCGCGGCGTTGTCGAGCAGCTCGACGTCGTCGGTCTTGCCGCGCGAAGCGATCACCTCGGCGCCGCCCTCGGGCATCGCGCCGATCAGTCCGGTCGAGGCCGCCTGGGCCGCGCCGATCAGCTTCGGGTGCGAGTTGCCGCCGACCATGCCGAGGCTCGCGTACTGCTCGAGCTTGGCCCGCGAGTCCGCGATGTCGAGGTTGCGCATGGTCAGCTGGCCGATCCGGTCGACCGGGCCGAACGCCGAGTCCTCGGTCCGCTCCATCGACAGCTTGTCCGGGTGGTAGCTGAACGCCGGGCCCGTGGTGTCCAGGATGGAGTAGTCCTCGCCGCGGCGCAGCCGCAGCGTGACCTCGCCGGTGATCGCGGTGCCGACCCAGCGCTGCAGCGACTCGCGCAGCATCATCGCCTGCGGGTCCAGCCAGCGGCCTTCGTACATCAGGCGGCCGAGCTGCCGCCCGTGGTTGTGGTAGCTGGCGAGGGTGTCCTCGTTGTGGATGGCGTTGACGAGCCGCTCGTAGGCCGCGTGCAGCAGCGCCATGCCCGGGGCCTCGTAGATACCGCGGCTCTTGGCCTCGATGATCCGGTTCTCGATCTGGTCGGACATGCCCAGGCCGTGGCGGCCGCCGATGGCGTTGGCCTCCAGCACCAGGTCGACGGCGGAGGCGAACTCCTTGCCGTTGATCGTCACCGGCCGGCCCTGCTCGAAGCCGACCGTCACGTCCTCGGCCGCGATCTCGACCTCGGGGTCCCAGAACGCCACGCCCATGATGGGCTTGACGATCTCGATGCCGGTGTCCAGGTGCTCCAGCGACTTGGCCTCGTGCGTGGCGCCCCAGATGTTGGCGTCGGTCGAGTAGGCCTTCTCGGTGCTGTCGCGGTAGGGCAGGTCGTGGGCCAGCAGCCACTCCGACATTTCCTTGCGGCCACCGAGTTCGGTGACGAAGTCCGCGTCGAGCCACGGCTTGTAGACGCGCAGGGAGGGGTTGGCCAGCAGGCCGTAGCGGTAGAACCGCTCGATGTCGTTGCCCTTGTAGGTGGAGCCGTCGCCCCAGATCTGGACGTCGTCCTCGAGCATGGCGCGCACCAGCAGCGTGCCGGTGACCGCGCGGCCGAGCGGCGTGGTGTTGAAGTAGCTGCGGCCGCCGGTGCGGATGTGGAACGCGCCGCACGTCAGCGCCGCGAGCCCCTCCTCGACGAGGGCTTCCTTGCAGTCGACCAGCCGCGCGATCTCGGCGCCGTACTGCCCGGCCCGCCCGGGCACCGAGTCGATGTCGGGCTCGTCGTACTGGCCGATGTCGGCGGTGTAGGTGCAGGGGACCGCGCCTTTGTCGCGCATCCACGCGACCGCTACGGAAGTGTCGAGGCCACCGGAGAAGGCGATACCGACACGCTCGCCGACGGGCAGGGAAGTGAGCACCTTGGACATGCGAATGATTATGCACGCCCATGCATCGTCGTGCAATCCGGGGTGCCCGGGGTCACGGAAACCCCGTTGACGTGCGTGGTTCGGTGATCACATGGGCCGGATGCACGCCGACGAGCACGCCATCGACACCGACCTCGCCGGGCGGCTGGTGCGCGGGCAGTTCCCGGCGTGGGCCGGCCTGCCGGTCACTCCCCTGGCCTCCGGCGGCACGGTCAACGCCGTGTACCGCCTGGGCGACGACCTGACGGTCCGGCTGCCCCTGACCGCGGGCGGTGCCGGTGACATCGCGAAGGAAGCGCGCGTCCTCACCGTGCTCGGCGGGTTGCCGGCGGCGGTCCCGGCCGTCGTCGCCGTGGGCGAACCGGCGGAGGGGTATCCGTGGCCGTGGGCGGTGCACGGCTGGCTGGACGGCGAACCGGCGCTCGAAGGCCGGGACGCACCGGCCCGGGACCTGGCGGAGTTCGTGCGTGCGCTGCGGGCGCGCCCGGCGGACGGTCCTCCGGCTTTCCGCGGACAGCCGCTGTCCACGGTGGACACGGCCACCCGCCGGGCGATCGAGGAGCTGAGCCGCACCGACGAGCCGTTCGACGCGGCGGCGGCCCTCGCCCGCTGGGCGGAGGCGCTCGATGCTCCACAGTGGACCGGGCCGCCGTGCTGGGTGCACGCGGACCTGATGCCGAGCAATCTCCTGCTGCGCGATGGCCGCCTGTGCGGTGTCCTCGACTGGGCCACCGCCGGGGTCGGCGATCCGGCGTGCGACCTGATCCCCGCCTGGAACCTGCTGTCCGGGACCGCGCAAGAGGTGTTCCGCGACCACATCGGCGCCGACGACGCGACGTGGGCGCGCGGCCGCGGCCGCGCGCTGTCGATGGCGGTGATCCAGCTGCCGTACTACCGGCACACGAACCCGGTCATCTCGGCCAACGCCCGCTACGTGCTCACCGAACTCGGCTGCCGCCCAAAGCCGTGAATGTCGCATTGAGGGACGTAGCGTCCCTCAATGCGACATTCACGGACCTTGCCGGGACCTCAGCTGGGCAGGAGAGCGGGCGCCGCGAGGCGGGTGGCGTTCGCCGCCTCGTCGTCCGGGGCTTCCTGTGCCGAGCGCTCCGCTTCCACCCGTGCGAGGTAGTTGGCCACCTCGCGCTCGACGCGGTGGGTGTCCCAGCCCAGCAGCGGGGCGATCAGCCCGGCGACCACCGGGGCCGCCGCCACGCCGCGGTCGCGTTCCTCGATCGAGATCCGCGTCCGCCGGGTCAGGACGTCCTCGAGGTGCAGCGCGCCCTCGTGCGAAACCGCGTAGACGGCTTCCACGCGAAGGTATTCCGACGTCTCCGTGATCGGCTCACCGAGTGCGGGCTGGTCCTCGATCAGGGAAACGAGGTTCCAGATCCGCGTGCCGTACCGCTGCAGCAGGTGCTCGACCCGCGGCAGCGGCAGCCCCGTCTTCGAAGCGACCGAACCGCGGTCGGCCCACAGTTCGTGGTACCCCTCGGCGCCCACGATCGGCAGCCGGTCGGTCCACGACGGCGGCGCGGGCCGGCCGAGCTCCTCGACCACGACGTCGACGGTGTCCGAGGCCATCACCCGGTACGTCGTGTACTTGCCGCCGGCCACGATCACCAGGCCCGGCACCGGGTGCGCCACCGCGTGCTCCCGCGACAGCTTCGTCGTCGCGGCCGCCTTCGCCGCCAGCAGCGGACGCAGTCCCGCGTAGACGCCCTCGATGTCGTCGTGCGTCACCGGCATCCGGAGCACGGCGTTGAGGTGCTCCAGCACGTAGTCGACGTCCGCGCGGCTCGCCGCCGGGTGCTCGCGGTCGAGGTCCCACTCGGTGTCGGTGGTGCCGACGAGCCAGTGCTTGCCCCACGGGATGACGAACAGCACGCTCTTCTCCGTGCGCAGGATCAGCCCGGTGTCGAGGTCGATCTTCTCCCGCGGCACCACCAGGTGGATGCCCTTGGACGCGCGCACGGTGAACGGCGCGGGGATCCCGGCCGCCTCCGCCATGTCATCGCTCCAGACGCCGGTCGCCGCCACCACGGTGCGAGCGCGCACCTCGATCTCGGCGCCGCTCTCGCGGTCGACGACCTTCGCCCCGACCACGCGCTCGCCGTCGCGGAGCAGCGACGTCACGCGGGCCCGCGTCAGCACCGAAGCGCCCTGTTCGGCGGCCGTCCGCGCGATGGTCATCGTGTGGCGGGCGTCGTCGACCTGGGCGTCGTAGTACTGGATCGCGCCGATGAGCGCGTCGTCCGCCAGGCCGGGCGCCACCTTGGCGGCGCCGCGCTTGGACAGGTGCCGGTGCCGCGGCAGCGCGCGGGCGCCGCCGAGCGTGTCGTACAGCGTGACGCCGGCGCCGATGTAGCCGCGCTCCCACACCCGGTGCTTCAGCGGTACGAGGAACTTCACCGGCCGCACCAGGTGCGGGGCCAGCTTCTGCAGCAGCAGCCCGCGTTCCTTGAGCGCTTCGCGCACCAGCTTGAAGTCCAGCTGCTCCAGGTAGCGCAGGCCGCCGTGGATCAGCTTGGACGACCGGCTCGACGTGCCGGCGGCGAAGTCGCGGGCCTCGACCAGCGCGACGGACAACCCGCGCGACGCCGCGTCGAGCGCGACGCCGGCGCCGGTCACTCCCCCGCCGACCACCAGGACGTCGACCTCTTCGCGCACCAGCTTCCGCAGTGCGTCCGCGCGGTACTGCGGGGAAAGTGCTGTCACGGTGCTCCTCCTCATCATCACTCCACGTCCACCCAGTCGAGCGTCCGGCCGACGGCCTTCTGCCAGCCCGCGTAGCCCTCGGCGCGCTGCTCTTCCGTCCACGACGGCTGCCAGCGCTTGTCCTCGTTCCAGTTCTGCTCCAGCTCGTCGGTCGACTTCCAGAACCCGACGGCCAGCCCGGCCGCGTAGGCGGCGCCGAGCGCGGTGGTCTCGGCGACGACCGGCTTCGACACCGGGACGCCGAGGATGTCCGCCTGCAGCTGCATGCACAGCTCGTTGGCGGTGACGCCGCCGTCCACGCGCAGCACGTCGAGCGTGACGCCGGAGTCGTTCTGCATGGCCTCGACGACGTCGCGGGTCTGGTAGCAGATCGCCTCCAGGGTGGCCCGCGCGAGATGAGCGTTGGTCGTGGCGCGGGTGAGCCCGACGATCGCGCCACGGGCGTCCGAGCGCCAGTACGGCGCGAACAGGCCGGAGAAGGCCGGGACGAAGTAGACGCCGCCGTTGTCCTCGACCTGGCGGGCCAGGCTTTCGCTCTGCGACGCGCCGCTGATGATGCCGAGCTGGTCGCGCAGCCACTGCACGGCCGATCCGGTGACGGCGATCGACCCCTCCAGCGCGTACACCGGCTTCTCGGCGCCGAACTGGTAGCACAGCGTCGTGAGCAGGCCGTGCTTCGAGCGGACCAGCTCGTGGCCGGTGTTGAGCAGCAGGAAGTTGCCGGTGCCGTAGGTGTTCTTGGCTTCGCCGGGCCGGAAGCAGACCTGCCCGACGGTCGCCGCCTGCTGGTCACCGAGGACGCCGGTGAGCGCGACCTCGCCGCCGAGCGGGCCGTCCGCCCGGGTCGTGCCGAAGAAGCCGGGGTTCGACGACGGCCGGATCGCGGGCAGCATCCGCCGCGGGACGCCGAAGAACGACAGCAGCTCGTCGTCCCAGTCGAGGGTTTCGAGGTCCATCAGCATGGTGCGCGAGGCGTTGGTCGGGTCGGTGACGTGGACGCCGCCGTCCGGGCCGCCGGTGAGGTTCCAGATGAGCCACGAGTCGGTGGTGCCGAAGAGGGCGTCGCCCTTTTCGGCGTCCTCGCGCACGCCGTCGACGTTCTCGAGGATCCACTGCAGCTTGCCGCCGGAGAAGTACGTCGCGGGCGGGAGGCCGGCCTTGCGGCGGATGACGTCGCCTTTCCCGGAGCGCTCCAGCGCGGAGGCGATCCGGTCGGTGCGGGTGTCCTGCCAGACGATCGCGTTGTGGTACGGGCGGCCGGTGCGGCGGTTCCACACGACGGTGGTCTCGCGCTGGTTGGTGATGCCGAGCGCGGCGAGGTCGCCGGCGGTCAGGTCGGCCTTGTTCAGCGCGGTCGCGATGACCGAGCGGGTGCGTTCCCAGATCTCGGTGGCGTCGTGCTCGACCCAGCCGGGCTTGGGCAGGATCTGCTCGTGCTCGAGCTGGTGGCGGGCGATCTCGTTGCCGCCGTGGTCGAAGATCATGAAGCGGGTGCTGGTGGTGCCCTGGTCGACGGCACCGACGAAGTCCGGCATGGTCGTGCTCCTTCTCAGGCGGCGGTCTCGAGGTCCTTGGCGGGCATGGCGTCCAGCGGGTCCCCGGCGGGCAGGAACCGCTCGATCAGGTACTTGTAGATCGCGCCGCCGACGAGGGCGCCGATGATCGGGCCCACGATCGGGATCCACCAGTAGGGGAAGCCGTACTGGTCGGACCACGCCGTGTCGTAGCCGGTCAGCCAGGACGCCAGGCGCGGGCCGAAGTCGCGGGCGGGGTTGATCGCGTAGCCGGCGTTGGTGCCCCAGGCCATGCCGATGGCGACGACGAGGAAGCCGACGACGACCGGGGCCAGGTTCGCGCCCGGCGAGGTGTTGCGGAGGTCGGTGATGGCGAACAGGACGATCAGCAGGATCGCGGTGCCGATGATCTGGTCGCGGAAGGCTCCCCAGTCACCCACCGGGAGCGTCCCGTTACCCGGAAGGGTGGAGAACACGCCCTGGGTCTTGATCGTGAGGCCGGGGTCCTTGGCGTTGAGCACCTCGGTGTAGTTCCAGCGCACGAGCAGCGCGGCGAGGAACGCGCCGGCGGTCTGCGCCAGGGCATAGGGGGCGACCTTGCGCCAGTCGAAGCCCTTGAAGACCGCGAGGGCGACGGTCACGGCGGGGTTCAGGTGCGCGCCGCTGATCCGCGAAGCGACGTAGACGCCGAGCGTGACGCCGAGGCCCCAGGCCCAGGCGATGCTGTCGTGGTCCCCGATGCCCGCGGCGGCGACCTGCGCCACCACCCCGCACCCGAACAGGATGAGGATCATCGTCCCCACGAACTCGGCGGCCATCTCGCCGGCGAGTCCGTGGGCCTTGAGGTTTCGCACCATTGCTTCCTCCACAAAGGACCGTTCTTCCCCCTGGCGAGTGAAAGCTAGGTTCGGGAAAACACCCGGTCAACGCGACCGGGTCGGCATTGTCGAACGCGCGAAGACGATGTTCGACATTGTCGAATCGGAGCCGGTCGGGCTAGGGTCGCGGACGTGCCGGGTCCGATCCAGTCCATCGAGCGCGCCGCCGCCATCCTCAAGCTGCTGGCGCGCGGCTCGGGCCGGCTCGGGGTCGGCGAGATCGCCGAGTCCCTCGAACTGGCGAAGGGGACGGCGCACGGAATCCTGCGGACGCTGCAGGGCGTCGGGTTCGTCGAGCAGGACCGCGACACGGGCAAGTACCAGCTCGGGGCCACGCTGCTGCACCTGGGCACCAGCTACCTGGACGTCAACGAGCTGCGGTCCCGCGCGATCAACTGGGCCGACGCGCTGGCGTCCCGCAGCGGCGAAGCGGTCCGGATCGGCGCGCCCCTGGAGGGCCGGGTGCTGGTCGTGCACCACGTGTTCCGCCCGGACGACAGCCTGCAGACCCTGGACGTCGGCACCCTGCTGCCCCTGCACGCGACGGCGCTGGGGAAGGTCCTGCTGGCTTACGACACGACGTTGAAGGCCACGCCGGAGCCGTACACGCGCCGCACACTGGTCACCCAGACGGCGATCAAGCGCGAGTGTGCGAAGGTACGCGAGGCAGGCTGGGCGGTGGAGAACGGCGAGATGATTTCCGGAGAGGCGGGCATCGCGGCCCCGATCCGCGGCCACGGCGGCATCGTGGTCGGCGCGATCGGCGTGTCGGGAGCGGTCGAGCGCATCTGCGAGCACGACGGCGGCCCCCACCCGAAGCTGCTGGGCCACGTCCGCGACGCGGCGCGCGCGGTTTCGCGTGACCTGGGCGCGTCCCGATGGTGAAGGAGGTGCCCGGCATGGCCCCTCGCCGCTTCGGCGCCTCGCGGGCCGGCTTCGCGATCCCGGCCGGCGGCGCCCACGCCGGCGACATCAGCCGCGCTCGCCGCACCTCGCCCGCTGGCAGCGCCAAGCAAGCCGGCAGCACCGCATGCGGTGTTCCCTCGGGGTGCGCCCGCCGAGCCGGCCGCACCACGCCCACGCCCGACTGCGCCCGTCCGCGGGCTCGCGCCGGCGCGCCCGAGTCGAGGAAGGTGAGTACGTGGTCCAGCGGTACGTGATGTCCATCGACCAGGGCACCACCTCCACCCGGTGCATCCTGTTCGACGCGCGCGGCCGGCTCGTCTCGGTCGTGCAGCGGGAACACCAGCAGCACTTCCCGCGGCCCGGCTGGGTGGAGCACGACGCCGTCGAGATCTGGCGGAACGTCGCGCGGATCGTGCCGCAGGCCCTGGCCGACGCCGGCGCCACCGCGGAGCAGGTCGTCGGCCTCGGGATCGCCAACCAGCGCGAAACCACCGTCCTCTGGGACCGGCACACCGGCAACCCGATCGGGCGGGCCATCGTCTGGCAGGACACCCGCACCGACGCCATGCTCGAACAGCTGGCCCGCGAACCCGGCGCCGGCCGCGTCCGGCAGCTGTGCGGCCTCCCGCTGGCGACGTACTTCTCCGCGCCGCGCGTGCGCTGGCTGCTCGAACGCACGCCCGGCCTGCGTGAACGCGCCGAGCGCGGGGACATCCTCTTCGGCACCATCGAGAGCTGGCTGATCTGGAACCTCACCGGCGGCGCCGAAGGCGGCGTGCACATCACCGACGTCACCAACGCCTCGCGCACCATGCTGATGAACCTGCGCACCCTCAACTGGGACGACGAGCTGCTCGACTTCTTCGATGTCCCGCGCGCGATGCTGCCGGAGATCCGCTCCTCCACCGAGGTCTACGGCACCACTTCGCGCGTGGTGCCCGGCATCCGGATCGCGGCGGCGCTCGGCGACCAGCAGGCCGCGCTGTTCGGCCAGACGTGCTTCGCGCCCGGTGAGGCGAAGTGCACGTACGGCACCGGCAGCTTCCTGCTGCTCAACACCGGTTCCACGCCGGTGCTGTCCACCCACGGCATGCTCACCACGGTGGGGTTCAAGATCGGCGACGAGCCCGCGGTGTACGCCCTCGAAGGCTCGATCGCCGTCACCGGGTCGCTGGTGCAGTGGTTCCGCGACGGCCTGGAGCTGATCGGCAGCGCCCCCGAGATCGAGACGCTCGCCCGGACGGTCGAGGACAACGGCGGCTGCTACATCGTGCCCGCGTTCTCCGGGCTGTTCGCGCCGCACTGGCACAGCGAGGCCCGCGGGGTGATCGCCGGGCTGACGTCGTACATCACGAAGGGCCACCTGGCGCGGGCGGTGCTGGAGGCGACCGGCTGGCAGACCCGCGAGGTCGTCGACGCGATGAACGCCGACTCGGGCCTGGCGCTGAAGACGCTCAAGGTCGACGGCGGGATGACCGCCGACAACCTGCTCATGCAGTTCGTCGCGGACGTCCTCGACGTGCCGGTGGTCCGCCCGATGGTCGCGGAGACGGTGTCGCTCGGCGCGGCGTACGCGGCCGGCCTGTCGGTCGGGTACTGGCCGGATCTGGAGGGGCTTCGGCGCAACTGGCACCGCGCCGGGCAGTGGCTGCCCGCGATGGACCCGGCCCGCCGCGACTCCGAGTACGCGCACTGGCGCCAGGCCGTGGAGCTGACGTTCGGCTGGATGCGCCCCGGCCCGGCCGCGGTCGCGCCGGGATCCGACCTGGTCGAGGTGCTGCTGGCCGACCACCGCCGGTTCGAGCAGCTGTTCCGGGACCTGCGCAACACCGAGGCCGACCGCCCGGCCCTGGTCGCGGAGCTGGCGGCCCTGCTGGTCGCCCACGCGACGGCGACCGAGCGGATCGTCCGCCCGGACTCCGCAGGGGATCCCTTCGCCGACGACCTCTTGGCCGTCCTCGAAACCGACGACTTCGAGAAGGCGTTGCTGCGTTTGGAGAACGTGGTGGACGCGCACGTCCGCGGTGAGGAACGCGGGCTGCTGAACGAGTTGCGCCGCACGATGTCCACATCGGACCGCACCGGCCTGGGCCGTGCGTTCGTGGCGGAGCGCCGCCGCCAGCTGGACCTCGGCTGCGGCACCGCGGACCACGTCCGCGAACTCGGGAACCGCCTGACGCTCTAGCGGTACCCCGGAACGGGTTTCCCACTCACAACCGGGACGGCCGGCTGCTTTCCCGGACCACCAGCTCGGCGTCCACTGTCGTGCGCGGCAGCGGTACCACGCCGTCCATCGCGGCGGCGAGCACCACCAGCGTCTGGCGGCCGGCGGCGACGAAGTCCTGGCGGACGGTCGTCAGCGGGGGCGGGAAGTAGGCCGCCTCGGGGACGTCGTCGAAGCCGACCACGTGGGCGTCGCGCGGGACCCGCACGCCCGCTTCGGTGAACGCCGCGAGCAGCCCGAGGGCCATGTGGTCGTTGGCCGTGAACACCGCGCACATCCGGACTTCGACGGCGAGCGACTGCCCGGCCCGGTATCCGGACCGGGCCGACCAGTCGCCGCGGACCACCGGCGGCACGTCCGCGCCGTGCCGTTCCAGGGTTTCGCGCCAGCCGCGTTCGCGGGCGCGGGCGATCGGCGCGTCCTCCGGGCCGCCGACGTGCCAGACCGTCGGGTGGCCGAGTTCGAGGAGGTGCTCGGTGGCCCGCCTGGCGCCGTCGTACTGGTCGGCCGCCGCGGCTGGGACCAGCGGGACGCCGACGACCGGCGGGTGCTCGGCGAACAGGTGCGGGTCGAGCAGGATGATCCCCGCCACGCCCTGCAGCCGCAGGCCGGCCACCGCGGCCGGGACCGCCGAGCGGCCGCGGCCGGGCACGCTGAAGACGACGAGGGCGTACCCGTGTTCGCGCGCGGCCGCGCGCAGGCCGTTCAGGACCGGGCCCGACGCGGCGGTTCCCGTGGCGATCACCCCGAGCGTGCCCCGGTGCTGCCGGGCTCGCGTGCGGAGGGGACCTGCGTCGTCCACGGGCATGAGCCGATGTTAACGATCACACCCACGGACGTGAACTTCCTTCACTTTCCATAAATAACGAAACGATAACGCGAGAAGGCCCCTCTGAACCGGGCTCGCGCCGGAGCCGTTTCAGCCAGTGCCGGAACCAGTGACACCGGGCGCGGTCCCCCGACCTCCGCGGCCGCGGTGCCACTCCCCCGGGTTCCGCACGTCTCCCCCGCGGGCACGCAGCCGTACCCCGTCGTGCCCGGAAAACCGAAGAAGGTGACCATGCCCCGGAAAACCTCCCCCGCCACGGGCAGACATCGCATCACCCGCCGCACCAAGATCGCGACCGGCGGCCTAGCCCTCGCGCTCGCCGTCGGCGGCATCGTCGTCGCGACCACCGCCGGCCGTACCGGCGAAGCCAGCGCGGACTCCGCCGACGCGTCGTTCTTCCTCGACATCGCGAAGGTCCCGGCCGGTGTTAACGTGAACAAAGCGCTGCAGCAGAAGGGCGCGCGCGGCACGTTCACCGTGGACTGCGGGCGCAACGAGAACCAGCACTTCAACCCCGACAACTTCATCGCGCAGCCCGGCGTCAAGAACGGCGCCCAGCACCTGCACGACTACGTCGGCAACTTTTCGACGAACGCCGATTCGAACAACAAGAGCCTGGCCAAGGCCGGCACGACGTGCAAGAACGGCGACAAGTCCGCCTACTTCTGGCCCGTGGTCCGCATCGACACCGGCGAAGAGGACGAAAACCCGCCCGCCACGCAGCCCGACCGCACCGGCAGCGCGAAGGACAAGGCGAGCAGCCAGGTCGACTGCCCGGACGTCGCGAGCAAGCTCCCCGACGTCCCGGACCAGGCGATGGACGAGGTGGACCGCAACCTCGACCTGCTCGACAAGCAGATCGACGAAGCGAACGCCCGGATCGCCAACGGCGACCTGAAGACCCCGCAGGACGTCCAGAACGCCGTGGTCGGCCCGCTGAAGGACAAGCGCGCCGCGACGATCGACCGGATCGCCATCGCGATCGGCCGCCGGGCGGCGAAGCCGACGAACCTGGGTGGGCTCGCGGCGTGCGTGCTCAAGCAGAACGGCCAGGGCGGCCTCGACAACGGCGGCCAGAACAGCACCGGCCAGCCCGCCGAACTGCCCGGCGTCAACGAGCAGAACGAGGTCGCCGGCAACGACGGCGAGATCCAGCGCGTCCGCTCGGCGACGCTCACGTTCACCAGCGGCGGCGCGAGCAAGGTCGTCGCGATGCCGCAGTTCCTGCGCATCCTCTACGGCGACGCCAAGCAGAGCACCAACGGCCCGGCCAACGCCCGGCCCAGCTGGACCTGCACCGGCTTCGAGGACCGGCTCACCGACCACTACCCGATCTGCCCGGCGAACAGCAAGGTCGAGCGCATCCACGCCTTCCCGAACTGCTGGGACGGCAAGAACATCGACAGCGCGAACCACCGTACGCACATCGTGTTCGCCGACCAGCAGGGCAAGTGCCCGCAGGGGTTCAAGAACGTGCCGCAGCTGGTCATCAAGCTGGTCTACGACATCCCGCACGACATCCAGGTCAAGGGCCAGTACAAAGTGGACGCCTTCCCGCAGGAGAGCCACAACCCGCGCTCGGACCACGACGACTTCGCCAACGTCATGGGCCAGCGGCTGATGAACCAGGTCGTCAAGTGCATCAACACCGGCCAGCGCTGCAAGCAGTAGGAAAGCCGTCAGGAACTGGTGACCGAATAGCTGTTCGCGGCGAAGTCCAGCCCACCGGCGGACGAGGTGATCTCGAAGCCGAACTGGACTTCGCCGAGCGTCACGTCGCCGAACCACCCGCGGGCACGGATCCAGTTCAGCACCGCCAGGACGTCGACCGTGCCCGCGTTCGTGTTCGACGTCCGGACGAACGAGAACACCGCGTTCGAGCCGTTCGATCCCTTGTAGACGTCCCAGGTGTGGCCGCCGACGGTCGCGGTGGCCTGCTTGCTGCCGAGCGGGCCCACCGCGCCCTGCTTGTTCATCCACAGCATGGTTTCGTAGGCGTTGTTGTCGGCCCAGATGTCGTAAGCGGTCTCGTAAGCGCCGCTACCCGGGCGCGTCACGGAGAAACTGCTGGAGACGCGGCTCAGCGCGCTGAGCTTCTTGCCGACGTTCTTCGCCGAATGCGGGTACGTCTTCACGCCGCCGGTGTTCGGCTGGTCGGACCAGACCCCGAAGTTCGAATACGAATTCGCCCAGATGGTCTGCGGGCCGGCACCACTGCCCCAGACGTCGTTGCGGACGGTGTAGCCACCGTTGGACCAGGTCGCCCATTTATCCGAGGACGACCACGTCGCCGCCGTGGCGACACCGGCCGAGGTGACCACGGAAGCGGCCACAGTCAAGGAAACCACAAGGGAACGCACGGCTTTGTGCATGGGAATGTCCTCCACTGGTGAGGGAATCACCAGCACTATGACCGTCCCGTTACCACCCGGTCAAGCAATTCGAGAACTTCGAAAAAGAAAGGGGCTTTCCCGTCGACCGGGAAAGCCCCTTTCGACGCCGTCGACTAGGAAGCCGCGCGGCGTTTCGTCCAGATGTCGTACGCGACCGCTGCCAGCAGCACGACGCCCTTCACCAGCATCACCCGCTCGCTCGGCGCGCCGATCAGGGACATCCCGTTGTTGATCACGGCCATGATCAGGCCGCCGGTGATCGCCCCGACGACCTTGCCCACGCCGCCCTGGACCGCCGCGCCGCCGATGAACGCCGCCGCGATCGCGTCCAGCTCGAAGTTCACGCCGGCTGTCGGGCCCGCCTGGTTGAGCCGGCCCGCGAAGATGATCCCCGCCAGGGCCGCCAGCACGCCCATGTTGACGAAGATCCAGAACGTCACCGACTTGACCTTGACCCCGGACAGGGTCGCGGCCTGCAGGTTGCCGCCGACGGCGTAGATGTGCCTGCCGAACACCGACTTGCCCGCCACCAGCGAGTAGCCGAGCACGAGCACCGCCAGCAGGATCAGCACCCACGGCAGGTTCTTGAACCGCGCCAGCTGCACCACCAGGGCGAGCACCAGCACCGCGATCCCGGCGATCTTCAGCACGAAGATGCCGAGCGGGTCGACGTCCTGGCCGTAGCCCAGGCGCGCCGAGCGCTTGCGCCACTGGGTGAACGCGATCCCGGCCACCGCGACGACACCGGCGAGCAGCGACACCAGGTCGGCGCCGCCGAGCGGGCCGAGGCCGATGTTGCCCAGGTAGCCGTCGGTGAAGCCGTTGGACAGCGTGCGGATCGCGTCCGGGAACGGGCCGATGCCCTGGTTGCCCAGCACCGTCAGGGTCAGCGCCCGGAACGCCAGCATCCCGGCCAGCGTCACGATGAACGCCGGGATCCCGAAGTAGGCGACCCAGTAGCCCTGCCACGCGCCGATCACCGCGCCGACGACGAGGGTGATCAGCACCGCCCAGAACCACGGCAGCTGCCAGTTCACCATCAGCACCGCCGACACCGCGCCGGTCATCGCGACGACCGACCCGGCGGACAGGTCGATGTGCCCGGAGATGATCACCAGGATCATCCCGATCGCGAGGATCAGCACGTAGGAGTTCTGCACGATGATGTTGGAGATGTTCTGCGGTTCCAGCAGCGCACCGCCGGTGAGCACCTCGAACAACACGACGATCAGCGCGAACGCGACGTAGATGCCGCTCTGGCGCGGGTTGATCGAGATCCGCCGGGCGGAGCGCTCGGCCGGGGGCGCGTCGGGACGCGCTTCGGTCGTGGTCATTGCCGTTCCTTGGTCATGTACTGCATGAGCAGTTCCTGGGTCGCTTGTTCGCGGGTCGCTTCACCGGTGATCCGTCCCGCCGACAGCGCGTAGATCCGGTCGCAGAGCCCGAGCAGTTCCGGCAGCTCGGAGGAGATGACCAGCACGGCCTTCCCCTGCGCGGCCAGCTCGTTGATGATCGTGTAGATCTCGAACTTCGCGCCGACGTCGATGCCGCGGGTCGGCTCGTCGAGGATCAGCACGTCCGGGTCGGTGAAGATCCACTTGGCCAGCACGACCTTCTGCTGGTTGCCGCCGGAGAGCTTTCCGGTCACGCTGCGCACGGTCGGTGCCTTGATCCGCAGGTCCCGGCGGAACCCGACGGCCGTGTCGTGCTCGGCGTGCTCGTTGACCCAGCCGCGCTTGGCCAGCTTGCCGAGCCCCGCCGCGGACACGTTGCGCTGGATGTCCTCGATCAGGTTGAGCCCGTAGCGCTTCCGGTCCTCGGTGGCGTAGGCGATGCCGTGGCGGACGGCGTCGCGCACCGTCCGGACGTCGATCTCCTCGCCGTGCTTGAGGATCCGCCCGGAGATGTCCTTGCCCCACGACCGGCCGAACACGCTCATCGCGAGTTCGGTGCGGCCGGCGCCCATCAACCCGGCGAGGCCGACGATCTCCCCGCGCCGCAGCGAAAGCGACGCGTGGTCGACGACGACCCGGCCGGCCTGGGTGGGGCTGTGCACCGTCCAGTCCTCGATCCGCAGCACCTCTTCGCCGATATCCGGCTCCCGGGGCGGGAACCGGTGCTCGAGGTCGCGCCCGACCATCCCGGTGATGATGCGCTCTTCCGTCAGCCCCGCCGCGTCGAGCGTCTCGATCGTCCTGCCGTCACGCAGGATCGTGACGGTGTCGGCGATCGCCGTCACCTCGCCGAGCTTGTGCGAGATGATCACGCACGTCACGCCCTCGTCCCGCAGCCCGCGCAGCAGGTCGAGCAGGTGGGCCGAGTCGTCGTCGTTGAGCGCCGCGGTGGGCTCGTCGAGGATCAGCAGCTTGACCTCTTTGGACAGTGCCTTGGCGATCTCGACGAGCTGCTGCTTGCCGACACCGAGTTCCTGCACCGCCCTCGTGGGGTTTTCGGCGAGGCCGACGCGCTTGAGCAGCGCGCCGGCCTCGTGGTTGGTGCGGTTCCAGTCGATCCAGCCCCGCTTGCCGCGTTCGTTGCCGAGGAAGATGTTCTCGGCTATCGAGAGCTGCCCGCACAGCGCGAGCTCCTGGTGGATGATCACGATTCCGCGCCGCTCGCTGTCGCGCACCGAACCGAACTCACACCGCTGCCCGTCGAAGTGGATCTCACCGTCGTACGTCCCGTGCGGGTAGACGCCGGAAAGCACCTTCATCAAGGTGGACTTCCCGGCGCCGTTCTCCCCGCAGATCGCGTGGATCTCGCCGCTGTTCACGGAAAGGGTGACGTCCGACAGCGCCTTGACCCCGGGGAAGGTCTTGGTGATCCCGCGCATGCCGAGCAGTTCGGTCATTTCAGCTGACCTGCCGTGTAGTAGCCCGAGTCGACGAGTTCCTTCTGGTAGTTGGCCTTGTCGACGGTCACCGGCTGCAGCAGGAACGACGGGACGACCTTCTTGCCGTTCTCGTAGTCGGTCGTGTTGTTGACCTCGGGCTTGCCGCCCTTGAGCACCGCGTCGGCCATCTTCACCGTGGTGTCGGCGAGGATGCGGGTGTCCTTGAAGACCGTCGAGTACTGCTCACCGGCGATGATGGACTTGACCGAGGCGACCTCGGCGTCCTGCCCGGTGACGATCGGGTACGGCTGGCCGGCGGTGCCGTAGCCGTTGCTCTTCAGCGCCGAGAGGATGCCGATCGACAGGCCGTCGTACGGCGAAAGGACGCCGGCGACCTTGGCACCACCGGTGTAGGTCTTGGTGAGCAGGTCCTCCATGCGGCGCTGCGCGGTGGCCGGGTCCCAGCGCAGGATGGCCGCGCGGGCGAAGTCGGTCTGCCCGCTCTTGACCACCAGCTTGCCGCTGTCCATCAGCGGCTTGAGGACGGACATCGCGCCGTTGAAGAAGAACGTCGCGTTGTTGTCGTCCGGCGAACCGGCGAACAGCTCGACGTTGAACGGCCCCGGGCCGTTGCCCAGCCCCTTGACCAGCGAGTTCGCCTGCTCGACGCCGACCTTGAAGTTGTCGAAGGTGGCGTAGTAGTCGACGTTGGGCGAGTTGCGGATCAGCCGGTCGTAGGCGATGACCGGGATCTTGCGGTCGGCCGCCTCCTGCAGCTGCGTGGTGATGGCGGTGCCGTCGATCGAGGCGATGACCAGGAGCTTCGCGCCCTTGGTGATCTGGTTCTCGATCTGGTTGACCTGCGTCGGGATGTCGTTCTCGGCGTACTGCAGGTCGACCTTGTACCCGAGCTTCTCCAGCGCCGACTTGATGTTGTCGCCGTCGTGGATCCAGCGCTCCGACGACTTCGTCGGCATGGTGACGCCGACCAGGGCACCCGCCGCGCTCGTGGCGCCCGGTGCCGCCGCCTGGTCGGCGGTCTTCTGGCTCGAACCGCACGCCGAGAGCGTGAGCACGAGCCCCGCGGCGGCGATCCCCGCCATTGTTCTGGTGAACTTCATCGTTCTTTCTTCCTTTCTCAACGACCCGGCACTTTCACGTGAAAGTGCCGCGTCAGAACCCTTGGGCGAGGCGGTGGTAGGCCTGGTTCCAGCGGATGCGGTCGGCGAAGCCGTGCGGCGTGGTGTCCTTGTCGATCACCAGCAGCTCGACCCCGAGCAGGTTCGCGAAGTCGCGAAGGGTTTCGGTGCTCACCGCCTGGGTCAGCACGGTGTGGTGCGGGCCGCCGGCCGTGATCCACGATTCGGCGGACGTCGACAGCGACGGCGCCGGCTCCCACACCGCCCGCGCCACGGGCAGGTTGGGCAGCGGCTCGTCGGGCGCGACGACCTCGATCTCGTTGGCCACCAGGCGGAACCGGTCGCCGAGGTCGACCAGGCCGAGGGTGACACCGGGGCCGGGCGCGGCGTCGAACACCAGCCGGACGGGGTCCTCGCGGCCGCCGATGCCGAGGGCGTGGATCTCGCACGACGGCTTCGCGGCCGCGATGCTGGGGCAGACCTCCAGCATGTGCGCGCCGAGGATCTTCGGCGTGCCCGGCCCGAAGTGGTAGGTGTAGTCCTCCATGAACGACGTGCCGCGCTCGGCGCCCACGCCCATCGCCTTGACCGCGGCCAGCAGCGCCGAGGTCTTCCAGTCGCCCTCGCCGCCGAAGCCGTAGCCGTCGGCCATCAGCCGCTGCACCGCGAGGCCGGGCAGCTGGCGCAGGCCGCCGAGGTCCTCGAAGTTCGTGGTGAACGCCCCGAACCCGCCGTCGGTGAGGAACTTGCGCAGGCCCGCTTCGATCCTGGCCGCGTACCGGAGCGACTCGTGCCGCGCTCCCCCGGCCGCCAGCTCCGGGACGACGTCGTAGTCCTCGGCGTACTGGGCGACGAGCGAGTCCACATCGGCAACTTGATCGACCAGTTCCACCAGGTCGTTCACGCCGTAGGTGTTGACCGAGACGCCGAACCGCAGCTCGGCCTCGACCTTGTCCCCCTCGGTGACGGCGACGTCGCGCATGTTGTCGCCGAACCGCGCCAGCCGCAGGTTGCGCAGGTGGTCGGCGCCGATCGCGGCGCGGGCCCAGGCGTCGATCCGCGCGACGACGGCCGGGTCGGAGACGTGCCCGGCGACGGTCTTCCGCGGCACTCCGAGGCGCGTCTGGATGAACCCGAACTCGCGGTCGCCGTGCGCGGCCTGGTTGAGGTTCATGAAGTCCATGTCGATGGTGGACCACGGCAGGGCTTCGTTGAGCTGGGTGTGCAGGTGCAGCAGCGGCTTGCGCAGCGCGTCCAGCCCGGTGATCCACATCTTCGCGGGCGAGAAGGTGTGCATCCACGCGATGACGCCGACGCAGGCGGCGTCGGCGTTGGCTTCCTGCAGCACCCGCCGGATCGACGAAGCTTCGGTCAGCACCGGCTTGCCGACGATCTCGGCCGGCAGCCCACCGGCGGCCGCCAGGAGCTGCTGGATCCGCAGGGACTGGCCGGCGACCTGCTCGAGGGTCTCTTCGCCGTAGAGGGCCTGGCTCCCGGTGAGGAACCAGAGCTGGGGTTTCGACGCGCGGGTCATCGTTCTCCTCGGAAGTTCAGTGCTGGCCGTAGACGTTCTGGTACCGGGCGTAGAGCCGGTCGACGTCCTCGGGCGGCAGGGGTTCGGGCGTGCCGAGCTCGAAGGCCTTGTGCACGGTGCGGGCGACGTCCTCGACCATCACCGCGGCCTTGACGGCGTCGCGGGCGGTGCGGCCGACGGTGAACGGGCCGTGGTTGCGCATCAGCACGGCCTTGGAGCGGCTCGTGCGCAGCGTTTCGACGATGCCGCGGCCGATGGAGTCGTCCCCGATCAGGGCGAACGGCCCGACCGGGATCTCCCCGCCGAACTCGTCGGCGATCATCGTGAGCACGCACGGGATCGGCTCGCCGCGCGCGGCCCACGCGGTGGCGTACGTCGAGTGCGTGTGGACGACCCCGCCGATCTCCGGCATGTGCCGGTAGACGTAGGCGTGCGCGGCGGTGTCCGACGACGGCGCGAGGTCGCCGTGGACGAGTTCGCCGTGCAGGTCGGTGACGACCATGGTGTCGGCCGACAGGTCGTCGTAGGACACGCCCGACGGCTTGATCACCATCAGCTCACGGCCGGGCACCCGGGCCGAGACGTTGCCCGCGGTCCAGATGACCAGCGCGTTGCGGGTCAGCTCGCCGTGCAGGTTCGCCACGGTTTCCCGCAGCTCGGCGACGGTGTCGAGGACTTCTCCGGTCAGGGAGGACATCAGGATCGTCCTTTCGCGACGGCGCGACGGCGGGCCGCCAAGCGGTGCATGACATCGTTGGCGCCGCGGCCGAAGTAGTCGTGCAACGCCGTGTATTCGGCGTACAGCTCGTCGTAGGCGACGACGTGCGCGGGCACCGGCCGGTACACCGCGCGTTCGACCGAACCCATCGCCGCGGCGGCCGCGCGGATGTCCGGGTGGGCTCCGGCCGCGACGGCCGCGTGGATGGCCGAACCGAGCGCGGGCCCCTGGTCGGAGCCGATGACCGACAGCGGCAGGTTCGTGACGTCGGCGTAGATCTGCATCAGCAGCGCGTTCTTGACCAGGCCGCCGGCGATGATCAGCTCGGTGACCGGAACCCCGGCCTCGCCGAAGGTCTCGATGATCTTCCGGGTACCGAAGGCGGTGGCCTCCAGCAACGCCCGGTAGGTGTCCTCGGCACGGGTGGCCAGCGTCTGGCCGACGATGACGCCGGACAGCTCGTGGTCGACCAGGACCGACCGGTTGCCGAGGTGCCAGTCGAGCGCGACCAGGCCGTGTTCGCCGATCTCCTGCCGGGCGGCGAGCCGGGTGAGGTGCTCGTGGCCCTCGTAGGACGCCGGGACGCCGTGCTCGACGAACCACCCGAAGATGTCGCCGACGCCGCTCTGCCCGGCTTCGTACCCCCACAGCCCGGGGACGATGCCGCCGTCGACGACCCCGCACATGCCGGGGACCTCGTGCAGCTCGGCGCCGTTCATCACGTGGCACGTCGAGGTGCCCATGATCGCCACCATCTGCCCGGGCTCGACGGCCTGGGCGGCGGGCGCGGTGACGTGCGCGTCGACGTTGCCGACCGCGACCGCGATGCCTTCGGGCAGCCCGGTCCAGGCGGCGGCTTCGGCGGACAGGGAACCGGCACGGGAACCCAGCTGACCCAGCGGGTGGTCGAGCTTGTCGGCCACGAAGGACTCGAAGCCGGGCGCGAGCTCGTGGAGGAAGTCGCGGCTCGGGTACTGGCCGTCCTGCAGGATGCCCTTGTAGCCGGCCGTGCACGCGTTGCGGACGTAGGAGCCGGTCAGCTGCCAGACGATCCAGTCGGCCGCCTCGACCCAGTGCCGCATCGCCGCGTAGACGTCCGGGGCCTCTTCGAACACCTCGAGTCCCTTGGCGAACTCCCACTCCGACGAGATCAGCCCGCCGTAGCGCGGCAGCCACTTCTCGCCGCGGGTGCGGGCCAGCTCGTTGATCCGGACGGCCTGCGGCTGGGCCGAGTGGTGCTTCCACAGCTTGACGTAGGCGTGGGGGTTGCCCTCGAACTCGGGCAGCTCGCACAGCGGCGTGCCGTCGGCGGTCGTGGGGACCATGGTGCACGCGGTGAAGTCGGTGCCGATGCCGACGACGTCGGCCGGGTCGGCGCCCGCGTCCCGCAACGCCGCCGGTACGGCGTGGCGAAGGACTCCGACGTAGTCCGCGGGCACCTGCAGTGCCCAGTCCGGCGGCAGTGCGCGGCCGGTCGCGGGCAGCGTCTCGTCGAGCACCCCGTGCGGGTACTCGAACACGGCGGAGCCGAGTTCCGCTCCGTCACGGACCCGCACGACCACCGCGCGGCCCGACAGCGTGCCGAAGTCGACGCCGACGGTGAGTGGTTCAGCCACGGTGTCCTCTCCCTCCTGGTGTGGTGACCGGGACGCGGCGCGGGCGGCGGTGGACGCGCCGCGCCCCGGGGGTCTAGCGGCCGGTGATGACGAGCGTCGTCACCGAATTGGCGGGCAAAGTCAGCTTCGAGGTCGCCGCCAGCCCGGTGATCTCCCTGGTCTGCGGCACGATGGCGGTCGGCGCGGCGAGACTGTTGCGTCCCGCCGGGTCGCCGGTGAGCGTGGTGAGCGTCCCGGTGCCGTCGACCGCCGTGACGCCGGTGAGCGCCAGCCGCGCGGTCTGCACCTGCCCGGTCGGGTTGACGAGCTTGACCGTGAACGTCTTCCGGCCGTTCTTGGTGGTCACGTTGACCACCTGCCGCAGCGGGCTGCCCTGGTTGAGGCGGCTGGTCACGATCTGCTTGCCGAGCGTGCTGGAGAACATCTGCTGCACCCAGTACGACGGCGAGCCGTAGCTGCTCCCGGCGTCGAGGCCGATCAGGTTGACCGGCCAGTTGGACTGGTTCTCGTGCACCAGCACCGGCGCGTACATCGAGCCGATGACGATGTCGCTGTTGCGTTCCAGCCCGGTCAGGAACGCGGCTTCGCCGATCGCGGCGGCCAGGGTGCCGGTGGGCCGGCCGTCCTGGGCACCGTACTCGCCGACGAGGATCTCCGGGCCGCTGCGATCAGCCGTGTCGTAGCGGGTCGAGTTGTCGGTGAACCACTGCGGCGACTGGTAGTAGTGGTCGTCCACGGCGTCCGGGCGCACGCCGGTCGGCGTGCTCGACGCCGCCCCGCCCTGCAGGCCGCCGGTCGTGGCGATGACCGTCAGCTGCGGGTACTTCGCCTTGATGGCGGTGTACATGTCGGTGAAGCGCCAGGCGTAGCTGCCCGAGGTGTCGAACCAGTCCTCGTTGCCGACCTCGACGTAGCGCAGGTCGAACGGCGCCGGGTGCCCGTCGGCCACCCGCTTGGCGCCCCACGTCGTCGAAGCGTCGCCGATGGCGTACTCGATCTCGTCGAGGGCTTCCTGGACGTACTGCGGGTAGTCGGCCTGGTCGACGTGCTGGCCGTTGAGGGTGTAGCCGGCGAACAGCCCGAGCAGCGGCTGGGCGCCGATGTCCTCGGCCAGCTTGAGGTAGTCGAGGATGCCGAAGCCGTCGGTGGACCAGTAGCCCCACGCGGTGTTCTGGTGGCCGGGCCGCTGTTCCAGGGGGCCGATGGTGTTCTTCCACGCGAACCGCGTGTCGAGGGTGTTGCCCTCGAGGTAGTTGCCGCCCGGGACACGGAAGAGGCCGAGCTTCATCGCGGCGAGCTTCTGGCCGAGGTCCAGGCGGACGCCGTGGTTCTTGAAGGTCGGCGGGAAGAGCGACACCTGCTGGAACCAGGCGTCCCCGGCGAGTGCCTTCTTCCCCTTGTTCACCAGCGAGACGACGATCCGGTTGTCGGTGGACGCGGTGATCGTCGACGGCGTGGTGAAGGTGAACGTCTGCTGCGCCCAATCCGCGCCGGCCGGCTGGACGTCCTTGCTCGCCAGCACGGTGCCGTCCGGCTTCTCCAGGCTGACCCGGACCGCGCCGGTCCACGTGCCCTTGGCGAAGAAGCTGCCGGTGTACTTGGTGGACGGCTTCGCGGCGACGCCGTAGTAGCCGACGTTGGCGGCCGCGACCCGGCCACCGGCCGGAACGGCGTCGGCGTGCAGCTTCAGGGACCGGTCGAGCGCGGTGTTCAGGGGGGTCGCGGTGTCGATGGCGTAGGTGCCGGTGGCGCCCGCCGAGGTGAGCAGGGACCAGTACGGGACCGGCGTGTTGCCCGCGCCGCTGCCGGGCTGGTAGCCCTCCTTGAAGGTGCGGTTGCGGACGAGTTCGGCGTAGAGCCCGCCTTCGACGGAGTGGCTGATGTCCTCGAGGATCGAGCCGTACGTCGTCGGCCGGGTGTTGGCGCGGACGACGTTGGCGTCGACCGCCAGCTGATTGGCGCCGGCGAGGGCGCCGATCTGGGCCGCGGTCAAGGGGAAGCGACGCAGTTCGACCTCGTCGATCGCGCCGGTGAACCCGGCCCCCACGGTGAACGGCGCCGCGGCGGTGCCCGAGGCCGGGCAGGCGGAGACGTCGAGCGTGGTCCCCGACGGCGTGCCGCAGGTGCTGGTGACCGCGGCCGCGTCGCCGTCGGCGTAGACGGTGAACCGCTGCGACGCGCGGTCCAGCACGACGGCGGCGTGGTGCCAGTTGCCGTCGGCGAGGCCGCCGCCGGTGGCGGTCACCTGGATGGTGCCGACGCGGGCGGTGAGCTTGCCGCTGGCCACGCCGAGCGCGTAGCCGTCGCCGTGGCCGACCAGGGTGCCGTCGCCGGTGGTGCGGAACCACGCGGCCAGGGAGAGCGAGCCGGTGCCGGTGTCGAACGCGGGCGAGGTGCCCATGTCCACAGTGGACTTCCCGTCGAGCTGCACGGCCTTGCCCGAGGCGCCCGCGGTCCAGGTCGCTCCGCGCAGGGTGCCGTCGGCGGCGTTCGCGCTCGAGTCGCGGGTGATCGTGCCGGCGCCCTCGTCGAAGTGCCACGTCCCGCTCGCGGCCAGGGCGGCAACGGCGGACGCGGTCAGCGGCGTCGGGTACGCGCGGACGTCGTCCACTCCCCCGGCGAACCAGTCGGCCGGGCTGCCGGCCCACTTGCCGCGGCCGATGACGAGGTGCCCGCCCGCGGTCCACGGCGTGGTGAACGGGACGCTCTGCTGCAGGGTTCCGTTGACGTACAGGGAAAGCGTGCCGGCCGCGCGGTTGTAGACGCCCACCACGTGCTGCCACTGGTCGGCCTGCGCGGGCAACGTGGAGACGGCCGAGGACGACGCCGAGTCGCCGTCGGAAGCGCGGCGGGTGAAGGCGAAACGGCCGTCGGCGGCGCGCTGGAGGTAGAAGCCGCTGATCGCGTCGCCGTCGACGCTGACCGCGGTCCGGAAGCCGGTGGCCGCGGTCGGCTTGACCCATGCGGAGACGGAGAAGCTCTGCGCGGTGTCGACGACCGGCGCCGGGACGTCGACCGCGGCGTCGGTGCCGTCGAGCGTGACGCCGTGCGGGCCGACGACGCCGTCGCCCCAGGTGGCGCCCCCGGTGAGGGTGGCGGTGCGCGCGTCGAGGGAGTCGTCGGCCGCGGTGGTGCCGGTCCCCTCGTCGAGACCCCAGTGGCCGGCGATCGCCAGCCGGGCGGCGTCGGCCGCGCTCAGCGCGCCGGAGTAGGCGCGGACGTCGTCGATCGACCCGTCGACGTAGTCCACCGGGTTGCCGCCGTACTTGCCGCGGCCGATCACCAGGTGGCCGGTACCGGCCCAGCCGGCCGGCGCGGACACCGTCGCCTGGCGGGTGCCGTCCACGTAGAGGGCCAGGGTCGACGCGGCCGCGTCGAACACGCCGGTGAGCTGGTACCACTGGCCGGCGACGGGATCGAAGTTCGCCGAAGCGACGACGCCGTCGGCCGGCGCGTCCCCGGCGAGCCGGGTGAAGGCGAAGCGGCGGGAGTCGTCGCGGAACTGCAGGAAGAAGTTGCTGACCTGGGTGCCGTCGACGCTGACGAACGTCTGGAAGCCGGTCGTCTTGTCGAGCTTGACCCAGCTGCTGACGGAGAAGCTCTTCGTGGTGTCCAGCACCGGCGCGCCGGCATCGGCGAACCCCCTGGACCCGTCGGTCGTCAGGGCTCCCCCGCGGATCCCCGGCCCCCAGCCCGCGCCGCCGTTCACCGTGGCGGGGTGTTCACCGGCGCTGTCGGCGGCCGTCGTCCCGCTGCCCTCGTCGAACGTCCAGTGCCCGGCGAGCGCCGAAGCGGGATCGGCCGTGGCGGCCGTCACCGGGACGGCGCAGCACAGCGCCAGGGCGGCGAGCACGGCCATGGGCCGCCGCAGTCTGCGGAGCATGACTCTCCCTCGAGTGGGTGCGGAAGCCGCACTTTCACGTGAAAGTGCGGCTTCCGCGCTAGCGGGTCCGTCGGGTGACGAGGCGTTGCAGGACGATGAAGACGAACAGGAGGGCCCCGGTGATGATCGAGGTCCACCAGGAGTTGAGGGTGCCGTCGAAGGTGATCAGCGTCTGGATGATGCCCAGCACCATGATCCCGAGCACGGTGCCCAGCACGTAGCCGGAGCCGCCGGTGAGGATGGTGCCGCCGATGACGACCGCGGCGATCGCGGTCAGCTCCAGGCCGACGCCGTTGAGCGGGTCGCCGGACGACTTGTACAGCACCAGCAGCAGGCCGCCGAGGGCCGAGCAGAATCCGCTGATCGTGTACACCGCGATCTTGGTGCGGCCGGTCTTGAGGCCCATCAGCATCGCCGACTGCGCGTTGCCGCCGATCGAGTACACCGTGCGCCCGAACCGCGTGAAGGCCAGCACGTAGGCGGCCACGGCGACGACGATCAGCGCGGCGACCACGCTGATCGAAATGTGCAGCTCCCCGCCGAGCGGGATCTGCGTCTGGGCGAGCGTCGCGATCGTCGCGTTGTCGATCGAGTAGGCCTCCGTGCTGATCGTGTAGCAGAGCCCGCGCGCGAAGAACATCCCGATCAGCGTGGCGATGAACGGCTGGATCTCGAAGAAGTGGATGAGCGCGCCCATCCCGGCGCCGAGCAGCGCGCCGACCACCAGCACCACCGCGATCGCCGCGTACGCGGGCCAGCCGTGCTTCTGCAGCAGGTCGCCGGAGATCACCGTGGACAGGGCGACGACCGAGCCGACGGACAGGTCGATGCCGCCGGTGAGGATCACGAACGTCATCCCGACCGCGACCACGAGCAGGAAGGCGTTGTTGATGAACAGGTCGAGCACGACCTGCCCGGACCCGAACGCCTCGTAGCTCGACGCGCCGAAGATGTAGGCCCCGATCAGCAGCGCCATCGTCGCGAGGATCGGCAGGTGCCGCTGCTGCGGCCGGTAGCCCTTGATGCGGGTGAGCGTGGTCATGCGCCGACCTCGACCTTCTCCGGGGCCGGTGCCGGCTCCGGGCTGACCGGATGGGCCCGCTGCCGCCCGCGGAACTTGCGGCGGAACGCGGGCGACTGCAGGAGGCACACCGCCAGCACGACCACGGCCTTGAACAGCATGATCGCCTCGGGCGGGATGCCGAGGGCGTAGACGGTGGTGGTCAGCGTCTGGATGAGCAGCGCGCCGATCACCGCCCCGCCGAGGGAGAACCGGCCGCCGGTCAGCTGCGTGCCGCCGACGACGACGGCGAGGATCGCGTCGAGCTCGATGAACAGCCCGGCGTGGTTCGCGTCGGCGCTGTGCACGTTCGCGCTGATCATCAGCCCGGCGATGCCCGCGCACAGTGCGCAGAAGACGTAGACGAGCCAGGTCAGGCGCGCCGAGCGGAGCCCGGCCAGCCGGCTGGCCTCCGGGTTGCCGCCGACGGCCTCGACGAGCAGGCCGAGCGCGGAGCGGCGGACCAGCAGCGAAGCGAGCACGAACACCGCCAGCGCGATGAGGATGGCGCCGGGCAGCGTGAACAGGAACCCGCTGCCGATCCACTCGAAGGAGTGGGAGTTGACCGTGATGATCTGCCCGCCGGAGATCAGCTGCGCGATCCCCCGCCCGGCGACCATGAGGATCAGCGTGGCGATGATCGGCTGGATGCCCAGCACCGCGACGAGCCAGCCGTTCCACACCCCCAGCAGGAGCGAGAGGCCGAGCGCCAGCCCGAACGCCACCAGCGTGGTGCCGACGCCGTCCGGGTTGTCGCTGACCCAGAGACAGGCGAGCGCGCCGCTGATCGCCACGACCGAACCGACCGAGAGGTCGATGCCCCGGGTGGCGATGACGAGCGTCATGCCGATCGCGATGAGGATCAGCGGGGCGCCGTTCTTCAGGATGTCGACGAGGTTCCCGTACAGGTGACCGTCGCGCAGTTCGATCGAGAAGAACGCCGGGCTCGCGATGAGGTCGCCCACCAGCAGCGCCAGCAAGGCCACCACGGGCCAGAAGAGCCGGTGTTTCGTCAATCCCGTCAGAGCTGTCATGCCTGCACCCCCTCGGCCATCGTGGCCATGACGTCGTCCGCGGTGAGTCCCTGGTTTTCCCGTTGCGCCACCACTTTCCGGTCGCGCAGCACCACGACCCGGTGGCTCAGCCGGAGCACCTCCTCCAGCTCGGCGGAGATGTACACGACGGCCATGCCGTCGGCCGAGAGCTGGGTGACCAGCCGCTGGATCTCCGTCTTGGCGCCGATGTCGATGCCGCGGGTCGGCTCGTCGAGGATGAGCAGCCGTGGCTCGGTGATGAGCCAGCGCGCGAGCAGCACCTTCTGCTGGTTGCCGCCGGAGAGGTTGCCGACCAGGGCCTCGGGGTCGGCGGGGCGGATGTCGAGGGTCTCGATGTACTTCCGCGCGATTTCGTCCTGGCGCCGGCGGGACAGCGGCCGCGCCCAGCCGCGGGAGGCCTGCAGCGCCAGGACGATGTTCTCGCGGACGGTCAGTTCCTCGACCAGCCCCTCGGACTTGCGGTTTTCCGAGAGGAACGCGATGCGGTGGTCGAGCCCGGCGCGCGGGGTGCGCAGGTTCGTGGCTTCGCCGTCGATCGTCACCGAGCCGCTGTCGGCGTGGTCGGCGCCGAAGAGCAGCCGGGCGAGCTCGGTGCGCCCGGACCCGAGCAGCCCGGCCAGCCCGACGACCTCGCCGGCGTGGACGTCGAGGCTGAACGGCTCGACACCGCCCTTGCGGCCGAGGTCTTCGGCGGACAGGAGCACCGGAGCGCCGGCGACCTCGGCCCGGCTGGGCCCGGAGTCCTCGAGCGTCTCCAGGACCCGCAGCTCCTTGCCGATCATCTTGGTGACGAGCTCGACGGGCGTGATGTCCGCCGTGCGGTACTCGCCGATCAGCTTTCCGTTGCGCAGCACGGTCATCCGGTCGGCGACGGCGAAGACCTGGTCGATGAAGTGGGAGACGAACAGGATCGCCAGCCCCTGGTCGCGCAGCGACCGGACGACCTCGAGCAGCTGCTCGACCTCGCCGGTGTCCAAACTGGACGTCGGCTCGTCGAGCACCAGGACCCGCGCGTCGACGTCGAGGGCGCGGGCGATGGCGACGAGCTGCTGCACCGCGATCGAGCAGGTGGACAGCTCGGCCGAGACGTCCACGTGGACGTCCAGCCGGGCGAGGAGCTCCTCGGCCCGCCGCCGCATCGGGCCCCACTGGATGCGGCCGAAGCGGCGGGGTTCCCGGCCGAGGCAGACGTTCTCCGCCACGGACAGGTTCGGGCAGAGGTTGACTTCCTGGTAGACCGTGCTGACGCCGGCCTGCTGGGCCTCCCCGGGCCCGCTGAAGGCGACGGCGCCGCCGTTCAGCTCGATCGTGCCCGCGTCCACCCCGTACACCCCGGTGAGCACCTTGATGAGGGTGGACTTGCCGGCGCCGTTCTCTCCCATCAGGGCGTGGACCTCGCCGGGGAACATCCGGAACGCGACGTCGTCCAGGGCGAGGACGCCGGGGAACTCCTTGCGGATACCGCTCATCCGCACCATGGGCTGCGGTTCAGGCATTTGGTGTGCTCCGGGGTGGACGCGGGGGTCGTGAGTGGGAAACAGGGTCGGAACGCTGCTTCTCACTCACGACCCGCGGGCTGCGGTCAGTACTGGCGCTGCGGCAGCGCGGCCTTGGCCGACGCCTGGTCGAACTCGGTCTCCTGGGTCTCGATGCGGGCGGGCACCTGCTCGCCGGCGGAAACCTTCTTCACCAGGTCCATCAGCTGCGGGCCGAGCAGCGGGTTGCACTCGACGACGTGGTTGATCTTGCCGTCGGCCAGTGCCTGCAGCGCGTCCTTCACGCCGTCGACCGAGACGATCTTGATGTCCTTGCCCGGGACCTTGCCCGCCGCCTCGATCGCCTCGATGGCGCCGAGCGCCATGTCGTCGTTGTGGGCGTAGAGGACGTCGATCTTGGGCTGCGACTTCAGGAAGGCCTCCATGACCTCCTTGCCCTTGGCGCGGGTGAACTCACCGGTCTGCGACGCGACGATCTTGTACTTCGGGTCCGCCGCGATGACGTCCGCGAAGCCCTTCTTGCGGTCGTTGGCCGGCGCCGAACCCGTGGTGCCCTGCAGTTCGACGATGTTGACCTGGCCGGTGGCGCTGCCGTACTCCTTGGTCAGCCACTCCCCCGCCTTCTTGCCCTCGGCGATGAAGTCGGAGCCGAGGAAGGTCTTGTAGAGCGACTTGTCCGGCGAGTCGATCGCCCGGTCGGTGAGGATGACCGGGATGTTGGCCGTCTTGGCCTCCTTGAGCACGGTGTCCCAGCCGGACTCCACGACCGGCGAGAAGGCGATGACCTTGACCTTCTGCTGGATGTAGGAGCGGATCGCCGAGATCTGGTTCTCCTGCTTCTGCTGCGCGTCGGAGAACTTCAGCTCGATGCCCGCGGTCTTCGCCGACTCCTGGATCGACTTGGTGTTGGCCGTTCGCCACCCGCTCTCGGCGCCCACCTGGGCGAAGCCGAGCGTGATCGCCCCGCCGGAGCCACCGGAGGAACCACCACTCCCGCAGGCGGTGAGCAGCACGAGTCCGGCCGCCGCGGCCGCCGCGGCGGCCCATCGCTTCTTCAGCACGTTCACTCCTCGATCGACGGTGATCATTTTTGTTAGCGTTAACATCCGGAGCTGGTCTTCTTCTGTTCGGCGCGCGTGCGGCGCTAACGCGGCCCGGTGCTTTCGCGGACGATCAGCTCGGGCACGACCAAGGCGCGCGCGTGCCGGTCGCCCCCGCCCATCCGCTGGGTGAGCAGGCCGAACGTACGCCGGCCGACTTCGATGAAGTCCTGGCGCACCGTGGTCAGCGGCGGCGTGAAGTACGCCGCCTCGGGCACGTCGTCGAAGCCCGCGACGCGCACGTCCCGCGGCACCGAAACGCCGGCCTCGGCGAACGCGCGGAGCAGGCCGAGCGCCATCTGGTCGTTGCCGGCGAAGACGGCGTCGAGGTCGCCTTGCTTGGCGAGGGATCGCCCCGCCTCGTAGCCGGAGCGCGAGCTCCAGTCGCCCCGGATCACCTCGGGCACGTCCACGCCGTGGCGTTCCAGGGTTTCCCGCCAGCCGAGCTCGCGGTCGCGGGCCTCCAGCCAGTCCTCCGGCCCGGCGACGTGCCAGACCGTGCGGTGCCCCAGGGCGAGGAGGTGCTCGGTGGCGCGGCGGGCACCGTCGCGCTGGTCGACGGAGATCACCGGGACCGGCGCGGCCTCGCCGCCGCCGACGGCGACGACCGGGAAGTCCGCGGGCGCGGCTTCCAGGGCGCGGCCCGCGGTGACGTGCGGGGCGATGACGATGATGCCCTCGACGGCTTGGCGGCGGAGGTTCTCCACCGCGTCGGCGATCGACGACCGCCCGGGCCGGCTGACACTGGAGATCGTGATCGCGTACCCGGCTTCGCGGGCGGCGTTCTCGATGCCGTAGAGCGTGCTGGCCGGACCGTACAGATTGGACTCGAGTGCGACGACACCGAGCGTGCCGGTGCGTCCGGTGACGAGCGCGCGGGCCGCCGAGTTCGGGCGGTAGCCCAGTTCTTCGATGGCGGCGAGCACCCGGGCGCGGGTTTCGGGGCGCACCGGGCCGGTCCCGTTGATGACCCGGGAGACGGTCATGTGCGACACGCCCGCCACGCCCGCGACATCGGTCAGGCTGGGCTGCCGCGTACCGGCGGCGTTCACCCTGACAGGGCCGCCGGAGCGGGGTCGTTCGGCCACCGGCGTCCCCTTTCGTCCGCTTCGACGTGGTCGCCGTCACCCATCCGGGTGGCGGCGAGGAGTCAGTGTTAGCGATAACACCAGCGGGGTCAAGACCGGGGTGCGTAACGGTCTAGTCACGTGCGCCGGAGGGCCCGGTGTTCGTGGCTTCGCGGCCCGACCTGCGGGAAGGGTCGTGGGAAATTCACCGGGCGCGGGAGACGGCGGTGTTCAGGGGGCATGTTCGGCCCCCGCGCCGGACGCAGTGAATGACTCATTCCTGGCGTCCGGCGCCTGGAATGAGTCATTCACTGCACCGCCCTCCAGCGTCAGAGCGCCAGGGTGGCCGCGACCGGGAGGTGGTCGCTGCCCGTCGCGGGCAACGTCCACGACGACACCGGCCGCACCCCCGTCACGAAGACCTGGTCGATCCGCGCCAGCGGCAGCCCGGCGGGCCAGCTGAACCCGAACCCGTCGCCCGCGTCGTCCTGCGCGGACCGCATCCGCGCGGTGATGGGCGCGAGAGCCCGGTCGTCGGCCGTGCCGTTGAAGTCGCCGACCAGGATCGTGCGCGGCGTCGGCTCCCCCGCCACCGCGTCGGCGAGCAGGCCGATCGCTTCGTCGCGCCCGGTGGCCGTGAAGCCCGCATCGAGCCGGACGCGGACCGACGGCAGGTGCGCGACGAAGACCGCCACCGGGCCCTTCGGAGTGTCCACTGTGGTCCGGAGCGCGCGGGTCCACGGCATGATCGCCACCGGTCGTGTGTCGCTCAGCGGGAACGTGCTCCAGATCCCGACCGTCCCCTGCACCGAATGGTGCGGGTAGCCGACCGCGAGCGCGTCTTCGTACTTCGGGATCTCGGACTTCTTCAGCTCCTCCAACGCGATCACCTGCGCACCCGAGGCGGCCAGGGCGCGTGCGGTGCCGGCCGGGTCCGGGTTCTCGTCGTTGACGTTGTGGGAGACGATCGTCAGGTCGCCGCCGGCTCCCGTCTTGTCGAACAGCCTGCCGCCGAAGGAGCCGCCCCAGACCAACGCCGGCAGCAGCAGCGACACGAGCGCGAGCGCGGAACGCCGGACGAGCGCCGCCACGAGCAGCGGCAGCACGAGCAGGCCCGTCCACGGCAGGAACGTCTCCAGGAGGCTGCCGGCGTTGCCCACCCAGTTGGGTACCAGCGAGTGCGCCGGCAGGAGCACCGCCGTCAGGACGGAGAACACCGCGATGACCCGGCCACGGCGCCAGGTTCCGCGGTCCGGCGCGGTCGTTTCCGGTTCCAGGGTCGCCGTCACCGGGTCGCCGCCGGCAGTTCCCGCTGGATCGCCGAGATGAGCGTCTCGCTGGTTTCCAGCGCGGCCCGCAGCCCGGCCGCCGGGCTGCCGCCCGGGTTCTGGTGCAGGACGACACCGAGGATCAGCGCGCCGCCGCCGGTCCGCGCCGCCCACATCAGGGCGCCGCCGGCCGCGGTCGACGAGCCTGTCTTCAGCCCGATCACGCCGTGGCGGCCGAGGAGGGTGTTGGTGTTGACGACGTCACCGGGCACGCCGTCGACGCGCAGGCTCGCGGTGCCGACGATCGCGCGGATCACGTCGTTCTTCATGACTTCGCGTGCCAGCCGCAGCTGGTCGGTGGCGGTGCTCGTCGTCGAGTCTTCGACCCCGCTGGCGCCGGTGTAGGTGGTGCTGGTCATGCCGAGCGCGGCGGCCTCGCGGTTCATCTTCGCGACGAACGCTTCCTGACTGCCGGCGTCCCACCGGGCGAGCAGGCGGGCGACGTTGTTGCCGGACGGGACGAGCATGAGCGACAGGAGGTCCCGTTCGCTGATCTCGCGCCCGGCGCGGACCGGGGCGGTCGACTCCTCGGACGACGTCGACTCGGCTTCGGCCTGCTGGTCGACGGTGATCCGCGGGCCCGCCTCACCCCCGGCGAGCGGATGGTCCTTCAGCACGACGTAGGCGGTCATGACCTTGGTGACGCTCGCGATCGGCACCGGCTGCCGATCCCCGCGGCTGCCCAGCGAACCCAGGCCCTGCACCTCGACGCTGGCCTGCCCCTCGGCCGGCCACGGCAGCGGGAGGTCGACAGCGGGCCGTGCGGCACTCGCGCGGCCGTCGACGGTGGGCGGGAAGAGCACCCAGCAGGCCACGGCGAGGGCCACCGCCACGGCGGCGGCGAGCCCGCCGGCGACGGGTGGGATGCGGGTACGGGACATGGGTTCCTCCGGGTGCCGGGGCGCTTCTCGAGCGCACACCGTCACTTTGTCCGGAGAAGATCGCCGGGCCGTCGGGGTTGTTCGACAGGTCTGAACCAGAAATGTCCCGGTTCTGTACCAGAGGCGGGCTCCGACGCCGTGAACGACCCGTTCGCGTTCATGGCACCCGACGGCAGGGCCCCGGCAAAGTCGCCTGCCGGGCCCGCGCCGGGTCGCTTTCACTGCAGTGAATGACTCATTCCTGGCGTCCGGCGCCAGGAATGAGTCATTCACTGCGTCGAGTTCGGGCCGGCATGACCGGCCCCGGCTCCGGAGCGGGCCACCGCCGAGCCGGGCCGGGGCGGAAATGGCGCGGGACCGGCCCCCCTCCGCCGCGCACGGAGAGAAGCCGGTCCCGCTGGTCCGGACCCCTCAGCTCACGTGGACGTAGTCGACCACGAGCTGCTGCGGGAACTGGGTGCTGCCGTCGGGGTCGCCGGGCCAGTAGCCGCCGACCGCCAGGTTCAGGATCACGAAGAAGTCGTGGTTGAACACCCACTGGTTGCCGCCGACGTCGGCCGGTGTGCGGGTCTGGTAGGCGTTGCCGTCGACCGACCAGACGATGCGATCGGCGGACCAGTCGATCGCGTACGTGTGGAAGTCGTCGGAGAAGTTCGGGCCGTTGTAGGCCGCGCCGATGCCGCCCGAACCCGAGTAGCCCGGGCCGTGGATGGTGCCGTGCACGGTGTTCGGCTCGAATCCGACGTTCTCCATGATGTCGATCTCGCCGCACTGCGGCCAGCCGACGTTGCCGATGTCCGAACCCAGCATCCAGAACGCGGGCCACATGCCCTGCCCGCGCGGCAGCTTCATCCGGGCCTCGATGTGCCCGGAGGAGGCGGTGAACTTGCCGGAGGTGTTGAGCCGCGCCGACGTGTACTCGCAGGCGCCGTACCAGCAGTTGTTCCCGCTGTTCTCCTTCTTCGCGGTGATCACGAGGTGGCCCTGGCCGTCGAGCGCCGCGTTGGCGGTGCCGTCGGTGTACCACTGCCGCTCGTGGTTGTTCACGTTGTCGCCGGTTTCGTGAACCCACTTCCCGCCGTCGACCCCGCTGCCCGCCGGGCCGTCGAAGTCGTCTGAGAAGGAAGCCTGCACCGACGCCGGTGCGGCCTGGACCTGCGGTGCGGCCACCAAGGCGCCTGCCATGAGCAGGGCCGCGGGTGCCACCAGCAGGCGGGTCGTCCGCCGCCATCGGGCGGAGTTCCTGGTCGACATCGTCGTCGCCCCTTCCGTTCCGCGGGCGACGGCTGGCGGCTCACCGGCACCCTATTTGTTGTGGATGGCAACAAAGTATGAACGGGCGGGTGGCGAAGAACAAGGTTAACCGGTCGGACATTTTCCGACGAGTACCCGATGGTCCGGACCACCGGGTACTTTCGGGCAACTCAGGCGGCCGAGCGCTGGAGGCAGTCGAGGCCGATGCCCAGCGGAGTCGCCAGGTACTGGCAGATGTGCGTCGAGTGCGCCTCGTCGGCCTGTGCGCAGGCCACCGGCACGCCGGCCAGGTCGACCACGCAGTAGGCGTAGAACTGGTTCCGGTTGCCCGGGACGGGGTCGGCCGAAGCCGGAGCCGCCACGGCGACCACCGCGGAAACCGTGAGCCGCGGCCGTCAGCCGGAGGCGATGCGGGTCTTCATCGTGCTCTCCTTCCGCACTTTCCCTGTGCGCCAGGGGTTTGTGCTGGAGAAGATTCCCCATCGGACGCGCGTTCACCTGCGGGTCACCGGAAAGTGTCACCCCGGCCAGCCGTTCACATCCATGACCATCGTTCAGCTCATTGACGCAGGTCACAGGCCTGACCTATAAAGAGAAAGTCCGGGTGTACGCCGCAACACCTCCGCTGTTCCCGTTCCCGGAGGTTCTTGGTGTCCCCACGAAGCCGTGCCGTTCTCCTCGGTGCCGCCACGATCTCGGCCGCGCTCACACTGACCGGCGCGCAGGCCGCGGCGGCGAACCCGTCCGCCACCGGCCGGGCCGGCGTCTCGACGGCCGCCCAGCTGCAGGCCGCTCTCGCCAACGCCGTCCCGGGCCAGGTGATCGAACTGGCGGCCGGGACCTACCGCGGCTCGTTCGTCACGACGAAGGCCGGCACCGCCACGAAGCCCATCACGCTGTCGGGCCCGGCGAACGCCGTCCTGATCAACGACGGCCCGTCGGGCGAAGCCCCCGGCTGCCCCGCGCCGACCGCGGGCTGGGACTCGGGCTACGGACTGTGGCTCTCCGGCGCGCCGTACTGGAACCTGACCGGCTTCACCGTGCAGGAGTCCAAGAAGGGCATCGTCGTCGACGATTCGCCGCACACGACGATCGACGGCGTGACCGTCCACCACGTCGACGAGGAGGCGGTCCACTTCCGCCGCTCGTCGGCCGACAGCGTGCTGAAGAATTCGACGATCACCTACACCGGACTGGTGCAGCCCGGCTACGGCGAAGGCGTCTACCTCGGCTCGGCCCACTCGAACTGGGCCTGCCACGGCAACTCCGGCGGCGTCGACCGCGGCGACCGGATCCAGGTGCTGGACAACCACATCGGCCCGTTCGTCGCGGCGGAACCCATCGACGTCAAGGAAGGCACCACGGGCGGCCTGATCCGCGGCAACACCTTCGACGGCCGCGGCATCTCCGGCGAGAACTCGGCGGACTCCTGGATCGACGTCAAGGGCATCGGCTACACGATCGAGAACAACACGGGCACCTTCTCCGCGCCCGGCACGTTCGCCAACGGCTACGAGAACCACAACACGAGCACCTCGCCGTCGTTCCCCAACGGCTGCGGGAACGTGTGGCGCGGCAACAAGTCCGATCTCGGCGGTGCCGGCGCCTACGCGATCAAGATCAGCTCGGTGTCGAAGTGCGCGGCGAACCCGAACGTGGTGTACGCGAGTCCGGCCGCGATCGCCGAGCCGATGCCCTGGGTGGACCCGGTGACCAGCGCCGTCTTCCCGCTCAGGTCGACCCGCATCTGAAAACCCTTCCTCGCGTCGGCCTCTTCTCCGGCGCCGATTCAAGCACAGCTGCCCGGGGCGCACCGGCTGGAAAACCGGTTGCCGCACCGGGCCCGTCGCCGCCACCCTCGGCGCATGACCTCGAACCGCACCTCGCTCCCGCCGACCGTCGCCGCGACCCCCGCGCCGGTCCGGCAGCAGCCGGGGCGCCCGCGGAGGTCGAGCACTCCGGCACCGTGACCGGCGCGCTGGTCGCCGGCCTGCTGGCCGGCTACGGCATCGCGATCCCGGTCGGCGCCGTCGCGACCTACCTCGTCGCGCTCACCGCTCGCACGTCGCTGCGCACCGGCCTGGCAGCGGCCCTCGGCGTCGCCACGGCCGACGGCGTGTACGCGCTGGTGGCGGTGCTCGGCGGCGCCGCGGTCGCGGGACTCGTCGCCCCGATCGCCGGGCCGTTGCGGCTGGCGTCGGCCGGGATCCTGCTCGTGCTGGCGATCCGCGGCGCCGTCCTGGCGCTGCGGTCCCACCGCGGCGCGACCGCCCGGCCCGTGACGCCGCTCGCGCCCGGCCGCGCCTACGTCAGCCTGCTCGGCATCACGCTGGTGAACCCGACGACCGTCGTCTACTTCACCGCCCTGGTCGTCGGCGACCGCGCCGGCACCGCGGTGTCGGTGCCCGAGCAGGTCGTGTTCGTGCTCGCCGCGTTCGCCGCCTCGGCGAGCTGGCAGGCCCTCCTGGCCGGCGGCGGGGCCCTGCTCGGCCGGGTCCTCACCGGACCGCGCGGCCGGTTGGTGACGGCGCTGGTGTCGAGCGCGGTGATCGCCGCCCTGGCCGTCCGGCTTGTCCTCACCTGAGGGGGAAACCGTTGCGGTGTAACGGATTGTCCCGTTTCCGGCCGCACGGCGGAAGACGTTCGGCACCCGGTTCCGCGGCTAGCCTGGGCGGGACGCGGACGGAGGCGGCCATGACGATGCCGATGGGGACGATGTCCGGCTGGGACGTCGCGGGAGCGACCCTGCTGGTGCTTTGGGCGCTTGCGATGGGGGCGGCGGTCGGTGTCCTGGCGTACGCGAACCGGGGGCCGGTGCGCCCGTGGGTGTACCGCGGCTCGGCCGCGGTGATCGGCGTCGGCGTGCTCGGGCAGCTCGGCCACGTCCAGGAGCACATCGCCCAGGTCGGCTACTGGCTCGGGCACCCGAACTCGCCCGCGTGGATGACACCGTGGGGCACCGGGCTCGCGAACGGCCTGCAGACGCTTCTGCCGGACCGCAAGACGTTCGGGATGGAGCTGCTGCACCTCACCGGCAACTGCATCTTCCTCGCCGGGCTCGCCGGGGTCATGGTGATCACGCGGCGGGCCCTGGGCACCCGCGCCCGCCGCTGGGCGAAGATGGGCGTGTGGATGCAGGGCCTGCACGGGCTCGAGCACCTGGCCCTCACGCTCTCGATCGGCTTCGGCGCGCCCCGCGCGATCGGACTGTCGACGTTCTTCGGCCTCGTCGACCCGGGCGTCGGGCTGACGACCTACCGCGTGTGGTGGCACTTCGTCGCCAACGTGATCGGCTCGGTCATCTTCGGCCTGGCGCTGTACCACCTGTGGCGCGAACGTCGCGAAGTCCGCGCCACCTTCTTCCTCCGGCCGGTCCCGGAGGTCACCCGGCAGGCGGCGTAGCGCAGGTCAGCGTCGGCAGCGCCCAGTCCGCGTGGTCGTTGCCGTTGCCGTCCCCGCCGTCGCTCACCAGCAGGTCCAGGACCTGGGCGCCGGTGACGTCGACGTCGAGCGGGACCGCCGCCTGCCCGCCGCGCACCACCGGCGTCGTCACCCGGGTCACGCCGTCCACCGAGACGCTGAAACTCACGCTGCCGCCGGTGCCCGTCTCGCCGTCGACGCCGGCCGAAGCGGTCAGCCGGGTGCAGGTACCGGCCAGGTAGAGCTGGACGTCACTCGCCGCGTGCACGCCCAAGCCCTTCGCGTACGCGACCCCGCCGACGGTCATCGGCTTGCCGTCGCCCGCGCTCGCCTCGCCGTTGCTGGTGTCACGCTCGACCGGGCCCCAGCCGTTCGTCGCCGTCAGGAACGGCAGCGAGCTCACCGCCACCTCGCCCGCGGGTGGCGCCGGAGGCACCGCACCGACGATCCGCTCACCGGACACGGAATCGGGCCGTCCGGCCTGCCGGTAGGCCACCGCCACCTTCAGCGCGGCCGTGTCCACTGTGGAGGGGACAGTGACGCGCCACGAGACCGTCGCCGAGCCGCCGCCGTCGATTCGCGCGACCGAAGGCGGGGACGCGGGCCCGACCGTCCACCCGGCCGGCGCGGTCAGCACCGGCTTCACGTCGAACGCCGGCGGCGCGCCCGCGGGCACCCGCACCGTCGCCGAAGCGGTGAACGACTGCCCGCCCGACACGGTGTCCGGCGCGGTCAGGGACACCCCCGCGGTCGGCGCCGCCGGCATCGCGTACCGCCCGGGGTCGAAGCCGGGCGAGGCGTTCTGCTTCACCGTCAACGGCGAGCGGTAGCTGCCGTAGTTCGTCCAGGTGATCTTGCCGAGACCGCCCGTGCTGCCGTCGAGGTTCCACACCGCCACGGCGATGGTGTTGCGGCCGTTCGGGTTAAGGATCCCGTTCGGGATCGGGAAGCTGTGCTGCGGCCCGAGGTAGTTGACGTACTGGCCGAGCTGCCAGCCGTTGACGAAGATCAGCGCCCGGTACTGCCGCGCGGGATCGTCGGTGATCGTCAGGCCGAGCGAGGTGTCCTGGCCGCGCGGCAGATCCAGGTCGGCGGTGGTCCGGTACCAGGACACGCCCGGCGTCGAGTCCTTCGCCGGCAACGAAGCCGACGTCCAGCGCCCGTCGGGGAAGCCGGGCAGTGACCAGCCCGCGCGCTCGCCGTACAACCCGCCGGTGTTGAGCGGACCCCGGACCGGGTCGAGCCCCGTCTCGCCGCCGCGGACACCCTGCAGCCGCCAGGTCACCGACGTCAGCGGCGCCCCGGTCAGCCGGGCGGAGATGAGCCCGCGCGCGGCCTTGTTGCCGTTGTTCGCGCCGTAGTCCTCCTCGTGGCCCATGTTCACGGTGAGCACGGAGAGCTCGTTCTCCCCCGCGCGCAGCGCGCCCGCCGGGAAGGGGAAAGTGTGCTGGGGATCCTTCGAGCTGCCGAGGAAGACACCGTTGAGCCACACCGAGAACGCGCCGGCCGGCCCGCCGCTCTGGCTCGACAGCGTGATCCCGGTCTGCTTCCCGTCGCCGGTGAACCGGCCGCGGTACCAGGTGTTGCCGGTGTGGAAACCGTAGTCGTCGGCGAAGAGCACCGGTTTCGTGCCGACCGCGGTCGAACTGTCGGAGGTGTCCTTGTCGGCCACCGGCCAGGCCGAGTCGTCGAAGCCGGGCCGGCTCTCCGGCGACTCCTGCTGGTGCTTCCAGCCGCTCAACGCCGGGAGCGTCACGGCCTTCGCCGTCGGCGCGGTGGCGTCGAGACTGCCGCTCGACGTCGGCCGGGTCGCGACCCGGGATCCGTTCCACGACAACGACTTCTCGCTGCTGAAGACCTCGAACGAGCCGTCGGTGCCGGTGTCGCCGGTCAACGCGAGGGTGCCGTGGTCGTCGGCCGCGGTCCGCACCAGGTGCGTGCCGCGGACCAGCACCGGGCCCGCCGCGGTGTCCTGGCGCCAGAACGTCGCCGCCGTCGCCTTGTCGGCGAGCAGCAGGAGCAACGGGCGCTGCCCGGGGGCGGTGACGAGCACGCGGGCCAGGCCGTCGTGGGTGTAGTTCAGCCGCAGGTCGCCGCGGGCCGCGTCCCAAGTGGACGTCGCGGTGCCGCCGAGGACCTGCACGGACGGCTGCTGCGCGAACCGCAGCACGGTTTCGCCCGGGCCGCCCTTGTCCCCGTAGAGGACCGCGACGTCCCGGTCGCCGATGGCCGCGCTCGTCATGATCTCCGACGTCGAATACTGCATCCGCGTCCGCCCGAGGTCGTACCCGGCGACGACGATCTTCGACTGCCGGCCGTTCAGCGTGAGGCCGGTGCCGGGCTGCTGCGGCACGACCGGGTAGTAGTCGGCGCTGCCCGACAGCAGGTCGACGGCGTCGACCACGACGAACGGCCCGGTCGCGTTCGCGTTCTTCTGCCCGGTGACGACGATCTTCAGCGTGTGCGCCCCGGCGGGCAGGCCGCGCACCTCGTAGCCGGTGACCTGGTTCTGCTTGCTCGCCGCGTAGAGGTCGACGGTGCTGACTTTCGCGTCGTCGAGGTAGACGTCGGCGATGCCGTGACTCGGGTCCTTCGACGTCACCCAGCGGATCCCGGTGCCGGTGAAGGGGATGCTCACGCTGTCACCGGTGACCTCCGAGAACGACTCGGTGTGCTGGTAGTCGCCGCCGGTGTAGTTCACCTCCGGCCCGACGTGGCTCCAGGTGCCGGTGTAGCCGACCTCGCCCGCGCGGTCGTCGTAGGTGTAGCCGGCGTGGGCGGCGAGGTCGAGCGCGAGGCTCGTGGTGTTCGAGGCGGTGGACGTCGAATCGGTGTGGCGCAGGGTGTGGAACTGCGTGCGGGTGTCCGGGTTGATCCGGGCGGTGTCGGTGAGGGCCGGGTCGGTGAGCGGCGCGCCGGCCAGCCCGTCGGTCTTGGTCAGCGGGGCGACGGACTGGGTGAAGTAGCCGATCAGCTTGTCTTCGTTGTACTTCGGGTCGAACTGCCGCGCCTCGGTGATCGCGGCGCCGTAGTCGTAGGACGTGTAGTTCTGCGGGATCGCGCTCCAGCCCCACGACGTCCCGCCGTGCAGCATGTAGAAGCTCTGGCCGGTCGCGCCGACCGCGATGTTCTGCTTGTAGAAGACGTTGGCGAACTGGTCGTCGATCAGCTGCGCGCACTTCTCGTAGCCCGGGCCGCCCCACGGGTCGAAGGCGCCGCCCTGGAACTCGGCGGTGATCAGCGGCTTGCCGGGCACGTGGTCGTAGCTGATGTCCGGGACGCCGTTCCAGCGCGTCGGGTCGGAGCAGTCGAAACCCTGCGGGTAGGAGTCGGCGGCGTCGACGTCGAGCGCGGCCTCGCCGGCGTTGAAGGTGCCGTTGTTGTTGCCCACCAGGGGAACGGTGATGCCGTCGGCGCGGGCCTTGTCTTCGAGGTGCTTCATGTACGCGCGGCCGTCGGCGTTGCCGTTGTAGTACTCGTTCTCGACCTGGTAGGCGAGCACACTGCCGGTGCCGTTCGTCAACTGATGGCGCGCGATGATCCGGTCGATCTGCGTCTGCCACTCGTCGGAGTACTTCAGGTAGCCGGGGTCGGCGCTGCGGGTGTGGCCGGGGGTGGTGGACAGCCAGGTCGGGAATCCGCCGCCGTCGACCTCCGCGTTGATGTAAGGCCCGGGCCGCGCGATGACGTAGAGCCCGGCCTGCTGCGCCACGTCGAGGAGCTTGTCGAGGTCGCGGACGCCGGTGAAGTCGTAGACGCCCTGGCGCGGCGAGTGGTAGCCCCAGTCGAAGTACAGCGACGTCGAGTTGAAGCCGGCCGCCTTCATCTTCTGGAAGATGTCGAGCCAGAGGTCGGGGCTCGGGAGGCGGTAGGAGTGGAACTCCCCCGACCAGAGGTAGGTGCGGTTGCCGTCGACCAGGAAGGAGTAGCCGTCGTAGGTGACGGTGTGCCCGGCCTTCGGCGGCGCGGCCGTGGCCGGCGGGACGGTCACCCCGACCAGGGCGAGCACGGCGACGAGCAGAGTCCGGACGACGGCACGCATGCGAAGACCTCCGGGCGGCGGGGACCAGAACCGAACACGATGCTTCGCCGATCACACAGAAGCGGTCAAGATACAACACCGGGATGGATCAGTACCCAGGTCGTGTTAGCGCTAACAAAACTCCGCGAATGTCGTGAATGAGTCATTCAGGTCGTCGGAAGTCCTGAATGACTCATTCAAGACGTTTCAGCGGGGGCCGGTGCTTTCCCGAACGATCAGCTCGGCCGGCACGAGGTGCCGCGCCCGGACGTCGCCGCCCGCCATGCGGTCTTCCAGGAGCCCGAACGTCTTCCGGCCGACCTCGATGAAGTCCTGGCGGACCGTCGTCAGCGGCGGGTTGAAGTACGCCGCCTCCGGGACATCGTCGAAGCCGGCGACGTGGACGTCCTCCGGCACGCGGATCCCGGCCTCGGTGAACGCGCGCAGCACACCCAGCGCCATCTGGTCGTTGGCCGAGAACACCGCCTTCAGCCCACGCTTGCCGACCAGCGCCCGGCCCGCCTCGTAGCCCGACCGCGGGCTCCAGTCGCCGCGCACGACCGCCGGCACCCGCAGGCCGCGTCGTTCCAGGGTTTCGCGCCAGCCGCGTTCGCGGTCGCGGGCCTCCAGCCAGTCCTCCGGCCCGGCGACGTGCCAGACCGTGCGGTGGCCGAGGGCGAGCAGGTGCTCGGTGGCACGGCGGGCGCCGTCGTACTGGTCGACCGAGATCACCGGCACGGGCGCCGACTTGCCACCGCCGACCGCCACCACCGGGATGTCGCCCGGCACCGCGGCCAGCGCCCGCCCGGCCGTGACGTGCGGGGCGATGACGACGATCCCTTCGACCGCCTGGCGCCGCAGGCTCTCCACCGCGTCGCCGATCGACGTCCGGCCCGGGCGGGTGACGCTGCAGATAGCGACGCCGTACCCGGCTTCGCGGGCCGCGTTTTCGATGCCGTACAGGGTGCTCGCCGGCCCGTAGAGGTTCGACTCCAGCGCGACCACGCCGAGCGTGCCCGACCGGCCGGTGACCAGCGTCCGCGCGGCGGTGTTGGGCCGGTACCCGAGCTTCTGCACGGCGGCGAGGACGCGCTCGCGGGTCTCCGGGCGCACCGGCCCGCTCTCGTTGACCACGCGCGAGACGGTCATGTGCGACACCCCGGCCATGCCGGCGACGTCGGCCAGGCTGGGCTGCCGCGGCCCCGGGGCCGACGTCCTGGCCTGCGCCCCCGGCTTCGCCCGGTCCACCACCCTGGCCCCCTCCACTTCGTGCTGTGCCACCACCCACGAGACCGTACCGCCGAAGGGGCCGGCACCGGCGGACGCCGGGCGCGTCAGGACCAGCCGAGCGGGACGGAGAGCGCTTTCACGACCGCCGTGACGTTCTGGGACGCCTTCGACCAGGAAGTGGCGGCCGGCTGGGCGCTCAGCACGACGACGATGTAGCGGCGCCCGCCGACGAGCCCGCTGGTGTGCAGGTTGCGGCCCGGGTCGCAGCAGGACCAGCCCTGCTTCACCGCCCAGTCGGTGGCGGTGACCGCACCCGGGATGCCGAAGAACTGGTCGAAGCCGTCCGCGCCGTGTTCCGTGGCGCCGTCGAGCGCGCGCAGGACGACCTGCCGGGTGCCCGCCGGGGCGTCGTCCATGAGGTACCGGTAGGTGCGGACGAGGTCGGCGGCGGTGACGAGGGTGCTGCCCCAGTGCCCGGCGTCGGCGGGCGGGGTCGTCGCCCGCAGCCCGATCCGTGCCGCCCACGACGTGACGATCTTCGCCTCGCCGAGCTTCGTCCAGAGCCGGCTCGCGATGTCGTCGTCGCTGCGGGACAGCATTTCGGCGACCTCGCCGGCGGGCTCGCCCCGCCGCAGGGCTTCGAAGGCGATGAACAGCTTGACCAGCGACGCGGAGGTGTAGGTCGCGTCCGGGCGGTACGAGACGACGTCACGGCCGTTCTTGCGGTCGTGGACGAGCACGCTGAGCTTCCCCGGCACGAGCTTCGCCAGCGAGGCGCCCTCCGACACCGGCGTCGCCGACGTCGCCGGCGGTGCCGAAGTCGCCGTCGTCGCGACGCTCGTCGTCAACGACGGCGCGGTCGTGAGCGGCGAGCCGGCCGCGGCGACGGGTGCCGGCGGCCGGACCGCCGCGGCCACGACGAGCATCGCCGCCACCGCGCCGGCGCACGTCCCGGCCAGCAGCATCGCATTTCCCCTGTGCATACCGGCTCTTGTCCCCACGCCGCGGAAGTGTTCGGCCGGAAGAACCCGAATGTGGCCTGCGTCTCATCCGGCCGGGCGATCGGGGACGCGGGCGACGGGTCGCGACAACCAGTAGCGTGACCAGAATCGTGGAACGGCTCGACCGGCCCGACCTCGCCGCGAAGGATCCGAAAGAGGTCTTCTCGCGGCTCTTCGACGAGTACGCCCATCCCCTGCGCGGCTACCTCGCGGGCCGGGTGGGCGTGCACGCCGCCGACGACCTCGTGGCGGAGACGTTCGTCGTCGCGCTGCGCAGACGGACCAGCTACGACCCCGAGAAGGCGCCGATCCGCGGCTGGCTCTACGGGATCGCGACCAACCTGCTGCGCAACCACGTGCGCCAGGAGGTCCGCGGGTTCCAGCTGACGGCGAAGGCCGGCGCCGAAGAGCGTCCGGAAGAAAACCACGACGCCGCGGTGGCCGGCCGGGTCGACGCGGCCGCACGCCTGCGCGTCCTGGCCGGCGAGCTCGCCGCGCTGTCCGAACAGGACCGTGACGTCCTGCTGCTCACGTCCTGGGCCGGGCTGGAACCGGCCGAAGTCGCCGAGGCGCTCGGCGTGCCCGCCAGCACGGTCCGCTCGCGCCTGCACCGCGTCCGCCACCGCCTCCAGGCCCTGCTCGTCCCCACCGAGGAGAACCCCCATGCATGAGCTCGACGAAACCCTCGAGCTGCTCCACCGCGACGCCCGCAAGGCACCCGCGGACCTGTCCGCGGCCCGCGCGAAGCTGATGGCGGAGCTGGACGCCGGCTCGACCGTCGTCCCGCTGCGGCCGAGGCGCGCCCGCCGGTTCGCCCTGCCGGTCGCCGCCGCCGTGGCCGGGGTGGTCGCGGTGACGGTCGTCGTCGTCCAGACGGGTTCGTCCGGGCCCACCGCCGGACCGGCGCCCGCGCCCCCGGTGCCGAGCACGAACCCGGGCGCGAACCCGACCGCGAACTGGCCCGACATCAAGCTGATGTCGGCGACGCAGGTGCTGGACCGGGCGGCCGACCTCAGCGTCGGCGCGGTCGACCAGCCCGTCGGCCCCGGGCAGTTCCGGTACGTCGGCGAGCACACGTGGGTCGGACGCGGCGTCCAGACCGGCGACGCGACCGGCTACACGTACCTGTGGGAGCAGCAGGTCGACCTCTGGATCCCGGCCGACGCCCACGACGTCTGGCAGCAGAACCGCAAGATCCTCGACACCGGCAAGTTCCTGGGCGGTTCGCAACCGCAGTCCCAGTCGCCCGAGCCGGAGATCACCGACACCGACCAGGGCCAGTGGCAGGGCCGGTGCGGCGACTTCTTCCCGAAGTCGAAGCCGGCGAAGAAGTGCGACGACCCCACGGACTGGGACAGCCCGGCGTTCTACGCGAAGCTGCCGCACGACCCGGCCGCGCTGTACGCGAAGCTGCAGAGCCTGACGAAGGGCCGCGGCTCGACGCCGTCCGCGATGTTCCACTTCGGCATCGAGATCCTGCGGGCCGGGGTGATGCCCGCCGAGCTGCGCGCGCAGTGGTACCGGGCGCTGGCGAAGATCCCGGGCATGACGGTGCTGGCGGCGGAGACGAACCTCGACGGCCGCACGGGCGTCGCGCTCGGCCTCGACGACCGGCACGAGATCCGGCAGCTGATCATCGACCCGGTGACGGGCCGGTTCATCGGCGAGCGGTCGATCGCGGGCGCGGAGCCGGACCAGCCGTGGATCAAGCCGGGCACGGAACTCGGCGCGAGCGCGATCACGACCGCGGTCACCGGCAGCCTCGGCGAGGTCCCGGCCAAGTAGCGCACTGCCGTGAAGGGCACCTTCACGGACTGGAGGTCCCTGAAGGTGCCCTTCACGACCTGTGGGTTCGCGTCTTGGGTCCCGCCCGCCGGGTTCCGCCTGCCGGGTTCCGCTTGTTGGCCGCCGGCCAGCGCCCCAATGTGGCATTGGGTGCGTCTCACGCACCGAAGGCCACATTGGGTGCGCCTGACGCACCCAATGTGGCATTGGGGCGCTGGCAACCGGCCAACAGCACGGCACCAGCACAGCGACAAGCCGGACACCGCGAGCTGATATGCCTGACATATCGTGCTACCGTCGGCGGCATGGAGACCACCGCCGGACTCCGGATCGCCGTCGAGATGCGAGCCCGCGTCGACGACGGGCGCTGGCCCGTCGGCACCATCCTGCCCACCGAACTGGAGCTCGCCCGCGAGTTCGAGGTCAGCCGGCCTTCAGTGCGCGAAGCCCTCAGCGCGCTCCAGTTCGCCGGCTACGTCGAAGCGCGGCGCCGGCGCGGCACCGTCGTGCTCGGGAGGTCCCCGGTCCCCGGGTCCGCCCGGCACGTCCGCGCCGCGCGGACCTTCGAAGAGGTCGTCGACCTCCTCGAGGCCCGGCTGATCCTCGAACCGGCCGTGCTGACCCTCGCCGCGGCCGATCCGGATCCCGCCGCGCTCGACCTGGCGCACGAGGCCGTCGCCGGGATGGCCCTGGTCACCGGCGGCGACGCGATCCCCGCCGACACCGACCACCGGCTGCACGCCGCGATCGCCGGGGTCTGCCGGAATCCGGACCTGCGCGAGCAGGTTTTCACCCTGCTCGAACGGGCCTCCGGGCCGGTCTGGCGGGAAACGCAGGCGACGGCGTGGGTATCGGACACCAAGAGCCGCTGGACCGACGACCACCGCGAGATCGTCGCCGCGCTCGCCCGGGGCGACGGCCCGGCCGCGGCCGCCGTCTCACGACGGCACCTGCTGTCCGCTGTGGACAATGCCGCCGGCTGCGCCGCCCTTCCCCCGTCGCAGCTTCGGCGGCTGCACCGGCTTCGCGAGCACTTCGGCTCGTGTTAGCCGTCCTGCTGGTGGCGGTGCCGGTCGGCGTCTTCATCGGGGCGATCGGCATCGGCGGCGTCCTCCTGCCACCCGCGCTGACCTGGCTCGCCGGGCTCGACATCCACGCGGCGGCGGGCACCAGCAGCTGGTGCTTCCTGTTCACCGGCATCGTCGGCACCGTCGCCTACGCGCGCCACCAGGCGATGCCGTGGCGCTTCGGGGGTTGGCTCACCCTCGGCGCGGCACCGGCCGCGGCGGCCGGCGCGCTGGTGAACGGCGTCATCCCGGCGACCGTCCTCTGGCTGTTCCTGGCCACCGTGACCGCCGGCTCCGGCGCCTTCAACCTCTGGGCACGCCCACGTGAAGCGCGCGAGCTGCCCGCGCCCGCCGCCGTCGCGGTGGGGGCGGCCGTCGGGTTCGGCTCGGCGCTGACCGGCACGGGCGGGCCGGTGCTGCTCGTCCCCGTGCTGCTGGCCCTCGGCGTCCCGGCGTTGACGACGATCGCGGCCGGGCAGCTGATCCAGCTCCCCCTCGTCGGCTTCGCGACGCTGGGCTACGCGGCGCAGGGCTCCGTCCACTTCGGACTCGGCAGCGTCCTGGGCGTGCTGGCCGGCGCCGGCACCCTGCTCGGCACGCGGCTGGCCCGGAAACTGCGCGGGCGCCACCTCCACCGCGTCGCCTCGGGCGCCCTCGTCGGTTTCGGCGCCTTCCTCTTCGTCCTCCCGTTCCTCCCGCGCTAGAAGGGAAAGACCATGGACCTGGCCACCCGGCTCGAGCGGTTCCCCCGCGAAGACCTCGCCCTCACCCCGACGCCGCTCGACGTCCTCGCCCGGCTCGGCGAGCGGCTCGGCCCCCGCGTCCTCCTCAAGCGCGACGACCTCACCGGCCTCGCCCTCGGCGGCGACAAACCCCGCAAGCTCGAGTACGAACTGGCGCGGGCCCGCCACGCGGACGCGGACGTCGTCGTCACGTGCGGGTCGATGCAGAGCAACCACGCCCGCCTCACCACCGCGGCCGCGCGCCGGCTCGGGATGGACTGCACGGTCGTGCTCAGCCGGGACGCCTACGACGAGTTCCAGGGCAACCTGCTCACCGTGCGGCTGCTCGGCGCCGACGTCCGGGTGGTCGACGTCGAGGACCACTGGGCCCTCGACGAGCACGTCCGCGCGGTGTGCGACGAGCTGCGCGCGGCGGGGCGACGGCCGCACGCCGTGCCGATCAGCGGCACCACGCCGCACAGCTGCCTCGGCTACGTGCGGGCCGGGCTGGAGCTCGCCGCGCAGCTGCGGGGATCCGGCGACCGCCCCGACGCCGTCTACCTGCCGTTCGGCACCGGCGGGATCTTCACCGCCCTGACGCTCGCCCTGCGGGACCAGGGGTTCGGCTGCCCGATCATCGGCATCAGCGTCAACGAGGACCGCGCCGGCTGCCAGGCCGGGTACCGCCACTGGTGGGCCGAGCTGACCCGGCTGCTCGGGCTCGGCGGCGAGCCGCCGGAGGTCGAGCTCCACGACGAGTTCGTCGGGCGCGAGTACGGCGACCCGACCGAGGAGTGCCTCGACGCGATCCTGCTGCTGGCCCGCACCGAGGGCGTCCTGCTCGACCCGGTCTACAGCGGGAAGACCTTCGCCGGGTTCCTTTCCCACCACGCGGCCGGGCGCTGGACCGCCGGGCACCGCGTGGTGGTGCTGCACAGTGGCGGCGTCCCCGCGCTGTTCGCCTACCACGACGCGCTGGCCGCGCACCTGGCCCGGCGCGGCTGAGCTCAAGCGGGGGCGAGGCGCACGCAGCAGAATCCGGGTTGCGGGTCCAGCCGGGCGCGCAGGCGGCCCTCGCCCACGCCGTCGACCAGCCCTTCGACCAGCCCGAGGTTCATTTCGCAGACCAGCCGGGTGTGCGTGCGGGCCAGCCGCTGGAACGGGCAGTTGCCGAACAGTACCCCGTCGCCCTCGACGCGCGGTTCGAACCCGTGCTCCTCGAGCGCGGCGACGATGTCCGGCGCACCGGCGGCCACCTCGGCCCCGTGGTCGCGGGCGCGGCGGCCCAGGATCTCGCGCGCCGAACCGCCGGTCTCGTCGGCTTCCTCGATCGCCGACGCGAGAAGCCCGCCGGCCAGCTCGTAGTGGCGCTCGGGCACCGAGACGCTCACCTGCCGGTCGGACCGGCGGTAGAGCTTGGCCGGGCGGCCCGCGCCCGGCCCGGTGCGGCCGCTGCGGCGCTCGTACTCGACCACCAGGAGCTGCTCCTCCACCAGGCGGTCCAGGTGGAAGGCGACGGTCGCGCGGGGCACGCCGAGGGCCGAGGCGACGTCGTCGCGGCTCACCGGCGCCGGGCGCCGGACGACGTACTCGTACAGCCGCCGGCGCGTCGGCTCGTCGAGGGCCGCGACCGCGGCCAGCGCACCGGCCTGGGACTTGTGCATCTCCGCACTCTAAAACAAATAATCGTTGACGAAAACCCGCGCGGGCTTCTAACGTCGGCTCGACTTGGTTTTAGAAGGAGGCCTCCGTGACCGTCGATCCCGTCCGCGAACCGGTGCCGCTGCGGCACCTGGGTGTCGTCCACGACCGCGACACCATGGACCTGCGCGCGGCGGAGCGCGCGGTCGCCGACCTGCTGCGTGCCCTGGGCAAGGACCCGTCGTCCGAGCACCTGGGCGACACGCCGCGGCGGGTCGCCAACGCCTACGCGGAAATGCTGCGCCCGCGCGACTTCAAGCTGACGACGTTCCCGAACGACGAGGGCTACGACGAGCTCGTGCTGGCGAAGAGCATCCCGGTGCAGTCGCTGTGCGAGCACCACCTGCTCCCCTTCCGCGGTGTCGCGCACGTCGGCTACCTCCCCGGCGAGCGGATCCTCGGCCTGTCGAAGCTCGCCCGCGTCGTCGAGCTGTTCGCGCGCGACCTGCAGGTGCAGGAACGGCTGACCAAGCAGGTCGCGGACTGGCTGCAGGAGCACCTGGCGCCGAAGGGCGTCGGCGTCGTCATCGAAGCCGAGCACCTGTGCATGTCGCTGCGCGGGGTGCGGGCGACCGGCGCGCTCACCGTGACGTCGGCTCTGCACGGGGTGCTGCGCGAGGAACCCAAGTCGCGGCAGGAGTTCTTCGCGCTGACCGGCGTGATTTCCTGATGGACACCCACGTCATCGTCGGCGGCGGGCTCACCGGCGCGAAGGCCGCGGAAACGCTGCGCGCGGAAGGGTTCGCCGGCCGCGTCGTCCTCGTCGGCGCGGAGCCGGACCTGCCGTACGAACGGCCGCCGCTGTCGAAGGGCTACCTGCTCGGCCAGGACGACCGGGCGTCGGTCTTCGTCCACGACGAGAAGTGGTACGCCGAGCAGGACATCGAGGTGCTGACCGGCCGGCGCGTCACGGCGCTGGACCGCACCGCCCACGAAATCGAGCTGGCCGGCGGCGAACGCCTCGGCTACACGAAGCTGCTGCTGGCGACCGGGGCGTCGCCGCGGCGGCTGCGGGTGCCCGGCAACGACCTGAAGGGCGTCCACTACCTGCGCCGGCTCGCGCACGCCGACCGGCTGCGCGAGGCGCTGGCTTCGGGCGGCCGGGTCGTCGTGGCGGGCGCGGGCTGGATCGGCCTGGAAACCGCGGCGGCGGCGCGGACCTACGGCTGCGAGGTGACGATCGTCGAGCCCGCTCCCTCCCCGCTGCACGCGACGCTCGGGCCGGAGCTGGGCGAGTACTTCGCGAGCCTGCACCGCCGGCACGGCGTCGACCTGCGGCTCGGCACCGGTGTCACGGGCTTCGCCGGCGACACCGCGGTCACGGCGGTGACGACGGACGCGGGCGACATCCCGGCCGACGTGGTCGTCGTCGGGATCGGCGCCCGGCCGGAGACCCAGCTGGCGTCGGACGCGGGACTGGCCGTCGACGACGGCGTCTGCGTGGACGCGGCCCTGCGCACGGAGGACCCGGACGTGTTCGCGGCGGGCGACGTCGCGAGCGCGTGGCACCCGGGCTACGACCGCCGCATCCGCGTCGAGCACTGGGCGGCGGCGGCGAACGGCGGCCCGGCGGCGGCGCGGTCGATGCTCGGCCACGAGGTGGTCCACGACGAGCTGCCGTACTTCTTCTCGGACCAGTACGACATGGGCATGGAGTTCACGGGCTGGTTCCCGCCCGGCGGCTACGACCGCGTGGTGAAGCGCGGCGACGACGAGGCGTTCCACGCGTTCTGGCTGGCGGGCGGCCGGGTGGTCGCCGGGCTGCACGTCAACCGGTGGGACGAAGGCCTCGACGCGGTCCGCGAGCTGATCCGCGGTGGACGGACGGTGGACCCGGACGCGCTGGCGGACCCCGCGCGTCCCCTCACGAGCTAGCCGCGCCGGCTATCCGGTCGTGGGTGGTGCGCCGGTCGGAACCCGGCTCACCACCCACGGCACCGGAACCGTCAGTTGTCCCGGCGGTGCCGTCCGCCGCGTGACCCGGCGATCGCGCGCACCCGCAGCGCCAAGTCGCCCCGGCGGGCGCGGCGCGCGTACTCCAGCAGCGCCTCCACCTGCTCCTGCGGCAGCCACCCCTGGTCCGCCCCGGCTTCCAGCCGCAGCAGGTGGGTCACCAGTTCCCGCGAGTCCTCGTCGTGCTCGCCGGCCAGTTCCGCGAACCGGCAGGCCGCGTCCGCCTCGCCGTCGCACCACGCCGTCATCGCCAGGAGCGTCGCCGTCGCCGTCAGGATGTCGCCGCGGTGGATGCCCCCTTCCGCCGCCAGGTGCTCGGCCAGCTGGAAGCTGCGCGTGCCGAGGCCGCCGGCACCTTCCCTGCGCACGGCTCTGGCCAGCGCCTTGATCTGCTGCGTGACGTAGTCCCCGCTCGACAACCCCGACATGCTGTCCCCTCTGCCGCGCACGACAGCTCGTGCGTCACCCGACAGGTGTATCGCATGGGGGACCAGATACGTCGGATGCCGCACGGGTTTCCGCCGAGTGGGCGCGTGATCAGGTCGAACGGCCGCCGTCGGCGCGTCGCTGCGACACGTACACCGCCGCCGAGGTGCGCCGCTCGACCCCGAGCTTGTGCAGCACCGACGACACGTAGTTCTTCACCGTCTTCTCCGCCAGGAACAACCGCTCCGCGATCTGCCGGTTGGTCAGGCCTTCGGCGACGAGGTCCAGCACCCGCCGCTCCTGCGGGCTGAGCTGCTCGTACCGCGGGTCCGGGGCCGCGACGTCCTCGCCGCGCAGCTTGTTCATCACCGACGCGGTCAGCGTGGCGTCCAGCAGCGAGCCGCCGACGGCGACCGTGCGGACGGCGTCGACCAGCGACCGGCCGGACACCTGCTTGAGCATGTACCCGGCCGCGCCCGCCATGATCGCGCCGAAGAGCGCGTCGTCGTCCGAATAGGACGTGAGCATCAGGCACGCCGGCGCCGGCTCGACGGTCGAGCGGATCTCGCGGCACACCTCGACGCCCTGGCCGTCCGGCAGCCGGACGTCGAGGATCGCGACGTCCGGGCGGGCCTGCGGGATCCGGACCAGCGCCTCCGCCACCGTCCCCGCCTCGCCGACCACCTCGATGTCCTCTTCGGACTCGAAGACGGTCTTCAGGCCGGTGCGGACCAGCTCGTGGTCGTCCAGCAGGAACACCGAGATCGTCATCGTCCACTCCCCTGCTCGCCCGTCCGGGCCGGCAGCTCCACGGTCCATTCCAGCCGGGAGCCGCCGCCCTCGGCGGCCACCAGCTCGCAGGTCCCGCCCCACCGGGCCGCGCGGGCGGCCAGGTTGGCGAGCCCGCTGACGCGCTCGCGTTCCGGCGGCGGGCCGGTCCCGTCGTCGCGCACGAGGAGGCTCAGCCGCCGGCCGGCCCCGTCCACGGTGACCTCGACCGAGGACGACGTCGCCCCGGCGTGGCGCGCCACGTTCGTCAGCGCCTCGCGCAGCGACGCGATCAGGTCGGACCGGACGGCGTCCGGCACCGCCGCGTCGAGCGGCCCGTCGAAGCCGACTCGCGGCTCGAAGCCCAGCGTGTCCCGCGCGTCGACGGCGACCCGCAGCAGCTCGGCGCGCAGGCTTCCCTGCGCCTGCGCGGGCGCCTGCAGCGAAAAGATGCTGTTGCGGATCTCGCGGATAGTGCCGTCGAGGTCCTGGGCGAAGCCGGCGACGCGCCCCCCGACGGCCGGATCGGCGATCAGCCGGCTGACGCCCTCCAGCCCGAGCCCCGTCGCGAACAGCCGCTGGATGACCAGGTCGTGCAGGTCGCGGGCGATCCGGTCGCGGTCCTCGAACACCGCCAGCTGCTGGCGCGCCTCCTGCGCCCGGGAGAACTCGACGGCGAGCGCCGCGTGCCCGGCGAAGGTCTCGGCCATCTGGACCTCGGCTTCGGTGAACGGCGTCTTGTCCCGGAACTTCGCGACGACCAGCACGCCCAGCGTCTCGTCGCCGACGAGCAGCGGTACCGAGATCGCCGAGTCCAGGTCCTTGATCATCGCCGGCATCGGCCCGGCGCGGTCTCGCTGTTCTTCCTGCACGTGGTCGCCGTAGTCGCGCACGACGACCGGGCGGCGGGTGGTGAACGCCATCCCGGTGGCGGTGCCTTCGGCCGGGACGGTCAGCCCGGCGAGCCGGTCGGCGTCCGCGCCCGGCGGCTCGACGACGTCGAAGACCAGCTGTCCCGGACCGGCCGGCAGCGCGATCGCGCCCCCGGTGCCGCCGGCCACCACGCGAGCGCGTTCGGCGATCAACCGCAGGGTGGCGCGCAGGTCCTGGGCGCCGAGCAGCGCCCGCGTGACGTCGTAGGACGCTTGCAGCCAGCGTTCGCGGCGGCGCATCCGGTCGACGAGCACGGCCTTGTCGACGGCCATCGCGGTCGCGGCGACGAGCGCACCCAGCACCTCCCGCTCGCGGCGGCCGAATTCGCGACCGGGAGCGGGCTCGACCTCGAACCGGCCGATCGTCTCCGGCCCGGCCCGCATCGGCAGCTCGACCACCCCGTTGCCGGCGGCCCGGCCGTACTCGGCGACGGCGCCTTCGGGACCGGTCAGCTCGACGCGGCCGTGCCGGGCGCCGACCAGTTCGCACACTGCCGTCACCCCGGCGGCCAGTACCGCCGGCACCTCCAGCTCACGCGCGATCCCGGCCACCGCGGCCAGGATCGCCGGCATGCCGATTTCGTCCGCCACTTCCCGCCGACCCCACGTGAGCCCGATCCCGGGGTGGTCCCCGGGCCGTCAAGGGTCCCACAGGCGACTGCCCGTGTCGGCCCAATCCGGTTCGTCCATCCGGTGGGTCGATCGGCGGAGCGGCTTTGTTACTCCGCGTGGCAGGCGATGCGGTGACCGGTCACGGACTCGACCGGAATCCGCAGGAAGCGGCGGCCGGCGAGCGAGGGGCACAGGCAGGCGATCGCGGCGCCGTCGGCCGGGGACTCGGCGGCCCGGCCCAGGATGCTGACGTACCACCCGGCGCCGAAGTCGGCGGAGATGTCGTCGGCCTCGAACGCGACGACGGCGTCGCGCACGCCCGCGTAGAGGGGACTGCCGGTCGGGACGGCGAACACGACGGCCTCGCCGACGACGGTGAAGCGCACCGGCCGGACGGCCGGCATGGCCCGGTGGGTGAAGATCACCCGGCCGAGGCTCGCCGTCCGCAGCAGGGCCAGGCACTGCTGCCGGTCGAGCAGCAGCCCGAAGCCCACGTCGTCCACCATCGCGTCCCTGCGTTTCTCCCCGTGAAAATCCCGATCGCCAGCGTGAGTGGTGGGCCGAGGCGGCCGGTAGGGCCGTTCGGCCCGGCCCGGCCGGGGTGTCCGGGCAGGCACGCCGCGCGGTGTCGCGCCAGGGCCGGAAGACCCGGGCCGCGGCGGCCGCCCGGCCGGTGCGGCGGCCACGCGGCGTCACCTAGCGTCGTGACCGTCAGTCGCCGAGGAGAGGTGAGACCCGATGCCGCCGCAGTCCGCCACGGGTGAGCCCGCTCCCACGGCGACGTTCAGCCTCGATCCGGAGCTGGTCCGGTCCGCGATCGCCGGCCACCGCGCCGGAATCGCCGGTGTGCTGCGCGCCCTGCGGCCGATGGTGTTCCGCTACTGCCTCGGCCGGCTCGGCACGTGGCAGGACGGCTCGTCGGACGCCGAGGACTGCGCGCAGGAGGTGCTCCTGGCGGTCGTCGGCGCGCTGCCGGGCTACCGCTACGAGGCCGACAGCTTCCTGGCGTTCGTGTTCGGCATCGCGGCGCACAAGGTTTCCGACTTCCACCGCCGCCGGGCGCGCGACCGCACGAGCCCGGTGGCCGATCCCCCGGCCGAGCGCGGAACGGGCGGCGACCCGACGGGCGAAGAGATCGAGCGCGCCGCGGGCCTGGACTGGTCGGCGGACCTGCTCGACACGCTTCCGCCGCGGCAGCGGGAGATTCTGGTGCTGCGCATCATCTTGGGCCTTTCGGCCGAGGAGACGGCCGCGGCGGTGGGGCTGAGCAGCGCGGGAGCGGTCCGCGTCGCCCAGCACCGGGCATTGACCACCCTGCGGCGCGGCTTGGTGGCCCAGAAGCGGGCGGCCTCCTGACGGGGCGGCCGCATCGAGGGACTTGGCCTCTTCCGATGCGGTGTTCCCGGCCGCGGGGCATCCCGTGCCCGCCGCGACCCGGTTCGCTCCACCGGCCACTGCGCCGCCGCCCGCACCAGCCATGCGCCGCACCGCCACCGGCGCCGGTCCGGCCGCGACCGCTTTCGCTCCCCCGGACCGCGTGACATCCCGCACCGGCCACGACCGGCCTGATCTGTCGGCCACCACCCCGACTACGGCGACCGCCACCGGCATCCCGCGCTGATCTCGCGGCGGCCACCGATTCGCCGCCGGCCCCAACCGGGGCCGCGCGGCCGCGCCGTCTCTCCGCCGCCGCGGCGTGCGATCATGCGGCCGTGCCTCCGCTCCTGATCGTCGTCGGCGGGCTGCCCGCCACCGGGAAGACCACCGTCGCCACGGAACTGGCCCGGCGCACCGGGTTCTCCTTCCTGCGGGTCGACACCGTCGAACAGGCCATCGTCCGCGCCACTCCGCTGGTGCAGCCGCTCGGGCCCGTCGGCTACGTCGTCGCCCGGGAGGTCGCCGCCGATCTGCTGCGCACCGGGGTCAGCGTGATCGCCGAGTGCGTCAACCCGCTGGCCGTGACCCGTGATGCCTGGCGGGACACCGGTCTCGGCCACGGCGCGCGGGTACTCGAAACCGAAATCGTCTGCTCGGACCCCGCCGAACACCGGCGCCGCGCGGAAACGCGCGACGTCGGCATCCGGGATCTCGTGCCGCCGACGTGGCAGCAGATCGTGAGCCGGGAGTACGAGCCGTGGACCCGGGACCGCCTCGTCGTCGACACCGCCCGGCTGCCGGTCGACGAGGCCGTCGCGGTCATCGAAGCGGCGGCGCGGCCTCGTCGTTGAGGCTCTCCAGGCGGCGGCCGGTCGTGCGCGGGCCGAGCACCGCGATGTCCACGGCCACCACCACCAGCGCCCCGGCCACGACCAGGAACAGCGTCGTCGGGCCGCTCGAGTTCAGCAGTGGCACCAGCACGAACGGCATCGCGCCGCTCGCCAGCCGCGAAAGCGAATAGGTGCCGCTCGACGCCGTCGAGCGCAACGCCGTCGGGAAGATTTCGGCCTGGTAGATGTGGTAGGCGTTCGAGAAGACGTTGCTGGTCGCGGTGTAGAGGAAGCCGAACACGAGGATCAGCGCCATCGAACCCGAGTAACCGAACGCGATGCCGAACACCGCCATGGCCAGCACCGAGCCGACCACGAGGTACTTCCGCTCGAAGCGTTCCACGAGCGGCAGCGACAGGGCCGAGCCGACCGGGTAGCCGAGGTAGGTCAGCGCGGCGAACAGCAGCGACTGCGAAAGCGCGTACCCCTTGGCGGCCAGCACGAGCGGCACCAGCGTGCCGAAGCCGTAGTAGCCGAGCGTCTGCAGGATCTGGAACACGACCATCATCCAGGTGCGGCGGCGCAGCGCCGGCCCGAAGAGGTCCCGCACCGGCGCGGCGGCGCGCCTGCGGGTGGTGCCGCGCGGCGGGGCGGGATTTTCGTTGACGCCGCCGCGTGCCTCGGCTTCGAGCCCGGCCACCAGGTGCTCGGCCTCGTCGGTGCGGCCGACGGACTCCAGCCACCGCGGCGACTCGGGCAGGCCGCGCCGAAGCAGGAACACGGCGCCCGCGCCGAGCGCGCCGATCACGAACAGCCAGCGCCAGCCGGCGATGCCGAGGATCTCGTGTTCGGTCAGGCCGCGGGCGAGGAAGCCGACGACCGGGAAGCCGCAGAAGGCGAGTGTGTACGCCCAGGCGATGAACCGGCCGCGCTTGCGCGCCGGGAGCAGGTCGGTGAGGTAGGTGTCGGCCAGCGGCGGCTCCGCGCCCAGCCCGATGCCCGCGAAGAACCGCGTCACCAGCAGCATCAGCGCGCTGCCGCTGAACGCGCCGAGCAGCGAGAAGAGCGAGTAGAGCCCGAGGTTCAGCAGGAACGCGCCGCGGCGGCCGAACCGGTCGGCGAGCCGGCCGAGCAGCAGGGCGCCGAAGAACATGCCGACGAACGTCGACGCCAGCAGCGGCGGCAGCTCCGCCTTCGTGAGGGAAAACTCCTCGACGAGCACCGAGCTGAGCACGCCGGTCAGGAAGACCTCGTAGAAGTCGAAGAACAGGCCGAGCCCGACGGCCACGGTGGCCCGGCGGTGCGTGCGGGTGATGGGCAGCCGGTCGAGCCGGCCCGCGATCGTGCCGGTGTCCGGCACGGCGGCGTCGGGGATGTTCGCCATCCGTCGTCTCCTTTGACTTCTCCACCATGTGGTTGGCCGACCCATAATGTGACGGCGATGGCGCCGAGTCAAGGACGCGCGAGACGCAACCAGGATCCGTTAACGGGCAACGAGCCGCACGCCGGGACGAACCGGGCACGACGCCGCGCCCGCGAGGCTCAGAGCCCGGCGACCTGCTCGACACCCGGCCGGTACCCGAGCCGTTCCGAGGCGCGCCGGCTCGCTTCGACCACGATCGGCGCCAGCCGCGGCACGTCCGCCGGCGTCATGCGCTGGGTCGGCGCGCCGATCCCGATCGCCGCGCTGACCTCACCGTTCAGGCCGAACACCGGAGCACTCAGGGACGCCGCGCCGAGGTCTCGCTCCTCGAAGCTGACCGCGTACCCCGCCTCGCGGATCTGCCCGAGCTGCTCGGTGAGCAGGTCGATGTCGACCGTCGTGCGCGGGGTGAAACGCGCCAGGCCGTGGCCGATCGCGTCCTTGACCGCCAGCTTGTCCCAGGCCAGGAACACCTTCCCGGCCGAGCCCGCGTGCAGCGGCATCACCATGCCGACCACGAACAGCCGCACCACCGGGTGCCGGGACTCCGCCAGCGAAATCACCGTCCGGTACGCGCCGTCGCGGACGTACAGGCAGGCCGTCTCGCCGGTTTCGTCCCGCAGCTGCTGCAGCACCGGCCGGGTCAGCCGGACCAGGTCGAGGCCGAACGTGCCCGGCGCCGCCCAGCGGACCAGGCCGAGCCCGACGCGGTAGGTGTCGTCGTAGCGGTCGAGGAACCCTTCGCGCACCAGGTTGTGCACCAGCCGCTGGCACGTGCTCGCCGGCAGCCCGGTCGAGCGGGTGATCTGCTGCAGCGTGAGCTCGGGGTCGTCGATCGTGAACGACTCGAGGATCTGCTTGAACTTGCGCAGTACGAGCACCGGCGTCGTGCCGCTGCGTTCTTCCTCTGCCATCGCCCCGCCCCGTGCCCGTGGTGTGCCGCACAGTCTATCCACGCTCGACGCTGTTGACTCGGCGACACTCGCCCGTATTCTGGATTTACAACTCACATCGTGGTTTGGAGTCGGGCATGAGTCAGCAAACCGGGCCCCTGGCGGGCATCCGGGTGGTCGAACTGGGGAACTTCATCGCCGCGCCGACCGCGGGCCGGCTCCTGGCGGACTTCGGCGCCGACGTCGTCAAGGTCGAACGCCCGGGCACCGGGGACGAGCTCCGGCGCTGGCGGCTGCACGACGGCGACACGTCGCTGCTGTTCCGCACTCTCGGCCGCAACAAGCGCTCGGTGACCGTCGACCTGCGCCGGCCCGAAGGCCAGGAACTCGTCCGCGCACTCGCCGCCCGCAGCGACGTCCTCCTGGAGAACTTCCGTCCCGGCACCCTCGAACGCTGGGGTCTCGGCCCGGGCGAGCTGCGCGCGCTCAACCCGCGGCTGGTCGTCGTCCGCGTCTCCGGGTACGGCCAGACCGGCCCGTACCGCGACCGGCCGGGCTTCGGCGGCGTCGCCGAGGCGATCGGCGGCCTGCGCGCGCTCACCGGCTACCCCGACCGGCCGCCCACGCGCGTCGGGGTCAGCCTCGCCGACTCCGTCGCCGGGCTCTACGCGGTGATCGGCGCCCTGATGGGCCTGCTCCGGCGCGACCGCGAGCCGGGCGCCACCCCGGGTGAAGTCGTCGACGTCGCGCTGTACGAAGCCGTCTATTCGCTGATGGAGTCGCTGCTCCCGGACTTCGAGGTGTCCGGCGTCGAGCGCGGTCCGGCCGGCTCCGCGCTGCCCGGGGTGGCGCCGTCCAACACCTACCGCTGCGCCGACGGCAAGTACATCGTGGTCAGCGGCAACGGTGACGCGATCTTCCGCCGGCTCATGCACGCCATCGGGCGCGACGACCTCGCCGGCGACCCGCGGCTCGCGGACAACGCCGGCCGGGTCGAGCACGCCGGGCTGCTCGACGACGCGATCGGCGCGTGGACCGCGACGCTCACCCAGGAAGCCGCCGAAGCCGTGCTGCGCGGGGCGTCCGTCCCGTGTGGACCGATCCTGACCGCCGCGGACATCGCGAAGGACCCGCACTTCGAGGCCCGCGGCATGCACGAGCGGCACCGCGTACCCGGCCACGACGGCGAAGTCACGTTCCCCGGCATCGTGCCGACGCTGACCGAGCGCCCCGGCCGCACCCACGCGCTCGGGCCGGAGCTCGGCGAACACACCGAGGCCGTGCTCGCCGAGCTCGGCGTCACCGGCGAGGCGGTCGCCCGCCTCCGCGAGAACGGAGTGATCTGACCATGACCGAAGTGCTCCTCACCGAGGTCGTGCTGCGCGACGGCCTGCAGGACGAGGCCGTCACCCTGCCGACGCACGAAAAGGTCCGGCTCGCGCGCGGCCTCATCGACGCGGGCGTGCGATCCCTCGAAGTCGGGTCGTTCGTCTCCGCGCGCCGGGTGCCGCAGATGGCCGGCACCGGCGAGGTGCTGAAGACCCTGCTGGACGCGCCGGCGGCGCTGCACACGCTGGTGTTCACCGAACGCGGGGCGCGGCAGGCGATCGACGCGGGCGCCCGGACGGTGCGGCTGGTCGTGTCCGCGAGCGACGGGCACAGCGTCGCCAACGCGGGCGTGCCGACGGCCGCGGCGCTCGACCGGCTGGCCGGGTGCGCTTCGCTGCTCACGGAGGCGGGCGTGGCCATCGAAGCTTCGGTGGCGACGGCGTTCGTGTGCCCGTTCGACGGCGACACGGACCCGGACCGCACCGCCGACGTCGCCGCGCGGCTGGGCCGGCTGGGCGCGCGCGTGGTCCACCTCGCCGACACGATCGGCGCGGCGCGGCCGAGCCAGCTCCGCACGGTCGTGTCGGCGGTCCGCGACGAGTTGCCGGACGTCCCGCTCGGCCTGCACCTGCACAACACGTACGGGCTGGCACTGGCGAACGCGTGGGAAGGGCTGGGCCTGGGCATCCGCCGGTTCGACGCGGCCCTGGGCGGCCTCGGCGGCTGCCCGTTCGCGCCGGGCGCGTCCGGCAACGTGGCGACGGACGACCTGGTCGACTTCTTCCACCGCGAAGGTATCGCGACGGGCCTCGACGTGGTCAAGCTGGCCGAGCTGCGCGACCAGATCGGGATCGCGGTCGGCCACCGGCTTGGCTCGGCCCTGTCCGCGATTCCGGCGGTCCCGGCCGCGCTGCGCTGACCCGGATGTCATGAACGAGTCGTTCACCGCGCCGGACGAGGTGAAAGAGTCGTTCATGGCTTTTCGGGGCGGCGGTCACGGGCACGGATTCTCCTGCGTCGGCGGGTATTCGGCCGGCGGGCATTCGGAAGGCCTCACCCTGGTATACGGATGCGGGTTCAGGTCGGTTCAAAGTTTTTCGCCACACCCGCCGAAGCTGGACAACGCCCCGGTCAGCGGCCCAGGATGAGCGCACACCCGAGTACGCCGGAGAGGGACACGCGCGGCAACCCAGCGTGATCCAGGTGCGGGCCGTCGCGCCCGCAGTTTTCGCGTACGCCATTCTTCCGCTATTTCCGGCGCCTTTTCGCGAGCACTCGCGACTACGGAAACGGAACCCCCGCCTGACGGTTGGTAATTGCCGATAATTTCTTCTTGCCCGGTGTCAAACCCCGGTGTAGCTTCCATCACGGAACGATAACCAGCCGGTTGACGGCGCGGCCACGGGCAGGTGGCGGCGCACCCACTGATGTCGGGTCAGTGGCCGGCCCGGGAATCGTCCGTCCCGCCGACGCTGCTTTCGAATGTCTCAGTCTGGTGAGCACGAGCCTGGGCTCGTGCCGCCAGTGTCGCGCATTCCCGCCAGCCCGACACCCCGGAGGATCCACCCATGTCCCGCACCCAAGGGCGCCATCGCATTTCCCGCAGAACGAAGATCGCGACCGGCGGCCTCGCCCTCGCGCTCGCGGTCGGCGGTATCGTCGTCGCGACGACCACCGGCAACACCGGTGAAGCGAGCGCCGACGAGGCCAACCCCGCGTTCTTCGTCGACATCCTCAAGGTCGAGCCGAACCAGTTCGACCCGCGCCCGGTGTACGGCGCGTCGACCGGCACGTTCACCGTCGACTGCGGCCGCAACGAGAACGGCCACTTCAACCCCGACAACTTCATCGCGCAGCCCGGCGTCCGCAACGGCGCGCAGCACCTGCACGACTACGTCGGCAACCTCTCGACGAACGCCGACTCGAACAACAAGAGCCTCGTCAAGGCCGGCACCACGTGCCGCAACGGCGACAAGTCCGCCTACTTCTGGCCCGTCGTGCGCATCGACACCGGCGAGGAAGAGAAGAACGAGCCCGCCAAGGCGCCGGACAACGAACGGGCGCAGGCCGACCAGGAGGCCAAGACCGTCCAGGTCGCGTGCCCGGACGTCGCCAGCAAGCTCACCGACGTCCCCGACCCGGCCATGGCCGAGGTCGGCGACAACCTCGACCAGCTCGACACGCAGACCGACGAGGCCAACAAGCGCGTCGCGCAGACGCAGGGCCAGGGCGGCGCGAACTTCGTGCAGAACGCCATCCTCGGCCCGCTGAAGGACCGGCGCGCCGCGATCCTCGAGCGGATCGCCACCATCATCGCCCGGTTCGCGCCGAAGCCGAAGGACCTCGGCGGCCTCGCGCCGTGCGCGCCGAAGCCGGGCAAGGACACCGGGACGCCCACCCCGCCGCCGAGCAGCACCGCGGGCGGCGCGCTCCCCGGCCAGGACGAGAACAACGAGCTGCCGGGCAACGACGGCGAGATCCTGCGCCCGCAGAAGGTGCAGATCACCTTCCGCGGCAGCCCGGCCGGCAAGGTCGTGGCGATGCCGAAGTTCCTGCGCGTGCTCTACGGCGACGCGAAGGTCTCGACCAACGGGCCGGCCAACGCCCGCGCGAGCTGGACGTGCAGCGGGTTCGAGAACCGCGTCACGGACAAGTACCCGATCTGCCCGCAGAACAGCAAGGTCAAGCGGATCCACACGTTCCCGAGCTGCTGGGACGGGCAGAACACCGACAGCGCGAACCACCGCACGCACATCGTGTTCCCGGACCAGTTCGGCCGGTGCGCCAAGGGGTTCAAGGCCGTCCCGCAGCTGCAGATCTCGCTGACCTACGACATCCCGCACGACATCCAGGTCAAGAAGCAGTACAAAGTGGACGCTTTCCCGCAGGAGAAGCACAACCCGGGCTCCGACCACGACGACTTCGCCAACGTGATGTCGCAGCGGATCATGAGCGGGCTCGTCAACTGCGTGAACCGCGGTAAGACCTGCCGGGCGTGACATCCGCGGAACCGGCGGCGCGGAGCACCCGCGCCGCCGGTTCCTGCGGTTGAATGGCCGGCATGGTCACCGGTGACGAAGTCCGCGCGTTCGCCTTGACGCTCCCCCGCGCCTACGAGGCGGTCGTGCGCGACCGGGCCAAGTTCCGCGTCGGGCAGATCGTGTTCGTCGCGCTGTCGCGGGACGAGACCGAGATGGGCTTCGGTTTTCCCCGCGACCAGCGGGAAGCGCTGGTCGCGGGCGAACCGGAGAAGTTCCTCATGCCCGAGCCGTCGGATCTGCGCTACCAGTGGGTGCGCTGCCGCCTCGCGGCGATCGACGCGGACGAGATGCGCGAGCTCGTCCTGGACGCCTGGCGGATGTGCGTGCCGAAGAAGGTCTGGGCGGCCTACGCGGAGACCCACCCGCTCTGATCCCGCTCGGCGGCGGCGAGCGCGTCTTCGGTGATGACGAGCAGGCCCGCGAGCACGGCGAAGGCCGGCACCGCCATGACCACGAACACCGCGTGCAGCCCGAAGGCCTGCGCGATCGCTCCTCCCGCGAGGGCCCCGAGGGACTTGGTCCCCCACGCCACGAGCCGGTAGCTGCTGTTGAGCCGGCCCAGCAGCCCGTCCGGGGTGAGCCGCTGGCGCAGCGAGACCATGACGACGTTGGACACCATGACGCCCACGCCGCCGGCGAAGAAGCCCGCGGCGACGGCGTACGGGTTGGCGGTCAACGCGAGCGTGCCGACCGAAAGGCCGCCGGCGAGCCAGGAGATCCAGAGCGTGCGGACGCGGCCGAACCGGCGTTCCGCCACTTCGGCGACCAGCGACCCGGTCAGCCCGCCCGCGGCGCTCGTGGCCATCAGCAGCCCGAAGGCCGGTGCGGACAGGCCCATCGCCGAACCCGGGCCCACCGCGTAGAGGACCACGACGGCGAAGGTCGCGCCGGTGGCGAAGTTGAACGTGCCGACCATGGCCGAGAACGTCCGCAACACCTTGTGGCGCAGCAGGAAACGGACGCCTTCGGCGATGTCCGCACGCAGGGTGGTGTGCTTCTCGCGCGGGATCCGGTACTCGCCGCGCACGAGCAGCAGCGCCGCGGCCGCGACGGCCCACAGCGCCACCGGCGTGCCGAGCGCGGCGACGACCCCGGCCGCGGCCAGCACGCCGGCGAGCGGCGGGCCGGCGAACTCGTTGGCCGTCTGCTCGGCGGCGAACATGCGGCCGTTGGCGCGGGCCAGCTGCTCCCGCCCGACGACCTGCGGAACGATCGACTGCGCGGCGGTGTCGTAGATCGTCTCGGCACACCCGACGCCCACGGCGGCGACGTACAGCGCCCAGATCGATCCCCCGCCGAACACGGTCAGCAGCGTGACGCCGGCGAGCAGCGCGCCGCGCACGAGGTTGGCGACGAGCATCGCGCGTCGGCGGTCGAGCCGGTCGACCAGCGCGCCGGCGGGCAGCGCGAACAGCAGCCACGGCACGCTGAAGGCGAAGGCGAGCCCGGCGATGAGGGCGGGCTCCCGGGTGTAGCCGACCGCGACCAGCGGCAACGCGACCTTGAGGACGCCGTCGGCGAGGCTGGACAGGCCGGCGGCGGACCACAACCGCCAGAACACGGGGTTCATTGGTGGAGCATTGCACATCGATGGGCTTTTCTCCATCGATGTGGCTCTATTCCATCGATGGACTACGCTCCGCTCATGACGGAACCCCGCCGCCGGCGCCCGGCGACGCCGGAGGAGGCCAAGGCCCTCGGCCACCCGCTGCGGCTGCGCATCATGCGGATGTGCCTGGTCGAGGAGCTGACGAACAAGCAGCTGGCCGACCGCCTCGGCCGCGACCCCGGCACGGTCCTGCACCACGTCCGCCAGCTGGTGTCGGCGGGGTTGCTGGAGCAGGCGCCGGTCCGCACGGGAGCGAGCGGCGCGCTGGAGAAGCCGTACAAGTCGAACAACGAGACGTGGTGGCTGGACGGCCCCCTGGCCGAAGCCGACGCCGAGACGCGGTTCGCGCCGATCGAGATCTTCCAGGAGGAGATCCGGGCGGCCGGGCCGGAGTCGGTGGCGGTGCACGAGAAGTTCCTGCTGCACCTGTCCCCCGACGAGATCGAGGAGCTGGACCGGCGGATCCTGGCGGTGCTGGACGAGTACGTGGCGACCGACCACGAGCGCTCGGACCGCCCGGCGGTGGGCGGAATCTTCGTGCTGCACCACGTCAAGCGCGAGGCCTCCGAACGCAGTGAATGACTCATTCCTGGCGTCCGGCGCCAGGAATGAGTCATTCACTGCAGCGGCCAACCCGCGGCGAGCCCCGGCCGGGGATGGTGGCCGGGGCCGCGGTGACGCTGTCGCCACCGAGCCGGGATCGCTGCCGATCCCGCCGGAGCGGCGGGGCTTGGCCCTGCCGCTCGGGAGCACACACAGCCGAAGGTGAACATCACCATCGGCTCGTCGAGCGGGATCCACCGCTCGGCGACGGGGTTTCCGACCGGCGCGGTTCTCGCCCACCCCCGGGGCCGGCGAGAGCCGCGTCGGTGATTCGTCAGTGGTTCACCTTGAACCACGGCTGCGACCAGCCGAGGTAGGTCTGGCCCCACTTGCTCTTGATCTGCGCGATCGTCGTCTCGGTGTACGTGCCCGCGCCGTTGATGTCGTTCGACAGGAACTTGCCGCCGCCGATGGAGATCATCGTGTGGCCCGCGCCGCCGTTGGAGAAGAACGCCAGCCCGCCCGCCGGGACGTCCGTGCTGTTCGGGTGCTTGTACGCGCTGGGGATCTGCGTCCAGTGCACGTACGCCGTGGTCGAGCCGCTCGCGGAGAAGCCGTAGTTCTGGGCGTTGATGCGGTCGCACCAGCCGTCGTAGGACGACTCGTAGTTCGTGTGGACCCGCGACTTCGCCTTCGTGACCGCCTGGGCGCAGGTGTTCAGGTCGCCCAGCCCGGAGGTCGAACACACCTCGGTCGGCACGGTAGGCACGTCGGTGCAGTCCGGCGCGATCCGGCCGTCGGAACCGGTGTAGACGTAGGTGTCGGTGATGTAGCCGCCCGGCACGTGGTCCCAGATGTTGCTGGTGCCGTACTTGCCGGTGACCGTCTCGCCGGTGGTCTGGCAGTCGATGTCCACGGCGGCGCCGTCGGTGACCGTGCCGGCCGAGCTCGCGCCGGTGCTCGGGGCCGAGCGCACGGTCAGCGGCGCGCCCGAGTCGGTGTGCACCGTGCCGGTGGCCGCCAGGGCCGGGGTGGCGCCGGCGAGCACGATCGCCACGGCGATACCGGCCACGCCGGCCGCCCGCTTCCCGATCCGAATTCTCATTTGTCCGTCCCTCCGGGATTCGTTGTGGGGACAGCATGGCGACCGCCGGTACAAGGCCCGTACAAACGCACGAACGCGCTGTGAAGATGCGGCGAAAAGGACGAAGCCCCGCCGGACCACCGGCGGGGCTTCACCACGGGGAACTCAGGCCAGGTACTCGGCCGCCGCGCGCAGGCTCACGTAGGAGCCGCTGAACGTGTCGATCCGCGGGCCGTCGCCGTCCGCGGGTCCCGGCACGCCGGTCTCCACCCGGATGTAGTCCACAGTGGACAGCGCAGTCAGCAGCTCGCGCACCCGCGGGTGCCGGTGCGCCTCCCGGGTCACCACGACGACGCTGCGGAAGTCCCGCGCCGCATCGAGGACCGCGTCGGCGTCGCCGGGTGCCGCGGTGAACGTCCGCGTGCCCGGCACCAGCTCGGCCAGGTGCGCGCCGAGGCCCCACGGCATCGGGCCGGCCGCGATGGTCGGCTCGGTCTGGACGTCGACGACCAGCGGCGGCCCGTCCAGCCGCACGTCACCCCGGACGCGGAGGGCCTTGCGGGCCGCCTCCAGGCCGAGTCGCCGGTCCACCGGGCCCACCGAAGCCGGCGCCGGGTCGGTGCCCAGCGCCGCCGTCCGCGACGCGGCCTCCGCCAGCCGGTCCAGGGGCAGCTCCCCCGCCGCGACCGCGGCCACGATCGCCGCGACGCACGCGTCCAGGTGCTCGGCCTCGAACGCCGCGCCCCCGAGGCAGAGCGCGTCCGCACCCGCGGCCAGCGCCCGCACGGCCGAGCGGCCGAGGCCGTCGTGCTTGCCGTACGCGCCCGAAACCGCCCCCATCTCCAGGGCGTCGGTGATCACCGCGCCGGTGAAGCCGAGCTCGCCGCGAAGGACGTCGGTGAGCGCCGTCCGGTTGAGCGTCGCCGGCTCGTCGCCCCAGGCCCGCACGACCAGGTGGCCCGACATCACCGACCGCACCCCGGCCCCGATCGCCGCGGCGAACGGGACCAGCTCGATCTCCCGCAGCTCTTCGACGGTCCGCGGCAGCACCGGCAGCGCGACGTGCGAGTCCTCGGTCGCCGCGCCGTGGCCCGGGAAGTGCTTCGCGCACGCCGCGACGCCGTACTTCTGCAGGCCGGTCACGTAGGCCGCGACGTGCGGCGACGCCTTCGCCGGGTCGGATCCGAACGCCCGGACGCCGATGATCGGGTCCTCGGCCGCCAGGGTCAGGTCCGCGCACGGCGCGAGGTTCAGCGTCACCCCGCACGCAGCCAGCCGCTCGCCGAGCGCGGCGGCGACCGCCGTGGTCAGCTCCGGGTCGTCGGCCGCGCCGAGGGCGAGGGGGCCCGGCACGAACGACCCGGTGTTGACGTCGAGGCGGGTGACGTCGCCACCTTCCTCGTCGATCCCGACGACAACACCGTCCCGCTCGCCCCGCAGCTGGGCGGTGAGCGCGGCGACCTGCTCGTCGTCGACGACGTTGCGGCCGAACAACACCACCCCGCCCAGGCCGCCGGCGATCCGGCGGCGCAGCCAGTCCGGCGCGGTGGTTCCGGCGAACCCGGGCAGGAGGACGGCCTCGGCGAGCTTTGCCACATCCGAAGACAACGGCTACCCCTTCACGGCGCCGGCGGTCGCGCCGGACACGAGCTTGCGTTGCACGAGCAGGAAGAACACCAGCGCCGGGATCGCGTAGATGACCGACGCGGCCATGACGCCGCCCCAGTCGGTGGCGAACGCCGTGCGGAAGGACGCCAGCCATACCGGCAGCGTCTCCTTCGGCTTGTCCTGGATGAACACCAGCGCGAACAGGTACTCGTTCCACGCGGTGATGAAGCTGAACACCGACGTGGTGACCAGGCCGGGGCCGAGCAGCGGCAGCGTCACCCGGCGGAACGCGCCGGTCTGGCTGCAGCCGTCGATCATCGCGGCCTCTTCGAGTTCGTACGGGATTCCGTTGACGAACCCGTAGAGCATCCAGACCGTGAACGGCAGCGTGGTGGCGAAGTAGATCAGCAGCAGCGACGGCAGCGTGTTGAGCAGCCCGGCGTCCCGCATGAGCAGGAACAGCGGGATGAACAGCGCCGACACCGGCGCCAGCTGCGCCACCATGACCAGCACCAGGAAACCCTTGCGGCCGGTGAAGCGCAGCCGCGACAGCGGGATCGCCGCCAGGGTTCCGGCGACCAGCGCGCACAGCACCGAGCCGACCGTGACGATCAGGCTGTTGAGCAGGTAGGTCGGGAAGTTGTCCTTGCCGAGCGCCGTGCTGAAGTTGCCGAACGAGATCGACGTCGGGATCAGGTCGTACTTGGGCGAGAGGATCTCGCCGGGTGTGCGCAGGGACGTGACGAACATCCAGTACGTCGGGAAGACGATGGCCAGCGCCACGAGCACGCCGACGACCGAGAGCACGATCCGCTGCGAGAGCGATTTCTTCACGACAGATCACCTTCCCGGGTCCGGGTGAGCAGCTGGATGTACCGGCCCGTGATGAGCGCGAGCACGATGAGCATCAACGTCGCGATGGCCCCCGCCGCGCCGAAGTGGTTGCCCGCGATGCCCTTGAGGTACAGCACGACGGCCAGGGTGGTGCTCTCGCCGTCGGGGCCGCCCTCGCGGATCGCCCAGATCTGGGCGAACGCGTTGAAGTCCCACAGCACCGACAGGAACGTGACCATGGTGGTGATCGGCTTGATCGCGGGCCAGGTGACCGCGCGGAACGTCTGCCACGCGCTGGCGCCGTCGATGCCGGCGGCCTCATACTGCTCGCGCGAGACGCCGATGATGCCCGCGTACAGCGAAAACGTCACGAACGGCACGGCCTGCCACACGATGAGCAGCCCGATCACCGACAGCGTGCTGGCGCCGCTGGAGAACCACGAGAAGCCGATGAAGCCGTGGAACCCGAGGCGGTCGAGGGTCTTGTTGAGGATCCCGTACTGCTCGTCGAAGATCCACTGGAACACCGTGGTCGTCGCGATCACCGGCGTCGCCCACGCCAGGACCAGCGTGACCTGCACGATGATCCGCACGACCGGGCCGAGGTGGCGCATGAGCACCGCCAGCAGCAGGCCGCCGAGGATGGTGGCGGCCACGATGGCGGCGGTGAAGACCAGGGTCCGGAAGGTGACCGTCCAGAACTCCGGGTCCGAAAGCGTGTTCGTGTAGTTGTCGAACCCGATCCAGACGGTCTTGCCGGAGACCAGCTGGCCGATGTCGAGCTTGCGGAAGCTGATCGCGAGCACCTGGACCAGCGGCCAGGCGAGCAGGACCAGGATCGCGGCGAGCGCGGGAAGCAGCAGCAGGTACGGGAGCACCCGGTCGCCGAACCGGCCCCGCCTGCGCTTCTTGGCCCGCGTGTCGCGCGGCGATGCCGGCGGGGTCGCCCCCGCCGGCATCGTCACATTGGCGGTCGCTGTCATCCGCCGATGAGCTTGTTCAGCGCTGCGTTGGCGTCGGCGGTCGCCTGGTCGAGCGTCTTCTTGCCGGTCAGGTACGCGGTCAGCATGTCCTTGACCGGGTTCTGGCCGGACTCCACGTCACCCCACTGCGGGCTGGCCGGCACGGCCTTGCCGTTGGTGGAGGCCTTCGCCATCACGCTGCCCAGCGGGTCCTTGTCCAGGCCGGTGAGGTCGGTCGACGTGCCGGGCACGACGCCGGCGGCGGCGAGCTGGCTCTGGTACTTCGGGCTGGAGAGCAGCTTGATGTACTCCTTGGCGGCGGCCGCGTTCTTGCTGTTGGCCGGGATCGCCAGGTTGGAGCCGCCCAGGAAGACCGGGGCGGTCTGGCCGGCGGTCTTGCTCGGGATCGCGAACGCGCCGGTCTTGGCGGTCAGGCTCGGGTCCGTCTTGGCGGCCGTCGGCAGCTCCCACGGGAGACCGATCATCATGGCCACCTTGCCGCCGCCGTAGACGGTCGCCTGCTGCGGCTTGGCCTCGTCGGCGTCCTTCGGCGCCTTGGTGCCGGAGGTGTCGACGAGCTTCTTGTAGAACTCGAGGCCCGCCTTCGCGCCGGCGCTGTCCAGCGTCGCCTTGAACTTCTTGCCGTCGGGCTGGGCGATGTCACCACCGTTGTCCCAGATGAACGACAGCAGCGAGTACCAGTTCTGACCCGGCATGTAGAGGGCCTGGAAGTCCGGGTCGGAGCCGAACTTCGTCTTCAGCTTGGTGATCGCGTCGATCCACTCGTCGTTCGACGTCGGCGTCTTGGTGATGCCGGCCTGCTCGAACATGTCCTTGCGGTAGATGACCTCGCGGTTCGCCGCGTAGAACGGGACGCCGTAGACCTTGCCTTCGTAGGTGCCCGAGTCCGCGAGCCCCTTCAGCCACTGCGCGCCGTTGAAGCTGTCCTTGTCGGCGGTCAGGTCGGTCAGGACGCCGTCGTTCGAGGCGAACGCCGCGGTCTGCGTGTTGCCGATCTCGATGACGTCCGGCGGGGTCCCGCCGGCGAGCGCGGTGGTCAGCTTCTGCTGGATGCCGTCCCACTGCTGGATTTCGTACTTGACCTTGACGCCCGGGTGGGCGGCTTCGAACTCCTTGTTGAGCGCGTCGGTCAGCGTGGCCGGCGCGGAGCCGGTCATCAGCCAGACCGTGACGTCGCCGGTGATCGGCGCGGGAGCACCGCTCGACGAAGCGGCCGTGTCGGTGCCGCTGGAGCCCGCGCAGCCTGCGGTCGCGAGGGTGACTGCGGCGGCGCCCGCCGCCAGCTTGAGCCAGCGTTTCACTCGATGCCGTCCTTTCCATGCCCGGCCACCGTGGCCAGGCGCCCCAAATGGTGTAGACCAATGTTGGGGTTAGAGTGGTACGTACCACAGGCGCTGTCAAGGCGGTTGCCGGAACGTTGTAAACGCACCGGGGAGTCTGACGCGGAGTAGCCGGACGGTCACCGGCGTCGCCGCGACCTGCGGGGGAAGTCGTCCGAATAGGAGGGTGTCCGGAACGTTTTTCACCGGTGGCCACGCGCGATTCACCCCACGGCCACCCGGTCGGCGCAACGAAAACCGCCCTGGGAACGGCTCCCCCGCGCGGCGGTCTTGCGTGAAGTCGCGGTTCGGCCGGTTTCCACCGCAGCCGGATTCGAACGTCTGACCGGGGCACCACGCCCATCGGCCGGTGCCGGGGCGGCCAGGTCGGCTTACTCCGCCGGAGCCCGCGGGTTGCGGACGACAGCGGCCGCTGGGCGCCTTCGGACGGGAGCGCCGATGGACTGCCTGTCCAGGGGCGGTGAGTTCGCGCGCGGAATCACCGCGAGCCGAAGCGGCGTGGCCGCGCCTTCCGCCGGCGGGCGAGCACGACGCCGAGCACCGTCACCAGCAGGCCCGCCGCCAGCAGGGCGGCACCGAACTCCGGTCCGGCGCCGAAGTGCCGCAGCACCCGCACCGCCCCGAGCGCGAAGCCGGTCACGACCAGGACCGGCCCGAGCACCAGCGCGACGGTACCCGTCCGCTCCGCGGGGACGACCTCGAACACCGGCCGCTCTTCGCCGGCCGCGCCGACGTCCGAAAACACGGTGGTGATCGGCCCGAAGGACACGCGGTCGCCGTCGTGCAGCAGCCGCGCCTGCCTCGGGGCCAGCGCCTCGCCGTTGACGAGCGTGCCGGCGCGCGAGCCGGCGTCGGACACCCAGGTGCCGCGCGCGTCCCGCCGGAGCCGCGCGTGCCGCGGGCTCACCCGGTCCGAATACAGCTTCAGGTCCGCCTCGGGGGCGCGCCCGACCAGCCACGAGCCCCGCCGCACCTCCAGTCGCGCGACCGCGCCGCCGAGCGTCTCGATCGTCGCTGTTCCCCGCTGCCCCATCGCCCCTCCCACCGCTTCCCGACTCCGGACAGAGCGGCGCCGCGGCGGAAAGATGCGCCCCGATCGGGTGAACCGGGCGGCTTTCGGGCGACGATCATCCTCCCTCGGCCGACTGGGTGCGTAAGCCGATCCGGCCCCAGAAACCGGGAGAACGATGAACTCAGCTTGGCAAGTCCGCGCGGGCAGGCAGGGCGAGCGCGACGAGGAGTCCCTCGCCGAAGGTCTCGCGATCGTCGGCTGGGGCGGCGTCCCCGCTCTCGGCGCGTTCGCCACCCGGGAAGCGCTCAAGGCCGGGCTCCGGGAGTGCTATCCGCAGCGCTCCACCTACGTGATCGGGAACTGGGCCGGGCAGCTGTGGCGCTTCTACCGGGAGATGAGCGAGGGCGACCTCGTCGTCATGCCGCTCAAGAACGTCCGGCGGTTCGCCATCGGGGAGGTCACCGGGTCCTACCACTACCGCCCCGGCGCGACGCCGGACTGCCGGCACGCCCGGCCGGTCCGGTGGCTCCGGACCGACGTCGACCCCGGCGAGTTCGGCCCCGACCTGCGCGGCAGCCTCGGTTCACTGCTCACCGTGTGCAGGCTGAGCCGCCACGACGCCGCCCGGCGGATCGGGGAAATCGCGGCCGGACGGTCGGACCCGGGCTGGCGGCACGCCTCGGCGAACCTCGATCCCGACGCCACCCAGGCCGACCTGTGGGAAGCCGTCGAGACCGGGGCGGCACCGGTGAAGCTGACCGTCCGGGCCCTGCTGTCCCTGTGGGGCTACCGGCGGCGCACCGCGACGTCCCTGGTGACCGTTCAATCCGAGCTGGCCGAGCACGGCGTCACGACCAAGCCGGCCTTCACCACGGCCCGGATGGACGCGGTCGTCGAACTGGTCCCGGTCGCCGACGAGCCGGGCACCACGGACTCCGAAGCGGATCCACCCGAGGTCGAGGCGCTGGACGACCTGCCGGCCAAGTGGATGGTGCGAGCGGTCCTGCCGGACCAGCCCGCCATCGTGGCCGTCACGGCCGGGAAGCCGCTCTCCACCGCGGTGACGCTCCTGCTGGCCAAGAACTATTCCCAGCTGGCGGTGACGGACGAGGACGGGTTCTGCGTCGGCGCGGTCAGCTGGGAGTCGATCGGCCGGGCCCGCCTGACGAACCCCAACCCGACGTTGCGGGACGCCACCACCCAGGTCCGGGTCATCGACTTCGACGACGAGCTGTTCGCGCAGATCGACGAGATCTACCGGCACGGTTACGTCTTCGTCCGGGGAGAAGACCGCCGGAGGCTCATCGGGGTCGTGACCGCCAACGATCTCGCCCGCCAGTTCGGCGCGCTGGCCCGGCCGTTCTCCCTGCTCGAAGAGGCGGAGCTGCGGCTCCGCCGCCAAACCAAGCGCAGCCTGCCCGAGGACCTGCTCGACCGGGTCGCGCCCAAGTGGGCGAACGGGAACCCGACGTTCGGCAACTACGTGCGCCTCTTCGAGGAACAGCAGCACTTCGACCTGCTGAACTGGCCGCTCGACCACGGGGCGTTCCTCGACCTGCTCAAGGAAGCGCGCCGGATCAGGAACGACCTCATGCACTTCTCCGGCGACGAGGTCCCGGAGCAGGACCTCGCCGCCATCGAAGGGTTCTGCGCGACGATCAAGGCCGTCGACCAGTGAGCGTCAGGGTTTCGGCGCCGGCGCCTTCACCCGCTCCAGCAGCAGCTGGGCCACATCGCGGACGTCGACGTTCTCGGCCTTCTGCTCGCTCTGGCGCTGCACCAGCCCGTCCGTCAGCATCACCCGGCAGAACGGGCAGCCCGTCACGATCGTCTCCGCGTCGGTCGCGATCGCTTCGTCCACGCGCTCGAGGTTGATGCGCTTGCCGATCTGCTCCTCCATCCACATGCGCGCGCCGCCCGCGCCGCAGCACAGGGCCCGGTCCGCGTGGCGGGGCATCTCCTCGAGTGTTGCGCCCGTCGCGCCCACCAGCTCGCGGGGCGGGGTGTAGACCTTGTTGTGGCGCCCCAGGTAGCACGGATCGTGGTACGTCACGCGAGGGCCGTCCTCGACCGCCTTGACCGGCGTCAGCCGGCCACCGCGCACGAGCCGGTTGAGCAGCTGCGTGTGGTGGACGACCTCGTAGTGCCCGTCCAGGTCCGGGTACTCGCGGCCCAGCGTGTTGAGGCAGTGCGGGCATGTCGTGACGATCTTGCGCAGCCGCGGCTCACGACCCTCGAACACGGCGTTGAGCGTCTCGGCGGTCTGCTGCGCCATCATCTGGAAGAGGAACTCGTTGCCCGCGCGCCGCGCCGGGTCGCCCGTGCAGGACTCCTCCTTGCCGAGCACCACGTACTTCACGCCCGCGATGTGCAGCAGCTCCGCCGTGGCGCGGACCGTCTTGCGGGCCTGGTCGTCGAACGCGCCCGCGCAGCCGACCCAGTAGACGTATTCGACGTCTTCCGCGAGCTCGCCGTCGAACACCGGGACGTCGAAGTCCAGGTCCTTCGTCCAGGCCAGCCGTTCGGAGTTGTTCTGGCCCCACGGGTTGCCCTTGGTCTCCAGGTTCTTGAACAGCCCGCCCAGCTCGGTCGGGAACGCCGACTCGATCATCACCTGGTAGCGGCGCATGTCGACGATGTGGTCGACGTGCTCGATGTCCACCGGGCACTGCTCCACGCACGCCCCGCAGGTGGTGCACGACCAGAGCACGTCCGGGTCGATGACGCCGCCGTCGTCCTCGGGGCCGACCAGCGGGCGCGCGCCCTCGTGCTCGGTGCCCGCGAGGATGTAGGGCGCCTCCTCGAAGAGGTTGTCACGCAGGTTCATGATGACGAGCTTGGGTGACAACGGCTTCCCGGTGTTCCACGCCGGGCACTGCGACTGGCAGCGGCCGCACTCGGTGCACGTGGCGAAGTCGAGCATGCCCTTCCACGTGAAGTCGCCGATCTTGCCCCGGCCGAACGTGTCGTCCTCGCCCGGGTCCTCGAAGTCGATCGGCTTGCCGCCGGACTCCATCGGCAGCAGCGGCCCGAGCCCGTCCGGCAGGCGCTTCGCCGAGACGTTGATCGGCGCCACGAAGATGTGCAGGTGCTTGGAGTAGAGCACGATCGACAGGAACACCAGCATGACGCCGATGTGCAGCATCAGGCCGATCGTCTCGAGCACCTCGGTCGTCGAGTGCCCGAGCGGCTCGAGGAGGTTCCCGACGCCGAGGGAGACGTACGCGCCGTTGTCGTACGGGAAGTTGCCGGACGCCGCGGACGCGCCGCGGAAGAAGAACATCGTCCAGACGACGTTGAAGATCATGAAGAGGATCAGCCACGCGCCACCCGTGTGGGAGCCGTAGAAGCGCGACGCGCGGTCCTTGCGCGCGGGGGCGTTGCGGATGCGGATCACCGTGAACACCCCGAGCGAGACGGCCACGGCGACAGCGATGAAGTCCTGCAGGAAGCCGAGCACCGACCAGTGCCCGATCCACGGGATCGCGAACTTCTCGTCGAAGAGCGCGCCGTACGCCTCGAGGTACACCGAAGCGAGGATCACGAAGCCCCAGAACGTGAAGAAGTGCGCCAGGCCGGGCACGGACCATTTCAGCAGCTTGCGCTGGCCGAACACCTCGCGCACCTGCGCGAACACGCGGGCGCCGAGGTCGTCCGACCGCTTGGTGTCGGGCTGGCCGGCCTTGATCAGCCGGTACAGGAAGGCCACCCGCTTGCCGGCGACGGCGAGGCCGACGACGGTCATGAGCAGGCCGAGGATGAGGCGAACGAGCACGAGTCCTCCGTGACGTGCTTGAAGGAACGGCTCAGTGCGAGCCGGTGTAGTAGCGGCACGCCTGGCACGCGTACCGCATCTTCGCGACCCGCCAGTGTTTCCGGTACAGATCGAGGTCGGGCGACCGCCGGACGCCGAGGCGCTGGTAGCGCCCGGGGCGGCGGCGGCCGGTTTCGTACTGCTCGGTCGCCCGGCCGAGGTGGGCGCGCCGCAGCACGCACCCCCGCGTCCGGCAGCGCCCGAGCGCGCCGCGGCAGAACCGGTGCAGCAGCACCAGTTCCCCGGTGACTTCTTCGACCACGCCGTAGCCGGGGTGTGCCCCCGGCCCGGTGAGCCGCACCGGCAGCCCGCAATACCCGCACTTGAGGGTGCAGGAGAGGCAGCCGGCGATGTGCCTGAGCCGTAGTTCGCGCCGGTCTTCGGAGCCGGGTCCTCGGACGCGCGACGCCATGGGGCCTCCTCCGGCGACTGTGATCGGCACCACTGATCTACTGGAGGGTAATGAGGAGGTCACTGCACGCGACAGGACCGAACAGCCTAGTTCCTTTGGCCTGTTCGACGTAAAAGTCGAGGGAAGGATGACCTTACTGTCCGTACAGCGAACGCGGCTGTCCTGCGGATCGCACGATCGGCCCTGATGGCGCAACGGTGTTCCCCGCCACAATCCGGCCATGACCTATCGACCCGTCCCGTATCGGCCGGCCCGCGTGCCCGCCGCCGAAGCCGTCGCCGAGGCCGCCGCCCTGCGGCAGCGGATGGAAGCGCGGCGCTCGGTCCGGATGTTCTCCCCCGACCCGGTCCCCGAGCGCGCGGTGCTCGACGCGATCGCGGTGGCCTCCACGGCCCCCAGCGGCGCCCATCAGCAGCCGTGGACGTTCGTCCTCGTCACCGATCCCGCGGTACGCGCGAAGATCCGGGAAGCCGCCGAAGCGGAGGAACGGATTTCCTACGAGGGCCGCCTCGGCGACGAGTGGCTCGACGCGCTGCGGCCCCTGGGCACGGACGCGGTGAAGCCCCACCTGACCGACGCGCCGTACCTGATCGTCGTGTTCCAGCAACGGTTCGCCCTCGACGACGGCGGGGGCGTGCACAAGCACTACTACGTCGACGAGTCGGTCGGCATCGCGGTCGGCATGCTGCTGACGGCGTTGCAGGTGGCCGGGCTGGCGGCGTTGACGCACACGCCGTCGCCGATGCGGTTCCTCGGCGAGCTGCTCGGCCGGCCCCGCAACGAACGGGCCTTCGCGGTCATCCCGGTCGGCTACCCGGCCGACGACTGCGTGGTGCCGGACCTGCGGCGCAAGTCCCTCGACGAGGTGCTGGTGCGGATCTGAGCGGGTTCAACAGGCGGGCAGGCCGCCCGGCACCTCGGTGAACAGCGGCCCCGACAACCGGTCCGCGCCCCGCTCACGCCACCACTGCGCCTGCTCCGCGCTGTCGATCCCGGTCACGGCGACCTCCGCGCCGGCCAGGTGCGCCGCTTCGACCAGCGCCGTCAGCGAACGGTCCACCAGCGGGTGCTCGCGGCGGGCCACGAGGTTCGCCGCCACGCGGACCGCGCGGGCCGGGAACTCGACGAGGGAGGTGACCTCGCCGAAGCCGTGGATTTCGGCGTCCACGCCGATTTCCGCCAGCACCTTGAGGTTGTCGGCCGCGTCGCCGGAGTCCGCGAGCAGCGTCGCCGAGGGGAACCCGGGCCGCAGGCGGCCGGGCGCCAGGCCGGTGGACTCGAGCACGCCGCGGATCTCGCCGACCAGCTCCGCGTCCGCGGCCTGGTGGGCCGTCAGCTCCACGGTCAGCGGCACGGCGACCTCGGCCGCCGCGAACCGTTCGACCGCCGTGCGCAGGAGCCACGTGCCCGAGGGCAGCCCCGTCTCCCCCGCCAGCCGGACGCACGTCTCGTGCGGCAGCACGCCTTCGGTGGGGTGGTTCCAGCGCAGCCGCGCCTCGACACCCACGACCGAGCCGTCGACCGCCGCCACCAGCGGCCGGTAGCCGACCTCGAGCTCGCCGTTCTCCCAAGCACCCGCCATCGCCGCCGCGAGGCCGAAGTCGTGGCGGTCGCGGCGATCCAGCTCGCGGTCGAACAGGCCCCACTGGGCCCCGGCCCGCTGCACACGGCGCAGCGTCAGATCGGACGCGCGCAGCAGCTCGGCCGGCGTGATGTCGCGGGGCGGCCGGTGGACGACGCCGATGCTGGCCGACACCGCGACCCCGCGGTGCCCGTCCACGTACTCCGGCTCCGCGAGCTCGTGGGTGATCCGGCGGACGAGCGCGAGGACACCCGGTGTGTCCGCGGTGTTCTGCACCAGCACGCCGAATTCGTCCCCGCCGAGCCGCGCGATGAGCGCCTTCTCGCCTTCGAAGGCGGTCTTCAGCTTCGCGGCGACCGCGCGCAGCACCCGGTCGCCGAGGTCCTGGCCGAGCCCGCCGGTGATCTGCGAGAAGCCGTCGAGGTCGAGGTGGAAGAGCGTGACGCCCAGCGACGCGTCGGCGTCGCGCAGCAGGTTCTCCAGACGGGTGCTGAAGAACTGCCGGTTCGGCAGCGCGGTGAGCACGTCGTGCAGGGCCTGGTGGGACAGCCGCCGCTGCAGCAGCGACACCTCGGTGTCGTCGTCGACGATGGTGATCAGCTGCCGGGGCGCGCCGACCGCGTCGCGGATCACCGACGCGGCGAACGTGGCCCACATCGGCTCGCCGTCCTTGCCGATCAGCCGGCGTCCGGCGCGCAGCCGGTGCAGCCGGCCGGCCACCAGCTCCGCGTAGGCCTCCCGCAGCTGTTCGACGTCCTCCGGGTGAACCAGGTCGAACAGAGTCACCGAGGCGATCTCGGCAGGCGTGCGGTTGAGTGTCTTGGCGAGCGCCGCGTTGGCGCGCAGCACGCGGCCGTCCAGCTCGGTGAGCGCGACGCCGCTGGCCGAGCCGGAGAACACCTCTTCGAACTGCGCGCGCGTGATGACCTGCTTCTGCCGCGTCTCCTGCTCGACCTTCAGCAGCGCCCGGCTCAGGCCTTCCTGGCGCTTCTGGATGTCTTCGCGCAAAGTCTCGCCGTAGCCCGAGCTGAGCGCGCCGAGCACCAGCACGACCCGCTCGGCCAGCCCGTCGACCCGGCGCAGCTCCGGCTCGCGCAGCAGCGCCTTGCCCAGCACCTCGAGGGTGCGGCGCAGGCTGTCCGCGCCGACGCAGCGCAGCTCGACGAGCCGCGCGCCCGCGGCCGCGGCCTCCTCGAGCTCCGGCGGGTCACTCGCCACCGCTTCGAACAACCGGCCGGCCAGCACCGCCAGCTCGCGCTCGATCTCCTCGGGCGTGTGCGGCAGGTACGCGGTCGTGCTGATCAGGTAGCCCCACTTGCGCGCCAACGTGCCGAGCCGTCTCGCCGCACGTTCGGCGGACGGCTTCTTCCGCGGGTCGTCACCGCGGGGATGGGGAGCAGTCACCTCAGCCTGTCCTGGGTCCGGTCAGCACTCCGGTCGGGTAGCCGATATATCTTGGCGCGGAATTGCGTCCGGTGCACGAAACAGCATTCATCCAATCGAGTGATAACCCTGCGGAGCGATCGCCAGGCTGTCCCGCAGCCACGAGCGGGTGGCGTCACGGTAGGCGGCCGCGTTTTCGTGCAACGCAACGGAATGGCCAGCACCCGGGAGGACGTACATCGACAGTTTCGACGGGTCGGCGTAGTACGGCGCTTCTTGCGCGCGCAGCGCTCCGGCGTTCGAACAGTCACGCAGCGCGAGCAGGCCGCAGAAAAGAACGTCCTTTTCTCCCACCACCTGGAAAACCGGTGCGGTGATTCCCTTCGTGGCCGGCAACACGATCCCGAACAGCGCCACCGTGCCCATGCCGGGCACCGAAACCTGGTCCTTGGCCGCTTCGTCGGCGGCGATCACGGCCGGGTCGGCATCGCCCGCCGCGTAGAACAGCCCGGTCCGCGCACCCGGTTTCGTCGTGAAGTACAGCGGGTCGCTGCCGAGGCGGCCCAGCTGGCCGTCGAGCAGTGCGGGCTGCAGCCCGAGGGCCGCGCCGAGCGCCAGCACCGGCAGCGCGGGCAGGTGCGTGATGCCGGTGAGGACCACGCCGTCGACGTCGTGGTAGGTCGACGCCTCCACGGCGACGACCCCGGACCCGACCGAGTGCCCGACGATGACGACCTTCGCGAAGCGCACCCCGCCGACGTGCCCGGCGCGCAGGTGGCCGACCACCTCGTGCGTCGACTCGGCGGCCGCCCAGACCGACAACGGCAGGCTCAGCGGACGGCTGCTCCGCCCGGCACCGAGCTGGTCGGCGGCGAAGGTCGCGTAGCCGTGCGCGGCCATGTCGCGCTGGTACGAGTAGCGGTCGGGCTGGTAAGGCAGATCCCAGTAGGAGCTGTTGTACGTGCCGCCGTGCACGAGCAGCTGGACGGTGTCCGGCGCCTCGCCGGCGGGCAGGCACAGCCGGCCGTGCATCGTCGCCGGCGCGCCCGGCACCAACGGGGGCAGACCGGGGCCGCTGACCGGCAGCTCCGTGTCGGTGCAGGAGATCGCGGCGGCCTCGGCGGGCATCGCGGCGGTCAGCGAAGCGAGCAGGACACCGCAGGCGAACAGGGCCGTCGTCACCCTGACGGGCAGCTTCACGCCGCACTCCCTCTGGACTCGGACAGGTGAAAGGAACTCCGGAACACTACACCCGGTAGCCGAACGGGTACCGTCAGGTCCGCGGCACCACGGTCATCGGCAGCCGGTTCGGCTGCATGGTGGCCTTCAGCTGCGCACGGACTTTCTTGCCCGGCACGGGAACCAGCCGCCACCGTGCGCCGATCGTGGCAGCGACGATGCCGATCTCCGTCGGCGCGAAGACGTGTCCCGGGCACAGCCGCGCACCCGCCCCGAACGGGATGTACGCGCCCTTCGGCAGTTCGGCGGTGTGGCCGGGCGTCCACCGGTCGGGGTCGAAACGATCCGGCTCGGGGAACCAGCGCGGGTCCCGGTGCAGGGTGTGCTGGCTGACCGCGACCTCGCTGCCCGCCCGGACGGTGACGCCACCGAGCACGACGTCCTCGCGGGCGCGGCGCATGAGGATCAGCGGCGGGGTGCGGCGGACGACTTCGTTGACGATCTGGTGCGTGTACACCAGATCCGGCAGGTCCTCGAACCGCGCGGGCCGGCCGCCGAGGACGTCGTCGACCTCCGCGTGGAACCGGCGTTCGACCTCCCGGTGCTGCCCGAGCTCGTGGAAGAACCAGGCCAGCGCGACGGCGGTGGTCTCGGCGCCGGTGGTGAGGATCGTGATGACCTCGTCGTGCACCTGCCGGTCGGACATGCCCTCGCCGGTGTCCTCGTCGCGGGCCATGAGCAGCGTCGACAGCAGGTCGCCGTGGTCGGCACCCTGTTCCCGGGCGGTGACGACGGTTCCGCCGATGACTTCGCGCAGCCGCGCGGCGGCGGCGTCGAACTTCCGGTTCGGCGGGATCGGCAGTTTTTCCACGAATTTCGGAGAGAAAGCCCGGATCAGGACGTATTTCAGCATGATCGGGATCGAGCGCTGGATTTCCGCCAGCGCTTCGTCGCCCAGCGCGGTGGCGAAGAGTGTCTGCCCGGCGATGGTCAGCACGAGCTCCTGCATCCGCTTGTCGAACTGGACGACTTCGCCCGGCTGCCACGAGCTGACCAGCTCGTCGGCCAGTTTCGTCATCGTGGTCTCGGCGTAGCCCGCGATCCGCGTTCGGCCGAAGGCGGGCATCACCAGGCGGCGCTGACGGCGGTTGAGCTCGCCGTTCGAAGTGGCCAAGCCGTCACCGAAGAGCGGGCGCATCTTGTCGAAGACCAGGCCCTTGTCGAACTTGTCTGCGTCGGTGGCCAGTACCTGCCAGGACAGTTCCGGGCTGGTGACCACGTGCACCGGCAGCGGCCCGAGGCGGAGTTCGACGACATCTCCGTGTGCCGGAAGGGAAGTGAAGAGCTTCAGCGGGTCGCGCAGCAGGGGCACCGTGTGCCCGAGCACGGGCCACCGGCCGGGAACGGGATGCGCGTCGGTCATGTCTCGTCTCCTCGCGACCGGGCCACCCTAGCGGTGCGGCGGAGGCGTCGAGCGCGGGTCCGCACGAACGGAGGATGGCGTTAGACTCCGGCCCTTCGAGATTCCGCGAGGGGTGGAGGCCACGGTGACCGGGGAACTGAGCTGGGTACCGCCGGAGATCGACACCACGGTGCCGAACCCGGCGCGGGTGTACGACTTCTGGCTCGACGGCGACCACAACTTCGCCGCCGACCGCGCCCTCGGGGAGCAGATCCTCAAGATCATGCCGGGCGTGCGCGACGCGGCCCGCCTCAACCGCGCGTTCCTGCGGCGTGCCGCCAAGTTCATGGTCGACTCCGGCATCCGGCAGTTCCTGGACATCGGCTCCGGCATCCCGACCGTGGGGAACCTCCACGAGATCGTCCAGCAGGCCGACCCGTCGTGCCGTGTGGTGTACGTCGACCGTGAGTCGGTCGCGGTGGCGCACAGCGAGCTGCTGCTGCAAGGCAACGACAACTGCCTGGTGCTGCAGGCCGACCTGCGCGACGTCAACGACGTCTTCGCCGGCGCCGGCAAGCTGCTGGACCTGGACCAGCCGGTCGGCGTGTTCATGTTGCTGCTGCTGCACTTCGTGCCGGACGCGTGGGACCCGGCCGGCATCCTGGCCCGCTACCGCGACCGGCTGGCCCCGGGCAGCTTCCTGGCGGTCACGCACGTCGCGGCGGACTCCGAGGCAGGGCGGCTCGACGAAGCGGTCGAGGTGTACAAGAGCAACCAGAACCAGCAGAACCAGCCGGTCCCCCGCACGCACGACGAGGTCCTCGCCTTCTTCGACGGCTTCGAGATGGTCGAGCCGGGCGTCGTCGGCTGCGCGATGTGGAAGCCGGAGGGCGCCGGCGACATGTCCGACGACCCGGCGATCAACGCGCTCCCGTACGCCGGGGTGGGCCGGAAACCCTGAGTCCGGGCCGACCGGAGCACGGCGGCTCGCCGAACGAAGTGAACGACCCCGTTCATCGCGCCGGACGAGGTGAATGAGTCGTTCACTGCACCCCGGTTGTCGCACCCACCTGAACCCGTCGCAGTGAATGACTCATTCCTGGCGCGGGACGCCAGGAATGAGTCATTCACTGCACTCGGGCGACGCGACCGCCCGACCCCGGCGAGCACCGCCGCGGCCACGACTCCCTTTCACCGCACGGAGAACGTCGCCAGGTTCACCGGTCCGTCGAAGGTCAGGTACACGTCGTGGCGGCCGGTCACCTTCGCCAGCGACGCGGTCACCGTCGTGTACGCGTACCGATCCCCCGTGGACGGCACCGAAGCCGTCCCCAGGACGCGACCGGTCGGCGAGTCCAAGCGCACCGTGACCCGCGCCGGCTCCACTGTGGACACCGACGCCGTGAACCGCGCGGGACCGCTCAACGCGACGTCGCGATAAGCCAGCCAGCTCCCGGCCACCGCCGCGACCGAGGTGCCCGCAGTCTTGGACGTGTCCGTCAGCGTCGTGCCCGAGTAGTCGTCGAAGTTCTGCGCCGGCGTCGGACGGCTCAGGTCGCGCGCCGGGATCCGCTCCCCCGGCACGAAGACCGGCTGTGCCGCGGACACGTCCAAAGCGTTGCGGCCCACCGAGAAGCCGTACATCCCCTGCTCCACCACGGACCGGTCGAGCCCTGCATTCCACGTGGCCAGATCAGCCACCGGCACGGAGAACCGCACCGTCCGCGTCTCGTGCGGTGAAAGCGTCACGCGCGAGAAGTCCCGCAACCGCTGCACGCCGGACTTGCCCGAGTACAGCTGGACGACGTCGGTCCCCGCGCGGCTCCCCGTGTTCGTCACGTCCACGCTCACCTGCACCGCACCACCGACCCGCGAAGCCCGCACGGCCCCGTACCGGAACGAGGTGTAGCTCAGCCCGTACCCGAAGGGGTACAACGGCTTCCCGCGGTAGTACTGGTAGGTCATCCCGGTCTTCGCGATGTCGTAGTCGAGGATGCTCGGCAGCCCGGCGTCGGAGGCGTACCAGGTCTGCGTGAGCCGTCCGCTCGGGTCGTGGTCACCGAAGAGGACGTCCGCGACCGCGTGGCCGGTCTCCTGCCCCGCGTGGCTCGTCCACACGATCCCCGGCACGGACAGCGTGTCCCAGCCGGTCGTCGGGTAGCTGTTCTCCACCACGACGACCGTGTGCGGGTTCGCCTTCCGCACCGCTTCGATCAACGCGCGCTGCGCCGGCGCCGGCGCCGTGCTCGTCCGGTCGTTCGCCTCGCGGCCGTTGATGAACGGCATGCTGCCGACCACGACGACCGCGGTGTCGGCGCCTCGGGCCGCGGCGACCGCCGAGGAGACCCCGCTCGTGAGCACTTCGCGCCCGAACTTCGTCGCGTGCGCCGCGTCCGGCGACGAGATCGTCAGGACCCCGTCCGCACCGACGACAGCGAAGCGGTTCGGGCCGAACCACGGCTCGGTGACCTCGTTGCCCGCGTACTCGAGCACGTAGCTCCCGTCGGGCTGCGGGTCCAGCTTGAGCTGCTGCTGCACGAACCACCCGGTGGGCTGGTCGGCGTCGTTCACCAGCGCGCCCCCGGAGTAGCTCAGGTACTTCCCGTTCGCCGCCGCGCGCAGGGTGTTCTTGCCCGCGCCCCAGTCGAAGACGTCGAAGGACTCCGCCGCTCCCGCCGTGGTCCCGCCCGCGGTCACCTTGCCGGGGGTGGCCGGCGCCGTCAGGTACCGGCCGGTGGCGAGATCCTTCAGCGCGATCCGGTCGACGCCCTCGGACGACGCCACCGAGGTGCCGAGCCGCTCCTCGATGCCTTGCTTCGGCGTCACGCGATAAGGCATCGAGCCGCTGTACCAGTCTTCGTACAGCGTGTCGGACAGCGGCCCGACGACGGCGACCTTCTTCTTCGAAGCGTCCAAGGGAAGCGCGTTCGCGTCGTTGCGCAGCAGGACGACCTGCTCGTCCGCCACCTTGCGGGCGAGCGCCCGGTGCGCCGGCGAGTCGATGACCGCCGGCGTGATCTTCGCGTACGGGTTGCGGCCCGGCGGGTCGAACTCGCCGAGCCGGAAGCGCAGGGACAGCAGGTGCCGGTCGGCCTTCTCGACGTCGGCCATCGTCAGCAGCCCGCGGGACAGCGCTTCCTGGACGGCTTCGACGGTGATCGAGCCGTTCGTGTCGTTGTCGGTGAAGCTGTCGAGGCCCGCCTTGATGGCCGCCGCGTCCGCTTCCGCCTTGGTGGCGTAGTACTTCTCCGAGTTGACCAGGTTCGACGGGGCGCCGGCGTCGCTCACGACGGCGATGTCCTGCGGCGCCCACTTCCGCAGCAGGCCGCCCAGGTCGGGGCTCACGGTGTTCGGCCGCCCGTTGACCAGGTTGTACGACGGCATGACGGCGTTGGCCGCGCCTGCCCGCAACGGGATCTTGAACGCCTGTTCGTCGTAGTCGTGCAGGATCTTGGGCGGCACCGAAGAGTTGCTGGTGTCGCGGCTGACCTCGTTGTTGTAGGCGAGGTAGTGCTTCAACGTCGGAGCGGCTTGGAGGTAGCGCGGGTCGTCGCCCTGCATGCCGCGGCCGTACGCCGTCGCGAGCTCTCCGGTGAGGTACGGATCCTCGGAGTAGCCCTCCTCGTTGCGGCCCCACCGCGGGTCGCGCAGCAGGTTGACCACCGGCGCCCACAGGTTGAGGCCCCACAGCGTCGGGTTGCGCGCGTTGAAGCCGCGCGCCTCCTGCCCGACGGCCGTGCCGACCTGCTTCACCAGCGCCGGGTCCCACGTCGAAGCCAGCCCGATGGCCTGCGGGAACACCGTGCCGTCGGCTTTCACCACGGCACCGTTGTTGTCATAGTCCGTCGACCAGGCGACGCCGTGGAGCGCCTCGGTGCCGGTCTTGAACACGCCGATGCCCAGCCGCGGGATGGCGGGCTCGTACTGGTGCAGCAACGAGATCTTCTCGTCCGCCGTCAACCGCGACAGCAGGTCGTCGATCCGCGTGGCGAGGGGCAGCGCCGGATCGCGGAACGGCAGCGGTGGCGCCGCGAGCGCCGGCGCGGGCGCCAGCAGCAAGGTGGCGGCCACCACCGGGACGAGGGCACGGCGGAACGGGGACTGGCGCACGGACGGCCTCCCGGATTCGTCGAATCGTTTCGACAGTGCGGCGCGGAACATTCGCGTCGAAGGTGAGGATGGGGACGACTATTGCAGTCGGGTAAGCACGAGGTCAAGACTTTCTGGGAGCGCACCCAGGACCTCCGAGCACCTTCGGAAACTGCGCGCTGAGCTGCGGAAAGATCCCTCACCAGGTCTGTTCGACAGATTCGACGCGAGGGGTCCTCGTCGAATGCGAATCGAATATGTGCCGACGGCAAATCCTGCTTGTGTTTCGGGCGGGTGTCACTTACCTTCGTGCCATCGTCGATGCGCTTCGACAGCCTTCCGCCCCACCAGTCCCCAGGAGGCCGCCCGTGGTCACGATCAACGACGTCGCGACGGCGGCGGGCGTGGCACCCAGCACGGTGTCGTACGTGATCAGCGGCAAGCGCTCGATCTCGCCGAAGACCCGTCGGCTGGTCGAGGAGAGTATCCGCAAGCTCGGCTACCACCCGCACGCCGGGGCCCGGGCGCTCGCCAGCAGCAAGACCAACGTGCTCGCCCTGGTCGTGCCGCTGCGCACGGACCTCAACGTCGCCGTGGTGATGGAGTTCGTCGCCTCGGCGGTCACCGCGGCCCGCGCGCACGACCACGACCTGCTGCTGCTCACCAAGGACGAAGGCCCCGCCGCGCTGCAGCGGGTGGCGTCGTCGGCGATCGCCGACGCGCTGATGGTGATGGACGTCGAAGCCGCCGACCCGCGGGTGCCGATGCTCATCGCGCTCGACCTGCCGGTGGTGCTCATCGGCGTGCCCGACCACCCGGCCGGGCTGAGCTGCGTGGACCTGGACTTCACCGCCGCCGGCTCGGCGTGCGTCGCGCACCTGGCCGAGCTCGGCCACCGCTCGATCGCGCTGATCGGCCCCTCCCCCGCCGTCTACCGCCGCGGGACCAGTTACGCGACACGGTTCCTGCGCGGGTTCGACGACGCCGCGAAGACCCACGACGTGCGGGCGGCGAACCGGCCGTGCGCGCATTCCTACGAAGCGGTGAGCGCCTGCCTCGACGACCTGCTCGCCGCCGCCCCGGACCTGACCGGCCTGGTCGTGCACAACGAGGCCGTGCTGCCCGGGCTGCTTTCGGACCTGCGCCACCGCGGCCTGCGGGTGCCCGAGGACATCTCCGTCGTCGCGGTCTGCCCGGACAGCATGGCCGAGCACCACCCGGTCGCGCTGACCACGGTCGCGATCCCGGCCGAAGAAGTCGGGGCCCAGGCCGTCGAGATGACCATGCGCCGGCTCGCCGGCCACACCACCCCGGAGGTCCGGCTCCTCGGGCCTCGCCTCACCCAGCGCGACAGCACTTCCGCGCCGCGCCCCTGACCTGGTTCTGCTCCGCCGCCGAAGGAGAATCGCCATGTCCGTAGCCCGTCGCGCCCTGATCCTGGCCGCGAGCGCCGCACTGCTCGCCGCGTGCGGCCCCACCCCCGCCGCCCCGCCGGCCGGCACCGGAGCCGCACCCGCCTCGTCCATCACCGAACTCGACTACTACGCCGACGAGCAGGGTTCCGCGGCGTGGCAGAAGATCCTCGACACCTGCGCGTCGCAGACCGGGATCGAGATCCAGCGCCAGACCGTGCCGACCGCGCAGATGCTGCCGAAGGTGCTGCAGGGCGCCAGTTCGAAGACGCTGCCGGACCTGCTCTTCACCGACAACCCGACGCTGCAGCAGGTCGCCGCGACCGGCGCGCTCACCCCGCTGGACGACTACGGCATCTCCACCGACGGCTACTACGAAAGCATCGTCAAGGCCGGCAGCTACCAGGGGAAGGTGTACGGCGTCGCCCCCGGCGTCAACGGCCTCGCCCTCATCTACAACAAGGACCTCCTCACCGCGGCGGGCGTGGAGCCACCCAAGACCTGGGACGAACTGAAGGCCGCCTCGGCGAAGCTCACCAAGGACGGCAAGTACGGCCTCGCCTTCTCCGCGATCCCGTCCGAAGAGGGCACCTGGCAGTTCCTCCCGTTCTTCTGGAGCAACGGCGCCGAACTGTCCCAGCTGGACTCCGCGCAGTCCGTGAAAGCGCTTCAATTCGTCACGGACCTGGTGAACTCCGGGTCGGCGTCGAAGTCGGTGGTGACGTGGAACCAGAACGACGTCGCCGACCAGTTCGTCGCCGGCAACGCGGCGATGATGGTCAACGGGTCGTGGAACCTGGCCCGGCTCGACGAGCAGAAGTCCCTGCACTACGGCGTCGTGCCGATCCCGGTGCCGCAGGCGGGCGCGAAGCCGGTGGTCGCGCTCGGCGGCGAGGTCGGTGCGGTGCCGGTCACCGGCGGCCCCACCCAGCAGGCCGCCGGCAAGGTGCTCTCCTGCATCCTCTCGGAGCCGACGATGCTCGAGTGGAGCAAGGCGCACGCCTACATCCCGTCGAAGACCGCCACGGCGGCCAAGTTCGGTGCCGGGCAGCCGGCGATGCAGGCGTTCGTCGACGAGGTCGGCACCGCCCGTTCCCGCACCGCCGAACTCGGCGAGAAGTACCCGAAGGTCTCGCAGGCGCTGGCCGACGCGCTGCAGGCGGCGCTGACCGGGAAGCAGCCGGCCGACCAGGCGCTGAAGGCCGCCCAGCAAGCGAGCGGATCGTGACGCTGGTCGCCCCGGCCGTCGCGGCACCGCCCCGCGCCGGCCGGAAACCGCGGCGGGACAACCGGTTCGCCGCGTGGCTGTTCCTGCTGCCGGCGCTGGCCTACATCGTCGTGTTCTTCGGCTACCCGCTGGCCGCGAACGTGGTGATGAGCACGCAGGACTACACGGTGAAGTCGTTTTACACCGGCGAAGCGCCCTTCGTCGGCTTCGCCAACTACTCCGCCGTGTTCGGCAACTCGCTCTTCTCCACGGCGGTCCTCAACACGGCGCTCTTCACGGCCGGGTCGCTCGTCTTCCAGTTCGGCATCGGCCTGGCACTGGCGGTCTTCTTCAGCGGCCGCTTCCTCGGCAGCGCGCTGCTGCGGTCGCTGCTCCTGCTGCCCTGGCTGTTGCCGTTGGTGGTCAGCGGGGCGATCTGGCGGTGGATGTTCGACCAGGACCACGGCGTGCTCAACGCGGCTCTCCGGTTCGCCGGTCTCGACGCGGTGCCGTGGCTGAGCAGCACCGGCTGGGCGCTGCCGGCGGTGATCCTCACCAACATCTGGATCGGCATCCCGTTCAACCTGGTGATCCTGCACGGTGGGCTGCGCGCGATCCCCGCGTCGCTCTACGAAGCCGCGTCGCTGGACGGCGCGGGCGCGTGGCAGCGGTTCCGGCACGTCACCTGGCCGCTGCTGCGGCCGGTCACCGGGATCGTGCTCATGCTCGGGCTGGTCTACACGATCAAGGTGTTCGACGTGATCATGGTCGTCACCGGCGGCGGGCCGGCCAACGCGACGCAGACGCTCACGACGTGGTCCTACCGCCTCTCCTTCCAGGACTTCGCGTTCGGGCAGGGTGCCGCGGTCGGGAACGTCCTCATCCTGGTGGCGACGGTGTTCGGCCTGCTCTACCTGCGCTCGGCGAAGGCGACCCTGGCCGAGGCGGCGGCATGAAGACCTCTTCGTGGCCGCGCACGCTCTGCGGCGTCCTGATCGTCGCGGTGCTGCTGTTCCCGCTGTACTGGATGGTCAACGCATCCCTGCAGCCCAGCGGCGCGCTGCTGCGCCCGGACCCGGCGTTCTTCCCGGTCGGCGGCACCCTGGACGGCTACCGCAAGGCGTTGTCCTCCCAAGGGCCGCACCTGCTCTCCAGCGTCGTCGTCGCGCTCGGCACCGTGCTCGTGTCGCTGGCGATCGCCGCCCCCGCGTCGTACGCGCTGGCACAGCTGAAGTTCCGCGGCGGGCCGGTGCTGGTGTTCGTGCTGCTCATCGTGCAGATGATCCCGGGCATCGTGATGGCCAACGCGCTCTACACCGTGTTCAGCAACCTCGGCCTGATCGACAACTACCTCGGGCTGGTGCTCGCGGACTCCACCGCGACCATCCCGTTCGCCGTGCTCCTGCTGCGGGCGTTCATGATCTCCGTGCCGAAGGAGCTCACCGAAGCGTCCCGCGTGGACGGTGCCGGGTACTGGCGGACGTTCCGCTCGATCATCCTCCCGGTCAGCCGCAACGCGCTCGTCACCGCCGGGCTGTTCTCGTTCCTGTTCGCCTGGGCGGACTTCCTGTTCGCCGTCACCCTGACCACCGGCCAGTCGTTCGAGCCCATCACCGTGGGCATCTACCGGTTCGTCGGCAACCAGTCCGCCGACTGGAACGGGATCATGGCCACCGCCGTCCTCGCCGCGGTCCCCGCGGCCGTCCTGCTCGTCGTCGCCCAGCGGTACGTCGTCGCCGGGCTGACCAGCGGCGCCGTCAAAGACTAAGGAGACCGCGTGATCACGTCCGAAGACGGCCGCTCGCTGGAAGTCACCGTGCGGCACGAGGTCCTGCGCGTCGAACCGTGGGGCGACGGCAGCCTGCGCGTGCGCGCCGGCCGGCACCGCATCCTCGACGACGTACCGGGGGCGCTGCTGCCCGCGAAGCCGTCGGCCGCCACCGCCGCGGCCGACGGGCGCTCCGGCCGGGTCGTCAACGGCCCGATCACCGCGATCGTCGAGATCGCCGACACCGACACCGGGATCGACGCGCAGTTGAAGTTCGTCCGCACGGACACCGGCGAAGAGCTGCTTTCCGAGCAGCGCGCGCACTTCTGGTGGCCCGGCGCGCGGCTGTTCATGCCCTCGCGCAACGGGTACGGCCGCCTCGAACAGCGGTTCACCGCCTACGACGACGAGCGCCTCTACGGCCTCGGTCAGCACACGCACGGCCGGCTCGACCAGAAGGGCCTCGTGCTCGACCTGGTGCAGCGCAACGCCGAGGTGTCGGTGCCGTTCCTGCTGTCCAGCCGCGGCTACGGGTTCCTGTGGAACAACCCGGCGGTCGGCCGGGTGGAGCTGGCCGCCAACGGCACCCGCTGGGTCGCCGACGACGCTCGCCAGCTCGACTACTGGGTCACCACCGGCGACGGCCCGCGGGAGATCCTCGGCCACTACGCCGACGCGACCGGGTACGCGCCGATGCTGCCCGAATGGGCGGCCGGGTTCTGGCAGTCGAAGCTGCGGTACCGCACTCAGGACGAGCTGCTGTCCGTGGCGCGCGAGTACCACGCGCGCGGCTTGCCGCTGTCGGTGATCGTGGCGGACTTCTTCCACTGGACGCACCTCGGCGACTGGAAGTTCGACCCGGCCGAGTGGCCCGACCCGGCCGGGCTGGTGCAGGAGCTCGGCGAGCTGGGCGTCAAGCTGATGGTGTCGGTGTGGCCGTCGGTGAGCCCCCTGTCGTCGAACTACCGTGCCCTGCACGAACAGGGTCTCCTGGTCGCCGCCGAGAACGGCGTCCCGGCGCACGCGCCCTGGAAGGACAAGGGGTTCGACGTCGAGATGCCGGTGGCGTTCTACGACGCGACGAACCCGGCGGCCCGGCGGTTCGTCTGGAGCAAGGTCAAGGAGAACTACTACGACCTGGGCGTGCGCGCGTGGTGGCTGGACGGCGACGAGCCGGAGATCCAGCCCGGCCACCCGCACAACCTCGGCTTCCACGCCGGCCCGGGGTCGGAGGTGTTCAACCTCTACCCGCAGGCGAACGCGCAGGCGTTCCACGACGGCATCCGCGCCGAGGGCGACGACGAAGTGGTGTTGCTCAGCCGCTCGGCGTGGGCGGGCAGCCAGCGGTTCGGGGCGGCGCTGTGGTCGGGTGACGTCCCGGCGACGTGGGAGTCGCTGCGGACGCAGGTCCGGGCGGGGCTGAACGTGGCGCTGGCCGGGATCCCGTGGTGGACCACGGACATCGGCGGCTTCCACGGCGGCGACCCGTCGTCGGACTCGTACCGGGAACTGATGGTCCGCTGGTTCCAGTACGGCGTGTTCTGCCCGCTGTTCCGCCTGCACGGCTTCCGCGACCCGCGCCCGCCGTTCGGCCCGGAGATGACCGGCGGCCCCAACGAGGTCTGGTCCTACGGTGCTTCGGCTTACTCCTCGATCGTGGAGTCGCTGAAGCTGCGGGAGCGGCTGCGGCCGTACTTGATGGAGCAGATGCGGGTGGCGCACGAGCAGGGCGTCCCCCCGATGCGGCCGCTGTTCGTCGACTTCCCCGGCGACGCTGCGTCCTGGGACGTGTCCGACCAGTTCCTGCTGGGGCCGGACGTGCTGGTGGCACCGGTGCTCTCGCCGGGGGTCACCTCCCGTTCGGTGTACCTGCCCGCGGGTGCCGAGTGGACGGACGCGGTGACCGGCTCGCGCCACGAAGGCGGGGTCACGGTCGAGGCGCCGGCCCCCGCGGACCGCATCCCGGTGTTCCTCCGCGACGGAGCCGAGGTACCGATCCGGCCGATGCAGTGAATGACTCATTCCTGGCGTCCGGTGCCAGGAATGAGTCATTCACTGCACTTGCAGCTCGGCCCAGTGACCCGGCTTGCGCGGGGCCGGCGGGCCGAGCGCCCAGCCCGCCGGCCAGGTGCGCTGCGCGTACACGTCGGTGCGGGCGCGTGCCCCGGGGAAGCGGAGCCGCTCGGCCGTGGCCCCAGTGAAATCGGTGTGCCCGCTGAACCTCGCCTCGCCGAAGAACGCGTCGCCGAACCGGGCGTCGCGGAAGGACGTCCGGCCCGCGAAGCCCGCGTGCGCGAACGAAACGTCGGCGAACACGCTCTCGGAGAAGTCGGTGTGGGCCGAGAACCGGGCTCCGTCGAACCACACTTCGCCGCCGGCGGTGGCTTCGGCGAACAAGGCCGTGCCGGTGAAGGCGACGTTCTCGAAGTCGGCGCCCGCCGTGAAAGCGGCGCCGCGGAACAACGCGTGACGCGCGAAGCAAGTCCCTTCGAAGCTGACCAAGCGGGTGAAGACCGCGCTGCCGAATCGGGCGGTGCCCGCGAACCGGACACCGCGGAAAGTCGCGTCGCGCAGTTCGCAGCCCCGCAGGTCCACGTCGTGGAGCACCATCGGCTTCACGTGCAGGTCCATCCCGGGCCAGAACAGCCGCGAACCGCGACGCAGGCGCGCCAGCAGCACCGGCCAGAGCCGGGCCTGCCAGGCGGCGATGTCGGGCCACCCGTGGCCGAGCTGGACCACGACGTGGTCGACGAAGTCCTGGCGCAGCGACGGGTCCCGGTCCGCCAGCTCGGCGAATTCGTGCACGCCGGCCAAGCGGACTTCGCGCTCGTCGGCGAAGATCTTCCGCTCGGTCTCGGAGCCGGCGAGCCGGGGTGCGGCGGTCAGCTCGGCGTACTGGTCCCGGCGCACGATCAGCCACGCCGTCACCAGACACGCGGCGACGGCGGCGTAGAAGAGGACCCAGCCGGTCATGCCCGGATTGTCTCGTGCTCGCGGGCCGCACGACACCCGATTAAAGTGGACCTGTGAGTCCAAAGCTGACCCCGAAGGGCGCCGCGACGCGGCAGCGGATCATCGAAGGCGCCGCGGCGGAGATCCGCGAGCGTGGCGTTGCCGTCACGACGCTCGACGACGTCCGGGCGCGGACGGGCACCAGCAAGAGCCAGCTCTTCCACTACTTCCCGGACGGCAAGGAAGAGCTCCTGCTGGCGGTGGCGCAGTTCGAAGCCGGCCAGGTGATGGCGGCCCAGCAGCCGCAGCTCGGCGAGCTGGGGTCGTGGGCGGCGTGGCGGCGCTGGCGCGACACGGTCGTCTCGCACTACCGCGAACGGGGCCAGTTCTGCCCGCTCAACGTGCTGATCTCGCAGCTCGGCCGCGCGACGCCGGGGGCGCGGGCCGTGGTGAGCGAGCTGCTGCGCGCCTGGCAGAACGAGCTCGAAGCGGGCATCCGCCGGATGCAGGACGCGGGCGAGGTGAGCCCGCGCCTCGACGCTGAACGCACGGCGGCCGCCCTGCTCGCGGGGCTGCAGGGCGGCGTGGTGGTGATGCTGTCGACCGGCGCCATCGACCACCTGGAAGCGGCGCTCGACGTCGGGATCGAAAACCTCCGGGCGAGCGGGAACCGACACTGAGGCCGGCTCCCGCTCGGCGAAGTCAGGCGTTCTTGATCGCGGAGATCTCGAACTCGAGGGTGACCTTGTCGCTCACCAGGACGCCGCCGGTCTCCAGCGCCGCGTTCCAGGTGATGCCGTAGTCCTTGCGGCTGATCGTGGTCGAGCCCTCGAAGCCGATCCGGTCGTTGCCGAACGGGTCCTTGGCGGAGCCCTCGAACTCGAACGGGATGGTCACCGAGCGGGTGACGTCCTTGATCGTCAGGTCACCGGTGACCTCGAAGGTGGTCTCGCCGGCCTGCTTGATCTCGGTGGTGGTGAAGGTGATCGTCGGGTACTCGTCCATCGACAGGAAGTCGTTGCTCTTCAGGTGCCCGTCGCGGTCCGCGTTGCGGGTGTCGATGCTGTGCGCCTGGATGGTCACCTGGGCGGACGACTTCTCCGGGGCGTCGCCGTCGATGGTCGCGGTGCCGGTGAAGTCGTTGAAGCTGCCGCGCACCTTGGTCACCATCGCGTGCCGGGCGACGAACCCGATCCGCGAGTGGGCGGCGTCCAGGGTGTACTCGCCGGTCAGCTGGGGGTAGGTGGTCGCGCTGGTCATCTCTGCTTCTCTCCTCGTGGTGGCGCCCCCCAGTGATTGAGGGCTCAACAACACTGTACTCATTTTGACTGGTTGCGCAAGCAAGCTTTCGATAGACTGCCGGTATGGGTGAACCGGTCGCGCTGGACGAGGAGGAAGCCGCCTTCTGGCGGTCGCTGATCCGCATCACCACGGTGCTGCCCCGCGCCCTCGAGGACCACTTCCTCCCCGAAACCGGGCTCACGAACACCGACTACGGGGTGCTCGTCGCGCTGTCGGAAGCGCCGGAGCGCCTGCTCCGCATCTCCGCGCTGGCGGCGACGACCGCGTTGTCGCTCAGCCGCATCAGCCGGGTGGTCGACGACCTCACGCGCCGCGGGCTCGTCGAGAAGCGCAAGTGCGCGGAGGACGGCCGCGCGTCCAACGCCGTGCTGACCGAGGCGGGATTGGCCAGACTGGAGGCGGCCTTCCCGAGCCACCTCGCCCGCGTGCGGGCTTCGGTGTTCGACCACCTGGGCACCGAGGACATCCGCACGGCCGGGCCGGTGCTGGCCCGGCTGGCCGCGGCGCTGGACGCCGCTCCCCCGACCGACGACTGCTGAGGACGCGATGAGCGACAAGGGCGAGTACAAACGGGACCTGAACTACCTCCCGGACCGCATCACCGCCGACGGCCGCGACGGCTGGCCGGTCGAGCCCGGCCGCTACCGGCTGGTCGTCGCGCGGGCGTGCCCGTGGGCGAACCGCGCGGTGATCGTGCGGCGCCTGCTCGGCCTCGAGCCGGTGCTGTCGATGGGTATCGCCGGGCCGGTGCACGACGAGCGGAGCTGGAGCTTCGACCTCGACCCCGGCGGCCGGGATCCGGTGCTCGGCATCGAGCGGCTGCAGGAGGCGTTCTTCAAGCGCGACCCGGAGTACCCGCGCGGCATCACCGTGCCGGCGTTCGTCGACGTCCCGAGCGGCAAGGTCGTCACGAACGACTTCGCGCAGATGACGCTGGACATGTCCACCGAGTGGACCGCCTACCACCGCGACGGCGCGCCGGAGCTGTACCCGGAGAAGCTGCGCGACGAGATCGACGACGTCGCGCAGAAGGTCTTCACCGACGTCAACAACGCGGTGTACCAGTGCGGGTTCGCCCGCTCCCAGGAGGCGTACGAGCACTCGTACACCAAGCTGTTCTCACGGCTGGACTGGCTTTCGGAGCGGCTCGCGGACCAGCGTTACCTGGTCGGCGACACGATCACCGAGGCCGACGTCCGGCTGTTCACCACGCTCGTCCGGTTCGACGCGGTCTACCACGGTCACTTCAAGTGCAACCGGCAGAAGCTCACCGAGCTGCCGGTGCTGTGGGCCTACACGCGCGACCTGTTCCAGACGCCCGGGTTCGGCGACACGATCGACTTCCCGCAGATCAAGGAGCACTACTACGTGGTGCACAAGAACGTGAACCCGAGCGGGATCGTCCCACTGGGACCGGACGTGGCCGGCTGGCTGACCCCGCACGACCGCGAGCAGCTCGGCGGCCGACCGTTCGGCGACGGCACCCCGCCGGGCCCGCCGCCGGACTCCGAGAGGGTGCCCGCGCTGTAGTTTCTTGGCTACGGTGATCGCCATGGAACGCCTGCGCGATCGCCGAGTCCTCGTCACCGGTGCCGGGTCCGGCATCGGCCGCGCCACCACCCTCCGCCTGATGGAGGAGGGGGCGCGGGTCATCGGCACCGACGTCTCGGAAGAGGGTCTGCAGGGCACCCAGGAGGCCGCCCGCCTGCCGGGCTTGACCACGTTCACCATGGACGTGGCCGACGAGGAGTCGGTGGCTTCGAAGGTGGCGTCGGCCGTCGAGGTCCTCGGCGGGCTCGACGTGCTGGTCAACGCGGCGGGGATCCTGCTGGCGTCGCACACGCACGAGACGTCGCTGGAGCTGTGGAACCGGGTGCTGGCGGTCAACCTGACCGGCACGTTCCTGGTGACGCGGGCGGCGCTGCCGACCCTGCTGGCCTCGGCGCACGGCGTGGTGGTGAACTTCAGCTCGACGTCGGCTTCGTTCGCCCACCCGTACATGGCGGCGTACTGCGCGAGCAAGGGCGGCATCCAGGCGTTCACGCATTCGCTGGCGCTGGAGTACAGCAAGCAGGGCCTGCGCGCGGTGAGCATCGCGCCGGGCAGCGTGAAGAGCGGCATCACGGACTCGGCGGCGAGCTGGCTGCCCCAGGACGTGGACTTCTCGCTGTTCGGGAGGCTCCTGCCGATCCTCCCGACGGACCACACGACCGAGGTCGGCAACCCGGTGGCGGGCCCGGAGACGGTGGCGGGAGTGGTGGCGATGCTGGCTTCGGACGACGGCAAGTTCATCACGGGCACGGAAATCCGCATCGACGGCGGCACGCACACCTGAGCAGCCCCGATGACGATCGATATCGGTCCTTGACCTTCATCCTGAAACTTTTCGCCGAACTCTCGCGACATAGAGCGGACGGCGACGAGGACAGGAGAAGACGTGGGTGTTGAGGCCTTCGGCATCGAGAAGGAATTCCTCAAGGACTTGCTGGTGCAGGTCGACCGTGGAGAGACGCAGCTGCCGGAGTTCCAGCGCGGATGGGTGTGGCCGGATCGCAACATCGCGAGCCTGATTGCCTCGATTTCCCTCGGCTACCCGGCCGGTACCGTGATGATGCTGAGGCAAGGTGGGGAAACGCGTTTCAAGACGAGGGCTGTCGAAGGTGCCCAGCCGGCGTCGAAGATCACACCCGAGCGCCTGATCCTCGACGGTCAGCAGCGTCTGACGTCGCTCTACCAGTCGATCCACCGCAAGTCTCCGGTCGAAACCCAGGACGTCCGCGGAAAGGACGTCAAAGGCTGGTTTTACCTCGACATGGAACGAGCTGTGCTCGACGACGGTGACCGTGAGGACGCCGTCGTCTTCGTACCGGAGAGCAAGGTGCGACTCGACTTCCGGGGCCGGCCGCTGATGGACCTGTCGACGCCGGAGAAGGAATACTCCGCGAGGATGTTCCCCTGCACCGCGCTGTTCGACTCGATGCCGTGGATGATGGGCTTCTTCCAGTACGACCCCGCTCGGCAGAACGACAACCTCAAACTTTGGGGCAGCTTCCACGATGCTGTCGTCCAACGCTTCATCCAATACCAGCTGCCCGTCATCGAACTGGGTCGCAGTACTCCCCGGCAGGCCGTCTGCCAGGTCTTCGAGAAGGTCAACACCGGCGGAGTCACGCTCACGGTCTTCGAGCTGCTCACCGCCACGTTCGCCGCCGACGACTTCGACCTGCGCCAGGACTGGGATGACCGCAAGGCGTCGTGGAGCACCGGCAAGTACGACATCCTGGCCAACGTCGCCAACACCGACTTCCTCCAGGCGGTGGCGTTGTTGGCCACCATCGAGCGACGACAGACAGCCATCGAGGCCGGGCGCGACGAAGCCAGCGCTCCGCGGATCGGCTGCCGCCGGGCGGACATGCTCAACCTGACTCTGCCCGAGTACCTCAAATGGGCGCCTGACGTAACCGAGGGTCTCAAGGTGACGGCGCAGTTCCTCCACGCCCAGCACATCTTCGACACCCGGTTCGTCCCCTACGGCAGCCAGCTCATCCCGATGGCCGCCGTGTTCGCGCTCTTACGGCAGCAGGCCGAGACGGTCGGTGCCCGGCAGAAGATTTCCCGCTGGTATTGGTGCGGAGTCTTCGGTGAGCTCTACGGCGGCACCACGGAGACGCGGTTCGCCCGCGATGTCCCGGATCTCGTGGACTGGGTTCGCGGAGCGGAAGCAGAACCCCGGACCGTCCAGGAAGCCCAGTTCGTCTCCAGCCGGTTGTGGTCCCTGCGAACCCGCGGCTCTGCCGCGTACAAGGGCCTCTATGCCTTGCTCCTGCGCGAGGGCCCGCTGGACTGGTGCACCGGTTCGGACATGTCCGACGAGAACTATTTCGACAACGCCGTGGACATCCACCACATCTTTCCCAAGGTGTGGTGCGAGAAGGCCGGTTTGGACGCCAACCGCTACAACTCCATCATCAACAAGACCCCGCTGACCGCCCGCACCAACCGCATCATCGGCGGCCGGCCACCCTCCGTCTACCTGCGAGGGCTCGCGAAGAGCGCCGAAACGACGCCCGAGATGATTGACCGGAACGTGCAGTCCCACCAGGTCTCCGCCGTCGATCTGCGGAACGACGACTTCGAAACCGTCGTGGGTCAGCGCGAGCGTGCACTGATCTCGCTGATCAGCCGGGTCATGGGCAAAGAGGTGCAGACCGACGCACCGGTCGACAACGAGTTGAGAGGCGTGTTCAGCGGCGGTCTTTGACAGCGGCGGCGTACCTCGCCGACAGGACCCGGAGCCGTTCGGCCAGTTCCGGAGGTGACTCCACCTCGAAGGCGACGTCCAGCATCCCCACCACGAACGCCACGAGGTCGTACGAATCGGACGCCAGCTCCAGCCGGCACGTCCCCGCGTCGATCGGGGTCACCTCGCCCTCCACCCGGCCCGCCAGCTCCGATGCCGGTGCGTGGATCTTCAGCACCGCGCGCAACGGCCACATCTCGCGGCCCATCGTGCGGGTCAGGTAGGCCGTGAGGTCGCCGTCCGGTGGGGTGCGGTGGGTGAAGCGCGGGCCGTTCGGGGTGCGCAACGCCACGCGGTCCGCGCGGAACGTGCGCCAGTCCGACCGGTCCGTGTCCCAGCCGACCAGGTACCAGCGGCGACCCCACGACACCAGCCGGTGCGGCTCGACCGAACGGCGGGACGCACGTCCGTCGTGGCTCACGTAGTCGAAGCGCAGCGTTTCGGCCGCGCGGATCGCCGCCGACACCGCCGTCAGCACCGCCGGGTCCACCACCGGCCCGCGCACCGGCAGCGACAGCAGGCTCGCTTCCAGCGCCGCGACGCGGTGCCGCAGCCGCGCCGGGAGAACTCGCGAAAGCTTGCTCAAGGCCCGTTGCGACGCCTCGGTCGAACCGGACGACGTGTGCAGGGCGATCGTCACCGCGACGGCTTCGTCGTCGTCCAGCAGCAGCGGGGGCAGCTCGGCTCCGGCTCCGAGGCGGTAGCCGCCGACCGGGCCCATCGCCGCGTGCACCGGGTAGCCCAGCTCACGCAGGCGGTCGACGTCCCGCCGCACCGTCCGCGTGGTCACGTCCAACCGCGCGGCCAGCTCCGTGCCGGACCAGTCCCGGTGCATCTGCAGCAGCGACAGGAGCCGGAGCAGCCGGCCAGGGGTTTCCCGCATGCCACAAGCTTCTCAGACGTCTAGGACCGGAACTGTCCTACACGCGCGGGAGGGTGGCGAAATGGATCCCTTCCGCATCGACGTCCCGCAGACCGACCTCGACGAGCTCCGCCACCGGCTCGCCCGCACCCGCTGGCCCGGCGAGCTGCCCGGCGCCGGCTGGGACTACGGCGTCAGCGAGCCCTACCTGGCCGAGCTCGTGGAGTACTGGCAGGCGGGCTACGACTGGCGCGCCCAGGAGGCCCGGCTCAACGCGTTCCCGCAGTTCACCACCACGATCGACGGCCAGCGCGTGCACTTCCTGCACGTCCGCTCCCCTGAGCCGGACGCGACGCCGCTGATCCTGACCCACGGCTGGCCGAGCACGGTCGCCGACTTCCTCGGCGTCCTCGGTCCGCTCACCGACCCGCGCGCACACGGCGCCGACCCGGCGGACGCGTTCCACGTCGTGGCGCCGTCGGTGCCGGGCTTCGCCTTCTCCGGCCCGACGACCGAGCGCGGCTGGACCACGCGCCGGACGGCCCGGGCGTGGGCCGAGCTGATGCGGCGGCTCGGCTACGAGCGCTACGGCGCCCAGGGCGGCGACTTCGGCAGCATCGTCTCGCCCGAACTGGGCCGGACCGCGCCGGAGTCGGTGCTCGGCGTGCACGTCAACGCCGTCGCCAACGCCGGTGTCCCGACCGCGCCCGGCGACCTCGACCGGCTGTCCGAAGAGGACCGGAAGCGGGCACGGGAGAACGAAGCGTGGTGGTACGGCCATTCCGGCTACGCCACGCAGATGGCCACGCGGCCGCAGACGCTCGCCTACGCGCTCAACGACTCCCCCGCCGGCCAGCTGGCGTGGAACCTCGAGTGGTTCGTGGACTGGGACCCGGCGACGACGAACCAGACGCCGGTGGACCGCGACGCGATCCTGACGAATGTGACGATCTTCTGGCTCACCGGCACCGCCGGCTCGGCCGCGCGCCTCTACCTGGAGGCGGGCCAGGACGGCTGGGGCGAGCGGCCGGAACCGTCCGGCGTGCCGACGGCGGTGGCGAACTTCCGCGGCGACCACGCGCTCCGCGGCCTGGCGGCGCTGTCCAACACGATCACTCGCTGGACGGAGTACGACACGGGCGGGCACTTCGCGTCCCTTCAGGCACCGGAGGAACTGGTGCGCGACATCCGGGAGTTCTTCCGCGACCTCTAGTCCACAGTGGACACGGCAGCCGATCGTCGCTTCGGCACCGCGCCGTCGAGCAACGGCCGCAGCTCCGCGACCACCGTGTCCAGGGGGGCGACGTCCTGGTGCGCCCGCGCCAGGACGATCGCGCCCTCCAGCGCGCTGAGCATCAGCACCGCTAGCGACTCGCTGCGCGCGCCGGGCACGCCCAGCTCCGAAAGGGCCGCCGCGACCGGGCGCTGCCAGCCGTCGAACGCCTTGCCGGCCGCTCGCCGCAGGTCGTCGCTGGTGGCCGCGGTGTCGGCGACCGTCGCGACCAGCGGGCAGCCCGCGTCGTAGCCCTGCGCCGTGAACTCGTCGCGCCACTGCGCGGCCATCGCCTCGAAGAGCTTGCCGGGCGTCGGGTCCTCGAGCTTCGCCGTGACGCGCGCGACGCGCCGGGCCGCGTAACCCCCCGCCCACTCGACCGCTTCGGCGATCAGCTGGTCCTTACCGCCGGGGAAGTAGTGCTGCAGGGACCCCCGCGGCGCTTCGGCGTGCGCGACCACGTCCCGCATGCCGGTCGCCCCGACACCGTGGATCCGCACCAGCTGCGCGGCGCTGAGCACCATCCGCTCGCGCGGCGTCCTCGTCATCGGCTGCCTCCTTCATGACGTCCGTCATGGTAGCCCAGTCCGGCACGACCAGGGTGAAGTCCCGCTCGCCGCGCTCGTAGCCGGGCACCGGCCGGAATCCCTGGCGCAGCAACAGAGCTTCGGCCCCCGCGTTGCCCGACCACACCGTGCCGCGCACCGTCCAGCCCGGGAACCGCCCCGACACCCGGAGCCACCGGGCCAGCGCGCTCCCGACCCCCTGCCGCTGCCACGGATCGGCGACGAGGATCCCGAGCTCGGCCTCGCCCGGGGTCACCGCGACGAAGTTGAGCAGCCCCGCCGGCACCCCGCCGCGGGTGGCCAGCAGGGCGGGTGCCCCGGCGAGCAGGAACCGGCCGTACCGCCGGAAGACCTCGCCCGGCTCGGCCGGGCCGCCCATCATGAAGCGCCGCCGGAGGCTGTCCGGCGAGCAGGCCGCGACCAGCGCGGCCACGCACTCCCGGTCCGCCGGGTGGTCGCCCAGCTCCCGGATCTCTATGACAGCTGTCATAGAGACATCACAGCACAGTGCGACGCGAACCACACTATGACAGCCGTCATAGATCGACGGCGCGGCGCGAGCCCGCGCCCACGCGGATGAGCTGGAGCTGGGAAGACGTCCCGGGACCGGCGGGAGGAATGACCACTCCCCTCCGTAATCAATGTATAGCGCACCCCCGGGCTTGCGGCAAGACCCCGGTCGTGCCGCACAATTCTCGACCGAAGCCACAACCTGCGGAAACGCGGGGATTTCAAGGGGGTCTTTTGACTGACGTGATCATCGCCGGCGCGGGACCGACCGGCGTGATGCTGGCGGCCGAACTCCGGCTGCACAACGTCGACGTGCTCGTGCTGGAACGGGACGCGGAGCCGACGAAGGTCGTCCGCGCGCTCGGCCTGCACGCGCGCAGCATCGAAGTGATGGATCAGCGGGGGCTGCTGGAGCGGTTCCTCGAACTGGGCACGAAGTACCCGGTCGGTGGATTCTTCGCCGGCATCCCGAAGCCGCCGCCGGAGAAGCTCGACACCGCGCACGGCTACACGCTGGGCATCCACCAGCCCGTCATCGACCGGCTCCTCACCGAGCACGCGAGCGAGGCCGGCGCCGAGATCCGGCGCGGCTGCGAGGTGACCGGGCTCGAGCAGGACGGCGAAGGCGTCACGGTCGAGCTGGCCGACGGGACGCGGCTGCGGGCGCGCTACCTCGTCGGCTGCGACGGCGGCCGCAGCACCGTGCGCAAGCTGCTCGGCGTCGGCTTCCCCGGCGAGCCCAGCCGGATCGAGACGCTGCTGGGCGAAGTGGAGGTGACCGCCTCGCGGGAGGAGATCGACACCGCGAACGTCGAGGTCCGCAAGACCCAGAAGCGGTTCGGCTTCATGCCCGTGGAAGGCGGCACCTACCGCGTCGGCGTCCCCGCCGAGGGAGTCGCCGAGGACCGCCGCACCCCGCCGACGCTGGACGAGCTCAAGGAGCAGCTGCGCAAGACCGCCGGGACCGACTTCGGCGTGCATTCGCCGCGCTGGCTCTCCCGGTTCGGGGACGCCACCCGGCAGGCCGAGCGCTACCGCGTGGGCCGGGTGTTCCTCGCCGGCGACGCGGCGCACGTCCACCCGCCGGTCGGCGGGCAGGGGCTCAACCTGGGCGTCCAGGACGCGTTCAACCTGGGCTGGAAGCTGGCCGCCGAGGTGAACGGGTGGGCGCCGGACGGGCTGCTGGACAGCTACGAGGCCGAACGGCACCCGGTGGCCGAGGACGTGCTGGACAACACCCGCGCGCAGATGGAGCTGATGCTGCTCGAGCCGGGCCCGCAGGCGGCCCGCCGGCTGCTCGCGGAGCTGATGGACTTCGAGGAGGTCAGCCGGTACCTCACCGAGAAGATCATCGCGATCGGGATCCGCTACGACTTCGGCGAGGGCCACGCCCTGCTGGGCCGGCGCCTGCGAGACGTCCAGCTCAAGCAGGGCCACCTCTACGGGCTGCTGCACGCGGGACGCGGCCTGCTGCTCGACCAGACCGGCACGCTTTCGCCCGCCGGCTGGGAAGACCGGGTCGACCACGTCGTCGACGTCAGCGAGGAGCTGGACGTGCCCGCGGTGCTGCTGCGCCCGGACGGGCACGTCGTCTGGGCGGGGGAAGACGGCACGGACCTGTCCGGTGCGCTGCGGAAGTGGTTCGGCGCGCCCGCCGCCTGAAACGCCGTCGTCCGAGAACGAAGAGGGAAATTGTCTCAGGGGTACGAAGAAGAACTGCGGTCCGAACGCGACCACGTCGCCGGGCTGTACGCGCGGCTCGACGCCGAGCGCGCGCGGGTGAAGGGCGAGTACGAGGCGGCGCTCGGCGGCAAGGGCGTGGGCGCCATGGAACGGGACGTCGGTGTGCGCTCCCTCGGCCGGCAGGTGAAGCGGCTGGACGTCGTCGACAACGGGCTGTGCTTCGGGCGGCTGGACGCCGCGTCCGGCGAACAGTCCTACATCGGCCGGATCGGGCTGTTCGACGAGGACGACGAGTACCGGCCGGTGCTGCTCGACTGGCGCGCGCCGGCGGCCCGCCCGTTCTACACCGCCACCGGCGCGAACCCGGAGGGCATGCGCCGGCGCCGCCAGTTCCACACGCGCGGGCGTCAGGTCCTCGGGTTCACCGACGAGGACCTCGGCCGCCCGGACGGGGACGCGCAGGGCGACGCGGCGCTGCTCGCCGCCGTCAACGCGCCGCGCGGGGAGGGGATGCGCGACATCGTCGCGACGATCCAGGCCGAGCAGGACGAGATCATCCGGCTCGACCACCCGGGCGTGCTGGTGATCGAGGGCGGCCCGGGCACCGGGAAGACCGTCGTGGCGCTGCACCGCGTCGCCTACCTGCTCTACACCCAGCGCGAGCGGATGGAACGCCACGGCGCGCTGGTGGTCGGGCCGAACCCGGCGTTCCTGAACCACATCGGGCGCGTCCTGCCGTCGCTGGGCGAGACCGACGTCGTGTTCACGACCACCGGCGACCTCGTGCCCGGGCTGCACGTCACCGCCGAGGACGCGCCGGAAGCCGCGTGGCTCAAGGGATCGCTGAAGATCCTCGACGTGCTGAAGGCGGCGGTCGCCGACCGGCAGCGGCTGCCCGCCGAGCCGGTGCCGATCGAGCTGAAGGACGTCACGGTCCGGATCGACGCCGAAACCGCGGAGTGGGCCCGGCAGGAGGCGCGCGACAGCGGGCTGCCGCACAACGAAGCCCGCGCCGTGTTCACCGACATCGTCACGTACGTGCTCACCGAACGGGCGATCGGCCGGATCGGCAAGGGCTGGCTGAGCCGGGACGACCGCGACGAGTGGGAAAGCATGCGGAAGGGCCTGCTCGAAGACCTCGCGGGCGACGAGAAGTTCACCGCCGCGCTCGGCGAGCTGTGGCCGATCCTGACGCCCGAAGGCGTGTTGTCCTCGCTGTACACCTCGTCCGAGCGGCTGCGGGCGGCCGGCGCGGATCCGGCGCTGCTGCGCACCGACGGCGCGGCGTGGACGGTGTCGGACGTGCCGCTGCTCGACGAGCTGGTCGACCTGCTGGGCCGCGACAAGACGGCCGAGAAGGCCGCGGAGAAAGCCGCCGCGCGGGAACGGAAGGCCGAGGCCGAGTACGCCGCGGGCGTCTTCGAGACGATGAAGCTGGACCGGGAGGAGATGGACGAAGACGTCATGCTGTCCGCCGAAAACCTCCTCTACGCCGAGGACCTGGCGGACCGGTTCGTCGAGGCCGACACGCGCACCCTGGTCGAACGCGCCTCGGCGGACCGGGACTGGACCTACCGGCACGTCGTCGTCGACGAGGCCCAGGAACTGTCCGAAATGGACTGGCGGGTGCTGATGCGGCGCTGCCCGGGGCGGTCGTTCACGGTGGTGGGCGACCTCGCCCAGCGCCGGTCGGCGGCCGGGGCGCGGGCGTGGGACGCGATGCTGGCGCCGTACGTCGCCGGCCGCTGGGTCTACCGGTCGCTGACGGTCAACTACCGCACGCCGGCGGAGATCATGGCCGTCGCGGCGTCGGTCCTGGCCGGGTTCGCGCCGGACGTCAAGCCGCCCGAGTCGGTGCGCGCGTGCGGCGTCCCGCCGTGGGCGCGGCAGGTCACCGGGGACGAGCGGGCGGCGGCGATCGAGGAGTTCGTCCGGGACGAGGCCGGGCGGGAAGGCACCAGCGTGGTGATCGGACCGCCGGGGACGCCGGGCGCGGTGCCGGCGTCGGAGACGAAGGGCCTGGAGTTCGACGCCGTCCTGGTGGTGGAGCCGGCGGCCATCCTCGCCGACAGCGCGGCCGACCTCTACGTGGCGCTCACCCGGGCGACGCAGCGGCTCGGCGTCCTGCACGAGGGTCCGTTGCCGGCCGAGCTGACCGGGCTCGCCGAGGTCGTCCGGAGCCAGCCACGGTTCGCCGGTGGTGAGCGCGGGTAAATTGCCGTCGCCCGCGCTCCCCCACCGCGAAAGGCGTCCCGATGCAGCTCTACGCCGAACGGCCGATCCGCCGCACCGCCCAGCTCGTCAGCGACCTGCTCGCCCTGCTGGTCGTGATCGTCGCGGTCTGGCTGGGGACGTCGGTGTACGACCAGGTGATGAAGCTGCGGGCGCCCGGCGACGGGCTGGTCGACGCGGGAACGGGGCTGCGGGGGACGTTCGACTCGGCCGCGAACTCGGCCGGCGGCATCCCGCTCATCGGCGACGGGCTGGCGAAGGCGCTCCACGGCGGGTCGGACGTCGGCACCAAGCTCGTGGACTCCGGCCGGTGGCAGATCGAGGCGGTGGAGAACCTCGCATGGTGGATGGCGGCGGTGATCATCGCGCTGCCGGTGCTGGCGCTGGTGGTGACGTGGCTGCCGCTGCGCTGGAGGTTCACCCGCCGGGCGTCGGCGGCGGCGCGGTTGCGCGAGCTCGGGGACGAGGGCTTGGACCTGCTGGCGCTGCGGGCGCTGGCGACCCAGCCGCTGCGACGGCTGGCGTCCGACGGCAAGGTCGCGACCGGGTGGCGGGAGCGGGACCGCGACGTCATCGAGAAGCTGGCCGGCCGTGAACTGGCGAGCCACGGCCTGGTGCCCTGACCGGACCGCGAGGTCGCGTCAGCGCGGGCCCTGGCGCCGGCCCACCGAGCGGCCGATGAAGAACCCCAGCAGCAGCCCCACCACCAGACCGACGGCGATGAAGAAGATCACGGTCGCCGCGGCGATCTTGCCCACCGTGCCCAGGAAGCCCTTCGCCTCGAACTCCTGGACCGTCGCCAGCGTCTGGACCATCACGTAGTGCGTCATGAGCACCAGCGTCGCATCGACGCCGGGCCGGCGCAGCACGGAAAGGTCCCTTCACCGGCGCTCAGGACGCCGGCGAAGGGACCTCCGATCTCCGTCGGCCGGCAGACGTGGCTCAGCCGACGGAGGGGCCCATCCCGAGGGACTGCGGCGTGCTCGCGTCGGGCGAGGGCTGGTGCAGACCCTCGTCCAGGGGACCGAACTCGGTCATCAGGGCCGCGCTGCCGCCCCACGGGGTCTGCTCCTCGGCGATCAGCGAGTTCGTCGTCAGCAGCAGCCCCGCCACCGACGCCCCGTTCTGGATCGCCGACCGGCACACCCGCAGCGGGTCGACGACGCCCATCGCCACCATGTCGCCGTAGCGGTCGTGCAGCGCGTCGAAGCCCTCGTCGTCGCCCAGCTCGCGGGTGCGCGCGACGATCTCGTGCGCCGGGTGGCCCGCGTTGTGCGCGATGAGGAACGCCGGTTCGGCCAGCGCGCGCCGCACGATCTCGACGCCGATCGCCTGGTCTCCTTCCAGCCCCAGGCCTTCCAGGGCCTTTTCGGCGTGCAGGAGCGCCGCTCCCCCGCCCGCCACGATGCCTTCGGCCATCGCCGCGCGGGTCGCCGACAGGGCGTCCTCGACCCGGTGCTGCAGCTCCTTCAGCTCGGCCGGGGTGGCCGCGCCGACGCGCACGACCGCGACCTTGCCGGTCAGCGCGCCGATCCGCTCGGTCAGGACGTCTTCGTCGACCCCGAACTGCGCTCGTTCAAGCTCCGCTCGCAGCTGCCCGACCCGGAACTCGACCGCGTCGGACGTGCCGGCACCGCCGACGATCGTCGTGTTGTTCTCGGTGACCCGGACCTGCTTGGCCCGGCCGAGGTGCTCCAGCGTCATCGTCTCCATGCTGAACCCGGACGTCTTCGAAAGCACCGCGCCGCCGACGATCGCGGCGAGGTCCTCCAGCTTGTGCAGCCGCCGGTCGCCGAAGCCGGGCGCGCGCACGGCCACCGACTGGAACGTGCCGTTGACGTGGTTGTGCACCAGCATCGACAGCGCCGTGCCCTCGATCGACTCGGCGATCACCACCAGCGGCCGCGGGGCCCGCATCACCTTGTCCAGCAACGGCATCAGCTGCTGCACCTTGGTGATCTTCTCCGCGGACATCAGGATGTACGGGTCGTCGAGCACCGCCTCCAGCCGGCCCGGGTCGGTGACCAGGTACGGCGAGAGGTAGCCGTTGTCGAACTCGAAGCCCTCGACGAAGTCGACGCTCATCCCGATCGACGGCGACTCCTCGACCGTCACGACCCCGCCGTCGCCGACGGTGTGCAGGGCCTTCGCGATGACGGCGCCGACCGTGTCGTCGTCGTTGGCGGAGATCGCCGCGACGCGCGCGTAGTCCTGTTCGGACACCACCGGGTGCGCCTGCTTCTCCAGGTGAGCCACCAGGAGCCCGACGGCGTGGTCGATGCCGCGCTTGACGAGCACCGGGTTGCCGCCGCCCGAGATCGCCCGCATGCCTTCGTGGACGATCGCCTGGGCGAGCACGGTCGCCGTGGTGGTGCCGTCGCCGACGACGTCGTTGGTCTTGATCGCCGCTTCCTTGACCAGCTGCGCGCCCATGTTCTCGAACTGGTTCTTCAGGTGGATCTCGCGCGCGATGGTCACGCCGTCGTTGGTGACCACCGGCGAACCGGTGATCTTCTCGATGATCACGTTGCGGCCCTTGGGGCCGAGGGTGGACTTGACCGCTTCGGCCAGCTTGTCGACGCCCGCGAGAAGCAGGTCGCGGGCGTCCGAGCCGAACCGCAGTTCCTTCGCCATGTTCCTGCTCCTAGGGTGTGAGGATGGCCCGACCGCGCACGCGTCCGGCATCGAGGTCGGCCAGTGCGTCGAGAGCCGCGTCCAGCGGGTACTTCTTCGTGTGGAGCGTGACCTTCCCGGCCTGGGCGAGCACCATCAGCTCCGCCAGGTCGTTGTAGGTGCCGACCAGGTTGCCGATGACGTTGCGCTCGGTCGAGATGATGTCGATCGTCGGGATGTCGATGTTGCTGCCGTAGCCGATGACGAAGTGCGACCCGGCGCGCCGGGTCATCGCGAACGCGTCCTGCTGCGCGCCCTGCTCGGCGACGAAGTCGAGCACGACCTCGGCGCCGTTGCCGCCGGTCAGGTCCAGCACGGCATCGACCTGCTTGCCGTCGCCCAGCACCGTCTCGTCGGCACCCAGGGTGGCCGCCAGCTCCAGCGCGTCGGCGTTGCGGTCGACCACGATCACGCGGGCCGCGGTCAGCGCCTTCAGCGACTGGATGCCGATGTGCCCGAGGCCGCCGGCGCCGTTGACGACGCAGGTGGTGCCCGGGTACAGCTGCGGCACGGCCTTGCGGACCGCGTGGTAGGCGGTGATGCCCGCGTCCGCGAGCGCGGCGACGTCCGACGGCTGGGTCGCCGGGTCGAGCTTGATGCACGCCCGCGCCGACGTCAGCAGGTACTCGGCCATCCCGCCGTCTGAATCGATGCCGGGGAAGCTCCCGTTCGGGCAGTGCATGTCGTCACCCGCGCGGCAGGCGTGGCAGAGCCCGCACGTCGGGGTGGGGTGCAGGATGACCGTGTCGCCGACCTCCACGTTGGACACCGCGGGGCCGACCTCGTGCACCCAGCCCGCGTTCTCGTGCCCGATCGTGTAAGGCAGCGCGACGCCGGACTTCTCGGCCCACTGCTCCTCGATGATGTGCAGGTCGGTGCGGCACACGCCGGCACCGCCGATCTTGACCACGACGTCGAAGGGCCCGGTGGCGCGCGGCTCCGGTACGTCTTCGATCACCGGGTGCTGGTGGTACTTCTGCAGCCGCACGGCCTTCATCCCGTGCCCTCCTCTTCGGTGGTCAGGGAGTACCGCGCGCGCAACATGCCGCGGCACACCCCGGAGTTGGCCTCCATGCTCGTGCGGGTCAGCCGCGCGAACGCCAGGTGGCGCTTCGCGTCGGCCGGGGCCACCGCCCGCCCGGTGGCCGGGTCGAGCAGCAGCGGGTCGCCGTCCTCGGCGGGCAGGCCCAGCTCGCGGCGGCGCGCCCGCAGCCGCTCGACGTCCGGCCCGGGCGGGACCTCGCCGAGCGTCAGCGACGCCGGGTCGAGGCCGGTGCCGGACAGCGACCGGCAGACGCGGTCGGTGCCGGCCAGCACGGCCTTGCGCACGAAGTCGTGCCGCAGGCTGTCGAGCTCGTCGACGGCCTCGCCTTCGAACGACGCGACGAACCCCTGCCGGGCCGCCACCCCGCGGTTGATGACGTCGGACGCGAAGTGGTCGTCCAGCCGGATGTCGAGCCCGGTCAGGCCCGGCACGCCGGCGACGGCGTCGTAGGCGTCGGCGACCATCAGGAACGCGAAGTTGGGCGCGCAGAAGTAGGTCGGCAGCCGCAGCCGGATGACGGCGTGGCCCGCCGCGCTCACCTCGCAGCGGGCCACGAAACCCAGGTCGGTGAGGGGTTCGTCCAGTTCGGGATCCCGGACGGTGCCCAGCGCCGACCACACCGCGGTGCGATCGGCGCGGGCGATCCGGTCGTCGAGGGCCGTCACGGGTTCGGCACGCCGACGGGCTCGACGTCCTTCGGGTCGGCGAGCTTGAACTCCGCCGGCACGTCGATGTCGTACAGGCGGGCGGCGTTCAGCCCGAGGATCTTCTTCTTCTGGTCGACGGTCAGCGGCGCGAAGTCCGACAACTCGTCGTCGCCGGGCATGTTCCAGTCGACGAAGCCCTCGACCTGCCACTTGGGCTCCCAGATGGCGTAGTCGGCGCCGAAGATCAGCTTGTCCTCGCCGAGCCAGAACATGAGCTCGCCCATGACCTTCGCGAAGAACTTCGGCCGGGCGTGCATCAGGCCGCCGACCACCACGGCGAGCCCCGCGTAGACGTTGCGCTCCTGGGTGGCCATGAAGCAGAAGTCCTCGATGCGCGGCAGGCCGACGTGCTCGACGATGAAGTTGAGCCCCTGGAAGTTCGTCGCCACATGGTCCACATCGGACACGTCGAAGGCGTCCTTGTCCAGCGGCCAGATCGTCGGGCCCTTGTGGATGTGGACGTTCTTGACGCCGAGCTCCTCGCACTTCTCGAGGTACTTCGCCGCTTCCGGGTCCTTGAGGCTCCAGCCACGGGAGTCGCCGCGCCACTCGGCGGTGTAGAGCTTGACGCCCTTGCAGCCGTAGCGCTTGACCCGCTCCTCGAACGCCTTCAGGCCCTCGTCGCCTTCACGCGGGTCGAAGGTGGTGTTGACGAGGAACTTGCCGGGGTGCTTCGCGGCCAGCGCGCCGTCGGCTTCGGTGGTGTTGAAGCCGTTCTTGTACCACTGCCGCAGGTTCGTCGGCTGGAAGATGGCGGTGTCGACGTGCCCGGCCTCGAACAGGTCGTGCATCATCAGCTCTTCGGAGTACTTCTGGAACCGGTCGATCGGCCAGTGCGTCTCCTTCGGGCCGAGGCCCTGGTAGGCGTGGAAGCACTCGATCCAGCCCTTGGCGTATTCCTCCTGGCCCTTCACCCAGTTGTCCGGGCTCGCGTCCCAGAAGTGGGTGTGGGCGTCCACCACGAAATACTTTTCGCCGTCTTTTTCGTACATCGGTGATCCTTCCTGAGCGGATCGAGTGCTTCTGTGACAGCCGGGGCTTCGCCCCGGGCCGGGGGCTCCGCCACCCGGAGCCCCCGCAAGAACCGGTTACTTGATTACTTTCAGATCGAAGTCGAGGTACTCGGCCGCGTCCTCGGGGTTGGCGAACATGATCGTGCGGTCGTCTTCGTGGATCATGCGCCCGTAGTGGGTGGACATGCTCTCCTCGAACTCGGCCGCGTTGAACCAGCCTTCTTCCTCGCCGGCGGCCTCGTCGACCTCGGCGTAGACCAGGTCGGTCCGGCCCTGCGCGTCGACGCGGATCATCGACGGCAGCGGCGTCACGGTCACGTTGTCCTTGCCGGCCATGACTTCCGCGATGATCGCGCCGACCTGGTTGTTCATCAGGGTGAAGCCGCACATGTTCGAGGCCGTGTTGTTGACCTTGTACGGGCTTTCCGAGGTCTTGAAGACGGTCACTGGCCCAGCTCCTCCGGTGCTTTGAGACCCAATTCGGACAGGATTCCGGCGAACCGGCTCTTCGCCCGGTCGAGACCGTCCTCGAACCGGATCGGCTTGGCGTCGGGCTGCGACCACAGCGGCTGCAGGGCCCGCGCGGCGGCGATGCTCTTCGGCACCCACTCCGCGAGCCACTTCTGCAGCAGCGCCTGGTTGTGGCCGGCGAACTCCTTGTCGTTGATCAGCAGGTGGAACATCGCCTTCGTGTAGCGGAGGTCCCGTTCGGAGAAGTCGAACTCCTCGGCGCCGATCAGCGTCGGGGTGACGAAGTCGCCGTTCGCGGGCGCGGCCTGCTGCACCAGGTTGCTGCGGAACAGTTCGCCGACCAGGGGCTCGAAGACGATGTTCGCGGCGAAGATCGCCTCGCACCAGTCCCAGATCCCGGTCAGCTGCTCGGCGGTCTCGCGCACGCCCTGCCAGGCCGGGTCCTCGGCCCAGGTGGCCAGGTGGGCGGTGCCGTCGAAGCCCTCGACCTCTTCGGTGAGCGTCAGGTTGTACAGCGCCAGGTCCTGCGCCGCGCGGATCCGGTGCATGCTGTTCACCGAGATCGCGTTGTTGTGCATGTTGGTCGGCGCGCGCCGGTTGGCGTTGGCGTACAGGTAGAGGCCGAGGCCGTGGTCGACGTGCATCCAGGCACCGACGTGCTTGGCGACGAACTCGACCCAGTTGGGGTTCCACTGCTCGAACGCCTTCGCCTGGCGCGCCGCGTCGATGTTCTGGTTGAGCTGGCGCACGACGTTCGCGTTGTAGCGGTAGAGGGTGAGCTCCCACTCCTCGTTGGGGTCGCGGAACTCGTGCCAGCCGTGGGCCGGCCAGTCGTAGCCCTTGCCGCCGGAGCCGGGGCTGCGCTCGGGGACCGGCCGGTCGGAGCCCCACGCCTTCAGCGCGGTCCACTCCAGCGGGTAACCGCCCTTGCCGTCGGCGAAGGCGTAGAGCCAGCCCTGCGACAGGTAGTGCCGCGGGTCGGGCTGGACCTCGACGGTGACGTCTTCGTAGTGGCTCTGCTTGCGCTTGGCCGGGGTGAAGTAGTTGTACTGGCGGGCGGTGGAGTCCGGGAAGACCTTGGCGCCCGCTTCGGCGTCGGTGAACGTCGGCTTGGGCACGCTGCGTTCGGAGGTGGCTGTCATGGGTTTACCCCTTTGCTTTTGGGGGTCCAGGGGGCTCGCCCCCGGCGGGGTCTGGGGCTGGGCCCCAGAAATCTCAGGCCGTGGTGGTGAACTTGTCGTAGAAGACGCGCTTGTCGGCGACGCCGAGCGCGGGCAGCAGTTCCAGCGCGGCTTCCACCATCGGGGGCGGGCCGCAGACGTAGGCGTCGGCACCTTTCAGATCGAGGCCGGCCCGGCGCAGGACGTCGGTGATCAGGCCGGTCTCGCCGTCCCAGGTGGCGTCGCCCGGTTCGGAAAGCGCTGGGACGTAACGGAAGTTCGGCAGCCGCTGCTCGAGCTCCCGCAGTTCGGCGTGGAAGCAGAGGTCCGCCTCGCGGCGGGCGCCGTAGTAGTAGGTCGCCTTGCGGTCGATGCCGCGCTCGGCCATGGACCGCAGCAGCGACAGGATCGGTGCCATCCCGGCCCCGCCGCCGACGAAGACCAGGTCCTTGCCCGGGTTGTCCCGGAGGGTGAACACCCCGAACGGGCCGGTCACCCGGAGCCGGTCGCCGACCGCGACTCCCGTGTCGAGGAACCGGGAGAACAGCCCGTCGGGGTAGATCTTGATGACGAACTCCAGGAGCCCGTCACGCGCCGAGGTGTTGGCCATGGAGAACGACCGGGACTCCTCGGTGTCCGGGATCGCGAAGTCCAGGTACTGGCCCGGGAAGAACTTCAGCGACTGGTCCGGATCCGTCAGCTTGACGACCAGGTGACGCAGGTCGTGGGTGACGTGGTCGTTCGCCACGACCTCGACCTCGGCCTCCTGGATCGGCAGGCCGGACTGGATCATTTCCTCGTCGTAGTTGAGCAGCTCGATCGTGAGGTCTTCGTAGGCGTGGGCCCGGCACAGCAGCGTGAAACCCTCCTCCTTTTCGTAGTCGGGGAGCGCGAAGGTCGAGTAACGGTCGTGTTCGACGTCTTCGCCGTCGAGGATGAACGACTTGCAGGCCGCGCACTGTCCTTCCTTGCAGCCGTGCATGAGCATGACGCCCTGCTCGGCGGCGGCGCGCAGGATCGTGGTGTCCTCGGCGACGTCGATCTCGATCCCGACCGGTTCGAACCGGACGCGGTGCTTCTCTGCCATGCCAGGCCCTCCCCTGTCGTCAGGCCTGCTGCGGCGCCGGGCGCCCGGCCGGGCCCTGGCGGTTGTAGTCGGCCACGAACGCGGCGCGCTGCTCGTCGGTCATCTGGTTGAGCAGCACGTTCGGCGACTGCACCTCGGGCATCCGGCGCAGGTGGTCGAGCGTCCACATCTTCTTCGGGTCGAGGTCCAGGTGCGGCTGCGCGACCATGGTCTTCCCGTCGTCGCGCACGAAGCCCATGTCGGAGACGACGTCGGCCCAGTTCCAGCCGTGGTAGAGCGTCTCCCACTCGCGGGCGCCGACCAGCTGGCCCATGTTCGGGGTGTTGCGGCCCTGGTAGGTCGGCCGGAACGCCTCGGCGTCGGTCCAGCGGCACGTCTCCGAGCAGTACGTGCGGTGCTGGCCGTCGACCTCGTCGACCACCATGTCCTCGCGGATGAGGCACGGCACCATGCACGTCCAGCAGCGGTGCGGGTACACGTAGTCGACGTCCTCGGCGACGATCGGGTGGTGCCCGTTCGGCGTCGCCAGCCGGCTGTAGTTCTCCCACCACTTGCCGTACTTGTCGTACCAGCCGGGGTACTTGTACTCGAACCACTCGAAGTCTTCGTCGGTCATCGGGTCGATGCGCCAGTAGTTGGCGAGCCACCCCGTGGCGAAGAACTGCGCGACCTCGTGGACGTAGCCCTTGTTCCAGATCCGGTTCCACGCCTCTTCGATGAGGTCGTGCGGGATCACGAGCCCGTACTTCTCCAGCGGTACCAGGTATGAGCGGTAGTAGTCGTCGTAGATCCAGCGGCGCCACATCTCCGCGTAGCTCTCGCGGTCCTTGCGGCGGTCCTTGGTGCCGTACTCGATGAACGTGCCGATCGCGGCGTCGACCACGGCGTGGTTGTTCCACCACGCGTACCGCAGGTCGCGTTCGAGCAGCTGGTGGTTGCCCTCGTCCGACAACGCCATCAGCAGGGTCGCATAGCCGTTGCTGATGTGGCGGGACTCGTCGGACTGCACCGAGTGGAACACCGTGGGCAGCAGGTAGTCGCCGTTGGCGGCGGCTTCCGCCGGCATGGCGACGAAGAGGGTGTTCGTGAACGCCGTCTCCGCCACGATGGTGAGGTAGATGCTCGCCGCGGTGATGGCGTCACCGGTGATGAAGCCTTCGGCGAACTGGCGGCCGATGGTGCCGCAGTAGTCGTTCTGGAAGTTGCGCAGGCTCGAGTTGAAGCCCGCCGGGTCGATGTAGTTCTGCATGTACAGGCGCTTGAGGTTCTGCTGGATCGTCGAGTGCCGGACCTCGTCGATCATCTGGATCGCCTGGCCGTTGTGCAGTTCCGGGTTGGGCACCGTGCGGAACAGCAGCGGCATCGCCCGCGCGGCCGAGATCTCCGGCAGCGGGATGATCGACAGGAACAGCTTCTGCCACTCCAGCCAGCGTTCCTGCACCTGGCGGAACATGTTGCCGCGGATCGCGCCGTCTTCGGCGCCGTAGACCCGGTGGTCCTTTTCCTCCTGCATCGGGAAGTACGAGCGGAGGACCTGCTTCAACGGGTCCTTCTTCTTGGCCTTCTGGAACGTGTAGTCGGTCCCGTAGTGCGAAACCGGGGTGTGGTACGCCGGCTCCCACGACAGTTCCTGGATCTTTTGGTGGGCTTTCGCCACACTCTGGCGACTCATGGAGACTCCTTGTCCGTCGCTCGCCGTCGGGGCGGACGTCCTGCGTCCACCATTCAAGGGGCGGCCACGAGTGACGCGGGTCTCAATCTGAGACAGAACCGCTGCTCAGGGCGTTTCGTCCCCGCCGAGCATCCGGGCGCGCAGCTCGGCTAGCTCGCTGTGGACGCCCGTGCGCACGCGCGCGTCGCCTTCGACGGCCGGGGTGATCCCGAGCGCGCGCAGCAGCGCCGCGGCCGGTTCGCCGGGATGGCCCTCCCCGCCGAACACCGGGTGCAGCCCCTGTTCCGCCAGATGGTTGAAAACCAGGTTGACGATCGTCCACGGGTTGTACGTCTCCGCGGCCTCGGTGGCCATGGGCACTCCTCCTGGTCAGCGGTCGCTTCCGGGTCCATCGGACCGCCACTCGCGCGCGGCGGCCGTCTCAATTTGAGACACCGCGCGGCGCACGCCGCATCTAGGCTGAACGGGCGGCACAACGGGTGTGCCCGCACCCACGTGGGCCGCGGGAAGCTGGAGGTCACGTGGACGACATCGCGCCCGGAACGCTGCTCGCCGACGACGAGCTCGCCCGCACCCGGGTGCGTTTCCTGACGGCCGAACCGGTGCCGCCCGGCACGGTCCGCCAGACGATCCTGGCCTCCTGGCGCCGCTCGCAGGAGTTCCAGGTCGACGCGGACCGCATCGATCCGCTCTTCCACGGCGACCAGAACCTCGACGTCCCCCTGATGCGCGGCGCCGAGCCGGTGCTGCACAAGCTGGGCGAGCAGTTCGACGGCCAGCCGATCAGCCTGATCCTCACCGATGCCAACGGCGTCGTGCTCACCCAGCGGACCGGCGACGCGGACCTGAAGCGGCACCTCGAACGCGTCGAGCTGGTGCCCGGGTTCAGCTACGGCGAGCAGTCCGTCGGGACCAACGGCATCGGCACCGCGCTCGAAGACGGCCGCGCGACCACGGTGTTCGGCCACGAGCACTACGCCGAGCACCTGGAGAACCTGGCGTGCGCGGGCGTGCCGATCCACCACCCGATCTCCGGCAAGAAGATCGGCGCCGTCGACCTCACCTGCTGGTACAAGGACGCCGGCGGCCTGCTCATCGCGCTGGCCCGCTCGACGGCCGAGCAGATCCGGCAGGCGCTGCTGCGGCACAGCGACCTGCGGGAGATGATCCTCTTCCAGGCCTACCTGCAGACGTGCCGCCGCTGGACCGGCATCGTGCTGGCGTTCAACGACGACATCGTGATGATGAACGACCGGGCGCGGCAGCTGCTCGACCCCGCCGACCAGTCGGTCCTGCTCAGCCACGCCACCGAGGCACTGGCCAGCGGGCGCCGGACGTCGGCGACGCTCGCGCTGTCCAGCGGCCTGCGGGTGCGGGTGTTCTGCCGTCGCGTCCCGGGCCAGCGGGAGACCGACACCGCGGGTGGCGTGCTGTCGGTGAAGCTGATCGAGGCCGAGGAAGCCCTCGCCGTGCCGTCGACGCCGATGCTGCCGATGTACCTGCCGGGTGTGGTCGGCTCGGCGCCGCTGTGGCTGCGCTGCGGGCACGAGCTCGACACCGGCCACCAGCGCGGCGAATGGGTCGCGCTGGAAGGCGAGGCCGGGACCGGCAAGCTGACCCTGGCGAAGGGCCTGCACCAGCGCCACCACCCGGCGGCGCGGCTGCTGAGCGTCGACGCGGGCGTCACGTCCGGCACCGACTGGGCGGCCGAGCTGCTGCGCGAACACGCCGAGGCCCCGATCCGGACCCTGGTGATCCGCCACGCCGACCGGCTGACGGCGCCGGCGGCCAACGCGCTGGCGACGACGTTGCGGGAGCTGCGCGAGCGGGCCGACGCGCCGTGGGTCGTGGTCACGCTCGTGCCGGAGGCCGAGACGAAGCCGGCGCTGGCCGAGCTGCTGAAGTCGTTCCCGCGGACGGTGCGGGTGCCCCCGCTGCGCCACCACGTCGAGGACCTCGCGGAGCTGGTCCCGCTGGTGCTGAGCAAGCTCGGCTACGGCGGCCGGCTCACCTGCTCGGCGGCGGCGCTGCACCTGCTGATGCGGGCGGAGTGGCCGGGCAACACCGGCCAGCTCCACCAGGTGCTGCGGAAGGTGGCCCAGCGCCGCCGGGCGGGGGCCATCCGCCCGGGCGACCTCCCGGCGGAGTTCCACACCCTCGCACGGCGGCCGCTGAACCGCTTCGAGTCGATCGAGCGCGACGCCATCGTCCGCTGCCTCGAGGACGCCGACGGCAACAAGGTCCGGGCGGCGAAACTGCTGGGCATTTCCCGGGCGACGATCTACCGCAAGATCCACGAGTACGGCATCGTGCCGCCGACCCGCTGAGCTCGGCCCCCGGACGCCGTGAATGACTCATTCCCGGCGTCCGGTGCAGTGAATGACTCATTCCTGGCGTCCGGCCAGCGCTTCCCGCGTCTGCCGCCGGTGGTCGCGCTGACCCCGGCGGAGGTTGTCGCCGAGGTCAGCTCGACCGTGTAGCGCTGCCTGGCGGCGGCTGAAGCAGCGGTGCCGATGCAGTGAATGACTCATTCCTGGCGTCCGGCGCCAGGAATGAGTCATTCACTGCGCTCGAGCCGCCCGTGAACCCGTCACTTGGGTGGGTTGACCGCCTTGGCGACGTCGGCGATCGTCTGCGCGTCGACCAGTCCGGTGTCCTCCAGGACGTTCATGTGGTCGAGGACCGTCTGGTTCGCCTCCGTCGCGTGCCGGCGGATCACGTCGTTCTGCGTGCCGGCGCGGACCTCGGCGATCGTCGCGAAGATCTTGCCGTGCGACGCGCGCAGCAGGTTCACGAACAGCTTGTCGAACTCGAGCCCCTGCGCGGCGGTCAGCTGGCGGACCCAGCCCTGCTGTTCGGCGCTGGCCTGGTCGGGCAGTGTCACGCCGAGCATCTTCGCGTCCTCGCGGACGAGCTGGTCGAGGTGCGAATGCCCGTCGAGCAGGTGCAGCCCGGCGCGCTTCACGGCGTCGCTGCTGGCGTGGGTCTGCGCGAGGGTGCCCGCGGGCATCTCCCACAGCCCGGCCTGGCGGACCTTGACCAGGAACGTCTGGTCGAGCTCGGTGACCGGCCCGGCGTTCGCCACGTTCGTGCTCGCGGCCGCCTCGGCGGCCGAGCCCAGCCGCATGCCCGCCATGTCGTGCCCGTACGCCGGGACCTGCGCCTGCGTCGACCCGGGAGCGGTCTCGGCGCTCGCTTTCAGCACCATGACCGAGCCCGCGGCGACCACGGCGAGAGTGGCCACGACGACCAGCACGGTCCGAGCCCTGGCCTTGGCCGTCATGCCACGGTGATCCGGCATCGTTCCTCCTTCTGGCGACAAGTTCCTGTACGGGGTACTACGGATCTCGTCACGAAGAGGTTCAAGCCATTTTTCTTACGTGCCAACAATTTTCCACAGTCCACAATGGAGACGCGAAGAAGAGCGGCCGATCCGGCCGGAACGCCCGGCGAGTGCCGGGGTGACCCATCTTGACCGATGCTCTTGCGGATGGCAAGTATTGCTCCATGCAAACCCTCGAAGACGCGGCACCGGGCGCCGACCCCGACGTGGTGGCCCTCGACAGCCTGACCCTGGTCCTGGTCGGGATCGCGTGGGAGTGCGCGCACGCCGCGCCGCCCGAGGTCACGTTCCCCCAGACGCGCCTGCTGCTCATCCTCGACCGCCTCGGCCGGGTGCCGAGCTCGCGCCTGGCGGCGGCGATGGACGTCAACGCGTCGTCGGTGACGCGGCTGGCCGACCGGCTGGAGGCGCTCGGCTACGTCGCGCGCGGCCGCGACCCGCGCAACCGGAGCGTGGTGACCCTCGAGGTCACCCCGACCGGCCACGACCTGGTGGCGCGGATCCTCGACCGGCGCCACGCGGCGCTGGGCGGGCTGCTGGACCGGTTGCCGCCGGCGCAGCGGAAAGCCGCGGCCGCGGCGGCCCGGCGGCTGGTGACCGCGGCCGCCACCATCCCCGCGCTCGGCCCGGCGCCGCTGTGAGTGCCATCCTGGACGGCATGCCGACCCGGTGGACGTGCCCGCGCTGCGACCGCGAATTCGCGCGCGCCGGCCAGGGCCACACCTGCGTCCCGGGGTGCACGGTCGACGACACGTTCGCCGGCCGCGACCCGCGGTTCCGCGCCATCTACGACGCGGTCATCGGCCACCTGCGGACCCTGGGCGACGTCCACGAGGACGCCGTCACGGTCGGGGTGTTCCTCAAGCGGGACCGGAAGCTGGCCGAGGTACGGCCCCGGTCCAAGGACGTCCTGGTGTACCTGTTCCTGCCGCACCCGATCGAGACGGCGCGGATCGCCCCGGCCCGGTGGGCGAGCGGACCCCGGGTGGGACACCAGCTGAAGCTGCGCGAAGCGTCCGATGTGGACGACGAAGTCCGGACGTGGCTGACGATCGCGTTCGAGACGTCGTGAGTGGGAAACAGGGTCAGAACCCTGTTTCCCACTCACGACGGCATCAGGTGGCCGGACCGGTCCAGCCCTCGGGGACGTGGCCGATGCGGACCCGCTGCGGGTGGTCGCCCACCGGCACCGAGACCAGCTTCTGCCCGGTCGCGAAGTCGATCGCCGTGACCTGGTCCGCGCCGGCCTCGGAGATGACGCACGCGCCGCCGTCGCCGCTCACCGTCGCCCAGTACGGCTTCACCGCGGGCACCAGCGTGCCCTGCTGCAGGGTCGCGCGGTCGACGACCGTCGCGTAGTCGTCCATCGTGCCGGCGACGCAGAGCTTCGTCCCCGCCGGGTTCATCGACATGCCGTGGTGGCGCGAGTCGTTGACGAAGGTCTTGCGGTCGTCGCTCGTGGCCGGGTTCTTCGGCAGCTCCTTGACCCGCGTGATCCGGTCGCTCGCGACGTCGTACTCCAGGAAGCCGTTGAAGAACGACACCTGGAAGTACAGCTTGGATTCGTCGGGCGTGAACGCCACGGGCCGGACGGCGTCCGAGAGGTCCCGGCGCCCGAAGGCGTCGAGCCGCTGCCGCATGTCGATCACCTTGACCTGGCGGAAGGTCGACGCGTCGACGACCGTGATGCGCCGGTCCCCCTTGGTGAAGTCCCACCCGGGGTCGTCGAGGTCGGTGTTGACCTCGCCGATCGACATGTTCCACAGGAACCGGCCGCCGTCGGTGAACACGTTCTCGTGCGGCTTGTCCCCCGTGGTGAACGAGCCGACCTGCTGCCCGGTGCCGATGTCCAGCACGTGCACGGTGTTCGACGTCGAGGCGGACACGGCCACGCGGCGGCCGTCCGGCGAGATCGCCATGTGGTCGGCGCGGAACCCCGAAACCGGGAAGCGCCAGGCGATCTGCCCAGTGGCCAGGTTGACCGAGACGACGTCGGCGAAGCTCGGCCGCGACGCCACCACCGACGTCCCGTCCGGCGTGGTGTACATGTCGTCGACGAACTGGTCGTGCCCTTCGCCGGGCCCGTTGCGGATGCCGAGGAAGAACGCCAGCTTGATCGGGTTCAGGTAGATCTCCCGCAGCCGGTCGTCCTTGTCCGGGATGATGTTCACGCGCCCGATCTTGGCGAAGGAGCCGCGGGACTGGATGACGTCGGCCGTCCCCTCCCAGTTGTTGCCGACGAACATCACCTCCCGCAGGGCCGCGGGGGCGCCGGTCGCCGGCACCGCGGCGCCGGTCGTCAGCAGGGCGACGGCGGAAGCCAGGTACGCCAGGCGGGAGAGGTACGACCGCCGTCGGCGGGTGCTCGGGGATGTGCGCACGGAAGACACCTTTCGACGCTGAAGAGGTGCGGCGGTGGTTTTCGCGCGGACCAGGGGTTACTGTCCGGTATGCCACGATAACCGGCCCCGGGAGCTCCTCCGGTAGGGCCGATCGCCCAACGTCGCGGAGGGCGGGTTGTGGCCGTGCCACAACGGGTCGGGAGGTGCCGGTGACGTCGCTGCTCCGGCGGATCCTCGACGACCTGGCCGCGGACGAGACCGTGCTCGACGAGCTGGTGAAAGTCGCGCGCAGCGAGTCGCCCGAGGTCGCCCGGCTCCCGGAAGCCGAAAACCGGCGGCACATCCAGGTCCTGCTCTCGGCCGCACTGCGCGCGACGGCGAGCCCCGACGGTCCCGCCCGCGAGGACTACACCACCGCGGAGGCGCTCGGCGCCGACCGCGCCGCCCAGGGTGTCCCGCTCACCGACCTCCTGCGCGGGGTCCAGGCGGGCCGCACGCACGCGGCGCGCGTCGCCGTCGAACGCGCCCGGGCCGCGGGGGTGCCCGACGACGTCATCCTCGAGACCGTCCTCGACGCCGACCGCTACACCGGTGCGCTGGAGCACCACATCGTCAAGGGCTACCACGCCGCCGAGCTGCAGCTTTCCCGCACGGTGCGCGACGCGCGGACCCAGCTGCTGCGGACGCTGCTGCTCGCCGGGCACCCGCCCGCGCCCGAGGAGCTCCGGCGGGCGGGGCTGCATCCCGACGTCCGGTACTTCTGCGTGGTGTCCGACGTCAGCGACCCGGCGCGGGCCCGCGCGCTGGAGCAGGCCCTGCTCGAGTTCGGCGGGGTCTACGGCCTGGTCGAGGGCAGGCTCACCGGCTTGGCGGCGCGGTCACCCGCGGGTGTCCCGCTGGGGGATGACGTCCTGCTGGTCGTGGCACCCGCGGCGCCCTTGCCGGCGCTGCAGGAGGTGCATCGCCTCTGCACGGCGGCGGCGCGCCTCGCCGGGAGCGGCTACCACGACCTGACGGCGCTGGCGGGCGAGATCGCCCTGACGGCGCAGCCGGTGCTCGGCGGCCTGCTCACCACGGCCCTGCTCGGCTCACTCGACCCGGCGAACCCGTTCCACCGCGAGCTGGCGGGGACGGCGCTGGCGTACCTCGACCACGGCCAGCGCCTGCGCTCCACGGCCGAAGCCCTGCACCTGCACCCGAACACGGTCCGCTACCGCCTCGACCGGCTGGCCGAGCTGACCCCGTTGGCACTGGCGGAGAACGGTGGCCGGGTGCTCGACGCGGTGCGGTCGTGGTGGGCGCTGCACCGCTGGCTCGACACACCGGGCTGATCAGGCCTTGTGCAGCTTGTCCGGGTGGTGCACGGCGGTCTTCCCGGACTTCTCGCTCTTGACGAGGTACTGCGGCTCCTCCGGCGACGCCTTCACGTCCCGCTTGCCCGCGTGCGTGTCCTTCGTGATCTTCTCCTCGACCGTGCCCACCGAACCCTGGTTGCCCGCGTCCCACCGGACGCGGTCGCCCTTCTTGAAGTCCTTGCTCATCGGACACCTCCTGACCTGCGAGTACCCGTCATCGAGTTCCTCACTCCGGCTGCTCTCCTGCGTCCGCGAAGAACCCTTCCGAATTGGCGCTCCGGGACGAAGTCATCCCCGAAGGCAGCACCGATAGGGTGATCGCGTGGTGGAGAACGAGCGGCTCCGGCACGCCTCGTCGTTCGGTGTGGCGGCGTCCGCCTATGCCGAGCATCGCCCGGACTACGCGCGGCCCGCGGTGCGCTGGGCGCTCGGCGAACCCCCGCCCGGCCTGCGGGTACTCGACCTCGGCGCCGGAACCGGCAAGCTCACCGCCACGCTGGTCGCGGTCGGCGCCGACGTGACCGCGGTCGAGCCCGACCCGGCCATGCTGACCGTGCTGCGCAGTGCGCTGCCGGCGGTCGGCGCATTGCCGGGTAGCGCCGAGGCGATCCCGTTGCCGGATGCGTCCGTCGATGCCGTGCTGGCCGGCAACGCCCTGCACTGGTTCGACATGGCCCTCGCGGGACCCGAGATCGCCCGGGTCCTGGTGCCCGGCGGCATCCTGGCCGGTCTGTGGAACGTCCTGGACGACCGAGTCGACTGGGTTGCCGGGCTGGCGCGAGTCAGCGGCAGCGCGGTCATCGGCCCACGTGACACGCCCATCAGCTGGCGCGCCGAGACAGCCGATGCGCACCTGCCCAGGACGGGTGGAGCCGCCCGGTTCGGCTCGCCGGAGCAGGCCGAGTTCCCGCACGGGCAGCGCCGCACCGCCGACTCTCTCGTTGCGACACTCGCGACGAGAGCGGGGATGCTGGTCATGCCGGAACAGGAGCAAGCGGCCGCTCTTGGCCGGATCCGCGCTTTCCTTGCGAGCAGGCCGGAAACCGCGGATGGCGAGTTCACCCTCCCGATGCTGACCTGTGTGCTGCGCGTTCGGCGGCTGTGAACGGTCCGGACGAATAGCCGTGATCGGAGCGGGTATGTGTCCTGAATGGACGATGACGAGACCCGCCGCGAGTTCGGCGAGAACGTGAACATGACCGCCAAGCAGCTCGAGGACTGGCTGAAGACGGACGAGTCGAAGGACGCCGGGCAGCACAAGGGCGGCGGTGAGTCCGTCGGGCACGAATCCGGCCGGAAGATCGTCTCGATCCTGCGGAAGAAGCAGGACGACCTCACCGCCGACGACCACGCCCACATGCGCGAGGTCGTCGGCTACGTTCACCGGCACGTCGCCCAGCGGCCGTCCGGGGACGTCGAGGACACCACCTGGCGGCACTCCCTCATGAACTGGGGCCACGATCCGCTGCGGTGAGCGCGTAGTCCTTCAGCACCAGCGCGTTCGCCGCCTCGCGGATCGGGCGGGCCATCTGCTCCAGCACCCGGTTGCGGCCCGGGAGGTACGGCATCAACTTGATCATCCGGGTGTTGAACCACGCGAACGCCCGCGACGACGGGATGATCCCGCGCAGTGCCGTCTTGGCCAGTGCCTGGTTCTTCTCGATGTACGGCCGCATTTCACTCCCGTAGCGGGAAAGTGCCACCGCGGGATCGTCCGAAGTGGCCAGCTCCCCCGCCAGGACGTACGCGCCCACCAGGGCCAGGCTCGTGCCCTGGCCGGAAGCCGGCGAGGCGCAGTAGCCCGCGTCGCCGAGCAGCGTCACCCGGCCGGTGGACAGGTGGTCCATCACGATCTGGCACACCGGGTCGAAGTAGAAGTCGTCCGCGTCGCGCATCGCGGCGAGGAGCGCCGGGATCTCCCAGCCCAGGCCGGCGAACTGGGCCGCGACGAGGTCCTTCTGGCCGTCGACGTCCCGGCGGTCGTACGTCAGCGGCGGCGCGCTGAACCAGAACGCGGCCTTCGCGTCGGCCGCGCGAGCCGTGCTGTAGACGTTCACCATCTTGCCCGCGGCCGCCGAGTGCAGCAGCTCCCAGCGGTCCAGCTGCTGGGTGTTGGGCACCGTCGAGATCGAGATGTACGCGTCGAACCGGCGCAGGAAGTCCTCCTCCGGGCCGAACGCCAGGGCGCGGACGCCGGAGTGCAGGCCGTCGGCGCCGACGACCAGGTCGAACCGGCGCGGGGCGCCGTGGGCGAACGTCACGTGGATGCCGTCCGCGCGCTCGTCGAGGCCGGTGATCCAGTCGCCGAAGACGTACTCGGTGTCGTCCCGGGTCGCGTCGTAGAGGATCTTCGCGAGGTCGCCGCGCAGGATCTCGGTGTCGTCGCCGTGGCGGAAGCCGAACGTGTCGGCGTCGAGCGTCGCGAGTTCCTTGCCGCGCTTGTCCACGAACGCCGCGCCGCGCATGTCGGTGCTCGCCGCGTGCACCTCCTCCAGCAGGCCCATGCGGCGGACGACGTCGACCGCGACCCCGCGGATGTCGACCTTGTAACCGCCTTCGCGCAGGCTCGGGGCCCGCTCGACGACGGTGGCGCGGAAGCCGTGGCGGTGCAGCCAGAAGGCGAGGGCGGGGCCGGCGATGCTGGCGCCGGAGATCAGGATGCTCTTCGTCATGCCCCGAACTGTGGGCGCGGCCGCTGACCGCTCACGAACCGAGCGCGAACCGCCGCTGACCGAACTCGCTCAGCGCCTGCTCAGGGGGCATTTCGCGGCCACGGTCGAACGCTTCCGCGTAGGCCTCCGCGCCGATGCGCGCCCGCACGCGGTCAGTCACCGCAGCGACATCCGCGTCTCCGGCGACCGGCGCGCCGCGCAGCCCGACGGCGACGCCGAGCAGGAACGCGGCCCGCTCGTCCTCGGCCCGCGCGGCGAGGACGCCCGCCAAGCCTTCGACCGCTTGGGCCGCGCCCGGCAGGTTCGCGTGGTCGAGGGCCGTGGCCAGCGCCTCCTGGTGCAGGTCGGTCGCCTCGTCGAGGTGCCCTTCGGCGGCAGCCGTCCAGCCGAAGCCGGTGTGGAGCCGGATCCGCGTCTCGCCGCCGGTGACCGGGTCGACGGCGAGGCCGACGGCCGCGGTGTACCAGCGGCGGGCCGTGGCCAGGTCACCCGCGCGCCGCGCGATCTCGCCGAGTCCGCCGCGGGCCCGCGCGAGTGTCGACGGCGTGCCGGCCGCGCGTGCCTTGCCGGCGGCGGCTTCGTAGTCCGCGCGGGCGGACTCGGGGTCCCCGGCGCGCAGCACGCCGTCGGCGCGGCGGCACAGCAGGTCGGCGGCGTCCTCGACGGCGCCGAGCTCACCGGCCAGCCGCACGGACTCGTCCATCAGTTCCCGGAACCGCGCGTGGTCGCCGCGCCAGTCCGCGAACTCAGCGAGCTTCTCCAGCGCGCTGGCCTCGCCCCAGCGGTCACCGAGCGCGTGGAATCCGTCCAGCGACGCCGAAAAGTGCGCCTCGGCTTCCGCGATGCGGCCGCGGTACTGCGCGCCGAGACCGTCGCCGATGCCCGTGAACGCCCGCGACCACGCGTCGTCGCCGACGAGCGCGGCCAGCCGTTCGCCGTCCCGCACCTTGGTGTGCGGGGAGAACGCCCACAGCAGGAAGAGGTACGGGTGGCGCAGTGGTCCCTCGAGCCCCTGCAGGATCGGCTCGATCTCGACGCCGGTGCCGGAGGCGTGGATCAGGCAGAGGACGTACTCCTCGGCCAGTCCCGGCGGTGGCTCGGTTCCGAAGGCGGCGACGACGGCGTCCGCGAACGCGGTCGCCTCACCGCGCAGGCCGCGCAGCCACCAGTACCAGGTCAGGGCCGCGATGAGCCGCACCGCGGTCGCCGGTTCTTCGGATGCGCTCCAGCGCAGCGCCGCGTGCAGGTCGGCGTGCTCGGCGGTCAGCTCCGCCAGTGCGGTCAGCTGGTCCGCGCCCCGCAGCCTCGGCTCGGCCGCGCGGGCGAAGTCGAGGAAGTACTTCGCGTGTTCCGCCCGCCGGTCGTCGCCGTGCTCGGCGCAGAACGCGCGGATCGTCTCGAGCATCCGGTACCGGCCGCCGGCGAACTCGACGAAGGACTTCTCGACCAGGCCGGTGAGCAGGACGTCGGCGTCGGGTTCGGCGCAGATCCGTTCGGCCGCGCCGAGCCGCGCGCCGCCGGCGAACACCGCGAACCGGCCTGCGAGCCGCTGCTCGTCCGGCTCCAGGAGGTCCCAGCTCCACTCGACGACGCCGCGCAGGGTCCGGTGCCGCGGTTCGGCGGTCCGGTCGCCGCGCGACAGCAGGCGGAAGCGGTCGCCGAGCCGGGCCGCGACGTCGTCCGCTGACAGCGACCGCAATCGGGCGGCGGCGAGCTCGATCGCCAGCGGGAGGCCGTCGAGGGCGGCGCAGATGCGGGTCACCGCGCCCGGGTCGGGCACGCTGCCCGGGGCCACCGCCGCGGCCCGCTCGGTGAACAGCTTCGCCGCGGAGCCGGCGGGCAGGGCGCCGACCGGCACCAGCCTCTCGCCGGTCAGGCCCAAGGGCTCGCGGCTGGTGGCGAGCACGCGCAGGCCAGGACACTCGCCGAGCAGCCGCCGGACCAGCCGGGCGGTGTCGGCGACGACGTGTTCGCAGTTGTCGAGCACCAGCAGCAGGGGGCGATCGGCGAGCGCGGCGGCCAGCCGCCCGGCCGGCTCTCCCGCCGCGCCGGGCGCCAGCACACCCTGCTCGCGCAGACCCAGCGCGGCGAGGACCGCGCGGGCCACGTCGGTGGTCGTCGCCAGCTCGGCGAAGCACGCTTCGCCGGCCGCGGCTTCGATGGCGAGCCGGGTCTTGCCCGCGCCGCCCGGCCCGATGAGCGTGACGAGCCGTGCGTCCCGCAGCGCCGTTTCGAGGTCGTCGAGTTCGGTCCGGCCGACGAACCCGGTCAGCGGCACCGGAACCCGCCGGGCGTGGGCGGGGGCGGCGGCCCGCAGGACGGCGACGTGCGCGTCCGCGAGTTCCGGCGACGGGTCCGCGCCCAGCTCGTCGGCGAGCCGTTCGCGGATCTCGGCGAAGGCGGTCAGGGCCTCTGCAGAGCGGCCACCGCCGTGCAACGCGCGGACGAGCTGGGCGGCAAGCCGTTCGCGCAGCGGGTGCTCACCGGTGAGTTCGCGGAGCTCGGCGACGAGCCGTTCGTGGTGGCCGAGCGCGAGCTCGGCTTCGACGCGGTCCTCGATCGCGGCCAGGCGCAGCTCGGCCAGCCGGGCCGCGCGCGGCGGATCCGCGAGGCCGTCGAGCGCGGGTCCGCGCCACAGCGACAGCGCTTCGGCGAACAGCTCCCGTTTCGCGGCCGGATCGCCGGTCGCCCGCGCTTCGGCGGTGAGCCGCTCGAAGCGGTGGACGTCGACGTCCTGCGGGTCGACGGCCAACCGGTACCCGGCCGGGGTGAACTCGACGAGACCGTCCGGCGCGCCGCCGTCACGCAGGCGCCGGCGCAGCCGCGATACCTGCGACTGGAGGGCTTCGGCGGCACCCTCGGGCGGGTGGTCGCCGTGCAGGCCGTCGATCAGCCGCTCGGCGCCGACCACGCGGCCGGCGTCGAGGGCGAGCAGGGCCAGCAGCCCCCGCAGCTGGGGGCCGCCGAGGGGAACCGGGGTTCCGCCGGGACGGCGGGCTTCGACCGGCCCGAGGATCGCGAACTGCACGCCGCCGATTCTGGCCCACCGCCCCCGGTCACGGCCGCAGTTCCCGGAAGAACGCGCGGATGTCGGTCACGAGCAGCTCCGGCGATTCCATCGCCGCGAAGTGGCCGCCCTCGGCGAACTCCGACCAGTGCGCGATCTTCTCCTCCGGGTCCATGATCTTCCGGACGACGGGCGAGGTGGTGAAGACCGCCCAGCCCGACGGGACGTCCGACGGCGCCAGCCAGCCGTGGCCGGAGTGCGCTGCCTCATAGAGGAAGCGAGCCGCCGTGGCACCGCTGCGGGTGAACCAGTACAGGCTGACGGTCGTCAGGAGCCGGTCGCGGTCGACGCCGCCGCCCGGGTTGGTCCATGCCTGGACCTTCTCGGCGATCCAGGCCAGCTGTCCGACCGGCGAGTCGGTGAGCGCGGCCGCGAGCGTCTCCGGTTTGTGCGACTGCAGGTCGAGATATCCGCGGCCGGCCTTCCAATCCTCGCGGGCCGCGTCCAGTTCGGACTGTTCGGATTCGGTCAGGTTCTCCGGCATCGGCAGCTGCTCGCCGGCCAGCGCGATCGTGCCGCGGTCGCTGTTGACGTGGGCGCCGAGCACGCGGTCCGGGTACAGCGCGGCCAATCGTCCGGTGACGCCGGCGCCGATGTCGCCGCCCTGTGCGGCGAAACGGTCGTACCCGAGCCTCGTCATCAGCTCGGCGAACGCGTCCGTCGTCCGGGCGAGCTCCCAGCCGGGCCCGCTCAGCGGCGTCGAGAACCCGAAGCCGGGCAGCGACGGCACGACGACGTGGAACGCGTCCGGCCCCGGCTCGGTCAGCGGCCCGATGACGTCGAGGAACTCGGCGAACGTGCTCGGATAGCCGTGGGTCAGCAGCAGCGGGACCGCGTCCGGGTCGGCCGACCGGACGTGCAGAAAGTGGATCCGCTGGCCGTCGATCTCGGTCGTGAACTGCGGGAACGCGTTGAGCGCGGCCTCCAGGGCACGCCAGTCGAAGCCGTCGCGCCAGTACTCCGCCAGCTCGCGCACGACGGCCGTGGGTATGCCGCGGGACCAGTCCGGCTCGTCGCCGGGTACGGGGTCCGCGAACCGCGCTTCGGCGAGGCGGCGGTGCAGGTCGTCGAGGTCGGTCTGCGGGATTGCGATGCGGAAGGGGTTCGTCATGACCGAGACGGTAGGAACCATTGCGGCAGACTTTCTTCCGCGATTCGTGCGATCCTCGGAAGATGTTGCAGACCTCCGCCCGTCTCCTTCGGCTGCTGTCGCTGCTCGAGACGCGGCGCGACTGGACCGGCGCCGACCTGGCCGAGCGGCTGGACGTCACGACGCGGACCGTCCGCAGCGACGTCGGGAAGCTGCGTGACCTCGGTTATCCGGTCGAGGCCTCCCCCGGCGTCCGGGGTGGCTACCGCCTCGGCGCGGGCGCGCAACTGCCGCCACTGCTGCTGGACGACGACGAAGCGGTGGCCGTCGCGGTCGGGCTGCGGACGGCCACCGGGGTCGCCGGGATCGGCGAGACGTCGGTGCGGGCGCTCGCGAAGCTGGAGCAGGTGCTGCCCTCGCGGCTGCGGCACCGGGTGCAGGCGCTGCAGGCCGCGACGGTCTCGGTGCCGGGCACCGGCCCCGTCGTGGACGCCGAGGTGCTGACGGCGATCGCGTCGGCGATCCGGGCCGGCGAACGGCTGCGGTTCGACTACACCAGCCACGAGCGCGCGGCGAGCCGGCGCGACGTCGAGCCGCACCGGCTGGTCGGCCTGAACCGCCGCTGGTACCTCGTCGCGTGGGACACCGGGCGCGCCGACTGGCGCACCTTCCGCGTCGACCGGATGACGCCGAAGGTGCCGAACGGGCCCCGGTTCACCCCGCGCGAGCCGCCGGAGGGCGACGTCGCGCAGTTCGTCCAGCGCAGCGTCGGCGCGGCAACCTGGCGCTACCACGCGAAAGTGCGCCTCCACGCGTCGGCCGGGTACGTGCGGGCCCGGCTGCCGGTCGCGGTCGAGGTGACGCCGGAGGGGCCGGACCGCTGTGTCGCCGAGGTGGGCTCGGACAACGCGGCCATGCTCTCGCTGTACCTCGGGCTGCTCGAAGTGGACTTCGAAGTGCTCGGAGCCCCGGAGCTGGCCGCCGAGCTGGCCAAGACGGGCGAACGGTTCCTGCGGGCTAGCTGTATTGCCCCGTGAGGTTGGGGACGCGACTGGCGGGTGATTGGCCTGCGAGTGCGGTGTGTCCGCGGTGGTGATTGTAGGTATGCAGC
>NZ_JBVHUL010000019.1:0-135981 GCF_055565395.1 Amycolatopsis sp. NPDC028719
CGGGCGGCGCTGGCGAATGCGCGCTTGTCTCTGTCCGATGTGGACGTTGTCGAGGCGCACGGTACCGGTACGACCTTGGGTGATCCGATCGAGGCTGGGGCGTTGTTGGCGACGTACGGCCAGGAGCGGTTCGAGGGTCGGCCGTTGTGGCTGGGTTCGGTGAAGTCGAACATCGGGCACACGCAGTGCGCGGCGGGTGTCGCCGGGGTGATCAAGGTCGTGCTTTCTTTGCAGCACAGTACGTTGCCGAAGACGTTGTTCGCGGAGGAGCCGACTTCTCAGGTGGACTGGGGTTCGGGGAACGTCCGGCTGTTGCGGGATTCGGTGGAGTGGCCGGCGGGTGAGCGGCCGCGCCGGGCCGGGGTGTCGGCGTTCGGGGTCAGTGGCACGAACGTCCACGTGATCGTCGAAGAGGCACCAGCCGCCGAAGCCGATCCCGGGGAGGTGCCCGAACCGGTGATTTCGCTCCGGGCGCCCGTGTGGGTGGTTTCCGGCCGCGGCACCGCGGCCCTCGCCGGCCAGGCGGAGCGGGTGCGCGAGCACGTCCTGGCGCGGCCGGACCTGCCGGCGGCCGACGTTGCGTGGTCCCTCGCCACGACGCGGGCCGCCCTGGACCACCGGGCCGTGGTCCTCGGCGACGATCCGGTGACCGGGCTCGCGTCGGTCGCCGCGGGGCAGCCGAACCCCGACGTCGTGACCGGAGCCGTGGCGCCGGGCGGTGTCGGCCGGACCGTGTTCGTCTTCCCGGGTCAGGGCAGTCAGTGGGTCGGGATGGGCCGGGAGCTGGCTGAAGTGTCGCCGGTGTTCCGGGACAGGTTGGCGGAGTGTGCGACTGCTCTAGGGTCCTTTGTGGACTGGGACTTGGCCGACGTGTTGGCGGGTCGTCATGGTTTCGAGGCCGCCGACGTGGTCCAGCCCGCGTTGTGGGCGGTGATGGTGTCGCTGGCGGCGGTGTGGCAAGCGGCGGGTGTGGTGCCAGACGCGGTGGTCGGACACTCTCAGGGCGAGATCGCGGCTGCGGCGGTCGCGGGAATTCTGTCCCTCGAGGACGCGGCCAAGGTGGTTGCGTTGCGCAGCAAGGCGTTGACGGCGCTGGCCGGCCGGGGCGGGATGCTGTCGCTGGCCGAGCCGGTCGACGACGTCCGGGCGCGGATCGCCCCCTTCGGGGAGCGGGTGTCGGTCGCGGCGGTCAACGGCCCGTCCGCGACGGTGGTGTCCGGTGACGCCGACGCACTGCGGGAACTGGCGGAGTCGTGCGGGGACTCGCCGCGCGCCCGGATGATCCCGGTGGACTACGCGTCGCACAGCGCGCACGTGGACGAGCTGCGCGACGAGATCTCGGCCGTCCTGAGCGGGATCACACCCGGCGATGCGCAAGTTCCGATGATCTCCGCGCTGACCGGGGAGTGGCTGACGGGCCCGGAGCTGGACCCGGCGTACTGGTACGCCTCGCTCCGCGAGCCCGTGGAGTTCGACCGCGCCGTGCGTGCTCTCTCCGGCGCCGGCCACGGCGTGTTCCTCGAGGTCTCGCCGCACCCGGTGCTCACCCCGGCGATCGCCGAGAGCTCGGACGAGCGGTCCCCGGTCGTGGCCGGGACGCTGCGGCGAGACGATGGCGGAGCTCGACGCCTTCTCGGCTCCTTCGCCGAGGCCTACGTCCGGGGCGCCCCGCTGGACTGGGCGGCGGTGCTCGGCGGCGGAGCGGTCGTCGAGCTGCCGACGTACCCCTTCCAGCGGAAGCGTTACTGGCCGGAGCCGTCCGCACCGAGGGCCGCGGCGCCGGTGGACGACTGGCGTTACCGGATCACCTGGCAGCGGGAAGGCGACGACGGCCCGGCCGCCTTGAGCGGGACCTGGTTGGTGGTGGGCGAAGGCCCGGACACCGCGGTGGTCGCGGCCGCGCTGAGCGCACACGGCGCCGACGTCGTGACCGCGGCCGGACCGGAGCACCTCGACGCCGCCGCGACGGCCGGCGTCACCGGTGTCGTGGCCCTGCTCGCGCTCGACGAGGAGCCGCTGGCCGGCCACCCCCTGGTCCCGGGCGGCCTGGCGGGCACGGTCGAGCTGGTCCAGGTGCTGGGCCGGCTCGGTGTGCCGGCCCCCTTGTGGGTGTTGACGCGGGGCGCGGTCCAGGCCGCGCCCGGCGACGTGACCAGCAGCCCGGTGCAGACCCAGGTGTGGGGGCTGGGCCGGACGGTCGGCCTGGAGCACCCGGACCGCTGGGGCGGCCTGATCGATCTGCCGCCCGTGCTGGACGCCGAGGCCGGCGCCCGCCTGGCCGCCGTGCTCGCGGGCGGCGGGGAAGACCAGGTCGCCCTCCGCCCGGCGGGGACGTTCCTGCGCCGCCTCGTGCGGGCCGCGCAACGCCGGGTGGAAGTGCCGCCGTGGCGGCCACGGGGGACGGTCCTGCTCACCGGCGGCTCGGGCGCGATCGGGGTGTGCCTCGGCCCGTGGCTGGCCGAACACGCGGCGCCGCGCGTGGTGCTGACGTCGCGGTCCGGCCCGTCGGCGCCCGGGGTGGCCGGGCTGGTCGCCGCGGTGGTGAACGCGGGATCGGCGGTCGACGTGCTGTCGTGCGACCTTTCGGTGCGGGCTCAGGTCGGGAACCTGGTTCCGTGGATCGAGCGCACTGGCCCGGGCCTGTCGACCGTGCTGCATTCGGCGAACACGCCGTTCCTCGCGCGCCTGGAGGAGACGGATCGTGACGGCCTGGCCGCGGCGTTGGGCGCCAAGGCCGCCGGCGCCGTCCACCTGGACGAGGCGACCGCCGAATCGGACCTCGACGAGTTCGTCATGTTCTCGTCGATCTCGGCGACGTGGGGCAGCAACGACCACGCGGCCTACGCGGCGGGCAACGCGTTCTTGGATGGACTGGCCGAGGATCGGCGGGCCCGCGGTCTGCCGGGGACGTCGATCGCGTGGGGCGTGTGGAACACGCGTGACTGGGACGCCGTCGACGCCGCGATGGATCAGGCGCCGGGCCGCGTGACCCCGAACCGGTTACTGCGTCAGGGAATGAACTTCCTCGACACGGGCCGGGCGTTGACCGCGCTGGGCGAGACTCTCGCGGACGACGAGACGTTCATCGCGCTGGCTGATGTGGAGTGGGAGAAGTTCGCGCCGGTGTTCCGGGCCGCGCGGCCGCGTCCGTTGCTGGACACGATTCCCGAGGCGCACGAGGACACGACGGTCGCCGACGAGCGGGGTGAGTTCGCGTCCCGCCTCACCGGAATGACTCAAGCGGAACGGCGGCGGACGGTCGTCGAACTGGTGCGGTCGCACGCGGCGGTGGTGCTGGGGCATGATTCGGTCGAGGAGATCGTGGCGACGCGGGCGTTCCGCGACCTGGGGTTCGACTCGCTGACCGCGGTGGAACTGCGCAACCGCCTCAACACCGCCGCGGGCGTGCGGCTGCCGTCCACGGTGATCTTCGACCACCCCAGTGCCGCCGCGCTCGCGGACGAGATCCTGGCCGAGGTGTTCGGGGCCGTGGACGAGAACCCGGCCACCGTGGCCCACGCGAACTCGGAAGACCCGATCGCGATCGTGGGCATGGCCTGCCGGTACCCGGGTGGCGTCCGGACGCCCGAGGAGCTGTGGGAACTGCTCGCGTCGGGCGGGGACGCCATCGGTGGCTTCCCGTCGGATCGGGGGTGGAACGTCGAGGAGCTGTTCGATCCGGATCCGGATGCCGAGGGTTCGACCTACGTCGTCGAGGGAGGTTTTCTCAGCGGGGCGGCGGATTTCGACGCCGGGTTCTTCGGGATCAGCCCGCGCGAGGCGTTGGCGATGGATCCGCAGCAGCGGTTGTTGCTGGAGACGTCCTGGGAGGCGATCGAACGGGCCGGCATCGACCCGCGGTCCCTGCACGGCTCCGCGACCGGTGTGTTCGTCGGCGCCGCGTCCTCCGGTTACATCGCGACCGGCGCCACGGTGCCGGGCGCGGAGGTCCACCTGATCACCGGCAACGCGCTCAGTGTGCTGTCCGGCCGGGTGTCCTACACCCTGGGCCTCAACGGCCCCGCGGTGACCGTCGACACCGCGTGCTCCTCGTCGCTGGTCGCGCTCCACCAGGCCGCGCAGGCTCTGCGGTCCGGCGAGTGCGGGATGGCACTCGCGGGCGGTGTCACCGTGATCGCCGACCCCGCCGAGTTCGTGGGTTTCTCCCGGCTGCGGGCCCTGGCCTCGGACGGCCGGTGCAAGGCCTTCGGGGACGGCGCCGACGGCATGGGCATGGCCGAAGGCGCCGGCATGCTGGTGCTGCAGCGCTTGTCGGACGCCCACCGCGCCGGCCGTCGCGTCCTGGGCGTCCTCCGGGGCAGCGCGGTCAACCAGGACGGTGCCTCCAACGGCCTGTCCGCACCCAACGGCCCCGCCCAGCGGCGGGTGATCCGGGCCGCGCTGGCGAACGCGGGTGTCTCGCCGTCCGAGGTGGACGTCGTGGAAGCGCACGGCACCGGCACCGAACTCGGGGACCCGATCGAGGCGGGCGCACTGCTGGCGACCTACGGTCAGGACCGAGTCGCGGACCGGCCGCTCTGGCTGGGCTCGGTCAAGTCGAACATCGGGCACGCTCAGCAGGCCGCCGGCGTGGCCGGGGTGATCAAAGTGGTGCTGGCGCTGAACCACGGTGTGCTGCCCCGGACACTGCACGCCGAGCAGCCGTCGACGCACGTCGACTGGGACACGGGCCACGTCCGGCTGCTGCAGGAGCCCGTCGAGTGGCGGCGGGGGGACCGGCCGCGGCGGGCCGGGGTGTCGGCGTTCGGGATCAGCGGCACCAACGTCCACCTGATCGTCGAGGAGGCGCCCGCGACCGGCGACGCGGCCGAGCCGGCGCCCCGGGCTCCCCTCGTCTCCGGCGGGACGTCGGCCTGGCCGGTCTCGGGCCGGGGCTCCGAGGCATTGGCCGGGCAAGCGGGCCGGCTGCGCGAGCACGTGCTGGCGCACCCGGACCAGTCGCCGCGGGACGTGGCGTGGACCCTGGCGACGACGCGGTCGGTATTCGAGCAGCGTGCCGTGGTGCTGGGGGCGGACCGGGCCGGTCTCGCCTCGGGCCTCGCGGCCGTCGCCACCGGGCAGCCCGCGCCGGGCGCCGTGACCGGCTCGGTGCCGCCCAACGGCGTGGGCCGGACGGTGTTCGTGTTCCCGGGTCAGGGCAGTCAGTGGATCGGGATGGGCCGTGAGCTGGCCGAGTCTTCGCCGGTGTTCGCGGCGCGGTTGGCGGAGTGTGCGGCTGCTCTTGAGTCCTTTGTGGACTGGGACTTGGCCGACGTGTTGGCCGGGAAGCACGGGTTCGAGGCCGCGGATGTGGTGCAGCCGGCGTTGTGGGCGGTGATGGTGTCGCTTGCTGCGGTGTGGGAGGCGGCCGGGGTGGTGCCGGACGCGGTCGTGGGGCACTCCCAAGGGGAGATCGCCGCGACTGTCGTCGCGGGGATCCTGTCGCTGGAGGACGCGGCCAAGGTGGTTGCGTTGCGCAGCAAGGCGTTGACGGCGCTGGCGGGCCGGGGTGGGATGGTGTCGCTGGCCGAGCCGGTGGCCGACGTCCGGGCCCGGATCGCGCCCTTCGGCGAGCGGGTGTCGGTCGCGGCGGTGAACGGTCCCGCCTCGACCGTGATTTCCGGCGACGCCGACGCCTTGCGGGAGCTCGCCGAGTCCTGCCCCGAGCAGGTTCGCGCCCGCGTGATCCCCGTGGACTACGCGTCCCACAGCGCGCACGTCGACGAGCTGCGCGACGAGATCACGGCTGTGCTGCGCGGGATTTCGCCCGGTGCGGCGCGGATCCCGATGGTGTCGGCGCTGACCGGGCAGTGGCTGACGGGTGCGGAGCCGGGCCCGGCGTACTGGTACTCGAGCCTGCGCGAAACCGTGGAGTTCGAGCGCGCGGTCCGCACCCTCGGGGAAGCCGGGCACGGCGTGTTCGTGGAGGTCTCCCCGCACCCGGTGCTCACGCCGGCGATCGGCGACGCGCTCGAGTTCCCGGTGGTGGTGGGCACGCTGCGGCGCGGCGACGGTGGCGCGCACCGCCTGCTGAGGTCGTTCGCGGAGGCCCACGTCCAGGGCGTCGACGTCGACTGGGCCGCGGTCACCGGCGCCGGCGCGGCCGTCGAGCTGCCGACCTACGCCTTCGAACACCGCCACTACTGGCCCGGCCTGGACCTCCGGCGCCCGGCCGACGCCGAGGCCACCGGGGCCGAGGCGGGGTTCTGGGCCGCGGTCGAAGACGGCGACGAAACCGCGCTCGGCGAGCTGCTCGGCGTCGATCCGGCGGAGGTCACCCTGGCGGCGCTGACCGATTGGCGGCGTCGCGAGCGGTCCGGCTCGTCGGTCGCCGACTGGCGGTACCGGGTTTCGTGGACGCCGGTGCCCGAGTCCGGTGCGGTGCCCTCCGGGACGTGGCTGGTGGTCGGGGAGGGTCCGGACGCCGTCGCGGTCGCGGAAGGATTGGAGTCGCGCGGCGTCGTGGTCGTTCGCACGTCGGCCGGCCGGGTCGGCGACGTCGCGCACGCGGGACTCGGCGGCGTGGTGTCGCTGCTCGCCCTCGACGAGACGCCGGCCCCGGCCGCCCCCGGCGTGTCCCGTGGCGCCGCGGACACCCTCGCCCTGATCCGGACGCTGGACCAGCTCGAAGTCACGGCTCCGTTGTGGGTGCTGACGCGCGGCGCGGTGCGGACCGCGCCCGGCGACCGCGCGCGGCCGGTCCAAGCACAGCTCTGGGGCCTCGGGGTCGTGGCCGCGCTCGAACGGTCCGGCCGGTGGGGCGGGCTCGTCGATCTGCCGCCGGTCGTGGACGCGCGTGCGGGTGCGCGACTGCTGTCGGTGCTGGCCGGTGCCGAGGACCAGGTCGCGGTGCGGGCCACCGGGGTGGTCGCCCGGCGGCTGGTGCGCGCGCGGCGTCCCGTGATCCGCGAGCCGTGGGCTCCGCGGGGTTCGGTATTGGTGACCGGTGGCACGAGTGGCATCGGCGCGATCACCGCCCGCTGGGTCGCCGGTCGGGGCGCGTCGCGGGTGGTGTTGACGAGCCGATCGGGAGCCGGTGCGGCCGGGGTGGCGGAGCTGACCGCTTCGATCGCCGGCCTCGGTACGGCGGTGGACGTGGTGGCTTGCGACGTCGCCGACCGTTCCGCGGTCGGGAACCTGCTGGCGCACATCGATTCCACGGGACCGGCGCTGTCCTCGGTGGTGCATTCGGCCGGGGTCGGCGGGAGCGTGCCGGTCGACCGGCTGGAGCCGGCCGAACTGGCGCGGCTGTTGTCCGCCAAGGCCGGGGGCGCCTCGCTGCTCGACGAACTGACAGCCGACCGGGACCTGGACGCGTTCGTGCTGTTCTCCTCGGGCGCGGGTGTCTGGGGTAGCGGTGGACTGAGCGGCTACGGCGCGGCCAACGCCCACTTGGACGCGCTGGTCGAGGACCGCCGTGCCCGGGGGCTGGCCGCGTCCTCGATCGCCTGGGGTTTGTGGGCCGGCGTGGGCATGGCCGCGGGCGAGGGCGGCGACCGGCTGCGCGACTTCGGTATGAAAGGCATCGACGCCGCCCGCGGCATGGCCGCGCTAGGGCAGGTGCTCGACGCCGACGAAGGCGCGATGGTGGTGGCCGGGTTCGACTGGCCCCGGTTCCTCCCGACCTACACGCTGCACCGTACCAGCCCGCTCCTCGCCGACCTGCCCGAAGTCCGGTCGGCGCTGGCCGACGACCTCCCCGGGGCCGGGAACGGCGATGGCGAGTGGGCGTCGCGGCTGGCCGGGATGCCGGTCGCGGAGCAGCGGCAGGTGCTGACCGAGCTGGTCCGCGGCCACGCGGCCGCGGTGCTCGGGCACACCTCGGCCGAGGACGTCCTCCCGCAACGCGCGTTCAAGGACCTGGGCTTCGACTCCGCGGCCGCGGTCGAGCTGCGGAACCGGCTGTCGGCGGCGGTCGGGGTCCGGCTGGCCTCCACGATGGTCTTCGACCACCCCAACGCAACCGCGCTCGCCGAGCACCTCCGGGGCGAGCTGGCCGGCACGGGCGTCCAGGCCGACGCCGCGGTCCAGGTCGTCGCCGCGGCCGCCGGCGAACCGATCGCGATCGTGGGCATGGGCTGCCGTTACCCGGGCGGGGCGACCGGGCCCGAGCAGTTCTGGGACCTGCTCGCCGCGGGGACCGACGCCGTCGGAGGCTTCCCGGCCGACCGCGGCTGGGAAGCCGTCGAGGCGGAGTTCGGACAGCGGCAGAGCTACCGGCGCGACGGCGGGTTCCTCTACGACGTCGCCGACTTCGACGCCGGCTTCTTCGGGATCAGCCCACGAGAAGCGCTGGCGATGGATCCGCAGCAGCGGTTGTTGCTGGAGACGTCGTGGGAGGCGATCGAGCGAGCGGGGATCGATCCGAGGTCGTTGCACGGTTCGGCGACGGGGGTGTTCGTCGGGGCGAGTCATTCCGGTTACGACGGCAGCCTGCCGGTCGACGACCGGAGCTTGGACGGTTACCGGTTGATCGGCGCGGTGTCGGCCGTCGTGTCGGGCCGGATCTCCTACTGCCTGGGGCTGACCGGGCCGGCGGTGACCGTTGACACGGCTTGTTCGTCGTCGCTGGTCGCGATGCACCAGGCCATGCTCGCGCTGCGTTCGGGCGAGTGCTCGATGGCGCTGGCCGGTGGGGTGGCGGTGATGGTGTCGCCGGGTGCGTTCATGGAGTTCTCCCAGCAGGGCGGCATGGCCTCGAGCGGGCGGTGCAAGGCGTTCTCGGAGGAGGCCGATGGCATCGGCTGGGGCGAAGGCGCCGGGATGGTGCTGCTCGAACGGCTTTCCGACGCCCGCCGCAACGGGCACCAGGTGCTGGCGGTCGTCCGAGGCAGCGCCGCGAACCAGGATGGCGCGTCCAACGGGCTCGCCGCCCCGAACGGTCCTTCTCAGCGGCGGGTGATTCGGGCGGCGCTGGCGAACGCGAGGTTGTCGCCGTCCGATGTGGATGTGGTCGAGGCGCACGGCACCGGTACGACCTTGGGTGATCCGATCGAGGCGGGGGCGTTGCTGGCGACGTATGGGCAGGAACGTCGTGACGACCGGCCGTTGTGGCTGGGTTCGGTGAAGTCGAACATCGGGCACACGCAGTGCGCGGCCGGGGTCGCCGGGGTGATCAAGATGGTTCTCGCGCTGCGGCACGAAGTGTTGCCGAAGACGTTGTTCGCCGAGGAGCCGACTTCTCAGGTGGACTGGGGTTCGGGGAATGTCCGGCTGTTGCGGGATTCGGTGGATTGGCCGGTGGGTGAGCGGCCGCGCCGGGCCGGGGTGTCGGCGTTCGGGGTCAGTGGCACCAACGTGCACCTCATCGTCGAGGAAGCCCCGGAGCCCGCGCCGCGCGCCGAGCCGACGCGCCCGGTCTTGACCGCCGAAACGGTGGCCTGGCCGGTCTCCGGCCACGGGGCGGCCGCGCTCGCGGACCAGGCGGGCCGGCTGCGGGAACACGTCCTGGCACGGCCGGAGCCGGCGCCGTCGGACGTAGCGTGGTCCCTCGCCACGACGCGCGCCGCGTTGGAGCACCGGGCCGTCGTGCTCGGTGGCGACCGGGTCGAACTCGCGTCCGGGCTCGCGGCGGTGGCGACCGGTCAGCCCGCCGCGGGCGTGGTCACCGGAGCGGTGGTGCCGGGCGGTGTCGGCCGGACCGTGTTCGTGTTCCCGGGGCAGGGCAGCCAGTGGGTCGGGATGGGTCGGGAGCTGGCGGAGGTGTCGCCGGTGTTCCGGGACAGGTTGGCGGAGTGCGCGGCCGCGCTCAGGTCCTTTGTGGACTGGGAGCTGGCCGACGTGCTGGCCGGGAAGCACGGGTTCGAGGCCGCGGATGTGGTGCAGCCGGCGTTGTGGGCGGTGATGGTGTCGCTGGCGGCGGTGTGGGAAGCGGCGGGTGTGGTGCCGGACGCGGTTATCGGGCACTCTCAGGGCGAGATCGCGGCGGCAGCGGTCGCGGGGATCCTGTCCCTGGAGGACGCCGCGAAGGTCGTCGCCCTGCGCAGCAGGACGCTGACCGTGCTGGCGGGCCGGGGCGGGATGCTGTCGCTGGCCGAGCCGGTCGAGGGGGTCCGGGCGCGGATCGCCCCCTTCGGGGAGCGGGTGTCGGTCGCGGCGGTCAACGGCCCGTCCGCGACGGTGGTGTCCGGTGACGCCGGCGCGCTGCGGGAGCTGGCGGACTCGTGCCCCGACTCGGTGCGGGCGCGGATGATCCCGGTCGACTACGCCTCGCACAGCGCGCACGTGGACGAGTTGCACGGCGAGATCTTGGCGGCGTTGCACGGCATCTCGCCGGGTGAGGCGCGCATCCCGATGGTGTCGGCGCTGACCGGTCAGTCGCTGACGGGGCCGGAGCTGGACCCGGCCTACTGGTACGCGAGCCTGCGCGAGACGGTCGAATTCGACCGGGCGGTGCGGGTGCTCGGGGACGCGGGACACGGCGTGTTCCTCGAAATCTCACCCCATCCGGTGCTCACCCCGGCGATCGCCGGCAGCCTGGACGAGCGGTCCCCGGTGGTGGTGGGCACGTTGCGGCGTGACGACGGCAGCGCCGGCCGTCTGCTGGCTTCCTTCGCCGAGGCCTACGTCCAGGGCGTCCCGGTGGACTGGGCGGCGGTGCTCGGCGGCGGTACGGCCGTCCAGTTGCCGACCTACGCGTTCCAGCGGAAGCGCTATTGGCCCGACACCCCGGTCCCGAAGCTGTCGGTCGGCGACTGGCGCTACCGGATCACCTGGCAGCCGGCGGCCGACGACGGACCCGGCGTCCTGTCCGGCGCCTGGCTCCTGGTCGGGGCCGGGCCGGAGGCCGAGGTGATCGCCGAGGCGTTGACGGACCGCGGAGCCGAGGTCGTGCGCGCGAGCTCGGCCGATCTGGACGGGACCGTCCCGGACGTGCGTGGCGTGGTGTCGTTGCTGGCCTTCGACGAGACCCCGGACGCGGAGTTCCCGTGGGTGCCGTGCGGCAGCGCCGCCACCCTCGCCCTGATCCAGGCGCTGGGCCGGGCCGGGAGCACGGCGCCGCTGTGGGTGCTGACGCGCGGTGCGGTGCAGGCCGTGCCCGGCGACGTGACCACCAGCCCGGCGCAGACACAGCTGTGGGGCCTGGGCCGGACCGTCGGCCTGGAGCACCCGGACCGTTGGGGCGGCCTGGTCGACCTGCCCGCGGTGGTCGACGCCGAAGCCGCCGGGCGGCTGGCCGGAGTCCTCGCCCGGAGCGGTGAGGACCAAGTCGCCGTCCGGTCGCGGGGGACGTTCCTGCGCCGGCTGGTCCGGGCCGAGGCCCGACGGGCCGAGCCCGGCCCGTGGACGCCGCGGGGCACGGTCCTGCTCACCGGTGGCACGGGTTCCATCGGCGTGTGCATCGGTCCCTGGCTGGCCGAACACGCGGCGCCGCGCGTGGTGCTGACCTCGCGGTCGGGCCCGTCGGCCGCGGGCGCGGCCGAACTCGCCGCCGTGGTGGCGGGCGCAGGCACCGCGGTCGAGGTCGTCTCGTGCGATCTGGGCGAGCGGACGAAGGTGACCGGCCTCGTCGGCTGGATCGAGCGCACCGGCCCCGGGCTGTCGACCGTGCTGCACTCGGCGAACACGCCGTTCCTGGCCCGGGTCGAGGACACCGGCCGGGAAGGGCTCGCCGCGGCGTTGGGCGCCAAGGCGGCGGGAGCGCGGCACCTCGACGAGGCGACGGCGGATCTGGCGCTGGACGAGTTCGTCATGTTCTCGTCGATCTCGGCGACGTGGGGCAGCAACGACCACGCGGCCTACGCGGCGGGCAACGCGTTCTTGGATGGACTGGCCGAGGATCGGCGGGCCCGCGGTCTGCCGGGGACGTCGATCGCGTGGGGCGTGTGGAACACGCGTGACTGGGACGCCGTCGACGCCGCGATGGATCAGGCGCCGGGCCGCGTGACCCCGAACCGGTTACTGCGTCAGGGAATGAACTTCCTCGACACGGGCCGGGCGTTGACCGCGCTGGGCGAGACTCTCGCGGACGACGAGACGTTCATCGCGCTGGCTGATGTGGAGTGGGAGAAGTTCGCGCCGGTGTTCCGGGCCGCGCGGCCGCGTCCGTTGCTGGACACGATTCCCGAAGCGCGGGAAGAAGCCGAGCCTGAGACAGCCGATGGCCGGAGGAGCGAGTACGCCGCGCGGCTGGCCGGGATGACTCCGGAGGAGCGGAGCCGCACGGTGGTCGAGCTGGTGCGGTCGCACGCGGCCGCGGTGCTGGGCCACGACTCGGCCGAGGAGATCGTGGCGACGCGGGCGTTCCGCGACTTCGGCTTCGACTCGCTGACCGCGGTCGAGCTCCGCAACCGGCTGACCACCGCCACCGGCGTCCGGTTGCCGGCGACGCTGGTCTTCGACCATCCGACCCCCGAGGCCATGGCCGGCTTCCTCGTCACCGAGCTGACCGGCCGCGAACTCGTCGGCCACACCGCGGTGCTCGACGAATTCGACCGCCTAGCCGCTGGGCTCGCGCCGCCGGACGACGCGACCCGCGCCGAGATCGTCGCCCGGTTGGAGGCGCTGACCCGGCGCTTCCGCGGCCACGCCGATCCGGAGGCGGCCGAGGCCGGCCGGCTCGAACAGGCCACGGCGGACGAGATGTTCGCTCTCCTGGCCGACGAGCTCGACGACCCCGACTTCGACTGACGGCCGGTCCCGTCGGCGCCCACCCACTCCGAACCCAGGTCGAAGGATGTAACGCGACATGCAGAACGAGGACAAGCTGCTCGACTACCTCAAGCAGACGACCGCGAAGCTCCGCAGCACGCGGGCGCGGCTGCGCGAGGTGACGGAGCGGGAACGGGAGCCGATCGCGATCGTCGGGATGGCCTGCCGGTACCCGGGCGGCGTCCGCACCCCCGAGGGTCTGTGGGACCTGCTGGCCTCCGGCGGCGACGCGATCGGCGGCTTCCCCGGTGACCGCGGGTGGGACCTCGGATCCCTCTTCGACGCTTCGGTCGACGCCGGCGCCACGAGCACCGCCGCGCAGGCCGGCTTCATCACCGGCGCCGCCGACTTCGACGGCGGGTTCTTCGGCATCAGCCCCCGTGAGGCGCTGGCGATGGATCCGCAGCAGCGGCTGCTGCTGGAGACGTCCTGGGAGGCCGTCGAACGCGCCGGGATCGACCCCGCCACTCTGCGCGACACGGCGACCGGGGTGTTCGCGGGCGCCGCGCCGTCGGGTTACGCGACCTCCGGCGGCGACCTCTCGGGGTCGGAAGCGCACCTCATCACCGGCACGGCGATGAGCGTGCTGTCCGGCCGCGTGTCGTACGCGCTCGGCCTGGTCGGCCCGGCCGTGTCGGTCGACACCGCGTGCTCTTCGTCCCTGGTGGCACTGCACCTCGCCGTGCAGTCGCTGCGCACGGGCGAGTGCACCATGGCACTGGCCGGCGGCGTGACCGTGATCGTCAGCCCGGGCGAGTTCGTCGGCTTCTCCCAGCAGAACGCGCTCGCGCCGGACGGGCGCTGCAAGGCGTTCGGCGCCGGCGCCGACGGCATGGGGCTCGCCGAGGGTGCCGGCATGGTCGTCCTCGAACGGCTTTCGGACGCGCGGCGCCACGGGCACCGGGTACTGGCCGTGGTCCGGGGGAGTGCCGTGAACCAGGACGGCGCGTCGAACGGCCTGTCCGCGCCCAACGGCCCGTCGCAGCAGCGCGTGATCCGCGCGGCGCTGGCCAACGCCGGGCTGACGACCGGGGACGTCGACGTCGTCGAGGCGCACGGCACGGGCACGACCCTGGGCGACCCGATCGAGGCGCAGGCCGTGCTGGCGACCTACGGGCAGGCCCACCCGGCGGACCGGCCGCTGCGGCTCGGGTCGGTCAAGTCGAACATCGGGCACACCCAGCAGGCGGCCGGCGTCGCCGGGATCATCAAGATGGTGCTGGCGCTGCGGCACGGAACCCTCCCGGCCACGCTGCACGCGGCGGAGCCGACCCCGCACGTCGACTGGTCGGCCGGGCACGTGAGCCTGCTCCGGGAACCGGTGGAGTGGCCGGCCGGCGACCAGCCGCGCCGCGCCGGCGTCTCGGCGTTCGGCATCAGCGGCACCAACGCCCACGTCATCCTCGAAGAGGCACCCGCCGAACCGGCCGCCGAACCGGATGAGGCCGGGGTTCCGGTGCTGCGCGGGGACCTGGGCGTGCTCCCGGTGACCGTCTCCGGGCGGTCCGCGGCCGCGCTGGCCGGCCAGGCCGAGCGCCTGCGGGAGCACCTCCTGGCGCGGCCGGACGTGGTTCTCGCCGACGTGGCGCGGTCGCTCGTGGTCACCCGGACCGCGTTCGAGCGGCGCGCGGTCGTGCTGGGCGAGACGCGCGCGGAGCTGGCGGCGGGATTGGCCGCCGCGGCCACCGCCCGGCCCCGGCCGGGCCTGGTGACGGGCGAAGTCCCCTCGACCGGACCCGGCCGGACGGTGTTCGTGTTCCCGGGGCAGGGCAGTCAGTGGGTGGGGATGGGTCGGGAGCTGGCCGAGGCTTCGCCGGTTTTCGCGGCGCGGTTGGCGGAGTGTGCGGCCGCTCTTGAGTCCTTTGTGGACTGGGACCTGGACGATGTACTGGCGGGCCGGCGCGGTTTCGAGGCCGCGGATGTGGTGCAGCCGGCGTTGTGGGCGGTGATGGTGTCGCTGGCGGCGGTGTGGGAGGCGGCGGGTGTGGTGCCGGACGCGGTGGTCGGGCACTCTCAGGGCGAGATCGCGGCCGCGGTGGTGGCGGGAATCCTCTCGCTCGAGGACGCGGCCAAGGTGGTCGGGTTGCGCAGCAAGGCGCTGACGGTGTTGGCGGGCCGGGGTGGGATGGTGTCGCTGGCCGAGCCGGTGGCCGACGTCCGGGTGCGGATCGCGCCGTTCGACGGGCGGTTGTCGGTGGCGGCGGTGAACGGTCCGTCGGCGACGGTGGTGTCGGGTGACGTCGATGCGCTGCGGGAGCTGGTGGATTCGTGCGACGAGTCGGCGCGGGCACGGGTGATTCCGGTGGACTACGCGTCGCACAGCGTCCACGTAGACGAGTTGCGCGACGAGATTATCTCGGTGTTGCAAGGAATTTCGCCGAGCGAAGCGCGGGTGCCGATGGTCTCGGCGTTGACGGGGGAGTGGGTGTCGGGCCCGGAGCTGGACCCGGCCTACTGGTACGCGAGTCTGCGTGAGACGGTCGAGTTCGATCGGGCCGTGCACACTCTGGCCGACGCCGGTCACGGCGCGTTCGTCGAGGTTTCCCCGCACCCCGTGCTGACTCCGGCCATCGCCGCCGGCCTCGACGCGCGGTCCCCGGTCGTGGCCGGCACCCTGCACCGCGACGACGGCGGGGCGGGACGGCTCCTGCTTTCGCTGGCTCAGGCGTACGTCCAAGGCGTCGCCGTGGACTGGACGACGCTGATCGGAGGCGGGAGCCGGTCGGTCGAGCTGCCGACGTACGCGTTCCAGCACCGCCGTTACTGGCCCGAGTTCCCGGAAACGGCGCCCCGCGCGGCCGGGAACCCGGTCGACAGCTGGCGCTACCGCCTCTCCTGGCAGCCGCTCGGCGAGCTTCCGGGCGCTTCGCCGTCCGGGACCTGGCTGGTGGTCGCCGGCCGGGAAGGGACGGCCACCGCCGGCGAGGTGGCCGGCTCGCTGCGGGCGAACGGCGTCGAGGTCCGGGTGTTCGCGGCCGAGGCCGCCGAGCGCGGAACCTTCGGCGACGTCTTGCGGGGCAGCGGCGACGTCGCCGGGATCGTCTCCCTCCTCGCGCTGGACGAGACGCCGCTGCCGGGTTGTCCGCGCGTGCCGGCCGGCTTGGCGGCGACCACCGCGCTGCTACAGGGAATCGTCGACGCGGACCTGGTCGTGCCGCTGTGGGTGCTGACCCGCGGCGCGGTCGCGGCGCTCCCCGGCGAGATGCCGAGCCTCGCGCAGGCGCAGGCCTGGGCCTTCGGCCAGACCGCGGGCCTGGAGCAGGCGAAGCAGTGGGGCGGACTGGTCGACCTCCCGGACGCGTTCGACGCGGCGACCGGGGCCCGGCTGGCCGGCCTGCTCGCCGCCGGTTCGGGCGGCGAAGACCAGGTGGCGCTGCGCGGCCCGGGCGCGTTCGCGCGCCGGCTGGTCCGCGCGCCGCGTCCGGATGCCGGGGCGGAGCCGTGGCGGACCGCCGGCACGGCGCTGATCACCGGCGGCACCGGCCTGATCGGCGGCCGGTCGGCACGCCTGCTCGCCGGGCGCGGGACTCCCCGAGTCGTGCTGGCCGGACGTTCCGGACCCGCCGCGGCGGGCGTCGCGGGACTGGCCGCCGACCTCGCGGCGTGCGGCAGCGCGGTCGACGTCGTTTCGTGCGACGTCGCCGAGCGCCGGGCCGTCGGCGGCCTCCTGGACCGCATCGCCGCCACGGGTCCCGCGTTGTCGGCCGTGGTGCACTCCGCGGGCGTCGGGCACGGGGCGCCGGTCGTCGCCCTGACCCCCGACGGCCAGCAGGAAGCGTCGGGCGTCAAGGTCGGCGGTGCCCTGCACCTGCACGAACTGACCATCGAACGCGGTCTCGAGCTGGACGCCTTCGTGCTGTTTTCGTCCGGAGCCGCATCTTGGGGCAGCGGTCTCCTCGCGGGTTATGCGGCCGCGAACGCGGCGCTGGACGCCCTGGCCGAGCGGCGGCACGCGGCCGGGCTGGCCGCCACGTCGGTGGCCTGGGGGCTGTGGGGCGGCGGCGGCATGGGCGCGGGGGAGGCCGGCGAGCAGCTCAGCGGGTACGGGCTGCGGACGATGGCGCCCGACCGCGGGATCGAAGGACTCGCGCAGGTCCTGGACGACCGCGAAACCCTGCTCGTCGTCGCGGACGTCGACTGGGACCGGTTCGTGCCGGTGTACACGCTGCACCGACCCAGCCCGTTGCTGGCCGTGCTGCCCGATGCGATCCGTGTCCTGAAGGACGAGGACGACGCCGAGGTGGAGTCCGGCGCCGAGGACGCCCCGCTGCGTCGCCGGCTCGCGGCGTTGCCACCCGCCGACCGGGAGGCCGAGCTCCTGGCCGCCGTCCGTGCCGAGGCCGCCGCCGCGCTCGGGTACCGCGACGCCGACGAGGTCGAACCCGACCGGGCGTTCCGCGACATGGGCTTCGACTCGGTGATGGCGGTGGCCCTGCGCAACCGGCTCCGCGACCTCACCGGGCTGCGGCTGCCGTCCACCGTGGTCTTCGACCACCCCTCCGTCACCGCGCTCGCGGCGCTGGTGTCCGGCGAGCTCCTCGGCACCGCCGCGGCCGCCGTCGCCGAGCCGCTCGTCACCCGGCCGGCGGACGACGATCCGATCGTCATCGTCGGCATGGGCTGCCGCCTGCCGGGTGGTGTCGGCACCCCGGAATCGTTGTGGCAGCTGCTTTCCGACGGCACGGATGCCATCGGCCCGTACCCCCGCTACCGCGGCTGGGACATGCGCACGGCGTACGGCCAGGAGGGCGGCTTCGTCGCCGAGGCCGCCGACTTCGACCCGTCGTTCTTCGGGATCGGTCCCCGGGAGGCGCTGGCCATGGACCCGCAGCAGCGGTTGCTGCTCGAGACGTCGTGGGAGGCGCTGGAACGCGCGGGCATCGACCCGGCGAGCCTCAAGGGGTCGCGCACCGGCGTGTTCGTCGGCGGCTGGATGCAGCTCTACACCTCGGCGGTGGCGGAGAGCGAAGCCGGTGTGCAGGACAGCACGCCGGTCAGCGACGGTGGCGCCGTGCTGTCCGGCCGGGTTTCTTACGTCCTCGGCCTGGAAGGCCCGTCCATCACCGTCGACACCGCGTGCTCCGCTTCGCTGGTCGCGCTGCACCTGGCCTGCCAAGCGCTGCGGACTGGCGAGTGCACGCTCGCGCTGGCCGGCGGCGTGACGGTGATGGTGTCCTCGGGCGCGTTCGGGTTCGGCTCGGCATTGGGCCTGTCCAAAAACGGGCGCTGCAAGGCGTTCTCCACGACCGCCGACGGGATGGGGATGGGCGAAGGCGCGGGCATGCTCGCCGTGGAGCGCCTTTCCGACGCGCGCCGCCTGGGACACCCGGTGCTGGCGGTCGTACGTGGCACGGCGGTCAACCAGGACGGCGCGTCCAACGGCTTCACCGCGCCGAACGGGCCGTCCCAGCAACGGGTGATCCGCGCCGCCCTGGCGGTCGCCGGGCTGACGCCGGACCAGGTCGACGCGGTCGAGGCGCATGGCACCGGCACGGTGCTCGGCGACCCGATCGAAGCGGGCGCGCTGCTGGCCACCTACGGGAAGGACCGGCCCGCCGGCCGCCCGGTGTGGCTCGGCTCGATCAAGTCCAACATCGGCCACGCCCAAGGCGCCGCGGGCGTCGCCGGGATCATGAAGATGGTGCTCGGCATGCGGCACGGCGTGCTGCCCCGCACCCTGCACGTCACCGAGCCGTCCCGCGAGATCGACTGGGAGTCGGGCGGGGTGCGGGTGCTGACCGAGCCGAGGCCGTGGACCACCCCGGTGGGCGCGCCACGTCGCGCCGGCGTCTCGGGCTTCGGCATCAGCGGCACCAACGCGCACGTCGTCCTCGAAGAGCCGCCACCCGCGGAAGCGGAGCTCGACGTCCCGCCCCCCGACGGCATCCCGGTGCTGCGCGAGGAACTCGCCCACACCGCTTGGGTGCTGTCCGCGCGCGGGGCCGGCGCCCTGGGCGCGCAGGCCGCCCGGCTGCGTCCGTTGGCATTCGGCGGGCCGGAAACCGCCGCCGTCGCCGATGCACTGGTCACGCGCCGCGGTGTGTTCCCGCAGCGGGCCGTGGTGGTGGGAGCGGATCGGGCGGAGCTGGCCGACCGGCTCGCGGCCGTGGCCGAGGACCGGCCCGACTCGCTCGCCGCCGTGGGCGCCGTGCCCGCGGGAGGACCGGGCAAGACGGTGTTCGTCTTCCCAGGGCAGGGGAGTCAGTGGGCGGGGATGGGCCGTCGGCTGCTGGTCGAGTCGCCGGTGTTCGCCGCGCGGTTCGCGGAGTGCGTGGCGGCGTTGCGGCCGTTCGTCGCCTGGGATCCCTACGCCGTGGTGGCCGGTGACGAAGGCGCGCCGGACCTCGAGGGCGTCGCGGTGCTGCAGCCGGTGCTGTGGGCGGTGATGGTGGCACTGGCCGAGGTCTGGCGGGCGGCCGGGGTGCGCCCGGACGTCGTACTGGGGCACTCGCAGGGTGAGATTGCGGCGGCGACCGTCGCCGGGGTGTTGTCGGTCGAGGACGGCGCGCGGGTAGTCGCGACGCGGGCGGAAGCGCTGGCGGGCTTGGGCGTCGAGGGCGGGATGATCTCGGTGGTGCTGGGCGTCGACGCCGTGCGGGAACTGCTGACGCCGTTCGGTGACCGGCTCGCCGTCGCCGCGGTGAACTCGCCGGCCGCGACCGTGGTCTCTGGGGAACCGGATGCGCTGCGGGAGTTCGAGCGCGTGCTGCGGAAGCGGAAGATCCGGCGCTGGCGCGTGCCGGTCGCGGACTTCGTCGCGCACTCGCGGCTGTGCGAACCGCTCGAGGCCACCCTGCCCGGGCTGCTGGCGGGCATTGAGCCACGATCCGGTGCGGTGCCGTTCTTCTCGACGGTGCGCGGACACGTCGTGGCCGGCGCCGAGCTGGGGCCGGACTACTGGTACGCCAACGTGCGGCACACCGTCCGCTTCGCCGAAGCGGTGGAGAGCCTGGCCCGATCGGGACATCGCACGTTCCTCGAGGTTTCGGCGCACCCGGCGCTGCTGACCGCCGTCGAAGAGGTGCTGGCCGACCGGGCCGACCTGCCCGACCCCGTACTCGTCGACACGCTGCGGCGGGACGACGACGACGCCGGCCGGCTGCTGCGCTCCTTCGGCACGGCGTTCGTGAACGGGCTGCCCGTAGACTGGACGGCCGCGCTCCCGGCCCCGCCCGCCGTGCGGGCCGCGACGCCCGGCGTCGAGTTGCCCACGTACGCCTTCCAGCACCGCCGCTACTGGCCGGAACTGCCGGAGCCGGCGGCCCGGGACGTCGTGGCCGCCTGGCGCTATCGCGTCGCCTGGCAGCCGCTCGACGACCGGCCGGAAGCGGAGCTTTCCGGTACGTGGCTGGTGCTTTCCGGCCCGGCCGGGGCGGAGCTCGCCGGCGACGTCGCGAGCGTCCTGCGCGACCACGGCGCCGACGCCCGGGTGGTCGAGCCGGTGGACGCGGAACGCGCGACCTTCGCGGGGGTCTTCGAGGAGACCGGCGCGGTGGCGGGTGTGGTGTCGTTGCTCGCGCTCGACGAGCGGCCGCTGCCCGGTCCCGGGCGGGTGCCGCACGGGCTGGCGGCCACCGCGGCCGTGGTCCAAGCGGCGGCCGGCACCGGGGCCGCGCTCCCGGTGTGGGCGCTGACCCGGGGCGCGGTGGCGGCGGAGCCGGGAGAGGCGCCGAGCCCGGCGCAGGCACAGGTCTGGGCGCTCGGGCAGACGGCGGGTCTGGAGCTCGCCAAGCACTGGGGCGGCCTGATCGACCTGCCCGGCGAATTCGACGCCGCGACCGGCACCCGGCTGGCCGCGCTGCTCGCCGCCGGACCCGGTGGCGAAGACCAGGTGGCGCTGCGTGGTTCCGGCGCCTACGCGCGGCGGCTGGTTCGCGCCCCGCGCCCGGAAACGCCGGCGGCCACGCCGTTCCGGCCCGCGGGTACCGCGCTGATCACCGGCGGCACGGGGTGGATCGGACAGTGCACGGCGCGGTTGCTCGCCGACCGGGACGCGCCGCGCCTGGTGCTGTCCAGCCGGTCCGGGCCGGCCGCCGAGGGGGTCGCGTCGCTCGCCGCCGAGCTGGCCCGGCGGGGCAGCGCGGTCGACGTCTTCGCCTGCGACGTCGGCGAGCGGCCGGCCGTCGGGGCCCTGCTCGACCGCGTCGCCGCCACGGGCCCGGCGCTGTCGAGCGTGGTGCACTCCGCGGGCGCCGGACACGGCTCTCGGGTCGCCGACCTGACGGCGGAGGGCATCGAGGAGGCGTCGGCCGTGAAGGTCGGCGGCGCGCTGAACCTGCACGAGCTGTCCGTGGAGCGCGGCCTGGAGCTGGACGCCTTCGTGACGTTCTCCTCCGGTGCCGCGGTCTGGGGCAGCAGCCTGCTCGGCGGCTACGCCGCGGCCAACGCGTTCGTGGACGCGCTGGCCGAACAACGCCGCGCCGCCGGGTTGGCCGCGACGTCGGTGGCGTGGGGCCTGTGGGGCGGCGGTGGTATGGCCGTCGGCCAGGCGGAGGATCTGCTAACCGGGTCCGGGCTGCCGCTGATGGCGCCCGAGCACGGTCTCGAGGGGCTCGCGCAGGCTTTGGACGACGACGAGACACGCCTGGTCGTCGCGGACATCGACTGGGCCCGGTTCGCGCCGCTGTACACGCTGCACCGACCGAGCCCGCTGCTGTCCGAGCTCCCCGACGCCGTCCGCGTCCTGACCGAGGACGACGACGAAGAGACGGCCGCGCCGCCGTCGTCCGCGGCCGCGCGGCTGTCGGCCCGGCTCGGCGCCGCCGGTTCCCCGCTGGAGCAGGAGACGATCCTGCTCGACGTCGTCCGCGAACACGCCGCCGCGGTGCTCGGGCACCCGGACGCGGCCGCTGTCGAGCCGGACGCCACGTTCCTCGAGCAGGGCTTCAACTCCCTGAGCGCCGTGGAACTGCGCAACCGGCTGTCCCAGGCCACCGGCCTGCGGCTGACCGGACCGCTCGTCTTCGACCACCCCACCCCGGCCGAGGCGGCCGCGCACCTGCGCGACCGGCTCACCGGCGACCCGGCGGACCAGGACCGGCCCGGACGTCCGGAGCCGCGGTTCGCCCTGATCGCGGCTCCGGATGGGGAGCCCGGGACGGCCGGGGCGTCCGAGGCATTGGTCGGCCTCTACCTCCGGGCCAACGGCCAGGGCCGGGGCGTCGACGCCATGCGGATGATCACCGGCCTCGCGCACTTCCGCCCGTGCTTCGGCAGCGCGAGCGAGCTGGCGGCCATCCCACCCCTGGTCGCGCTCACCCGCCGGTCCGCCGACGTCGCCGGGCCGGCCCTGGTCTGCCTGCCGTCGTTCGGGGCCAGCGCCCACGCGCAGGAATTCGCCCGCCTGGTCCAGGGTTTCCGCCGGCCCCGGCACGTGCTGGCGGCGGTCATCCCCGGGTACACGCCGGGGGAGCCGATGGCCGACGGCCCCGACGCGCTGCTCGACCTCTGCACCGAGACCGTGCTCGCCGCGCCCGAACTGGCCGGGGACGCCGGCTCTTTCGTCCTCGTCGGGTACTCGTCCGGCGGCCTCATCGCGCAGGCCCTCGCCACCCGCCTCGCCGACCGCGGCCGGAGCCCCGCGGCGATGGTGCTGCTCGACAGCTTCGCCCCGCAGATGGCCGGCGTGCCCGACGAGATCATCGGCGTCCTCCCGGCCGCCGTGCTGCTCAACAACCGTGAGGGCATCGACGCCGGCGGCATCGGCGGCGACGACTGGCTGACCGCGCTGGCCCACTACTACGACTACGACTGGCGCAGCCATCTCCCGTACAACGCCGACCTCCCGACGCTCATGCTCCGGCACGGTGGCGAGCTCGGCACCACCCCCGGCGAGGACGGCGCGATCGACGCCCCGTGGGGCTTCTCCGGTGACATCACCACGGAAGTCGTGCCGGGTGACCACTTCAGCATGATCGGCGCCCACGCGCAGACCACCGCGCGGGCCGTCGAAACCTGGCTCGACGCGCAGTTCACCAGCACCGAGGACGGAACCGATGACTGATCCCCAAGCGCAGCACCGCCTCGCCGTCGTCGGCGGCGGCGTCATGGGCACCAACATCACGGCGCTCGCCCTCGGGCACGGCGTGGACGTCACGCTCGTCGACGTCGACGAGCCGGCCCTGGCGACGGCCCGCAAGACGATCCGCCGGAAGCTCAAGCACGCCCAGCTGCTGGACGTCCTGCCCGAGGGACGGGCGGTCGGCGCCCTGACCACCACCACGTCGCTGACCGACGTCGCCGGCGCGACCACCGTGATCGAGGCCGTCGTGGAGGTCACCGAGGTCAAACGCAAGGTGCTGACCGAGGTTTCCGAGGTGACCGCGCCGGGCACGCTGCTGATCTCCAACACCTCGTGCATCCCGGTCGACGAGATGGCGGGCTGGGTCACCCGCGGCGACGAGCTCGTCGGCGTGCACTTCATGAACCCGGCCTACCTGATCAAGATGGTCGAGGTGATCCGGGGCGCGGCCACCGGCGCCGCCACGATGGCCGCCGTCACCGGGCTGCTCGCCGCGCTCGGCCGCGAGGCCCTGGTCGTCGCCGACGCGCCCGGTTTCGTCATCAACCGGCTGCTGCACCCGCTGATCAACCGGGCCGCGATGCTCGTGGAGGAGGGCGTCGCCTCCGTCGAGACGGTGGACGGGCTGCTGGAGGGCTGCCTCGGCCACACCACCGGACCGCTGCGCACGGCCGACTTGATCGGCATCGACAACCTCGTCGACTCCCTGCGGGTGCTGCACGACCGCACCGGCGACCCCGAATGCGACCCCTGCGAGCTGATGCTGCGGAAGGTCCGCGACGGGCAGCACGGCCGCAAGACCGGCCACGGCTTCTACGAGTACCGCTGAGCGCGGGCGGCCCGCCGGCAACCACACCGAACCGAAAGGCACACCGATGACCACCGCGAACGCCGGCGCCACCGCCGTCGAGCAGAACCTGACCGAGTTCATCACGCGACGGACCGGCGCCGAACCCGAGGTCGACCAGGACCTCTTCGCGACCGGCGCGATCTCGTCGATGTTCGCCATGGAGCTGGTGGTGCACCTGGAGGACACCCACGACATCGAGATCCTCGGCCCCGAGCTGTCCCGGGACAACTTCCGCAGCGTCCGGGCCATGGCGGCGATGGTGCTGCGGCTCCGCGCGGGGGAGGAGGCGTGACCGTCGAGACCGCCGAGATCGACGCACTGGTCGGCGGGGGCCCGGCCGGGTGGGACAGCGCCGGGCGCATCCCGGTCGAGCTGCTGCGCAAGCTCGGCGCGATGGGGGTGCTGTGCGCGGAGGTGCCGGCCCGGTTCGGGGGCCCCGGCCGCACGGGCCTCGAGAACGGCGAGCTGACCGCGCACGTCGGCGCTCTGTGCAGCTCGCTGCGCAGCATCATGACGGTGCAGGGCATCGCGGCCGCCACGATCGGCCGCTTCGGCGATCGCGAGCAGCGCGCCCGGTTACTCGGACAGCTGACGAGCGGCCGGCTGGCCTGCGCGGCGTTCAGCGAACCCGGCGCGGGCTCCGACATCGAGGGCATGACCACCCGGATCCGCCCGGCCGGCGACGGCACCGGTGATCTGGTCGTCTCCGGCGAGAAGGTATGGATCACCGGGGCCGCGTACGCGGACTTCGTCGTGGTGTTCGGCCGCTTCGGCGACAGCGAGGACGGCGCCGTCGCGGTGGTGCCCGCCGACGCCACCGGGGTGGCGATCGAGCCCGTCGCGGCGCCACTCGGCTGCCGCGCGGCGACGCACTGCCGCGTCGTGCTCGACGACGTCCGGATCCCCGCCGACGCGGTGCTCGGCGGTGGCCGCCAGCCGCTTTCGCTGCTGTTCACCGTCGCGCTGTCGTACGGCCGGATGTCGGTGGCCTGGGGGTGTGCGGGCATCCTGCGCGCCTGCCTCACCGCCGCGCTCGCCGACGCCCGCACCCGCGAACAGGGCGGGGTCCCGATCGCCGAGCACCAGCTCGTCGCCCGGCACCTCGCCGGGCTCTACACCGACGAGCGGATCGTCACCGAGATCTGCCGGTACGCCGCCGGACAGTGGGACCGCGGCGCTGCCGACGCGGTGGTGGCCGCCGTGCTGGCCAAGCAGGTCGGCGCGACGCACGCGGCGCGCGGCGCCGCGACGGCCGTCCAGGTGCTCGCCTCTCGCGGCTTCACCGACGGCCACGTGGTGGCCCGGGCGTACCGGGACGCCAAGGCCATGGAACTCATCGAGGGCAGCACCGAGATCTCGCAGCTGGTCCTGGCCCGGCACGCCCTCGACACGCAGTGACCGAACCCGCGAAAACGCAGCGGCAGCAACCGAACGAGCCCGAGGAGAACCCCGTGCCCGACGCATCGACCCTCGTCAAGTGCCTGGTCTGGGACTTGGACAACACCCTGTGGCGGGGCACTCTCCTGGAGGACCCCGAGGTCGAGCTCTCCGACGAGATCCGCCGCACGATCTTCGAACTCGACGCGCGCGGCATCCTGCAGACGGTGGCGAGCAAGAACGACCATGACCACGCCTGGCAGCGGCTGGAAGCCCTCGGCGTCGCCGAATACTTCGTCCTGCCGCAGATCGGCTGGCACGCCAAGTCCGAGTCGGTCCGGGCGATCGCCGACGGGCTGAACTTCGCGCCGCCGACGATCGCCTTCATCGACGACCAGCCCGCCGAGCGCGCCGAGGTCGCCTACCACCACCCGGAAGTCCGCTGCTACGACGCCACGCGGGCGGCCGAGCTGACCACCCTGCCGGAGTTCAGCCCGGCCGTCGTCACGGTCGACGCGGCCCGGCGGCGCGGCATGTACCAGGCGGGGTTCCGCCGCACGGCGGAGCGGGCGGAGTTCGCCGGTCCCGACGAGGAGTTCCTGCGCTCGCTGGACCTGGTCATGGAAATCAAGCGCGCCGACGACGCCGACCTGTCCCGGGTCGAGGAACTCACCCTGCGCACCAGCCAGATGAACGCGACCGGCGTGCACTACTCCGACGCCGACCTGCGGGGCCTGATCGCCGACCCGGAGCACGAGGTCCTCGTCGTCACCCTCACCGACCGCTTCGGCCCGCACGGCGCGGTCGGTGTGCTGCTCCTCGGCTACCACGAGCGGGTCTGGCACCTGAAGCTGCTAGCCACCTCCTGCCGGGTGGTCTCCTTCGGCGCGGGCGCCGTGCTGCTCGACTGGCTGATCGGCGAGGCGGCGACGGCGGGGGTCCACCTCACCGCCGACTTCCGCCGCACCGACCGCAACCGCATGATGGAGATCGCCTACCGGTTCGCCGGGTTCACCGACGATCCCTGCGACTGCCTGGCCGGGCTTCGCGCGGGCGACGCCGAGCGGACGGGCATCGAGTTCCGGCACTTGGTCGCCGACCACCGGCCCGCGCCGACGACCGTCCGGGTCACGGCCCCGGCCCTCGGCGCCGCGCCCGCGGCGGGCGGGCCCCGCACGTGACCACCGAACCCCTGGCCGTCGTCGGCATGGCCTGCCGCTACCCGGGCGGCATCGACTCGCCCGAGCGGCTGTGGGACGCCCTTGTCGAACGCCGCACCGTCGGCGGCCCGTTCCCGACGGACCGCGGCTGGGACCTCGAAGCCCTGCGCTGCGCCTCGGACCGCGGCGGCTTCCTCGACGGCGCGACCGAATTCGACGCCGCGTTCTTCGGCATCCCGCCGCGTGAGGCCGACGCGATGGATCCGCAGCAGCGGCTCGCTCTGGAGGTCGGCTGGGAGGCACTCGAACACGCCCGCCTCGATCCCGCCGCGCTGCGCGGCTCTCGCACCGGCGTGTTCCTCGGTGCCGAGGCCCGCGCCTACGGACCGCGGCCGCACGAGGCCGCGGACCTGGCCGGGCTGCTGGTCACCGGCACCGCGCCCAGTGTCATCAGCGGGCGTCTCGCCCACGTGCTCGGCCTGCGGGGGCCCGTTCTCACCGTCGACACGTCGGCGTCGAGTTCGCTGGTCGCGCTGCACCTGGCCGCGGGGGCGCTCCGGAGCGGGATTTGCGACGTGGCGCTCGCGGGTGGGGTGTCGGTGCTGACGACGCCGGCCTACCACGTGGCGTTCACCGCGCTGGGCAGCCTCGCCCCGGACGGCCGCTGCAAGCCGTTCTCCGCGGACGCGGACGGCGTGGCCTGGTCCGAGGGAGCCGGCGTGCTCGTGCTGGAACGACTGGACCGGGCGCACCGCCTCGGGCACCGGGTGCTGGCGGTGGTCCGCGGCTCGGCCGTCAACTCCGACGGTGCCGGCGTCAGCCTCACCGCGCCGAACGGTGACGCGCAGCAGGAGGTGATCCGCGCCGCGCTGACCGACTCGGGCCTGGCTCCCGCGGACATCGACTTCGTCGAGGCGCACGGCACCGGGACCCGGCTCGGCGACCGCGTCGAGGCCCGCGCGCTGGTCGCCGCCTACGGTCCGGATCGGCCGGCCGGGCGGCCCCTCCTCGTCGGGTCGGTGAAGTCCAACCTCGGGCACACCCTGGCCGCTGCGGGCGTCGCCGGCGTGCTCAAGACGATTCTCGCGCTTCGGCACGGGACGCTGCCCGCGTCCCTGCACGCCGCGACGCCCACCCCGGCCGTCGACTGGGCCGCCGGTGCGGTCCGCCTGCTGACGGAGGCGGCGCCGTGGCCCGAATCCGGGCGCCCGCCTCGCGCGGCGGTTTCGGGGTTCGGCATCGGCGGCACCAACGCCCACGTCGTCCTGGAAGCCGCACCCGCCGTACCGGACGTGCCCGAGCCCGCGCCGCCTTCCGTGCTCCGGGACGCTCTTGCCTGGACGCTCTCCGCCCGGACACCCGCGGCGCTCGCCGCCCAGGCGGGCCGGCTGGCGGAGCACGTCGCGGGCCGGCCGGAGCTGCCGGATCGAGCGGTCGCCTGGTCCCTGGCGACCACCCGGGCCACGCTCGATCACCGGGCCGTGCTGCTCGGCCTGCGGCCGCGGGAGGGTGCCGTGGCGCTGGCGGGCGGGCTGCCGTCGGCCGGCGTGGTCACCGGGCACGTCCGCCCCGGCGGCCCCGGCCGGACTGCGTTCGTCTTCCCGGGCCAGGGGAGTCAGTGGGTCGGGATGGGCCGGGAGCTGGCCGAGGTGTCGCCGGTGTTCCGGGATCGGCTGGCGGAGTGTGCAGCCGCTCTTGAGTCCTATGTGGACTGGGATCTGGACGGGGTGCTGGCGGGCCGGCACGGGTTCGAGGCCGCGGATGTGGTGCAGCCCGCGTTGTGGGCGGTGATGGTGTCCTTGGCCGCGGTGTGGCGGTCGGCGGGTGTCGAGCCGGACGCCGTGGTGGGGCATTCACAGGGTGAGATCGCGGCGGCCACGGTGGCGGGCATCCTGCCCCTGCAGGACGCCGCAAAGGTCGTCGTGTTGCGGAGCAAGGCATTGGCGGCCGTGGCCGGACGCGGCGGGATGATCTCCCTCGCCGAACCGGTGGACGACGTCCGGGCGCGGATGGCGCCGTTCGGGGATCGGTTGTCGGTCGCGGCGGTGAACGGCCCGGCCGCGACAGTGGTGTCCGGCGACGTCGACGCGCTGCGGGAACTGGAAGAGTCGTGCCCCGAATCGGTGCGCACCCGGATGATCCCCGTGGACTACGCATCGCACAGCGCGCACGTCGACGAGCTGCGTGCGGAAATCCTGACCGTGCTGCGGGGGATTTCGCCCGGTCCGGCCCGGATCCCGATGGTGTCCGCGCTCACCGGCGCGTGGCTGACCGGACCGGAGCTGGATCCGGCGTACTGGTTCGCGAGCCTGCGCGAGACCGTCGAGTTCGACCGGACCGTGCGGACCCTGGCCGACGCCGGCCACGGCGCGTTCGTCGAAGTTTCCCCGCATCCGGTGCTGGCCGGCGGGATCACCGGTGCCGTCGCCGTAGGCACCCTGCGCCGGGGCGAGGGCGGCGCGGACCGCCTGCTGGCTTCGTTCGCCGAAGCCCACGTGCGCGGCGTGCCCGTCGACTGGCGCGCGATCCTGCCGGACGGCCCCACCGTCGACCTGCCCACCTACGCCTTCCAGCGGACCCGCCACTGGCTGACCGACGACCACCGCACCCCGGCGGCGGTCGCGCCGTCGGTGCCCCCGGTGAACCCGGAGACCGAACGGGCCGTGCTCGACCTCGTCGTCGGCCACGCCGCCGCCGTTCTCGGCCTCGCCGACGCCGGCGACGTGCACCCGGCCCGGACGTTCAAGGAGCAGGGCTTCAGCTCGGTCCTGGCGATCGAGCTGCGCGGCCGCCTCGCCGACGCCACCGGCCTCGACCTGCCGCCCGGCCTGGTCTACGACCGGCCGTCGCCGGCCGAGCTGGCTTCCCACCTGTTCGCGATCCTGCACCCGGACCCGCTGCCGGCCGCCATCGACACCCTCGAAGCGCTGCTGGCCGCCACCACCGATCCCGAGGCCGCGGCCCGCGCGCTGGCCCGGCTCGCGGCCCTCGCTGGGGCCGTCCCCGCCGGCGCCGGCCCCGGCACCCTGGCCGGAGCCACCGACGACCAACTGTTCGCCCTGATCGACACCGAACTCGGTCGCGACCGCGATCACTGAACGGAGAACCATGTCCGCCATACCCGAACCCGTCGACGACGACCTGTGGCTGCGCCGCTACCGCCGGACCGCGGCGCCCGCCGTCCGGCTGGTGTGCTTCCCGCACGCGGGCGGCACCGCGCCGTTCTACCGGCCGGTGCCCCACGCACTCGGTACCGCGGACCGCGTCGAGGTGCTGGCCGTCCAGTACCCCGGCCGGCAGGACCGGCGCGCCGAGAAGCCGATCGCCGACCTGGGGCGGCTCGCCGACGGTGTTTTCGACGCATTGGCCCGGCGCTCCGGCTTGCCGCTCGTGCTGTTCGGGCACAGCATGGGCGCCGTCGTGGCCTTCGAGGTCGCCCGCCGGTGCGAGCGCGCCGGGACGCCCGTCGCGCGCCTGATTGTCTCCGGCCGCCGCGGCCCGGCGATCGGCCAGGAGACCGCCGACGACCTGCACCCGATGGGCGACGACGCGATCCTGGCCGAGATCCGCTGGCTGGACGGCTCCGCGTCGATCGTGCTCGACGACCCCGACCTGATGGCCGCGGCCCTGCCGTCGCTGCGGGCCGACTACCGCGCGATCGAGACCTACCGCGTGGGCGCGGAAGCCATCGTGTCCTGCCCGGTGACCTCGCTGACCGGCGACCGCGACCCCAAGACCTCGGTCGCCGAAGCGGAGGACTGGCGGTCGCACACGACCGGCGAGTTCGACCTGAACGTGTTCCCCGGCGGGCACTTCTTCCTCGTCGAGGAGATGCCCCGCGTCATCGAGATCCTCGATCACCGCCTGGTGGAAGCGATGTCGGCGCCCGCCGCCGGGTGAGCGCCCGCCCCGAAGAACACCGACCGAACGCAGAGCGAAGAGGAGAGAACAGTGTGCGGAATCACCGGATGGGTGTCCTACCAGCGCGACCTGCGGGGTGAGACGGCCGCAGTGGACGCGATGACCGAGACGATGGCCTGCCGTGGCCCGGACGACCACGACACCTGGATCGCCGAGCACGTCGCGCTCGGTCACCACCGGCTCGCCGTCATCGATCTGCCCGGTGGCCGGCAGCCGATGAGCGTCAACCCGACCGGCGCGCCCGACGGCGCGGTCGCGATGGTGTATTCGGGTGAGGCCTACAACTTCACCGAGTTGCGGGCGGACCTGCGTGGGCGCGGGCACCGGTTCGAGACCGAGTCCGACACCGAGGTCGTGCTGCGCGGGTACCTGGAGTGGGGCGAGGCGGTCGCGGACCGGCTCAACGGCATGTACGCCTTCGCCATCTGGGACGCCCGTGAGCGGAAGCTGGTGATGATCCGCGACCGGATGGGCATCAAGCCGTTCTTCTACTACCCGACCCCGGACGGTGTGCTGTTCGGCTCGGAGCCGAAGGCGATCCTGGCCCACCCGCTGGCCGAGCGGACGGTGACGTTGGACGGGCTGCGCGAGCTGTTCGCGTTCATCAAGCCGCCGGGCAGCGCGTTCTGGGAGGGCATGCGCGAGGTGCGGCCCGGCACCGTCGTCACGGTCGACGTCAACGGCGTGCACGAGAAGGTCTACTGGAGCCTGGAGACCAAGCCGCACGAAGACTCCCGGGAGGACACGGTCGCGCACGTGCGCGAGCTGCTCGACGACACCGTGCGCCGGCAGCTGGTCGCCGACGTGCCGCGGTGCACCCTGCTCTCCGGCGGCCTGGACTCCTCGGCGATGACCGCGATCGCCGCCGACCAGCTGGCCAAGGGCGGTGAGACGGTGCGCAGCTTCGCGGTGGACTTCGTCGGCCGGACCGAAAACTTCGTGCCCGAAGAGTTCCGCGAGGCTCCGGACGCGCCGTTCGTCCGCGACGTCGCCGAGAAGTCCCGGACCGAGCACCAGGACATCGTGCTGTCCGCGGCCGACCTGGCCGACCCGGACCTGCGCGCCGCGGTGGTCCGTGCCCGGGACCTACCCGCCGGGTTCGGCGACGTCGACACGTCGCTGTACCTGCTGTTCAAGGCGATCCGGCAGCATTCGACGGTCGCGTTGTCGGGTGAATCCGCCGACGAGGTCTTCGGCGGCTACAAGTGGTTCTTCGACCCGCTGGTGCACCAAATCCCGACGTTCCCGTGGCTGGTGCAGTTCATCACCAGCGCCGGCGACTCCAAGCCGATCCTGCAGCAGTCCCTGCTCGAGGCCATGGACCTGCCGGGCTACATCACCGAGCGGTACAACGCCGCGATCGGGCAGGTCTCCCGGCTGGACGGTGAGGACGACTTCGAGTACGTGATGCGCAAGATCTCGTACCTGCACCTGACCCAGTACCTGCAGATGCTGCTCGACCGAAAGGACCGGATGTCGATGGCGGTCGGGCTCGAGGTCCGGGTGCCGTTCTGCGACCACCGCCTGGTGGACTACGTCTACAACGCGCCGTGGGCGTTCAAGAACTACGACGGCCGCGAGAAGTCGTTGCTGCGCGGTGCTTCCCTCGACCTGCTGCCCGCGTCGGTCGCCGAGCGCGTCAAGTCGCCCTATCCGTCCACCCAGGACCCGCGATACGCGACCGCGTTGCGGGCGCAGTGCCAGGACCTGCTTTCCAAACCGTCGCACGCGGTCTTCGACCTGATCGACAAGGACGTGCTGCGCGACGCGGTCGCGGTCGACACGCCGCAGATCACCGAGGGGTCCCGGCGCGGCATGGAACGGGCGCTGGACATGGCCGTCTGGATCGACCTGTATTCCCCGGACGTCAAGGTTTCGTGACGATCCCGCCGACGCTGTTCGATTGCGAATTCCGGGGCAGTTGAACAGCGTCGGCCGATGGTATTAATAAGGGGTGAATATGCGAAACGGCGGTTCTCGATCTTTTGTCAGAATCATCGGTACGCTTGCGCTCGTCGCGGGTTTCGTGAGCACATTCGCTCCGGTGGGCGCGGCCGCCGGAGCGGTCTGGGACCAGCTTTCCTTCCCCTACGGGTACAACACCCCCCAGAAGTCGCTCGACGACGTCGCGGCCCTCGACAGCACGCACGCATGGGCGGTCGGCGAGGTGCGGTGGAACGGCCCGCCCCCCATTCCGGCGGGCACGGTCTGCGCGGACCTCTACCGCTGGGACGGTCGAACGTGGACCAAGCAGCCGCCGCTGGATTCCTGCCGGGGCGCGCTGCACGCGGTGTCGGCCGCGTCGAGTACGAACGTGTGGACTGTCGGATCGACCACCACTTACCACTGGAACGGCACCACCTGGACCTCGAGCCCGTACCCGACCGACCCGGACAACCCCCTCTACCTCGATGACGTCGCCGCCGTGGGGAACACCGCGTTCGCCGTGGGCCGCTCGTACCGGCCGGTCGGTGAGGTGTCCACAGCGGGCGTGCTGCGCTGGGACGGGACGGTCTGGCGGAAGATGACCATCCCGCTGCCCGCCGGGAACACCGATCTCAGCAGCGTGTACGCGGTCTCGCCGGACGACGTCTGGGCGGTGGGTATGACGAACCGGTACGGGCCGGGAACCGACGGCCACACTCTGGTGCTGCACTGGAACGGCACCGCGTGGACCCTGCTGCCGAATCCGCCGAAGGCCGCCCTGGTGGAGACCGAACTCGACACCGTGGTCGCCCGCGGCGGCGAGGCCTGGGTCGGCGGCGAGAAGGTGACCTACGAATCCAACGGCATCACGGTGAAGAGCCGGGACGCGGTCGCGATGCGCTGGGACGGCCACGCGTGGACGGAGACCCCGACCCCGGTGCCGGGCAACGTCCAGGGGTCGGCCATCGGTTCCCTCGCCCTGAACGGTTCCGAGCTGTGGGCGGGCGGCAACACCTATGACGGCTCCAGCGGCAAGTGGCGCGGAACGCTGCTGCGCTGGGACGGCAGCGCCTGGCAGCAAGCGCCGAAGCCGCCGCTGTCGGCGTACGGCGTGAAGCAACTCGGCGGTGTCCCGGGTGGCGGCCTCTGGGCCACGGGTCTCGGCACCCGGGAAACGGACGATCAGGCAACCGGCGAGTACCTCGCCCACATCACCGGGCCGGTGGGCTGAGCCGTGCGGTGGGGCCGAGCCGCGTTCGGCGGCTCGGCCCGGTGATCCGGCAGAGCAATTCGGGAGCGCGGGCTCCCGGCCCGTGACTGGCGAGGACCAACGATGAGGCACCGACACTCCCCGGCGCTCGACCGGCCGGTGAACAGACGCGAACGCACCGCTTTCGAGGACCGCGCCGAGGAGGCATCGTGACCGCGTCCCGCGCCGCCGGCGAGCAGGTCTTCCGCCGGAAGATCTCCCCCCTCGAATGGTGGTTCCTGGGCCATCCCGGGGACCTGAACCCGACCTTCGGGATAGTCGTCGAGGGAGAGGGATCGCTCGACACCGGCCGGCTCGCCGAGGCGATCGCCACCGCCTCGGAAGCGTGCCCGGGAGCGCGGCTCGTCCGGCGCGGGCAGGAGTGGGTGGACGGCGGGACGCCCCCGCCGGTGAAGGTCGTGGACATCCCCGCGGACGCCGATCTGCTGAAGCTGCCCGAACTGCGGGACTGCGTGACCGGGCCCTTCTGCGAAGTCGTGCTCGTGCGGCGCCCGGCGGGCGGCCGGCTCGCCGTGGCCTTCCGCGCCCATCACGCGGTGATGGACGCCAATGGGCTGCTGACCTGGGCTCGGGACGTCTTCCACGCGCTGCGCGGCGAGCCCGTGGCCGGTGCGCCCGACGCCATCGCCGACCGGGACGTCTACACCCGGCTGCCGGGCCGGGCCGACAGCGACGCCCCGCGGGCGGACAAGCCCCCGATCATGGGGTCGTGCGAGCCGGTCGCCCGGTCCCGGATCGTCCTCGCGCGCCGCTCCCTCCAGGGCCGGTATCCGGGCATCACGGCCCGGCTGGCCGCACTGCTCGCGGAGGTGGTCGCGGAGCAGCCCGGCGCCCGCGAGGCGGCCTTCTACGTGCCCGTCGACCTGCGGTACTACCGGCCCGAGGTGCGCAGCACGGCGAACCTTTCGCTCGGCATGCCCGTCCGGGTCTCGGCCGGGGAGGACTGGCTGGACGTCCACGCGCGGCTGCTGCGGGCGGTGAAGGATGGCGCGCCGGCCCAGAACGTGGTCCCGGACGTGGCCCTCACCGCGCCGCTGACGGCGATCGAGTCGATCCTGCTGGACACGGACCGCCGGACACGCGCGGCGGAACGCTTCCCGGTGGACGCCGTCCTCTCCCACGCCGGCCGCATCGACCTCGGCGACCTCTGTGCTCCCGGGTTCACCGCGCACACGGCGTTCGTCATGGAGCGTCCGCTGCCGGGCGAGGCGCCGGTGTTCAACGTGCTCGAGCTCGACTGGCACACCGAGATCACGGTGGCCTGGTGGGACGGGGACGTAACGCGGGCGCGTCTCGACGCGCTGCTGGCGCGGCTCGTGGCCCGGCTCGGGACGCACGCCACGCCGTTGCCGCAAGCCGGCCGGCCGGCGACTGGCCCCGGGCCCGTCGACGTCGTCACCCGTTTCCTGCGGCGCGTCGACGAGACGCCGGACGCGCCCGCCCTCGACGGCGGCCCGGACGGCGTCCTGACCTACCGGCAGCTGGAACGGCGCACCGCCGCGGTGGCGGCCGCGCTGCGCGCCCGCGGCGCGGGCCCCGAGACCGTCGTCGGTGTGCTGGGCGACCGGTCGGTCGCCGCGACGATCGCGGTGTGGGGGGTGCTGCGTGCCGGCGCCGCGTACCTCCCGATCGACGCGCGTAACCCGGACGCGCGAATCGCCGGCCTGCTCGCCGACGCACAGGCCCCGGTCTGCTTGGTGCAGCGCCCGTACGACGTGCGCGACTGCCTGCCGCCGGGGTGCGTGCGGCTCGTGGTCGACGAGGATCTCGCCGCCGACGCGGACCTGCCGGCCCCGGAGATCGGGGACGACCAGCTCGCCTTCCTCATCTACACGTCCGGGTCGACCGGCCGCCCGAAGGGGGTGGAGATCCCGCACGGTGCGCTGCGAGCGTGGACCGACTGGGCCATCCGCGACCTCGGGTTCGACGCGGACACGCGCGTGCCGATGCTGGCCTCGCTCGGGTTCGACGTCGCGGCCTGCGCCCTCTACCTGCCGCTGCTCGCCGGGGGCACCGCGGTGCTGCGCCCCGCGGAGATCAACCACGCGATGCTGCGGGAGCTGCTGCTGGACTCGGGCGCCAACACGTTGCTGATGACGCCGTCCCACCTCGCGTTGATCAACCGGCTGGGGTTGCGGCCGAAGGGTTTCCGTGCGGTCGTGCTGATGGGCGAGCCACTGTCCACTGCGGTGGCGCGGGAAGCCCAGCGCGTCTTCGGCGAGGACTGCGCCATCGTCAACTCCTACGGGCCCACCGAGACCACGGTGGTCATGACGCTGCATCCGTTCGACGCGAACGGCTGTGCGCCCGATACCGCTGTGGTGCCGCTCGGTCTGCCCACGACCGGGACCAGCGTCTTCGTACTCGACGAGCACGGGCGGTTCGCCGCCGACGGGGAGACCGGCGAGATCTGGATCGGGGGCCCGCAGCTGGCCCGCGGTTACCGGGGACAACCGGACCTGACCCAGCGGGCCTTCGTCCGCCTGGCCGACGGCACCCGCGTCTACCGCTCCGGCGACCTCGCGCGCCGGGCTCCGGGCGGCCCGCTGGAGTTCGTGTCGCGGGTGGACGACCAGGTGAAGATCCTCGGGCACCGGGTGGAACCGGCCGAGACCGCCCACGTGCTGCGCGGTCACCCGGCGGTCGCCGAGGCGGTCGTGCTCGCCCGCCCCTCGGGCGAGCACAAGGTACTGGCCGCGTATGTCGTGCGGGCACCGGGCACGGCCGTCTCGGCCGATGAACTGGCGGCCTATGCCTCGGCCGCACTTCCGGCGTATCTCGTTCCGGCCGCCACAGTGTTCGTGGATGCCATCCCGCACACCATCAACGGCAAGGTCGACGCGCGCCGGCTGCCGGACCCCTTCGCGCACCTTCCCGTTCCGGCCGCGTCCGCCGGCGGACGCGACGCGCTCACCGCCGCGATCGCCGGGGTCTGGTCCGAGCTCCTCGGCATCGATCCCGAGCGGCTGGACGACGACACCGACTTCCAGCAGCTGGGCGGCAACTCCCTCGAACTTCTCACCATGCTGGCCACGGTCGCCGGCCGGGTGGTCGACCTAGCGGCCCGCGCGGGTTTCGACGCCGCGTTACCGGCGCTCGTCCGCGCTCCCACCCTGCGCCGTGTCACGGCCGCCGTGCAGGATGCGTCTCGGGTAAAAGCCGTTGAACCGAACGAACCTCGGTCTGCCTACGGCGTCAAGTAGCCCTGGGAGAACGCGGCGGCCACGGCGGCCGCCCGGTCGTTGACGCCGAGTTTCGCGTACACGTGCAACAGGTGCGTCTTGACCGTCGCCTGGCTGATGAACAGCCGTTCCGCTGCCTCGCGGTTCGTCGAGCCCGCCGCGACCAGCTCCAGAACCTCGAGCTCACGCTGGGACAGGGGTTCGGACGCGGGTTGCCGCACCTGCCCCATGAGCCGGGTCGCGACGGTGGGGGAGAGCACCGCTTGCCCCTGCGCGGCCGCCTCCACCGCGCGGAAGAGCTCCTCCTTCGGCGCTTCCTTCAACAGGTAGCCGGTGGCGCCGGCCTCGATGGCGGCCAGGACGTCGTTGTCGGTGTCGTACGTGGTGATCACCAGGATCCGTGCGGAAACCCCGCGCTTCGCCAGCTCCTTGATGGCGGTGACGCCGTCGGTCCTCGGCATCCGCAGGTCCATCAGGATCACGTCCGGCCGGAGCTGCTCGCCGGCCGCGATCGCCGCGGCGCCGTCGCCGACCTCGCCGACCACGTCGAAGCGGGGGTCGGCGCTGAACATGCCTCGCAACCCGTCCCGCACCACCGGGTGGTCGTCGACGATCAACAGGGAGATCACGCCGCACCTCCGGCCGGGATGGCCGGCACCGTCGCCGAGATCGCCGTGCCACGCCCCGGTTCCGATTCGATGTCGAGCCGGCCCGCGAGGCGCTGCACGCGCTGCCGCATCCCGGCGAGGCCGAAGCCGCCGTTCGTGGAACCGTTGGCGCGCTTGGTGTTCGGTTCGAATCCCACACCGTCGTCCCGTACGTCGAGGGTCACCTGGTCCGCCATGTACGACAGCGTCAGGCCGACCCGGCCGGCCCGCGCGTGCTTGGCCACGTTGGCGAGCGCCTCCTGCGCCGTGCGCAGGAGCGCCACCTCGACGTCGGTGTGCATCGGCCGGGCGTCTCCGGTGGTGGTCAGCACCGCGTCGACGTCGTTGACCTCCGACCACCGCCGGGCCACGTCGCCGATCGCGTCCGGGAGCTGCGCCTGCGCGAGCACCGACGGCTCCACCGCCTGCACCGTGCGGCGGGCCTCGACGAGGCTTTCGCGGGTCAGGTTGGTGGCGTTCGCGAGGTGCTGCCGCAACGCCGGAGGGTCGCCCAGCGTCTGCTCGGCGGCCTGCAGCTGTGTCAGGATCCCGGCTAGACCCTGGGCGAGCGTGTCGTGGATTTCCCGCGCCATCCGCTGCCGCTCGTCCAGGACGCCCGCCTCGCGCGCCTGGACCAGCAGCTGCGCCTGCAACCCGGCGTTCTCGGCCAGGGCGGTCTCCAGTTTGGCGTTGACCTCGTGCAGCTCGAGGAGGGCCTGTTTCTGCATGTCGTTGCGGTGGCTGCCCATCTCCACGAAGTAGAAGAGCGCACCGGCGAGCACCGACGACACCGCGCCGACGGCCAGCCACACCCACCACATTTCGGCGGCGTCGATGGCGGCGACACCACCGAGGAACGCCGCCGCGGAGGTCATCGCGGTGGCGGCGGCGCCCGCGTACCGCCAGCGACCCTGGAGGTACTGGAACGCCTGCGGGTAGCCGACGAAGGCGAAGAAGCCGTACCACGGAGCGATGGCGACCAAACCGGCGACGAGAATCATCAACCCGGAGTAGTACAGGCCCATCAACGGATGGTTCTCGTGCCATTCGGGGTGAAGCGTCGAAAACCACAGCATCCAGAGCAGGGCGCCGGCGGAGAGACCCAGAATGGTCGGAAGGTCGTCCGGTACTTTCCAGAACAACTGCACCAGCGTGACGGTGATGCTGACGGCCAGGAGGAAATAGGGGAGAACCGTAAAGGTCGCCGTTTCCTTGCTTTCCCAGCGGTCGAACTCCGCGCGCAGCTCGCCCTCGATGCCCACCCTCACTCCCAGCGGAAGTATCGTGCTGCCAGGCCACCGGCCAATACCGTCCAGCCTAGCATGACACCCAGGTGCAGCAGTTGCGGCCAGTGACCGGCGGTGGCGTCCTGTAGCGATTGGACGCCGGCGCCGAGCGGGGTCAGATCACTGATCGTCAGCAGGACCTTGTTCATGCTGGCGCGCGGCAGCCACAGTCCCGCGAAGAACACGAGCGGGAAGAACACCAGGGAGCCGATCGCGCTGGCACTCTTGCTGGACGGCGCGAGCGCGGCGACGAGCAGGCCGATCGCGAACAACGCCAAGGCCAGCAGCAGGAAACTGATCAGGAATGCGGGAAGCTGCTGCGGGAACTCCACGTCGAACGCGAAGTGGCCGATGGCGACCATGATCACCATCGTGATGATGGACAGCACCGTGGCCATCAGCAGCTGCGCCCCGAGCATGACCGCCGGCTTGACCGGAGTGGTCCGCATCCGGCGCAGCACGCCTTTCTCGCGGTAGGAGGCGAACAGCTGGGACAAGCCGCTGAGCGAGAACAGCGAGATGCCCATCGAAATGACGATCGGCAGGTACAGGGTGATCAGCCGGACTCCGCCGAGATCCGCGTTGGGTTCGCGCATCGAGGGGATCAGGCCAAGGATGACGAGCAGGATCGGAGAGAAGGCGAGCGCGAAGAAAACGACGATCGGTTCGCGGAAGAACAGCTTCGTTTCGGTGGCGGTGAGCCGGAGCAGGGCGGGCATGGTTCGGGTTCTCCTCAGGATTCGATGGCGCGGCCGGTGAGCGCGACGAACGCGTCGTCCAGCGTCGTCTGCTCGACCCGCAGGTCGGCCACGGTGATCTGGTTGCGGGCGAGCACGGTCGTCACGGCGAGCAGCAGGTTGCCGGTGCCGGTCACCACGAGCTGGCTCCCGGCCCGCTCGACGCTGGAAACCTCGGGCAGGGCGGTCAGGACGGAGTGGTCCAGCGGTGCGGACGGCCGGAACCGGATCCGCTGCTGATCATCGACCTTCGAGACCAGCCCGGCGGGGGTGTCGACGGCGACGACGCTGCCGGAGTCGATCAGGGCCAGCCGATCGCACAGCCGTTCGGCCTCTTCCATGAAGTGGGTGACCAGCAGGATCGTCACACCCCGGTCGCGGATGTTCTCGATCAGGTCCCACACGTCCCGGCGGGCTTGCGGGTCGAGGCCCGTGGTGAGCTCGTCGAGCACCGCGACCTTCGGGTTGCCGAGCAGCGCGAGCGCGATCGACAGCCGCTGCTTCTGCCCGCCGGACAGCCGCCGGAACTGCGTACCGAGCTTGGCGCCGAGGTTGAGGACGTCGACCAGTTCGCGCCAGTCGGCCGGCTCGCGGTAGAAGGAGCTGTAGAGCTCCATCGCCTCGCCGACCTTGAGCTTGTCGGGGAGCTCGCTCTCCTGCAGCTGGGCGCCGAGGATCTGCCGCAGTTCGCCTTCGTCGCGCTGCGGGTCGAGCCCGCAGACGCTGATGGTCCCGCCGTTCGGCGTGCGCAACCCCTCGACGCACTCGACGGTCGTGGTCTTTCCGGCCCCGTTGGGACCCAGGATGCCGAAGATCTCGCCCTGCTCGACGGCGAAGCTGACCCCGTTCACCGCGGTGTGGTCGCCGTAGCGTTTGACGAGGCTGTCTACCTCGATGATTGCCATGGGAGAAGTGTGGGTCCCGGAGCGGGTGCGGCGGATCGACTCCACGGCTGGAATTCGGGGCGGGGCGGGGTGGAGGACGCTATCAGCCGATCGGTTGATGTGGCCGCTTCCACGGGCGGGAAGGATGGGCCCATGGCGGTGTCGTGATGAGCCTGGCCGCACCCTGAGTGCGACGTCACGACCGATCGACATTGAACCGGGATCGGTTCCGACGAACGTGACTCCGGTCCGTGCCCGGATTTCGGCAGTCCGTTTTCGGAGCGGCTTGTGAATCGGAGCGATTCGTCGACACGCGTCGCCCGGGAAGCCGCGGGTCGGCGGCGAACCTCAGTACGGGTTATTCGGAGGAGAGGATTCGCTGGCGCGCCCCAAGCTCGAGCGCCCGCCTGGCGGTTCGACGGAGCGCATGTCGACGATCGCGTCAAGAATTTCCGGCGAAGCTCGAATCACAGCCGGCAGCTGTTCGAGATGCTGCTGAAGATGGCGCATCGCTGCGGTCAAGTACGTCACTGACCTGACGGTGATCGGCAGCCGCTAGTTAGTGCTGGATCAACCAGGAGCATGAGTGAACTCGAGAAGCTTTTGTGACGGGTGCTGTCACGAGAGCTGCAGGTCAGTGGCGAACTTGAGCGTGGGGTTGTAGATCAACTCGGTCTCGGACACTCAATTACCCCATAGAAGCGCGCGTCGCGGCCAGGTCAGAGTAACAGCAGCTGGTCGCCGACGGTCTCAACTCTCGTGGTAAGTGCGGAATGTGGGCTGTACGCCCTGACTTCGCGTGTCGGGCCGCCGCACATGATCGTTAGGTCATTCGTTCTCAGGTAGTCGGCGATCGCGGACCCATCATCGCCTACGGTCTGGGCGAATCGCACGCGGAGATCGTTGAACAAGTGGTCTTCACGGACGTAGACGTTCTTGGCGAGTTCTGGTGGGCGGTTGCGGGCGCTCGTGTGACCGTGGCAGCAGCGGTAGCCGGGGCGTCCGTTCACCCAGTGCGAGTCCAGTCGGCGGCCGCACAGTTGACATTGCACGACTCCCGCCAGCACGTACGTCCTGGTGCCGCCGTCCTGGGTGAGCCGGGCTGCGCGCATGCCCTGGACCTCGAGGAAGGTGGCCCCGTCCACGAGTGCCGGATGTGTCACCTTCTTCGACTCGGCCCAACCTCGTGCCGCCGATGGCCGGACTGGAGCACCCTGGTGAGCCGGGCCGGGTGTTCTGGCGCCGTGCCGGTTCCACACCTGCCGCCCCGTGTACCGCGGGTTTTCGAGGATCCCGATCACCGTCCGGACGATCCACTCGTGCTTCGTCCGGTGACGATTCCGGTCCCGCTCGGCGCTTGACGGGCATGGGATGCCGCGGTCGTTCAACTCCCGCGCGATCCCGGCCACGCTGCGTCCGGTGGCTCGTTGCTGGAAGATCCACCGCACCCACGGCGCGGTGACCGGATCGGGTTCCAGGCGGTGCAGACGGCGGCCCCAGCTCGCGTGAGCGCGGTTCGGGTGCGGGCCGGCATCGGCGAGGCGGTAGCCGTAGGGTGGCCGGCCGCCGAGGAATCTGCCCTGCACGCAGGTTTGAATGTGCATCGCTGCCAGTACCCGGTGCCGGGCCTGTAACACCTCGCGGCGTGACTGGGATCCGAGCAGAAGCATTAATGCCTGGTGCGGGGTCGTTGAGGTTCACCGGGCCGTTTGCTTCGGGGAGCCACAGCTGGATACCGTGTGCTTGGAGCGTGGTCAGCACGGCGTTGAACTGGTCGCCGTAGAACGCCCGCTCGTACTCGCCGATCACGACGGCATCGAACGAACGGTTCGGGTGCTCCGCGGCTGCCATCAGCTGCGCCGTCGCAGCTCGTTCGCGCCAGGGCAGCCGGCGTGAACATCCTTCGTCGAAGTACTCCGCCACGATCACGCCGTGCCCGCGGATCGTCTCCTCGGCGACGTCGCGCTGCCACCCCGACGACGTTGCCCGGTCCTGGAAGTCAACGGTGGACATCCGCCCGTAGAACGCGAACCTCAGCCCATGACCTTCGACAGTTCGCTGGCGGCGCCGGGCGCCGGCCCGACGCGGCGAGACTGCGCATGGCATGGCGGCTGGGCGAGCGCTACTGATCATCGTGCACCTCGGCGCTTGAGGCGGGTTCGGGTCGAGGGCGGAACGCAATCGCCTGGCACCGATGACGAGATGGAAGCTGATTTGCACCCGAATGGCCGCGTTGCTGCTCGTATGACCGTGTGCGATGTAGTCGGTCGACCTCTGTCCGTGACTAGCAGGCCGGGAAGGCATCGAATGTCGACACACCGTCGTCCCCGTGGCCGGTGAACTGCGGACGAGTTGTGTGACATGAGTCTGTTGATACGTTCGGCTACTGCGTCTCTCTGCGCGCGGCTGGGGGACGTCATGTTCGGCGAGTGCCTTTGGCTCGATGGTCCGGTAAGCAGGCGACCCAGGTCCTGCTTGTGACTCACAGTGATCATTTGGTCACACTGAGCGCCGACAAGATCGCCACCATGTGCGTGAACGGCTTGAACGGCAGAGCCGGCTTCCGATCGCCGCCGGCTGGGCGCGTCTGGCGCGCATGCGAAGGAGCAAGCTGCCAAGGCGCCGATCACCTGTAACGGACGCAGAGGATCATACGATCAGAGTATTGCCTCAACTGTCGTGGTCGAGCATTCTGTACTGTTCGAAACTGGAAGCATCGCCGATTGTCTGTGAGGGAAGCGAACGTTGACCGAAGCCGTGGACTCCGCCCCGAGTTTTGAATTCCAGCGGCCTCGGTCGCTGCCTGTCGTCGTTCTTGCCGACGCGAGCGGCAGCATGGGGCAAGACGGCAAGATCGAAACGCTCAACACCGCCATCCAGGCGATGGTGCGCCGGCTTGCGGCGGAAGACAGCGGCAGCGCGGAGATCACCGTGGCTGTGGTTGTGTTCTCGCAGGAGCATGCAGTGCTGCACCAGGAACCCACGCCAGCCGGCGAAGTGCAGTGGAGGAAACTGCTGCCGTCGGGCAAGACTCCGATGGGGGCGGCGTTTCGCCTGGTCGCCGACCTGATGCGGGATCCGGGTTTCCTGCCTGCGGACGCGTACCTTCCGACACTCGTGCTGGTTTCCGACGGGATGCCGACCGACGACTGGGAAAGTCCGTTGAAAGACCTTTTGAGCACCAAGGCCGCCAAAGCGGTACGGCTCGCCGTTTCGGTAGGCGAGGACTCCGATGCAGCCGCGTACCGCGTGCTCGAGGCGTTCGTCGCCAATCCCGCGTATCCGGTCGTCCGCGCCAACGAGGTGGACAAGCTCGCGGTGTTCTTCCAGGGTGTCACACGCACGGTCACCACCCGGGTTCGGAGTATCGAGCCAGACAACCTGGCCTCACTCGACTTCGGCGAGCTCCGGAACCTAGTGGACTGAAATGAACTCTCCCATCACGGACGTGTCGTCTTTCACGCCCGCGTCCGGTCTACGCGTACGTGACGAGCTTCAGAATGAGTTCGTGCTGCGCGAGGAAATCGGTCGTGGTGGCCAGGGCGAGGTCTGGTCGTTGCAAGGCGGCAGGCTGGCGGCCAAGTTCCTCAACCACGCTGACCGGGCGACGCGCGAGGAACTGCAGGCCCGGCTGCGCCGCATCGCCCGCACCGACCTGCGCGGAATTCCCCTTGCCAAGCCTCAGGCGATCCTCGACGGGCCGTCAGGCTACGTCATGGAACTACTCGAAGAAATGGTGTCACTGAAGACCTTGTTCGTGCCGCCGCGCGGCTTGGACCAGCGACAGTGGTACCGGGACACCGGTGGCCTGCGACGCCGCCTCACGGTACTCGCGAACACTGCCGACGCCCTGCATCGTCTACACGCGCGAGCGCTGGCGTACTGCGATCTTTCGCCTGCAAACGTCCTCGTGCCGCGGTCGGCGTCGTACGACCACGTCTGGCTCATCGACCCGGACAACGTGACCGTCGAGTCAGACCATTCGGCGACCGGGCTGTTCACTCCCGGCTACGGCGCGCCGGAGGTCGTCCGGGGGGAACGTCCCAACGACGCGCTGAGCGACCTGTTCTCGCTGGCTCTGGTCGTGTTCCGGGTGCTCGTCGCTGTCCATCCGTTCGTGGGCGCCGCGGTCCGGAACGATCCGGGCCTTGAGGCGCAGGCCTATTCCGGTGCTCTTCCGTGGGTGGATGACCCCGCCGACGATCGCAACCGGGCGACTTCCGGACTCAAGCGTGACTGGGTGCTCACCGGTGGGCTGCGTCGGTTAGCCGGCAGGGCCTTCGAGATCGGTCTCACGAACTCGCAGGCGCGCCCTGCCGCCGCGGACTGGCGGGACGAGCTCATCCGCGCCGCCGACTTCACCATTCCCTGCCCCGGCTGCGGGATCACCGGCTACGCCTTCCTGGAGAAGTGCCCGTGGTGTTCGGTTGGGAGACCAGTCTTGCTTTTTGCCGCCCTGCTCACGCGGCTGCCGTCGTATGCATCCAAGGGTGATCCGGCCGTGCCATGCCACACCATCGTCCTCGCTCCCGGCGGGCCCGTGTCTGTCGACGCACGGCGGGCGCTGGCCCTACTCGATCCGGGGCCGGCGGGGCAGCCGGTGGATCCGTCGTCTCCAGTCGCCGAGGTGAATTGGCAGGTCGGGGGAGACGTGACGGTTCGGCGCACCGGACACCAGCGAGTCGGCCTCGTCGACCGCGACGGTTCGCGGTCGCTGGAGCTGAAGCGGTCGGAAGAGCGCTTGCTACCGCGTGGCGAAGCGGGTTTCTGGGACGTCCGGTTCGGTCGGCCGGATCAGGTGCACCGGATATTGAGCATCAGCCGCAACCCAAGGGAACGCCGGTGACCCTTTCCGAGAACCTCAGCGGCCCGCCCGAGTTCTTCTGGATCACCGGCCCGGACCAGCGGCTATCCGCGAGCCGGGCGCGCCACGGCGAAATCCTGCTGGGGGAGCGTAGCGGCATCATGGACGCGGCGCTCTACGCAGCAGACGGTGAATTGCTTGCTGAGTGGCCCGCACGCGCCGTCGACCGCGAGTCGGAAGACCGCCTCCGCACCGTGATGGGCTCGTCGATCGCGATCGTGCACAAGGTGACTACCGAAGCGGGCGCCGGACACCGGCTCCTGGTCCGGGCGCACCGGTACCGGCAGACCCACCTGTGGGAACCGATGACAGCAGGCGTCACCGACGCCGCGCTGAACAGTCTGCGCAGCCTTGCCGGTGACCTGAAGGGGCAGGACCCGGTTGTGTGGTTGTCCGAGCAGCTGCTGCTGCCCGCGGCGCCAGGCGGGCCTGCCGCCGCTCGGGTTGTGGCCGTGGCGCTGCCGTCGGCCGAGCTGGGGGCACCAGAGCCGTGCCGCCTGCGCGGTCGAGACTTCGAGGCATTCCTCGACCAGGTCGACGGCCAGTGGTGGATCACGAGGGTTCGGCGGGTGGGCGCCGGTCAACTGTCCGAACTGGTCCTGGTGCACGTCGATCTGAAGCTGGTGGACCGGTCCACGGCGGCCAGACTGCGAGAAGACCTACGAGCCAGGCTGGCACGGCTGGGCGATGCCGCGCCTGGTCAGTCTTTCGTGCGCCGTTGGGAGGAGTATCAGCGGCTGGAAAACGAGCAGGCGCTGCGGGAGATCCATGCGCTGGGCTGCCTGACTTACAGATCGTGGCGCTGGCTGGACGCCGGCGGCGGCCTCGCCCAGTTCACCGTCGAGCAGCAGGGCGGCCAAACGTTGCTGCACCACCTGGCCCACCAAACCACTGGCCGGGTGCAGTTGGAAGCGAGTGCCGTGAAGCCACCGGTCCTCGGAGGCGCGGCGGTCGGCACCTCAGACGGGTTGCTCGACCACGAGCTCGGTGAGCGTGGACAGGTCGGCGAGGTGCTGCGCGTCGACCTCGCGCGAGGCGTCGTCGAACTCAAGATGCTCCAGCAGCCTGACCGTGCGGGTGAGCTGGACACCGCAGAGGCCCCGCGACAGGGCTTCCTCTTCCGGTCTTACCGGGGTGACTATCGACGGCTGCAACGTCGTCAGCATGCGATTGACCGGATCCGGAAGGGTCTGACCCCCATGCCGCACCTGCTGGGAGTGCTGGAGGGCAGCCCCCTGCGCGGGCCACGCCGTCACCGTGAGAACGCGGTGAGTGCGGGCGTCCTGCGGTTCTTCGACGGCAAGCTCAACGACGCCCAGCGGGTCGCCCTCGACATCGCGGTCAATACGCCCGACTTCGCGGTCATCCAAGGACCGCCGGGGACCGGGAAGACCGAGTTGATCGCTGCGCTCCAGGTGCGTTTGGCCGAGCTCGGGCGGTCCACTGCCACGGTGAGCCGAAGCATGATGCTCACCAGCTACCAGCACGCCGCTGTCGACAACCTCGTCGAGCGCAGCAAGGTGTGGGATCTCCCCGCCTTGAAGATCGACTCGCGTGACCGCGGCTCGACCGTGCACCTTGAGTCGTGGCGGCGAACCACCGAGAACCATTTGCGCGCCCGGCTGTCCGAAGGGGGCGACGACGGACTGGCTGTTGCAAAGCGAGCTGTCTCGCGTGCGGCCACGGCTTACCGCGTCTCACCGCTCGATGCCGCCGACACGGCGGTGATGCTCGACGATCTTCGGAGCCGAACCGCCGGTCTCCTTTCGGACGAGGTGCGCCATCGCCTCGACGATCTCTGCGCAAAGCTGACCGCAGTCCGGCAGGCGGCCGCGTTCGACGCGTCACCTCGCCGGGAGAGCCTGCGCCGTGCCGTGCGCGGCTTGCGGGTCTTGCCTGTTTCATTCGCGGACGACGGACCCTTGACCGCGGCGAAGCTCTCGGTGCTGCTCGGCGAGGCCGAGGTGGCGGAAGTTGGTGCCGACGTGTTGGACCTCGTCGAACGCGCGGCCGCATGGACCGGGGACGGTGCGCCGAAGTTCCTCGACGAGCTCGCCGAGGCGCGGGGAAGGTTGCTGGATCTCTTGGCTGGGACGACTCGCGGACTGGTCCGGCCCACCGTTCGTGAAGACGTGGTGGTGCTGCTGCGCGACGCGCGGATCGACTTGGACGAGCGGGCACGGACAACGGCACACGGGGTGCAGACCGCGCTGCTTGACTACCTCGAAGACCTCGGAAGTGACCCCGGATCGGTGCTGGCCACGCTCGGCTTCTACACGACATCGCTGGGAACGACCTGTCAGCAGGCGGACTCGCCGAAGATCCGGGACGCCAAGCGTGGTGGTCTCGACGGCGGGAGCGAACGGGTCACGTTCGACACCGTCATCGTCGACGAGGCGGCCAGGGCCAACCCGCTCGACCTGATCATCCCGCTGGCTATGGCCGCGCGTCGGGTAGTGCTGGTGGGGGATCACAAGCAGCTGCCGCACATGCTGGAGCCCGATGTCGACCGGGAACTACGTACCCGGGAGCCGGAATGGGCGCGACTACTCGAGGAAAGCCTGTTCGAGCGGTTGTTCCGAATGTTCGGTTCCGAGGAGGCGCCCCGTGCGTGGACTCTCGACGCCCAATACCGCATGCACCCGGTGCTCGGTCGGTACGTCAGCGACAACTTCTACGAGTCGAAGCTGAAGTCACCGCGGCCGGCGGAGGAGTTCAGGCACGGGCTCCCCGGCTATGAGGGAACCTGTGCGGCATGGCTGAGCGTTCCGAAGGCACATGGGCCGGAGGAATCAGTGGGAGCTAGCAAGAGCCGTCCCGCCGAAGCCCGCGTCGTCGCAGCCGAATTGGAGCGGCTGCTGGCGGCCGAACCCGACCTCACGTTCGGGGTGGTCAGTTTCTACAGCGCGCAGGTTCAGCTGATCCGGAAAGAACTGACGAAGCGCAATCTCTTGGAGGAGACTGATGGCGGATGGGTGCCGCTCGGAGCCGCCGGCCGGAACGGCGCGGGGGAGCGGGTCGAGCGGCTCCAAGTCGGGACGGTGGACGCCTTCCAGGGCAAGCAGTTCGACGTGGTTCTGCTGTCGCTGACCCGCTCCGGCGACCCCGCGGACGCACGGCGCGCCTATGGCCACGTTCTCGTGCCGAACCGGCTCTGCGTGGCGACGAGCCGACAGAAAAAGCTGTTGATCGTGGTCGGCGACGATGCGATGGCCGACCCCCTGACCGCGTCCCCGGACGCTGAGCGGCTGACCAGTTTCTGGCGGATCTGCCACGAGAACGTGGCCGGACGCATCCGGCGGGCGGAGGTGAACCGTGCCGGTGCCTGACCGTGTCCTCGTCTACCATGTTCCGCCGGAAGCCGAGTCCGAGTTCCTGCTCTGGCCAGTGCTTATCTATCGAGTTGTCGCCCCGGTTCAGGCCGTCCGGAAGATCGACGTCTTCGAGAAGGTGGTGCTCTCGTTGTGCGCGGCCGGCGTTCGCCGCAGCGACGACCTCGCACGGCACACTGGCCTGCACGTCGAGTTGTGCGAGCACATCGTGACCCAGCTGGTCGACGGACGCCGCCTCGACCGGGCCAGAGGGCTCACCGACGAGGGCCGCCGGGTGCACCAGAGCGGCCGCTTGGCCGAGAGCGCGGAGCTGGTGGTCACCCACGTGTTCCAAGACGTTTTCTCGGGTGAGCTCTTCCCTCGCTCCGCCAAGGAGCTGCGGTACCAACGCGTCGACTCGCACCTCGACGACCTGGTCGCCGTACGACTGGGTAAAAGCGGGTCGCCGCGGATCGTCACTGCGACGGCGGTCGCCTGCACAGACCCGGGAGACCGAACCCCGGAGCCTGAGGCGATCATCAACGCTCTTGCCCAGCACCGGCAGGCCGTCTCCCGGCACGGGGGAAGCACGCAGGAGAACGGTCACGAGCTCTTCGATGTCTACGGCGAGGACGACCTGTCGGCTGAGGAACGATTCGAATACCTTCCGGAGGTCCACCGGGTCGTGGAGATCGGGGAGGCGCGGCACGAACTGTTGCTTTGCTCGCTGGACGTCAGCGGCTCGCCGGCCGACGACGGGCTCCCGCCTGATCCGTTTGGACTCGGGCCGAGCTTCTTTTTGCGGCAGCTGATGCGCGCCCGGGGTCGCGCCGACCAGCGGTTCGCCGCGTGGTTCGAAGCGGCTCGGGCCGAAAAGGGCAAGCAACTGCAGGAGCGTTTGCGCGATGCGACCGTCAGTTGGGCGGATCACGTCGAGGAAGAGCTGGTGAACCGGCTTGGCGAAGGCCTCTTCACCCATCCGCACACCCTCAACCTGCTGAAGGATGTGTACGAAAAGGCCGGTGGCCCGGCATCGGATGCGGCCGCCGAAAGCGTCCGCGTCGTGACATTCCGCATGTACGAGTACCTGTTGCTCAGGCTCGTCGAGCTGTATCCGCCGCCAGCGGACTGGTCGGGTGCGCCACTCGCGGCCCCGGCGGAGAGGGCGGACCGCCAGCAGGCTTGGGAGGTGCTCGAAACGCTGGCCATTCGGCTCGGCTTCGACCAGCTGCCCGTTCCCCAATACAAATCCGCACTCGGGAGCACCCTGGGCCGGGACTGGGGCCGGGTGACCAAACACCCGACGACCTGGGAGCTGATGTGTTGGTCGATCGTCAGCGCTGCAGACCCGGTCAGTCCGCACCGGCGTGACCATCCCCTGGCCGACCTCGCGAGACGTTGGCCGAAACTACTCACCGACCTCCTTGCTCTCGGGCCGTTGCGTAATGACAGCGCCCACGGACAGAGATCGGATCGGACGCTCGGCACGACCGAGTGGAGCGTGCAGCTCGCTACCGAAGCAGCCAGGACAGCATTGCTTCTCCCGCCGGAGAACGACTGAAGGAGCCGCCCACAGTGGGCAAGAACAACCAACGAAAGGGCGCGGCAGCCCGGCGTCGGCCGAACCTGCGACCTGCCGGGACCGACACCGCCGCGCTGGTACGTCAAGCCGCCGAACTCGCTGCCGAGGAGAGCCTGCTGGCCAGCGCCCAGGGCGTACCGGCTGTTGACGACCACACGGTGCCGCAGACGCCCGCCGCCGAAGCAGACTCGGTCACGTTGCGCGCCGCGCTCGACGCCGCGCGGCAAGCCCATTCCATCGCTCAGCGCAGGCAGGCGAAATGGGAGCAAGAGAGCGCGAAGGTCGCCCAAGCAGAAGAACGCCTGACAGCGGATCGCGCGACGCTGCAGTCCGACAAGGCGGAAGTCGCCGACGAACGGCGTGCTCTCGCCGAGGAGCGGAGCCGGCTGGAAGCCCTGGAGACCAGGCTGGCCGACCAGGCCCGCGAAGCGGAATCCGGCTTCACCGCTTTGCGGGAGGCACGGCTGGGAAAGCTCGAAGAGGAGCTTGACGACCTTCGCGCGTCGTGGGAGCAACGCCGCACGAGACGGCTCGCTGAGTTCGAAGAGATGCTGGCGGAGCGCGATCGGGCAGCAAGCCAGCGGATCGCCAGCATTGAAGCCAGGCTCGCCGAGCGAGAGGACCTCCTGCTCAAGACGGAAACCGAGCTCAACACCCGACTGGCGGAGGTGCGCCGAGCCGAGTTTAAGGCCGGCGCCCAGGAACAGGTGCTCCGGCAACAAGAGCTCGACCAACGGTTGACTCTGGAAGAAGACTACCGCGCCGAGTTCGACAAGCTGACCTACGAGGTCGCCGGCTGGAAGTCGAAGTTCGAGGCCTTGGACACCCTTTCCCGGCAACGTCAGGAGGAGATCGACCAGCTGCGCGCAGCCACCGTCGCGCTCGGCGACCCGGTTCGCGCCGCTGAGCGCTTAGGGTGGCTACAAGTGGAGAACGAACGGCTCCAGCGGGCGGCGGAGGTCGTCAGCCCCTTCGATGAGCAACGGTACGATGCGATGGTCCGCCGGGTCGGGGATCTGGAAGCAGAGCGGAGCGAGCTGGTGCGGCGCGTCGCGGAGTTGCAGCGGGACGCGGCGCTGAACAAGATCAGCGTGGCCGAGCGGGACACCAACCGCCTGGTCACCGAGTCGCTGAAGGCGCGTTACGACGTGCTCAAGACGGAGCACGATGCGCTCCGGCTCGAAGTAGATCAGTTCCAGCAGAGCAAGGAAGGCCGGTCACCGTTCCCGGAGTGCCGCCGGATGGACGACGACCAGGCTCTGCAGCTCCCACCACCGCTTCCGAACATCGCTCCACCACTCGTCGACCTGGTGCACCGGATCAGTCATCACATCGCCGCCCGCGGTCGCTACTTCTCGCCGCATGATTTAAGGTGCTTCCTCGGCGGGATGGCGATGAGCAAGCTCCACCTGCTCCAGGGCATGAGCGGGATCGGCAAGACCAGCCTCCCGCGCGACTTCGCGGCCGTGATCGGGGCCGGCTGCGAAGTCGTGCCAGTGGCCGCCGAATGGCGAAGCCCGCAAGATCTGATGGGGTATTACAACCCCTTCGAACGCCGCTTCTACGAGAGCGCCTTCACCAAGGCGCTCTACCGTGCACAACAGCCCCAGCACGCGAGGAAGCCGTTCTTCATCGTGCTCGACGAGATGAACCTTTCGCATCCCGAGCAGTACTTCAGCGAGCTGCTGCACATTCTCGAGCTCCCGTTCTCCGGGACCCCGCAGCGCAGAACTCTCGACTTGATGACCGCCCGTGTGGAGCCGGCACCTCGATTGCTGGTGGAGGGACACAAGCTCGTCGTCCCAGACAACGTCTGGTTCATCGGGACGGCCAACCAGGACGAGACGACGGTGGCGTTCGCCGAGAAGACTTACGACCGGTCCTACGTCACGGAACTGCCCGAACGACCGGACCGCTTCGCGGCCGAGGAGGTCAGCCCGGTCGCGCCCTTCGCGACCCAGGCGCTGACCCGAGCGTTCGACCAGGCGATCGCTGTGCACAGCGGCGAAGTCGAGCGGGCACGAAGCTTTCTCGAAGGCGTCGCCGATTACACTCGCGAGGAGTTCGGCATCACGCTGGGGCCGCGCACCGTCCGGCAGCTCGAGCGGTTCGTCCCGGTGGTTATCGCTGCAGGTGGGAGTACTGGCGAAGCCGCCGACCAGTTCGTCGCAACCAAGCTGCTGCGCAAGCTCCGGGGCCGTGTCGAGATCCGCGCCGACAGGCTCAAGTCCCTCAGGGAGCACATCCAGCTGGAATGGACTGGATTCGGCGGCGACCCGTGGGAGCCCACGGACGCCATGCGCCTGCTTGACACCGAGGCTCGGGATCGCGGGCAGTGGTGAACGGGTCCTACGACAAGGTCACTGGCCGCTGGAGCGACGCCCAGGCGACTGGCGTCCTTGCTGGCCGGTACGGCCGGAAGTCCGAGGTGGGAGGGTGGACGCCGGTCGTCGACGCCGGCATCGAACTGCCCGGCGGGGACGCATCGGACATCCGTGGCCCGGCGGACGAGGCCGTCCTGGGATACATCAGCCGCTTCCCAGCCCGGCTGCGGGACGCCGGCCCGTCGCTTGCGGCATGGCGCGAAGTCTCCCCGCTGGTGGTAGCAGCCGACGTGCACGGGGCACTGCGGCCGCACCCCATCGAGGCACGGCTTAAGACGCATCTGGGGCACCTGGTGGCCGTCTGCCGTTCACCCCACGATCGGCTTCGCTCCGAGCATCAGCTGATGCCGGTCAGCGCCGTCCGACGAGTCTCGTCGCGCACGATCAGCCACCTGGCCCAGCACAGTGAAAACTGGGCCGCGCGCAGTCGGGACGGCGTGCTGCCCAGCCGCCTGCTCGGCCCGCTTACGGTTGCCGACCATGAGCTGGTCGAGAACCGCGTCATCGCGAAGATGCTCGACGAGCTTTGGGCGTACGCAACGAACCGAGTGGCGCAACTGAGGCGGATCAGATCCATGATCGACGCCGTCCACGAACTCCTCGACAGTGCGAGTGACCGTGGCTGGCGCAGCCGGAGCCCTGCATTCACGCAGGTAGGTAAGCTCTTCGCAGAAGGCCAGATCGACGTCGCCCTCGACATTGCTCGTCGAGAAGCGGAGAGCCTGCGAGCCAGTCTTGCGGGGTTGATGCACAGCCCGCTGCGGACCGCGGTCAGGCGCACCTTCAATCCTGGCCCGCGTGTACCCCCGACTAACTTGTTCGTAAACGACACCCACTACCGCCGGTGCGGCGAACTGTGGGAAGCTGGACCGGCCACGGCCGCTCTGGGGGCGCGGACGAACACGGCATCAGCGCAGCGGCGAAGTGGTCTGAAGGATTTGACCTTTTCGTCGGTGCCCTCGTCGTCCAAGGCCTGGATCTCCTCGGCTTGCGGCCAATCGTTGACGCGCCCGCACCGCAGATCGGTGCGCTCGTCGAGGCCTTCGAGTGCGGTGGCAGCCGGATAGGCCTGGACTTGGGGCTGGACGGGGCACTCACTCTGCTCGTCCGCGCAGTTCCCGCCGTTCGAATCGTCCCGGTCCCGCAGTGTCTCACAGCAGTGACAGACTCTCACGAGGTGCGCCGGATGCTCGACGCTGTCGGCCGAGGGACCGAGGATCACGACGTCCCGATCGTGATCGTCTACCCTGGCCTGCTCGACGAGCGGTTGCGACTGTCCGCTGACCTGCAGCGCAAGGCGCACCATTACCGAACACCCGGCCATGGGGTTTGTGCCGTTGTCCCGGTCAGCCCACTCGAGATCGACAGTTCCAGCCGGATCGCCCGGGCTGTGCGGTGGGCGGTCGATCGTCGGCTGTACCTCGGCTACCCACCGCGGGTCGGGACGACCACTGTCGAGGCGGCTGAGTTCGGCCGCCGTTTCGCCTGGCTTCGAGAGGCTTCTTCGGGGGTCGAGGTCCAAGAGATCCCCGACCGCGGCCAAGAAGCGCGGATTCGTCACGAGATCGGCATCGCCTTGACCGAGGCGACTGGCAACCGACGTCGAGCTGGCGACGACGAACGTCGCGATCGGCTGGAGATGGAGCTCACCGCGGCGGTCGACGATCTGCGCGGGATCACCGAATGCCCGCTGTGTCGAAAGCCCGCGAGATACCCGAGTCGTACCTTGACCGGCCGTCGAGACTCGACGTATCGCTGCGAGTGCGAACATTGCGGCGGCACGTGGGAAACACGGCTGTGCCGGTCCTGCGGCGACCGGTATCCCGTCCTCACCGCACCCGAAGCCCGTGACCTGACAGGAGGCCCCGCCCAAGTCGTGGAGAAACAGCTCTCCCATAACGTCTTCGCCGAACCCTGCTGGGCGCGAGCTCGCGTCTACATCTGTTCCAGTTGCGGGGAGTGCGACATGGCTGCGAAGTTGGACTGCGCTCGATGTGGCTGAGGTTAAGGACCGACTTCGTGGGTGTGCGATGCCGAGACAAGTCGCTGGTGTGTGCCGCGGTAATCCAAGTTTTGCTGGCTTTGTAACACACTGGGCAGCCGCGCCGAAGTAGTGCTGGTCAAGCCGAGAGGAAACTGAGTGCGGAGGGTAAATGGGGAGGCGAGCGACGAGGCGACCTTGACTGGGAAGCGTCAAGGTAACGGCAGCGTCGAAGGCATGGAGGTCTCGGCGTCGGCGGTGGAGTCAGCTGGCGTTCCAGTCTCCTCCGAGGCGAAGCTGCTGCGGGAGCGCTTGGTCAAATGGTGGGCACGTGGCGACGCCATCGTGCTGCCTATTGTTTCTTTTCTGGTCAACGCTTACGGTCGGTACCCCTTCAGTAAGGTTCTATTTTTATTGGCTCTTCCGCCCCTGCCGCAAGAGCTGCGCTTCCTGTCGGACAGTGGTGTGTCGAAGAAAGACAGGAGGGTTATCTATGGAGCTGCGACGCGCCAAGGGCTTGCAGTGGCGCTCGGGCTTGTGGCCTTGCTTGCAGCGGGAGTGGCAGTCCAGTCGTGGTTCGCGAAGCCGGTATCGGACTCAACCCAGCGTGGGACTGCTCTGATCGCCGAACTCGCGGGAGCCATCGCGCTTGTCCTCGCTCTGCCGAGTAGGTCGCCGCGGCTGAGACTACTGGTATCGATCGCTCGGTGTGCCCGTTTGGTCGTCATACTCGACTCACGCACAACTAGAACTTCAGCTCATATGCCCCTCGCACGCTTCGTGGAGGACTCAGTCCATCGTCGGCGCCGGGTCTCTGGGGTCGCTTGGGCATTGACACGTGACACGGCTCTCGTGATGGGACGTTCGAACACCTTGGGGGGGACTGTTGGAGAGGTATTGTTATGGTTCGCTGAGTCGCCCGCCGACCAGCGACGGCGTCCGATCCTAGGTTCTTACATTGCTGAGCTCGTCGCTGCGGTGGTGTCCGACCGTCCGATTCCAGAAACTCAGTTTCTGCCCGCTGCTCGTTTCAAGAATCGATCTCCGCGTACCCGAGTTATCCGTTTGGGAAGGAACCTCGGTGGTGGTGCGTTGATGACGGGCGTCGTTGTAGCAGTCATCAGTGCAATCTTGCGAATTTGGATCAAGTGAGCTGTGAACGATACAGCTCGAGTGCTGCTGGTACTGTCGCCTATTCGGCTGGCGCATATTTGCCCGAGTACACCCGTTGTCGTAGCGTTTCGTTACCACGAAAGATTGCCTCCTCGTGTTCGCTTGCGTCGAGCCGCATCGCCGGTCATATGGCGTGCAGGCCGTGTAGTGGCGGCCCATCATCGAAGGTTGCAGCTGCTGCTCCGGTCGTAACGGTGGGGTCGTCGAGCAGGCCGACCGGTATCACCTGGGCCACCTCAGTAGCCGACGGGCAAAGCTGGCGTTCGAATTCCAGCTGGTGAGGCGTCGGCTGCAGGCGCTCACCTACGGTGCCTGCTCCTCTGGCAGGGTCTGTGCATGACCAAGTTCGCGTCCGTCGACGATCTGCTGGCCGTACTCCAGCTCGGCGACTCATCGGGTGAAACCGAGCTGGCCGATGACCTGCGGAAACGCTTCGACATTGCCCCCGGTGACGAGCTGGCGTCAGCGTTGAGGTCAGTACCGCCTGGCGAAGTCCTCGCCGCCTTGACCGCGGCGATCGCGCCGGTGGCAGCGATGGTGCGTGAACTGTACGAGTGGCTCGGGAAGCTGGGCGGCGTCCAGTCGACGGCAAACCTCACCGTGCGGGTGACGGATGCACAGCTACGGTCGATGGACCTCGATCCTGCTCGTTACGAGGCATACGAGAGGAAAGTCCTCGAAGAAGTGTCGGCGACGGAGTTCGATCTCGCACTGCTCCCGTCGGGAAGCCCGATCTTCTCCCTGCACGACTTTCATTGGAAGCCTTCTTGCTTGACCGGTGACGTCACGAAGGCCGCGCGCTGTCAGACCTGTCGCCCCAGCACGGCGGGAGACTTTAGCCGACTTGAGAGGCTTCTTCGCGCAGCGTCCGCCTCGATCGCACTGTCACCACAGCACGCCGCGCGCGACGACCTTTCCTCCTTTGCCGATAGGCTGCCCGGGCTGGTCGAAACTGTGACCGCGCGACAGGATGGCGGGAATACATGTCCTCACGATCGGGACTACGTGTCCGACTATCTTCGTCGCGGACTGCCGGATCTCGCCGGCTGCTTCCGTGAAGTCACCGTCCACCAGTTGAAGAGTTTCTTTGAGCTGCCCTACTGGAAAGCTCGATGGCAGGTGTTCGAGTTGTGGACGCTGAGCGTCGTCCTCGACAGCTATGGCACCCGCGACTGGACGCCGGTCCTCGTTGACGGCGTATGGAACCTCAAAGCCGGGTCGACGAATCCGGCTCCTATCGCAACAGCCGAATCGATTGAAAGCAGCGAAATTCGTTGCTACTACCAGCACGAGTCATCCCCACCCGCGGGTCTGTTCGACGGCACGCGCGATCGTCCCGAGATGCTCGTCACCCTGGCTGAACGAAGCGGTAATCCCTTTGCGCCCGGCTCGGCTGTCGAACCGGTCTTGCTCGCGGTCGAAGTCAAAGCACGCGCCGACTACGGGCCACAGGAGTTCAAAAGTGCCGTCTTTCCGCTTCTAGAATGGCGGCCACGGCGTATCCTCGGCATGTCGTACTTCCCGGTCACCGGAGCCGATCGCCTGCAGGTCCAAGAAGTGGGCGCCACGTCGATCGGGGTCGCCGAGGCGGCCGCGCCAGGCACCGGTTCTGTCGTGGAGACCAGGCTGTGGTTGAAGGAACTATGGCGGGAGCTCCCGAGACTGCGCATCACCTGGGTCATGGTCGACGTCAGCGGCAGCATGCCGAAGCGTGGTGCCCAAGACTATCTGGAGAAGCTGGCGCGGACGCAGATCGATGGTCTGTCTCGAGAGCATTTCGAGAGTATTTTGCGATCCGATCTGCTCTTCCTCGGCACCTTTGGTGGGCCGCCGCAGTTGAGAGTAATTTGGAAGCTGACGTCGCGTGAGATCAAGAATTCGCGCCTCGACTTCGAGCCGGGCAAACGATCGCAAGATCTCGGCGAAGCGGTCGACCAATGGTTGAACCTGGTCGGCCGCGTCACGCCCCGTCTGGGTGAGTTTCATTTGCACTTGATCACCGATGGCGTGTGGAACAACGACGACATGGCCGCGTTCGAACGGTGTTGCCAAGCCGGCGTCGAGGTGCATGTCCACGCTCTTGATGACGACGTCTGGAGTGGGAGGGATGAGCTGTTGCCTTACCTCGTCACCCATTCGGAGTGACCGGAACCGGTTCTGTCAGGTGTTTGCTTGGTCTTGGCGGCGCGACTGGGCGCGACGAGATCGGCGCGCCGGGTCGCCCGGCCGACCATGGCTACGTCGCTTCGAATGCCTCATCGGTCGCTGGCCTGAAGGAGTACTCGATGGACGGTGGAACGACGTCGGGCTTTTTGGTGCCGGGGCGAGCAGGCCGTCCGCGGTCATTGCCTTCAAGGCCCGCGTCAGCACACCGGGTGAAGAATCTGTTTCTGGCTGGCCTGGGTTTCCACGTCGAGCGATCGAGCACGCTGATCAGTTCGGTGTCATGTACCAAACCGTCCTTGAACGCGACAAGTACCGCGTTCATCGAAATCTCGCCGAAGAGCTAACGAGCTCCGGTTGAGTGGTCAACTGTCGCTCTTCGCGAGCCGTCACTGCTGCGATCGATGTGGCACGCGACAACTCCACTCCGGTGGTGCCGAACGCCTCCCTCAAGGCACGGTGCATCCCGTTCCGCGCGTCGAGCCGGTCGGTGTCGGTGCGCTGGCGAGCACCGAATCCTTCGACATCCACTGCGACAATCGACCAGTGCACCGCCCCGCCGTCATGCGCCACGACACTTCACCTGGAAACTCACTCCGGACGGACAAAGACAGTCGCGCCTGGCGGCCCCGCTCGCTCGAGAAGGCTGGACGTTCACGACACTCCATGTCGCACCCGACACCAGAGCTGTTACTGCGCTTGTGATCGGGTTGCCGTGTGAATTCGGTCCGGCTAGACCAGACTGCTGGCATCTGGCCGAGGAACGGCGCTATGCTCTGTCGCATGAACACGCATCCTGTGCAGGGATTTGCAGGGATGCTGCGAACATGTGTTGGAGTCCCCCTTTGAACACGTAAACGTGAGAAATCTCCCGCGTCGCGGTTGGGCTTCTCAGTCAAGCTGCAGGTCCGTGGCAAATTTCAGGGTGGGGTTATAGATCAACTCGGTCTCGGACACAGTATTACCCCACGGATCGCGAAACGTGCGGTGTCCTCCCGCGGCGGTGTGGCCGCGAAGGGGTGTTTGCGCTGCTCGAGCTCTTCAAGCTGAGCGAGCAGGCGAGCGCGCTCGGCTTCGCTGAAGCCGGTGCCGACGTCGCCGATGTAGACCTGGTCGCCGGTGTCGGGGTCGTGGCCACCAAGCAACAGACCGCCCAGACTGCCTGAGAGCCGGTTCTGCCCCGGTCGCCACCCGCAGATGATCACCTCGGCGGTCTGGATCAGGGCGTGCTTGCACCAGTTGTCCGGGCGCTTGCCCGGCACGTACGGTGCGCTCAAGCGCTTGGCGACGAGTCCTTCGTGGCCGGTCGCGGCGACGTGATCCAGCAAGTCCTGCGGGGTGCGGCGATCGGCAGCCAGCTCGGTGAAGGTGAACTGCCGTACGACGGAGATCCGGTATGGGTCCGGCATCGCCAGCCCGGCCAGCAGGACACGGCGCTCCTTGTACGGCTGGCGCAGCAGCGACGTGCTGTCGAGCTGCAGCAGGTCAAAGGCGAGAAACCGGACTGGAACATCCTCGAAAGGCTGGTCGCGGCGCGGGGAGCTGCGGTGGGTTTGGTAGCGGCCGCGGCGCTCCTGCAGCAGCCCGAATTCGATCTGGCCGGCGTCGTTGTAGACGACGATCTCGCCGTCGAGCACCGCCGCTCGGCCGTCGAGGGCAGGGGCGAGGACGCCGGCGAGGTCGGCGAACTCGTGGGTGAAGTCGATCCCGTTGCGGCTGGTGAGCACCGTGGTGCCGTCGGGGGCGATCTGCATGCAGGCCCGGTAGCCGTCCAGCTTGTACTCATACGCCCACTCCGGGCCAGCTCGTAGCCGGCCGCCGTCGGGCTTGGCCAGCATCGGCGTGATCCAGTCGGGCACGCGAGAGGTGGCACGCGCAGTCATAGCCGGCCTACCGAGGTCGAGGGAACATCGCCTGGCTCGACGGTAACCCGGCAAGCCCAACTTTGCTGCGTTTGAACACCCTGATCGGTGACAGCGGGTACGAGTTTCAGCGCTCTACGCTGCAGCTCGCTGTATCTGGCCGACGGTCGTGCTCAACTTGCCTTCGTGCGCCGTCGGCTGAAGCTGGCGCATGAGCGGGCGCGGTCCACGCAGGCACCCAGAGGACATCGTCGTTGTCGGCGGCGCCGGGGCGTGGCGGGCCCAGCGGTCGGCCGTCGGCCAGTAGGTCGAGGCGGGTCACCTCGGCGTAGGTGTAGCGGGTGGAGGCGCGCGCGAGGTGCGGGCACACGACGTCGGCGACCGCGAGGCAACGGGGGTGCTGGCTTTGAGGTGTGCGTCCTGGTCGGTCTTGCTCGGGATGGTCGCCTTGATCCCGCGGCTGCGCAGGTGAGCCCGCTTGGCTTTCGAGGTGTAGGCCTTGTCCGCCAGCACCCGATCAGGACGCGTCCGCGGCCGGCCACCACCCGGGCGGGGCACCCGGATCCCGGCCAGGACCGGGATGAACTGCGGGCTGTCGCCACGCTGGCCGGCGGTCAGCACGATCGACAACGGCTTCTGTCCCTGCTCGCAGCCAGATGCAGCTTCGTGGTCAGCCCGCCCCGAGACCGGCCCAACGCGTGATCCTCCGGCTCGACGGTGACCCCGCCCGGCGGCTCGGCCTGCAGATCCCCCTTTTCCGCGCACCCGCGGCATGCTGATGCGCTCGCGCGATCGTGGAATCCACGCTCACGTCCACGTGATCCGCTCGGCTGCCTCAGCCGCGGACTGCAACGCGGTCAGAAACTGCTGTCAGACACCGGCACGTTGCCAGCGCCGGAAACAGCCCATAGACCGCGGCCCAGGATCCATACCCTGCGGGCATGTCCCGCCACGGCGCGCCGGTGTGCACCCGCCACCGGATCCCGTCGATCAGCTGCCGTCTGCTCCACAACGACGGCCGAGCCGGCCGCGGCGGTGCCGGCAGCAACGGCTCCAGCGCTGCCCACTGCTCGTCGGTCAGGTCAAACCGCCCCGCCACCGCTAGGGTGTCCACGAGGTCTCCGGTGTTCAGGCTCTTCTTGGTCGACGAACCACCTACCGGAGACCTCACCCATCTCGGCCACCGACACGCCCAACAGCACCAACCTCAGCTCAACTTGCCTGGAGACGACTTCGATACAGGCCCTAGCGGTGTTGAGGATGTCGACGGCGTCGTCGAGGCGGTGGGCGATCGTGTGGGCGTTGTTGGCAGCGTCGATGACGATGAACGGTGCGCCGAAGAGTGCCTGGTCAAGGTGCGATGGGATATAGGTGTTCGGCATGGGGAGTCCTTGGGGCGCTCGAGCTGCGGGCGGGCTGGTCAGCTCGGCACGTCGGTTGGTGCGCGCCAGGGCCAGCGCGGCAGCGGGGCGAGGACGCTCAGGCCCAGGGGTGCCGTGTCGATGCGGAGGAGGGCGGCGGTCCAGGTCATGCCGATGCCGATGCCGAGTAGGACGGCGTGGTCACCGAAGGTGACGGGCGGACGTGCGAGTTGCAGGCGGAACTGCTGCGCACCACGGTCTCGGCCACCTGCGCCAGGCAGGATCGGTGGAGGCGGACGAGCCGCCCGGGTTCACCAGGACCGTGGCGACCGGCCGGTGCGCTGCCGTCGTGCCTTCCCAGCGGCCGGGGAGTGAGCTACGGCCGCAGGACGAGAGGCGCCAGGCTGCGGAGGGGGCTTGACCTGGCTAGATTACGTTTGTAATGTTCCTACTGCCGGAGGAGGTGGGTCGCACGTCGAGCCGCAAGGGGCGGCGGGCCCCCGAAGAGAGGAAGCGGGCGCTGCAGCAGGCCGCTGTCGAGGTTGTCGCCCGGGAAGGAGTTCGAGGCCTGACCTACCGGGCCGTCGCCGCCGCGGCCGGGGTCACCACCGGGGCCGTTCAGCACCACTTCGCCTCGCTCGACGACTTGCTGCGGTCGTCGCTCGACTGGGTGCTCGAAGAAAGCAGCGCAAACGGTCTGCTCGGTGCGCGGACAGGTGTTTTCGCCGACGGCGCGAATGTCCGCAAACGATTCACCGAAAGCGCCGACATTCAGGTTTTCCAATATCGGCTGGTCGTGGAATCGCGGGTTCGGGAAGAGTTGCGTCCCGTTGTCCGGCGCCTCTACGACAGTTATCTTGCGGCCGTGGCCAAGGATCTGGCGCCCGCGGGGAAAGAGTTGCCCGAGGGGCTGGCGGCACTCGTCTACTACGCCCTCGACGGCATGTTCCTGCACCAGGTGGCCGATCCTGAGGCCGATCCCGGTGCCGCGCTCGACGCCTTGCGGATGCTCCTCGAGGCAGCGGACCACCCGGTCGCCCGCTGAAAAAACGGCGGTCGCCCGCTCGTCTCCGATGGGGAGACGGGTGGCGGCCGCCTTTTTATTTTCGGAACTCGGAGCTCGGTGAAGATTCCGGAATTTTCGTCGCTCAGGTGTTGACTTAGTCAACAGTGGCGGTTCAGACTTCGTGGCCGGAAACCACGGATGGGAAAGGTGTTCGGATGTCAGTCACCGCTGCCGCGACTTTGCTGGTCGACGGGAACTGGATCGCCGACGGCCCGGAGTTCGACGTCGTCGACCCCGCGAGCCTCGAGCCGATCGGGTCCGCGTCGGACGCCGGGGCCGAGCACGCTCGTGCCGCGCTCGACGCCGCGTCGGCTGCCTTCCGGGGGTGGGCCGACACGGATCCGGAGACCCGCGGCGGCCACCTCCGCGCGGCCGCCGCCGAGATCCGGGCCCGGAGCGCGGATCTGGCCCGGCTGCTCACCTGGGAGAACGGCAAGCCGCTGGCCGAAGCCAGGGGAGAGCTGCTCAACGGCGCCCGGATGCTCGAATGGGCCGCCGAAGAGGGGCGGCGGGCGAACGGCCGGGTGACGCCGTCGAGCGCGGCGGGCCCCGGGCTGGTGCTGCGGAGCCCGGTCGGGCCGGTGCTCGCGATCACGCCGTGGAACTTCCCGGCCAGCATGCTGCTGCGCAAGGTCGGGCTCGCGCTGGCGGCCGGGTGCCCGGTGATCGCCAAGCCCGCCGAGCAGACTCCGCTGATCGCCACCGCGCTGCTGAAGATCCTGCAGGAGACCGGGCTTCCCGCCGGTGTCCTGCAGTCGCTGACCACCTCGCGCCCGGCCGAGCTGGTCGACGCGCTGCTGGCCGACGGCCGCCTGCGCAAGGTGAGCTTCACCGGTTCGACCGAGGTCGGTCTCGGCCTGCTGCGGCGCACCGGTGCCGTGCTGCGCCGGACGTCGCTGGAAATGGGCGGCCACTCGCCGGCGATCGTCTTCGCGGACGCCGACCTCGAAGCCGCCGCGGCCGGTCTGGTGACGGCGAAGTTCTTCAACGCCGGGCAGAGCTGCACCGCGCTCAACCGGCTGTACGTCCACCGAAGCATCCACGACGACCTGCTCGCCCTGGTCGAAAAGAAGACGGTCGCACTGCGGGTCGGCCGTGGGGAGACCGACGGGGTCACCGTGGGCCCGCTGATCGACGCGGCCGGCCTGGCGAAGGTCGAGCGGCAGGTCGCCGACGCCGTCGAGCGCGGCGCGCGCCTCGTCGTCGGCGGAAGCCGGTGGGAACCCGACGATTCCACGCTGCGCGGGCACTTCTTCGAGCCGACGGTCCTCGCGGACGTGACGCCCGAGATGCTGATCTCCCGCGAAGAAACCTTCGGCCCGGTGCTGGCCGTCGCGGCTTTCGACCACGACGACGAAGCCGTCGATCTCGCCAACGCGACCGAATACGGCTTGGCCGCCTACGTCTTCGGCGCCGATCTGCGCCGCGTCTGGCGCGCGCTCGAGCGGCTGGACTTCGGCGTCATCGGCGTCAACGACCCCGCCCCGGTCCGCCCGGAGCTGCCGTTCGGCGGGCAGAAGAACTCCGGCCAGGAACGCGAAGGCGGCAGCGAAGGCATCGAGGCCTACACCGAGGCCAAAGCCGTCGCCCTCCGCTTCTGACCCGCTGCGAAAGGAATCCCGTGACCACCACGACCGACGCGCCCGCGTTGCCTACCGCCGAGCTCGCCGACCTCGACCGGCGCCGGCTCATCCACCCCCACACCGTCATCGGTGCCCCGGCCGAGCCGCTCGTCCTCGACCGCGGCGAAGGCGCCCTGCTCTGGGACACCGAAGGACGGCAGTACATCGACGGCACCTGCGGCCTGTGGCAGTGCCCGATCGGGCACGGCCGGGCCGAGCTGGCCGCCGTCGCCGCCGAGCAGATCGGCCGGCTGGAGTTCTACTCGTCCTTCGGCGACTACTCCAACGTCCCGTCGATCCGGCTCGCCGACCGGCTGCTGTCGCTGGCGCCCGCCGGGCTCGAGCGCGTCTTCCTCACCAACGGCGGCTCCGAGGGCAACGAGACGGCGATCAAGCTGGTGCGCCTGGCCCACCACCACGCCGGCTCGCCCGAGCGCACGGTGATCCTCGCCCGCACCGGCGGCTACCACGGCATGGGCGGCGGATCGCTGGCCGCGACCGGGATCGACGGCCTGCGCGCCGGGTACGGCCCGCTCGTCCCCGGCGTCGAGTGGCTCGGCAAGCCGCACGGCCTCGAGCACGGCCCGGACGCGACCGACCGGCTCGTCGAAGAGCTGGAACGGCGCATCGAGGAGATCGGCGCGCACCGCATCGCCGCGTTCATCGGCGAGCCGGTCCTCGGCGTCGGCGGCATGGTGCCGCCGCCCGAGGGCTACTGGCCGCGCGTCCAGGAAGTATTGCGCCGCCACAGGATCCTGCTGATCGTCGACGAGATCGTCACCGCGTTCGGGCGCACCGGGCACTGGTTCGGCAGCGAACACTTCGGCATCGAACCCGACATGGTCGTCCTCGCGAAGGGCCTCACCAGCGGGTACATCCCGATGGGGGCGGTCCTCATCGGACAGCGGGTGCTCGACCTGGCCGACGGCGCGACCTTCCTGCACGGCTTCACCTACAACGGCCACCCCGTCGGCTCGGCGGTCGCGCTGGCGAACCTCGACATCATCGAGCGGGAGAACCTCCTGGAGCGGGCCCGCGTCCTCGGCGCGCGGCTGCGGGAGCGGCTCGAACCGCTGACGCGGCTGCCGCACGTGCGCGAGGTCCGGGGTGTCGGCCTGATGCTCGGCATCGAGTTCGACGGCGCCACGCCCACCGCGCCGGTGCAGGCGGGCTGCCGCGCGGACGGCGTCGTGGTGCGCGCGTCCGGCGCCAGCATCGTGCTCTCGCCGCCGCTGGTGATCACCGAGGCGCAGATCGACACGCTCGCCGACGTCCTGTGCCGCCACGTCGCCGCGGCCGCGGGCTGAGGGGAGGGACCGTGCGGATACCGAAGATGCTGTCTGCGGCGATACTGCTCCTGGCCACCGGGTGCGCCGTGTCGGAAGGCGGCGAGAACTCCCTGGTGTTCGTCTCCTACGGCCAGGGCGCCTACCAGGCCGGTCAGCGCTCGGCGTGGCTGAACCCCTACACAGCCGCGACCGGCACGACCGTCACCATCGACGGCCCGTCCAGCACCGCCAAGCTCAAGGCGATGGTGGAGGCGGGCAAGGTCACCTGGGACGTCGTCGATACCGAAGCGTCGGTGGCGGCCCAGGCGTGCGGCACCCTCGTCGAGCCGGTCGACATGGGACCGCTGGTGGCTTCGTTCCCCGAGCGCACGCTCACCCCGTGCGGAGTGCCGGACGCGTTCTTCGGCATGACCCTGATGTACAACGCGGATGTCTACGGCGCGCACCCGCCGACGAAGCTCGCCGACTTCTTCGACCCGCAACGCTTCCCCGGCAGGCGGATCATCTACGGCGGCGACCCGAGCGTCGGGACGCTGGAGGCGGCGCTGCTCGCCGACGGCGTTCCGGCCGACCGGCTGTACCCGCTCGACGTGCCGCGTGCGCTCGCGGTGTACGACCGCGTGCGTCGGGGGCTCACCATCACCAGCACCTACGGCGACCAGCAGCAACGCATGGCCGGCGGACAGGCGGACATTGCGCTGATCGTCAGCGCCCGCGCCTACTCCCTGCTGAAAACCGGTGCCACGCAATGGAAAGTCGTTTCCGGGGTGCCGATCCCGGTGACGTGGGACGTGCTGGTCGTCCCCAAGGGATCCCGGCGCGCGGAGCGGGCGAAGGACCTCATCCGCTACGTGTCCGAACCTGCGCGGGCCGCTGCGTTCGCCGAGCAGGCGGGCGTCGGACCGGCGAACACGGCGGCGAAGCCGGACTACCCGGCGGCCGCCCGCGACCTGGACATCTGGGGGGAAGACAAGGAGGACCTGCGCGTGCTCAGCGACGTCCGATGGTGGGCGGCGAACCGGATCGAGGTCGTGAAGACCTGGTCGGACTGGATGACCGGATGACCGCCGTGCTCGCGGGGCCCGCCGCCCCGCCCCGTTCCCGCGCCGGGTGGCTGCTGCTGCCCGCCGCCGCGCTGCTGCTGGTGTTCTTCTGCTATCCGCTGGCCGTGATCCTCTGGCGCAGCTTCACCGAACCGGACTTCGGCGTCGGCAACTACCTCGCCGTGCTCGGCGACGAAGTGCAGATCCGCGTGGTGCTGAGGACCCTGCGGACCGCCGCGGTCATCACGGTCGCGACGCTCGTCGTGGCCTACCCGTACGCCTACGCCATGAGCCGGGTGGGCCGCCGCGCCCGCGGGCTCCTCACGCTGCTGGTCCTGATGCCGTTCTGGACCAGCGTGATGGCCCGCAACTTCGCCTGGTACGTCCTCGAACAACGCGGTGGCGTCATCGAAAAGGCCTTCGACGCCATCGGTGTTCCCGGCGTCACGCTGCTCGGCTCGGTCGCCGGGGTGACCGTGGCGATGGTGCAGGTGATGCTGCCGTTCATGGTGCTGCCGCTGCAGAACACCATGCTGGGCATCGACCGGAACCTGCTGCACGCCGCCCGCAGCCTCGGCGCCCGCGGGCCCGTCGCCTTCCTCCGCGTCTATCTCCCGCTGTCGCTGCCCGGCGTGCTCGCGGGCGTCTCGGTCGTGTTCATCATGTCCCTGGGCTTCTACATCACCCCGGCGCTGCTGGGCACCCCGCAGCAGGCGCTCGCCGCCCAGGTGATCGGCACGCAGGTCAACGACCTGCTCGACTTCGCCGGCGCGGGTGCGCTCGGCGCGATCCTGCTGGTGATCACCCTGGTCGTGCTCGCGGCCATCAGCCGCGTCGCGGCGCCGGTGGCCACCAGCGCGGCGGGAGGGACCGACCGTGGCTGACAACCTGGTCCGTGCCCGGCACGAGCGCACGCTCGGCTGGGGACTGCGGGTGTGGGTGGTGCTGGTGGGCTTCGTGCTCGTCGTGCCGACGCTCGTGGTCATCCCGATGAGCTTCGGCGCCGGCTCGACCTTCCAGTTCCCGCCCGACGGCTGGTCGTGGCGCTGGTACAGCGAGTTCTTCGGCAGCAAGCAGTGGCTGGCCGCGCTGGCCAACTCCGTCCAGGTGGGACTGCTTGCCGCCGCCCTCGCCACCGTGCTCGGCGTCGCCGCCGCGTTCGGGCTCGACCGCGCCCGCTTCCGCGGCCGGGGCGTCGTGCGCCAGGTGCTGATGGCCCCGATGATCCTCCCCGGGATCGTCGTCGCGGTGGCGGTTTACGGCGTCTTCCTGCGCTGGCAGCTCAACGGCACCATGCTCGGCTTCGTGCTCGCGCACGCCGTGCTCGGCCTGCCGTTCGTCGTCACGTCCGTGCAGACCAGCCTCGCCGGGTACGACCCGACGATGGAACGCGCCGCCGCGAGCCTCGGCGCGACCCGCCTGACCACCCTGCGGACGGTGGTGCTGCCGCTGATCGCGCCCGGCGTCACCTCCGGGTTCGTGTTCGCCTTCGCGACGTCGTTCGACGAGGTCGTCATCGCGCTGTTCCTGCAGACCCCCGACATCAAGACGCTGCCCGTGCAGATGTACGAGTCGATCGTGCTCGAGATCGACCCGACCATCGCCGCGGCCTCCAGCCTCATCGTCGTGTTCACCACCGTACTGCTGCTCGTGCCCCAGATCCTTCGCCGACGGAGCCACCATGACCGATGACACCCGCGGGATCACCACCGCGCACGTGACCAAGGCCTACCCCGGCGTCGACCGCCCGGCGGTCGACGACGTGTCCCTGCGCATCGCCGACGGCGAGTTCATGACCTTCCTCGGGCCGTCGGGGTCCGGGAAGACGACCATGCTGTCGATGATCGCCGGCTTCACCCCGCTGTCCGCCGGGTCGATCACCCTCGACGGACGGGAGATCTCCCGGCTCAAACCGCACCGGCGCGACCTCGGCGTGGTGTTCCAGCAGTACGCACTCTTCCCGCACATGACGGTCGCCCGCAACGTCGCGTTCGGCCTCGCGCGCCGGGGCAGGCCGAGCGCGGAGATCGATCGCCGGGTGGCCGAGGTGCTGGCGATGGTCGACCTGACGGCGGTCGCGGATCGCTTCCCCCGCCAGCTCTCCGGCGGGCAGCAGCAGCGCGTCGCGCTCGCCAGAGCCGTGATCTACGAACCGCGGGCGCTGCTGATGGACGAGCCGCTCGGCGCGCTGGACAAGAAGCTGCGCGACCAGCTGCAGCGCGAGATCGCCCGGATGCACCGCGAGCTCGGCATGACGTTCCTGTTCGTCACACACGACCAGCAGGAGGCGCTCACGCTGTCCGACCGCATCGCCGTGTTCAACCACGGCCGCGTCGAGCAGATCGGCACGCCCGAAGACCTCTACGAGCGCCCGGAGACGTTGTTCGTCGCGCAGTTCGTCGGCGAGTCGAACACGCTGCGGCTGACGCCCGGCGAGGTGACGATCGTGCGCCCGGAGCGAGTGATCCTCCACACGGGAGGCGAGACCGTCCCGAGTGGACACCAGCGCGCCGGTGCGACGGTGACCGACGTCGTGTACGTCGGCGACCACACGCGGGTCTGGTTGCGCTACGCCGACGGCTCGCGCGGTTGCGCGATCCTGCCCGCCGGCGCGGTCCACGACCACCGGCCCGGCCTCGAGGTCGCCGTGGCGTGGCACCCGGAGCACCAAGCCGTCGTGCCGGACCCGGTCGGCACGCCGGAGCTGGCCGGGAGCGCGGCCGGGTGAGCGGGGAGCTGCTGCTGCGCGGCGGAACCGTCCACGGCGGCGGGACCGCGCTCCTGGTGCGGGACGGCCTCATCGCGGCCGTCGGCGACGACGCCGTCTCGGACACGGCAAGGGTGATCGACCTGGGCGGCCGGACGGTGGTGCCGGGCATCAACGACGCGCACCTGCACCTGGTGTGGCACGCGCTCAGCGGCCCCGAGTTCTGTGTCGACCTCTCCGCCGCGGCGAATCTCGATGCGGTCGTCGAGGCGCTGGCGGCCGCCCCGGACGGCGAGTGGGTCGTCGGCCGCGGCTGGCGGGAAACGACGATCGCCGAGTTCGCGTCCGGCGCCGCCGAACCCGGCCGAGCCTGGCTCGACGGCGTGACCGGCCCTCGTCCCGCCGTGCTGCACCACGCGTCGTCGCATTCGGTGTGGGCCAACAGCGCCGTGCTGCGGCGGGCGGGGATCACCGCCGCCACCCCGGATCCGGTGGCCGGGGAGATCGTCCGCGACGCTCGCGGCGAGCCGACCGGGCTGCTGGTGGAAAGCGCGCAGGACCTCGTCGCGCGGTTGCTGCCGCGGCCGAGCCGGGCCGAGCGGCTCGACGCGATCGTGCGCGCGATGGCGCGGCTCAACGCCCTCGGCGTCACCAGCGTGACGGATCCGATCGTGACGCCGGATCTGTGGCAGGACTACCGCGACCTGCACGCCGAGGGCCGGCTGACCGTGCGCGTCAACGCGTTGCTGCACTGGGACTGGCCGTCGCCGACCAGCTCGGCCGAGGGCTTGGCGGCCCACCTGGAGAGCGTTTCCTTCGGCGGCGACGACTTCCTGCGGGCAGGAGGGGTCAAGCTGTTCGCCGACGGCGTCCCGACCCACTGCACGGCCTGGATGCACGAGCCGTACTCAGCAGGCGGGCACGGCGACCTCGTCACGCCGGGTGGCAACACCGAAGAGCGGCTCGCCGAGCTGCACCGGCTCGTCGCCGTCGCCCACCGCCACCGCGTCCAGGTGCAGGTCCACGTGACGGGGGACCGGGCGGCCGACGCCGTGGCCGACGCGATCGAAGCGGCCCAGGCCGCGGACCCGTGGCCCGGAGCGCGGCACGTGCTGATCCACGGCACGTTTCTCGCGCCACCGGTCCACGAGCGGCTCGCCCGCGCCGGAATCGGCGTGATCACCAGCTCGCTCATGCGGACGTTCAGCGGGCCGTCGATGGTGCGGACGGTCGGTGAATCCCTGTGGTCTCAAGCGTTCCGCGCCCGGGCGCTGCTCGACCACGGGGTGGCCGTGGCGGACAGCTCCGACGCCCCGGTCACGAACCCGGACTGGCGGCGGGGTGTCGCGACCTTCACCGGCGCGCCGGGCCCGAACCCCTTCGCCCGGCCGCCCGAGGGCGACCTGCTGACGCGCGAAGAAGCCTTCGGGCTGTGGACGTCCGGTCCGGCGTGGCTGGAAGGCGCCGAGCACAGCAAAGGAAGCCTCGCCGTCGGCCGGTTCGCGGACCTGGCGGTGTTCGACGCCGACCCGCTGACGGTCCCGGCGGCCGACCTGCTGGCGCTGCGGCCGGTGCTGACCCTGGTCGGCGGCCGCGTGGTCGCCGCCTGATTTTCGGTTTCCCGGCCGAGTCGCGTGCTCGGCCGAGTTCGTCCTGCGCGGAAACGCCACGGAAGGAGAGTTCCATGGAGAGTGATCTGGGCCGACGGCAAGTGTTGCGGGGAGCCGTCATGGCGGCCGCCGGAGCCGCGGTGACGGGGGCGTTCCCGGCCGGGAACGCCGAGGCGAGGAGCGGACCCGCCGACCTGGTCGTCCACAATGGCCGCGTGCTGACCCTCGATCAGCACTTCCGGAGTGCGGAGGCGATCGCGGTGCGCGGCGGGCGGGTGCTCGCGGTCGGCAGCGCGCGGGAGGTCAAGCGCCTCGCGGGTCCCCGCACCCAGCTGCTCGACGCCGCCGGCGGCACGGTGCTGCCCGGCATCAACGACTCGCACCTGCACCTGAGCGCGTTCGGGCTGAACCGGCCACCGTGGACGTACGACGTCGACAAAGTGACGATCGCCGAGGTGGTCGAGGCGGTGCGCGCGGCGGTCGCCCAGGCGCCGTCGCCCGACTCGTGGATCCGCGGCGGCGGCTGGCAGGAGCTGAAACTGCCGCGTGCGCCGCGGGCCGCCGACATCGATCCGGTGTCGGGGAATCACCCGGTGGTGCTGAAGGACTTTTCGGGGCACGCGATCTCGGTGAACTCGGCGGTGCTTCGGCTCGCGGGCATCACCCGCGAAACGGCGCCGCCGGTCGGCGGGGTGATCGACAAGGACGCCGACGGCGAGCCCACCGGCGTCCTGCGCGAAACGGCCAGGAACCTGGTGCAGTCGGTGATCCCCGCGTTCAGCCCGGCGGAGGTGTCCCAGGCGATCGACATCGGGATGGGGCTCCTGCACGCGGTGGGCATCACGAGCCTGACCGAGCCGGGCATCGGCCTGGACACGCTGGAGATCTACCGGGACAAGGCGCGGGCGCGGAAGCTGCCGATGCGGATCACGGCGTTGCTTTCGGGCGGGATGGCCCCGGCGACCGTCCGCCGCATCCTGGGTGACTACCGGCCGGCGAAGGACGTCGACCCCCGGTTCCTGCGGGTGGCCGGGATCAAGGTGTACGCCGACGGTATCCCGCGGTTCCACACGTCGTGGATGAACCAGCCGTACCTCGACGGCACCAACGGGACGATGGTCATCGACGGCGCGAACACGGCGGAGCAGATCGCGAACCTGGACGAGATGATCCGGCTCGCGACGAACGCGGGAATGCAGGTGGGCACGCACGCCACCGGCGACGCGACGACGGACGCGGTGGTCGCGGGCTACGTGAAGGCTCGCGGGCCCGGCTGGCGGGCGAAGGACCTGCGGCACTACGTGATCCACTGCAACTTCCCGTCGGCCGCGACGCTGCGGACGATGGCCCGGCACGACATCGGGGCCAACCTGAACGCGGAGATCCTGTACCTGCAGGGCCGCGTTCTGGAGTCGATCATCGGGCCGGAGCTGACGGAGTACCAGTGGCCGTACCGCAGTGCGCTGAACGCGGGGGTCCGGGTGGCATCGGGGTCGGACGCGCCGGTGGTGGCCCCGGCGTGGTTGCGCGGCGTGCTGGCGGCGACGCTGCGCGAAGGCGCGGCCGGTCAGGTGGCAGGAGAGGCGGAGCGCATCACGGTGCGCGAAGCCCTCGCGACGTACACCTCGACGTCGGCGTGGCAGGACCACGCGGAGAGCTGGAAGGGAACGCTCGAGCCGGGCAAGGTGGCGGACGTCTGCGTAGTCGGCGGCGACGTGCTCGAGGTGGACCCGCGCGACTTCGGTTCGTTGCCGATCACCGCGACGGTGGTCGACGGGCGGGTGGTCCACGAGCGGTCGAGCGGTGCACAGGGAACTCTCGCGGATGCCGCGGCGTTGACGGCGTCCGGGTGTTCCCACGACGGCCGTTGCTGCTGTGAGGTGGCGGAGGAGATCCGAGGCTGAGCCCCAGGTGAATGAGCGCATGCCTGTGGGCTTGATCCTCCAGCGGAAGATCAAGCCCACAGGCGGAGCTCTATTGCGTGTTGTTGGTCTCGTTGGGCAATTGCTCTCGCTTGCGGGTTCGATTCACCTCCTCTCGGGAGGCTGGGCGCCCACGTCGCACAAACTCACGCAGTTCGCGCAATACGGATGTGAACTCGCGCAGTGACCGCAGGTGGTTGGTCAGGCGAGACCAGGCGGTGACGCGCGAGCGGAAAAGCGGCCACCGCGAGAAGACCGGCAGGCGCGCGTTCTCCAAGAGCGAGAAGCGGCTCCGGGTGAAAGCGACGGTCATCACCAACCCGCTCAGCTAGCTGTATGAGGCCATGACATTGGTGACGCCGGTGTGGAGCCGGGTGACTGGTGGCTGGTTTCCGGCGGCGGTGTGGTCGATGATAGTTGTAGTGCACATTCCAGACGGCCAGGGCTGCGGTGCGGTGGGCTTCGCTGGTCCAGGCGTGGGCGTAGAGGAACTCTTCGGCGAGGATGCGGTTGTAGCGCTCCACTTTCCCGTTGTGGCGTGGAGTGTAGGGCGTGATCCGCTGATGCCGGGCCCCGCGTAGGACGGTGGCGAAGTCGTTCGCGCGGTAGCAGAGCCGTTGTCGGTGACCAGGCGGTGGATGTGGGTGCGCCCGGTCCTCGACATCTCACCGCGGCACTACGACGAACCTCGTACTCCGCGGCCCGTCGTCGGCGTCACTTCTGTGCGAGTTCGCGGAGGCGGGGTTCCCCGATCATCGTGAGCATGTCGGTCGTGCGGGGAGCCCACTTCAGTTCCTCGCGGGTGCGTGGTGCGCGGATGCGGCTGGAGGCGCCCATGATGAGCGCACCGAACTCACCCCACACGGTGGCGGCTTCCTCCGGGGACACGCTGCGGCTGGGCCGGTCCAAGTCGCGGCCGACGGCTTCGGCGATCCAGCGGTTGGGTGTCTCCCCGGCGACCGCGTGGTAGAGGCCGCCGCCGGTGCCCCGGGTCAGCACGAGTTCGAAGAGGCGGCTCACGTCGTCGATGTGCACGTGGCTGTAGGTGTTGAGTCCTTCTCCGACGTAGCAGGCGGTGCCGGTGCGGGCGACTGACTGGTAGATCATCGCGATGTGCCCGTGGTCGCCCGGGCCCCAGATCAGTCCGGGGCGCACGACCATGCCGCGGACCTGGCGGTGCGTCGCGGCACGCACCAGCCGTTCCACGGCGAGGCGTTCGGTCGCGAGTGGTTCCACGGTGAAGGGGTCGTTTTCGGCGAAGGTGTCGTCGCTCCAGGCGCCGGCGGTGCGCTGCATGAGGACACCGCTGCCGGAGGTGAACACGACGGTCTTTCCGCTCCCGGTGAGTGCGTCCAGCAGCGTGGAGACCACGGCGCGGACGGCGCACGCATCCGGTCGCGGTCCGTTGACGGTCCAGTGCTCGGCACGATCGGCTACGGCGCCGGATTCTGGGTGTCGTGCACGCGGCGGTCTCCGACGGGCACGCGTGGGGCTGGTTCTATCGCGGCGGCACCTATGGCTGGGTCCGCGGCGACCTGTGGGAGGTCGAGCAGCTCACCGGTCCCGGTGGAGGTGAGACACCGGCGGTGCCCCGATGCCCGTGACACTGTTGCCGTAGCAGCAGAGATCGCATGCTGGCGAGTTGCCGTGGTGCGACCCTGCTCTCGTCCCGGATATGCCGGGCGAGAGCAGGGCTCGCACGACGGTGTGCGTTCGATGATCGTCGGCGGTCCGTTTGTGCTCGTGTGAACCGATGCGATGTCCGACGCCTTGGTGTCAGCGTTGCCGCAGGTTGCCGATCACGAACTCGGCCATCTTCGCGACGCCGCCGCAGCGGTCGTTGTCCCAGTAGTTGTTGCGAAGATCTCTGCCCTCGATTTCGAAGGTCAGCATCTGCTGGTCGGTGACCTCGACCGAGACCGAGCACTCGCCGGGAGCTCTGAATTCGTGGTAGACGACGGCGGGAAGGCCGTTGATTGACGTCTCCGTCCACGGCTCCAGTTCGCCGTTTTTCTTCAACGGCGACGTCGAGAGTTCGATGAGCGTTTTCGGGCTCTGAACTGGCTTCAACGCCACCAGCAGAGCGCCAGCCGGGTTCGGCCAGGCGCAACCGAACGCGGGCAAAGTCGTCCGCCGGGACGGCTGCATCCCGTTCGGTGGGTCAGCCACGACAGCGGCGGCCTGCTCCTTGGTCAGCAGGCTGCACGGGTCGGAGTCGAACTTCGCCAAGTCGACGGGGGCGTCGACCTGGTCTAGTGGCAGGGGCGCGCCTGTCTGCGCCGGCGCCGGCGCCGCGGAGAGAAGCCGATCCGGTGTCGACGATCCGCAGGCGGCCAGCATGCTCACCCACAGCAGCGTCGTGCACGCGATCACCGATGCCCTCATGTCGGCGCCGCCGAGGGGTCGATGCGCCACTGCCGCTGGTCATCGATACCGGAGTTGCCCGGCATGGGGGGCATGTCCGGGAAGTTGGTGTTGCCTTGCACCAGAGCGACGGCCTGCTTCTGGAAACCTCCCAGAGTTTTCTGGGCCTCTGCGAACAAGTCGCTGACCGATTTGACGAGGTCGAACAACGCGTCGGCGACGGTGTCGACCACATCCTTGGAGGTGATGACGTCGATGATGGGGATCTCGGCGGTCGCGATCGCGATGATCGTCTTGTAGCCGACCTTGCCCAGTTCGACGGCGCAGTTGCCGATGAACTCGATGGCTTTGGCGTAGGTGTCGATGACGCAGCCGGCGATCTCAGAGAGGATCCCGGACATGCTCGCCACGACCTCCTGCTGCCCCTCGAGGGCCTTGCCGACGAGGTCGGCGTACCCGGCGAACTGCTCCTTGCCGCGGCCGCTCCAGGTTCCGGCCACGGCAAGGACGGCTTGGGCGATGTCGTCGCCAGCGTCACCGAGATTCTTCTTCTGCGCAAAGTCCATCGCTATCGATTGGACGTGCAGCGCGTTGCCGAGCAATCGGTTGCGGACGTCGGTCAGCAGCCGCAGGACGTTGTCCTGCCCGAAAAGCTGCGCGATCTGGCGGATTTTCGCGTCGGCGTCCTCGGGATAGGGCTGCGGCTGAGCACGAGGATCAGGCGGGGCGACCGGAGGTGTCATCATGGTCAGTTCAGCCCCTTCTCCAGATCGCGCAGCCGCTTGAAGTCCGCCTCGTCCTGGGTCTCGTAATAGTCAGCGGCCTTGTCGAGAGCTTCGGCGAGCCGTTCCAGTTGCATCGCGCCCTTGTCGGTTTTGTCCCGCATCTGCGCAACAGTCTGGTTGAAGGTGTACACGATGTTCGCCATAACACCGAGCATTCCGACGTCGTCGTCGCGCAGGACGATTTGTGACAGGTCCTGACTGCCGAACGTGACGACCTTGTCGCGGGCGGCGTAGACGTCGTCGGTGGCTTTGCGCAGGGCTTCGGGGTAGACCTCGAAGCCTGAGCCGGCTGCGGCGTTGCCGTAGGGGTTGAAGTTGCCGCTGCTCATCGGGTCTCCCGTGCTGCCTCGTCGAGCATGGTCGTGCGCCGGGTCGCGGCGGCGGATTCCGCGTTGGTGATCGCGCGCAGGACGTGTCCGGCGAGGCTGGCACCGGTCTGCGCGGCGACCGCGTCCCGCGCGAGGTCGACCGAGACGAGGCCGCCGAGGCCGTCGACGGTGACCGTGCCGAGGCCGGCTCCGATGTCGAGGACCAGCGGCAAGCTCTCGCCGGTCTTCGCGGCGTGGTCGACGGCAGCCACGCGCGCGTCGATCTCCTTGGCAAGGTGGTAGAGCCGTTCTTCGCTGTTCACCAGCGACCACCTCCGGCTTCGGGCTCGTCGTCGGTGAGGAAGTCGAGTTCCGCGAAGTTCTCGTCATCCTCCGGCGCGGCGACGCGCCGAGCTGATTCCGGTGGCGCGGCCGGCGGCGCCGCGGCCGGCTCAGGGATGGGCATCGGCGGTGGCTGTTTGCCGAACAGGGCGTTCAGGTGTGGTAGTGACGACGCGCGCGCGGCGGTGCGGGCGTTGTGGACGGCTTCGACGATGCTCGGCCCGAGCTTTTGGATGTGAGCGCCGTGCAATGCTCGGTCGTCGATGCGCAGGTCGACGAGTTTTTCCTGACCAGTCACGGTCACGGTGACCAGATGGTCGCCCGAGCGGGCTGTGTGCCGCGTGGCAGCCAGTTGCGAGTCGAGTTCGGCGGCTTGTTGCTGCATCTGCCGCAGGTCGCGGTGTGGTGCGATCATGACGGTGCCACGATGTTGACCATGATGTATCCCCTGCTCCAGGTCCTGTCAACGTGACAGAACGTGCCCGGCGTGCACCTTACTGGGACTGTGTCACAGCGCAAGCGGAAACGGTGGAGGGCGGCGTAGATCACGATCATGAACTGCAAATCGGATTCTGTGGTCATGCATCCGGCGCCGCTGCTCAATGCCGGCAGGTTGCTGCTTTCGGGTGGGCCTCGGCGTAAGGGTGTCGGCGCAGTGGGGGCGGACGGTAGACAGGGACGTTCGCCGACGCGGTTGGTCCGTACTGTGCGGCAGAACGGGCTGGCGTCGTGGCTGTTGATGATGTCGAGGGCCTGCAGGACCACAGGTTCGCTGCAGGCGGTGACACCCGGGTGCGGTCGGTGGCTGAGCTTGGGCCTCAGCGGCAGTCACGCGAGGCTGGCCGATCTGGCGCTGGAGCGGTTCGCGGGCGGGTGGCTCCTCGGCAGTTGCCGTCAATGCCGGCACACTTCACGAGCCGCGCTGTCGAGCTCCAGGAGTCGGACCACATCGCTGAGGCCGTGGATGGTTCGCGGGATCGGGCGCGCCGGTGGCGGTGATTGTCGGGCCCGGTGGGGTGGGAAAGACCGCGTTGGCGGTCACCTGGGCTGCGCGCAACGCTGACCTCTTTCCCGATGGGCAGCTCTATGTCGACATGCGGGGTTTCGGCGGATCTTGCTGCTCGCCGCCGACTGAAATCGCGAGCGCCATCGCCGCCCGCCGACGTTCCGCCCGGGGCGAACGATGTCGCCATCTCGTCTTCGGCGCTGGACCTCCGGGGTGGAGCCTGCGGAACCCGCCGAGTGGCTCTGGTGGCCGAGTGTCGGCAGGTGGGACTCGGGCGGGGGATCGTAGGCCGTGCCGTTGCCCCGGCTCGGCCACCCGGGCCTGCCAGGAGGGGCTAGCTGTTACAGATCAGCCCTCTGATGCCCCCCAGTCAGGCGACGAGACTTGGGACAGACTGCGCCACCTGCGTGTCCGCCGTGAGCAACTGATCGTCCGTCGATGCTGCGCCGTGTTCGGAGTCAGGTGGCGCCGGGGCCGAAGAGACCGTCGAATTTGGCTTTCGCCCGTCGCCGGAGCAGGAGGAGAACCGCGGTAAGCACGGAAGCCACGGCGATGCTGCCGCCCACCAGCCACCACGGCCAGGTCGGCGGGGTGTGCCCGGTGACGACGAGCGTGTGTCCGCCGGGCACCGCGGTGATGTCCGCCGGAGTCATGACCAGGTCCCCGGTGGTGAGCAGGTCGTTGTGTACGCGGAAGTCCGTCAGGTCGGTGTAGCTGTGTCCGGTCTGATCCACGGCCAGGGATTTTCCGGGGCCGCGCACCACGTAGAGGGTCAGGAGCTCGAGCGAGCCGCGTTCGCGCTTGACGAGTAATGATCGGGCGTACAAGTCACCGCCGACGACGGTACGTACCGTCTGCCGGACCTGGTCGTTCAGGTCGCACTTGTCGGAGGGCAAGGGACTCGGTGGCTTGCCGTTGCCGCACCGGAATGTCCCTAGCAACGCGCTGTACAACTGCGAGGTTGAGTAGTTGGCCAAGAGGAACTGCCGCCGCTGCGAGCTTGACCCGGTTCCGGTGAACCGGTCGTTCTTCACCGAGATCGACCGGGTGTATTCGTCGAGCAGGGTGAGTGGGGACGGTACCGGGTCCGGCGGTCCGCACGCGGAGATGGCCAGCGTCGCCGCCACGGCGAGGAGCAGGGAAAACAGGCGCACTCGGCGACCATAACGGTGTCTCGGCGGGACCTGTCCCGGATTCGGGATGACACGGGCGAGGGCAGGGCACACGGTTGCCGCGGCACATGACCCAGCGCGATGGCACAGCGCCGTGGGCAGGCCGACTGGGGTGGGCGAGTTGCTCGCCGTCGGCCGCGGCGCCGGTTTCCCCGTGAATACACGCGGGAACAGGATGCCGGCGACAACGCCTTCGGGGGCATCGAGAACTCGCCATGGTGCCTGACGCTGCGTCAGGCACCGCTCGCAGCGTGCACCGATACTTGGTCCCCGCGAGGGGTGCACTGGTTCGCAGGAAGGCCGATGACTCAGCTGCAGCCGTCCAGGTCAGCTCTTGTCGGCCTTCTTTCGTGCGGGCGCACGTTTGCTGGCTGGCTTGGCAGGCTCTTTCTCGACGGGCTCGGGTTCCGGCTCGGCAGCCAGGGCGGCGAACTTATCAGCTTCAAACGCGGTGGAGATCTCGTTGGATATCCGGCCCCGCTCTGACACCTCGTAGCCGTTCGCCTGCGCCCAAGCGCGCACTCGCTGGTTGTGCTCGCGGTCGGCCGCATGCGTCGATCCGCTGCGGCTGCTGCTCGCCGTCGACTGGCCAACGTCAACGTGGACTCGGCGACCGCCCGTGCGCTGACCTGCTTCGATGTATGGAGCGAACTTGTCACGAAGCGCCTGGGCGTTTTCGTCGGACAGGTCGATCTCGTACAATATGCCGTCGAGCGCGAACGGCACCGTCTGTGTCGCGACGCCGCCATCGAGGTCGTCGACGATTTCAACGAGAACCTTCTGGGCCATTGGAGAACCTTTCAACCGGGCAACGTGAGCGCGGGTTTCCGGCGCACCGTCGAGCATAGTTCTATTTCGCCGAAATCGCGGAATGACACACGGCGCCGCGAGCCTCGGCAGCCTGCCAATCACCTTCGTTCCAGATTGGTGGCAATGGCGTGAAGTACCTGCCGCCGGGTCGAGCCGCTGATCAGTCTCGCAGACGGTGCTGTGCCCAATGCCAATATCGGTGTTTGCGACGGCCAGCGTTCTGCGCGCCGACGCGCCGTCGTGGGCCGATCGCAGGCATTCTGACAGTAGCTTCGTCGAGGCGAGCCCGTCACGCGGGTGTTGCGGAGTTGTCCCGGGCGGGCTCGTCGACATCGGGTTCAGGTGGGCAAATGACGGGGGAGCGGGTCCAAAGCGGTGGCGGCAGCCGAGAGCGCCGCAGGCCAGCGACCTGTGATCGCGGTCCAAGCTTGACGTAGAGATACCCGGTCGGCGAGCACGAGATAGGGCGGGGCGCCCCACTGCGACGCCACGACGGTGCCCACCCGGTCCGAATCGGCCGCCTCCGGAGCGCCGCCGGGTAGAAAGTCCAGGGTGCAGTTGATGCCGCTGCCAGTGATGTCGTCGTCGATCCCGGCGCCGGCGCAGGTGAAGCTCCGCAGGAGGTTTCGGGCATCGGCCGACGACGGCATCGCTGCGTGCGGGTGCGCAGCGTTATAGCGCTCCGCCGAGTCGTAGACCGGATAACTCGGGGACTGGGGCACCGAAGTCATGTCGCTGATCGTAGATGCCGCCGGCGTCTCGGGTTACGCGTCTCACCCGGGCAGGTTCACCCACGGCCGGGACAAGCGGCTTGGCCAGTGAGCTCAGCTGGCGGCCATGGCCGCCGGGATTCCAGCTACCCGTCTTGCGCCGGTACACCAACGGGTTCGAGAAGATCGTATCCGGCTACCAGCTGCGGTAGCTACGGGCGCCGCGCACGAGACTCGTCGGCCGCGGTGGGTTACCAGATCTGCGACGCGCGACACCAGGTGGTGTCTGCCGCCACAGGCTTGTCCGGTCGGCAGTTGCGCGGACGGCTTGTGCGTCCACTCAGAGGCGGACAGGGCAGGGCTTTCCCTTCATCTGTAGGGGATATGCGTGGTACCCGCCGCAACGGGACGTCAGGTGTCCGTGGTGTTGTGCTCGGTGGAGCCTTCGGTCGCGGGTTCTGGCCTCTTCGACTCGAGCCGGGAGGTGGTCGCTTTGTCTGGGGTCGGCTTCGGAATGTCACTGCCTGGCTGCCAGGCGACACGCAGCTCGCTGAGCATCGCGTCGAAGATGGGAGTGCCCGCCGCGGTCTTGTTCGTCGTGCTCATCTGTCGGCTCTCGGGTCATCGGGCGACTGGTGTCGATGTCGCGCTCGTGCGGGTGGAGTTTCTTCGCGTCGCCGGTGGCCCTCCCACCTGTGCGGACGACCACCGGGCCAGGTCGGTATCCGGCGGGGCAGGGGCTCAGGCCGATCGCGAGATCGTCATGTCGGGGGCGCCGAGCAGGCCGAGCTGGTACCCGCGGGCGACGGCGTGTGCCCGGTCTCGTGCGGCGAGCCTGTGCATGATCTGTTTGGCGTGGGTGCGGATCGTCTCTACCGTGACACCGAGCTGGTCGGCGATCTCGGCGTTGCGGAATCCGTGTGCGATCAAGCTGAGGATCTCCGACTGGCGTTGGGTGAGCCGGGTGGTCTGCGCCGGGATGACGCCGGATCCGCCCATGGGGGTGAGCAGCCGCGCGAGGTGAGGGTCGAGGAAGACGCGCTCGCCATGTGCTGCGCGGATCGCCGCGATGATCACCGTTGGTGGGGCTGACTGTGAGACCAGCCCGTTCACCCCCGCGAGGCGGGCGACGTGCACGTAGCCGGCGGCGGTCTTGCTGTCGTCGTGCACCAGGCCGATCACCCGGACGGCGGGGTGTGCCTCACGCAGGGCGTGGATTCTGCTGGCGTTGTGGTCGAGCTTGCTGTCCACGAGTACGACGTGTGGCTGCAAGTGCCGGACCGCGGCCAATGCCTTCTCGGCGTTGGGTGCAGCGCCGCACCAGGTGAGCCCGCTGGTGCGGTCTACGAGCGCGTGCAGGCCGTACGCGGTCAGTGGCTGGGTGGCCAGGACGAGCACCCGCACCGCGGAGGGGCTGGTGGGGGTGCGGTGACCGTCGGCGGCGGGTTCGGTGATCGCGTCGATCGTTGCCATCGTGCTGCACCTCGAGGTCGGTCGGCGGGGACTATGGGGTGATGACCGGCACAAGGCTTCATGACGCGAATGGCGCCAGAGATCTCGACCCTGGGTGACGATCAGGCGACCTCGAACCGTCGCGGACGTACTCTCGGTAGATTCTTGCTTTGGTGCAGTCCGGTCGTTGGTCTGTTTCACGACCTAGGGGAGTGGCGCTGCGACGACGAGTGATACGCAGAGAGGTTGAACGCCGCTGCTACCACTTAGCGTGGTCGTGTCCCCTATAAGGGTGGTTTTGGACAGAGGCCTAGTTGGAGTTCTCCCGGCGCACGTGGTGTGAAGGGTTTGACGCGGTCTCGGTCTGCTGACCTACGCCGTCCCGAGGCGTTATCCCCGCAACCGTTAACCCTTGTCCTGCCTATGGTCCGGTCGAGTTGCGACGCGTGTCTTAGTGCGGGATTTGTGATCAAGCCAGGTAGGCCGTCGTGCTCGGTGTCGGCGGGGTTCGAATCCCGGTGCCGCTGCCGGGCATCACCGAACGCGGCAGCGCCGCGCACGGTGTCGCGACCAAACGGCACTCCCTATCCCCTACCGTTCGACACCACGACCGGCGCGACGCCCTCGGTGCTCAGTGCCTCCGACGCCCGATGCGGGTCAAACCCCGCGTCGGCTTCTCCTTCCCATACTCCCTTCGGGGACCACGCCGAAGGTCTACCGCTTCGACCCGAACATCGGCGCCCCCTTCGGCTGGTCGCCCAGGGTGCCGTCTCCATCAACAGCGCTGATACGGACTGGATGTCTGATCCGCACCGCAAGTGTGTTCGTGGCCAGCGTGGAGATCCCGACAGTCGGCCCCGCGAAGACGATGCGAAAGACGCTGTTTCGATCGGCAAGCACGGCGGCGGCCGACGGTCTGAATGCTGCGACTGTCTCGCCGTCGTCGAACGCGCTCTGAAGAACCTCGGTGACCAGGCCATCCCAACCGGTTGGGCCGTCCAGCACCACCTCCGGGGGCGACATGTCGCGCAGTGCCTCGTCGAGATCCACGCCCGCGCGAGCCCGTGCACTGCCGGGATTCCCCCTCGTTTGGCACGCCGCGATCATTGCTGGCCACGAGGGAACGGCGAGACGGCTCCTCAAGGGGTGACATCGCAATGGTTTGCGTTCGGTAGAACGTGCCTGCACCGGCCTCGGCCGATGCGGGGTGGCCGAGTTTGGGTGCGAAGTCGCCGCCGTGGCTTGCGGGCAGGTGATCTTGACCGGCAGCTTGCTGTGCTGCTGCTTCGGGCCGGCCCACGCAAGGCCCCCAAGGCTGGTGGCGGGCTTCGGGACGCTCAACATGGGGGGAACAAGGCTGCAAGGAGTTCAGGCAGCGGTGCAAGGTCATCCCCCAGGTGGGGGGTTCTAGGTGTCGGCAGACTGGCGACGTATCGCTGTGCGGAAGCGTCCAATCCAGGTCGACAGGTTGAGTACACGTTCTGGCCGGTGGTATCCCGGCAAGCGACCACGTTGACGATCGGCTAGCGTTCCCCAGCGACTGCCGCAGTCGACCCGGTGAAAGGACAAACACGTGGCTATTTCCGCCAACTTCGACAAGCAGCTGGACAAGGCCTATGAGAACCTCACTCTTGCCGAGGTCCTCGACGCTCCCGTCGCCGCACTCGCCGGCGTAAGCGACGGTGACGCCGAGAAGCTGGCAGCCGCCTTCAACATCAAGACCGTGCGCGACCTCGGAACCAACAAGTATTTCCGTTTCGCCGCGGCCCTTGTGGATGTTGCCAAGTAGCCCACCTTTTCTGCTGCCCGCTGGTCGCGGGTGAGCCCGGAACGCCACGCTTCACCGAGCTTGTTCTCGCGTGAAGCGTGGCGATCTGGTGAGAATGATCGACCCAACGGTCCCTACGTGGGTGACACCAACAGCTGCCGGTTCAGGTGACAAAGCCCCGCGCCCGTGATGTGACCGGCGGGGGCCGCTCGCCGGCGGTCATTGCCCTGCTCTGCGGCTTACGTGATGACGAAGTCCGATGTGGACGCGGATTAGGGCGAGAACTCCGTGACGGCAACGGGTTCACCCCTGGGCGTCCCTGGACTGTGCCCGCTTGTGCGCGGCCGAACACCGCGTCGGCGACCGCCGTCCGCCCTTCGCCGGTGGGACAGCTTGCCGCGTCGTCCGGGGATGCTGTGGCGCTGAGGTGGCGCGGCCGTCGCGGAGGACCGGTTCGGGTGGCGGCAGGCAAGCGCGCACCGGGCCCGCTTGCCGTGGACGTACTATTGAAGCCAAGCCCATGGGGCAGGTCGACGGTGAGTGCCATCGGGGCGCGAAGGTGGTTTCTGCTCGGCACCTCGAGCAGTGCTGTAGTTGCTGTAGTCATCTGCCGGGATGGCCTATTTCTCGTCGTCGCCGGATGCGGGTTTCTCGTCACCGGACGAACGCCGGGATGGTCACGACCTCGTGGCAATACACGTTAGGCATCCCTCGGCGGGACGCCCTCGACAGTGATCTGCGCTTGTCGTCGCGCGCCGAGGCGCGTACAACGGCGCGGTGAACGGCAATCCTGATTCTTCTCTTGTATGCCAGGTCAGCGCCGAGGTTCCCTCGGATTTGTGACACCGTCAGGAAGCTGCCTGCCTCGGCTTCAGGCGCAGCGGGCGATCCGGCCGGCTCGGGCGAGGATGGTCGGCGACGAAGCGTCGCGACCAAAGGGGTCGGCAACGCAGTCTCTTCTCACGAGGTGGTCCACTCTCGCGAACCACCTGGAACAGCCAACGCTTTGGCCAGGTCACCACCGAACAGCGCCGAGCCGCACACGGTGCTGCTCGAAATCGGCGTTGACCTGTCCCAGGTGATCGGCTGGTCACACCCATGGGCATGGTCCTCGTTGGCGACCGTCCTGCGCCGCGTCTTCGATGGCGGAGAAACCGCGGCCGCGCTCGGACGTTCGACTGCGGTCATACTCGCCGACCTCGTAAGCGCGCACGGTCGGATCAACCGGAAGAACAGCACGAGCGGACACGCGGATCAGCGATTCGTGTCGGTGGCTCGCTGGCGTTGATGCGGGAGTCCGCACCTCCGGTCGGCACGCAGCGCCGCTGTGAATGGTGGTCGGCGCAGGAGTTTGGTCACCGGAGAGTCGCGGCCTGGCAAGGGGAGGTCGGTACGTCTGGACGGGCCAGTGTCGTTGAACTCCGCCCTCCGTCGCTCGCAGACGTGATCGCGTCACAGGCCGGACGTGTCGTGTGGCTCGATCAGGCCGTGGTGGTGGGCGAAGCGCACGGCGTGCACCCGGTCTCTGAGGCCGAGTTTGGCCAGAACGCGGGAGACGTGGGTTTTGACGGTCTGTTCGCCGACGTAGAGCTGCTCGCCGATGTCGGCGTTGGAGAAACCCGCGGCCATCAGCAGGAATACCTCCCGTTCGCGTGCGGTGAGCCGATCCAGGCCGGGTGCTCGTTCCCGGTCCGGAACGGCCGGCGTCAGCGCGTCGACCAGCCGTGGAGCGAGCCGGCTGGTGATCGACGGGTCGAGGTAGGTGTCGCCCCGGGCGGCGACGCGGATCGCAGTCACGAGTTCTTCAGGGGGCAAGCTCTTCAGGACGAACCCGCTCACCCCGGAGGCCAATGCCGAGCGCAGGTAGTCGTCGGTACCGAACGTGGTGAGCAGGATGACCTTCAAGGCTTGCCGCCCCGACGACATCAACTGGCGAGCGGCCGCGAGACCATCGAGTTTCGGCATCCGCACGTCCAGGACGGCGAGGTCCGGGGCAAGGGACCGGATGGCCTCGATGGCGCTGTACCCGTCGCCGACGTCGGCGACACATTCCATGTCCGGCTGAGCGTCGAGGACCGCGCGAAAACCGGATCGGAACATCGCGTGGTCGTCGGCGATCACGATCCGCAAGGTCATGATTCACCTCCCAGAGGAATCGTCACGCTCGACTCCCAGTAGAGCCCGTCGCCGACGAGGCCGAAAGCTGCCGACCCGCCCAGCGTCTCCGCGCGCTTGCGCATCCCTTCGAGTCCGACGCCGAAGCCGACGACCGGGGAGTCTCTCCCCACCGGATCCGCGCCGGAAACGATCGGGTTGCGGGCGGTGAGGCCTACGCGGTCGCCACCGTAGTCGAGTTCCACCCGAGCAGCTTTCCCGTCACCGTGGCGCAGAGCGTTCGTCATCATCTCCTGTGCCACCCGGTACAGCGTGGTGTCGATGGCGCGGGGGAGCGGGTGCGGGGTGTTGTAGACGACGTACGTCACCTGCAAACCGGAAGACCGGATGCCGTCGAGGAGGTCCGGCAGCATCCCCAGCCCTGGCTGCTCCGGTGACTCATCGCCCTCGTGCAGCAGCGAAAGCAGCCGGCGCAGGTCGACCATCGCGGCCTGGCTGGATTCCTCGACCGCGGTGAGCGAGGTGCGCACCGCGCTGTCGTCGGTAAGCGGGCCCGCGGTGAGGTTCAGCCGGGCCGCTGTGGCGTGGACGCCGATCGCGCTGACGTGGTGGGAGATGACGTCGTGCAGCTCGACGGCGATCGTTTCGCGTTCCTCGGCCACTGCCGCGGCCACTTCGGCTTGCGCGTCCCGCAGTGCGGCTTCGCGTTGGTGACGCAGTTCGTCCACGTGCGCCTTGCGCGCGGTGGTGTACCGCCCGACCAGCCACGGCATCAGGGCGTTGGCGGCCACCAGGCTGAGCAGGGAAGCCGGTGCGTCAAGCCCGCTGATCAGCAACGAGCACAGGACGCCGCCGCACAACGCCGCCAGTGCTGCGCCGGCGGGCCATCCCCGCAACCAGGCGCCGGCCCGGTACGCGCTGACCAGCTGACCGGCGGTGCTCGCGCTGCGGCCGGGAAGCACGAGGGCAAGCGCCGGAACCAGCAGGGCGTGTCCGACCGCGACCCAACCGGAGAGCCGGGGCGACGACACGAGGGCTGCGTCCGCAATCACTATTCCGGCCAGCAGAAGGGTGTTCCACGGGCCTGGGCCGGGACCGCGCGTCAAGAAGCTCGCCGCGTCGATGACCAGGCACATGGCCCCCACGAGGGCCGACTGACGTGCGAGGGAACGCTCCGTGTCGTGCGCGCCCACGCGGCCGAGCCATCGGCGGAGCGGAGAGCGGACCACCTCGTTCGTGCTGAGCATCCGGTCATTGTGCCCGGCGCGAACCCCGCCGGAAGTCACTCCAGAGAGGGAGGGCGATCACAGCTCGGTGTGACGCCCGGGGGAGGGGCGGGGTCATAGCGTGCCGCCATGCGCTTGTCCCTCTCCCGCCGCCGAACGGTGGCTCTCGCCGGCATCGCGGCCGTATTGCTCGTGCTGGGCACCTTCGTTTTCTGGCCGGACGACACGCCGCGGGTCCCGCCCGGAGCCACGCCGGACTCGCTGACCCTCAAGCCCTGCACCTACGACACGGAAGCGGGAACGCGGCCCGCCGACTGCGGGACGCTGGTGGTCGCGGAAAACCGCGCGAATCCGGCGTCGAGCCTGATTGCCCTGCCGGTTGTCCGGGTCCGCGCCACCGCGCAGCCGGTGGGCGAACCGATCGTCCGGCTCGGCGGCGGACCGGGTCTGTCCAACATGGATTTCCCCGAGGCCGGCCGGCTCATCGAGCACCACGATGTCGTTCTCGTCGGCTACCGGGGAGTCGACGGCTCACGACGCCTTGACTGTCCCGAGGTGACTTCCGCGCTGCAGTCGTCGTCCGACGGCATGACCGGACCGGACACTCTGTCCGCGACCAGCCGGGCGTTCGGCAAGTGCGCGAACCGGCTCCAGCGCTCGGGTGTCGACCTGACCGGCTACTCGGTCGCCCAGCGCGTCGAGGACATGGAATCGGCGAGAAAAGCTCTCGGCTACCAGCGGGTCGACCTGGTCAGCTCGAGCGCGGGCACCCGGACCGCGATGGTCTACGCGTGGCGCCACCCCGAGGCGCTGCTGCGCTCGGCGATGATCTCGGTCAACCCGCCCGGCCACCTGTTCTGGAACCCGCGCGTCACGGACTCCCAGTTCGCGCAGTACGCGGAGTTGTGCCGGGCGGACGCCGCGTGCGCCGCGAAGACTCCCGATCTCGCGAAGACGATCCGAGACGCCGTCGCCACGATGCCGTCGCGGTGGGGGCCGTTGTCCATCAAGGACACCAACGTGCGGGTCTTGAGCCAGTACGCGATGCACCACAACGGGCCGGGGTCGGCACCCAACAACGCGCCCACGGCCGTCGACGCCTACCTCGACGGCGGCCCGGGCGCCAAGTGGGCGATGTCCGTGCTCGCCGAGGTCGCACTGCCGACCTCCACGGTCTGGGGCGAGTTCGCGTCGTTCGCCATGCTCGACGCCCCCGCCGCGCGGCAGTACTACGCCCAGGGCGGCGATCCCGGCTCGATCCTCGGCAACGCCTCGACCGACTTCCTCTGGGGCGGCCCAGGAGGCTTCTTCACCGCCTGGCCGGACAGTCCCGACAACGCCGGATACCGCACGGTCCAGCCCAGCGCGGTCGAGACTCTGCTCGTCGGCGGCGAACTCGACTTCTCCACGCCGCCGGTGAACGCGACGAACGAACTGCTGCCCGCGCTCTCCCGTGGGCACCAGGTGGTCCTGCCCGGCCTCGGTCACACCAACGACTTCTGGGAGCACCGGCCCGAGGCGGGCAAGCACCTGCTGACCACGTTCTTCGACACCGGTCGCGTCGACAGTTCGCAGTTCGACCGGCGTCCGGTCGGCTTCGACACTGTGCCGTTGAGCATGTCGGCGATCGCCGGTCTCCTCGTCGGCGTCACCATCGGTGGGGTGTTGATCGGCTTGCTGGTGCTCGGCCTGCTGGTCCGCAGGCGCCGGCGTCGTGGCGCGCCGAGCCGCCGGGCGAGCCGGTGGATCCGGGCGCTGACCATGGTGCCGCTCGGCCTGGCCGGTTGGTTCCTGGGGGTGTTGTTCACCTGGACGCTCGCACCTGGGTGGTTCATCGCCGCTCCGGCCGTGGTGGTGCCGGGTACGGGACTGGTGATCGGGCTCGGTGCGCACCTCGCACGGTCGACGGCGAATCCCGGATCCTGGTTCGCGGCGGTCGCGGGGGCGCTGGTGGGGGCGCTGCTGGGATCGCTGGCGGGAACGGGGTTGATGACCCCGGTCCTCGGGATCGTCGGCGCGGCGCTGGGTGCGAACTTCGTGGTGGAGTTCCGAGGCCGCCGGCAGCGTGTGGAGATCACCGAGCCGGCCGTGGTGGGGTGACTGACGGGCATGGGAATCGTCGATACGCCGAGACGATCCGGTGGGGTACCCGCCGCTTGTAGGGGTGGCCCACAGCCTTCGAGCTGATCGAGCGCCGCGCCTCACCCCCGCTGCGAGCACCGGAAGTCAAGTGCGCGTCAGTAACTATTCAAGTGTCAAACATGCACTTGTTGTTAATGACAGAGGCCTCTACGTTCGAAGTGCGGGACCGAATGAAGGACTCACAGCGGCCCCGCCTGCGAAGAAAGCCAGGGAATACGTAATGGGCACGACCATGCCTGTCGACCTCGCCTTCGCGCTCGAGGTTCTGTCCCCGCTCTGACCGGCACCCACCCAGTTCCACCGAGATCATCCACATCAAGCGCAAGGAGCATTTTCGTCATGACCAGCATTGGCATCCTGGGCGCCGGCCGCGTCGGCACCAACCTCGCCCGCGCCCTCGCCGCAGCAGGCCACCACGTCACCCTCGGCCGTCGGGAGAGCGACGCGGTGGCGAGCGCACCGCCCGCGGAGGGACCCGAGATCCGCTACGCCGATCACGCCACCACCGCCCGCACCGCCGACGTCGTGATCAACGCAACCCCCGGTGACAGCGCGCTGGAGCGGCTCACCGCCCTGCGGGCCGAGCTCGCGGACACGATCCTCATCGACGTTTCCAACGCCACCATCGACGGCCCTGACGGCCTGCCCGGTGACCTGTGCTACCCCGGCAGCAGCCTCGCCGAACAGCTGCAGGCCGCGCTGCCCGGCACCCAGGTCGTGAAGACCCTCAACACGATGTTGTTCATGGTGATGACCGCCCCCGCAGCGCTGAAGACCCCGCCGACGGCGTATCTGTCCGGCAACGACGAGCAGGCCAAGAAAACCGTCGCCGGCCTGCTGGGTGACCTGGGCTGGGAGTCCGCCTGGATCGAGGACCTCGGCGACATCACCACCGCCCGCGCCACCGAAGCGATGATCCTGCTCGTCCCGCACATCCTGCGCCGCCACGGCTTCACCCCGTTCGCCGTCTCCCTCGCCCGCTGACCTCCCTGTCAGTAGCCACCTTTCGATTGTTGATTGAGGAGAAATACATGTCTCAGGATTTGGTGCCCGCCGCCGTCGCCGCCGTCCGCCAGGCGGGCGCCCGGCTGCTGAAGCGCTACAGCAGCGCCGCCCGCCAGCCGGGACTACCCGAACTGCTCGCCGATCTGCGCGCCAACGACCTGACCGTCGTCGACGTGCTGGAACCCGCGCTGGCCGAGATCCTGCCCGAGGCACGCTGGCTCAACGACGAACACGGCTCCGGCCCGCTGCCCGAGGGCGAGTGGTGGCTGATCGACCCCGTCGGCGGCAACCTCAACGCCGTGCACGGGATGACCGACTGGAACATCGGGGTCAGCCTGGTCCGCGACGGCCGTCCGGTGCTGGCGGTGCTGTACTTCCCGCTGGCCGACGAGATGTTCACCGCCACCGAAGGCGGCGGCGCTTTCCTCAACGGAGTGCCCGTGCGAGTCTCGGACAAGCAGTCCCTCGAGGGCGCGGTGACCGGAACCGGGCAGGCGCAGCCCGGCACGACCGTGGCCCTGGCCGACCGCACGGGTGCCTCGTTCGCGGCGATGTCCAAGGCCGCGCTCTACGTCCGGATCTCGGTGCCGGTCAGCCACCAGCTCGCCCAAGTCGCGGCGGGGCGGATGGACCTGCACTGGCAGTTCGACAACGTCCGCGCCCACGCCGGCGGTGTGCTCCTCGTCCAAGAAGCCGGCGGCATCGTCACCGACCTCGACGGCAAACCCTGGACCATCACCTCCGAAAGCTACCTCGCCGCCGCCCCCGGGGTGCATGCCGCCGCGCTCGAGGTCCTCACCGCCTGACCTACCCCAACGCCATCAGGATCGCCGAGGTCGGCGCCACCGGACCAACCGGCCGCCGCCTCGGCCTATTTTCCGCCCCGCTACCGGAAGGACCGGAACCATCCATGACGACCACCATGCCGACGTACGTCACCGGAGACGGCGCATGACCGCACCAGGAACGCCGGAGCAGGACCACTTTTCTCTGGTGTACCAACTGATCATGGCCGCGTGGGGGAGCCAGGCGGTCCGGGCGATCGCCGCCCTGTCGGTGGCCGAGCACCTCGACGATGGTCCTCTTTCCGCCCAGGACATCGCCCGGCGGGAGTCGAGCGACCCGGACATGACCTACCGGCTGCTGCGGGCGGGTGCCGCGCTGGGCCTGCTCACCTACGACCCCGGTCAGGGGACCTTCTCGCCGGCCCCGATGCTCGCGGTGCTGCACGCGGATTCCCCCAGCTCTCTCAAACATTATGCGCAAGCCGCTATCGGGCCCGCGTTCTGGCTGCCCGCGGTTCTCCTGCCCGAAGCGGTCGCTGCGGGCACCCCTCAGGCAGTGCAGGCGCTCGGGTCGGACGTCTTCGGGTACTTCGGCAAGCATCCCGAAGAAGCGCGCACGTTCAGCGCCGCGATGACCGACCTGTCGGCTCCGGTGATTCGCGAGGCCGCGGCCGTCATCGACGTCGGCGCGGCGCGGACTGTCCTCGACGTCGGCGGCGCCCACGGCGCGTTCGTGTGCGAGCTGGTCCACCGCCACCCGCGGCTCACCGGCTCGGTCCTGGAGCTCGCCCACGTCGCCGCGGGCGTGGCCGGCGAAGCACGCAAACGCGGACTGGAAGACCGGATCACGGGCGTGGCCGGGGACTTCTTCGAGGCCGTGCCCGCCGCCGACATCTACCTCCTCAAGCACGTACTGCACGACTGGGACGACGCGTCGTGCCACGCGGTCCTGTCGAACATCCGTGACGCCATGCAGCCCGGAGCACGGCTCTTCATCGTCGAGATGCTGATCGGCGAGAGCGGCGCGAGTGCCGGTGCCGCGCTCATGGACATGGCGATGCTCTTCGCCACCACCGGACAGGAGCGGGAACTCGCCCAGTTCGACGCCCTGCTCACCGCCGCCGGGCTGCGCCGGACACGAGCGGTCGCCCTCCGCTCGCCCTACTACCTGATCGAGGCCGAAGCACGCTGAGCCGGGAACGGCGACCCACGTGGCACGTTCGCGGTACCCGGATGGTCTGCGCCGGGACGACGAAACTCGGTGGCGCCTGCTCTCGACCCACGCCGACGGGGTCAACGCCGCCCTGGCTCGAGCACTGACGCGCAGCGTTATCGCAGGAACAGCAGGGCGTTTAGTGCTTTCGCCTAGTTCTTGGACTCGCTGCGTCGGTGTATTCCCAGGTTGAGTGCTCACGCCGGCTTCAGGCGGAAACTTCCCGCCGGCGCCTGGGGCGGGGGTTCTCTCCAGGAGGTACCACGTTGCGAAGCGCGCTGGTCGCCGCTAGGGGCTACACTTCTGTATCTGTTACTCTGTGCACGATCGAACTACCGAGAGTGCGGGCGACGCGGATGTGCGCTTGATCGAGGTGTCGCTGCCGCGGGCTCTGGAAGCGCTGGATCGGAGTGTGCAATGGGCGAGCCCCGCAACGACAACCTTCCATCTGATCGGGAATTGGTCGCCGACTTCTGCGCCGGGAACCCCTGCGCGGGCGATTGGCTCTTCCGCCGACACTCCGGGGCATTGCGCCGGGTCGCGGCGGCATGGGGCAGACCACCAGCGGAACTGGACGACCTGGTGGCTGAAGCGTTCACGTGCGTACTGGCCGTGATCCGCGCCGGTGGCGGCCCGAAGGCGGCCTCCATTCGTACTTGGTCGCGATGATGCGGGATCTCACCACCCGCTGGCGCTGGCATCGGGAGCACACCGGGCCGCACACAGTGGTTTCGGGCACCGGGGCGGCGGAAGGAGCCGAAGAAGCGGCGCTCCGGCGCTCGAGCGATGACGTCGTCCGTTCGGCTTTTCACGCGCTGCCGGTTCGCTGGCGGACCGTGCTGCGGAGCATCGTGGCCGAAGGCCGCACCCCGGCCGCCCTGGCTCCGGTCATGGGTATCCCGCAGAACGGCGTCGCCGCGCTGGTGAGCCGTCCTCGCGCGGGTCTGCGACAGGCCTACCTCCAAGCCCAGGACCTACCGGCACCCACGACGGCAGCGTGCCAGGAAGCTCTGCGCCAGACGGAGATCCGGATTCGGGGAGAACGGCACGACGCCTGTGTCACGACAGTCGCGGCGCACGTGACAGCGTGCCCGTCGTGCCAGCGAGCCGTTCCCGGAGCCGACGGGGAACGACTGTTCGACCTTGAGGCGTACACCAGCACGTCCTCCTGCGGTCCCAAGGGCTGCGCTCCAACGGATCCCACAACGTGGCAGGAACACGAATGAGCACAGTGGAAACAGCCCACGCCGACTCGATGCGATGGCCGGCCACGCCCATCTTCGACTCACTCGTCGCCGAGGTCGGCCTGAGCTGGGTGGACTCCACGCCGACGATGGACCACGCCGAATGCCGCCCTGGCGAGGCATCTCGGGCCGGTCCGTCTGCGCCGGGGGAATCGGACATCGCCGCTGCCGAGGATGACGGCGAGCGGAACGAGGGCTCTGATTCGTCTGGTATCTCTGCCCCTGGTGAGCAGGGTGAGGACCGTCCATCGAACGGGTGGTTCGGTGGTGAGGGCTTCGCGGAGCAAGTCGAGGTTGAGTCGACATCGGCGGGACACGTCGTCACACCAGGCAACGCAGAACCTCCGGTCATTGCTCAGCTTGACTAACGCCGGCTCGCGCGCGGGAGCGCGCGGAAAACGGCACGCCGACACGAATCGGCAACCGGGCAATCAGGACGCGCGCCGTGGCGGTCCTCGACGGGGTTGGCCGCTGAATCGCGGCTCTTTTATCTCGCGGAGATCTCAGGTCCGGCCTCCCGGTTGCATGCCGGCAGCTTCGGCGCCAGGCCGACGCTCGCGGGAATGCCGTGCCCGTGAGCGTCTCTCGTCCGAGTGGGTGGACGGCGCGTGAGGGTCGGCAACGTCACTCGGTCGCGTCCATGACGCGAGCTCGAGGACTCGTCCCCGATTGGGTGGTCGGGTGGCTGATTCGGCGAGTGCTCGGCTTCCTCGTGTTGGCTGTTGGCGATAGTCCGCTTGAGCCGAGGTCAGGTTGAGTCGGATACGGGCGGTGGCAGGCGCGGCGGTGGCGATAGCGGTAGATCGGGGTCGAGACGGATGCCACCGGCGCGGAGCGTGCCGTCGAGCAGGCGCCAGATCCAGCGGGTGAGCATGGCGGCGAGTTCGGTTCTCGGGACTCCGCGCGGGTTCTCCAGCCATCGCGAGGTGGAGGCGTCGACGAAACCGACGATGCCGAAAGCGATCGTTTCGGCGATGCCCTCGTTTATGGCGAACTTCTTCAGGTAGTGCTCGAAGAGCTCGGTGACCTGGCTCGCAATTACGGTCTTGACGTCGGCGATAGCGTCGCGGCCATCGCGTCGGCCGATCTGCGAGTGCAGGGTCGCGTAGCGGTACAGGTTGCGGTTGGCAGCAAGCCAGCCGGTATGCGCATCCACAGCTGTGGTGATCATCTGCATTGGGCTGCCGTGCGGCTCCCACACCGGTCGCAAGGCCATGGTGACTAGTTCGGTGATCCGATCGGCGATGGCCCGCTGCAAATCGGCCGTGTCGTCGAAGTGCTTGTACAGCTGAGGGCGAGTGACGCCGGCGGTTTCGGCGATGCGTTCGGTCGAGACGCGGGGACCGTGCTCGGCAATCGCGCGCAGCGCTGCGTTCACGAATTCCCGGCGTCGGCGGTCGCGCTGCCCGGCCCACCGTGCCGCGCGACCGTCGCCTGGACCTGGGTGCGCTGGCTGAGCCCTCACGTTACATAGTGTAGCGCCTCGGGGCGTGTCTGTTACTTTGAGTCTCGCCCCGCGCTGGCGCCGGTTCACCCGCACTTGCGCGGGCCTTTGCCACCACGATGGCCCACCAGGCCGAACGCACGACGAATTCACCGGCCTGCACACCGAGGTCCGCGGCGCTCCGTGCACTGAGGTCGCGGCGATCAAACGCTGCAACAGCTCGGCGGCATTCCTGGCGTCCGATCGCGCGCAGCAGCTCCAGCTGTCCGGCGGCGCCGCTGCCCGGGGGCCGGGTGACGTCGTGGCGGTCCCGCGGATCGGCGAACTCGTCGTGACCTCCCTGGCTCACTACGGCACCAGCGCCCAGGTCAACGTGCGCAGAATGATGCCGGCGGGAACGCGCCGATCACGTCGTTCGGCCGCCAGCTCCGCACCTGGGACATCACGGATCTCGCACATCCCGTGGAGCTGTGGACACTGCCAGTGCCACCGAGCGACAAGGACGTCAGCTTCGCGTTCCGGCCTGACGGTGCGCTGCTCGTGCTCTACATCGGCGGGCAGCTAAGGGTGTGGTGCCTCGGCCGCGCGGCCCCGGCGGCGACGCGGTCACCGTCACCGTCGGATCCGACGAGGGCAGCCCGATGAGCTTCAGCCCCGACGGGAAGCACCTCGCGCTAACCGGTTACACCCGCCGAGGATCCGATGTTGTGAGCCGCCCCGAAATCCGGGACCTGAGCAACCCGGACACACCCGTTCTGCAGGCCGGCCTGCCGGGTTCGGATGAGCACCGTTCGCCGGACCAGATGCCGTTGGCGTTCAGCCCGGATGGCGACGTCCTGGCGGTACAGGGCGACGATGGCGTCGACCTCTGGGACACGGATCCCGGACGCGTGATTACGAGCCTCTGCCGCACGGCCGGCGATCCGATCACCGCCAAGCAGTGGGAGCGGTACTTGCCGGATCGTGCTTGCCAACCCCCGTGCCAGTAGCTGAGCCATGGTGCCGGCGGACCGTTGTGGGACTTGCATCGTCGGTCTTGACAGGTGCAACACGCCATCGGCACACACGCCGAGCCGGTGGCGACGGGTGCGAGCGCTCTGGAGCGCCCGGCCCCATGCGCGGTAAATTGGCACTCGATCATGACGGGGCGGATCCCGTCGGGTTATTGCGCCGGACCGGGGTGGCCCAGGTGGCTGGGGCAGGGCCGCCCGGGACACCCCGGCACTCCCTAAGGCGCCCGCGCGGGCGAATGATGACGCGGCAGCCCCGAAGTTGTTGCAACGCCGTGGGTCGGCCGCTGTCGTGATCACGCCTGCCGGCCTGCCCGTGGGCAAGATTGATGGCGTTCGACGTCGACCGGCGCTGGCGGTCCTGCCGCGTGCAGGCGATCCCTGGCTGGAGGTCGTCATCCTGTTGTCGGGTGGCATATATTCCGCCCCGATCAACGCGGTGAAGTCGTTGCGATCAGACGATCGCTGTGGCCTCGTATTACCGCCGTCTGTTGAAGAAATCGCACACGGCTCGCGTCTGCATGGTTGGCGTGTGACCTTCTGGTGGCTGGCGCGCTACGGCGGCGACTCGCATGGAATCATCACTGCTGGAAGCTTCTTCAGCTACGCTGCCGGCTGTGCCCGAACAGACATGGTCACCCCAACCTGGGACGCCCGTAGTCGAGTACCAGTCCGGTCGGTGGATGTTCGTCGGCGGGCTGGCCATGTGCGTCTTCTTCGGGCTAGTCGCCATATTCCCGGACGCGGGCGGCCGGTCAGCAACGCCGAGAGCAGATTTGCCTCCGACCGTCGGGTCGTTCCTCTTCGGTGCGCTCGCACTGGGCGGCCTGCTGGTCATGGTCAGCTCCGTCCCCCCGAACGCATCGCTTCGCCGTCGATGAACGGGGACTGTGGTGGCGAGTGGGGCGCAAATCCGACCTGATCGCGTGGGAGGAGTTGCGTGCCGTGCGCGGCCAGGAACCGCGCCCGCCGGTCAAGGGCGACCCGAACTCGAGGGCCGTACTGCCGGCTCTGGTGCTCACTCCGGTGAACCATCGATTCGCTGTCCACCACGCAGCACTGGTGAAAAACCCACCGACTGCCGGTGCTGAAGTCGAACTGAAACTACCGAACTCCGCCACGGTGCGGCAGCTGGCCCAGGAGATAGCCAGAGTCCGGCCGGATCTGCTCCACTAGTTGTGATGTCCGGTGAGGTTGGTCAGCCGGGCAACCGGCGGCTTGCCGCCGGTTGAGCTGTGGGATCGATGGTGATTGTAGAAGTGCAGCCACCCCGGTAGCGGCGGCCCGCCGCAGGGTTTCCGGCGGGTAGAACCGGGCGTAGGCCCAGCCCTCGGCCAGGAGCCACGAAAAAGGTAACGGGGGATTCAAGCCCGGCCGCACTGAGGCTCTCCTCCCCGTGAGGCGATACGGCTCAGCAGGTCGTGTGCCGCGGCCAGGGTTTCAGGCAAGCTGTGCAGCCGGAAGTCCAGATGGACTGCTGTGGCCAGCTGCGGGTCCATGGAGAGCCGATCGACGATCCGGCTGCGTGCATGCCGAATGCGCTGTTCCATGTTCGCGTCGCGCTCAGCGAGCACCACGGCCGCCCGCCGGCCGAGCGCTGCGGCGGTCTCGCCGCTGTCGAAAACGTCGCGCAGCGCGTCGGCGACCAGGGCCATGGCCGTCGGCTGCGACCAGCCGGCCGCGTGGGGCAGGTCGACTCCGATCGCTAGCAGCACGCGTGTCTCGGTCACGTCGCGGCCAGTCCGCGTGGCGCGCCGGTACACCTCGCTCAGCCGGATGCGCAAGTACGCTTCCGTGGTCAGGCCGGTCTCCGGCTCGGTCGCCGCGATGTCGCGGATGTCGCTCGCGACGTCGGCCCAGCCCAGCGCGGTCGCGCGAAGCATGGGCTGTGGCGTGGCGTGCGGATGGGCGGAGACCAGCCCGTCGACGTCGGAACCGTGGTCCAGGACGGCGTGCAGTGCGGCGACGTCATAGAGCGTCTCGTCCAGTCCGGCGCCCGTCCGGGCCCGGGATCCGCCGAGGTCGGTCAGCGCCGTGGTCAGGTCGCTTTCCCGCACGGCCGAGCTGCACACGGCGTCCACTTCTGGTATCGCCCAGTCGCTGGGAAATCGCCAGCCACTGGTGATGCTCGCTATCCGCCAGCGGCTGCGCAACCGGCGCGCGCGGTCGTTGCCGTCGATGTGTTCGTCCATTGGCCCCCTGCCCTCCGCTGGTGTCGGGAGTGGGAGCAGGGTCGTCGCCGACCGTGACGCAAAGAGTTGATCAAATCCGCCGGATGAGCTAACCCTGATGAGTTATCCGTCCCGCGCAGGTGATGGATATTGACGGGCTGCAGTCACGCGGGCGGCTCGGCTTCCGGGGCGGCGGTGCTTACCTGGGGATCAGGGGTGCCGGCAGGACTGCCGGCTGGTTCGCCGCTGTTCGTGGCGGCGGGGAGGCTCGGCCAGCACAGCCCGGTCTCAGCGACCAGCGTGTCGAAGATAGGGGTGGCCGAGCTCGCTCTCACCTGGTTCATCGGCGTTCCTGCCGAGCCGCCCCAGGACGCCCGACACCGGGGGCGCGCGAGGTGCCGTCTGGGTGTCCAGGCCGTCCGCGGCGCTTGACTGCGGCCACGGCTGCTTGGCAGGTCACGCAGACCGCGACGTGGTCGGCAACCAGCTCGGCGCGGCCGGGCGGGAGCTCACCGCGCAGCCACGAGCCGAGCTGATGCCACGTCTCGGAACAGGACCGTCCTCCGGTCGTGGGGAACTGCTGGGCTCGCAGATAGGCATGGCGCAGTGCTTCACGGGCGCGGGCGGCCAGCGCGGCGACGCCGTTGGGCGATACGCCCAGCACGGGTGCCAGCTCGGCCGTCGTGTGGCCTTCGGCGACGGTGCTCCACAGCACGGTCTGCCACCGGATCGGCAGCGTGCGCAGCGCCGACCGGACCAGCTCGTCAGTCGAGCGCCGCAGCGCCAGGTCGTCGGCTCCCTCGGTCTTCCCCGTGCCCGGGACCTCCGCGTGTGGCTCGACCCGAATCCGATGACGGCTCCACCGGGCGGCCAGGTTGCGCATCGTCACCACGAGGTAGGGACGGAGGTTCTCGCGCGGGCCGCCGCCGGCGCGGAGCACCGCGAGGACGCAGGTAAATGCCTCCGCCACCAGGTCATCCTGTTCGGCCGGCTGGCTCACCCAGCCGGCGGCGACCCGCCGCAAGGGTTCGGCGTGCCGCCGGAAGAGCAGATCACCCGCGCCGGTGTCCCCGCGGCGGAACTCGTCGATCAGCCAAGCGTCCGACGGGACGTCGTCCACCGAATCGCACATCGCGTTTCTCCGATTCAGAACAGTCACGGCAGCCGGCGGGGAGCCGCCATTCATCCGCGACATCGGCACGGCCGATATGAATATGGACTCAAAGTAACAGATGCAGAAGTGTATCCCCTATCTCGCTCCCGGTATGGTCGGCGTAGTGAGGTCCACGTCAACGCCCCCGGAGCCCGGTGATGGCCGAGCGGCCCGCTGGGCGGGGCAGCGCGAGCGACGGCGCCGGGAATTCGTCGACGCGGCGCTGCGGGCGATCGCCGAGCACGGACCCGATGTGTCGACCGAACGCGTCGCCGACGTCGCCGGCGTGGCTCGTCCGCAGCTGTACAAGCACTTCGACGACGCGACCGACCTGAAGCGGGCGATCGCCGACCGAGCCACCGAGCTCATCACCGCCGCACTGCTGCCGGTGTGGGAACCGCAGGGAAGCGCACTGCAGATGATCGCCGTCGCGGTCGACGCGCACACCGGCTGGCTCGCCGGAAACGGCAACCTCTACCGCTACCTGACCCGCCATTCACAGAGCGGCGAGACCACAGGCCGGGACGCCATCGCCGACGTCAAAACCGTCATCGCGCGCCAGCTGACGCACGTGTTCGAGTTCTACCTGACCGCGTTCCAGCTGGACGCGCGCATCGCCGAACTCATTTCCTTCGGAGTCGTCGGCCTGGTCGATTCCTGTGCTGCGCAATGGCTCGAGAGTCCCCGGGGCGTCACGAGGACGCAGCTCACCGATCTGCTCGCCGGCTGGATCTGGCGCATTCTCGACGACTCGCTGCGCGCCGGCGGGATCGAACTCGACCCGAACCTGCCACTGCCGCCACCGCCGCGCTTCCCCGACCCACGAGCGTGAACCACCCGCCGCATCAACCTCCGGCAGCCGACCGGCGCGAGCGCAGAGTCAGCCGGCGCGTCGTCGCCTTGATCGCCGGTTCGGCCGCGGACCCGGTGCTGTAGACCGCGTCGGCGACCGAGCGTTTCAGGTCGCGGCATCGACGCAGAACATGGGACGGGAACCCGCTGCCGTCGGGGCGCGTCGGTGATCCGATGTCGCCGGCGTCGGAGAACGTCCAGCCGGAGCCGAGGTCGATCAGGCTGCGGTGCTTGGGCGTGTAGTACTCGCTGGAGACGCTGAGGGCGAGGCCGGTGGCGCCGGCGGCCGCGGCGAGCAAGTGCATGTGGTAGCGGCTGGAAATCCAGGTCTGGCCCGGTGCAGAGGGCAGGCCGCGGCGCCACACGTCGCGGAACGGGTGGAATTCCGCACCGTCCAGTTCGGACTCGAGGAGTGCCGCGACGGTGCGATCCACCCGCGGGATGCCTTCGACGATCGCCAACTGACCAGGGGTGACACCCCATGCCCGCAGGACGTCCCGCAGCCGGGCGGCGAGGGCGTCCGGCGCGGCGCTGCCCATGTCGGACTGCAGGCACACCACGAACTCCCGGGCTTGCCTTGCGGGTGCCGGAGCAGGCAGCTCGAGAAAGACGTCGTCGCAGGTGGTCGTGCCCCGGTTCAGCAGCTCGGCCGACTGTGCGTCGCGCGTATCGACCACGTCGAAGTTCTCCGCCAGCGACCGGAGCAGATCAGTCGAGCCGGGCGGGGTCGGCACGAGGCCCTGGCCGGTCATGGCGGTGCGGGCCCCGGAGCGCCGGGCGGCCGCAGCCACACCCGCGATCAGCCCGATGTGCCGGGGCCAGAGGGCGTTCAGGTAGCCGCCGCCGATCACGTGCACCACGTCGGTCCGGCCGAGCAGCTCGATCCCGGCGTCCCACCGCGGTGCGAGCCCGGGATCGCACACGGCCGCCGCAACCCAGTCCGCCACGTCCGCCGGCTCGCCTGATGGCGCGTCACCGCACAGCCGCCACAACGTGTCCGTGCACCGCAGCCGGGGATGCAAGTCGCCGAGCAGGAGCTGCGCGGGCCCGGGGGAGTGGGTGTCGAGCCAGACGTCGGCATCGGGATCGGTGTCGGCCAGGTACCGCAGCCAGGTCGCGGCGATCAGCTCGTCACCGAAGTTGGGATAACCGCTCGGCCCCACGAGGTAGTGCACGCGGCGCGCCCCGGCGGCCGGCAGTTGGGGCGAGGGCCGGAACCAGCTGACGCCACTGCCCAGGGTCACGGCTCGACGCTGATCTGCGTGGCCAGTGCCTGGTCGCCCCGTGCCTTTTCGTTGCCGGTCGCGTCCTGGGTGACACGGTCCTTGGACACGCCGAACCCATCGAGCGCCGAGGTGATCGCCTCAGCGCGCTTCACCGACAGCGTCTTCGCCTTGTCCGCCTCGGGGTAACCCGCGTGGGTGGCAACGCTGATTTTCACCGCGTTGCCCTGCAGCGCTTTGGCGATCTCGCCGAGCGTTTGCGTTGCCTGCGCGGTCAGCCCGGCTTGTTCCGGCTCGAAAGCGATCGGCGATCGTTGCAGAGCCTGCTCGATCGAGGTGGTCGCCCGCTGGACCGCGTCTCCGGCACCTTGCCCCTGCGAACCCGGAACCCCGGCCCCTGACGACGCTGCAGCGCCACTGGATGCGCTTAGGTCCGGGCCCGAGGACGCGGTGCTGGTGGTGCCGCCTGAGCCGCACGCGGTGGCCAGGCTCGCCACGATTGCCATCCCCAACACCGTCCGGACAACTGTGCTGCGCATGAAGAGTGAACTTCCTTTGCGTTCGATTCGCGTTGACTGACGCCGGGATACGAACACGACGGGGTGGCGACGGCAACCACAAGCCGACCTCGCCACTGCGCAATCCGAGCCGCCCCCGCAGCGCGCTGGCGACGCCCCCACCAGGAAAACCTTTCGCTCACAAGACATTCCCTTCGCGCTTCATCTGAGGGAGAACGCGCGGCAGATCCACCCACATGAGGGAGCATCGTGGTACACGCACCTACCAAGCGACCGAGTGAACGATGTCCGGATTGCCCGCGGAAAGCGCGACAGCATAGCCGCGCCGGCACCGATGCCCTACGCGTCGCTGCGCTCTTCACCCAGGAGTCCCGCTTGAGTTGCAGTGCGCCGTTGGGCGACTTTGATGAACCTGTCGACCGATCCGATGAACCAGAAGGAGCACCGATGGGTATCGACTTCGAAAGTCTGAAGAGTGTCGCGAACGGCCGCAACGTCGATCAGGCGGCCGAGTTCGCGAAATCCCGCTTTGGTGAGCACGCCGACCAAATCGACACAGTCGCCGACAAGGCAAAGCGCTATCTCGACGGCGAGGCGCAGGATGAACACCGTGGTGAGGGCGACGCACCGGCCTGCGGTGAGTCCGGCCGTCAGCAGGAAGACGGCCACGGCCGCAACTTCAGCAACGAACCCGACGATCCGGCCACGGTTGCCGGCTATGGCGGCGAGGCCGCGCCTGCAGGCAGGAGCGACGACCGATTCGCCGCGGACGAGTGCGGCGAAGTCTCATACGGCAGCGGCGATCTCGAACGAGGCATTGGTGGTTGAATGCCCGCCCGTCTTCATCGCGGTTGCCCCTTTCTGCTGGGGCAGGAGTGTCCAACAAGGTATCTGAGCGGTATGAACGACACGTGCGAATGTGTCACGCCGCGGTCTGCCGGTCGGGTCGCATCGCTGCCGTAGTGCAGGTTCTGCGCTGCGAAGACCGCAACCGGATAGGGCGCACGCGGTCGCGAATACGATGCTGGGCCGATCCTGCGCTCGCGCCGACGCGATCCGGCAGTCGTCATGCCGGTGTCCGAGCGGTCGGCCTGTCCGGCTCACGTGTTCGCCGATTGAGCTGCAGGGCGATAGGTGCTGTCCCCGGGAACATGCCTCGGCGATCAGATGTGCATCACGGCCCAGAATTCGACCCAGGCGGCTGCCAGTACCGCACCGCTGATGCCTGCTCCGTACAGTGCCCATCGCGTGCGTCGACCCGCCCCGCGGGCAGGGTGTCGTTTCGCCGTAGCGTCTACCTTGTGCATGCGATCAGTCTGCGTGATCGAGCGCGGCCGGTTGTAGTCGAGAGCCCACGCGGGCGACCCCGCGTGGGGGACCCGAACGGCTGATCAGGGGAGCGGTGAGCCACTCGGCTTCAGCCGCCGGAACCCGTTGGCCTCAGGATGTGTTCCGGTCAGGTGGTGTTCATTTGCCGGTGATGCAGCGTTCATCGGCGGAAAGGGGTGAGGCTCGCCGGTTCGGGTTGGGGCGGCACTGGTTGCGGCGGTTGTGGTCGGCCGAAGCTGCGGGGTAGCCGCTTGCATGGTGACTGCTCGCTATATCGATCGCTCGACCGACTTGTGTCGGCTGGGGAGGTCGTTCGATACAGGGAAATGATCACCGGATCGCGCCGCTCCTTCGGGCTGGTACCGCCGGTGCCGAACGGGGTTCGTGTACGGAGTCGTCGGGAGGAAAACGGGTGCAGCCGACGCTTGTTGCGACTAGGTGGACACATCGGCAAGCAGGTCGGGCATTTCGACGTGACCTTGCTGTACTGGGGAGACGTGGGGGTCCTCGTCCATGGAGTAATTGTGCCCAGCTGTTGTTCAGGCCGTGGTAGCTCGGGGAAATTTCCTGCGAGTACCCCGCTAAGGGTAACTCTTTCGAGTGACGATTCTCGGCGTCACCTGCAGGACCTTGATGTCGAACCGGCTTCCCGACGTTGTCTGGACATCACCGGGATATACGGCGAGTTAAGGTTCCCTTGCGGTGAGTCCGCGAAGGCCCGGGATTGGACGAATTGATGACTTCCGACACCGCCGGTCTTGCCGGGGACCGAGACGTCCTGCGTGATCTTCTTCCCCGGGTGCGCATGCTTGGCGCGGCCGCCACCCTTGCTCCCGATCCCGCTGCGATGCGAGCGTTGATCGTCGAAATCGAGCCAATGGTCCACCTGGCCGGTCGCGTGCTGGCCGTGCGGGCACCCGAGGCACTGGTAGCGCTGTGTCGCGCTCTCGCCGCGTCTCAAGCGGGACGATCCGACGACAGTCACACTGAGCTGCTGACAGCTCACGGACACCTCGCCGTCGCACTCCGATAGCCACACAACGTACCGGTCGAAAGGTGGATGCCTTGTCGCGTCGTCGGAAGCGGCCCGGCGGCGCGACTATCGCGGCGACAGCGCTGCACGGGGCCGGGGGATTGCCGACCGTCCTACTTGGGGCAGCTTCGTGTCGAGGGCGAACCTCAGCGCGAGATCGAAAGCTTCCTCCAGTCTCGCTGCGTGCAGCCGGACCACATCGTCGTCGGCTGCTGACTTCGCGCCCGCCAGGTTGCGGCTGGCATTCGCGATCCGTCGTCGAGAGGCCGCCTCGAACGCAGCCTTTTCTTCCATTGCGCCAGTCCTTTGGTCATGATCGAAGCCCAGGTTTTGCCCCTGTCGACGGGAGCGGACCTGGCCTGCAGCTCGGCGACTGTAACACTGCTCGACGACGTGCAATGTAGGTACCTTCTGCTCCGGAAGACCCTGGCGCACAGGCTAAACGCGGCTCGGCGCCATCCCGTGTTTTCGCAGTGCTCCTGCAGCGATACCCGCCGCATCTTCGGGCGCGGCGTCACGCTTCGATGCTCGGCCGGCGGACCCGGAGTGTCAGCCGAGGCGTGAGGCCAAAGGCGGGCTGGGTGCCGTAGACCGCCTCGGCGACCGAGCTTTGAGGACGCGGAATCGACGGAGTATGTGCGAGGGGAAAGCCGCCGTCGCCGTCAGGCCGCGCCGGTGGTCCGGGGGCGTTCGCGTTTGAGAGGGTCCACCCCGGGCCGAGGTTGATGAGACTGCGGTCTTTGGGGGTGTAGTACTCGTGGGAGACGCTCATCGCCCCGCCGGTCGTGCCGGCGGCCGCGGCGAGCAGGTGCATGTGGTAGCAGCTGGAGATCCACGTCTGGCACGGCGCGACGGGTGGGCTGTTACGCCAGACGTCGCGGAACGGGTGGAACCCCGCACCGTCCAGGATGTCCAGCAGCCGGGCGGCGAGCTGGGGCGGGGCGTTGGTGCCGATGTCGGATTGCAGGCACAGCACAAACTCGCGCACTTCCCGTCCGGATTCCGGTGTGGGCGGCTCGAGAGAGATGCCGTCACAGATACTCGCGTTCCGGTTGACTAAGTGATCGGTTCAGAATGAGTCGGTGTGCCGGCTTTGCTGGGGCTGCGGGCCTTTCCAGAAGCTCGGTATGCGTGAGGAGGTTCTGACCGACCAGCTGTGGGAGCGACTGGAGCCGCTCCTTCCGGTGCGACCGCGGCGTTTCCGCTACCCGGGTCGCAAGCGTGCCGATGACCGCGCTGCGCTGGAAGGCATCTTGTATGTGATCCGTACCGGCATCGGGTGGAACCGGCTGTCCAACGCGCTGTTCGGCGCCTCCGGGGCCACCTGCTGGCGGCGGCTGGCCGAGTGGCACGAGGCTGGCGTCTGGCAGCAGCTGCACGAACGCCTGTTCGTCGAACTGCGTGTCGCTGGGCTGCTGGACCTGTCGGCCGCGCTGGTCGACTCCACGCATCTGCGTGCTCTCAAAGGGGGGGACCACGCCGGGCCCAGCCCGGTCGATCGCCGCCAACTTGGTTCGAAGCACCATTTGATCACCGACGCCCATGGCACCCCGCTCGCGGTCACGCTGACCGGCGGGCATCGCAATGAGGTCACTCGGCTGGGTCCATCGCTCGACGCCATCCCGCCCATCCGCGGCGTGGTGGGCCAGCCACGGCGCCAGCCGCGCCGGCTCTGCGCCGACCGCGGCTACGACCACGACAAGTACCGCCGCCTGCCCAAGGTCACTGGGTGACGCTGATCTGCGTGTTCAGTGCCTGATCCCCCTGCGCCTTCTCGTTTCCGGTCGCATCTTGGGCGACCCGGTCCTTCGGCACTCCCAGCCCTTCGAGGGCGGTGGTGATCGCCTCGGCGCGTTTCTCCGACAGCGTCTTGGCCTTGTCTGCTTCGGGGTAGCCCGCGTGGGTGGCGACACTGATCTTCACGGCGTTGCCCTGCAACGCCTTGGCGATTTCGCCGAGCGCTTGCGTCGCCTGCGCGGTCAATTCGGCTTGCTCCGGAGCGAAGGTGATCGGCGATCGCTGGAGCGCCTGCTCGATCGACGTGCTCACCTGCTGGGCCGCGGCCGCGGTACCTTGCCCCGGTGAGTCCGGGGCCCCGGCGCCCGACGATGCGGCGGCACCGCTGGAGGAGTTGAGGTTCGGGCCGGACGATGCGGTGCCGGCCGTGCCGTCCGAGCCGCACGCGGTGACCAGGCTCGCCACGATCGCCACACCCGCCGCAGTCCGGACAATTTTGCTGCGCATGAAGGTTGAGCTCCCTTGACTTTATCGCGTCGGCTGACGCCAGGGATACGAACACGAACCGATGCGGGCGGCAACCACAACCTGACGGCGGCCACGGCGAACCCCAGGTCGGCTCCGCGACGCCTCGACCAGCAAACCGGAGGCCCGTAGCGTGTTCCGACCCGGCCTTGTCCGGCCGATGAGACGCGGCAAGTCCACCCAGGTGAGGGATTGCCCTCACCCTCGCGTCTGTCAAACGATCGAAATGTACGAGGTTCGGCGATCGCCGAAACGCGGCAGGATAACTCCGCCGCCGTCGCACGCCGAATCGTGGTGGCGCTCTTCACCCAGGCATCCGCCTCGAGTTGCGCGCCGGTGCCGGGCGGCTTTGATGAAGCCTGTCAACCAGGCCACGCGGCTTCACCCGGCCCGGGCCGAATGAATCAGAAGGAGCTTCGATGGGCATCGACTTCGATGATCTGAAGAACGTCGCGAGCGGCGACAACGTCGGTCAGGCCGCCGAGTTCGCGAAATCCCGGTTCGGCGAGCACGCCGACAAGATCGACGCGGTCGCCGACAAGGCGAAGGATTTCCTCGGCGACGACCGGCAAGGAGAGCACCGCGACGAGAACGCGGCGTACGATGACGCGCCGGCTGGCGACTTCAGCGACCGCGCCGGCGGATCCGGCCGTGAGCAGGACGACGAATACGGTGGCCTGCAGGGCAATGGCGGATATGGCGACCAGCAGGCTGGTGGCGAATACGGCGGCCAACAAGAGGGCGAGTATGGCCGGCATTCCAACCGGGAGTACGACAACTCGGCCTCCGCGGACGAACGAGGCGGCGAGGAGGCCCCGGCCGGCAGCCGCCACGACGAGGGTTCCCGGGACGGGTACGAGGAATCTTCCTACGACAGCGGCAGTTCGGAGCGTGGCTACGGCGGCTGAGGGCCGCCCTGCTCACCGCGCGACCGTACTCACACCCTGCACAGGGGAACTCCGGTGGATCACGGTTCGTGACGGGCCGTCGAGCTGCATGATCCTGAGTGCCCTGACCCGCGTTCCCACACGGATGACCGCACCACCAAACCGTCGACGAGGCGCCCGCAACCTCGACGCACCGCGGAATTGTGTCCCCACAGTTGCCCTCGCCATCGGGCGCCACTTTGCCGGCGACGGTCGGCCGCGTGAAACCTCGTCCAAGCGACACGCGCCTGGCTCAGCGCGCCTCGGCGGGCCAGAGCCCGCCCGTCCGGGGCCCGCCGCGCGGGTCACCCACGTGATAGTTGAATCGGGACGAACAGGCTGGGTCGCCCAGACTGTTGGTATGCGCCAAACGGGGATGACGGATAAACGGGAGCACGCAGGTGCGGCTGCTCGACACACGCGACAGGTGCTGTACTGCGCGGGATTGGGAACGCTATCGGCCGCCGCGGCCTGGGTGGAGTTTTGGGCGGTGATGCACATCGGGCGCTCCGAGCCGCACAATCGGTGTCATTCGGCTCCCTGCACGGGGAGTGCACGAATTGCGGTACCCCGGCCGTTGCTCGACGATGCGGTGCATCACCCGCGCCAAGAACATCGGTGCATGACAAACGGGAAAGGCGGTCGATATGGGCGAGCAACTGAAGGGCGGGCTCGGGCAGGCGTGGACCATGGTGGCCACGTTCGTGCCGAAATTCATCGGGTTCCTGATCATCCTGCTGATCGGCTGGCTGATTGCGAAAGCCGTCTCGAAAGCGCTGGGGCTGGTCCTCACGAAAGTCGGGTTCGGCAAACTGGTCGAGAAAACCGGGCTGAGCGGAAAGATCGGCCAGCAGAAGATCGACGCGACCGGGGTCCTGGTGAAGCTGGTCTACTACTTCATCCTGCTGATCGCGCTGCAGCTGGCGTTCGGCGTGTTCGGGCCGACCAACCCGGTGAGCCAGCTGCTCAACGACATCATCGCGTTCCTGCCGCGGATCGTGGTGGCGCTGGTGCTGGTGGTGGTCGCCGCGGCGATCGCGAAGGTCGTGCGTGATGTCGTCTCGTCCGCGATGTCCGGCCGCCCGGCCGCCCGCCCGCTGGCGCTGGGCGCCTACTGGCTGATCGTGGCGTTCGGCATCATCGCGGCGCTCGGCCAGATCAACGTCGCGACGATGATCACCGGCCCGGTGCTGATCGCGGTGCTGGCGACGATCGGCGGTGTGATCGTGGTCGGCTTCGGCGGCGGCCTGATCAAGCCGGCGCAGGACCGGTGGCAGGGCTGGATCGCGAATATGCGGAGCCAGATCGGTGGTCGAGAGGGGGCGAACAGGCCCGCTGGCGTGGACAGCCCGGGCGGCGCAGACACACCGACCCCGCCGACGGGGGCCTCGTACACAGACCAATCGGCGTCGCGGCACGCCAACTGGTGACGCTTCCGTGGTCGGCCCGCCCGGCGGGCCGACTACGGGGCGTTCAACTCGATTCAGTGCAGACCGGTGGCCTGTCCGGGTGAGCTGTTTGCTGATCGCGGACGGCGAGGTCGCAGCCGAGGGTGGTGTTGCCGAGACCGAGGCGCTGACCGATCGGCTGGACAGCGCCCGGCACCGTGCGGGCGAAGACGTCGTTCGGCCTGGGAGCCCTGACCTTGGCGACGACGAACCCAGCACGGCACGTCCCCGGCATCCGGCCAGGTGCTACACCGGCCCGTCCTCGGCGGAGGTGGCGGGTGCCTCGATGTTCAACGTCGCCGGGTGCGGACTGCGGAGGGTGAGCACCGCGACGAGGCTGACGACGGAAGCAAGCGCGACATAGGCCGCGACGGCGGTGAGACCGCGGCCGACGAGCAGGGTGGCGACGAGGGGAGCGACCGCGCCGCCGAGCACGCCGCCGATGCCGTACGCGATCGACGCGCCGCTGTACCGGATCTCGGCCGGGAACGCTTCGCTGAGGTAGGCGCCGTACGGCCCCGTCGCCACCGCGATGCACAGCGCGGCGACGATCGACCCGATGAGCAGACCAATGAGGGACCCGGACTCGACCAGCGCGAAGTACGGGTAGGCCCAGACGGTGATGCCCACGGTGCCGATGACGAGGACCCGTCGGCGGCCGAGGCGGCCGGCGAGCAGGGCGCCGAGGGGGAGTGCCGCGCACCAGAAGAGGGCCGCCACGACCGTGACGGTCAGCATCGTCGACGCGGTGAACAACTTCGCCCGCGCGGCGTAGCTCAGCACGAACGCGAGCAGGAGGTTCCCCAGCGTCGAGCTGCCGATGGTGATGCCGGAGGCGGGGATCCAGATCCGCGGAGCGCGCAGCACATCGACGATCGGCGCCCGGCGGGCGGTGGGCCGGATGCGCTCGAACTCGGGGCTCTCGGCCAGCTTGAGCCTGATCACCAGTCCGAGGAGGACCAGGGCGGCGCTCGCGAGGAACGGGATGCGCCACCCCCAGCTCAGGAAGCCCTCGTCACCGGTGCCGGTCCGGACGACCAGGAACACCAGGCTGGACAACACCACGCCGAGCGGCAGTCCCACCTGCGGCAGCGAGCTGAGCAGGATGCGCTGCGCCGGGGTGCGGGCGTGTTCCAGGGCGAGCAGCGTCGCGCCGCCCCATTCGCCGCCGACGGCCAGTCCCTGGGTGACGCGGACCAGCACGAGCAGGATCGGAGCCGTGACGCCGATCGTGGCGTAGGTCGGCAGCAGGCCGATCAGCGCGGTGCCGGCGCCCATGACGAGCAGGGACACCACGAGCATGCGCTTGCGGCCGACCCGATCGCCGAAGTGGCCGATGAGCGCGCCGCCGACCGGCCGGGCGACGAAACCGATGGCGAACGTCGACAGCGCGGCGAGGTTGCTCGCCACGGCGGACGAGCTGGGGAAGAACTGCGGGCCGAAGACGAGCGTCGCGGCGAGGGCGTAGACGAAGAAGTCGTACCACTCGATGGTCGTGCCGATCAGCCCGGCGAGGGCGACCCGCCGGGGACGGGCGGACAGGCGTCTGGACATCGTTGTCCTCCGGAAGGGGTCGGTCAGAGGCCGAGGACGAGCTGGGGCGTGGAAGACCGGGAGACGCACGGCAGGATCCGGTCGCCCGCTGACCGCTCCTCCTCGGTCAGGATCGAATCCCGGTGGTCCGGACGGCCGCCGAGGACGGTCGTTTCGCAGGTGCCGCAGGTGCCTTCCTCGCACGAGGTCAGCACGTCGACACCCGCCTCGGCCAGCACGTCGACGATCGACCGGCCGGCGGGCACCATCAGCTCGGCCCCGGTCGAGGCGATGCGCACGGTGAACGGCGAGTCCGCGGGCGCGTCGATCTCCTTGGGCGAAAACCGTTCCGTGCGCAGACGCATACCGCGGCGAGCGCACTTCGTCTCGGCCGCGCGGATCAGCGGCTCGGGCCCACAGCAGTAGACGCACGCCTGCCGGCCCGCGGCGTCGAGGGCCGACTCGAGGTCGATCAGGCCGTACTCGTCGAAGGGCACCAGGTGCACCCGGTCGGTGTCGACGGCCCGGAGTTCGTCGACGTAAGCCATCGAGGCCCGGGTCCGGCCGCCGTAGTGCAGTGTCCACTCGGCACCGGACCGGGCCGCCGCGCGGATCATCGGCAGCAGCGGCGTGATCCCGATTCCGCCCGCGAGGAACACGAACCGGGACGACTGTTCGAGCGGGAAGTGGTTGCGGGGGCCGCTGACGACGATCCGGTCGCCTTCGCGGAGCCGGTCGTGCAACCAGGCCGAGCCGCCGCGGCCGTCGGCCTGCCGCAGCACGGCGATCCGGTAGCGGGTGCGGTCGCCGGGGTCACCGCACAGCGAGTACTGGCGGACGGACCCGGCTCCGGTCACCACGTCGATGTGGGCGCCGGGCCGCCATTCCGGCAGTTCGCCGCCGTCTGGAAGGCGCAGCTCGAACTCGGCCACGTCGAGCGCGACGGTCCGGCGCCGGCCGACGGCGAGCCGGACTTCCACGGAGCCGCTCATGCGGTGGTCTCCGGGGTGAAGGTGACGGGGAGCGCGAGGTGGGTCATCAGGGAGCCGCCGACCAGGCCGCTCTCGACCGGGTCCCCGTCGAGCCGGAGGTCCGGCAGCCGGTCGAGGAGGCGGCCGAGGGCGATCCGGAGCTCGGCGCGGGCGAGGTGCTGGCCCTGGCACACATGCGGCCCCGCGCCGAAACTGAGGTGCCGGTTACGGCTTCGGCTGCGGTCGAACTCCTCCGGGTCGCCGAATTCCCGCGGATCCCGGTTGGCAGCCGCGAGGTCGAGCAGCACGCGGCCACCCGCCGCGAGGTCCTGTTCGCCGATCCGGACCGGGCACCGGAGCGTGCGCGCGAACAGCTGCAGCGGGGTGGTCAGCCGCAGGCTTTCTTCGATCACCCGGGGCAGCCCGGCCCGGTCGGCGAGGAGCTCGTCCCGGAGCCCGGGCACGGTCAGCACGTGCCGGATGAGGCCGCCGAGTGCGGAGCCCGTCGAGTGGTGACCGCCGACGATGTAGGCCAGCACCAGCCCGGTGGCGCCGGCCTCGTCGAGCTCCTTGCCCGCCACGACACCGCTCGCCAGTTCGGTGAGCAGGTCGTCCCGGGGACGCTCCCGCCGGTCCGCGAGCCAGCGCCCGGTGTGGTCGGAGAACTCGGCGAACCGCGCCGGGAACTCCGCGGAGCCCAGTGCGGCGAACAACGCCGCGGCGACGGCGCGGGCCTGCACCGCTTCGGCCTGGTCCAGGCCGATCATCCGCCCGATCACGATCGCCGGCAGCGGCTCGGTGAGGTGCTCGACCAGGTCGGCCCGGCCGGCGGTCGCGAAGTCGTCGATCAGCAGGTCGACCACCTCGGTGATGACCGGCTCGAACGCGCGCACGGCCCGCGGCGTCAGCGGGCCGTCGAGGGCTTTGCGCCACTCGGAGTGTTCGGGCTCGTCGAACTCGAGCGCGGGGACCGGCGGCAGCAGGTCGTTCGAGGGGATGTGCACCCCGTCCGCCGAGGAGAACGCCCCCGGGTCGGTCAGCGCGGCGCGCACGTGCTCGTAGCGGGTCACGATGTCGAATCCGCCGTGCCGCTCGCTGTGCGCGACCGGGCAGGCCTCGCGCAGCTCCGCGTGCGCCCGGCGGATGTCCGAAGTGGATAGTGTGCCGTCGAGGTGGTCGAAGGCGGTAATTCGGTTGGTCATCACGGCTCCTTCGTCTGCGCTGACGGTGTGCACAGTCTCGCCGGGACGATTCGCGCGGGCTATCCGCTTCGCGCGGGCCTGTCCGCGGCGCGCGAAGCGTGCAGCGTGGCCGAGGGCGTGACGCCGTAACGCAGGCGGTACTCCCGGGCAAAGCGTCCGAAGTGGAGGAACCCGCACGCCGTGGCGATGTCGGAGACGGTCTCCTCGGCGGCCGACAGCATCCGGTGTGCGCGTTCCAGCCGCAGCTCGCGGTGGTACGCGGTCACCGTGGTGCCGAACCGGGACCGGAAGCCTTCCTGCAGGGTGCGCAGGCTCACGCCCGCGGCGCTGGCCAGTTCCCCGGGTGTGGCCGGCGACGCCGGATCCGCCTTGAGCGCGTCGGCGGCGAGGCCGGCGGCGCGGTACCCGCGGGCACTGCCGCCGCGGAACACCGTGTGGTCGTGGTCGTGGGGCTGGGAGAGCAGGAGCGCGGTGACGAGCGTCCGCTCCAGCTCGAGCCCGGCTGCCGGCGGCAGGATGCCCGAGTCGAAGCGGTCCACTGTGGCCACCGCGCGCCCCAGCAGCCCGGGCCAGGGCGAGCCGCCGGGCACCGCCAGCCCGAACGCCGGCCGGGCTCCCGGCTCGCCGCCGAGCCGGGAGTACCCCAGTTCGACGACTTCCCGGGGCACTTTCGCCGCGATCTGCACGGTGCCGGGCGCGAAACGCAGCCGCAGCCGTTCGCCGGGCGAGACGACGCACGCCTGTCCGGCTTCGGCCCGGTGGCGGCCGGCGTCGGTGACGACGTCCATCGCTCCACTCAGGACGAGCTGGAGCGTGTAGTACTCCATCGGCGCGAGCGCGGTCACCTCCGTGTCGCCGCGGTACACCGCGTACAGCAGCGTTGACGAGCCGATGGCCACGGTGTGCAGCCGGGCGCCGAACTCCGCGGGCCTGGCCACCCGCAGCCGGTGCGCGGACATCACTTGTCCGCACGTGGACTCGGCCTCGCCGACGTCGGTCGTCCGCAGCCGTGTGTGCCGGTGCAGGGGTACCGGGGTCGTCATCGCGGGTCCTCCGTTCGCTACCCGGGCTCGACGCCGAGCGTTTCCGCGAGCTTTCGCAGGCGACGGCGGTCGACCTTCCCGACCTCGCTCACCCGCGGCAGCTCCGGAAGCACCACCACCCGCTCCGGCCACTTGTACTTCGCGACCTCGAGACGGGCGAAGTGGACGCGGACTTCGGCGAGGCCGATCTCCCGGCCGTCGCGGGTGACGACGAAGGCACAGGCCCGTTCCCCCAGCCGCGGGTCCGGCATCGACACCAGGGCCGCCTCGGCGATCGCGTCGTGGGAGGCGAGGAGGAGCTCGACCTCCTCGGTGTTGATCTTCTCGCCGCCTCGGCTGATCATGTTCTTGATGCGGCCTTCGACGGTGTAGCACCGGACTCCGGCGATCGTCCGCTCGGCCAGGAGGTCACCGGTGCGGTAGAAGCCGTCGGCGGTGAAGGCCCGACGATTGTGCTCGGCCGCGTCGTAGTAGCCGTGCAGGGTGTACGGGCCGCGGGCACACAGCTCGCCCACCTCGCCCGGAGGCACCTCTTGCTCGGTTCCCGGTTCGTACAGCCGGATCTCGTCCGCGGGCGAGATCGGCACCCCGACACTGGCCGCCCGGGCGTCGAGCGGGAAGTCGAGCGGGGTGGTGAGGCAGAGTCCCTCGCTCATCCCGAAGATCTGCCCGCCCCAGATCCCCTGCTCGGCCAGCGCCGCCATGTGCCGGCCGGGGACCTTCTTGCCGCTGAAGAGCACCCGCCGCAACGCGGTCGCGGCGGTCAGGCCCGGGTCCAGGGCCAGGTCGAAGGCGAAGGGGCCGAGCAGGACGTCGGTGGCCCCGGTGCGGACGACGAGGTCGAGCGCGGCCGCGGCGTCGGGAACGCCGAGCACGAGGGTGGCTCCGACGCTGTGCGGGCCCTGCAGGCCGATGATGATGCCCGCGTTGTGCACGATGGGCATCAGGAACGCGACGCGGTCCCCAGACCCCCAGCCCATGGCGCGGGCGAGGCTCGCGCCGTAGTGCCAGTACGGCGCCTGCAGGCAGGGGATCACCTTGGGCACCCCGGTGGTGCCGCCGGACAGCTGGAACGCGGCGAGTGATTGCCTGCCGAGTCCCGCCTGAATGCCTTCGACGACCTTGCGGGCCTCGGCCGCGTCGACGTCGTCGCCGAGTGAGTCCAGCTCGACGGCCCGGGGGTCGTCGGCGGGGCCGTCGGAGACCAGGACCGTGCGCTCCGCGCCGGCTGCGTCGGCTTGGTCGAAAGCGAAGCCGACGAGGTCGAAGCGGGGATCGCGGGCCGCGACGACGTGCGCGACTGGGCGGGTCTGCCGCGCGATCTCGCCGATCTCGTGCCCGCGGTGCACCGGGAGCGTGCACACGGGCACCAGCCCGGCCTTGAGCAGGGCGTACCAGGCGACGACCGTGTTGGCGGTGTTGTGGACCTGCAGGAGGACGGCCCCGCCCGGCTCCAGCCCGAGCCGGTGCAGGCCCGCGGCGCGTTGATCGCTGATGCGGTCCAGCTCGGCGAAGGTCAACCGGGTGTCACCGCAGATCAAGGCCTCCCGGTCGCCGTGGTCCCGCGCGACGTCGTGCAGGTGCTCGGCGATGGTGGCCGATTCCCACAGCCCGTCGCGGACGTAGCGAGCCTCGACCTCGGCCGGGTAGCGAACGAGTTTCTCGGGAGCAAGCGTCATCGCGTGTCTCTCCTCGTGCGGCGTGGCGGTCACCGGAGGTCGCGTTCGTAGCCGAGCACGACGTCGCGGTTCTCCCGCCGGAAGTCACGGTAGGAGACGCGGCCCGTGCGCATCAGGTATTCGAGCGCGAACTTGGTGGGGTGGGTGATGGTCCGGGACGGCAGACCCTCATACCAGGCGATGCTCCGCCTCGCGGCGGCCTGGAAGGCGTCCGCGACGGGCTTGCGCACCCGCTCGAACTCCTTGAGCCCGACCTCGACGTCCCACCGGGCGCCGGCCAGGGCCTCCGTGAGGTACACAGCGTCACGCATCGCGAACCGGGTGCCAGACCCGATCGACGGGTGGACGGTGTGCAAGGCGTCCCCGATCAGCACGAGGTTCCGGTGTGTCCACTGTGCACAGCGCACGAAGTTCGTCCGGAACCAAGGGGAGTGGTTGCTCCGCAGTGGAGCGCCGTCCAGCGAGTCGGCGAACAGCCGCTCGCACAGTGCCCGTGACTCGTCCTCGGTCATGTCGGCGAAACCGAGCCGGTCGAAGGTCTCCTGGCCGACCTCCACCGTGAAGTTGCTCAGCTCGGCCGAGAACCCGGAGGCGTGGACCATGAGTACGCCGTGCTCGCTGTTTTGAAGGATGATCGACGGCGGGAAGGACTTCGGGGTGCCGTACCAGGCCAGCCAGTTGCCGCCGAGCTCGGTGCTGGGCCGGAAATGCTCGGCGAAGCGTTCGCGGGTCACGCTGTTGACGCCGTCGGCGCCGATCACGAGGTCCCAGTCGGCGAGGTCGCTTTCGGTCACCGCCGCTTCGCAGTCGTGCTCGATGGTGACCCCGGCCTCGCGGGCGAACTTCTCCAGCGTGGCCAGCAGCGACCAGCGGGCGTTGAGGTGGCTGCCCCCGACCTGCACCGGCACATCGACGCCGTCCAGGCTGATGACCATCCGGTCGTGACGGGTGCCGGCGGTGAGCGCGCCGATCACGTCCGGCGCGGCCGGCCGGAGCGCGTCGGCCGCATTCTCGGTGAACGCCACACCCCAGCCATACGTCACCCCGTGTGGGTTGCGCTCCCGGACGTGGATCGCAGCACCCGGCAGGGCTCGTTGCACGAGCAGGGAGAAGAAGAGGCCGGCGGGCCCGCCGCCGATCACGAGGATCTTCACTGGCCACCTCCCTGCCACGAAAGGGCGAAGCGGGCGACGCGCTCGCCCAATACGGACGCCGTGCGCAAATCGCTGTCCTGCATGCCTTCCAGACCCTGGTCCGAATTGGACTGTGCCATGGCGCCGGCGTAGGCGCCGAGCCGGTTCAGCTCGGCGTCGGACCCCGTGCTGCGTCCGTTGCCGTCCAGCAGGCCGAGTCCGGCCCAGACCATCCCGTGCTGCATGGCGAAGAGCCAGAGCTGGGTGAGGGTGTTGAGCTTGTCCCCGGAGTGGCCACTGGAGTTGGTGAACCCCGCGGCCAGCTTGCCCTTCCAGCCCTGGGCCAGCCAGATCTTCGAGCTGGCCTCCATGAACGTCTTGAACACGGCCGAACCGCTGCCCATGTAGGTCGGGGTGCCGAAGATCAAGGCGTCACACCGGTCGAGCCGATGGGGATCGGCAGCGACCTCCTCGGCGAAATACAGGGCGACGTCGATGCCCGTGACCGCGGCGGCGCCTTCTCCCACCGCCCTGGCTTGGGCGGCGGTGTGGCCGTACCCGCTGTCGTAGACGACTCCGATGGAGCCCACTTCCTTCACCTCGTTTTCCGTGGGGGTGCGGTGGCGAACCGGTCGGCCAGCCAGCGCTCGACGTGGCCGGCCGCGGCCGCGTACCCGGTGGGCTCGCCCGCCACGATGGGCTGGCCGAAGTGCTGGCCCCGCACGACGTGGCGGGTCTTGTCCGCACCGGCCAGCGCCGCGAACATCCGGGCACTGGCGGCGGGGAGCGCGGCTTGGTCGCCGCTGAACTCCAGGTAGAGCGTCGGCAGCCGGACTCCGGGTGCGCACCGCGCGAAGTCCGCATTGGTGTGGTGGGCCGACCAGGTCGACAACCACGCGTCGGGCGTGGTCAGCCGGCCGAAGCCCACGAGGCCGTAGTTGGTCAGGTCCGGGCGGCGGCCGAACAGCGAGCCGTAGTGCCGGTCGTTCGGGTCGATCGAGAGGTCGACGTAGCCGGGGTCGGCGTCGGTGCGGTAGGTGGTGAGGATCCTCGGGGCGAGCCCGAGCCGCCGGTCGGCGGGATCGCCGGTGCGGGCGAAGCGGACACGGGCGTCGGAAGCCTCGCCGGCCAGCTCGACCGCGCGGGCGTCGATCCGCGCGATCCGATCCCGTTGGGCCGCGCGGTAAGCGCGGAGGAAGTCCGCCCGGTAGCGGCTGGGCTCGGGCGGGACGGAGAATCCGTTGCGCCGCGAGTACATGTCCAGCGCGGGGTCGACCGACATCGGGTCCGCCTCGTCGGTGACGGACGGGTCGATGCAGTGCAGCAGCACCTGGCCCTGCCCCGGGTGCGGCGCGAGGAAGATCGCGCCGTCCGGGACGGGCATCCGCGCGCCCGCCAGCGCGATCGGCCGGCCCGCCGGTGTCACGTCCAGCCGCAGCTCCGGTTCCAGGGAACCTTGTTCGATGTAAAAAGCCGACAGGGTCCCGCCGCCGGAATGGCCGAAGGTCAGCACCGACTCGAACCCGGTGTCCCGGAGGAACACGTGCCCCGCCGCCGCGTCCAGCAGTGCCTGTTCGTGGACCAGGGCGGTGTCGTTGTTGGGCGAGCGCGACGCCTGGGTCCAGACCGCGACGCCGCTTCGCAGGAGCAGCGGGATCATCGGGTGGTGCGTCATCGACTGGCGCGGGTGCATGACGGTGATCACCGTCGTCGCACCGTCCAAGGTATACAGCACCCCGTCGACCTTGGCGCCGTCGAAAGTGGTGAGCTGGTGCGTGCTCACGGTGACCCCGGGCGGTGCCTCCGCTGTGTCGACGTCCCGGCCCGCGCCGAGCCGGTCCACGGCCACGGTGCTCATTCCCCGCCTCCGGCCGGGTCGACCACCAGCTCCGCGGAGTCCCACCGGCTCACGCGGCCGTCTTCGACCGCCGCGACCGAGCTGTACCAGACGGCGTTGCGGCACCCGGTGGCGCCACGGTCGATCCGGAGCGGGCCGGGCGCGGCGACCTCGAGGTAGGGGCCGCGCCGCCGGACGGTCACGTCCGGGTCCTTGCTCGCCACTTGAGCCAGGGGGCGGAAGTCCTCGATGTCGAGGACGAACAAAGTGGTCATGCGAAGGTCACCGGCTCCGGCTCACCCTCGTAACGTTCGGCGATCAGCTTCGCCTTGCGCGCGAAGAACTTCTCCAGCGTTGGCTCGGGATCGTCCACCACCTCCATGAGCGCGTCGACGCTGAGGTTGGCGTCGATGTCGTCCTCGGGGGTGATCGCGCGCAGCGGGCGGGTGATCTCGATCAGGTAGCCGTTGGGGTCGGTGACGTAGATCGACTCGACCGTCTCGTGCCGCACCTGCAGCTCGCACGGCCGGTTGCTGGCGTCCAGCCGGCGGCGGTACTCCTGGAGATCCTCCTGGCTGTCCACGTGGATCGCGAGGTGCCGGGCGCGGCGAAGCAGATCGGGAATGCCGGCATCGTGGTAGGGCTCGATCCCGAAGTAGTAGAAGAAGGCCAGCCGGTCGCCGTTGCCGATGTCGAAGAAGAAGTGGATGAAGTCCGGGTGCTCCCCGGGGCCCCACCCGAGCGCGCAGGTCGCGTGCACGACCGGGAAGCCGAGGACGTCTCGGTAGAAGGTGATGGTGGCCTTCGGGTCGAAGGTCGGGAACGCTGCGTGGTCCACGCCTCGCACTGTGTGCGCGAGCTCTGGCGATGACATCGACGTACTCCTTTCGCAATGGCTCCTGATGGCAGCGAGCGTAGAAGCGTCTGTCATGCACGTCAATATTCTGACGAGTTAGTATCGATAGTCGCGTGAGTCACACTTGACTCGCGCTGACATAAGCGTCAATATCAAGACATGATCGTCAGATCACCTGGTGGGGAGCCCGCGACGCGGGTCGAGTTCACGGTCCACGGGCGGCGGGTCTCCGGCATCGCGACCGCGGGCGGCGGCGCGGGAGCGCCGCTGATCGTGGCTCTGCACGGCGGAGGACTCAACGCCCGCTACTTCGACATCCCCGGTCATTCCCTCCTCGACCTCGGTGCGGCGGCCGGGTTTCGCGTGATCTCGCTCGACCGGCCCGGTTACGGCGAAAGTGACGCGCTCGTCGGCGGCGAGGTGTCGTTCAGCGGCAGCGCCGAGGTCCTGGACGCCGCGATCGGTGCACTGTGGACCGAACTGGGGGCCGGGCACCCGGGCGTGGTCTTGTTTTCCCACTCCATCGGCTCGGCCGTCGCGGTGCACGTCGCCGCGCGTCGGCCTCGCTGGCCACTGCTGGGGATTTCACTCCACGGCGTGGGTGACCAGTCTCCCGCGCACGTCGTCGACGCCTGGCACGCCTTGCCCCGGACCGGACCGGTGGAGTTGCCCTCCGATCAGCGGCGCGCCTTGTTGTACGGCCCGGAAAACACGTTCGACGCCGGCGTCGTGGACCTGGCGAAGGCGTCGGCGGAGCCGGTACCGGTCGAGGAGATGCTCGAAATCGTCGGCAGCTGGCCGGAAGGCGTCGCGGACCTTGCCGCACGCGTCGCCGTCCCCGTGCAGTACACGCTCGCTGAGCACGACGGCCTGTGGGTCGCCGACGAGAGCCGCGTGTCGGCGTTCGCCGGGTATTTCACGTCGGCACCATGGGTGGACGCTCGGCTGCAGTCGGGCGCCGGCCACAACCTCGACCACCACCGGCTCTCCCGCGCACTGCACCTGCGGCAACTGGCTTTCGCGTGCGAGTGCGCGGAGCGCGCACCCACGGCTGGTGGCTAGGATGATCCGGCGACCGAAAGCAGAGCCGTCAAGCGAGGGGGCACGGTGACCGCGGGCAGCCGTGAGGCCAAGGAGCGGACCGACGAGTCCCCAGCGGCCCGCCGGAGCCCAGCGCCCCGGCGCAAGCTGCTCATGAGCGAGATCGTCGAGCAGGCGATGCGCCTGTTCGCCGAACACGGGTACGAGGGGACGACCCTGCAGGACATCGCCGACGCGGTGGGCCTGAGCCGCCCCAACCTCTACAACTACGTGAAGAGCAAGGAAGACCTCCTCGTCGCCATGGTCGAGGCGACGACGCAGAGCGCGGCGGACTCGCTGCGGGAGATCCGGCTGCGCACCGACCTCGACGCGACGGCGAAACTGCGCCTGCTGGTGCACACACTCGTCCTGCGCCGCGCCGAACAGCCGGCCCAGTTCCGCACGCTCGACCGCAGCGACCAGGCGCTGCCCCCGGAGATCGCGGAGAAGCACTTGGACGGCCGTCGAGCCGTGCTGAACGAAATCACGGGCGTCCTCGAAGAGGGCATCACGGCGGGTCTTTTCCGCCCGGTCGACGCGCGCATCACGGCCCTGTCGATCATCGGCATGGCCAACTGGGTCGCCTGGTGGTTCCACCCGTCGCCCGCGCACCCCGCCGAACCGGTGGCCGAGCAGATCGCGGACAACGCGATCGCGATGGTCGTGCGGGACACCGGGCGAACCCCCGAGACGCCCACCCCGCTCGGAGCGGTCGCGCTGCTTCGGCAAGATCTCGACTACCTCACCCGTCTCCTCGAAACGGGCACTCTCCGCGACCAGGGATAGCGGCTCGGACGCCGGCCGACGTGCTGGGACTCGTCGGCCGGCGCTTCGCGACCTACTGGCGTAGGACACCCACCTGCTGGGCGAGCTGCTCGGGATCGATGTCGAGCCATCGGTAGCTGATGCTGTTCCACAGGTCGCAGTGCTGCGGGCCGCGAACTGGGTCGAGGTCGCCGTCGAGCTGCCGCCGGGCTGGAGGACCATCGCGCGCTGGTCCTTGACGCTCGGCCACTCCGCCTGCCCGGCGGTGTCCGGGGTGCGCTGGCGGACGAACGCGCCCCAGTACCGGACCATTTCGGCCGACAGTCGGAGCTGGTCGCGGTCGTAGACGCTGGTCGCCGTCGGCCAGAGGTACGCCTGGTCCGCTCCATGGGAGGCGCCGACGTCGAAGGTGCCCGGGCCGGTGGGGCCGAGGGACTTCGCCCGTCGAAGCGGTACAGGAACGTCTTCGGCTGGTACTTCGCGACCTGCTGAGCCAGCTGGGTGTACTGGCAGCCGCCGAGGCCGTAGAAACGCTCGAGTCCGTCCACACGGCACCAAGCGCGTACGCCGCCGTGTCCTGGGCAGGGTAATTGCTCACCGGGTACACCTTCTCGACGTCCGCCGCCCGGTTGCCGAAGAGGTACCGCTACTCGACCAACGTGCAGGTCGCCATCGACGCCGCCGTCTACATCTCCCTCCTGGAACTGATCCAGGCGCACACCCGCGGGGTCGGTGGCACGGAGACGCAGCCCCTGCCCGACTACGTCGCCGCGCGCTACCTGCTCCACGAGCGACTCGTCGACGCGATCGAGGCTCGCGACCAGCAGGAGGCCCGGCGGCTGATCCACGAGCACAACAACACCGAAACCGCCCGGTGACCGGGTAAGCGCACTCCGGCACCAGCTTCCGCCTACCACCCGGACGTCCCGGACGCCGTCGCTTCCGGACGTGCAACCGTTCGAGGTCGGGATGCCCGCATCGCCCACCCACCCACCCACCCACCCTTCGAGTTCGCACTGCGCCACCGGCACGGTGATCACTCCTATCCGGACGGATTCACCGGTTCGCACGAGATCATGGTGCTGGGCGGACACGTCGGTACCCACCTGGACGCGCTGAGCCACGTGGCCGTGGACGGCAAGCTCCACGGCGGAGTTCCGGTCGCGGAAGCGACGCACGCGGGCCGCTATCGCAGTCACGGCATCGACCAGGTGCGTCCCCTCGTCTGCCGCGGGGTGCTGTACGACGTGCCACGCAGCCGGAAAGTCCCGCGGCTGGACCCGGGCAGGGCCGTGGGGGTGGCGGACCTCGAGGCCGGACCCGAGCCGAAACCGGTTCTCCTGCACGAACACGGCATCAATCTGATCGAGGTGATGGCTTTGGAAACCCTGTCCGAGACGCTGGCGCCCGTCGGCACCGCGGAATTCCTCTTCATCGGCGCACCGCTCAACGTGGTGGGTGCCACCGGAGCGCCGATCCGTCCGCTGGCGGTGGTCGGCGCATGAGCGTCGACACGATCCAGCTGGGTGACGTGACGGTGACCCGGGTGGTGGAGTGGAGCGGGTCGATCAGGACGGTGAGCGACTTCGTTCCCGACAGCACCCCGGAAGGCCGCGCGGCACTGGCCCCGGAGTTCCGCGACCCGGACAACGACGCGTATCACTGTGCGATCCAGAGCTGGGTGTTGCGCAGCGAAGGGCGCACCATCGTCGTCGACACCGGTGCGGGGAACGACCGTGAGCGTCCGCAGATCCTGCAGTTCGACCACCTCCAGACGGCGTTCCTGGAGAACCTCCGCCGGGCCGGCGTCGAGCCCGAGGACGTCGACCTGGTGGTGAACACCCACGTCCACTACGACCACGTCGGCTGGAACACCCGGCTGGACAACGAGGAGTGGGCGCCGACGTTCCCCAACGCCCGCTACCTCATCCCGCGCGTCGACCGCGACTACTTCGACCCCGAGAACGAACACCGCCGTCCCCCGGTGCGCACCGACGCCGGTCGCCTGCGCCGCCGGGGCAGCCACCTCGTCTTCGCCGACAGCGTCGCACCGATCCTCGAGCAGGGGCTCGCGACGTTGTGGGAGGACGGCTACCGGATCGACGGGAACCTGACGCTGGTGCCGGCACCCGGGCACACGCCCGGATCATCGGTGCTCAAGCTGAGTTCCGGCACGGGCCGGGCGTTCTTCGTCGGAGACCTCCTGCACAGCCCGGTCCAGGTGGCGGAGCCGGCGGCCAACAGCTGCTTCTGTGAGAACCAGGCCGAAGCGCGCGCGACCCGCGTCCGGTTGCTCGGCGAGGCCGCCGAAACCGGTGCGCTGGTCGTGCCGGCGCACTTCCCCGGGCGCGGTGCGGCCGAGGTGCGCAAATCGGGGGAGGGCTATGAGCTGCACAACTGGGCCGCCTTCGAACCCCTTCCCCCGGCGGGCTAACCGGTCGATCAGCTGCGGCCGAGTGACTTCTCGTCCAGCTCGTCCAAGGTGGACAGGGAGATGCCCTGGGTCTCTTTGGCGGCCAGCACCGGGTGCGTGTTCGCGTCCTGTCCCGGCAATGGGACAGGACGCGAACACGGCTTCGGTTACCGGTCGCCGCCGTTGATGACGGCACCGACGGCAACGGGGCGTCTCGTGCCGTCCGGGTTGACCACCCCGGCGAACGGATTGGTGTCCACCGCACCGGCCGACGCCGCGGGACGGGTGCCCGGCTGGGTACTCGCGGCACTGCCGGCCGGGCGCTGCGGAACCACGCAGTTGGACATCCCGGATTCATAGGCGCCGTTGACGGCCGTCACGCAGAACCGGTAGTTCCACACACCCGGGAACAGGAAGCCGACGCCGTAGTGAGTGCCGTCGATGATGTTCTCGTCGGCCCTCGGAAGGGTGCCGCCGTCCTCCACGATTCTGGACGTCCACAGCCGGTAACCGGCCGCCGCGGCCGAGCCGTTCCAGTCCAGCTGCACCGTGGTCGGATCGACGGTGGTCACCCGCAGCCCGGTCGGCGCCGGTGGCGTGGTGGTGCCGACCGTCACCGGCCGGGCGGCCCCGGGCAGGCCACCACCGACGGCGTTCCAGGTGGCGACCCCCACGACGTAGTGGTGGCCCCGGTTCAGCCCGTCCACCCGCACCCGGTTGCCGCGGAAGCCGGTGCCGGTCAGCCAGGCACCGGGCGTGTCCTTGTCGAACAGCAGCAGCCCGTACCGGTCGATGGTGTCGGTGTAGGGACCGGTGGGTGGCGTGATCTCGACTTCGATGCCATCGCCGTCCGCGGTGGGCCGGCTGACGATCCTCTGCGGTGGCGGTGCCGTCTTCGGGTGAGCGACCGCGCTGACCGTGCCGGACCATTCCGTTTTGGTTTCCGTGCACGTGCTGGGCGGAGCCGTGCTCCCGTCGTGGGAGTCCCAGACCGGGCGGCACCCGAAGTTGGCCCGCACCTGGTACTCCCAGGTGATGCCGTCCACGGTCCACGTGGTGTCGGTCCGGTTGCTGAGTGCCTTGCCCTCGCTCCACGCTGTCTGGCCGGCGATCCGTGACCGGACGTCGTAGTCGACGGCCCCGTACGCCGCGCCCCAGGTGACCGTGACACCGAGTGGGCTGGATTCCGCGTGTACCCCCCAGGGTGCCCCGAGGGCCCGGTCGGGCACGGTGGCGCGGATTTCCATGCCTTGGGCGCCGAAGCCGTAGTTCTGGTGCAGGACATCCGCGAAGGCTGCGGCGAGTTGGTACTCCCCGTACTCGTTGGGATGCAGGCCGTCATACGCGGACTTGCAGCTCTCCGGGGAGCACGAGTACCGGCCCGCCCAGTCGACCAGGCTGATGTCGGAGATGGCGTTGCTCGCCTGCCAGTCCACTATGGCCTGGGGCAGGAGGCTGTTGTAGTGGGCGGTCTTCCGGATGAGGTCGTCCCGGCCGCCGATCTTCGTGCGTTGTGGCACGTTGGCCACCGCGAAATCGACATTCGGGTTGGCCTCGCGGGCCTGGGCGATGATCTGCCCGACGTCGTTCAGCGTGCCGTATTCGTCACTGACGAACCAGCCCATGTCGTTGAAGCCCACCGCCAGCAGGATCATGTCGGGCCGGTAGGTCGCCACCTGCTGCCGGATGCCCTGCTTGACCTGCGCGGCCTGGCGGCCCCAATGCGCGTAGTGATCGCTGTCGAACTTGATGTCGTTCGGCCGGCCAGGCGCGGGGAGCTGCGGTCCGCTGTTGTCCGGGGCGTAGCCACCCGTGGTGCGCAGACCCTGATCGGGCGGAATTTCGCCCTGTAGCAACGGGGGCGCGGGCGCAGCCGGCGGGTTGGGGGTGAACGTGCCGGAGTAGGGCCCGACGAAGTCGACGGCGACCTTCTGGCTCCGCAGCCACTGCCACAACCGGTAACGCCAGGTGAAGTCGCCTTCATGGCCCTGCGTGATCGAATCGCCGACGACCATCACCCGGCGAACCGGGGCGAGAATCCAGTGGTTGTCCGCCTCCGTGTCAGCGGCCGCCCGCATCGAATATACGCATTGGCGCCAAGAACCGGAAGCCGCGCCGGTGAGCGGCTTCTGCACAGCGCGCTCCCAACTCAAGCAATAGCTGGAATCCTTTTGGGGCTTGATTTGCACATCGCGCCCTTCGCCGGGCACATCCGCGTCGACGATGGTCATCTTCTGCTCTGGCGGTACCTCATCACGCGCCTTGACGCACGGCGCGGTCTTCATGGCACCGCTTCCCCCGAAAACCATGCACCCGAGGTTCGGATCCGCATTGGCGATCTGTGCGGTGTTGTCCGCCGGATTGTAGTTCTGGGAGTGCCAATTCTGCTCGCCGCGCAGATCGTCGTCGACGGTTGCCGTTTCCCCGGGGCTCGTCGCCTGAAGCGTGGCCCCAGTACCCACTGGTGCCTCGGTCGCGGTGACCTGGAACTGGGACGCCGTGACGGCCAGCGCCGACACGAACTCCACGGGCCAGTGGTCCGAACCGGCAAGGTTGGCCGTGACCTGCGGGGCGAGGATGCCGACCAGGTCACCGGAGGTGACCATGTAGTCGAACTCGGAGCCGTTCCGATGCGTTGCCCTCCCAGTGCTCGCGACGATCCCGATGCGGCTGCCGTTGGCATCGCGTGGCATGTCCCGGATCATCCTGTTCGGGTCCCGGTTGAAGTCGCCGAGCACCATCCAGCTGTTCCCGCCCGCCGCGGCCGCGATGTTCTGAATCAGTCCCGGCATGTCGTTACCGCTCCCGGACAGCCCGTGCACCGTAAACACCCAGGTCGTGCCGAATCGCACCCCGAACGCCGACCGGCTGCCGCTGAAGCCGCCCGGAACGATCACCACCTGCTGCGGTTCGCGAGCGGTCGCTATTGCCAGGTTCACGCGGTGCCCGTTCACATCCTCTTCCATGAAGTAGACGTGCTGGCGTCCGCGTCCGTATGGCCAAGAATAGTGGAGCACCTCGAGATTTCCCAACCTGGCGACCGGGACTTGCTGCCGGTCTCCCGGCGGCGCGGAACCCGCCTCCTGCAGCGCCACGATGTCGTGCGAAAGAACGTTGTCCGTGCTCCTGCCCTCAAGCATGGGGCCGACGCCGTTCGTCCATTTGCTCTCGCCCATCATGGTGCCGCCCTGCAGGTTCCAGGTGGCCAAGCGCAGGTTCGTGATGTCCCGCGGGGCGGCGCTCGCCTCCTGCGGTCGGCTGATCGCGGTCGCCGTCACCATGGCGCCCGCCAGCATCACGATCACGATCAGGCCGTGGAGTGCGCGAGCTCTTCGTGTCCGGCGTCGCCTCCCGGCTCCCGGATGCCGAACGGACTGACGGCGGAACTGCGACAGGGCGGAAGTTACGACACGAACCATCAGTTCTCTCCAAGTAGCGGCGGCCGGGAACACCCGACCGCCTTGAGGGTTTCTTTCCCCGGTTCCGGGGGCGCTCGCTCAGCAGCGCCACTACCCCACGCCCGTGACGGGGCGGCGGACGCGCACGCGGGCGACGCCTCGCACGTGGGAGTTCACGTCTTCGAACCCCCGATCGCCCGGCCACGTGCGGAGGAGTCGTGCTTGACACCCGCGCGGTCAAGAGTGGGATACGAGATCTGTTCGACTCATGCCACCAGTTTCCACGATAGGTGGGAGCCGTTCGCCGGAGCCTGAGGAATGTTCGGAAAGCAATCGAAATTCCGAACGTAGATCGGATTCTCGAGCTGCTGGTGCCCGCGGGCAGTCTGATGTGGACGCTCTTGCCGAGACGGGTGTCTCGGCGGCCGCCCGGATCACCGCGACTCGGTGTCGACGGCGGAAGAACAGGAGTGCCGCGGAACCGCACCCGGCCTGCCTGCCCGAGGTCGTGGCCAGCGGGCTCCAGGTGGCGTGGCGCGTGCCGGCACCGATGATCTACAGCCGGGCCGGCCGCCAACGCGAACGCTCGGATCAGCTCGTCGACCCCGCTTCTCCCGCTCCAACCGGCCCACGAACAGCACCGTGGCTCGAGCTCAGGTTCGAGTGCGACACCGCCGGCGCCGACCCGGCTCAGGTCGATGGCGCAGAAGACCGCGTGGCCCGAGAGCCTCGCGCGGCGCCGAGCAGCTCGACCGCGCGGGTGCGCTGCGTCCCGGCGGAGGCCGGGCCGGGCAGGCAGGTGCGGAATCGGTCCTGATCGGGAACGCGGTGGGAGCGCGGCCGACGCGCCGCCGGCACACCCTCCTCCTGGACCGGGGACGAGGCGATGCCGGTGCTGGACGGCGCCACGACATGCACCTCTATGCCCTCGCACGGTGGTGAACCGTGCGGCGCCCTCGATGTCGGGTGGGTGGGTGTCGGCGCCGATCAGGACGCGCAGCGGACGGGTCACCGGTCGTCAGAGGCGCTGCGGTCAGTGCGCCGTGGGTGTTCCGCCGGGCGCCGGGCCCCGGACGAGGAACGCCCCGACGATCGTGAACAACGACAGCGTGGCCGCTACCAGGAACGCCGCGTGCATGCCGCCCGCCGTCTGCTCCACGAGCGGCACGCCTTCGACGGTGAGCGCCGCCGAGCGCACTGACAGCACACTGACCAGCAGCGCCACCCCGGCCGCCCCGGCCAGCTGCTGGGCGGTGCTGAAGATCGCGCTGCCGTAGGAGTACAACTTCGGCGGCACCGCCCCCAGGCCCGCGGCGAACAGCGGCGTGAACACAAACGCCAGTCCGACCGACAGCAGCAGGTGGAACCCGACCACCTGCAGCAGCGAAGTCCCGGCGGTGAACAGGGTGGTGGACCACAGCGCCGCGCTGGTGGCGACCGTGCCGGGCACGAGCAGCGTCCGCGCACCGAACCGGTCGTACAACCGCCCGACCACCGGCCCCAGCGCACCCATGAGCAGACCCCCCGGCAGGAGCAGGAGGCCTGTGGTGAGCGGCTCCAGCACCAGCACGCTCTGCAGGTAGATCGGCAGCAGGACGGACGTGCCCAGCAGCGTGGCCATCGTCAGCATCATCGTCACAGTCGCGACGGTGAACGTCCGCGACCGGAACGCGCGCAGATCCAGCAGGGCGCGGTCGGCCCGCTGCAGCACCAGCTGCCGGGCGACGAACGCGACCAGGCCCCCGGCACCGACGGCGAAGGCGCCCCACACCATGACCTGAGACGTGCCACCGGAGTGGCCCAGGCTGCTCAACCCGTAGACGAGGCCACCGAAGCCGAGCGCGGAGAGCACCACGGACACCGCGTCGATCGGCGCCGCGGTGGTTTCCCCGACGTTCGTGATCCGCCGCAGTCCCAGCACCAGCGCGGCGAGCGCGATCGGCAGCACCAGCCAGAACATGGAGCGCCAGCCGAACAGGTCCAGCACGACGCCCGACACGGTGGGCCCGATCGCGGGTGCGACGGAGATGACGATCGCGATGTTGCCCATCAGGGCACCCCGGCGGGCCGCCGGCACGAGCGTCAACACCGTGGTCGTCAGCAGCGGCATCATGATCGCGGTGCCCCCGGCCTGCACGACGCGGCCGGCGAGCAACACGCCGAAGCCCGGCGCGACCGCCGCGACCAGCGTGCCCGCGCTGAACAACACCATGGCCGTGGCGAACAGGGTGCGCGTGGGCACCCTCCGGATCAGGAACCCGGTGACCGGGATGACCACGGACATCGTGAGCAGGAAGCCCGCGGTGAGCCACTGCCCTGCGCTCGCGTCGATTTGCAGGTCGTTCATGAGCACCGGCAGCGCGACGCCCATGATCGTCTCGTTGAGGAAGACGACGAACGTGGAGACCAGCAGTACCGCGATCACGATGCGGTTGCGGGAACCGAGCTGCCCCGAGGACCGGGATCCGCCTTCGACGTCAGCCGTCGACCGATGCGCGCTTTGCACGATGCCGCCCTCCGCACTCCTCGAATCGGTTCCGGTCAGTCCAGGACGACGACGGCGCGGCTGAGGGGATGACGGCGTACGGCGCGTCTAAGGTCCCGCCGCCGGCCCCTCCCAGCGCGGCGAAGGCGGCCTCGGCAACGGGATTCGCGCCTACGGCGACCGGCCGGTGCAGACCCGCACCCGCCGGCCGGGGCGGTTCCTTTCCTAGCCGCTGCCGTGGATCGGGGAAGTCCGCGGAGACGGGTCTGGCGGCCGGGTGGCCGACTACTGTTCCACGCACCGGAGACTCCTTAACTATGTTCACCTCGACTGGCACCCACCGTGCCTGAACTTAGTTAAGTTGTCAACCGCACGGAGACAGCGGAACAGGTTCGGCGACCTGCTGCGTGCTACTCCGCGGTTGTCGTCCGCCCGTGGACGGCGAGGGGGTTGTCGTCGGAGACGCAGGAAATCCGCTGCTTCCACGGCTGCCACTCACCGGGCGACGACCAACTCTTGCACGTTGCGCGCCGCCGCAAGCGTAGTGATCACAGCCGCGCCGCCCTGAAGTCGATCAGCGCGGCGAGACCGGACGGCGCCCCGGTCTACGCCTCGTGGGCCAACCCGATCGAGGCCCAGTTCGGGCCGCTGCGCACGTTTGGTCGGACAGGCGTGGATTTCGAGCCGGACTTTGCCTCGATCGACGGGGCTGGGGCCGGCGGCGTGAAGTACTCCGCGGCGGCGTCGGCGAGAACGACGAGCGCGAACGGGCGGAAGGGTTCCCGGAATTCGCGGTGTCGTTCAGCTGGGCGACGACGTCGGGCAGCAGCGGGGAGGCGAGGATCGAGCGATTGCCGAAGGCTCGCGATCCCGCTTCGAGCCGGCCGTGGAAGGGACCGGCGATCAGTCGATGTGCAGGAAGTAGACGTGCCCGTAGGACTTCGTGATCCCTTGCCCCTTGGGGAAGTAGTGCCGGTAGCGGTAGCCATCCCCCGGCTCGTACTCGAAGTAGCCGGCGTTGTTCCCGCTCTTGAAGCTGGTGACGCGATCCAAGCCGAGCGACATGTCGCCCGCGTCCGCGTAGCACCGTCGGCTGCCGAGACCATTGTCGGCCGTCTGGCCGAAAGCCAGGAAATCGGCGGTACCCAAAGTGCAGTCGAAGAAGTTGACCTCAAAGGTCGCCCACGACGGAGTGGTCGCCGCCAGCGTGATACCCAGGGTGGCGAACAACACCACGGCCATCGCTCGCAATCGCTTCACATGTGTTCCTTTCAGGAGAATTGTCGATCCGTCGAATACCGCCACCGGCATTGAACCAGTCCTGACGGAGCATCACCACGTACGGCGCTACAAATGCGTAGCCACCGGATTGGATGCCGGCACAATTCATGGCGAGCCGAGGACGGAGTCAGGCAGCGTGCCGGCCACTCGGCTCGCCGCAGGACGGCGTCGGACGCTGTCGGATCGAGATCCGCGCAGCTTCCGGTGCTGGAGGGCACACCCGTGCACGGGCGGCCATCCAGCAAGCGGGCGAGGGGGCGTCCGCCTGCTGCTCCTCGCGGCGGGCGAGGTCGAACCCGGCTTCGCGGTGGCCGGTGCTATCCCGCCGGGACCACGCCGATGGCGTCGGCGACCTTCGTCGTCACGGAAATGCTGCCGGTCACGGTGCCGGGCTTGATCCACGGGTAGTCCGCCTGGGCCTTCGCGACGGTCCGCTCGCCGATGATCTCGCCCTTGTCCGGGTCCACGATCAGGTCGCGGCGCTCCTGCTCGCTCTCCAGTCCGAGTGCGAGGCCCTTGCGCCCGTCCGGGGTGGTCGCCTCCTCGACGACCTTCACGCCGTCGATCTTCGACATCGCGCGCAGGAGGGGGCTGCGCAGGCCGGCCGGGATGATCCCGGAGTTCAGGAACTGGATGCCGAAGTGGAACATCGTGCTCGGTGACGAACCGCGCTGGGAGGTGTAGTCCTTCAGCCACGCCAGCAGTCGGTCGGGGTCGCGCGGCAGGTCCGCGTAGAACGCGGGCTGCCCCGAGTCGGTGGCGTCGCCGCACACCTTCTTCGGCTTGGACTTGGGGAAGAAGTCGCCGCACGCGCCGTGCCGCTCGCCCATGTCGGTGTCCGACGGCTGGTACGCGGGCACTTCGGCCGCGGGCATGGAACTGCCGATCAGCTTCGCGGCACCGGGGACGCGCCTTTCCAGCCACTCCTGAGTCACGTCCTCCGGGATCCAGGTCTGGTAAGTGACGTCGGCGAGGTAGGTGTAGCCGGTCGGGGCGCTCGCGACTCCCTGCGGGGTCCCGGTCTGGAATCCACGCAGGTAGGAGCCTTTGACCTCGACATAGCGGTACTGGCCCGGCTTCAGTTCCGGGTCCTTGGCGGTGATCTTGTCTGCCGCGTCGTTCAGGACCTGGGACGCAGAGAGGAGCGACACGTCGCGCTTGGTGGGCTGCTGCGCGGTGGTCGACCGGGCCACGGGCTGCGCCGGTGCTCCACCGCCGCCGCCGAGGACGACGACGCCTCCCGCGACCGCGACCGCCGCCGCTGCCACGCCGACGACCAGGCCACGACGGCGAAAAGGCGACTTCGCCGCCGGGGCACCGGTTGCGGACGCTTCCCGCATCAGCTTCTCGCGGGCGTCGTCGAGTGATCGGTTGGACATGCGTGCCTCCAGGTGCAACGAGGCGAGCGCCTCGTCGAGCTGACGATCGGGGGTGTGGTCGCCACGCTCAGTCATCGTGGTTCTCCTCTTGAGCGGTGCGGAGGTGTGCTTGAAGCTTCTGGCGCACCCGGTGCAGACGTGACCGGACTGTGCTCGCCGGTGTGCCGAGAGCGGCGGCCACCTCGATCGGCTCCAGCCCGGCCCACGACGTCAGCAGCAAGACGTCGCGTTCCTGCTCGGTGAGCGAGGCCATCCCGTCGGCCAGGTACCTGGACGACCGTTGGGCGTCCAGGCGGTCGACGATCTGCGCGTCGTGCTCGGCGTCCGCTTCCCGAAGGGCGTGCAACCGAGCGGAAGCCCGGTAGCCGCGCATCTCCGTGCGGACGTGGTTGCGCACCAGGTTGGTGGCGATTCCGTACAGCCAGCCGCGGACGGGGGACTGCTCGGGGTCGTAGCTCGCGCGCCTGCGGAGGGCCACCAGGAACGTCTCCGCGACCAGGTCGTCGGCGAGGTCGACGCCGACCCGGCCCGCCAGGTAACCGTGCAGGGCACGGGCGTGCGTGTCGAACAGCCTGGCGAACGCGGCGGGCGGCTCCGCGTTGGCGAGGTCGGGACGCGTGTCGTCAACGTCCGGAGCGCGTTGCGCCTGTTGTGCTCTGCGTTCCTCGATCCGGTTCACGCTAGTAGTTGTCCGAGGACGCCGCCGCGTCCCCGGACGACCGGGCGAAGTGACCGGTGTCACTCTCCCAGCGCCGCCGCGACCGCCGGGTCTGCCCCGGGTTTGGTTGAGAGCCCACCTGTGAGGCTTCGGCCTCACCTGGAAGTGTCATCGTGCCCAAGCCCTGCCCCCGCGGGTTCCGTGACGACGTCGCGGCGGTCGCCCGTCGCGGCGAGACACCCTTGTAAAGGTCGCCAAGGATTTCGGATCTCCGAGTCGTGCCTGGCCAACTGGCTGCGCGCGGCCGACATCGAGGACGGCAGCCGGCCCGGCGTGACCCGGGATCAGCCGGCCGAGCTGCGGGAGTTGCGTAAGCGCAACCGGCTGCTGGAGCAGGAGAACGAGGTCCTGCGCAAAACCGCGGCCTGGCTACCGGTTCATCGCCGACGGACTCGCCCGCCGCGGCTTCACTGCCTCGGAGAACCGGGTGACGACTTCACCGCCTCCGCGCCAAACCGACATCACCGAGCATCCCACCGGCGAGGGCAAGCTGTATCGCCAATGCCGCACTGGCTCCCGTGGTCGCCCGGCTGAGCACGGAAGAAGCGATAGCCCGGTTCGAAAGCGTCGACCTTCTCTGCGCGCCGCGGCTGAGCTTGACCGACGCGTTGCGGCAGCCGCAGGTCGTGGCCAACGACCTTCTGGTGGATGTCGGGGTGGCGGGGGAAAAGCCCGGGCAGGTGATCGGCTACCCCGTCCGATTGTCGCGGAGCCCGGGCGAGGTGCGCCGCGGGGTTCCGGCACTGGGGCAGGACAACCGGGGTGTCCTCACCGAACTCGGTATCACCGCGGCGAGATCGAGGCGCTGAACGCGGACGGCGTGATCCGCCTGCCCGCGGCCGAACCGCCCATCGCTGTCCAGCAGTGTGTATCGGGATATCCGGAATGATCGCGGCGACGCCCGGCTTGCCCCTGATCGACTACCTGAACGCCTCACCCATGGTGCGCTCGGCCGGCCGGAGTCGCGCACCTGATGTCCAGGCCGCTGACGCCCACCGTTCGGGCCGGGACCCGGGCCCGGGCTGAGGACCCGTGCTCCGGAAAGCTGTCAGCCCACGTTGGTAGTGGCCGGGCACGGATCTGTTGCGAAATCTGCGTTGTCAGGCCGTACGGCCGGCCCGGGCCGGCCGTCGCCGCAGGGGGAGATCCTCAAGATGGCTGTCCCCCCCCGCGGTGGGACGGAGCGGGTGACCGAGATGCCAGGCATTCGGCGATCGATGCCCGAGCGATCCGGCCAAGCGAATCAGGGCGTCCGCTGATGACTTCAAGCGGTTGTTGTCGTGGACGAATGCCGCCATCGAGACGGATGCATTGTCCGCGCTGCCTGTCACCGACTACGGACGTGACGGAATCATCGCCGCGCAGGAGGCCGTGGAGAAGGGCGTGGTCGGGAAGGTGCTCGTCCGCCCATGAGCGTCAATGCCAGGAGCTCGGGGGTGCGAGTTGGCTGCCGTCAGAAGGCTCTTGAGGTGAGGGAATAGCGCGGGATCCATCGCTCGGCGTGGGCTGAAGGCCTTTTCGGACCGTCGGTTCCGCTCGGCGGGTGGCTTGCTGGGCCGATACTCCGGACTTCCGCTGGAGCCAAGGTCGTGAGTGTTCAGTTCGGTTGTTCGACGAAACCCGCCCTGCTCGGATTCGAAGATTCGAGCAGGGCGGGTTTCGCGTGCAGACCCCATTTTCGGCAAGCTGACCTCAGTGACCGCCGAACGTGGCGACCGGCGAGGTCATCGACGCGACGTCGCGACATGGCGGGCGCCTGCGACCCGGCCCGCCCGATCGAGAGTGAGTTCGCGGTCGAGGTTGTCGACCGGTCGGGGCAGGAGAAACGCCAGGTCGACCACCGTATGCGACGGCGGCGGCCATGGCGCTTGACACGTTAACAAAGTTCAGGCAGGCTGGGCTGCAGTCGGAAATTAACTTAGTTAGAGAGCTTGTCATGCTTGCCGCGGTGGGCACCGCGCTTTGTCCCCCGCGCGAGCTACGCGCAAGTGTCCGCTCAGTGGTGATGATCAAGAGTCCGCCGATTCCCTAGCCTGCGGGACGCCGGCAGTGCCGGGCCGCGACATCCGGATCGGCTCGCATCGAAAGCCATTACTGGAGAACTGATGTTCCGCAATGTCAAGACAGCCGCTGTCGCCGCACTGGTGTGCGTCATGGCCGGGCCGGTGCTGGCCGGGTGCGACGAGGCTTCGGAGTCGGCCACCCCGGCGGCGACCGGTACCGGAAACGCTGGCCAGAGCCCGATTTCCGGCACCACGAAGATCGCCGTCGAGGGCCGGTCGGTGAACGTGTCCTGTTCCGGCACTCAGGTCGACGGCCGGCCGGTCGTGGTTCTGCTCGCCGGGCTCGGCGACGGCCTGGACAAAATGGCCGACTTCCAGAAGACACTGAGCGAGAAGCACAGGGCCTGCTCCTATGACCGGCTCGGCGAAGGCGCGAGCGACCAGCCGTCGGGCCCCCAGACGCTCGAGAGCAGCGGCAAGGTCCTGAACGGGGTGCTGGACCGCGTCGCCGGTGGCCGCCCCGCCGTGCTGGCCGCGCATTCCATGGGTGGGTTGATCGCCGCCCGCTACACCCCCGCCCACCAGGACCGCGTCGCGGGGCTCGTCCTGATGGACGCCCCCCCGTCGACCATCGTCGCCGACACCAGCGCGGGCATCCCGGAGTCCGCCACCGGGCCTGCGGCCGAAGCCCGCGCGGGGGCCGTCGCGGGCTACACCGGCCAGAACCCGGAACAGCTGTCCATTCAGGATGGAGAGGTGGGCTACGCCGGCGACATTCCGGTCGTGGTGATCCGGCACGGACAGCCCTACCTCGCCGAGCAGATCCCGCAGTACGGGGAGGCGCTGGAACAGGCGTGGACCGCGGGGCAGGAGAAGTGGCTCGACCTGTCCAGCCGCAGCGAGGCCGTCGTGGCCACCAACAGCGATCACTACATCTACCTCAAGCAGCCCGCGATCGCCGTCGAGGCCATCCAGCATGTCACCGCCGAAGCCAAGAACTAGCCGGATCCCCGTCGCGGGTGCATCTGCCGCGTCGCCTGTGCCGTGGCCCGCCGACAGGTGCGGGTCGGCCGCCTTCCGTGCGGCCACTCGGAACAAAAGAAGGGAAATGTGATGATGAAGGGCAAATTCGTCAGTGCGGCCGCTGCCGTGGCCGCACTAGGGGCGATCCTGCTGCCGGCTCCGGCTGCCTCCGCCGCGCGGGTCGACTGCGGTGATCCGAACTTCGTCAAGGTCACTTACCACACCATCGTAGGCGCCGGGCATCAATTCTGTTTCGCCGGCGCGGGCTGGAATTCGTTTGTGGGCGACATCGGCTTCACTAGTTGGATGGACGACATCCACACCGGCAACAACGACGTCACCTTCCGGGACTGCAACGGTGCGCTGGTCGACGTGCCCAGGGGGCGCGACGTCCACTTCAACACCGCTCGCTGCCTGCGTGACATCGGCATCAAGCCGTTCTGATCCAGCTAGAACTCAATGCCGGTTCTGGTGCACTCAGCCTGGTTTTCTCACCGGACCGTCACTGCTTCTCGTCGTTGGCACACAGCCACCGCCGGTTTTCAACCAGTTGTCATCAATCGCACGGAGGATCAGTTGAATCAAAAGTTGAAGAAGTTGGCAGCGACCGCATTGGCCACCTTCGCGATTACGGCCGTGGTTCCCGCGGGAACAGCATTGGCAATCGACAAAGTCAACTGCGGCAACCGTGAATACTTGCGGGTCGAGTACCACTACGCCACTGGCAACGCTCACACGGACTGCTTCGCGAACGCCGGAGCCTGGAATATCTACGACCAGTTCGGCAATAGCGTCTGGGTCACCGAGATCTGGACGGGGAACAACCGCGCCCAGTGGTTCGGCGACGGGAAGTGGCAGCCGAGCAACCCGATCGGAAGGTATACCTCCTTCACCTGGCCGAACACTCCCGGCGGAGTGAAGCTGGACCAAATCCGGATCGTCTGAGGGCGTCAGGTCCGCAGCGACATCAGCCGTTCCGTCAGGCACGGAGGAGCTGAGATCGCGAAACACGAGCAGCACAAGAGGAACTCTGCGAAACGTCACCTTGACGCATTCCAAGCTGCGCCGGCCATCGGAGTCATCGGCGCAACTCCGGCTCAGGCGATCAACGAGGTGAACATCGTCAGCTGCTTCTTCCAGAGCGGTTGTCTCGTCGTCGGCTTCCAGGAGCCGGGGGCGACACTCAGCGCCAGGTGCTGCTTTGTCGACGTCGGCGAAACCAACATCAACCAGAGGAACTACGTCAACGGCTTCAGCAGCGGCAACAACGCCGGCTGACCACGACGGAAGGTCATCGAGGCGTAGACCCTGACGGATTGAATGGATCAACCGCCGGGTGGGGGGGGGGGGGGGGGGGGTGGAGAGAGGGGGGGGGGGGGGGGGGGGGGGGGGGGGGGGTGGGGTGGAGGGGGGGGGGGGGGGGGGGGGGGGGAGGGTGATGGGTGTTATTTTCGCGTCCCGCATGCTGGAGCTGGCGCTGATCCTATGCTGATCACTGCGCTCTCGGAGAGGGG
>NZ_JBVHUL010000020.1:0-39130 GCF_055565395.1 Amycolatopsis sp. NPDC028719
GGACGCGGCCGCCACGCCTGCTGCACATCGAAAGTCATCGGGTCACCCGGGATACCGAGCAGCTCCAGCAGCGACGGGTTCGACAGCAGCGGCTCTTCGTCGCTGACGTCCTGCCCGGCCGCGCCGCCGACGCGGTACGGCGAGATCAGGCGGGCCAGCGACTCGGTCTCGACCAGGCTCAGGGTGTCCGGGCGGCCGAACCACTCGACGCCGCCGGCGCTGCGCGCACCGAGGCGGTCGGCTTCCACGACCAGCCGCAGGCCGCGGCGGGCGGCGAGGTTGCCGATCGAATCCGACAGGTCGACCAGCGTCACCCCGACCAGGCCTTCTTCAAGGATGATCTGCTCTTCGCGGGTGACTTCGGCGTCGTCGATGATGATCACGACGTGCGGCTGGTCCGGCGCCGGGGTGGCGTTGCGGGAGAAACGCTGCCGGTCACGCAGCTCTTCGTCGAGCCAGTTTTCGATCTGGGCCAGCGAGCCGGCCATCATGCGCAGCTGGCCGATACCGTCGGCCAGGGTCGGGTGCTGGGCGTGGGGAAGCCACTTCGCCCACTCCCACTCCTCCTTCGCCCGGCCCGCCGTCGCGACCGCGACCAGCACGTCGTCCGGGCTGTGGAAGGTGACCATCTGCGCGAGCATCGCGCGGGTCAGGCCGCGGGTCAGCGCGCGGTCGCCCTGCATGCTCACCGCGGCGAACCCGCGCAGGGTGATCTGCGTGGGCAGGTCCGGCACGATCGAGTGCGCGCGCACGAACCGGCGCAGCGCGAGGGTGGCGATCGGCTCCAGCTCGTCGACCGGGCCGGTCTGCGGCGGGACCAGCCGCGTCGCGAGGCGGTGCGAGCTGCGCCCGACGCGCAGGTGCAGGAAGTCCTGGTCGTTCTGGCGGCGTTCCCACATCCGGCGGCTGGCGGCCAGCGACCACAGCGACTGCGGGTCGGGGTGCACCCACTCGAGCGCGGCACGCTGGTCGACCATCGCCTCGCGGGCCCGGTCGCGCATCTGGCCCAGGTAGCGGAGGTAGTCCTTGCGGTCTTCGTCCATCTCGGCGCGCTTGGCGCCGCCGCCCTTGCCGCCACCGCCGGCCATCATCCCGAGCGTGCCGACGACCATCATGCCGCCCATGGCCATCATCATCGGGTTCCGGTTGCTGGCCTGGAACATGAAGACCATCATCCCGAGCGACGCGACGATCATGACGACCGGAAGCGCCTTCATGACGATGTTGCCGGGGATGACCCGGGGCACCTCGGGCGGCGGCTCGAGGTGCACCTCACCGCCCGGCGGGCGCGGTGCCGCCAGCCGCGGCGACTTCTTGAACTGCAGCGTGCTCATCGAAGGACCCCTCATTCAAACTCGACGATGGCGGCCACCGCTTGGTGCGCGAACAACCTATCGAACGCCGCGGGGGAATTCCGCCGGATGCCGGAACCCCCGTGAACGCTGCCCCATCCTCGCTCGGCGAGTGTACGGCCTGCCACCGACAGTAATGCCGCGTTCCGGGAGCTGACCTGCGGATGACGGTGAATTTCGGACGTTCGATGATGTCGGCACCGGGGTTCGGTATAAGTTCCCCCGGGAGCAGTCTCGACCGAGCGGGGGCAGTGCAGTGGCTACGGGCACGACAGTTTTCAGCAGGGTGACGGTCGTCGCACCCTCGACGCGGATCGACGTGGCGCTGCCCGCCGATGTCGCGGTGGCCGATCTGCTGCCGATGCTGCTGGACATGGCCAAGGAGTCGTCGCCGGACGGCGGGGCCCGCCACGGTGGCTGGGCGCTCGCCAAGCTCGGGGACGCCCCGCTCGACCCGAGCCGGACCCTGGCCTCGCTCGGCGTGGTCGACGGCGAACTGCTCCAGCTGCGCAAGCGCAACGAGAACCCGCCGCCGCCGCTGTACGACGACGTCGTCGACGCCATCGCGGAGTCCTCCCCCGACAGCTTCCGGCCCTGGACCAAGGAGACGGCGAACCGCTTCGGGCACGTCGCGGGCGGGCTGGCGCTGGTCGCCGCCGCGTTCGCGCTGTTCATGAGCGGCTCGCTCTACGGCGGCAACGCGCTGGGCGCCGCCATCGCCGGCGGCATCGGCGCGATCGCGTGCGTCGCGGTCGGCGCGACGCTCGCCAAGGCCTACAGCGCGGAAGCGACCGGGGTGCTGATCGCCGCGGCCGGCGGCCTGCCCCTGGCGTTCGTCAGCGGCTTCTACATCGTGCCCGGGCTGTCGATCCGGGCGAACCTGCTGCTCGGCGCGGTCCTCGTGATCATCGTCGCGTCGGTCTGCATCATGGTCATCGGCGCGGGCATCACGACCTTCATCGCCGCGGCCACCGCGGGCACGTTCGGCGGCTTGGCCTTCCTGTTCGGCACGCTCGTCGCGCACCCGGCGGCCGGGATAGCGGCCGGCACGGTCGCTGTCGCCCTCGCCTGCATCTCGATCCTGCCGCGCGCCACGATCTGGCTCGCGAAGCTGCCGCTGCCGCACGTCCCGGGCAGCGCGGAGGAGCTCAAGGAAGACTCGGGCTTCCCGGACTACCGGGCGATCGAGCGCCGCACGGCGATCGCGCACAACTACATGACCGGCCTGATGGTCGGCTGCGGCGTCACCGTCGCGGTGTCGGCGATCATCGCCGCGAGCGCGCCCGGCGCGTTCGGCATCATCCTGGGTGTCGTCGCGACGCTCGTGCTCCTCCTGCGCGCCCGCGCCTACGCGAACGGCAGCCAGGCGGTCGCCCTGCTCACCACGGGGCTCGTCTCGGCGACCGGGATCGCGGTCGGCTGGCTGTTCGCGGCGAGCGCGCAGAACCGCCTGCTCTACGTCTTCGGCATCCTGATCCTGCTGGCCGCGGGCGCGCTCGTGGTCGGCGTGATCTTCCCGAACCAGCGCTTCTCGCCGCCGCTGCGGCGCACGGTGGAGATCATCGAGGCGCTCTGCATCGCGTCGGTGCTCCCGCTCGCCCTGGGTGTGATGGACCTGTACACGACACTGCGGCACCTGAACTTCAAGTGACCGGATCGGGTGAATCTCGGATGGCAGTAGGACGGCGTTTCGGCGCCACCCGGCGGACCACGACCGCGTTGCTGACCGGCACGATCGGCTTCCTGTCCTCGGTGGCCGTCGCGGTGCCGGTCTGGGCGCAGCAGGCGCCCGCCGACGGCTACTTCGCGACGCCGCCCCCGGTGGACATGAGCAAGCTGCTCCCGGATTCGCGCCAGCCGGACAAGAAGTACAAGCAGTCGAAGGGCTGCGTCCAGCGCAGCACCCTCGGCCAGAACATCGTGCTCAAGTACCGGCCCTGGGGTCAGGACTACCTGCAGATCGCGAAGGCGCAGGAGATCGTCCGGGCCGCCACGAACGGCGGCGTCGGCCGGGGCGTCAAGGTCGCCGTCGTCGACACGGGCGTGACGAAGCACCCCTGGCTGCAGAACCTCCAGTCCGGCGGGGAGTACGTCCTGACGCCGAAGAACGCGCAGCCGGGACTCGAGGACTGCGACGGCCACGGCACCGAGGTCGCCGGCATCATCGCGGCCAAGCCGGACAACCCGGAGGTCGGGTTCGTCGGCGTCGCCCCGGACGCGACGATCGTGTCCTACCGCCAGCTGAGCGAGAACTACGAGCCCGACACCTCGACGTCGACGCCGCCGCCACCGAGCAGCAGTGGCACCCCGTCGTCGAGCACCAACCCGCCGACGGGATCGGAGTCTTCACTGCCGCCGAGCGGCGAGGGCGGTGGCGGCAGCGGGTCCGGTGACGGCGACCGGACGTCTCCCGGGCAGTCGAACGGCGGACGTCAGCTGGAGAAGGCCGGCACCGCGGGCACGCTGAAGACGCTGGCCGAGATCATCCGCGGCATCGCCGACCGCAAGGACGCCGACATCATCAACATGTCGGTCGACAACTGCCGCACGGCGACGGGGTCGATCACCGAAGGCGAGCAGCAGGTCCAGGCGGCGGTGCGCTACGCGGCGCAGGCAGGCATCGTGATCATCGCCGCCGCGGGCAACGCGACGGACACCTGCCCGCAGAACGACCAGCCGGACGCGAAGAAGCCCAAGACGATCGTGACACCGCCGTGGTTCGCCGACGACGTGCTGTCGGTCGGGGCGATCGACGAATCCGGCGGCGTGGCCCCGTTCAGCGTCCACGGCCCGTGGGTCGGCGTCGCCGCCCCGGGCACGAGGATCGTCTCGCTCGACCCCGCCGAAGGCTCCAACGGCCTGGCGAACCTGACGTTCGAAAGCGGCGACAAGGCCAGCGAAATCCAGGGAACGAGCTTCGCCGCGCCGTACGTCGCGGGCCTGGCGGCGCTGGTCAAGGCCAAGTACCCGAACCTCGACGGCAAGGGCATCGTCAACCGGATCAAGGAGACGGCCCAGCACCCCGCCGCTCCGGGCGGCCGCGACAACTTCGTCGGCTACGGGGTCATCGACCCGGTGGCGGCGCTGACCCAGAGCCTGCCGTCCGAGGTCGGGAACCAGGCGCCGATCCCGCCCCCGCAGCTGGCCCAGCTCCCGCCCGCGAACGACCGCAACTCGACCCCGATGATCGTGGCGCTGGCCGGCACCGGCGGCGGTGTTGTGGCGCTGCTGATCACGCTGTTCGTGATGCGCACGATCCGCCGCAACCGGCCCGCGGAGACCGCTTCCCGCCGCTGACGTTTCCCCGGCCCGCGGGCCGGGGAAACGGGTCGGTCCGGCACCGCACGCGGCTGACCGGAATCCGGTCCGCGAGCCGGGCCCGCATCACTTCTGCGGCGGCGCCGGCGGGTTCTTCTTCTGCTGCGCCGGATTCTCGTCCTCGCCGATGACCGGCGGCGCCACCAGGCCCGGCTCGCCCAGCAGCTCCGACGGCGTCGTCGTCGGGCGGGTCTTCGACTGGCGCCGGCCTTGGCCGCCGCCTCCGCCGAACGCTCCGAAGCCCATCATCGGCATCATCGGGACTCCGCCCGACGTGCTGTGGTCGTCCTGCGCCTGAGGTACCTGCTGCGGGGCCGCGCCGGCGGGTTGGGCGGCCTCCGGCGTGCCCGCCGCGGTGTGCTTCGGCTCCGCCGGGTCTCCACTCGCCGACGACGGCGTCATGACTTCGCCGGCACCGGCGTCCGCCGAAGCCGAAGCCGTCGGTTCCCCGGCGGCGGAGGCACTGCTCACGGCGTCGTCCCGCAGCCGGAACCGCTCCTCCGGGTACCGGTGCGCGATCTCGATGCTCCGGGCGGCCGCGTCGGGATCGTCGACGCCGTCGCAAAGCCGGTCGAACGCCTCGAGGACGTCCCGCGCGGTCTCGTACAGCGCCTTCGCCGACTCCTGCGTCTCCCCCAGCTGGACCCGCGCTCGCTTGGCGCCCCCGCTCGGCAGGGTCATCGTCTCGGAAATCAGGTCCGCGGCATCGACCAGCACCTCGACGAGGTCCACGACGACGTGGCGGAGCGTCGTCACCAGCTCGTCGAGCGCGCCGGCGAGGACGGTCAGCGCCTCCTGGACGTCGCCGCCCGCGGCGCCGATCTCGCGCATGTACGCGACGAACGCGTCGGCGTCCCGGCCCTCCCAGCCGCCGTCGAGCCGGCCGAGGCCCTCGTCGAGCCGGGCGGACACCTCGGCCGCGGCTCCGGCGGCCTGGCGCAGCCGCCCGGCTTCGGCGGCGAGGTCGCCCCAGCGGCCGATCAGCGGGCGGAAGTACGTCTCGACGGGATCGATCAGCCCGAGCTGGTGCGACACGTCGGTGAGGTACGCCAGGTACGGCTCGGCCGTGGCGGCGATCTCGTCGCCTTCCGCTTCCGGGGAGAAGGCCACCACGGGCGCGGCGGGCGCCGGGGCGGCCGGCTTGGCCAGCGGGTGCGGGATGGACTCCGTGGAGCCTTCCGGTTCGGCGAACATCATCCGACCTCACCAGCGCGCTTGATCAGCTCCGCGGCTTCGGCGTCCTGCCCGCTGTGGCGGACCGTGACGTGCCGCAGCGCCTCCGCGGCCGACTTCAGCGCCTCGGCGCCGTCGGTCAGCTGACGCCGCAGCGCGCCGGCCGCGCGGCCGTACGACTCACCGAGCCCGATCTGGGCCCCCAGCCGGCCGTAGGACTCGCCGGAAACGCCTTCGCCCCCCACGTCGGCCGCCGCCGCGTTCAGAGCGTCAGCGGCCTCCTCGGCCGTCCGGGCGTAGTCGGCGACGACCACGCCGTCCATCCTCAAGCCGGCCATGGCACCTCTCCGCTCACCAGAAGATCCATCGGGCGTGTGACGTTCGCGGCCGCCCGATGGTTCCGGTCAGCCGCCCGCCTGCGCGGCCGGGGCCGGGAACGAACCGGCGTTCGGGTCGATCGGCACCGAGTCGAACTGCTTGAGCACGTCCTGGGTGTTCAGCGAAGCCCCGGTCGGCAGCAGCCCGATGATCGCTTCGGGCGCGGGCTGCCGGTTGTTCAGGCCGATCGCGTCCGCGGTCGCGGCGTCCGGGACGCTGTAGCGGATGCCGCGGTCGGAGATCAGCTGGATCGCGCCCTTGCCGAAGCTGGCCTTTCCGGTCGCGGACTGGACCACCGCGCCGAAGCCGGGCTGGAGGTAGAAACCGTTGATCGGCACGCGGTTCGGGCCCGGCGTGGTGACCTTGGTCGTCGCGAACTTCGGGCCGTGGCTGTTCTGGCCCGGCAGCTGGGTGTCGATGTAGACCGAGGTGTGGCCGTCGCGGTTGTCGCCGTCGCCGACGACGGACCAGCCGAGGCAGGCGACCGCCGAGTTCTTCGTCGCGTCGAGGATCGTCGGGACCGAACGCGGGAAATCGTCGACCGGGATGTAGTCGGGGTCGCCGAGCCGCAGCACGCGGATGCCGGACAGCTTGTCGAGCCCGAGGGTCCGCAGCTCGCTCGCGCTGCCGTGCTTCGCGACGCGCATGACGTCGGCGACCGCCTGGGACACCTGCTGGATGCCGGTCGTGGTGATGGCCCAGTACTGCGGCTGCTCACCGGTGGGCTGGGTGGAGAAGACGTCGCCGGACTGCAGCCCGTCGAGGTCGGCCGGGGGCGCGCCGGCCGGGATCTGCGGCGGGGTCAGGCGCGGGACCTCGGGGATCGCGTTCAGCAGGCCCTGCGTGATCTTCCGCGGCTTCTGGTTCAGCAGCTGCAGAGCGGTCGGGACCGCGTTGTTCGAGTCGCCGGCGTCGATCTCGGCGCGGACGGTGTTGGCGTTCGGCCGGTTCTGCGTGCTCGGCAGGCGGTAGATCAGGTAGGTCTTGTCGTTGTCCGCCTTCGCCAGGAGCGCCTCTTTTTCCCCGAGCTCGGTGCCGAGACCGCTCGGGGCGACGCCGCCGAAGACGGACGTCTCGGTCTTGCCGATGTCCGGGTTCGGCTGCGTCGGGTCGAGCAGAACCTGGTCGCACACCGCCCAATTGGGGGTGATCCGCTGGGAATCCGTCGGGATCAGCTGCGGACCGTCCGGAATTCCGGTCAGTTTTCCGCGCGGAATGTCCTTCAGCTGATCGTCGGAAACGACAGTGGGATTCTTCACAGCCGCAGGGGCCGCCGCGGCCGGGGCGGCGGCCGGCGCGGCGCCGGGGTTGTTACCCGAGCTCGACTGCTTCTGCTGGGCCAGCAGGAGAAGCCGCGCCGAAGCGAGGTTGAACGTCGGGACAAGAGTCTTCGGGTTCCCCATCACCACGTAGACCGTGCCGGACTGCTCGCCGATCACGATGTTGCCGGCTTCCGGGACCGACGGGGCCGGGCTGAGCAGGCCCCAGACGACGAACACGATCATGCCGAGGGCGCCGAGCACCACTCCCACGATCGTGGCCCTCGTGTGGGTGCGCATCGGGTCGTGCAGCATCACGGCGTCGCGCCGGACCAGCGCCGACTGCATCCGGCGCAGGACGAACTTGTACGCCTGAACCTGAGACTTAGTCGTGGGTGTTGATGGCATTCTCGACCTACAGCTCTCCCCGTCGCGGTACGGTTCCGCAGGATAGCCGTACGGGGACCGTCTGGTGTGGGGTTTCTACCAACTCCGGCTAGGGTCGGATTCCCCGGGACCCGGCTTCCGGGTACGCAGCAAGCACGAGGGGAAGAGAAAGCGCGGATGTCCGTCACCACTCCTCCACGTCCGCCTGGCCCACCCGGGCCCCCGCCTTCCGGCCGCCCGCCCGGCCCGCCGCCGCGGCCCGGGAGACCCGGTGGCCCCGGCGGTCCGGGAGGTGTGCCGGGCGGCCCCGGAGGACCCGGAGGACCCGGTGGCGTTCCCGGCGGACCCGGTGGTGGGCCCGGCGGACCCGGCATGCCCCCGCGCGGACCCGGCGGCCCCGGTCCGGGTGGACCCGGTGGACGTCCCGGCGGCCCGGGTGGACCTGGTCCTGGTGGCCCCGGCGGTCCTGGTGGGCCGGGTGGCCCCGGTGGACCCGGTGGACCCGGTGGACCTGGTGGTCCCGGTGGTCCCGGTGGCGGCGGACCTGGCGGCCCGGGTGGCCCCGGCGGTCCCGGTGGCCCCCAGGGACCCGACGACAGCGGCCCCGCCACTCCCCCGCCGAGCCCGGTGCGGATGGTGCCCCCCGCGCGGCGCCGCTCGTCGGGCGTGAACCTCGGCCCGCTCCCCGTGGCGAACCTCGTCGTGCTCGAGGTCGGTCTCGCGGTCGGGCTCGTGCTGCTCGCCATCGACATGTCGATGAAGTACGTCGCGATCGGCGTCGTCGGCTTCGCCCTGATCGTCGCGCTGCTGCGCTGGCGCGGCCGCTGGTTCACCCAGTGGGTCGGGCTGACGATGCGCTACTCCTTCCGCTCCCACGACCGCGTCGCGGAGCCGCTGCCGCCGAGCACCGTCGAGGAGCTGGCGGCCGAAGAGACCACCGTGACCGGCCCGGACGACGCCCGCGTCAACCTGCTCCGGATCGCCGTGCCGGACCTCGTCGTCGCGCACGGCGTCGACCACGAGCGCCAGCAGGTCGGGCTCGCCTGGAACGACGGCACCTGGACGGCGGTGCTGCTCGTCGAGCCGACGCCGGCGCTGATCACCCAGGCCGGCGGCGCGCCGAGCCTGCCGCTCTCGGCGCTCGCGCCGTGCCTCGAAGACCGCGGGGTGGTCCTCGACTCGATCCAGATGATCTGGCACTGCTACCCGGGCAGCGCGGCGCTGCCGGCGGATTCGCCCGCGTTGAGCTCCTACATGGAGGTGCTCGGGCCGCTGCCCGCGGCGGCGCGGCGGACGACGTGGGTCGCGATCCGGCTCGACCCGAAGCGCTGCCCGGCGGCGATCCGGGAGCGCGGCGGCGGCGTCGTCGGCGCCCACCGCGCGCTGATCGGCGCGCTTTCGCGGGTGCGCAACGCGCTGGAGTCGCAGGGCGTGCCGACCCGGCCGCTCGACCCGGACGAGCTGCTGCGCGCGAGCATTTCGGCCGCGGAGCTGACGGCGGTCGCCGGTTCACCCAGCAAGGTGACGCTGCAGGAGCGCTGGTCCGGCGTGACCGCGGCCGGCATCGGCCACGCGAGCTACGCGATCACCGGCTGGCCGAAGGGCAAGATCGCGGGCAGCCTGAACGCGCTGACGAGCGTCCGCGCGCTGTCGTCGACGCTGGCGATGTCGATTTCCCCGGCGTCCGACGAAGGCAAGATCGGGCTGCGCGGCGTGGTCCGGCTGAGCGCGCGCAACCCGCGTGAGCTCGACGCCGCCGACCAGCGGCTGCAGGGGCTGTCCGAGCGGCTGGACGTGAACTTGACGCCGCTGCGCGGGCTGCAGGTCTCCGCCTTCGCCGCGACGCTGCCGATCGGAGGAACAGCATGAGCTCCCGCGTTCGTGACGCCGGGCAGAACACCGGTGTGGCGCCGGAGTTCACCGTCGACCCCGCGATGCTCGACGCGGTCAGCCCCTCCGGCGACCGCGGCGGCATCGTGCTCGGCTCGGGCCTGAAGGGCGAGCCGCTGACGATCTCGGCGCTGCGCTCGACGCCGACCCGCATCGTGCTGGTGGGCGGGCTGTACCTGGCCCGCCAGGTCGCGATGCGGGCGATGGCGGTCGGCGCGTGGGTCGTCGTCGCGACCGGGCGCCCGACCGAGTGGCAGGTGCTGTCCCGGGCGGCCGGCAGCCGCGACGGCCGTCCGTCGCCGCTGGTGCAGATCAGGCGGCTGTCGCCGGTCGAGCTGCCGCGGCCGTCGGAGGACGCGCCGCTGCTCGTGGTCACCGACGGCGGCCCGACCCCGCAGGACCTGTTCCCGCCGCGGTCGCCGTGGCAGACGACGGTGTACGTGCTGCCGTACCTGCACCCCCAGGCGGGCGTGACGGCCAACGCGGCGGACCTGGTGCTGATGCAGCGCCTCCCGGCCGGCCAGGCCGAGCTGGCGGGCCGCATCTGGAACCTGCCGCCGCAGATGATGCGCCAGCTGACGATGCTGAAGGACGACCAGGTGGTGGCCCTGGGCCGCAACCTGTGGCGGCCGCTGCGCCTGGTGACGACGGGCAAGGAGCAGCAGCTCCTGGGCCCCGTCCGCCGCGGCGACTGAGGTCCTCCGGCTCCTGCCAATGCCTCTGAAGGCCACCATGAGGGCATCTAGTGCCCTCATGGTGGCCTTCAGAGCGTTCGGGAGGCTCAGAACGTGGTGCGGACGTTGCGCGTCTGCTCCGCCCGGGCCGCCAGTTCGGCGTCCGGCGGGTAGTCCACCGCCGTCAGGGTGAGGCCGTGCGCGGGAGCCACCGCGCTGTCACGGACGCCGCTGGCCAGCACTTCCGCCGGCCAGTCACGTCCTCGCCGGCCGTCGCCCACCAGGAGCAGCGCGCCGACCAGGCTGCGGACCATCGAATGGCAGAACGCGTCCGCCGAAACCGCGACCTCCAGCAGGTGCTCGTCCACCCGCCGCCACTCCAGGCGCTGCAGCTCGCGGATCGTCGTGCCCGTGTCGCGCTGCTTGCAGTACGCCGCGAAGTCCTGCAGGCCCAGCAGGGAGGCCGCCGCCGCGTTCATCGCGTCCGTCGACAGTGGACGGTTCCACGCCAGGGTGTCGTGGCGGCGCAACGGGTCCACGCCCCACGGGGCGTCGGACACCCGGTAGCGGTAGTGCCGCCGCACCGCGGAGAACCGCGCGTCGAACCCCGGCGGGGCGACGCGGGCACCCAGCACCCGGACGTCGCCCGGCAGGAGGCGGTTCCAGCGCCCGGCCATGCGGGCCAGGTCGGGAATGCCCTCCGCGGACACGGGAATCCGCCCGGAAGGAGCCGAAAGCGGCACGACGTCGACGTGCACCACCTGGCCCGTCGCGTGCACCCCGGCGTCCGTGCGGCCCGCGACCACCACCGACTTGGGCACCGACGCCCCCGGCGGCTGCCGGTGCAACGCCTCTTCCAGAACACCCTGCACCGTGCGGCGCGCCGGCTGACGGGCCCAGCCCGAGAAGTCCGTGCCGTCGTAGGAGACGTCCAGGCGCAGACGAACGAGCCCGCCCTCCCCAGCGGGAGTGGCGGGCTCGTCCGGTGTCGAATCGGCCGTCAGGACGTCAGTCCTTCTTGGCGTCCGCGTCCGCGTCGTCCGAAGCCGGGGCCTCGGTCTCGGCGGCGGTGTCCTCGGCCTTGGCCTCCTCGGCAGCCGGAGCCTCCTCGGCGGCAGGCGCCTCGGTGGTCTCCTCGGCAACCGGAGCGGCGGCCTTCTCGTCCTTGGCGAACTTGGTCTTGCGCGCGCGCTCGGCCTCGCTCGTCACGGTCTTCTCGGGCACCAGTTCGATGACCGCCATCTTGGCGTTGTCGCCCTTGCGCGGCATCGTCTTGGTGATCCGGGTGTAGCCACCGTCGCGCTCCGCGAAGTGCGGACCGATCTCGGCGAACAGCTTGTGGACGACGTCCTTGTCACGGACGACGCGCTGCACCTGACGACGGTTGTGCAGGTCGCCCCGCTTCGCCTTGGTGATCAGCTTCTCGGCCAGCGGACGGACCCGCTTCGCCTTCGCCTCGGTCGTCGTGATCTTGCCGTGCTCGAACAGCTGCGTGGCCAAGTTGGCCAGGATCAGCCGCTCGTGCGCGGACGACCCGCCGAGCCGGGCTCCCTTGGTAGGGGTGGGCATTGGTTCTCCTACTAGTTCAGCTCGCAGCGTCCAGGCACAGAGCCCTAGAGCTGCTCGGTCTCTGCGTAGTCCTGGCCATCGTCGTGGCCGTCCGAAATCCCGTCGGCGATGCCACCGACACCCTCCGACCAGCCTTCACCGTCGTAGCTGGCGGCAGCCGCGGTCGGGTCGAACCCGGGCGGGCTGTCCTTCAGCGCGAGGCCGAGACCGACGAGCTTGAGCTTGACCTCGTCGATCGACTTGGCGCCGAAGTTGCGGATGTCGAGCAGGTCCGCCTCGCTGCGCGAGACCAGCTCGCCCACCGTGTGGATGCCCTCGCGCTTGAGGCAGTTGTACGACCGGACGGTGAGGTCCAGGTCCTCGATCGGCATCGCGTAGGCAGCGATGGTGTCCGCTTCCTGCGGCGACGGGCCGATCTCGATGCCCTCGGCGTCGACGTTCAGCTCGCGGGCGAGACCGAACAGCTCCACCAGCGTCTTGCCGGCCGACGCGACCGCGTCACGCGGCGTGATCGACGGCTTGGTCTCGACGTCCAGGATCAGCTTGTCGAAGTCGGTGCGCTGCTCGACACGGGTGGCCTCGACCTTGTACGTCACCTTGAGCACCGGCGAGTAGATCGAGTCGACCGGGATCCGGCCGATCTCCGCGCCCGCCTGCTTGTTCTGCAGGGCCGGAACGTAACCGCGGCCGCGCTCGACGACGAGCTCGATCTCGAGCTTGCCCTTGCCGTTCAGCGACGCGATGTGCAGATCCGGGTTGTGCACGGTGACACCCGCCGGCGGCACGATGTCGGCCGCCGTGACCTCACCGGGGCCCTGCTTGCGCAGGTACATGGTGACCGGCTCGTCCTCTTCCGAGGACACCACGAGCTCCTTGAGGTTCAGGATGATGTCGGTGACATCTTCCTTCACCCCCGGAACGGTGGTGAACTCGTGCAGCACGCCGTCGATGCGGATGCTCGTCACGGCCGCGCCCGGGATGGACGACAGCAGCGTGCGCCGCAGCGAGTTGCCGAGCGTGTAGCCGAAGCCGGGCTCCAGCGGTTCGATGGTGAACCGGGAGCGGGTCTCGTTGACCGTCTCTTCGCCGAGAGCCGGCCGCTGGGAAATCAGCATTTCTTCCTAATTCCTTTCCAGACGACGCCCGCCATATGACGTCGCAGGGATGGCGCGGCGGCGGCGCACCTGTTGCGCCGCCGCCCGTAACCCAGCCGGGGCCGGACTACTTCGAGTAAAGCTCGACGATCAGCTGTTCCTGGACCGGAACATCGATCTGCGCACGCTCCGGCAGCTGGTGGACCAGCACGCGGAGGTTGGACTGGACGACCTGCAGCCACGCCGGGATCGGGCGGTCGCCGTAGGACTCCTTCGCCACGACGAAGGGCAGCATCGAGAACGACTTCGGCCGCACGTCGATGATGTCCCACTTCGAGACCTGGAAGGACGGGACGTTGACCTTCGTGCCGTTGACCAGGAAGTGGCCGTGGCTCACCAGCTGACGCGCCTGACGGCGGGTGCGGGCGATGCCGGCGCGGTAGATCACGTTGTCCAGGCGGGACTCGAGGATCTGCAGCAGGTTCTCACCGGTCTTACCGGGACGCCGGACGGCTTCCTTGTAGTACCGGACGAACTGACGCTCGAGAACGCCGTAGGTGTAGCGAGCCTTCTGCTTCTCCTGCGACTGCAGGAGGTACTCGGACTCCTTGATGCGCCCGCGGCCGTGCTGGCCCGGCGGGTAGGGGCGACGCTCGAAAGCCTGGTCGCCGCCGATGAGGTCAACCTTGAGGCGACGCGAGATACGCGTCGCGGGGCCGGTGTAACGAGCCATTTCTTCTTACTCCTCCCCGTTCCTCAGACCCGGCGCCGCTTGGGCGGGCGGCAGCCGTTGTGAGGCTGCGGGGTCACGTCCTGGATGGTGCCGACCTCGAGGCCGGCCGCCTGCAGCGAGCGGATCGCCGTCTCGCGGCCCGAACCCGGGCCCTTCACGAAGACGTCGACCTTCTTCATGCCGTGCTCGGCGGCCTTGCGGGCGGCGTTCTCGGCGGCCATCTGCGCGGCGAACGGGGTGGACTTACGGGAGCCCTTGAAGCCCACGTGACCACTCGACGCCCACGCGATCACGGCACCGGTCGGGTCCGTGATCGAGACGATGGTGTTGTTGAAGGTGCTCTTGATGTGCGCGTGACCGTGCGCGACATTCTTCTTTTCCTTGCGGCGGACCTTCTTGGCCCCGGCCGCAGTACGAGACTTCGGTGGCATGTTGTGAGGGATCTCCTGTTAGCGCGCGTTCTCTTGGTGAGCGGCGACCGCTTCGGCCTGTCCGCGCCGGATGATCGAACCGGCGTCGGTGTACAGGTTGCGGAGCGCCATCGGGCGGGCGTAGAGCGCCTTGGGCGAGACACAAGCCGAGCCGCGGCGCCGAGCGCCACCCATCTGCACGACCTTCTTGCCCTGGACGCTCACTTCTTGCCAGCCTTCTTCTTGCCGGCGACCGTCTTCTTCGGACCCTTGCGGGTACGGGCGTTGGTCTTCGTGCGCTGACCACGGACGGGAAGTCCGCGGCGCCAGCGAAGGCCCTCGTAGCACCCGATCTCGATCTTCCGACGGATGTCGGCGTTCACCTCACGGCGAAGGTCACCCTCGACCTTGAAGTTCTCTTCGATGTAGACACGCAGCTTCGCGAGGTCGTCATCGCTGAGGTCTTTGACGCGGGTGTCCGCGTTGAGCTCGGCAGCCTTGATGAGCTGCTTCGAGCGGGTACGGCCGATGCCGTAGATGTAGGTAAGCGCGATCTCCAACCGCTTTTCGCGGGGGAGGTCTACGCCAGCGAGTCGTGCCATTGGCGTTGATGCTCCTTCTTCGGTTTCATCTTCAGGTCTGCTCCCCGTCCGGTTCCGGGACCGACTCGCCTGTCGTGCCCTCGGCTTGCGCTTCGGGTGTCCCGGCCCCGGCCTGAAGCCCGGGGGTGAACCGGTTCACTCGCGTGAACCGGCAGGTGCGGGGAGGTTGTGTAGCCGTCAATCCACTCTGGTCGAGTGCTGGGTAATCAGCCCTGCCGCTGCTTGTGCCGCAGGTTCTCGCAGATCACCATGATCCGGCCGTGGCGGCGGATCACCTTGCACTTGTCGCAGATCTTCTTGACGCTCGGCTGGACCTTCACGTCTTCTGCTCTCCTGCTTCTGAGCTGCTCTTCGTGATCACTTGTAGCGGTAGACGATGCGACCACGAGAGAGGTCGTAGGGCGAGAGCTCCACGACAACCCTGTCCTCGGGCAGGATGCGGATGTAGTGCTGCCGCATCTTGCCGCTGATGTGTGCCAGGACCTTGTGACCGTTCTCCAACTCGACGCGGAACATCGCGTTGGGGAGCGGCTCGACTACGCGGCCTTCGACCTCGATGGCCCCGTCTTTCTTCGCCATGTCCTCCGCATTTCCTGTCGGTATCGTCTGTCGCCACACCTGATCAACTCGAGCACTAGTGCTGGGTTGGGTGTTGCGTGGCACACTGGTGCCCGGCTCCCTCAGACCGTGAATTCACGAGCGCGCAGGATCCGGGCGCGATAAGTGCGCCGACTTGACAGTGTACGCATGTCGTGTCGCGACCCCCAAACCGGGGGTGACCATGCTAAAGGACCGTGCAGGTGGACGTGACGACGATCACCACAGACGAGTGAACGCGCAGGTCAGGAGCCTTCCGGAGCCGTCAGAACCCAGGGACCGTCGTCGGTGATCGCGACGGTGTGCTCCCAGTGGGCCGCGCGGGAGCCGTCGGCCGTGACGACCGTCCAGCCGTCGTCCAGCTCGCGGGTCTCGCCGCCGCCACCGGTCAGCATCGGCTCGATCGCCAGGGCCATGCCCGCCTTCAGCCGCGGGCCCTTGCCCGGCTTGCCGATGTTCGGCAGGAACGGGTCCATGTGCATCTGGCGGCCGATGCCGTGGCCGCCGTACTCGACGATCATCCCGTACTCGATGCCGTCGTCGCGGCCCGCGCGTTCGGCGGCCGACTGGACGGCGTAGGAGATGTCGGTCAACCGGCCGCCGGCGCTGACCGCCTCGATGCCGGCCCACATCGCCGCTTCGGTCGCCGCGGACAGCGCCAGGTCGGCGCCGGAGACGTCACCGATGGCCAGCGTGACGGCGGAGTCGCCGTGCCAGCCGTCGAGGATCGCCCCGCAGTCGACGGAGATGATGTCGCCGTCGGCCAGCACCTGGGTCTTCGCCGGGATGCCGTGGACGATCTGCTCGTTCACCGACGCGCAGATCGAGGCCGGGAAGCCGTGGTAGCCCTTGAAGGACGGCACCGCGCCGGCGTCCCGGATCGTCTGCTCGGCCAGCTCGTCGAGCTCGGCCGTGCTGACCCCCGGCTTCGCGGTGGCGCGGACGGCCGCCAGCGTGCGGGCGACGACGAGCCCCGCGGCCCGCATCGCCTGCAGCTCGTCCGGGGTCTTGACCTCGATCATGCGCCCACGGCGGAGCACTTGCAGAACACGCAACCCTCCGAGATTCACGTGCGGTCGCGCAGCGCTTTCAGCACCCGGCCGGAGATCTCCTCCACGCTGCCGACGCCGTCGACGGTCACCAGGATGCCGGCGTAGTACTCGAGCAGCGGCGCGGTGTCCGACACGTAGATCTGCTGGCGCCGGCGGATGACCTCTTCGGTGTCGTCCGCGCGGCCGCGGGACATGAGGCGCCCCACGACGACGTCCTCCGGCACCTGCAGCTGGATCACGGCGTCGAGCGAGACGTCGGCGTCGCCGAGGATCTCGCCGAGGACCTCGGCCTGCTTGGTGTTGCGGGGGAAGCCGTCGAGCAGGAAGCCGGCCTTCGCGTCCGGCTCCGCCAGCCGCTCGCGGACCATTTCGTTCGTCACCGAGTCGGGCACGAGCTCGCCCGAGTCCAGGTAGCGCTTGGCTTCCTGGCCCAGCGGGGTCTCCTGGCCGACGTGCGCGCGGAACAGCTCACCCGTGGAGATGTGCGGGACGCGCAGCTGCTCCGACAGCGCCACCGCCTGCGTACCTTTGCCCGCGCCGGGCGGACCCACGAGAACCAGCCGCGTCACTTCAAGAACCCTTCGTAGTTGCGCTGCATCAGCTGGCTTTCGATCTGCTTCACGGTGTCGAGCCCGACACCGACCATGATCAGCACAGCCGTGCCACCGAACGGGAAGTTCTGGTTGTTCCCGCTACCGGTCACCGACAGGAAGAAGTTCGGAAGGATCGCGATGATGCCCAGGTACAGCGAACCCGGAAGGGTGATCCGGCCGAGCACGAAGCTCAGGTACTCCGCGGTCGGGCGGCCCGGGCGGATGCCCGGGATGAACCCGCCGAACTTCTTCATCTCTTCCGCACGCTCGTCCACGTTGAACGTGATCGTGATGTAGAAGTACGTGAAGAAGATGATCAGCGCGAAGTACAGCGCGATGTGCACCCAGCTGGACTGGTTCACGATGTAGTTCTTGATGAAGACCTGCCAGCCGGAGTTGGCGTTCTGGTCGCCGACGAGGCGGCTGATCAGGTCCGGCAGGTACAGCAGGGACGACGCGAAGATGACCGGGATGACGCCGGCCTGGTTCACCTTGATCGGCAGGTAGGTCGACGTGCCGCCGTACATCCGGCGGCCGATCATGCGCTTGGCGTACTGCACCGGGATCCGGCGCTGCCCCTGCTCGACGAAGATGACGCTCGCGATGATCACCAGGCCGAAGACGCAGATCATCGTCAGCGCGACGCCACCGCCGTTGCTGAGGATGTTGCCGCCCTCGACCGGGATGCGCGCGGCGATGTTCAGGAAGATCAGGACGGACATGCCGTTGCCGACACCGCGCTCGGTGATCAGCTCACCCAGCCACATCATGACGGCGGTGCCCGCGGTCATGGTGATCACGATGATGGCGAGCGAGTAGACGCTGTTGTCCGGGATGATCGGCTGGTCGCAGTCCGGGAAGAGCTGCTTGCGGTCCGCGAGCGCGACCACGCCGGTGGCCTGCAGGATCGCCAGCGCGACCGTCAGGTACCGGGTGTACTGGGTCAGCTTGCCCTGGCCGGACTGGCCTTCCTTCTTCAGCTCCTCGAACCGCGGGATGACCACGGTCAGCAGCTGGATGATGATGCTCGCCGTGATGTACGGCATGATGCCGGTCGAGAAGAGCGACAGCTGCAGCAGCGCACCGCCGCTGAACAGGTTCAGCAGCTGGTAGACGCCTTCCTGCTGCGCCTGGGAACTACAGGCCTGGACCGCCCCGTAGGAGATCCCGGGTGCCGGAATGGTCGCACCGATTCGGTAGACCGCGACGATGGCTAGCGTGAACAGGATCTTCTTGCGTAGATCCGGCGTCGCGAGAGCCGAGCGGAAGGCGCTGAACACGCGGGGGACCTCCTCGGCGTCGTCGGCCGTCCTCAACCGACGATCGGCTTGGCCGGCACGGTGGCCGGCGGGAACACACAGCACTACTGGCACGCAAGCCAGGAACGCTTCGGGGCACACTCGTCCCGAAGCGTGTCGCCGACTCTAACAGCTTCACAGGGCGTGTCCGCAGTCCGTGTGCGTTTTCCGTACCAAGGTTGCTCCGGCGGGTTGATCCACATCGCCGACTCGGCCGTATTCCTTGACACACGAGGGCAAGATCGGGTCAGGCACTCGACGTCGCGAGGACGCCGGCCAGCCCGACGAGCACCACGCCGGTGCCGCGGTCGACGTTGCGCCGGGCCCGCCGCGTGAGCTCGATCGACTTCACCGCGGCGCCGACGCCGACATACACGGAGCCGGCCAGGAACTCGGCCAGCAGGTAGACCGCGCCCAGCAGCGCGATCTGGGCCGGAAACGGCCCGTGAGCTGCGTCGATGAACTGCGGGACGAACGCGGTGAAGATGAGGATCGCCTTGGGGTTGGTGATCGCGACGCCGAACTCCTTGCGCGCGACGCGCCACGCCGACGCCGGTTCGGTGCTGGTCCGGGCGGCTTCGGCCGCGTCGCCGTTGCGCCGGATGGTGGACCACAGGATCCGCACGCCGAGGTAGAGCAGGTAGGCGACGCCGGCCCACTTGATGATCGTGAGGGCGGTCTCGGACGCGGCCAGCAGCTGCCCGAGCCCGGCCGCCACGGCCGTGATCAACAGGGTGAACGCGGCCAGCCGGCCGGCCAGCCCGGCGAGGCCACGGCGAACACCGTGCGTCATCCCGTGGTGGAGACCCAGCAGGTTGTTCGCCCCTGGCGTAAGCGCGATGAGCACGGACGCCCCGAAGAAGACCAGCAGCCACGACATGGTTCTCACGGTAGCCGCCGTGGCGAGCGGGTTATCCGGGCTCTTCCGGGGGCAGCACCGTGATGGCGACGCCGGTGGGCGGGGTCGGGGTGTCGGCGTAGGCGAGGGCGGGGTCGGCCCAGTCTTCGGTGCGCCGCCAGGCGGGCAGGTAGGCCAGCACGGCCGCGACGGCGGCCAGGGCGGTGGCCCCGATCAGCAGCCACATGCCGGCCGCGGTGCTGACTTCGAGGTCCATGCCGTCCGCCATGGCGGACCACCCGGGCCCGGTCATGCCGACGGTGGTGACCACCCCGGCGGTGAAGAACGCACCCCCGCCGATCAGCCACCGGCCGGCCCCGTGGCCCGGCCGGGAGAAGGCCGTGAAGGCGGCGACGGCCAGCACGAGGACGGCGAGGATCAGGGGCACGCCGAACGGCGCGCCGCCCTGCTCGGCGGCGTCCTGCCCGGGAATCTCGAGGCGGTTGCCCCAGGCGGTTTCGGTGACGGTGAGCTGGGCTTCGAAGAACCGCTGCCGGACGCTTACGTGCTGCTGCAGCCGGAAGAGAGGAAGGAAGCAGCCCGCGGCGGTCATGAGCGCGGCGACGGCGGTGAGAACGGGCGGGAGGAAGCGCAGGATTCCGGAGGAGGTGGCTTCGGCGGGGATCGAGGTGGGCCGAGCTGCGGGATCCGGTGCCGGCAGTGGTGGCAGCGGTGGTGGACTGGCGGTGACCGAGCCGGGCAGTTCGGCGACCGGGAAGGGCAGCTGCTCAGCCGGCGGGGCGGCGTGGGTGGCCTGGGCGGGGAAAGCGAACGGCTCGGGGGACGCGCCCGGGATGGGCGGCGGACCGGCAGGTGGTGCGGCCTCCGCCGGGAAGGCGAGCGGACTGGCGGGCTGCGATGCCGCGTCCTCCGGAACGACCGAGTTGGCAGGCGCGGCTTCCACCGGGAAGGCGAGAGGATTCGCGGGCTGCGACACCGCATCCCCCGCAACGACCGAACCGGCCGGCGCCGCCTCCGCCGGGAACGCCAGCGGACTTGCGGGCGGCGACACCGCTTCCCCGGCAACGAACGAGCCGGCAGGCGGTGCGGCCTCCGCCGGGAACGCCAGCGGATTCGCGGGCGGCGAAGCCGCATCCCCCGCAACCAACGAACCACCCGCCGAGACCGCTGGCGGCGGCGTGACCTCCGCCGAAAACTTGAGAGGCTCCCCCGCGCCGGGCTCCGCGTCCGGAGGCGTCGGGGTCTCGACCGGGAAGCTCAGCGGTGACTCCCCCGCCTCGGACGGTCGGCCGGGGCGATCGGGCGGCTTCTGCGGCGGTCTGTCCACCCTGTGATCCTCCGTCCGGATCCGCGCCGCGGCAAGGAGCCTGTCCGGTCAGTCGGCTTCCGGGGGCAGGACCGTGATCACGACGCCCGACGGCGGCGTCTTCGTGTCCGCGAACGCGGCCTCCGGGTCCGCCCACGCCGGGCGGTCCGCCGCGAACCGGCGGTGGCTCAGCACCGCCGCCGCTGCGGCCGTCAAGACCGCCGCCGTGAGGACCCACATGCCTGCCAGCGCCGTGGTCTCCACCTCCCGCGGGCTGTCATCGAACAGCGTGCGCACGCCGTGCATGCCGATCGTGCACACCACGCCCGCCAGGAACGCCGCTCCCGCCAGCGTCGCCCGGCGCACGGCCGCGGACGGCCGGCCCGTCACCGACTGGCGGATGCCGAGGACCCCCGCCGCCAGGAGGACCCCCGCCGCCAGCAGGAGCGGGAGCCCGAAGGGGACGGACGGCGAGCTGAGCTCCCCCTGGCCCGGGAACGTGAAGTCGATCCGCCAGGCCCGCAACGTCGTCCGCGCGATCCCGGACGGTTCCAGCCCCACCCCCTGCTCGGTGAGGAAGAACGGCAGGAACGTCCCCAGGACCGTCAACGAGAAGGCGAGGGCCGTGAACACCGGCGCGAACAGGCCGAGGTGGACCGGCCGGGAAGTGGGAGCCACTCCGCCGATCCTTCCGCCGGACCGGCACCACCACAAGCCACCCCGAGCCCTCACGACGAACCCCGGAAACGCCGAAGGCCCGCCTGGCGGACCAGGCGGGCCTTCGAACGAGGTACAGCTCAGTTGGTGGTGGCGGAGCCACCGGCCGCTTCGAGCTTCTCCTTGGCGGAGCCGGAGAAGCCGTCGGCGGTCACGTCGAGCTTGACGCCGTTGACGTCACCGTTGCCGAGCACCTTGACGAGCTTGCCCTTGCGGACGAGCCCCGCCGCGGCGAGCTCTTCGTTGCCGACCTTGCCACCGTCCGGGAAGACGCGGGCGATGTCGCCCACGTTCACCGGCTGGTACTCGGTGCGGAAGCGGTTCTTGAAGCCACGCAGCTTCGGGAGCCGCATGTGGATGGGCATCTGCCCACCCTCGAACCCGGCGGGCACGTTCTTCCGGGCCTTGGTGCCCTTCGTACCGCGACCGGCCGTCTTGCCCTTCGAACCCTCACCACGGCCCACGCGAACCTTGTCGCGCTTGGCGCCCGCAGCCGGACGCAGGTGGTGGATCTTGATGGCCGTCATGCCTTGACCTCCTCGACCTCCACCAGGTGGCGGACGGTGTGGATCAGGCCGCGCACCTGGGGGGTGTCTTCCCGCACGACGCTCTGGCGGATCTTGTGCAGCCCGAGGGTGCGCAGCGATTCGCGGTGAGCGTGCTTCGTGCCGATCTTGCTCTTGACCTGGGTGACCTTGAGCTCAGCCATGTCAGACCCCCTGGCCCGCGCGCTGGCGCAGCATCCGGGCCGGCGCGACGTCCTCGAGCGGGAGACCGCGGCGGGCCGCGACCTCTTCGGGACGCTGCAGACCCTTGAGGGCCGCCACGGTCGCGTGCACGATGTTGATCGCGTTGTCGGAGCCGAGCGACTTCGACAGCACGTCGTGAACGCCCGCGCACTCCAGCACCGCGCGCACCGGGCCACCGGCGATGACGCCGGTACCGGCGGACGCCGGGCGGAGCAGGACCACACCGGCGGCCTCCTCACCCGTGATCGGGTGCGGGATGGTGCCGCCGACGCGGGGAACGCGGAAGAAGTTCTTCTTCGCTTCCTCGACGCCCTTGGCGATCGCCGCGGGAACTTCCTTGGCCTTGCCGTAGCCGACGCCGACCTGACCGTCACCGTCACCGACGACGACGAGGGCGGTGAAGCTGAAGCGACGACCACCCTTGACGACCTTGGCGACGCGGTTGATCGTCACGACCTTCTCGAGGTGCGGGGTCTTGTCCTGGCCGGCCCCGCCACGGCCGCTGTCGCGCCGGTCCCGGCCGCCACCGCGACGGTCATTGCGGTCGTTGCCGCCCTGCCCGCCGGGTCCGCCCTGTCCGCCGCCGAATTGCCGTGTACGTCCCGGCATCAGGCATTCCTTCCGTTAACAAGCTTCTGCATCGTCAGAACTCCAACCCCGCCTCACGGGCGGCGTCGGCGAGCGCGGCGATGCGGCCGTGGTAGGCGTTGCCCCCACGGTCGAACACCACAGCCGTGATCCCGGCGTTCTTCGCACGCTCGGCGACGAGTTCCCCGACCTTGGCGGCCTTGGCCTTCTTGTCACCGTCGAACGACCGGAGATCCGCCTCGAGCGTGGACGCCGAGGCCAGCGTGTGGCCGGCGAGGTCGTCGATGACCTGCACGGCGATGTGCCGCGAGGACCGCTTGACGACCAGGCGCGGACGCTGGTCCGTGCCCGAGACCTTCTTGCGGAGGCGGAAGTGCCGACGGGCCTTCGCGACGCGGCGGCGGGTCGAGATGTCCTTGCCCACCGGCTTGCGCTTCGTAGTCGTGTCGCTCATGATCACTTACCCGTCTTTCCGACCTTGCGGCGGATCTTCTCACCCTCGTAGCGCAGGCCCTTGCCCTTGTACGGGTCCGGGCGGCGCAGCTTGCGGATGACCGCCGAGATCTGGCCGACCTTCTGCTTGTCGATGCCGGAGACCGAGAACCGGGTGGGGCTCTCCACCTTGAAGGTGATGCCCTCCGGAGCCTCGATCTTCACCGGGTGGCTGTAGCCGAGGGCGAACTCGAGGTCCGAGCCCTTGGCCTGCACGCGGTAACCGACACCGTGGATCTCGAGCTTCTTCTCGTAACCCGCGGTCACACCCACGACCAGGTTGTTCACCAGGGTACGGGTGAGACCGTGCAGAGCCTTGCTGGTGCGCTCGTCGTCCGGGCGCTTGACCAGCAGGGTGCCGTCGTCGTCGCGCTCGACCGTGATCGGCTCGGCGATGGTGTGCTCCAGGGTCCCCTTGGGGCCCTTGACGCTGATGTGCTGACCGTCGATGGTCACCTCGACCCCGGAGGGGACGGCGACCGGCAGCTTTCCGATGCGTGACATGTCTGTGCCCCCTTCCTTACCAGACGTAGGCGAGGACTTCGCCGCCCACGCTGTTGCGCTTGGCCTGCCGGTCGGTCTGCAGGCCGCCGGACGTCGAGATGATCGCGATGCCCAGCCCGCCGAGAACGGACGGCAGTTCGGTCGATTTTGCGTAGACCCGCAGACCGGGCTTGGAGACGCGCCGCAGGCCGGCGATGCTCCGCTCACGGTTCGGGCCGTACTTGAGTTCGACGACGAGGTTCTTGTGCTTTTCGCCCGGCTCGTCGTGGTAGCCCGCGATGTAGCCCTCGCGCTTGAGGATCTCGGCGATGTTCGCCTTGAGCTTCGAGTGCGGGAGCTTGACCTCGTCGTGGTACGCCGAGTTCGCGTTACGCAGACGCGTCAAGAAGTCTGCGATGGGGTCGGTCATCGTCATGGTGACCTGTCAACCTTTCTCGCCCTGGTTCCCCGCCGCCCGGAATGCGGGCGGCAGGGCCTGTGGCGAAGTGGGAGTTTGCTGCATCTAATGTTTGCCAATCCGACCGGCAGTCACGGCGGAAGATGCCGGTGAGCCAGGTAGCTTCCGGAAACCTTCCGCCTTCCTTCGCGGTCGGATTGGCAAAGAAGCTCTTACCAGCTGGACTTGCGGACGCCGGGCAGCTCGCCCGCGTGCGCCATCTCGCGAAGGCAGATCCGGCAGAGCCCGAACTTGCGGAACACGGCGTGCGGGCGGCCACACCGCTGGCAGCGGGTGTAGCCGCGCACCGCGAACTTCGGCTTCTTGGCGGCCTTGTGGACCAGTGCTTTCTTGGCCATCGGCTCAGTTCTCCTTGAACGGGAAGCCGAGCTTGCGCAGCAGCGCCCGGCCCTCGTCGTCGTTCGTGGCGGTCGTGACGACGGTGACGTCCATGCCGCGCGGGCGGTCGATGGAGTCAGGGTCGATCTCGTGGAACATCGACTGCTCGTTGAGACCGAAGGTGTAGTTGCCGTGGCCGTCGAACTGCTTCGGCGAAAGCCCGCGGAAGTCGCGGATACGCGGCAGCGCGATGGTCAGCAGCCGGTCGAGGAACTCCCACATCCGGTCGCCGCGCAGCGTGACGCGCGCACCGATCGGCTGGCCCTCGCGCAGCTTGAACTGCGCGATGGACTTGCGGGCCTTCCGGACCTCGGGCTTCTGGCCGGTGATCAGGGCGAGGTCCTTGACCGCGCCCTCGATCAGCTTGCTGTCGCGGGCGGCGTCACCGACGCCCATGTTCACGACGACCTTCACCACGCCCGGGATCTGGTGGACGTTGGCGAAGGAGAACTCCGCCTGCAGCTGGCCCTTGATTTCTTCGCGGTAGCGCACCTTGAGGCGCGGCGCGACCTTCTCTGCGGTGGTCATCAGATGTCCTTACCGTTCCGGCGCGAAACCCGGACCTTCTTGCCGTCCTCGCCGAAGCGGTAACCCACCCGCGACGGCTTGCCGTCCGAGTCGACGACCATCACGTTCGAGACGTGGATGGGTGCCTCCTGCGTGACGATGCCGCCGGACTGCGCACCGCGCTGGGTCTGGGTGATCCGCGTGTGCTTCTTGATCCGGTTCACGCCCTCGACCAGCACGCGGTCGCGCTCCGGGTAAGCCTGGATGACCTTGCCCTTGGCGCCCTTGTCCTTGCCGGCGATGACGACGACCGTGTCGCCCTTCTTCACCTTCATCACAGCACCTCCGGCGCGAGCGAAATGATCTTCATGAACTTTCGGTCGCGCAGCTCGCGGCCCACCGGGCCGAAGATGCGGGTGCCCCGGGGCTCGTTGTCGTTCTTGATGAGCACGGCGGCGTTCTCGTCGAACCGGATGTAGGAACCGTCCGGACGACGACGCTCCTTGACCGTGCGGACGATGACGGCCTTGACGACATCGCCCTTCTTCACCCCGGCAGCCGGGATGGCGTCCTTCACGGTGGCGACGATGATGTCACCGATGCCGGCGTAGCGCCGCCCGGAACCACCGAGAACGCGGATGCAGAGGATTTCCTTCGCACCCGTGTTGTCGGCTACCCGAAGCCGCGACTCCTGCTGGATCACGTCAACTCCTGTATGTCGCGCCGGTTCTCGCCCGCTTGTGAGGTCCACATTGGCGAGCCTTGCGGAACTAAAGACTCCGAAGAGCCCTGCTTACTTGGCCTTCTCCACGATCTGCACCAGGCGCCACCGCTTCGTCGCCGACAGCGGGCGGGTCTCCATCAGGGTGACCCGGTCGCCCACGCCCGCCTCGTTGTTCTCGTCGTGCACCTTCACCTTGGTGGTGCTGCGGACGACCTTCGAGTAACGGGGGTGCTTCTTGCGGTCCTCGAGCTCGACCACGATCGTCTTGTTCATCTTGTCCGAGACGACGTAGCCCTCGCGGACCTTGCGGTCGTTCCGGGCCGGCGTCTCGGTGGTGGGCTCGCTCATGCGGCACCTTCACTCTCGGCGTCGGGGGCAACGGACAGGCCGAGTTCGCGCTCGCGCATGACCGTGTAGATCCGCGCGATGTCCGTGCGGACGGTGCGCAGACGGCGGTTGTTGTCGAGCTGCCCGGTCGCCATCTGGAAGCGGAGGTTGAAGAGCTCCTCCTTGTATTCCTTCAGACGCAGGACGAGCTCTTCCGCGGTGAGCTCACGCAGCTCCGATGCCAGAGCACCAGCGTTCGCCATCAGAACTCACCACCTTCACGGGTCACGATGCGGCACTTCATGGGCAGCTTGTGGATCGCGCGGCGGAGCGCCTCACGGGCGGTCTCCTCGTTCGGGAACGAGATCTCGAACATCACGCGGCCCGGCTTCACGTTGGCGATCCACCACTCGGGCGAACCCTTACCGGAACCCATGCGGGTTTCCGCCGGCTTCTTGGTCAGCGGGCGGTCCGGGTAGATGGTCGTCCACACCTTGCCACCACGCTTGATGTGACGGGTCATGGCGATACGAGCGGACTCGATCTGCCGGTTCGTCACGTAGCTGTGCTCAAGCGCCTGGATGCCGTACTCGCCGAAGCTGACCTTCGTGCCACCCTTGGCGGCGCCGTGGCGCTTCGGGGAGTGCTGCTTCCGGTGCTTGACCCTGCGCGGGATGAGCACGTCTCAGCCCTCCGTCTTTTCTGCGGTCTCGGTGGCCGGGGCCGCCTCGGTCGTGGCGGCCGCGGCGGCGCGACCGGCTTCGGTCGAGGTGGCGGTCGTGCCCGACGCGCCGGAACGACGCGGGCGGGACGGCCGGTCGCTGCGGTCACGGTCGCGACGCGGCGCGCGCTCGGCGGCGTCACGGGCCTCGCGAGCCTTCAGGCCACCGACGAGCTCACCCTTGTAGATCCACACCTTGACGCCGATGCGACCGAACGTCGTCTTGGCCTCGAAGAAGCCGTAGTCGATGTCGGCGCGCAGCGTGTGCAGCGGGACCCGGCCGTCGCGGTAGTGCTCGGAGCGGGACATCTCGGCACCGCCGAGACGACCGCCGCACTGCACGCGGATGCCCTTGACCTGCGGCGAGCGCATGGAGGTCTGGATCGCCTTCCGCATCGCGCGGCGGAACGCCACGCGGTTGGAAAGCTGCTCCGCGACCGCCTGGGCGACCAGCTGGGCGTCGGCCTCGGGGTTCTTGACCTCGAGGATGTTCAGCTGGACCTGCTTCTTGGTCAGCTTCTCCAGCGCGCCACGGATCCGGTCGGCCTCCGCGCCGCGGCGGCCGATGACGATGCCCGGCCGGGCGGTGTGGATGTCGACGCGGACGCGGTCACGAGTGCGCTCGATCTCGACCTTGGAGATGCCGGCGCGCTCCATGCCCGTCGCCAGCAGCTTGCGGATCTTGACGTCCTCGGCCACGTACTCGGCGTACTGCTTGTCGGCGTACCAGCGCGACTTCCAGTCCGTGGTGATACCCAGGCGGAAACCGTGCGGGTTGATTTTCTGGCCCACTACCGGCCACCTGCCTTCTTCTTGCTCTGAGCCTTCTGCGCGACGGCGGGACGCGACTCCACCTCGACGGTGATGTGGCTGGTCCGCTTGCGGATCCGGTACGCGCGGCCCTGGGCCCGCGGACGGATCCGCTTGAGGGTGGGGCCCTCGTCGGCGTACGCGTTCTTGACCCAGAGCGTCTCCGGGTCCAGCTGAAGGTTGTTCTCGGCGTTGGCCACGGCGCTGGCGAGCACCTTCGCGACCGGCTCGCTGGCCGCCTGCGGGGCGAACCGGAGCACGGCCAAGGCGTCGGCGGCGCTACGTCCCTTGATGAGCTCGATCACCCGGCGCACCTTGGTCGGCGAGTCCCGGACGAAGCGAGCCCGCGCGTACGCCGTAGGCAGTTCAGCCTCGGTCGTCACGTCGTTCTGGGCGTTCATCGCTACTTCCTGTCTGGTTTCGTGCCCGCTCAGCGGCGGCGCGACTTGCGGTCGTCCTTGATGTGACCCTTGAAGGTCCGCGTCGGGGCGAACTCGCCCAGCTTGTGACCCACCATGGCCTCGGTGACGAACACCGGGACGTGCTTGCGGCCGTCGTGCACGGCGATCGTGTGACCCAGGAAATCCGGGATGATCGTCGAACGACGCGACCAGGTCTTGATCACGGTCTTCTTGCCCGATTCGTTCAGCGCGTCCACCTTCTTGAGCAGGTGGTCGTCCACGAACGGGCCCTTCTTGAGGCTACGTGGCATGTTGTTCTACCTCCCTGCTCAGCGCTTGTTCTTGCCGGTACGGCGACGGCGGACGATCATCGCGTCGGACGCCTTGCGGCGACGCGTGCGACCCTCGGGCTTACCGTTCGGGTTGACGGGGTGACGACCACCGGACGTCTTGCCCTCGCCACCACCGTGCGGGTGGTCGACCGGGTTCATGACGACACCACGGACCGTCGGGCGCTTGCCGCGCCAGCGGTTGCGGCCGGCCTTGCCCCAGTTGATGTTGGCGTGGTCGGAGTTGCCGACCTCGCCGACCGTGGCGCGGTTGCGCACGTCCACGTTGCGGATCTCACCCGAGGGGAGACGCAGCTGGGCGTACGGACCGTCCTTGGCGACGAGCTGCACCTTCGCGCCCGCGGACCGCGCCATCTTCGCGCCGCCGCCGGGGCGGAGCTCGATCGCGTGGATCACGGTGCCGACCGGGATGTTGCGCAGCGGCAGGTTGTTGCCCGGCTTGATGTCGGCCCGGGGGCCGTTCTCGACGGTGTCGCCCTGCTTCAGCTTCTCCGGCGCGATGATGTAGCGCTTCTCGCCGTCGGCGTAGTGCAGCAGCGCGATGCGAGCGGACCGGTTGGGGTCGTACTCGATGTGCGCGACCTTGGCGGGGATGCCGTCCTTGTCGTTGCGACGGAAGTCGATGACTCGGTACGCGCGCTTGTGGCCGCCACCCTTGTGCCGGGTGGTGATCTTGCCGGACGAGTTGCGACCGCCCGAACCGCTCAGCGGACGAAGCAGCGACTTCTCCGGGGTGGAGCGGGTGATCTCGGCGAAGTCCGAGACGCTCGAACCGCGACGACCGGGGGTCGTCGGCTTGTACTTGCGGATGCCCATTGTCAGCTCAGTCCTTTACGCGGTGGGTCCGCCGAAGATCTCAATCGCCTTGCTCTCGGGCGAAAGAGTCACGATGGCGCGCTTGGTGTCCTTGCGCTTGCCGAAGCCGGCGCGAGTCCGCTTCCGCTTGCCCTGGCGGTTGGCCGTGTTGACGCTGACCACCTTGACGCCGAACACCTTCTCGACCGCGATCTTGATCTGGGTCTTGTTGGCGTCCGGGCGGACGATGAACGTGTACTTGTGGTCCTCGAGCAGCCCGTAGGACTTCTCGGAGATGACCGGCGCGAGCAGGATGTCGCGGGGGTCCGGAATGGCGACCGAACTCACTTCTCGTCACTCCCTTCCGTGACCTCGCCCGACCGCGCGGAAGCCTTGACGGTCTTACCGCGGACGGGGCCGGCGACGAACGCGTCGTACGCGGCCTTGGTGAACACGACGTCGTCGTTGACCAGCACGTCGTAGGTGTTGAGCTGGTCGGCCCAGAGGATGTGCACCTCGGGCAGGTTCCGCAGGGAAACCCAGCTCAGCTCGTCGTCCCGGTGCAGCACCACGAGCACGCGCTTCGCGGCCGTGACGGCGGCGAGGGCGACCTTGGCGGCCTTGGTCGACGGCTTCTCGCCGGTCACCAGCTCGGTGACGACGTGCAGCTGGCCGGCGCGGGCCCGGTCGGAGAGGGCGCCACGCAGGGCGGCGGCCTTCATCTTCTTCGGGGTCCGCTGCGAGTAGTCACGCGGCGTGGGGCCGTGGACGACGCCACCGCCGACGAACTGCGGCGCGCGGGTCGAACCCTGGCGGGCACGGCCGGTGCCCTTCTGCCGGTACGGCTTCTTGCCGCCACCGGAGACCTCACCACGGGTCTTCGTGTCGTGCGTGCCCTGGCGCGCGGCGGCCTGCTGGGCCACCACCACCTGGTGCATCAGCGCGACATTGGCCTGCACGTCGAAGATCTCCTCGGGGAGGTCCACGGTGCCGTCGGCTTTACCGGCCGGGGTCTTCAGCTCGACGCTTGTCATTCGGAGTTACCACCCTTCGCGGCGCTGCGCACGAACAGCAGGCCGCCCTTGGGACCGGGCACAGCGCCCTTGATCAGCAGCAGGCCGTCCTCGGCACGCACGGCGTGCACGGTCAGGTTCTGCGTGGTGACCCGGTCGTTGCCCATCCGGCCCGCCATGCGCAGGCCCTTGAAGACGCGGCCGGGGGTGGCGCAGCCACCGATCGAACCCGGCTTGCGGTGCACGGCCTGGGCACCGTGGCTCGCGCCCTGGCCCTTGAAACCGTGGCGCTTCATGACGCCCGCGTAGCCCTTGCCCTTGCTGGTACCGGTCACGTCGACCTCGACGCCGGCGGCGAACACCTCGGCGGTGATCTCCTGGCCGACCTCGTAGGTCTCGGCGTCGGTGGTGCGCAGCTCGGCGAGGTACCGGCGCGGCGTCACGCCCGCCTTGTCGTAGTGGCCGGTGCGCGGCTTGTTCACCTTGCGCGGGTCGACCGCGCCGAACGCCAGCTGCACGGCCTTGTAGCCGTCCTTCTCCTGGGTCCGAACCTGGGTGACCACGTTCGGACCGGCCTTCACGACGGTGACCGGGACAACCCGGTTCTGCTCGTCGAAGACCTGGGTCATGCCGAGCTTGGTGCCCAGGATGCCCTTCATCTGCCTGTCAGACATGAGTCTCTTATCTCCGCCGCTCGCCCAACGCTTACTGGATGTTGACGTCGACGCTCGCCGGCAGGTCGATGCGCATGAGCGCGTCGACCGTCTTCGGCGTCGGGTCGAGGATGTCGATCAGACGCTTGTGCGTGCGCATCTCGAAGTGCTCGCGCGAGTCCTTGTACTTGTGCGGCGAGCGGATGACGCAGTAAACGTTCTTCTCGGTGGGCAGCGGCACCGGCCCGACGACCCGGGCGCCGGTGCGCGTGACCGTCTCCACGATCTTGCGCGCCGAGGTGTCGATCGCCTCGTGGTCGTAGGCCTTGAGCCGGATGCGGATCTTCTGTCCCGCCATGGTGGCTGCTCGTTCCTTGTCGTCTCGTGCCGCTATCTCACAAACCCCGCCCCGGTGTCCCCACCTTGGCCTGGGTTTCCGCAGTTCAACGGCCCTGTCCCCGGTCCACGCGGTCGGGCGTGTCGCGCCCGACGCACAGACGGATCCCGCGGGATCGTCGTCTTGCCTGGTCTTCCTCAACGTGAGGAGGCTATGAGCCGGCTGACCGTCTCACTGCCCTTGCCCGCTCGCCTGCAACCCGAAGGAAGAGCTCGGCGGACCGTGGCCACTCGCACCGAGGCGGCCGGACCCTTTCGTCGAAAACCCGAAGGGATCGGCCGCCCCAGGACGAGCAACCTGAATAGTGTCGCACACGTGATTTGACGCCCCTGACCCGGGGGTGTATTGCCCCCGGGGGGCGCCTAAATCACTTGATGATCTTGGTGACCTGACCCGCACCGACGGTGCGGCCACCCTCGCGGATGGCGAACCGCAGGTTCACGTCCATCGCGACCGGCTGGATCAGCGCGACCGAGATGTCGGTGTTGTCGCCCGGCATGACCATCTCGGTGCCCTCGGGGAGGGTCACGACGCCGGTCACGTCGGTGGTGCGGAAGTAGAACTGCGGGCGGTAGTTGTTGAAGAACGGGGTGTGACGGCCACCCTCGTCCTTCGACAGGATGTAGACCCGGCCCTCGAAGTCGGTGTGCGGGGTGGTGGTACCCGGCTTCACGACGACCTGGCCGCGCTCGACGTCCTCGCGCTTGATACCGCGGACGAGGAGGCCGACGTTGTCGCCCGCCTGGCCCTGGTCGAGCAGCTTGCGGAACATCTCGACACCGGTGACAGTCGTCTTGGTCGACTTCTCCTTGATGCCGACGATCTCGACCTCTTCGTTCACGTTGACCACGCCACGCTCGACGCGGCCGGTGACGACGGTGCCGCGACCGGTGATCGTGAAGACGTCCTCGATCGGCATGAGGAACGGCTTGTCGAGCTCGCGCACCGGGTCCGGCACGTTGTCGTCGACGGCGGTCATCAGCTCGAGAACGGCCTCGGCCCACTTCTCGTCGCCCTCGAGGGCCTTGAGGCCCGAGACGCGCACGACGGGGGCGTCGTCGCCCGGGAACTCCTGCGAGGACAGCAGCTCGCGGACCTCGAGCTCGACGAGCTCCAGGATCTCCTCGTCGTCGACCATGTCGGCCTTGTTCAGCGCGACCACGATGTAGGGCACGCCGACCTGGCGGGCGAGCAGCACGTGCTCACGGGTCTGCGGCATCGGGCCGTCGGTCGCGGCGACCACCAGGATCGCGCCGTCCATCTGGGCGGCACCGGTGATCATGTTCTTGATGTAGTCCGCGTGACCGGGGGCGTCGACGTGCGCGTAGTGACGCTTCTCGGTCTGGTACTCGACGTGCGAGATGTTGATCGTGATGCCGCGCTGCTTCTCTTCCGGCGCGTTGTCGATCTGGTCGAACGCCCGGGACTCGTTGAGCTCCGGGTACTTGTCGTGCAGAACCTTGGTGATCGCCGCGGTCAGCGTGGTCTTGCCGTGGTCGACGTGACCGATGGTCCCGATGTTGACGTGCGGCTTGCTCCGCTCGAACTTCGCCTTCGCCACTGGAATGTCCTCCTGGACTGATTTCGCTTTGTGCTCGGAGGGCAGCGTGGCTGCTGCCCTCCGAATGTTCCTTCGTCGGTGCTAGCGGACGTTCAGGAGAGTCCCTTAATGCCCGCGCGCGGTGAGGGGTTTTACTCCCCCGTCGCCTTCGCGATGATTTCCTTCGCGACGTTCGCGGGAACCTCGGCGTAGGAGTCGAACAACATGGAGTAGTTCGCCCGGCCCTGAGTACGGGACCGGAGGTCACCGACGTAGCCGAACATCTCCGACAGCGGGACCAGCGCCTTCACGACGCGGATGCCCGCCCGCTCCTCCATGGCCTGGATCTGACCACGACGGGAGTTGAGGTCACCGATGACGTCACCCATGTAGTCCTCGGGCGTGGTCACCTCGACCGCCATCATCGGCTCCAGGATCACGGGTTGGGCCTTCTTCGCGGCTTCCTTCATCGCCATGGAACCGGCGATCTTGAACGCCATCTCCGAAGAGTCGACCTCGTGGTAAGCACCGTCCAACAGGGTGAACTTCAACCCGACGAGCGGGTAGCCGGCCAGGACGCCGTACTGCATCGCGTCCTGGGCGCCGGCGTCGACCGACGGGATGTACTCCCGCGGCACGCGGCCACCGGACACCTTGTTGTCGAACTCGTAGAGCGCGCCGTCGGTGCGCTCCAGCGGCTCCAGCTTCACGATGACCTTCGCGAACTGGCCGGAACCACCGGTCTGCTTCTTGTGGACGTAGTCGAGCTTGTCGACCGTCTTCTTGATGGTCTCCCGGTAGGCGACCTGCGGCTTGCCGATGTTCGCCTCGACCTTGTAGTCGGACTTCATCCGGTTCACCAGCACCTCGAGGTGCAGCTCGCCCATGCCCGCGATGATCGTCTGGCCGGTGTCCTCGTCCAGCTTGACCTGGAACGTCGGGTCCTCTTCGGCCAGCTTCTGGATCGCCAGGGACAGCTTCTCCTGGTCGGCCTTCGTCTTCGGTTCGATCGCGACCCGGATGACCGGCTCGGGGAACGTCATCGACTCCAGCACGATCGGGTTCTGCGGGTCCGCCAGGGTGTCACCCGTGGTGGTGTCCTTCAGGCCGATGACCGCGTAGATGTGGCCGACCTGGGCGTCGTCGACCGGGTTCTCCTTGTTGGAGTGCATCTGGAAGATCTTCCCGATGCGCTCCTTGCGCTCCTTGGTCGCGTTGACGACCTGCGCCCCGGCGGCGACCTTGCCCGAGTACACCCGGATGTAGGTCAGCTTGCCGAAGAACGGGTGCGCGGCGATCTTGAACGCGAGCGCGGCGAACGGCTCGTCGACCGACGCCTTGCGGGACGCCACGGTCTCGCCGTCGGGCAGCAGGCCCTCGACGGCCGGGACGTCCAGCGGGGTCGGCAGGTAGTCGATGACCGCGTCGAGCATGGGCTGCACGCCCTTGTTCTTGAACGCGGAACCGGCCAGCACCGGGAAGACCTGGCTGGTGATGGTGAGCTTGCGGATGCCGGACTTGATCTCGGCTTCCGTGAGCTCCTCACCCTCGAGGAACTTCTCCATCAGCGCGTCGTCCGCCTCGGCGACGGTCTCGACGAGCTTCTCGCGGTACTCCGCGGCCAGCTCGGCCAGCTCGGCGGGGATCTCCTCGACGGAGTAGTCCTCGCCCTTCTGGACCTCGCCGCGCCAGGTCAGCGCCTTCATGCGGACCAGGTCGACGACGCCTTCGAAGTCGTTCTCGGCGCCGATCGGCAGCTGGATGACCAGCGGCCGGACACCGAGGCGCTCGACGATGGTCTTCACGGTGTAGTAGAAGTCCGCACCGAGCTTGTCCATCTTGTTGACGAAGCAGATGCGCGGGACGTCGTACTTGTCCGCCTGCCGCCAGACCTGCTCGGACTGCGGCTCGACGCCTTCCTTGCCGTCGAAGACGGCGACCGCACCATCGAGCACCCGGAGGTTGCGCTCCACCTCGACGGTGAAGTCGACGTGGCCCGGGGTGTCGATGATGTTGATCTGGTGGTCGTCCCAGAAGGTGGTGGTCGCAGCCGAGGTGATGGTGATACCCCGCTTCTGCTCCTCCTCCATCCAGTCCATGGTGGCGGCGCCGTCGTGGACTTCACCGATCTTGTAGTTGACCCCGGTGTAGAACAGGATCCGCTCGGTGGTGGTCGTCTTGCCGGCGTCGATGTGGGCCATGATGCCGATGTTGCGGACCTTGTTCAGGTCGGTCAGCACTTCACGTGCCACGAGAGTGTTCCCCTGTTCTCAAGCTTGGGGCCCGGCATGGCTGGCCCAAAAGACGGGCGGCGATGCCGAACTACTTACCAGCGGTAGTGCGCGAAGGCCCGGTTGGACTCGGCCATCTTGTGCGTGTCCTCGCGACGCTTCACGGAGGCACCGAGGCCGTTGGAAGCGTCCAGGAGCTCGTTCTGCAGGCGCTCGATCATCGTCTTCTCGCGGCGAGCCTGCGAGAAGGAGACCAGCCAGCGCAGGGCCAGCGTGGTGGAGCGGCCCGGCTTGACCTCGATCGGCACCTGGTAGGTGGCACCACCGACGCGGCGGCTCTTCACCTCGATGGTGGGCTTCACGTTGTCGAGGGCGCGCTTCAGCGTGACGACCGGGTCGGTGCCCGTCTTCTCGCGAGCGCCTTCGAGCGCGCCGTACACGATGCGCTCGGCCAGGGACCGCTTCCCGTCCTTCAGCACCTTGTTCACCAGCTGGGTGACCAGCGGGGAGGCGTAGACGGGGTCGGAGATCAGCGGCCGCTTCGGGGCCGGACCCTTGCGGGGCATTAGCTCTTCTCCTTCTTCGCGCCGTACCGGCTGCGCGCCTGCTTGCGGTTCTTGACACCCTGCGTGTCGAGCGAACCGCGGATGATCTTGTAACGGACACCCGGAAGGTCCTTCACACGACCACCACGCACGAGCACCATCGAGTGCTCCTGCAGGTTGTGGCCCTCACCGGGGATGTAGGCGGTGACCTCGATGCCGCTGGTCAGCTTCACACGCGCGACCTTGCGAAGCGCCGAGTTCGGCTTCTTGGGGGTCGTGGTGTACACGCGAGTGCACACGCCACGCCGCTGCGGGCTCCCCTTGAGGGCCGCGGTCTTCTGCTTGGCAGCCTTGTCCTGGCGGCCCTTGCGGACCAGCTGCTGGATCGTGGGCAATGGACCAGCTTCCTGTCGTGATCTGCTTCTTCGTGTCTTCACCGGCCCCCGCGGTCGGGCGTGTCGGCCCGCGTCACGGTCTCTCGACCGGTAACTTCCCGGAGGGATTTTCCGTCGGAACCCCGACCTGCCGAAGCCGGTGACCGGGTGCCTCAGCACCCCGCCCATGCCGCACGGCACGCGGAGCGGCCCGACGCATGCCGGGCACGGTCTCCAAAGATACCCGCCCGGGTCGGGGCGGAACGCGGCGGGGGGGTCCGAAGGTCGGCGAACCTCCAGCGTACCTCCGAACAGGGCCGGGCCGCGGGATGTCCCGGAGTCCGGTCGTCGCGGGGTGGCGCCGCGGTTTCCGGCACCGGCCGCCCCGGGCGTCACTACTGCCCGGGCTTCCGGCCGCACCCGTTCCAACACTCCCGGCCTGGGGAATGTTCCCAGTCCGGGCTCACCCGCTTCCCGTACCCCGAGGGTCGCCTCACGTATCCAGAGGATCGGCTCGCGTACCCAGACGGTCGGCTCGCCGGCCGACCCTCCAGGTACGCGAGCCGACCGTTCAGGTACGTGAGCCGACCCTCCGGGTACGCGCACCGGCGGAGCCCCCGCACCGCCGGTGGTGGCTCAGTCCTCGTCGGGCTTCGCGTGGTCCGGCTTGCCCGGGTTCGGGTCGCGCGAGAGGTCGATCAGCGGGTGCACGCCCGCCCCCTCGGGAGCCGCGTGGCTACCGGTCGACTTCGGCTCTTCGGCGGGCCGCTCGGCCCCTTCGCTGCTGGTCATCACACACTCCTGGCGACTCTTCCCTGCTTCCCCTTGCAGGCGGAACCTACCCATTACCCGGTCGGGTGACGCAGTGGGATCGGATCGGGCGTTCCGTACGTCACACCGTCGCCGAGGCGCCACGATGGGTGGCGAGCACCGGGCGAGCGGGGAGGAACGAGAGACATGTCGGCCGAGTTCGACCAGCTGCTGGCGGAGTTCGAGCGGTTCGAATCGAGCATCCGGGACGTCGACGACCGGTTCGCCGGCGTCGGCGCGATGCGGCAGGAACTGACGGAGCTGCGCGCGAGCGCGTCCTCGCCGGACGGCGGCGTGACCGTGGTCACCGGCCCCGGTGGCGCGGTCCTCGACGTCACGTTCACCGACGCGGCGCTCGCGAAGGGCCCGCAGGCGCTGTCGGCGACGTTGCTTACGACGCTGCGCGAAGCCGTCGGCGAGGCGGCCCGCCGGCAGGCGGTGCTCGTCCAGCAGCACGTCGGCGACGACCTCGGCCTGGTCGACCAGGTCCTCGAAACCCAGGCCGTCGCGTTCGGAACCACCGTCGAGGAACTGCGGTCGAAGCTCGCGGAAGGACCGCCGGAGCCGCCGGCCCCGGCCGAGGACTTCTCCGAGGAGCGGGTGCTGCGCCAGGCCGACGCGCCGCCCCCGCCGCAGGCACCTCCCTCGGGCGGGTCCGCCGGCGACACCTTCCTGCGCACCCTGTTCGACGAGGAGGACTGATGCCTGACGGAGCCGGCGGATACCAGGTGGAGATCGACGCGCTGCGCGCGTACGTCGGCGTGCTGGGCAAGTACAAGGACCAGGGCGCGAAGTTCACCGAGAAGGTCGGCCAGGCCGACGTCGGCGACAAGTCGTGGGGCGTGGTGGGCCTGTTCACCAAGCAGGGGTACGACGAAACGCTGCACGAGCTGCGCGACCTGCTCGCGTCGATGGCCGAGGGCCTGACGTCGGCGCAGGGCAAGTTCACCGACGCGGCGAACGTCTACCAGGGCACCGAAGACGACCACACGGCCTTCTTCGGGCAGGTCGAGGTCCTGCTCGACGGCCCGAAGCAGCCCTGAGGGGGGCACGATGGCGGAGTTCCAGGACGTCGCGAGCGGCGTCAGCGTGAAGAGCGACGACCCGGACACCGTGCTCGGGGTGAACGTCGGCAACGCGGTCAAGGCGACGCCGTTCGCGGGCAGCGCCGTGACCGTCGGCAAGGACGTCGGCTCCGTGTACCAGGCGGTCACCGCGCCCCACCCCGACGGCGTCGACATCGCGCTCGGCGTCGCGACGATCGCGTCGGACACGACGAGCTTCATCCAGTCCAGTGCGAGCACCGTCACCGACATCGCCACCGACCCGCTCGGCTGGCTCGTCGGGCAGGGCCTGAACTTCCTGATCAGCGCGGTCCAGCCGATCCAGGACGCGATCCACTTCGTGAGCGGCGACGGGCCCGCGCTCGCCACCGCGGCCGGCAACTTCGGCGCCATCGCCACCGGGCTGGACGAGCTGGCGAAGAACTTCGCCGCCGTCGCCGACACGTCGCTGGCGGCGTGGAAGGGCGACGCCGGCGACGCGGCGCGCCGGTCGCTCGGCGAGTTCGCGCACGGCATCGCAGGCGTCTCCGCGAAGTCCGGGGACATGGCGCAGGTGCTGCAGCTGAGCAGCATGCTGATGAGCTTCGTCGAGGACCTGATCAAGGCGATCCTCACCGAGCTGGTCACCTGGCTGATCATGATCTGGATCCCGGCGCTGGCGGCCGCGGTGCCCACCTGCGGCGCGTCGGTCGCCACCGCGGGCACGGCGTCGGAGGTCAAGCTGGGCACGACCACCGCGAAGACGACGCAGAAGGTGTCGAAGGTCCGCGAGCTGCTGCAGAAGATCCTCGACTGGCTGCGGAAGATGAAGGCCAAGCTCGCGGCCACGAAGCTGGGCAAGGTGTTCGCCGAGGGCAAGACCGCGGACAAGCTCGAGGAGATCGCCGAGGGCAACGCGGGCAAGAGCTTGGTCGGCAAGCTCACGGGCGCCGAGGGGATGATCGGCAAGCGGGCCGGGAAGAACGCCCTGTCCGAGATCGCGAAGAAGGGTGGCGAGGCGGCGGCCAAGGGCGTCTTCGGGTTCAACCCGGCCAAGCCCGGCGACAACCCGGCGAAGACGCTGAACGACCACCTCGGAAAGCTCACCAGCCACGTCAAGAACGCCAAGAAGGCGAGCGACTACGGCGAAACCGGCCGGAACCAATCCGACGAAGAGACGCGCGAGGACCTGGACTTCTGATGGCAGGCGTGGTGGCGGTCGTCCTGATCGCGGCGGTGTTCGCGGTGGTCGCGGCGATCTGGTGGCGGTCGCACACGAAGTACGTCGAAGGCCGCAAGGAGCACTGGTTCAAGGCCTTCGCGGCCGAGCGCGGCGGCACGTTCCACAGCGGGGTCGCCGGCGACCCCGCCCCGGCGCCGACGTTCGGGGTGATCCACTCGACCGGCCGCCCGCTGGCGGAAAGCACCCACACGTCCTGGGTCGAGTTCCGCCACCGCGA
>NZ_JBVHUL010000021.1:0-29921 GCF_055565395.1 Amycolatopsis sp. NPDC028719
TCGGCGAACCGGTCGACCTGCTGCGCAACCTGGTCGCCCACCACCTCGATCCGGCGGGCGTCCCGCTGCTCGCCCCGTTGCCGGCCACCCGCGCGTTCGCGTCGGTGGTCGAGGCGGTGCGGGACGCGCCCTCGCCGGCGCGGATCCCGGCGGGCTGGATCCGCACGGCGGGTGAAGGAGCGAGCCGGCACCCGGTGGTCCGCGGGATCGGCGAGGAGGTCGCCGTCGCCGCGGACCGGCTGGCGCTGTTCTCCGAAATCGGCGTCCCGTGGGCGAGCGCCGTCCGCCCGGGGGCCGAACGCACCGGGTAACACTCCCGGTGCCCCAGCGCTGGCAGCTCCCGCGTCCACCCGGTTGCTGTAAGCGCTTTCTCGCGCTGCCCGAACAGCGCCAAGACGTTGCTGCACAAGGGTTATTGCTCCGTTTCGCCCGTTGACACGAGTCGCGGACACTGCCTACCGTGAGCGCGCTGACAGCGTTTTCAGAAAGTGCTGACCGGCTGAGAACGGAGAAGCTCGATGCGTCGGACAAGTGAGAGACGAACCCTCGTCGCGCTGGCCGCGGTGGTCCCGCTGCTGCTGACCGGGGTCGCCGCGTGCGGCTCGGACCCGGGCGGCGACGGCGGGGACGTGACCATCACGTTCGTCTGGTGGGGCAGCGAAGGCCGGGCGAACCTCACGAAGAAGGCCGTCGAGCTGTTCCAGCAGAAGAACCCGAAGATCAAGGTGCAGACGTCGTTCTCGGCGTACGCGGCCTACTGGGAGAAGCTGGCGACGCAGACGGCGGGCGGCAAGCCGCCGGACGTGCTCAACGTCGACACGCGCTACCTGGCCGAATACGGCGGCCGCAACGTCCTGGCCGACCTGAACGGGGGCGCGGGCAAGGCGATCTCGCTGGCCGACATCAACCCCGAGCTGGCGGCCACCGGCGTGTACCAGGGCAAGCGGTACGCCGTGCCGTGGGCGCAGAACACACCGGCGATGCTGTACGACCCGGCCGCGTTCACCGCGGCGGGCGCGGACCCGGCGAAGGGCCTGACCTGGGACCAGTACGCCGACGCTGCGCAGAAGGTGAGCGCCGCCAGCGGGTTCGCCGCGCGGGGAGCGACCGACTTCGGCATCCTCGACACGACGCTGGAGATCTGGCTGCGCCAGCAGGGCAAGCAGTTCTACACACCCGAGGGCAAGCTCGGTTTCGCCGCCGACGACCTGCGCCGGTACTGGCAGCTCGCCGGCCGGTTCCGGGACGCCAAGGGCGCGTCCCCGGCCGACGTCACGGCGTCCTACAACACCTCGCCCGAGCAGTCGCCGCTCGGCAAGAAGCTGACGAGCTCCGAGTTCGCCTACGACAACCTCCTCCCCGCGTACCAGAAGGCGAACGGCAAGCCGCTGAACGTGGCGCCGTACCCGGCGGACACGGCCGGGAACACCGGGCAGTACCGGCGGCCGTCGATGTTCCTGGCGGTCTCCGCGCGCAGCCCGCAGCAGGAGGCGGCCGCGAAGCTCGTCGACTTCCTGGTCAACGACGCCGAGGTCGGCAAGATCGTCGGCACCGACCGCGGGCTCGCGCCGAACCTCAAGGTCCGTGCCCAGCTGGCGGCGTCCGCGAAGGGCTCCGACAAGACGCTCTACGACTACGAAGCCGCCCTCGAACCGAAGCTCGGTGCCGCGCCGCCGGTGCCGCCCAAGGGTGCCGGCGCGATCCAGAAGCTCCTGCAGCGCACTTACGAAGAGGTCGCGTTCGGGCGGATGAGCCTCGACGACGCCGTCAGCCGGTTCATGTCCGAAGCCCAGAAGGGACTCGGGTAGCCGATGACGACCGTGCGCACCCCGGACCCGCCGGTCGCGCCGAAGGCCGCGCGGGTCCCCGGGAGCCCCGGCCGGCCGGCCGGGCGCCGCCGCAAGAGCCAGCCGGAGGCCTTCGCGTTCCTGACGCCCTGGCTGCTCGGCGCGGTGGCCCTGACCATCGGCCCGATGGTCGTTTCGCTCTACCTGTCCTTCACCGACTACGACCTCTTCACCTCGCCGAAGTGGGTCGGTTTCGGCAACTTCGCGCACATGTTCACCGACGACGACCGCTACCTGCAGTCGGTGAAGGTCACGCTCGTCTACGTCCTGGTCTCGGTGCCGCTGAAGCTCACGGTGTCGCTGCTGGTGGCCATGCTGCTCAACACCCGCCGCGGCGGGAGTGGCTTCTACCGGGCGGCGTTCTACGCGCCGTCGCTGCTCGGCGCGAGTGTCGCGGCGGCCCTGGTGTGGCGGGCGCTGTTCATGGGCGGTGGCCCGGTGAACGAGGTGCTCGCCTTCTTCGGCTGGCACACGCCGAGCTGGGTCGACGACCCGCAGTTCAGCCTCGCCTCGATCGTGCTGCTCGGAGTCTGGCAGTTCGGCGCGCCGATGGTGATCTTCCTGGCCGGGCTCAAGCAGATCCCGGCCGAGCTGCACGAGGCGGCCGCGATCGACGGCGCCGGCGCGTTCCGCCGGTTCCGGCACATCACGCTGCCGATGCTCTCGCCGGTGATCTTCTTCAACCTGGTGATGGAGGCCATCCACGCGTTCCAGGCGTTCACCCCGGCGTTCGTCATCGGCGGCGGCCGCGGTGGCCCGGCCGACGCGGACCTGTTCTACACGCTCTACCTCTTCGAGGTCGGCTTCCAGGACTTCCGCATGGGCTACGCGTCCGCGATGGCGTGGGTGCTGCTGGCGGTGATCGCGATCGTCACGGCCATCGTGTTCCGGACCGCGAAGCTGTGGGTGTTCTACGACGACGCCGGGGAGCGCCGATGACCGTGCTCCCGCGCTCCGCGCGTTCGGCGGGCCGGCACGTGCTGTGCCTCGTGATCGTCGCCGTGGTGCTGTACCCGCTGGTGTGGCTGGCGTTCGCGTCGGTCAAGCCACCGGATGAGATCCTCTCGCGGCTGGCCCTGCTGCCGACGCGGTTCGTCTTCGACGGGTACACCAAGGGCTGGGAAGGCGCGGCGGACGTCGGGTTCGGCCGCTTCTTCCTCAACTCGTTCCTCGTCGCCGGGCTGTCGGTGGTGGCGACCGTCCTGTCGTGCTCGCTGGCCGCGTACGCCTTCGCCCGGTTGAACTTCCGGTTCCGCGGCGCGCTGTTCGCGTTCATGATCACGACGTTGATGCTGCCGTACCACGTCACGCTCATCCCGCAGTACGTGATCTTCCAGCAGGCCGGGCTGGTCAACACGTTCGTCCCGCTCATCCTGCCGAAGCTGCTGGCCACCGAGGCGTTCTTCGTGTTCCTGATCGTCCAGTTCATGCGCGGCATCCCGCGCGAGCTCGACGAAGCCGCGATCATCGACGGCTGCTCGGTCTACCGGACCTTCTGGCACGTCGTGCTGCCGCTGTCGAAGCCGGCGCTGGTGACGACGTCGATCTTCACGTTCATCTGGACGTGGAACGACTTCTTCACGCAGATGGTGTACCTGAACGACACGGAGAAGTTCACCGTGCCGCTCGGCCTGCGGCTGTTCGTCGACACGAGCAGCGAGTCGAACTTCGGCGCGATGTTCGCGATGTCGGCGCTCGCGCTCGTCCCGATCGTGCTCTTCTTCCTCGCCTTCCAGCGCCTGCTGGTCGAAGGCGTCAGCACCAGCGGCCTGAAGGGGTGACGACGATGCGGAGAACACAGTGGCGGACCGGGCTCGGTGACTTCTCGGACTGTCTGCTGACGGGCCTGCTGGTCGCGCTCGCGTCGGTGCCGGTGGTGACGGCGGCCCCGGCGCTGGCGGCCGGCTGCCGGGCCGTCGACCGGGCGCGCCACGGCATCGGCCATCCACTGTGGACGACGTTCTGGGCCGACTTCCGCCAGGCCGCGCGGGGCGGGATGGCCTTCGGCGGACTGGGTCTGCTGGCTGTCGTGCTGTTCGCGGTGGACCTCGAAGTCGTGCGGTCGATGCCGGGAGCCGGGGTGCTCGGGCCGGCGTTGGGGGTGCTGGCCGCCGTGGCCGCCGTCGTCGCCCTGCGGACGTGCGAAGTCGTCGCAGCCGGAGAACCGTCCTGGCGCCGCGCCGCCGTGTCAGCCGTGCGGGAGACCGTCGCGGCGCCGGGGAACGCCCTGCTCCTGGCCGGGGCTGCCGGCCTCGCGGTGGTGCTCGTGTGGATGCTGCCGATCCTGGCCCTGCTGGTGACCGGGCCGCTGGCCCTGGCCGCCGTCGCGACCGGCGGGCCCCGGTGACTCCTGCGGTGGTCGTGTTCGGCACGGCCGGCTACGCGCGCACGCACCTGCGCCGGGCCCGGGCGCTGCACGACCGGGGCGAGATCGTGCTGGCCGGCGCGTGCGACGTCCGCGAGCCGCCGGACGACGCCGGCGAGCTGGTACCGGTGTTCACGCGCGACCCGGCCGAGCTGCTGGCTCGCGTGCCGGCGGACATCGCCGTGATCGCCACCCCGCCGCACACGCACCTGCCCCTGGCCCGCCTCGCGCTCGCCGCGGGCTGTCACGTGCTCGTGGAGAAGCCGCCGGTGCTCGACCTGACGGCGTTCGACGAGCTGACCGAGCGGGCCCGGGGCCGGGCCTGCCAGGTCGGGTTCCAGAGTTTCGGCTCGCCCGCGGTCCCGGTGATCCGGGCCGCGCTGGCCCGCGGGGCGATCGGGACGGTCACCGGGATCGCCGCCGCGGGCGCGTGGATCCGGCGGGATCGCTACTTCGCGCGGGCCGCCTGGGCGGGCCGTCGCCGGCTCGACGGGCGAGCGGTCGTGGACGGGGCCCTGACGAACCCGTTCGCCCACGCCGTCGCGACCGCCCTGCTGCTCAACGGCACGGCCGGGGCCCTGCCCGAGCGCACGGCCGTCGAGCTGTACCGCGCCCGCGACATCGAGTCGGACGACACGGCGTGCGCCCGCCTGTGCTTCGCCGGCGCACCGGACGTGGTCGCCGCCGCGACGCTCGCCGCCGAAGCCGACCATGAGCCGTACGTGCTTGTCCACGGCACCGAAGGCCGGATCCGGTGGCACTACAAGACCGACGTCGTCCTCATCGGGGGCGAGCCGGTGCCGGTCGGCGCGCCGGAAGACCTGCTGGCGAACCTCGTCGAGCACCTGCGCGACGGCGTGCCGCTGCTCGCACCGCTGGCCGCCACCCGCGCGTTCACCGCGCTGGTCGAGGCGGTCCGCGACGCGCCCGAGCCGAGACAGCTGCCCCAGGCCAGCGCCGTCGGCACCGGACCCGAACGCCGGTTCGTCGTACCCGGCGTCGATCGGGCCGTCGACGCGGCGGCCGAGCGGCTCGCGCTGTTCTCCGAACTCGCCTTGCCCTGGACCCTCGCCCGAGAGGAGACGTGATGGTGACGCGCCGCTACGCGATCGTCGGCCTGGGCTCCCGTGCCCAGCTGTTCACCCGCGCGCTGGCCGGCTCGCCGCAGGCCGAGCTCGCGGCCTTCTGCGACCACAACGAAACGCGCATGCGCGTCCACAACGGCTGGATCGGCGCCTCGGTGCCCGGCTACCGGCCGGCGGACTTCGCCGCGATGCTGGCGAAGGAGCGCGTCGACGTCGTCGTGGTGTGCACCCCGGACCACACGCACGCGGACTACGTCGTCGCGGCGCTGCGGGCCGGCTGCGACGTCGTCACCGAAAAGCCCATGACGACCGATCTCGGTGGCGCGCGGCGCATCCTGGCCGCCCGCCGCGAGACCGGCGGTTCGGTGCGGGTCGCCTTCAACTACCGGTACAACCCGGTGCACCGGCGGGTGCGCGAACTGCTCGCCGCGGGCGCGATCGGGGAGATCGGCTCGGTCGAATTCAGCTGGCTGCTCGACACCGCGCACGGCGCCGACTACTTCCGGCGCTGGCACCGCGACAAGGCGAACTCCGGCGGCCTGCTCGTGCACAAGTCCGGCCACCACTTCGACCTGGTCAACTGGTGGCTCGGCCGCGGGCCCGAGACGGTGTTCGCGCTCGGCAGGCTGTTCTTCTACGGCGACGAGAACGGCCGTCGGCACACCGATGACCGCTTCGCCCTGGACCTCGAGGCCTCGCCCAAGCTGCGCGCGCTCTACCACGACGCGGAGCAGGAAGACGGCTACGTCCGGAACCAGGACGTGTTCGCGCCCGGCGTCACGATCGAAGACGACGTGTCGGTGCTCGTCCGGCTCCGCGGCGGCGTGGTGCTGAACTACCACCTGCACGCGTATTCGCCGCGGGAGGGCTACCGCGTCGCGTTCTCCGGCAGCGAAGGACGGCTGGAGCTGGACGTCCGGGAAAACGAGTTTCCGGTCGGTGCGATGCCAACCCCCGAGCCGGGGCGCGCGCGGCTGACCGTGCAGCGGCACTGGGAACCACCGGAGGTGGTGGTCGACGGGGTCCTCGGCGAAGGCCACGGCGGCGGGGACGAGCGGATGCTCGCCGAGCTGCTCGGCGAGGCCGAACCGGACGAGCTCGGCTGCGCCGCCGACCACGATTCCGGCCTCCAGGCGCTGCTCACCGGGCTGGCGGCCAACCGGTCCCTGGCCACCGGCGCGCCGGTGGCGATCGACGCGTTGCTCGCCGAAATCGGGGAACCGGCGTGAGCCGCGCGGCGCTGGGGAACGGGACACTGCAGCCGGTCGAGGACGGCGACGGCCGGGTGCGCGTCCACCTCGGCGACCTCGTCCTGGCGGAGTACGTCGTGGCGCCGCCGACGCCGGCCGGGGACTCGCCGAAGCCGTACCTGCACCCGCTGCGCACGACCGCGGGCGAGACCGTGACCGCGGTCCGGCCGCACGACCACACCTGGCACAACGGCCTGCAGTTCACCATGGCCCACCTGTCGGGGGAGAACTTCTGGGGCGGCCGGACGTACGTGCGCGGCCGCGGGTACACCCCGCTGGACAACAACGGCACGGTCGGCCATGTCCGCTGGGAACGCATGGTTTCCGGGGCCGGGCACTGCGAGCTGCGGCACGAGCTGGCCTGGCGCACCGCGGCGGGCCGGCGGTGGCTGACCGAGCACCGCACGCTGCGCTTCGGCGACGTCTCGGCGGACAGCTGGACGCTCACCTGGACGAGCCGGCTGCGCAACACCAGCGGCCGTGAGCTGCGCTGGGGCAGCCCGGTGACCGAGGGACGCGACACCGCCGGCTACGGCGGGCTGTTCTGGCGCGGGCCGCGCTCGTTCACCGGCGGCGCGGTCCGGACGGCCGACGGCCGGGGCGCGGACGACGCGATGGGGCACCGCGCGCCGTGGCTCGCGTTCACCGGCCGCCACGACGAGAGCCTCCGGACGTCGACGCTGCTGTTCGCCGACAGCCCGGCGAACCCCGGATTCCCGACGGCCTGGTACGTGCGCGCCGAGCCGTTCCCGGTGGTCAGCTTCGCCGCGACCTACCACCGGCCGTGGCTGCTCGAACCGGGCGAGGAACTGACGCTGACCCACCACGTCGTCGTCCTCGACGGCGATCCGGAGCCCGCCCGGCTGGCCGAGCTCGCGGCCCGGGCGGCCGAGTAGAAGGAGCCGACATGCGCTGGAAGGCTTTCGCGGGGTGCCTCGCCCTGCTCGGACTCACCCTCACCGCCGGCCCGGCGGACGCCCGCGGCCACGACCCGGGCCGCGTCGTGCTCGGCGCCCACGACGGCTGGGGCGCGGGAACCACCGGGGGAGCGGCCGCCGCGCCCGCCGACGTCCACACGGTGACCAAGCGTTCGGAGCTGGTCGCCGCGCTGGCGGCCCACCCGGGTGCACCGAAGATCGTCTACGTCCGCGGCACGATCGAGGGCAACGTGGACGCCCGGGACCGGCCGATGAGCTGCGACGCCTTCGCGGACCCGGCCTACAGCCTGCCCGCGTACCTGGCGGCGTACGACCCGGCGACCTGGGGGAAGGTCGAGCCTTCGGGCCCGCTGGAGGAGGCGCGGGCCCGCTCGCAGGCCAACCAGGCCGCGCAGGTGGTGGTCGACGTCGGCCCGGACACGACGATCTACGGCCTGGGCGGCGCCACCCTGCACGGGCTGACGCTGCGCGTCACCGGCGACAACGTGATCCTGCGGAACCTGCGGTTCTCCGACGCGCACGACTGCTTCCCCCAGTGGGATCCCCTCGACGGCGCGGACGGCAACTGGAACTCCGAGTACGACAACGTCGACCTCGTCGGCGCGACGCACGTCTGGGTGAACCACAACGAGTTCAGCGACGGCGGGAATTCCTCGCAGCCGTCGTACTTCGGGCGGAAGTACGAGGTCCACGACGGACTGCTGGACATCGTGAACGGCTCGGACCTCGTGACGGTGTCGGACAACCGGCTGCACGACCACGACAAGACGATGCTGATCGGCAACACCGACAAGCCCACCTACGACGTCGGGAAGCTGCGAGTCACCGTGCACCACAACCTCTTCGCGGAGATCGGCCAGCGCGCGCCGCGGGTGCGGTACGGGCAGGTGCACGTCTACGACAACCTCTACGTGGTACGGGATCCGGCCGCGTACACGTACTCGCTGGGGGTCGGGGTCGAGTCACGGATCCACGCGGAGAACAACTTCTTCCGGATCCCGGCCGCGGTGCCGCTGGGGGCCTTGGTGAAGTACTGGAAGGGAACGGTGTTCCACGCGACCGGGACGCTGGTGGCGGTGGGATCGCAGCGCCCGCGCGCGGTGGACCTGCTGGCCGAGTACAACGCGGCGAACGACCCGGATCTGGGCCCGGACGTGGGCTGGACGCCGACGTTGGTGGACCGCATGGACCCGGCATGGGCGGTCCCGGCGCGCGTGCTGGCCGGCGCCGGTCCCGTTTTCTGAAAACTTCCTCCCACGGCGACCATCCGGGCGACAGGACCGCCCCTGCGGCCGGTGACATTGACACGCCGAACCCGGCGACCCGAGACTGAGAAAGCGCTTTCAGCACTCAGGAGGACCATTTCCCGTACGGGAAGAACCCAAGGAGTGATGAGCATGTCCCCGATTTCCCGGGTGCTCCGGGTCGCGGTCGTCGCCGCCCTCGCGGTTTCGGCTGCCGTCGGTAGCGGCGCGACGGCGTCCGCCGCGTCCTGGCCGAACCCGAGCACGAGCGTGCCCGTCGGCGCGACCATCAAGGTCACCGGCGGCACCTACGACGGCGGCCTCAAGCGGTTCTACGGCACCGGCGACCTCGGTACCGGCGGCCAGGACGAAGACCAGGGCCCGATCTTCGAGCTGGCCAACGGCGCCACCCTCAAGAACGTCGTCCTCGGCAATCCGGCCGCCGACGGCGTGCACTGCCTCGGCACCTGCACGCTGCTCAACGTCTGGTGGGAGGACGTCGGCGAGGACGCCGCGACCTTCAAGGGCACCTCCGCGTCGCAGACGATGACCATCGACGGCGGCGGTGCGCGCAAGGCGTCGGACAAGGTCTTCCAGCACAACGGCCCCGGCACCATGTACATCCGGAACTTCCAGGTCGACGACTTCGGCAAGCTGTACCGCTCCTGCGGCAACTGCAAGACGCAGTACAAGCGCAACGTCGTCGTCGACAACGTCACCGCCACCGTGCCCGGCAAGGCGCTGGTGGGCATCAACACCAACTACGGCGACACCGCGAAGCTGACCCGGATCACGATCGTCGGCGACTCGAGCCGCAAGATCGAGCCCTGTCAGAAGTACAAGGGCGTCACCAGTGGCGAGCCGACGAAGATCGGCAGCGGGCCGGACTCGACGAACTGCCTCTACACCACCGCCAACATCACCTACCAGTAAGCGACCGGGGGTGTCGGCCGCCGTCCGGCACCCCCGGCGTCCCCTCGTGGAGGCGCCATGTTCACCCTGCTCATCGCTTCCGCTGTCGCCGGCGCGTCGCTCACGGCGCCCGCGTGCGCGCACCTCGTGGTGGCCGCCGACGGCTCGGGAAGCTTCGCGACCGTCCAGGCGGCGATCGACGCCGTCCCCGCCGGGGGCACGGTCTCGCTCAAGCCCGGCACCTACCGCGAAGTGATCACCGTGCCCGCGAGCAAGACCGGGATCACCTTGCGCGGAACCACCGGCAAGGCGTCGGACGTCGTCATCGACTTCGACAACGCCAGCGGCACGAAGAAAGCGGACGGCACGACGTACGGCACCACCGGCAGCGCGACCGCGACGATCGCCGCGAACGGCTTCACCGCGACGGCGCTGACCTTCCGCAACTCGTTCGACCGCGCGGCGCACCCCGAGATCACCGCGACGCAGGCCGTCGCGGTGAAGGCGACCGGTGACCGGATGGTCTTCGACAACGTCACGTTCCTCGGCCACCAGGACACGCTGTACGCCGACACGGCGGCGGTGGGCACGACCGGCCGTCAGTACTACCGCAACTGCGCGATCAGCGGCGACGTCGACTTCCTCTTCGGCCGCGCCACCGCGGTGTTCGACCGGGCGACGATCACCGCGCTCGACCGCGGCTCCAACCCCAACGGCTACCTGACCGCGGCGAGCACCCGGCGGACCACGCCGTACGGCTTCCTGATCGTCGGCAGCAAGGTGGTCAGCTCGGCGGCCAACGGGAGCTTCTACCTCGGCCGCCCGTGGCACCCCGGCGGGGACGTCGACGCGATCGCGCAGGTCGTCGTCCGCGAGACCGCCCTGCCGGCGGCGATCAAGGCGGCGCCGTGGACCGACATGTCCGGCTTCTCGTGGAAGGACGCCCGGTTCTTCGAATACCGCAACACCGGGCCGGGTGCGGGCACCGGCGCCGACCGGCCGCAGCTGACCCCCGCCCAGGCGGCGACCTTCACCGCGCAGCGGTACCTCGCGGGCGGCGACGGCTGGAACCCCGTGCACTGAGCGACGTCCCGATGGGCCCCCGATGGCATGAACGACTCGTTCATCGCGTGGGGCGAGGTGAAAGAGTCGTTCATGCCATCCCGGACGCCGGGCCCTCAGCAGGGTGGTTCGCCGAACGTCCGCGCTTCTTCCCCGGCCGCGGCGAGCTCGCTCGCCGCCGCCACCGTGTCCCCGGCGCCGCCGCGCCGGACCAGTGCTTCGGCGTGCCGACGGCGGGAAAACACCACCGCGGGCCAGTGCGCCAGCGCCAGATTGTGCTGGACCGCCGCGCGCAGGTGCGCAACCGCGCGGTCCAGGTCGCCGGTTGTCAGGGCCGCCGTGCCCAGCGGGTGGTGGATCGAGCCGAAGCACGCGATGGCCAGGCTCGCCATCGCCGGCAGGTGGCCGAACGGGCGGAGCAGCTCGGACACCCGCGTCGCCGTCTCGGTGTCGCCGAGCAGGTAAGCGGTTTCCACCGCGCCGCACAGCGAAATCAGCCACGTGCTCGACCGTGGCAGCGCGCCCAGGTCGCCACCGCACAGGCGCGCCAGGGCACCCGCCGCGGTCCGGCGGTCGCCGGACGAAGCCGCCGCCACCGCCAGGGCCGCGTAGTACGAATTGTCGATCGGGCTGAGCGTGGGGGAGTGCATCAGCCCGTCCAGCACCGGCACCAGCTCGCCGAGCCGGCCCTGGAACCACCGGATCGCCACCAGCTGCGCGCCGTACCAGCCGAGCGCGTCCAGGTCGCCGGCCGCCTGGCCGAGCTCCGCGCAGGCCTGGGCGCCCTGCTCGGCCTCGCGGAAGCGGCCCGCGCGGATGGCGAGCATGACCTTCAGCGCGTCGGCGACGAACCCCGCGGCCAGGTGCTTGCGCGCCGCCAGGAGGTCGTCGAGCTCGCCGAGCCGCCGCTGGGCGTGCGGGTCGCCGGCCAGGAACAGGTCGACGGTGTCCCACAGCACGCCCATCACGAGATCGGTGCGCCGCCCGGACCGCTCGCTCACCCCGACCAGTTCGGTGGCCAGCGCGTGCCGCCGGGCCGTGTGGTCCGGGCCGAGCAGGCAGTGGTGGGCCAGGCTCAGCGCCTCGGCGTGCGCCACGGGGTCGCCGGCCGCCCGGGTCTCGTCGGTCACGGCCAGGATCCGGTCGTGCGTCACGGCCTGGTAGTCCTCCTCGCCCGCGAGCCGCGCCCGCAGCCGGCGGGCGAGCGCCGAGGCCGGGTCGACCTCCGCCAGCGCGTGCCGCAGACGCGTCAGCAGCTGCTCCGACGCGGCCGCCGTGCGGTGTTCGTGCACCCACACCCCGCCCAGGCCGAGCGCCGCGCGGGCGAGCGCGTCGGCGTTCCCGGCCTGCTCGGCGCGCCGGTACGCGGTTTCGAACTGCTCGCGGCTGGTCCGCAGGTCGCCGTCCTCCAGGAGGGCGTGCTCGCCGGCGGCCAGCGCGTCGTCGGGGACGGTCACCACAGTGCCGGGCCGGGCCGGGAGCAGGCTCGGGTCGTGGGCGAGCACCTGCCGGTGCACCTGGGCCAGCACCGGCGACGGCTCCACCCCGGCCGCGGTGATCAGCCCGTGCCGAGCGCGGCGGAACGCTTCCAGCGCGTCGCCTTGGCGCCCAGCGCGGTAGAGCGCCGTCATCAGCTGCGCCCACAGCCGTTCGTGGCCTGGGAAAGCAGCGGTCAGCGACTCCAGCTCGGCGATCAGGCCGGTGTCCTCGCCGGTGGCCAGGTCGGCGTCGATCCGGTCCTGGACGGCGTTGTGCCGCACCCTCGCCAGCCGCATGCCTTCGGCCCGCAGGGTTTCCACGCCGTCGAACTCCGCGTAGGCGTTTCCCCGCCACAGCGCCAAAGCAGCGGCCAGGTGGTCGCGCGCGGCGCCGGGCTCACCGGCCGCGAGCGCACGCCGTCCTTCGCCGGCGAGCTGTTCGAAGCGCGCCGCGTCGAGGGCCTCCGGTGCCACGTGCAGCACGTACCCCGGCGAGCGGGTCAGGATCAGGCGCGGATCCACGGAGGCGCGCAGGCGGGAAAGGTAGGTCCGCACGGTGCGGTCCGCGTGCTCCGGCAGCCGCTCGCCCCACAGCGCGTGGCCGAGGGCGGGAACGCTCACCACCCGGCCCGCCTCCGCCGCCAGCACGGCGAGCAGCGTCCGCAGGCGGGGCCCGCCGACGTCCTGCGGCGCTCCGCCGATCCGGACCTCGAACGGTCCCAGCACTCCGAGGTCCACCCCGCCGGTGGTGTTCCCGACCATCCCCGCCCCTCCGCCGCGGACGTGTCCGCGCTCAGGCGTAAAGGAGCGGGGCCGGCCGGGTGAGATACGTCGACAGGAAGGAAAAGCCGCGTCGCCGACCTGTCGAGGGACCGCGGCCGGCACCGTCCGATCCGCGGGACAGCCGGGCCGCGTCGCCCCGGCCCGGCCGACGGGACGCCTACGTGATCGGCACCGTCGCGACGCAGGACGTCGTGCCGTTGTCGAACGTCGTGGCCGCCGTGGCCCGCGAGGTGGCCGGGATCGCGAGTCCGTCCGGCAGCGAGGAGGTGCCGTTCGTGGCCGGGCCGACCCGGGTGTAGACCGTGTGCGTGCCCAGGCCGTCGAAGTAGGAGATCTTCAGCGACTGGGTGCCCGAGTCGCCGATGTACGGACCCGACGTGGTGTACGAGCCGAGCGGGTGGTGGTAGCCGCCGGACGTCTCGTACCGCAGGGTGAACGTCCCGGCGAAGCCTCCGGAGTGGCAGGTGCTCGTGACCTGCTTGACGACCGCCGCCTGGGCCGGGGCCGCGAGCGCCGCCGTGGCCAGCATCGCGACGAGCCCGGATCGCACCACTGTCTTCATCTGTTCCTCGCTTTCGGTCCCCGCCATCCTGCCGGGTCGCGCTTCCGTCCCGCTTCCCTCAACCGGCCGTACGGACGAGCAGGACCGGGCACGCGGCGTGATGCAGCAGGGCTTGGCCGGTGGACCCGAGCAGCAGGCCGGGGAAGCCGCCGCGGCCGCGGTCGCCGAGGACGACCAGCTGGGCGGCTCCGCTGCGCTCGATCAGCTCGCGCCGCGGGTGGGTGTGGACGACGACCTGCTCGACCGCGACGTCGCCGAGGTCGAGGCCATCGAGCCGGTCGCCGAGCAGCCGGCGCCCGGCCTCGGTGACGCACCGCGGGTCCGGCCGCGGCGGCGGGGCATCGGTCCAGGCGTGCAGTACGACGAGGGGAGCGCGGCGGACGCGGGCTTCGGTCAGCGCCGCCGCGAGCACGCGGGCGCCGGCCTCGCTGCCGTCGATGCCGGTGACGACCGGGCGTTCCCCGGCGCCGGGCTCGTCCCAGCTGTCCCCGCGGACGACGACGGTGTCGCAGCGGCCGTGCGTCCCGACGGCCGCGGCGACCGAGCCCGCGAGCAGGCTGGTGAGCCGGCCGTGCCCGGTGGAGCCGACGACGAGCAGCGCGGCCTCGCGCGAGGCTTCGACGAGTGCCTGCGCGGCGCGATCGGAATCGAGCCGGGTCGCCGCGCCGGGAACCCCTTGCGCGGCGGCCAGTTCCCGCGCGATGCGCAACGCCCGCCGCCCGCGCGCCCGCAGCGCGTCGACCATCTCGTCCGGCGGCGGCACGACCCCGCCCGCGAGCAGGGCCGGGACATCGAGGGCGTGCACGATCTCCAGGGGCGCGTCCCGCAGGCAGGCGGTCCGCGCGGCCCACCGGACGGCGTCCAGGGACTCGGCCGACCCGTCCACCCCGGTGACGATCGGCGGCGCGGCTGCATCGGTCATCCGCCGACTCTATGCCCGCCCGGGGGTGCCGGTGGATGGTTCCGGCGCTGGGATGCCGGTTCTCGGGTGGCGAATCCGGCCGGTACCGCAGCGGCTGTGGCCTGTCCGGCCGGCTGGCGGCCGGGCAGGGCGCGGTGGCTGATCCGACCCCCGGCCGGCGGCGGGTCTGAGCGGGGCGGGCTCGCCCTGCCCGCTGGGTCCTGGCCTGTTCTGCCGCTGCGGTGGCTTACCTGGCCGGTCGGCGGCAGGCAGGGCCCGGCGGGCCGGTCTTGCCCGTCGGATCCGGGCCGGTACCGCCCGCTTCTCCGGCTTGCCCCGCCGGCGGGCGTCGGGCCAGGGCCCGGCGGGCCAGGGCCGCCGACCGGATCCTGGCTGGTACCGCGCTGCTGTGGCTTACCTGGCTGTCGCCGGCCCAGGTCAAGGCGTGGCGGGCCAGTCCCTCCTCACCTGCTCCTGGCCGATACCGCCGGTACCGCAGCGGCTTACCCAGCCGACCGGCGCCCGCCGAGCGTCCGCCGGGCCGACCAGCCGAGCAGGGCCAGCTCCAGCGCCGCGAACCCGGCCAGCACCACGGCCCCGGAGGCCGCCAGCATCGCCAGTCCGATCAGCAGCACCGGCAGCACCAGTCCCGCGTACGCGGCGAGGAAGAGCGCGGCCAGGACTTCGCCGCGGGTCAGGTCGTCCGCGAGCGCCGCCACCGTGCCGACCGAGGCGCGGAAGCCCAGCCCGAACCCCGCCCCCGCCAGCGCGCTCGCCCCGAAGAACAGCGGGAGCGATCCCGCGAACGCCGACACCGCCAGCAGCACCAAGCCGATGCCCATCAGCGCGTACCCCGCCCGCAGCTGCGTACGCGTGCCGAGGCGGGCCAGGCCGATCTGCGCGAGGGCCGCGGTGCCGAGCATCGTGAACGGCGCGAGCCCGGCCAGCAGCCGGGACGGCTCGTGCAGCTCGTGCGCCAGCAGCGTCGGGGCCAGCGCCATGAACAGCCCGCTCAGCGCGAACGCCGCGAACGCGCCGATCGCCGCGCCGGTGAACTCCGATCGGGCCGCCGAAGGCAAGGACAGCCGCTGCGGCCGGTACGCCGGGCGCTCCTCGCGGCGTTCGACCGTCTCCGGCACCAGGCTCACCGCGACCGCTTCGAGGAGCAGCACGACCAGGAACACCGCGAACGGCGTGTGCAGCGGCTGACCGGCGAACCGCGCGAACAATCCGCCCGCCAGCGGGCCCAGGGCCAAGCCGCCCGCGTTGACCACGGTCGCGGTCAGGCCGGGACGCGCCTGCGTGCGCAGCTCGGACAGGTGCGCGGTCGCGGTCGCGGTGATCGCGCCGATGCCGGCACCGCTGACCAGCCGCGCGACGATCAAGCCGGGCACCTCCGGCCAGAGCAGGAACACGGCCGCCGACAGCGCCTCGGCCAGCAGTCCCGCGACGAGCACGCGACGGCGGCCCAGCCAGTCGCTGACGTGCCCGGCCAGGTACAGGCTCAGCATCACCCCGACCGCGTACGCGGCGAACACCACGGTGACGAGGAACGCCGGGAACCCGTCCCGCTGCTGGTAAAGCGCGTACAGCGGGGTCGGGACGGTGGAGAACGCGAGCGCCGTCGCGAACGCGACCGCGACGACGCGGAAACCCAGGCCGTGGCTCATCCGGAGCCGGGCGGGGGCGAGGGTGACGGACATCGGGACCTTCCAGAACGCCAAGGGATCTTCCGCCCTCCACGATGTCCCCGCCGACTCACCAAGTCCAACGAAAAGTCCTGGTCCGAGTTATCGCTATCATCGATGAATGGAGACGCGTCAGCTCGAGTACTTCGTCGCCGTGGCCGAGGAGCTGAGCTTCACCCGGGCCGCCCAGCGGATGTTCGCGGTCCAGTCCACCGTGTCCGCGGCCGTCCGCGCGCTGGAGACCGAGCTCGGTACCCGGCTGTTCGACCGGTCCACCCGACGGGTCGCGCTGTCGGCGGCCGGCGCGGCGTTCCTGCCCGAGGCGAAGAGCGCGATCGAAGCCCTCGAACGCGCCCGCGCGACCGTCCAGGAGGCGTCGGAAGGCCTGCGCGGCAGCCTGCGGATCGGCACGTTGACCTCGGTCGGCGGCGTGAACCTGCCGGAGCTGCTCGGCGCCTTCCACCGGCGGCACCCGCGGGTGGACATCCACGTGACGGTGTCGATCACCGGGTCCACCGGCTTGGCCGAAGAGGTCCGCCAAGGGCGGCTCGACGTCGCGATCGTCGGCCTGCCCGAGTCCGACCTCGCGGGGCTGGCCGTCCTGCGGGTGGACACCCGGCCGTTCGTCGTGCTGCTGCCGGCCACCCACCCGCTGGTCACACGCCAGGCCGTGCGGCTCGCGGACCTCGCCGGCGAGTCCTTCATCGACACGCCGCGCGGGTTCGGCAACCGCGTCGCGATGGACCGCGCCTTCGACGCACTCGGGGCGCCGCGGCGGGTCACCGTCGAGGTCGCCGACCTCCGGACGGTGCCCGGCTACATCGCGGCCGGGCTGGGCGTCGCGGTCGTCCCGGACACGCCCGTGCCCGGCGAGCCGGACGTCGTCGTGCGGCCCCTGGCCGGCGCCGGCCTGGACTGGCCGCTCAACGTCATCACGTCGGGGGCGAAGCCGCCGAGCCGGGCACTCCGGACGCTGCTCGACCTCCTGGCCGGCGCCGCCGGTATTTGAACACGTTCAACTCTTTCGGTACGGTGGGATCCGACGGACCGAAGGGGGACTTCATGAAGGTCGTCATACCCGGTGGCACCGGGCATCTGGGGCGCGTGCTGAGCCGGCGGCTGAGCGAACGCGGGGACGAGGTCGTCGTGCTCACCCGGCGGGACACCCCACCGGAACCGGGGGTGCGCCACGTCCGCTGGGACGGGCGGGCCGCCGGACCGTGGACGGCGGAGATCGACGGCAGCGACGTCGTGCTCAACCTCGCCGGCCGGTCGGTGAACTGCCGGTACACCCGGGTGAACCTGCACGAGATGTGGAACTCGCGCATCGATTCGGCGCGGGTCGCCGGGGGTGCGATCGAGCGCGCCGAGCGGCCGCCGCGGGTCTGGCTGCAGATGAGCACGGCGACGATCTACGCGCATCGGTACGACGCCCCGAACGACGAAGCCACCGGCGTGCTCGGCGGCGGCGAGCCGGGCGTGCCCGCCTACTGGGCCTACAGCGTCGACCTCGCCCGGGCGTGGGAGCGCGAGCAGGAGGTGGCGGCCACCCCGCACACCCGCAAGGTCGCGCTGCGGACGGCGATGGTGATGAGCCCGGAGCCCGGCGGCGCGTTCGCGATGCTGCTGCGCCTCACCCGGCTCGGCCTGGGCGGCCCGGTCGCGGGCGGCGCGCAGTACCTGTCCTGGATCCACGAGGACGACCTCGTCCGGGCGATCGACTTCCTCGTCGCGCGGGACGACCTGAGCGGGCCGGTGAACCTGGCGGCCCCGGAACCGTTGCCGTACCGCGATTTCCTGCGCTTCCTGCGCGCGGCGGCGGGTGTCCCGTTCGGACTGCCGGCGACGAGGTGGATGGCGGAGATCGGGGCGTTCGCGCTGCGCTCCGACACGGAGCTGCTGCTCAAGAGCCGCCGCGTGGTGCCGGGCCGGCTGCTGGAGGCCGGGTTCGCCTTCGACCACCCCGAGTGGCCGGCCGCGGCGCAGGACCTGGTGCGGCGGACACAGAGTCCACTGAGGACAGTCAGCTGACTCGGCTGTTGCCTCACGGCTGTCTCGACATCAGCGCGAGGTGCTGCCGGCTGTTCCTGTCCACCGAGGACGGTCAACCGAGCGAGGAGTTGTCCCGCAGCCGTCTGAGCATGAGCGCCAGATGCAGCCGGAAGCGGCCCGCGGGCGAGTCGACCTCGAAGCCGAGGACGGCTTCCGCGCGGGCCAGCCGGGCCGGCATCGTGCTGTGGTGGCGGTGCAGCACCGCCGCGGCCTTGCGGGCCGAGCCCGTCGCGCACAACGCGTCGAGCGCGGCCAGCGTGTCCTCACCGTGGGCTTCGGCCGCGAGCCGGTCGAGGGCGCGGACGTCCGGCAGGTCGGCGAGACCCGGTCCGTCGAGCCGGCCGGCGAACGCGGCGAGGCTGCCGAGCCGGTCCCACCACACCACCGGTTCGGAATCCGAGGTGAAGCGCAGCGCCGTCCGGGCGGCGGCCCAGGAGCGGGCCGCGTCGATGGCCGGCAGCTCCGGGCCGATGCCCGCCCGGCCGCCGGCCGGCAGCGAGCCGGGCGCCGCGTCCACCAGCACGGCACGCACTCCGCCCAGCTGGGCCGCGCGGCCGGCGAGCCCGTCGACGCCGGTACCCGCCAGCACGCGCAGCCGGGCCGCCGGGGCGATCCCCAGCAGGTGCAGGGCCCGCGACCGCTCCGCGGTGCCGGCGTCCCCGGACAGCGCCAGCTCGACCAGCGCGGGATCGCCGAGCTCGGGCCGGGGGACGCCGCTCTGTTCCAGCAGGATCGCGGTGGCGATCGCGAACCTTTCGAGGAGCATGTCGTCGAGCGGGAGCGGCGCGCCGCCACGGGCCACCCACACCTCGACGCCGCCCTCGAGCCGGCGGACGGCCGCTCCCGCGGGCGCCGTCCCGGGCGTGACGACGTCCTCGCCCGGTTCCGCGCGCAGAGACATCCCCTGGCCGGGCGCGTGCACGCCGACCCGGCAGCCGGCGAGCTCGGCCGTGCTGCGGACCAGCGCGTCCAGGCCGGCGCGCCCGGTGATCAGGCGGTCGAAGAACCCGATCACCCGCACGGCGTTCTCGGCGTCGGCGTCGAGCCCGGACAGCCGCAGCAGCAGCCCCTTCATGCCGTCACGATAGGCGTGTCCGCCGCCGGATGGCGACCTCCGGCACGGCAACGCCCGCCGCGTGGCGGTGGCCGAGGTCGCGTCCGGCGGCCGAAGATCAGGACATGACCTACGCGATCGATCCCGAGCTGCTGCCCTGGCTGGACATGCTCCCGGCCGTGACCCTGACCGACTACGAAGCCCTGGTCGCCGCGCGCTCCGCGATGGGGCAGCTGGGCGAGGTCCTGCCGGCCTACGAGCCGGCGAACCCCGTCGACGTCCGCGACACGTCCGTGCCCGGGCCGTCGGACGCGCCGGACGTCCCGGTGCGCGTCTACTCCCCGGCGAACCGCGCGGGCGCGGTGCCCGGCCTGCTCTACATCCACGGCGGCGGATTCGTCCTCGGTGACCTCGACATGTTCCACATGTCGCTGCTCCGGCTGGTCGACGAGCTCGGCATCGTGATCGTGTCGGTGGACTACCGGCTGGCGCCCGAGCACCCGTTCCCGGCGCCGGTCGAGGACTGCTACGCGGCCCTGCAGTGGGTCGAGGCCAAGGCCGCCGAGCTGGGCATCGACCCGGCCCGCCTCGCCGTCGGCGGCGAAAGCGCGGGCGGCGGTCTCTCGGCGGCGGTGGCGCTGCTGGCCCGCGACCGCGGCGGCCCGGCGCTGTGCTTCCAGTACCTCGGGATCCCGGAGCTGGACGACCGGCTGGACACACCGTCGATGCGCGCCTACACCGACACGCCACTGTGGAACCGGCCGAACGCGGTGTTCAGCTGGACCAGCTACCTCGACGCGGAACCCGGCGGCGACGACGTCTCGCCGTACGCGGCACCGGCCCGGGCCGCGGACCTGGCCGGGCTGCCGCCCGCGTTCGTCACGACCTGCCAGTTCGACCCGCTGCGGGACGAAGGAATCCAGTACGCGCAACGCCTCGCGCACGCGGGCGTCGCGACCGAGCTGAGGCACTACCCGGGCACGTTCCACGGGTCGGGCTTGGTGGAGACGGCGGCGATCTCCCGCCGCATGTTCGCCGACGAGGTCGACGCGCTGCGCCGCGGGCTGCGCATCTGAGCTGTGCCGCGCGGGGCGAGCCGTCGACGTTCGCACTCGCCGTCGACTAGCCGCGGGGGAGCGCGCTCACGAGGGCTTTCGCGAACGCGACCGCCGCGTCGCAGGCCCCGCTGCCCGGCTTCGACGCGAAGATCCGGACGTGTTCGGAGTCCTGCGCGTCGAGCGGGCGGTGGTTCCACGTGAGCGCGCAGCTGTCGCCGAGTTCGCGGCGGGTGCCGGTCACCCCGCCGAGGTCGACCGGGGTGCCCTCGTCCGGCACCGAGGTCGGCGTCTTCTCGAAGGTCAGCCGCAGGGACGTCGTGGCGGTCCACTCGCACTCGCGCAGGCGGTTGACCTTGGTCTCGCGGACCGGCCCGAGCGCCTGCGCGACCGCGGCCCGGCCGGGTGCGGCACACGGGTCCAGCGCGAGGAGCGTGCCGGGCGCCAGGGAGTAGCCGTTGCCGCCGCCGTGGAGGCGGTCCAGGACCTTGCCCAGCGCGGTCTTGGCCAGGGCGCACGTGCCGGCGAGCGCCGTCACGCCGAGTTCCGGCTGCGCGGGCACCTGGACGCTCGCGTCGCAGGTGCTGCCGCTGATCTCGGTGAACAGCACCTGCCTGCCGTCCAGGTCTTCGGTGGGGCGGCCGCCCTCGACGTAGATCGGGTCGCCGAGCTTGACCGAGATCTTCCCGCCCGAGCGGGACTCGTAGGTGCAGCGGTCGAGGTAGCCGGTGTCCGGGTCGGCCCGGAGCTTGCCCGCGCCCGTGACGGTGACGTCGTCGAGCACCCGGCACGGATCGGCGCGGCGCAGGGTGTCCAGGCTCGTCGGGTCCAGGTTCGCACCGGCCGTCGGCGGGTCCGCGTCCGCCTTGACGACCGCCAAGGCGATGAGGCTTCCCGCGGCGAGCGCGCAGACGGCGGCGAGCGCGGTGACCACCGGCAGCCAGCGTCGGCGCTTCGGCGGCGCGGGAGGCGGGGGCGGGGCCGGCCAGGACAGCGCGGTGCGGACCGCGGCGTCCTGGGCGCCGATCAGGTCGTGCACCGCCGGCGGCCACGGCCGGGTGCCGGGCGGGACCGGGCCGAGGAAGTCGAGGATCCGCTGCGGCGTCGGCCGCCGCGCCGGGTCCTTGGCCAGGCACGGCTCGACGAGCGCGCGGATTTCGGGCGGCACGGCCGTGAGGTCGGGCTCGGCGTGGACGACGTCGTAGAGCAGCTGCGCGGTCGTCGAGCCGGGAAAGGGGGCGCGCCCGGTCGCCGCCATCACCAGCAGGCCGCCGAGGGAGAAGACGTCGCTCGCCGGGGTCAGCGGGCGGCTTTCGGCCTGTTCGGGCGACATGAACGCGGGGGAGCCGACGATGCCGCCGGTGCCGGTGAGGTCCGGGCCGCCCTCGGCGGCGCGCGCGATGCCGAAGTCGATCACGCGCGGGCCGTCGCCGGTCAGCAACACGTTGCCGGGCTTGAGGTCGCGGTGGATCAGGCCGACGCGGTGGATCTCGATCAACGCGGTCGCGAGCCCGACGGCGAGCCGGCGCACCGCGTCGACCGGCAGCGGCCCGGTGGCTTCGACGGCCTCCTTGAGCGACGGTCCCGTGACGAACACCGAAGCCAGCCACGGGGTCTCGGCGTCGGGGTCGGCGTCCATCACCGCGGCGGTGAAGGCCCCGGAAACCCGTTGCGACGCCTGCACTTCCTGCTTGAACCGGGTGCGGAAGCGGGCGTTGTGCGCGAACTCCGGGTGCACCTGCTTGAGCGCGACGAGCCGGCCGTCCGGCGCCACGCCGAGCAGGACGCGGCCCATCCCGCCCTCGCCGAGCGCGGCGACCAGGCGGTACTTCCCGGCCTGCCGGGCGTCTCCCGGCTCCAGCGGCTTCACGGTTTCGGCAATCCGGGCCGGAGCGCCTTGGCGAAGTCCTGCGCCTGGCGGCAGATCTCGTTGTCGGGGAGCGAGCTGGCGGACGTGCGGTAGTCGATGACGACGTTCTCCGAGAAGTCTTCTTCGAGCGGGCGGTGCTGCCAGGTGAGGCTGCAGGACCCGGTCGCGGGGTTGGATCGCTTGGTGGTGAAGTACGCGGTGACCCCGCCGAGGTCGACGGTTCCGGCCGAGTCGTAGTAGGGGTCCTTGGACTGCACGGGCCGGGTACCGCGTTGGAGCGACACGACGATCTCGCCGCCGACCTGCCAGTGGCATTCGTGCAGCCCACTCGGCCCGACCTTGGTGACCGGGCCGGCGATCCGCTGCGCGGTGGCGGTGTCGACCAGGCCGCAGGGGTCCACCGGCGCGAGCCCGCCCGGCGCGGCGGGCGAACCGGCGTTTCCGGCGCGAAGGCGTTTCACGGCTTCGGTGAGCGCGGCCTTCGCCGCGTCGCAGGGCTTCGAGAACGGCTTGGCCGATTGACTGGCCTCGACGCCGATCGTCGCGTCCGGCCGGTCCACGATCGGCACGGACGCGGTGCAGCCGCCCGCCTTGTCGTCGACGCTCAGCGGGAGGCCGTCGAGCTCGCCGGCGGCCGTGCCCTTGGCGGTCACCGGGCCGCCGACGGTCAGCCCCAGCCACTGGCCCTGCGGGGTCTCGTAGACGCACTCGAAGAAGTGCACGTCGATCTTGGGGGTGAGCTTCCCGGTCCCGGGCACCGACGGCAGCACCTGGCACAGGTCGGCGCCGCGCAGCTTGTCCGGGCCGAGCGGGTCCGGGTTCGGCGCGGACTTCGTCGTGACCGGAGCGGGGGTGGTGCTCGCCGGGGCGGCGGTCGCGCCGTCGTCGCCGCTGGTCAGGGTGACGGCCGTGATCGTGGCGCCCACGACGACGGCGGCCGCGGTGGCGGCGAGCGCGATCCGGCGGCGGCGGCCGGGCTTCTTGGTCAGGATGGCCGCCACCTCGGCCTGGCGACGCGAGATCAGGGTGTGCACGGCGGGCGGCCACGGGCGCTGGACCGGGGGCAGGGGCCCGAGCAGCTCCAGGACCTGCGCGGGCGTCGGCCGGCGCGCGGGGTCCTTGGCGAGGCACGGCTCGGCGACGGCGCGCACCTCCGGCGGCAGGAACCGCAGGTCCGGGTGCGTGTGGACGACGTTGTAGAGCGACTGCGGGCCCGACGTCCCGGCGAAGGGGCTGTACCCGGTGGCGGCCAGCACCAGCAGGGCGCCGAGGGAGAAGACGTCGCTCGCCGGGGTCAGCGGCCGCCCTTCGGCCTGCTCCGGCGACATGAACGCGGGCGAGCCGAGGATGACGCCGGTGTGGGTGAGGTCGGTGCCGCCCTCGGCGGCGCGGGCGATGCCGAAGTCGATGACGCGCGGGCCGTCGTCGGCGAGCAGGACGTTGGCGGGTTTGAGGTCCCGGTGCACGAGCCCGGCCCGGTGGATGCCGATCAGGGCCGACGCCAGCCCGGCGGCGAGGTGCCGCACGGCGGCCGGCGGCAGCGGCCCGGTCGTGTCGACGGCTTCCTGCAGCGAGGGCCCGGCGACGAACACCGAGGCGAGCCAGGGCGTCGGCGCGTGCGGGTCGGCGTCCATCACGGCGGCGGTGTAGGCGCCGGAGACGAGCCGCGAGACCTCGACCTCCCGCCGGAACCGTTCGCGGAAGCCGGGATCGTGCGCGAACCCGCGGTGCACCCGCTTGACGGCGGCGAGCCGCCCATCGGGGGCGACCCCGAGCAGCACGCGGCCCATCCCGCCCTCGCCGACCGCGGCGAGCAGCCGGTACCGCCCGGCCTGCGCCGGCTCATTCCGCCCCAACGGCTCCACACCCACCTCCGCGGGTGATCGTAGAACGTGGCCGCCGGCCGGTGGCCCGGAATGCCCTGATCCGGTCCGGTCCGGCGATCTGCTGGCGAGCCGCCGCGCCGCTGCCGCCCACCGCCTGTGGCCAAGCGCCCCAATGTGGCCTTGGTTGCTCCACCGATGCCCCCGCCGCCGCCCTCAACGGAGGCGCTTCGCGCCGCAGTGCCGATTCAACGCACCGAAGGCCGCCTTGGGTGCGTCAGACGCACCGAAGGCCACCTTGGGGCGCACTGCCGGTGACCAGGGTAGGAAGGGAGCATGACCACTTCCGTCGGGTTGCTGCACCCCGGAGCCATGGGCGCCGCCGTCGGGGCGGTGCTCACCTCGCGCGGCACGCCGGTCTCCTGGCTTCCCGCGGGGCGCGGCCCCGCGACGCGACGCCGTGCCGAAGACGCCGGGCTCACCGAGGCCCAGGACCTCGCCGGGTGCGGCGTGATCCTCAGCGTCTGCCCGCCCGCCGCCGCGCTCGACGTCGCCCGGAGCGTCGCCGGGTTCAGCGGGGTCTACCTCGACGCCAACGCCATCAGCCCCGGGCACGCCACCGAGGTCGCGCGGATCCTGGACCGGGCGACCGTCGTCGACGGCGGGATCGTCGGGCCGCCGCCGCGGTCGGCCGGGACCACCCGCCTGTACCTCTCCGGGCCCGGGGACGCCGTCGCTCGGCTGGAAAGCCTGTTCGCCGGCACGCACCTCCGGCCGATCCCGCTGGAAGGCGGAGTCGGCAAGGCGTCGGCGCTCAAACTCGCCTTCGCCTCCTACAACAAGGTCACCTTCGCGCTGGCCGCGCAGTCCCACGCCCTCGCGGAGAGTCACGGCGTCGGCGGCGAGCTGCGTGAGCTCGCCGCCGACGTCCTGCCGCACACACCGCTGGGCGCGTCCGGCGGGATCGCCTCCGCCGGGCAGCGGGCCTGGCGCTGGGAAGGCGAAATGGCCGAGATCGCCGAAGCGTGCGCCGACGCGGGGCTCTCGCCCGCGTTCCTGACCGCCGCGCAGGAGCTGTTCGGCCGCTGGCGCGAGCACCGCGACGACGACGGCGTCACGGTGCTCGACCTCCTTCAGTCGCTGGTCAGCCGGCCGCGGTGACGTCGATCAGGACCTTCCCGGTCGCCCCCTCCTCGGACGCGATGTGGGCCTTCGCGGTCTCCTCGAGCGGGAAGCGGTGGACCGGCACACCGCGGTCCTCGCCGAGCCGCAGCGCGCCGTCGGCCAGCGCCGCCGAGACGTCTTCGGCGCCGGCGCGGAGCTTGTCCGCTCCCACCGTGTAGAGCACCAGGAACTGGTACCGCGCGTTCAGCCACAGGTTCGCGCCGAAGTCGAGGGTGACCTTGCCGGTGCCGCGGTCGTCGCCGTAGATCGCGACCGTGCCGCGCGGGTGCAGGACCTCGGTGTGCAGCGCGGCGTTGACCCCGGCCGCGACCTCGACGACCAGGTCGACGCCGTCCGGGGCGACCTCGCGGATCCGGGCGGCGAGGTCCGGGTCGGGGTAGCGCAGCACGTGCTGGGCGCCGGCCGCGCGGGCGAGCGCGGCCTTCTCGTCGCTGCTGACCGTCGCGATCACCGTCGCGCCGGCCCAGCGGCCGAGCTGGATCGTGGCGTTGCCGACCGCGCCGGCGCCGCCGCTGACCAGCACCGTCTTGCCGTCGAGGGCGCCGGGGGAGAGCCGGGCGGGCCCGTCCTCGGCGACGGTCAGCGCCCGGTGCGCGGTCAGCCCGGGGACACCGAACCCGGCGCCCTCGTCGAAACCGGCGCGGTCGGGCAGGGGAACGACCTTCTCCGCCGGGAGCACCGTGTACTCCTGCGCGGTGCCGGCCGCCGGGCCGTGGGTGCCGGCGAGGATCAGCCACACGCGGTCGCCGGGGGCGACCCCGGTGACGTCCGGGCCGACCGCGTCGACGACCCCGGCCCCGTCCTGGTTGGGGACCGTGTCGGGCGTCTCGGTCCCGGCTTCCGCGCCGCGGCCGAGCCGGGCCTTCCAGTCGGTGGGGTTGACTGCGGACACGACGATCCGGACGCGGACCTCGCCGGGACCCGGGTCCGCGACGGCCCGCTCCGACACCGACAGCACTTCGGGTCCGCCGTGGCGGCGGTAGACGACTGCTTTCATGCCGGGTGCAATCCGGGTTACCCCGGGGTTATTCCCGGCCGGGCGGAAAATGCGGTGACGGTGAATCCGCAGCGTGAGCCACCCGATTGTTCGCCGCCGGGCGAAAACGGCGTGAAAACGGGCGCCGCGCGGGTGATCCCCCGGCCGGGCGATTTTCGGTGCTGCCCGAGCGAAATCGGCCGCCGTCGCAGAAACTGGGCGCGTGGGAGAGGAAAAGCCCGGTCCGGGGGACGAGCGGCCGAAGCACGACGACGGGGAACCGACGCCGATCTTCGACGCGGTGTTCAGCGCCACGCGTGCGCGGGCCACTGCGAAAATTCCGCCGGGGGATCCGGAGAAAACGGGACGCTGAATCGCTTTCGGCGGCGGGGGAGGGAGAACCAGCGTGCGCGAGGGGTGGGCGTGGCGGGGCTTGGCCGTGACGTTCGCGGCGGCCTCGGCGGCCCAGGCCTACCTCGCGGCGGCGATGGACGTGGCGTGGGCGGCGGCGCTGGCGGTGCTGTTCCTGGCGGCCGCGATCGCGTGCGGGTTTGCCGCCCGCTGACCTGAGGCACATTGTTCGACCTCCGCAGCGAACATGTAGCATGTCGCCCGCACGGGCATCTGCGGTTGAGGAGTGAAAACGTGGCCGGGGTCGTGAACAGCATGATCGCCGCCGAGTACGCGGCGGGCGCCACGATCTCGGAGCTGGCCGAACGCTGGGGCATCGATCCGCGCCAGGTGGTCGAGCGCCTCGCGCGGGTCGACGCCCCTTCCTGAGGGCCGTCGCGAGCCTCAGATAGCGCGTTCTCCCTTGCCCAGCACCACGATCCCGCCTTCGCTGACGTGGTAGTGCCCCCGGTCCCGGGCCAGGTCGACCCCGATGTGCGCTCCCGGCGGCACCACGACGTTCTTGTCGAGGATCGCGCGGCGCACCACCGCGCCGCGGCCCACCCGGGCCCCGTCCAGCAGCACCGATCCCTGGACGACCGCGCCCTGCTCCACCAGTACGTCGGGGGAGAGCACCGAGTCGACGACCTGCGCCCCCGAGATGATGCAGCCGTTGCTGACGATCGACTGGTTCGCCGAGCCGCCTTCGACGAACTTCGCCGCCGCGCGCTGGCCCGGGTGGGCCAGGATCGGCCACTTCCGGTTGTAGAGGTTGAAGATCGGGTGCGTCGAGATCAGGTCGGTGTGCGCTTCGTAGTAGCTGTCGATCGTCCCGACGTCGCGCCAGTAGCCGTGGTCGCGCTCGGTTTCGCCGGGCACGACGTTGCCGTTGAAGTCGTACACCGCAGCCTCGCCCGACTTGACGAGCGCCGGGATGATGTCGCGGCCCATGTCGTGGTGCGAGGCCGCGTTTTCGGCGTCCGCGTGCAGCGCCTCGAGCATCACCTTCGTCGTGAAGATGTAGTTGCCCATCGACACGAACGACTCCTCGGGGGAGTCGGGCAGGCCCGGCGGGTCGGCGGGCTTCTCCATGAACGCGTCGATCATCAGGCCGTCGGTGGTCCGGATGACGCCGAACGAGCTCGCCTCCGCGCGCGGCACCCGGATCCCGGCGACGGTGACGCCGGCGCCCGAGGAGATGTGGGTCTCCAGCATCTGCCGGGGGTCCATCCGGTAGATGTTGTCCGCGCCGAACACCGCGATGTACTCGGGATCCTCGTCGTAGACCAGGTTGAGGCTCTGGTGGATCGCGTCGGCGCTGCCCTGGTACCAGCGCGGGCCCAGCCGCTGCTGCGCCGGCACCGGCGTGACGTACTCGCCGGTCAGCGCCGAGAGGCGCCACGTCGTCGAGATGTGCCGGTCGAGCGAGTGCGACTTGTACTGCGTCAGCACGCACAGGCGCCGGAACCCGCCGTGCACCAGGTTCGACAGCACGAAGTCGACCAGCCGGTGCACACCTCCGAAGGGCACGGCGGGTTTGGCGCGGTCGGCGGTGAGCGGCATCAGCCGTTTGCCCTCGCCACCCGCGAGCACGATGCCCAGCACGTCGGCTCCAGTGTTCACGACGACCTCCCGCACGCTTCGTAGAGGGCGACCGTCCGCTCGGCGATCGCCTTCCAGCCGAACTCGCCGACCGCGCGCTCGCGGCCGGCGGTACCCATCGCGGTGGCCCGGTCCGGGGACCCCACCACCTCGTTCAGCGCGGCGGCCAGGCCCGCTTCGAACCCGCGCGCGTCTTGGTCGTCGTAGTGCACGAGCAGCCCGGTCCGGCCGTCGTCGACGACCTCCGGGATGCCGCCGACGTCACTGGCCACCACCGGCGTGCCGCACGCCATCGCCTCCAGGTTCACGATGCCCAGCGGCTCGTAGACCGACGGGCAGGCGAACACCGTGGCGTGGGTCAGCAGCTGCACGACTTCGGGGCGCGGCAGCATCTCCGGGATCCAGCGGACGCCGGTGCGCCTCTTCTCCAGCTCGGCGACCAGCCCGCGGAACTCCGCGTCGAGCTCGGGGGTGTCCGCGCCGCCCGCGCACAGCACGAGCTGGGTGCCGGGGTCGAGCGACGCGGCCGCGCGGACCAGGTGCGGGACGCCCTTCTGCCGGGTGATCCGGCCGACGAACAGGACATACGGCCGGTCGGGGTCGACACCGTGCTTCGCCAGCGCGTCGGTGCCCGGGTCCGGGCGGTACAGGGTGGTGTCGATGCCGTTGTGGATCACGTGCACCCGCTCGGGCGGCACCGCCGGGTACGCGGCGAGGACGTCGCGGCGCATACCGCCGCTGACCGCGACGATCGCGTCCGCGGCTTCGTAGGCCTCGCGTTCGATCCACGACGAGACGCGGTAGCCGCCGCCGAGCTGTTCGGCCTTCCACGGCCGCAACGGCTCCAGCGAGTGCGCGGTGACGACGTGCGGGATGCCGTGGGTCATCTTCGCCAGGTGCCCGGCCAGGTTCGCGTACCACGTGTGGCTGTGCGCGAGGTCGTGGCCTTCGAGGGCGTTCGCCATGGACACGGCGATGTCCATCGTCGTGAACGCCGGCTGGCGGTAGCCGTGGGGATCCGTGTGCCCGGTGGCGTCGGGGCGGTCCGCGCCCCAGCAGTGCACGTCGAGATCGACCAGCGGCCGCAACTCCCGGGCGAGGAACTCCACGTGAACTCCGGCGCCGCCGTAGACCTCCGGCGGGTATTCCCGGGTGAGCAGGCCGACCTTCATGACCGAACCCTATGGCCTTCCCGGCCTCCGGCGCAGTCTGGCGTCCAGGCGAATTTCCTTGATCGCTCGGATCAGCAGGGCTCAGAGGCCGTACAGGCGCGTCCAGTGCTCCCGCGACGTCAGCTCCGGCACGGCGCTCAGGTACCGCTCCCGGACCGCGGCTCCCTCCTTGCGCAGCCGCTGGATCACCCGGATGCCGCGTTTGGCCAGGTCCAGGGTCTTGGCCCGGTCGTAGGACCGGACGCGGACACCGTCCTGGTTCGCGTCGGTGACGACCACGGTGCCGAACAGTGAGGTGTGCCACCAATGGGCTTCGTCCGCGGGGACGGCGCCGAGACCGTACCGGTGGCGGCCCCTGGTCTGGTCGAGCAGCCGCTTGATCAGCACCACGGCGGTCCGGCTCGGCGGCGGCGCGCTGTTGATGATGCCGATGTCGTTGGACGCGATACCCGGGACGTCGGCGGCCTTGTGGCGCTTGGTCTCCGGGTACTGGTCCCGGATCCGGCGGATCTCCTGCATCGCCTCGACCCCACCGTCACGCAGGATCTCCGGGCCTTCGAGGAAGTCCTCGACCGCCTTGATCAGCGTGGCCGACAGCCCGTACTGCATCCCCAGCAGATACCGCAC
>NZ_JBVHUL010000022.1:0-10146 GCF_055565395.1 Amycolatopsis sp. NPDC028719
AGAATTGGCACTGGCCCTTCCTTTTGTTTTCCGCCTCTGAATTCCTTTTTCCCGCTTCTGGTGTTGGTTTTGTTGTTTTTCCCCCCCCCCACAAACCCCCCACGACGGCCTGCACCCAGCTACCAAGGAGGGGTATGAGCCCGGCACGGGAAACCATCGGGATCGGGATGGTGGGCCACGCGTTCATGGGTGCGGTGCATTCGCACGCCTGGCGCAGCGTCCACCGGTTCTTCGACCCACCGCTGGTGCCGAGACTCGCCGTGCTCGCCGGCCGCGACGAGGCCCGGGCCACCGCCGCGGCCGCCAAATTCGGCTGGGACGCGGTCGAAACCGACTGGCGGAAGCTGATCGCCCGCGACGACGTCGGCCTGGTCGACGTCTGCACGCCGGGCGACAGCCACGCCGAGATCGCGATCGCCGCGCTGGAGGCCGGGAAGCACGTGCTGTGCGAGAAACCCCTGGCCAACTCGGTGGCGGAGGCCGAAGCGATGGCCGAAGCCGCGCGGAAGGCCCGGGAACGCGGGGTGCGGGCCATGGTCGCGTTCAACTACCGCCGGGTGCCCGCGCTGGCGCACGCCAGGAAGCTGGTGGCGAGCGGGGCGCTCGGCGAGATCCGGCACGTGCGGTCGGTCTACCTGCAGGACTGGCTGTCGGACCCGCAGGCGCCGATGACCTGGCGGCTGCGTCGCGAATCCGCGGGTTCGGGTGCGCTGGGCGACCTCGGCGCGCACATCGTCGACGCCGCCCAGTTCGTCACCGGCGAAGTGGTCACCGGCGTCTCGGCGCTGACGAACACCTTCGTGAAGCAGCGGCCGGCCGAGAACGGCGGGACGGACGACGTGACGGTCGACGACACCGCGTTGTTCCTGGCCCGGCTCTCCGGGGGAGCGGTGGCGAGCTTCGAGGCGACCCGGTTCGCGCTCGGGCGCAAGAACGCGATGCGGCTGGAGGTCAACGGGTCGAAGGCGAGCCTGGCGTTCGACTTCGAGTCGATGAACGAGCTCCAGTGGTACGAAGGCAGCGGTACCGAGGCCGGCTTCCGGCGCATCCTGGTCACCGAGCCGGAGCACCCGTACGTCGGGGTGTGGTGGCCGCCGGGCCACCTGCTCGGCTACGAGCACACGTTCACCCACGAGGTCGCCGACTTCCTCGACGCCATCGGCGCGGGTACCGACCCGGCACCGAGCTTCGACGACGGCCTGCGGGTCCAGCGGGTGCTGGACGCCGTCGAGCAGAGCGCGGCCGCCGAAGCGAAGTGGACCTCGGTGGAGGAGGGGAAGTGAGCCGTCCGGTCACGCTGTTCACCGGCCAGTGGGCGGACCTGCCGTTCACCGAGGTCTGCAAGCTCGCCGCCGAGTGGGGGTACGACGGCCTGGAGATCGCCTGCTCCGGCGACCACTTCGAGGTCGATCGCGCACTGTCCGAAGAGGACTACGTGCCGGGTCGGCTCGCGCTGCTCGCCGAGCACGGGCTCAAGGTGTGGGCGATCTCGAACCACCTCGTCGGGCAGGCCGTCTGCGACGACCCGATCGACGCCCGGCACCGCGCGATCCTCCCGTCCCGCATCTGGGGCGACGGCGAACCCGAGGGCGTCCGGCGCCGGGCGGCCGCCGAAATGGCCGACACGGCGAGGGCGGCGGCGAAGCTCGGGGTGGACACCGTCATCGGGTTCACCGGGTCGAAGATCTGGAAGTACGTGGCGATGTTTCCGCCGGTCACGCGCGATGACATCGTTGACGGCTACGAAGACTTCGCGCGTCGCTGGCACCCGATCCTCGACGTCTTCGACGAGGTGGGCGTCCGGTTCGCGCACGAGGTTCACCCGTCGGAGATCGCCTACGACTACTGGACGACCCAGCGGGCGCTCGAAGCCGTCGGCCACCGGCCGGCGTTCGGGCTGAACTGGGACCCGTCGCACTTCGTCTGGCAGGACCTCGACCCGGTCGGGTTCATCCTCGACTTCGCCGACCGGATCTACCACGTCGACTGCAAGGACACCCGCAAGCGCTTCGACGGCCGCAACGGACGGCTCGGCTCGCACCTGGCCTGGGCCGATCCGCGCCGAGGCTGGGACTTCGTGTCCGTCGGCCACGGCGACGTCCCGTGGGAGGACTGCTTCCGGGCCCTGAACTCGATCGGCTACACCGGCCCGATCTCGGTGGAGTGGGAAGACGCCGGGATGGACCGGCTCCGGGGCGCGGCGGAGGCGGTGAAGTACCTGCGCGAGCACCTGTTCGACCAGCCGTCGGCGGCTTTCGACGCGGCTTTCAGCAATCAGAAATGAGGGAGTTCCATGTGCGGTCATGAAGCTGAGCAGCACTCCCGACGGACATTCCTGAACGTGGCGACAGCCGCCCTGACGGTGGGGGCGGCGGCCATCGCGCTACCTGGCACCGCGGACGCCTCCCCGGCCCGCCGGCGCGTCCCGCTCGACAAGATCAGCATCCAGCTCTACTCCCTGCGTTCCCTCCTGCAGAACGACCCCGAAGGCACGCTCTCCGCGCTCGCCGACATCGGCTACCGGAAGGTCGAGCTGGCCGGGACGTACGGCCGCAGCGCGACCGAGTTCCGCGCCATCCTCGACCGCAACCACATCAAGGCGTCCTCGACGCACGTCGGCATCGACGGTGACCTGAACCAGACCATCGCCGACGCGAAGATCCTCGGCAACCGCTCCGTCGTCGTGCCGTACGCGAACTTCGGCACCATCGCCGAGTGGGAGGCCTTCGCGGGCCGCATGAACACCGCCGCGGTCGCCTTCAAGAAGGCCGGGCTCAAGCTCGGTTACCACAACCACGACCACGAGTTCGCCCCGATCGGCGGCGTGGTCCCGTACGACGTGCTCACCGCGAAGACGAACAAGCGTGACGTCCACCTGGAAATCGATCTCTTCTGGGCGGTGAACGGCGGCGCGGACCCGGTCGAGCTGTTCCGGCGCAACTACCCGCGCGTGACGCAGTACCACGTGAAGGACCGGACCGCGGACGGGCAGATGGTCGACCCCGGCGCGGGAGTCATCAACTTCCCGCGCATCTTCGCCGCGTCCTGCCACACCATCAGCGAGTACATCGTCGAGCACGACCAGCCGACCGACCCGTTGAGCACCGCCAAGGTCGGCTTCGAGTACCTCCGCACCGTTCGGTTCTGACTCCCGGGGGAAAGCACATGCGAGTGTCACGTCGGTCGATGCTGGCCGGAACCGCCGCCGGGGTGCTGGTGCCCGCTATCGGCGTAGGCGCCGATTCGGCGTCGGCGGCGGGTCTGACCCGCAAGATCACGATCTACGCGGAAGCGCTTCCCGGTGGCCTCTACGGCTACGGGCTCGAACCGGGCAAAGCCACGATCCCCGGGCCGCTGCTGGAGATCTACGAGGCCGACACCCTCGAGATCGAGCTGGTCAACCGGACCGACCAGCGGCTGTCGATCCACCCGCACGGCGTCAACTACGACACCGGGTCCGACGGCGCCCCGCTCAACGCGTCGTTCAACAAGCCGGGCGAGACCCGGACCTACACCTGGAAGACGCGGACCCGCTATGAAGCGAGCGGCGGGTTCTGGATGCCGGGCAGCGCCGGGTACTGGCACTACCACGACCACGCGATGGGCACCGACCACGGCAGCGGCGGCCTCGCGCGCGGGCTCTACGGCGGGCTGATCGTGCGCAAGCGCGGCGATCTGCTGCCCAGCCGGCAGTACACCGTCGTGTTCAACGAGATGATGATCAACCACAAGATGGCGCCCGACACCCCGATGTTCGAGGCGCGGCTCGGCGAGCGCGTCGAGTGGGTGTGCATCGGGCACGGCAGCCTGCCGCACACGTTCCACCTGCACGCGCACCGCTGGGCCGACACCCGCACCGGGATGTTGAGCAGTGCCACCGACAACGCCCAGGTCGTCGACAACAAGAACCTCGACCCCGGCGGCTCGTTCGGTTTCCAGGTGATCGCCGGCGAAGGCGTCGGCCCGGGGGTGTGGATGTACCACTGCCACGTCCAGACCCACGCCGACGGCGGGATGGTGGGCCTCTTCCTGGTCCGCAACGCCGACGGCAGCCTGCCGGACGGGGCCCAGGAAGCGATCGACCGGTTCAAGGAGCACGGCCACGCCGGGCACGACATGAACCCCGACGGCCGCACCCACGCTTAGGAGGGATCGATCATGAGGAGACGTTGGTTCGGCCGGCGGATGGCGGTCATGCTCGCCATCGGGTCGGTCCTCGCGGCCGGGGCACCACTGATGGCGATGCCGGTGGCCCAAGCGGCACCGGCGGCGAACGTCGCGGTGAACGTGCTGGTCTTCCACGGCGCGGCGGCCGGTCAGAAGGACCCGGTGCTGCGCGCGGCGGACGCGATCGCGCGGCTCGGGCAGGACAACGGCATCACCGTCACGGCGTCGTCCGACCCCGCCGTGTTCAGCACGGCGAACCTCGCCAAGTACCGCGGCGTGGTGTTCCTGTCCGCGCAGGGCGTGACACTCACACGTGAGCAGGAAGCCGCGCTGCAGGCCTACATGAAGGCCGGCGGCGGGTTCCTCGGCATCTCCGACGCCGCCCGCGCGCAGGACTCGTCCCAGTGGTTCACCGGGCTGATCGGCGCCCGCCCGGTCGGGGCCCGCCCGACGCCCGAAGCGGTGGCGTCGGTGACCGCGAGCGGCGAGAACCCCCCGAACGAGACCAAGGAAAAGCTGGCCGACAACAACGAGAACACGAAGTGGCTGACGTTCTCGCCGACCGGCTGGGTCGCCTACAAGATGGCGGCGCCGGTCGCGGTCAGCAGCTACTCGCTGGTGTCGGCCAACGACTTCGTGGGCCGGAACCCGAAGAACTGGACCCTGCAGGGCTCCGCCGACGGGACCACGTGGACCGACCTGGACACGCGGGCGAACGAGGTGTTCACCGACCCGTTCCAGACCCGGACGTTCACCTTCGCCAACACCACGGTCTACCCGAACTACCGGCTGAACATCACCGCGAACGCCGGTGAGCCGATCATCCAGCTCGCCGACCTCAAGCTGTTCAAGGACACCTCGACGACCCCGCCGCCGCCCGAGCCGGCGCCGCAGCAGGCCGTCGTCGACGTCCTGGACGCCCATCACCCGGCGACCGCCGGCCTGCCGCAGAACTGGACGCGCACCGACCGGTGGCTCAACTGGGAGACCAACCCGGTCGGCACCGTCCACACGGTCGCGCAGGTGGAGGAGAAGGGCTACAACCCGGGCGTCGGCGCGAACGGCGCGTTCCACCCGATCTCCTGGTGCCGCGACTACGACGGCGGCCGCTCCTTCTACACCGGCATGGGCCGCACCGAAGGGTCCTACGGCGAGGCGCAGTTCCGCGACCACCTGCTCGGCGCGTTGCGCTGGACGACCGGGATGGTGCGCGGCGACTGCCAGGCCGGGATCGCGGCGAACTACAAGATCGAACGGCTGACCGGCAAGAACGCCGCCGGGCAGCTCGACCAGATCGGCGAGCCGCACGGGCTCACCATCGCCCCGGACGGCAAGATCTTCTACATCGGCAAGGCGGCCTGCCCGACCGGGCCCGTGGTCAGCTGGGACGACCCGAACGTCGGCCTCGGCTGCGGCACGGTCCACCAGTGGGACCCGGCCACCAAGAAGGTCAAGCTGCTCACGACGTTGCGCGTGATGGGCAACCGGGGCAGCGGTGACGAGCTCGTCAAGAACGAAGAGGGCCTGCTCGGGCTGACGCTGGACCCGAAGTTCGCCGAGAACGGCTACATGTACGCCTACTGGATGCCGCACGAGTCGATCGACCGCGACAAGCGGATCGGCAAGCGCACGGTCTCGCGGTTCACCTACAACGCCACCGCGCAGACGCTCGACCAGGCCACCCGCAAGGACCTGCTGTCCTGGGACGTCCAGATCCACAGCTGCTGCCACGCCGGCGGCGGCATGGCGTTCGACAAGGACGGGAACCTCTACATCGGCTCCGGGGACAACAACTCCTCGGGCGGCTCGAACGGCTACTCGGGCAACAACTGGACGCTCGACTACAAGGGTCTTTCGTTCCAGGACGCCCGCCGCACCGCGGGCAACACCAACGACCTGGGCGGCAAGATCCTGCGCATCCACCCGGAGGCGAACGGGACGTACACGATCCCGCAGGGGAACCTCTTCCCGAACGGGCCGGCGGACAAGACGCGCCCGGAGATCTACGTGATGGGCGTCCGCAACATCTCCCGGCTGCAGATCGACCCGGTGCACAACTGGATGACCGCGGGCTGGGTCGGCCCCGACGCGTCCTCGCCGAGCCCCGAACTCGGGCCGGCGAAGTACGAGACCGCGACGATCATCACCGAGGCGGGCAACCACGGCTGGCCGTACTGCATGGGCAACCGGCAGCCCTACCGCGACCGCAGCAGCACCAACGCCGCGGAGCTGACCGGCTGGTACGACTGCGACAACCCGGTCAACACCTCGCCGCGCAACACCGGCCTGGTGAACCTGCCGCCGATCAAGGACAACATGATCTGGTACTCGCCGGACGGCGGCGGGCCGGTGTTCCCGAAGCGGCCGGGGTCCTCGATCCCGACGTACAACGCGGCGGACGCCACCTACACCCAGCCGTACCTGCGGGGTGGCGGCCAGGCGGTCATGTCCGGGCCGACGTACCACCGCTCGCTGGTCAACACGAACAGCGGCGTGGCGTGGCCGGAGTACTGGGACAACAAGTGGTTCATCGGCGACGAGTCCAACGCCCAGAACCGCGTCGCGGTGACCGTGGACCCGGCGGGCGTGCCGACGCACCAGCCGCCGGTGTTCGCCGAGACGTTCCGGCAGATCATCCCCGGCGGCGCGGGGGACACCCGGGTGCAGAGCTGGATGGACGCCAAGTTCGGGCCGGACGGCGCGCTGTACGTGCTCGACTACGGCAACGGGTTCTTCTCCCTGGACGCCAACCAGAAGCTGCTCAAGATCAGCTACACGGGCGGCGCGCCGACCCCGGCCCCGGCCGCGTCGTCGACCATGGTGCAGAACAAGGCGCTCACGGCGGCGTTCACCGGGTCGAAGTCCGGCGGCGTGTCCTACCGCTGGGAGTTCGGCGACGGCTCGGTGTCCACCCAGGCCGACCCGCGCCACACCTACCCGCGCACCGGGATCTTCACCGCCAAGCTGACCGTGACGTACGCGAACGGTGAAGCGGTGACGACCCGGACCGCGGTGAACGTCGGGTGCGTGGTGGCCGATCCGAGTCCGGTCGTGACCTTGGGCGATGCCATCACGAAGGTGCCCAACCGCAACGCCGGTGGTGGCTGCACGGTCGACGACTTCATCAACGACGAAGGCACGTGGACCACGCACGCCGCGTTCGTCAACCACGTCGAGCAGGCCACCGAGACCCTCGACGAGCTCGGGGTGCTCAGCAGCGCCGAGGCGGCCGAGCTGAACGCGGCGGCGGAGGCGTCGCCGATCGGGAACCCGGGGACCACCGGATACGAGGCGCTCTTCGACGGCACGGCCGAGTCGCTACGGGCTTGGGAACAGGCGCCGTCCGGGCAGTTCTCGCTCCAGCCCGACGGGTCGATCCGGTCGGCCGGCGGGTTGGGCATGCTCTGGTACGCCCAGCGCCAGTTCGGCGACTTCTCGGTGAAACTGCAGTTCAAGGACATCGCCCCGGATCCGAACCGGGCCAACACCGGGGTCTTCGTCCGGTTCCCGGACCCGCGGACGCCGCTGGAGCAGCGGCCACCGGGCAGCTGCGGGACGGTCGGCTCGGCGCGGACGTCGCAGGCGTGGGTCGCGATCTACTGCGGCCACGAGATCCAGATCTACGACGGCGACAGCGGTGAGCCGCAGAAGACCGGGTCGATCTACAACTTCGACCCGCGCCCGCTCGACCAGGCGGGGGCGCGGCCGAAGGCGACCTGGAACGACTACGAGGTCAAGGTCGTCGGCCAGCACTACACGATCATCCGCAACGGCGTGGTGATCAACGAGTTCGACAACACGCCGGGTCAGCAGTCCTCGCGGGCCGGTGATCCGCCGACCGATCTGCGGCAGTTCGTCAGCGGGTTCATCGGGTTGCAGAACCACAGTGACAACGACCTGACCGAGTTCCGCAACATCCGGGTGCGGCAGCTGTAGCGCGACGGGGGCCGGGCGCGCGCCCGGCCCCCGTTCCTCCCAGGAAGGTTTCCCGCGATGTCCCCACGACCGATCGCCGTGCTGCTGGCCGCTTTCCTGGTCTTGCTCGGGCTCGTCACCCCCGCGGTGGCGGCGCCCGCCCAGACCCTGACCTGGACCGCGGGCGACAGCGTCACCGCATACACGTCCGCGCCCACCGGCGCGCTGCCCGGCGAGACCACGATCGTCTTCGAAAACAGCGAAGCCACCGGCAACACGACGGGGATGTCGCACACCCTGACGTTCGACACGTCGACGCCGGGCTACAACCACGACGTCTCGCTGAACGTCCTGGCCAACCCGTTCGACCCGCAGAACGGGCGGCACGAGGCGGTCGTGACGCTCACCCCGGGCAAGTACCGGTACTACTGCACGATCCCCGGGCACTCGACGATGGTGGGGGAGTTCGTCGTCTCCGACGGCGGCGGCGACTCGACCCCGCCGGCCGTGACGGCTGCCGTGGCCGGTGCTCGCGACTCCTCCGGCAACTACATCGAGTCGGCCACGGTGACGCTCTCCGCGACCGACGCGGGATCCGGCGTGGCGTCGGTCGAGTACCAGCTGGACGGCGGTACCTGGACCGCGTACGCGGCGCCGGTGGTGGTTTCCGCTGTGGGCATGCACATGCTCCACTACCGCGCCACCGACGTCGCCGGCAACACGTCCGAAGAAGGCATGGAGCACTTCACGATCGTCGAAGGGCAGGGGGACACGACCCCGCCCACGGTGGCCGCGGCGATCACCGGGCAGCAGGACTCGTCGGGCAACTACGTCGACGTCGCCACGGTCAAGCTGACCGCGACCGACGCCGATTCGGCGGTGGCGTCCGTGGAGTACCAGCTGGACGGCGGGGCGTGGACCGCCTACACCGCACCGGTCGCGGTGACCGGCGCGGGTGAGCACATGGTCCACTTCCGGGCGACCGACGAGGCCGGGAACACGTCCCCGGAGGGCATGTCCCACTTCACCGTGGTGAAGAGCGACACGACGCCGCCGACCGTCACCGCTTCCGTAGCCGGTACGCAGGACGCCGACGGCAGCTACGTCGGCAAGGCGACCGTCACGGTCGTGGCTTCGGACACCGGATCCGGGATCGCGGCGGTGGAGTACCGGGTGGACGGCGGCGCGTGGACCGCCTACACCGCACCGGTTCCGGTGACCGCGCCCGGCGCGCACACGGTCGACTCCCGGGCCCGGGACGTCGCCGGGAACGCGTCGACTCCGGTGAGCGTGTCGTTCACCGTGGTCGCCGGCGGCGACACGACGGCGCCCCTGGCGTCCCTCGCGGTGAGCGGCAAGCAGGACGGCGACTGGTCGTACGTCGGCCAAGCGTCGGTGACGCTGACCGCCACGGACGCCGGGTCCGGTGTGGCCTCGATGGAGTACAAAGTGGACGGTGGGGCGTGGACGCGGTACACCGCGCCGGTGGTCGTCTCCACCCTCGGCGCGCACACCGTGGGTGCGCGCGCCACGGACGTCGCCGGGAACGTCTCGCTGGAGGTGTTCGGTGCGTTCCGGGTGGTCTCGGCGGTGCCGCCGCCGGACGCCTGCCCGGTCTCGGACACCCGGGAGACGGTGGTGATCGGCGGGGTCGACAGCCAGGTGGAGAACATCGACATCGGCAACGGCTGCACGCTCAACGACGTCATCGACGAGAACGCGGAGTACGCGTCGCACGACCGGTTCGTGAAGCACGTGAAGGCGGTGACGCAGGAACTGGTGGCGAACGAGGTGCTGTCTTCGGGTGACCGCAACCGCATCGTGACGGCGGCGATCGAGTCGGACATCGGCGGCGCGCCCACCGCCGGTGCCCGGGCCGGCGACGTCAGGAAGCTGCTGTAGCCGCTCGCACTTCGCACAGGGCCTCCTGGGCGGGGGGGGGGAAGGCGGGGGGGGGGGCGGGGGGGGGGCCGGGGGTGGAGGGTAGCGTGAGGACGAGGGGGACGAGCGGGGCGGCACCGACGGGGGCAGGAGTGTGGGCAACGCGTAGTTTCCGTGATTTTC
>NZ_JBVHUL010000023.1:0-8627 GCF_055565395.1 Amycolatopsis sp. NPDC028719
CGGGCGGCGCTGGCGAATGCGCGCTTGTCTCTGTCCGATGTGGACGTTGTCGAGGCGCACGGTACCGGTACGACCTTGGGTGATCCGATCGAGGCCGGGGCGTTGTTGGCGACGTACGGCCAGGAGCGGTTCGAGGACTGGCCGTTGTGGCTGGGTTCGGTGAAGTCGAACATCGGGCACACGCAGTGCGCGGCGGGTGTCGCCGGGGTGATCAAGATTGTGCTTTCTTTGCAGCACAGCATGTTGCCGCCGACCTTGCACGTCGCACAGCCTTCGTCCCGGGTGGACTGGGATTCGGGGAACGTCCGGCTGCTGCGGGCGCCGGTGGAGTGGCCGGCGGGTGAGCGGCCGCGTCGGGCCGGGGTGTCGGCGTTCGGGGTCAGCGGCACGAATGTCCACGTGATTGTCGAAGAGGCACCCGCGGCCGAAGCCCGGCCTCGCCCCGAACGGGCGGAAACGCCGATCTTCGACAGCGCGCCCGCGGTGTGGGCGGTGTCGGGACACAGCTCAGCCTCCCTCGCCGGGCAGGCCGGCCGGCTGCGGGAACACACACTGGCCCGTCCCGACCTGACCGCGCGAGACGTGGCGTGGTCGTTGGCCACGACTCGCGCCGCCCTGCCGCACCGGGCCGTCCTCTTCGGCGGCGAGCGGGCCGAACTCACGTCCCGGCTCGCGGCGGTGGCGACCGGCCGGCCCGCCGCCGGCGTGGTCACCGGAGCCGTGGCACCGGGCGGCGTGGGGCGGACGGTGTTCGTGTTCCCGGGTCAGGGTAGCCAGTGGGTCGGGATGGGTCGCGAGCTGGCCGAGGTGTCGCCGGTGTTCCGCGAGAAGCTGGTCGAGTGTGATGCCGCGCTCGGGTCTTATGTGGACTGGGCTCTGGCCGACGCGCTGTCGGGTCGTCGTGGTTTCGAGGCCGCGGATGTGGTGCAGCCGGCGTTGTGGGCGGTGATGGTGTCGCTGGCGGCGGTGTGGGAGGCGGCCGGGGTGCGGCCGGACGCGGTGGTCGGGCACTCTCAGGGCGAGATCGCGGCCGCGGCGGTGGCGGGGATTCTGTCCCTTGAGGACGCGGCCAAGGTGGTTGCGTTGCGCAGCAAGGCCCTGACGGCGCTGGCCGGGCGCGGGGGGATGGTGTCGCTGGCCGAGCCGGTCGTTGCGGTTCGGGCGCGGATCGAGTCGTTCGGCGAGCGGTTGTCGGTGGCGGCGGTGAACGGTCCGTCGGCGACGGTGGTGTCGGGTGATGCCGATGCGTTGCGGGAGCTGGTGGACTCCTGCCCCGAGTCGGTGCGGGCGCGGGTGATCCCGGTGGACTACGCCTCGCACAGCGTCCACGTGGAAGAGTTGCGCGACGAGATTCTTTCGGTGTTGCAGGGGATTTCGCCGGGCGAGGCGCGAGTGCCGATGGTCTCGGCGCTGACCGGCGAATGGCTGGTGGGCCCGGAGCTGGACCCGGCCTACTGGTACGCGAGCCTGCGCGAGACCGTCGAGTTCGAGCGGGCGATCCGGCTCCTGGGCGGGTCCGGGCACGGCGTGTTCGTCGAAGTCTCCCCGCACCCGGTGCTCACCCCGGCGATCGGGGACAGCCTCGCCCAGCCGGTCGTCGCCGGGACGCTGCGGCGGGACGACGGCGGCGCGGACCGCCTGCTGGCTTCTCTCGCCGAGGCCTACGTCCAAGGTGCTCCGGTGGACTGGGCGGCGGTGCTCGGCGGCGGCGCGGCTGTCGAGTTGCCGACCTACGCGTTCCAGCGGAAGCGCTACTGGCCTGGCGCGCCGGCCCTGAAGCGCGCCACGGCCTCGGTGGACGACTGGCGCTACCGGATCACCTGGCAGCCGGCGGACGACGACGCCCCCGACGTCCTGACCGGCACCTGGCTCCTGGTCGGAGACGACCCCGACGCCCCGGCGCTGGCCGACGCGTTGACGGCCCGTGGCGCCCGAGTGGCGTGCCCCGCGCCGGACCGCCTGGCGGAGGCCCTCGTCGGGGCCGACGTGCGCGGCGTCGTATCGCTGCTCGCGCTGGACGAGTCGCCCGACGCCGACTTCCCCTGGGTGCCGCGCGGCAGCGCCGCCACCCTCGACCTCATCCAGACGGTGATCTACAGCGGGAACACGGTCCCGGTGTGGGTGCTGACCCGCGGCGCGGTGCAGGCCCGGCCGGATGAAGCCACCACCGCACCACTGCAGGCGCCGGTCTGGGGTCTCGGCCGCGCGGTCGGATTGGAGCACCCCGACCGCTGGGGCGGGTTGCTCGACCTGCCGCCGGTGCTCGACGCCGACGCCGCCGCCCGGGTCGCCGCCGTTTTCGCACACGGCGGGGAAGACCAGGTGGCGGTGCGTTCGTCGGGAACATTCCTGCGCCGGCTCGTGCGCGCCGAGGCCCGGCGCGCCGAGCCCGGCGCCTGGTCGCCGCGCGGGACGGTGCTGCTGACCGGCGGTACCGGCTCGATCGGCGTCTGCCTCGGCCCGTGGCTGGCCGGGCACGGTGCGGAGCGGGTGGTGCTGACGTCGCGGTCGGGCCCGTCGGCGCCGGGCGTGCCCGAGCTGGCCGCCACGCTGGCGGGCGCGGGCTCGGGTGTGGCGGTCCTGAGCTGCGACCTGGGAATCCCGGAGCAGGTGACGGGACTGGTCGAGTGGGTCGAGCGGTCCGGCCCGGGCCTGTCGACCGTGTTGCATTCGGCGAACACGCCGTTCCTGGCCCGCGTGGAGACAACCAGCCAGGAGGGCCTGGCGGCGGCGCTCGGGGCCAAGGCGGCCGGCGCGAAGTACCTGGACGAGGCGACCGCCGCCCTGGGACTCGACGAGTTCGTGTTGTTCTCGTCGATCTCGGCGACCTGGGGCAGCAACGACCACGCGGCTTACGCGGCCGGGAACTCCTATCTGGACGCGCTGGCGGAGGACCGCCGCGCTCGCGGGCTGCCGGGGACGTCGATCGCGTGGGGCGTGTGGAACACCCGCGATTGGGCCGCGGTGGATGCCGCGATGGATCAGGCTCCGGGGCGGGTGACCCCGAACCGGTTGTTGCGGCAAGGGATGAACTTCCTGGACACCGATCGGGCGCTGGCAGCGCTGGGTGAGGTGTTGGCGGATGATGAGACGTTCATCGCCGTCGCCGATGTGGAGTGGGAGAAGTTCGCGCCGGTGTTCACGGCGGCTCGGCCGCGGCCGCTGCTGGACACGATCCCGGAGGCGCAAGAAGACACCACGGTCGCCGTCGAGCGAGGTGAGTTCGCGTCCCGCCTGGGCGGAATGACGCGGGCCGAGCGGCGGCGGACGGTCGTCGAACTGGTGCGCTCGCATGCGGCTGCCGTGCTGGGACACGACTCGATCGAGGAGATCGTGGCCTCTCGCGCCTTCCGGGACCTGGGTTTCGACTCGTTGACGGCGGTCGAGTTGCGCAACCGGCTGAATTCGGCGGCGGGGGTGCGGTTGCCGTCCACGGTGGTCTTCGACCACCCGAGCGCGTCGGCGCTGGCCGACGAGATCCTGGCGGAGGTGTTCGGGAGCGAGGCGGACGAGACCACGTCCCCGGGTGCCCCCGCGACGTCGACCGAGCCGATCGCGATCGTCGGCATGGCCTGCCGTTACCCGGGTGGCGTCCGTTCTCCGGAAGAGCTGTGGGAGCTGCTGGTTTCGGGTGGCGACGCGATCGGGGGGTTTCCCGTCGACCGCGGTTGGAACGCCGAGGAGCTGTTCGATCCGGATCCCGATGCCGAGGGGGCGACCTACGTCGTCGAAGGCGGGTTCCTGACGGGAGCCGCCGAGTTCGACGCGGATTTCTTCGGGATCAGCCCGCGTGAGGCGTTGGCGATGGACCCGCAGCAACGTCTGTTGCTGGAGACGTCCTGGGAGGCGATCGAACGGGCCGGGATCGACCCGCGGTCGCTGCACGGTTCACCCGCGGGCGTCTTCGTCGGCGCGGCCTCTTCCGGCTACATCGGCGCCGCCGGCGGCGAAGCGGGGGCCCAGGCCCACCTGATCACGGGAAACGCGTTGAGCGTGTTGTCCGGTCGGATCGCCTACACACTGGGCCTGGTCGGTCCGGCGGTGACGGTCGACACGGCGTGTTCGTCGTCGCTGGTGGCGTTGCACCAGGCGGTGCAGGCGCTGCGGTCGGGTGAGTGCACGATCGCGCTGGCCGGCGGCGTGACCGTCATGGCGGACCCCGGTGAGTTCGTCGGCTTCTCCCGGCTGCGCGCCTTGGCGTCCGATGGCCGGTGCAAGGCGTTCGGCGACGGCGCGGACGGCATGGGCATGGCTGAGGGCGTCGGCATGCTCGTGCTCGAACGACTCGACGAAGCGCGGAGCAAGGGCCACCGGATCCTCGGTGTGGTGCGCGGCTGTGCGGTGAACCAGGACGGTGCGTCGAACGGTTTGACCGCGCCGAACGGTCCGGCGCAGCGGCGGGTGATCCGGGCGGCGTTGGCGAGTGCCGGTGTGTCGGCGTCCGATGTGGACGTGGTGGAAGCCCATGGCACCGGCACCGAGCTGGGTGATCCGATCGAGGCGGGTGCGTTGCTGGCGACTTATGGGCAGGGGCGTGCCGAGGGGCGGCCGTTGTGGTTGGGGTCGGTGAAGTCGAACATCGGGCATTCGCAGCAGGCGGCGGGGGTGGCCGGTGTGATCAAGATGGTGCTTGCGTTGCAGCATGGTTTGGTTCCGAGGACGTTGCATGTGGAGAGGCCGTCGTCGCATGTGGACTGGGAGTCGGGGCGGGTGCGGTTGGTGCGGGAGCCGGTGGAGTGGTTGCCGTCCGAGCGGCCGCGTCGGGCGGGTGTGTCGGCGTTCGGGATCAGCGGCACCAACGCACACGTCATCCTCGAAGAGGCCCCCGCGGCCGGAGACACGACGATCGCGGAACGCCCGGTGGTCGACGGCGGAATCCGCCCCTGGGTCGTCTCCGGCCACAACGGTGAGGCGCTCGCCGCCCAGGCGGGCCGGTTGCGGGAATTCACCGTCGCGCACCCCGAGCTTCCGGTGACCGATGTGGCGTGGTCCCTGGCCACGACCCGCGCGGCGCTGGACCAGCGCGCGGTGGTCTTGGACGACGACCGGGCCGGCCTGGCCGCGGGCCTCGCGGCCGTGGCCACCGGCCGCCCGGCGCCCGGGGTCGTCTCCGGCGCGGTGCCGCTCGGCGGCCTGGGCCGGACGGTGTTCGTCTTCCCCGGTCAGGGCAGCCAGTGGATCGGGATGGGCCGGGAGCTGGCCGAGACGTCTTCCGTCTTCCGCGATCGGCTCGCCCGGTGCGCGGCCGCGCTCGAGTCTCATGTGGACTGGCGACTGACCGACGTCCTGGCCGGTGAACACGGTTTCGAGGCCGCTGATGTGGTGCAGCCGGCGTTGTGGGCGGTGATGGTGTCGCTGGCCGCGGTGTGGGAGGCGGCTGGTGTGGTGCCGGACGCGGTGGTGGGGCATTCGCAAGGTGAGATCGCGGCTGCCGCGGTCGCGGGAATTCTGTCCCTTGAGGACGCGGCCAAGGTGGTTGCGTTGCGCAGTAGGGCGTTGACGGTGTTGGCCGGTCGTGGCGGGATGGTGTCGCTGGCCGAACCGGTCGATGCGGTTCGAGCGCGGATCGAGTCGTTCGGGGCAAGGTTGTCCGTGGCGGCGGTCAACGGCCCCTCGTCGACGGTGGTCTCCGGTGATGCCGATGCGTTGCGGGAGCTGGTGGCCTCGTGCGACGAGTCGGTACGGGCAAGAACGATCCCGGTGGATTATGCCTCGCACAGCGTCCACGTCGACGAGTTGCACGATGAGATCTTGGCTTTGCTGCGGGGGATTTCGCCGGGTGAGGCGCGGGTGCCGATGGTGTCGGCGCTGACCGGGGGGTGGCTGTCGGGCCCCGAACTGGATCCTGCGTACTGGTATTCAAGCCTGCGGGAGACCGTGGAGTTCGACCGGGCGGTCCGGGTCCTCGGCGAGTCCGGCCACGAGGTGTTCGTGGAGGTGTCGCCGCATCCGGTGCTGACGTCGGCGATCGAGGCGCCGGTGGTGGTCGGGACGTTGCGGCGCGACGACGGCGGCGCCGAGCGGTTGCTGACGTCGTTCGCCGAAGCCTCCGTCCGGGGGGTGCCCGTCGACTGGGCGGCGGTCCTGGGTGGCGGCGCCACGATGGACCTTCCGACGTACGCCTTCCAGCACCGGCACTACTGGCCCGAAGCGCAGGCCGCCGGCGGCGGACGATCGACCGAAGACGCCGAGTTCTGGGCCGCCGTCGAGGGTGGTGACGTCGAGGGGCTCGCCGCGACGCTGAACGTCGGCGACGACCGGCTGGACGAGGTGCTGCCCGCGCTGGCCGAGTACCGGCGACGCGGCCGGGTCGCCGGCTGGCGGTACCGCGTGTCGTGGGTGCCGGTACCCGACTCCGGTGCGGTGCTGTCCGGGACGTGGCTGGTGGTCGGCGATGACATCGGCTCGGAAGTGGCGAAGATCTTGGCGAAGCACGGCGCCGATGTGGTCCATACGACGTTGGCCGGTTTCGAAGCTCCGGCGGATGTGAGTGGTGTGGTGTCCTTGCTCGCTCTCGGCGAGCCGGCTGCTGACGTGGTTTCGGATGGTTTGGCCGGCACGGTGGCTCTCGTTCAGGCCCTGGAGCGAGCCGGAGTGATGGCGCCGTTGTGGGTTTTGACGCGGGGTGCGGTCGGGGCTGTTTCGGGTGATGTGGTGTGTCCCGCTCAGGCGCAGGTCTGGGGTTTGGGTGTGGTGGCGGCGCTGGAGCTCGCGGATCGGTGGGGCGGACTGGTCGATCTGCCGCCGATCGTGGACGCGCGGGTGGGTGCTCGGCTGGTGTCGGTGCTGGCCGGTGCCGAGGACCAGGTCGCGGTGCGGCCCGCCGGTGTGCTGGCGCGGCGGTTGGCTCGGGTCGGCCGTCCGGTCGTGCGGGAACCGTGGTCTCCGCGGGGTTCGGTGCTGGTGACCGGCGGGACGAGCGGGGTCGGGGCGATCACGGCTCGGTGGGTTGCCGGGCGTGGTGCGTCGCGGGTGGTGCTGGCGAGCCGGTCGGGGGCGGGTGCGGCCGGGGTGGCGGAGCTGGCTGCTTCGATCGCGAACGCCGGTACCGCGGTGGAGGCGGTGGTGTGTGACGTCGCCGACCGCGCCGCTGTCGAGAACCTGTTGGGGCACATCGATTCCAGCGGGCCGGAGTTGTCGTCGGTGGTGCACTCCGCCGGCGCAGGTGGCAATACCCCCGTCGACCGGCTGGAGCCGGCCGAGCTGGCGCGGCTGCTGTCGGCCAAGGTCGGCGGGGCGTCGGTGCTGGACGAGCTGACGGCGGACCGGGTTCTGGACGCGTTCGTGCTGTTCTCCTCGGGTGCGGGTGTCTGGGGCAGCGGTGGCCTGGGTGGTTATGCGGCGGCGAACGCGCATCTGGACGCGCTGGTGGCGGATCGCCGGGCCCGCGGGCTGGCCGCGTCGTCGATCGCCTGGGGCCTGTGGACCGGGGTGGGGATGGCGGCCGGCGACGGCGGCGAGCGGCTGCGCGGCTTCGGGATGGAGGGTATCGACGCCGAGCGGGGGATGTCCGCGCTCGGCCAGGTGCTGGACGCCGACGAGGGCGCGATGGTGGTGGCCGGGTTCGACTGGCCGGCGTTCGTCCCGACTTATACGTTGCGCCGGCCCAGCCGGTTCCTCGCGGACTTGCCCGAAGTCCGCGCCGCACTGACCGCTCCGGCCGCGACGGCGGACGACGGCGGCGAGTGGGCCGCCCGGCTCACCGGGATGCCCGTCGCGGAGCAGCGGCAGGTGCTGACCGAGCTGGTGCGCGACCACGCGGCCGCGGTGCTCGGGCACACCTCGGCCGAAGAGGTGCTGCCGCAGCGCGCGTTCAAGGACCTCGGCTTCGATTCGGCCGGCGCGGTCGAACTGCGCAACCGGCTGTCGCGGGTCGTCGGGATTCAGCTGGCTTCCACGATGGTCTTCGACCACCCGAACGCGGCCGCCTTGGCCGAGCACCTCCGGACGGAACTCTTCGGCGCGGACACCCCCGGTGACCCGGTGCTGGACGCACTGGAGCGACTGGCCGTGGAGCTCGACGCGGTCGACGCCGGCACGCGCCAGGACGTCACCGAACGCATGCAGACGCTGCTGTCCCGGTGGCTGCGCCGCGGCAACCCCGGCGCTGCCGCGGAAACCGATCGCGAAGCCGTCGCCGGGCAGCTCACCGAGGCCTCCGCCGACGAGGTCCTGGACTTCATCAACAAGGAATTGGGGGCGTCGTGAAGATCGCCGCTGCACGGATCGAAGCGACGTCGGGGAGGACCCACCATGGCCGATGAGAAGCAGCTGCTCGACGCGCTGAAGAAGCTGGCGGCCGAGCACTACGAGGCCCGGGAACGGGTCAAGGAGCTCGAATCCGGGGCGCGCGAGCCGATCGCGATCGTGGGCGTGGGCTGCCGGTACCCCGGCGGCGTGACCGGCCCCGAACAGCTGTGGGACCTCGTGGCCGGCGGGGCCGACGCGGTGAGCGGGTTCCCTCTCGACCGAGGTTGGGAGGAGTTCGACGACCAGGCCGGCTACCGGCGCGAGGGCGGGTTCGTCTACGACGCCGGCGAGTTCGATGCGGGTTTCTTCGGGATCTCGCCGCGTGAGGCGTTGGCGATGGATCCGCAGCAGCGGTTGTTGCTGGAGACGTCGTGGGA
>NZ_JBVHUL010000024.1:0-6858 GCF_055565395.1 Amycolatopsis sp. NPDC028719
GCAGCAACCCGGAACCCGACGCCCGCTGAGAACCCGCCGAGACCCCAGCGCCCCAATGTGGCATTGGGTGCGTCAGACGCACCCAATGTGGCGTTCGGTGCGTCCCACGCACCGAACGCCACATTGGGGCGCTTGGGTCAGGGCTCGCCGGCGACCCGGCGGACCACCTGGCCGGCCAGCACCGGTGGGCGGCGGACCCGGCCCGAGGGCAGGACCAGGCGTTTCAGCGGGCCGCCCAGCGGCACCGGCGGGTGCCCGGCGTCCAGCAGCACCTGCTCGACGATCTGCTCGGCGAGCCACGCCACCGTGTCGTTGAGCCGGTCCAGCGAGGGACGGTCGCCCTCGAACACGTCTTCGTCGGCCAGGGTCACCTCGAAGTACGAGCAACCCGGGGGGACGGAGATCGCCTCCTCGATCGCGCGGGCACCGTCGAGCGGGTCGGCGAACCCCGCTTCGAGCAGCGGCTCGCGGTAGATCCGCGCCGCGCGGGCCCGCATGCGAGGCCCGTAGCGGACCACCACCGGGAGCCGGCCGGTCAGGCCGGGCACGGCCAGGCCGTGCAGCAGCATGATCGGCGGCACCGAGTGCACCAGCCGCGGCGCGGGCTCGGCCAGCTCGCGCGCGGTGATCCGGACGCGGTCGGCCATCGCGTCCGGGAGGCCGAAGTAGCGGAAGTCGACGTTGCCGAACCCGAGGCCGTCGGCGACCAGCGAAGCCAGCAGCTCGCCGTACCCCCAGATCGGCGACAGCACCACGACCGGCGGCGCGGCGACGACCGGCGACGGCACGGGCGGGCGCGTCGCCTCCTGCTCCGGCACCTGGATCACCAGCCGCGGCGGCTCGTGCCAGTCGTGCACCTCGGCGACCCGCCAGTAGAGCCCGAGCGGCCGCCACAGCTCGCCGAGGACGTCGTGCTCGAGGATCCGGCGCACCTCGGCGTCGTCGTGGGGGAAGTCCCGCGGCGGCACGACGCCGACGTAGTGGTGGTAGGTGACGCGGACCTCGTCGCCGCGGGTCGCCGAGCGGATCCGCATCTCCCAGTCGATCGGCGACGCGGCGATCAGGTTGGCCACCTGGGTGCCGGGTGAGGAGTAGACGAGCGCCGTGGCCTGCCGGAGGAACTGCCCGGCCTGGTCGATGCCTTCTCGCAGCGCCTTCGCCGCCTGGGCGACGTGCACCGGCGAAGCGAGCGAGTCGGGCAGGACACCGGCGACGCGCAGCAGCTCGGCTTCCCCGAGCCCGGTGACCTCGGCGAGCTCGGCCCAGTGGTCGAAGACGGTCACCTTCGGCGCGTGCCGGTGCTCGATCCAGCTGCGCAACGTCGACGTCGGGACGCCGATGCGGCGGGCGGCCTCGTCCAGGGAAAGCCCCCGCGCCCGGATGCCGGTCCGGACCGCTTCCGCCCACTCGTCGGCGCGCCAGTGCGTCACCTCACAAAGCTAACGAAACCGGCTAGCTTTGCGCAGGGACGAATCGCCCACGCGGCATCGACGCTGGTCACCATGACGACCACCATCATCGCCCTGACCCTGATCGTCGGCGTGCTGACCTTCGCCGCCGGCGCCTTCCTCGCCTCCGAGATCGCCGTCCGCGTGCTGCGCCGCCGCGAACGGCTCGTCTCCGAAGAGCGCAAGAAGCTCAACGCCGCCTGGAACTACCTGCGGGAGGTCTACGGCGTCAAGAAACCGACCAAGCGTTAGAGCGGGGTGACGTACGCGCCGGAGATGCCGCCGTCGACCAGGAACTGCGACGCCGTGATGAAGCTGGCGTCGTCGCTGGCCAGGAAGGCGACCGCGGCCGCGATCTCCTCGGGCTCGGCGAACCGGCCGACGGGCACGTGCACCAGCCGCCGCGCCGCGCGTTCCGGGTCCTTCGCGAAGAGCTCCTTGAGCAGCGGCGTGTTCACCGGCCCCGGGCACAGCGCGTTGACGCGGATGTTCTCCCGCGCGAACTGGATACCCAGCTCGCGGCTCATCGCGAGCACCCCGCCCTTGGAGGCGGTGTAGGAGATCTGCGACGTCGCCGCGCCCATCACGGCGACGAAGGACGCCGTGTTGATGATCGAGCCCTTGCCCTGGCGCTGCATGTGCGGCAGGACGGCCTTGCAGCAGTGGTAGACCGACGTCAGGTTGACGCGCTGGACCCGCTCCCACGCCTCGATGCCGGTGGTCAGGATGGAGTCGTCCTCCGGCGGGGAGATGCCGGCGTTGTTGAACGCGACGTCGACCGAGCCGAACTGCTCGACCGTGCTGTGGAACAGGTTCTCGACCTGCTCGGCGTCGGTGACGTCGGTCTGGATGAACGCGCCGCCGACCTCGTCCGCGGCCGCCTTGCCCACGGCCGGCGTCAGGTCCGCGATGACGACCTTCGCGCCTTCGCTCGCCAGCCGGCGGGCCGAGGCGAGCCCGATGCCGCTCGCGCCGCCGGTGATCACCGCGACGCGGCCTTCGAAACGCTGGACCATTACTCCTCCGTGCTGAGAAAGACGTTCTTGGTTTCGGTGAACGCCGCCGCGGCGTCGGGGCCCAGCTCGCGGCCGAGGCCGGACTGCTTGAAGCCGCCGAACGGCGTCCAGTAGCGCACCGAAGAGTGCGAGTTCACCGACAGGTTGCCGGCTTCGACGCCGCGCGCCACCCGGAACGCGCGGCCGGCGTCGCGGGTCCAGATCGAGCCGGACAGGCCGTACTCGGTCGCGTTGGCCATGCGGACCGCGTCGGCCTCTTCGGCGAAGGGCACGACGGCGACGACCGGGCCGAAGACCTCGTCCGCCACGGCCGGGTGCCGCAGGTCGGGCGGGGTGAGGACGGTCGGCGGGAACCAGAAGCCGCTCCCGGTGGGCGCACTGCCGCGGAAGGCGACGGGCGCGTCGTCCGGCACGTAGGAGGCGACCTTCTCGCGGTGCGCGGCCGAGATCAGCGGGCCCATCTCGGTCTTTTCGTCGCCGGGGTCGCCGACGACGACGCCGTGCACGGCGGGCTCCAAGAGCTCCATGAAGCGGTCGTACGCGCTCGCCTGCACCAGGATCAGCGACCGCGCGCAGCAGTCCTGGCCCGCGTTGTCGAAGACGCCGTAGGGCGCGGTCGCCGCGGCTTTCTCCAGGTCGGAGTCGGCGAAGACGATGTTCGCGTTCTTGCCGCCCAGCTCCAGCGTCACGCGCTTCACCTGCGCGGCGCAGCCGGCCATGATCTGCTTGCCGACCTCGGTGGAGCCGGTGAAGACGACCTTGCGCACGCCCGGGTGGTCGACGAACCGTTGCCCGACCACGGATCCCTTGCCGGGCAGCACCTGGAAGACGTCCTCCGGGATGCCCGCCTCGCGCGCCAGCTCGCCGAGCCGGATCGCGGTCAGCGGCGTCAGCTCGGCGGGCTTGAGGACGACGGTGTTGCCGGCCGCGAGCGCGGGCGCGAAGCCCCAGCCCGCGATCGGCATCGGGAAGTTCCACGGCACGATCACGCCGACGACGCCAAGAGGCTCTTGGAAGGTGACGTTGACGCCGCCCGGCACCGGGATCTGTTTCCCGATCAGGCGTTCCGGCGCGGCGGAGTAGTAGTTGAGGACGTCCCGGACGTTCCCCGCTTCCCAGCGCGCGTTGCCGATGGTGTGCCCGGAGTTCTCGACCTCGAGCCACGCGAGGTGCTCGAGGTCGGCCTCGACGGCGTCGGCGAAGCGGCGCAGCAGCCGCGCGCGGTCGCCGGGGGTGACGTCGCGCCACGCCGGGAACGCCGCCTGGGCGCGGGCGATCGCCGCGTCGGTCTCCTCGGCGCTGGTCAGCGGGACCGACCGCACCACGGCTTCGGTGGCGGGGTTGATCACGGCGAAGCTGGTCATTCCTGCCTCCTGCTCGCGTCGACGAGCGCTTCGAACAAGCGGACGTCGTCGCTGTCCTGCTCGGGGTGCCACTGCACGCCCAGGGTGAACTCGCCGGGCACCTCGGCGGCCTCGATCGTGCCGTCGGCGGCCCGGCCGACCGGTTCGAGGCCCGCGCCGAGCCGGTCGATCGCCTGGTGGTGGTAGCAGAGCGTCTTGGTTTCCCGGCCGAGGATCGCCGCCGCCCGGCTGCCCTCGGCGAGCGTGACGATGCCGCGGCCGAACGTCGCGGGCGCGGGCTGGTGTTCGGTGGTCCCGCGGGCCTCGGGCAGGTGCTGGACCAGGGTGCCGCCGAGGGCGACGCTCATCACCTGCAGGCCGCGGCACACGCCGAGGACCGGCTTGCCCCGGCGCCGGGCCGCGGCGAACAGGCCGAACTCGAAGGCGTCGCGGTTCGGGCGGGTGTAGGTCGTGGGGTGCTGCTCCTGGCCGTAGCGCTCCGGTTCGACGTCGGCGCCGCCGGTGAGCACCAGGCCGTCCACTGTGGACACGAGCCGGTCGTACGCGTCGCTCACCGGCGGGAGCAGCACCGGGATGCCGCCCGCCGCGACGACGCAGTCGACGTAGACGCGATGCAGCAGCGCGGCTTCCGTCTCCCACACGAGGAACTTGGCGGACTCGAGGTAGGTGGTGAGCCCGATCACCGGCCTAAAGTCGTTCGAAGCCACGAACCCGCTCCCAGTCGGTGACGGCGGCGTTGTAGGCGTCGACCTCGATCTTGGCCGCGTTCAGGTAGTGCTCGACGACGTCCTCGCCGAACGCTTCGCGGGCCAGCTCACTGCCGGCGAGCGCCGCGGCGGCTTCGGGCAGCGTGGTCGGCACCGTGCGCCGGCCGGAGTGGTAGGCGTTGCCGGTGAAGGGCTCTTCCAGCTCCAGCTCGTTCTCGATGCCGTGCAGGCCGGCGGCGATGAGCGCGGCGACGGCGAGGTAGGGGTTGACGTCCCCGCCCGGCACGCGGTTTTCGACGCGCAGCGACTCGCCGTGGCCGACGACGCGCAGCGCGCAGGTGCGGTTGTCGGTGCCCCACGCGATCGCGGTCGGCGCGAAACTGCCCGGCACGAACCGCTTGTAGGAGTTGATGTTCGGGGCGAGGAAGTACGTCAGCTCGTGCAGCGCGGCGAGCTGGCCGGCGAGGAACTGCTCCATCAGCGTCGAAAAGCCGTGGTCGTGGTCGCCCGAGAGCACCGCGCGCCCCTCGGTGGAGCGCAGGCTGATGTGGATGTGGCAGGAGTTGCCCTCGCGCTCGTCGTACTTCGCCATGAACGTGAGGCTCTTGCCCTCCTGCGCGGCGATCTCCTTGGCGCCGTTCTTGTAGACGCTGTGGTTGTCGCAGGTGCTCAGCGCGTCGGTGTAGCGGAAGGCGATCTCCTGCTGGCCGGGGTTGCACTCGCCCTTGGCGGACTCCGGGTAGAGCCCGGCGCCGGCCATGTCGTTGCGGATGCGGCGCAGCAGCGGCTCCAGCCGGGCGGTGCCGAGCATCGAGTAGTCGACGTTGTACTGGTTGGCGGGCTTGAGCCCGTGGTAGCGCTTGTCCCAGGCGGCTTCGTAGGTGTCGTCGAAGACGATGAACTCCAGCTCGGTCCCGACGTACGCGGCGAGCCCGCGCTCGGCGAGGCGCTCGAGCTGCCGGCGCAGGATCTGGCGCGGCGACACCGGCACCGGCCCGCCCTCGACGCGCTCGACGTCGGCCAGCACCAGCGCGGTGCCCTCCTGCCAGGGGATCTCGCGCAGGGTTTCGAGGTCGGGACGCAGCACGAAGTCGCCGTAGCCGCTGTCCCAGGAGGAGAGCGCGTAGCCGTCGACGGTGTTCATGTCGACGTCCACGGCGAGGAGGTAGTTGCAGGCCTCGGTGGCGTGCCCGACGACCTCGTCCAGGAAGTACTCGGCCGAGCAGCGCTTGCCCTGGAGCCTGCCCTGCATGTCCGTGAGCGCGACGAGCACGGTGTCGATCGTGCCCGCGTCCACGCGCGCCCGGAGCTCGTCGAGCGTGAGCATGCCTCGTCTGCGTGCCATCAGCCGCCCCAAAGGTTTGATGCGAATCCTTTGCGGGTTCTTCCTACCCGGTCACGCCCGGCGGGTCAACCGGAACAAAGGTATTTTCTTGACCCTTTGAATCTGCTGTCGGTATGCGCGGTTTGCCCGGCTGAGAAGAGCCTGTGAATTCCGCGCGAAGGGAGGAATCCGGGGTACTCGCACGTTGTACGGGGCAGGAGAGGTGAGATCGATGACCACATTCACGCAGCAGAGCACGATCGGACAGCAGCAGGCGCGGCCCCAGCTGCCCACCCTGCCCACCGGCTGGCCGATCGGTTCCTACGAGTCCTACGAGCAGGCGCAGCGCGCGGTCGACCACCTCGCGGGCGCGGAGTTCCCGGTCACCGACGTCACGATCGTGGGCGTGGAGCCGATGCTCGTCGAGCGCATCGCCGGCAAGATGTCCTGGGGCAAGGTCCTGGGCAGCGCGGCGACGTCCGGCGCGATGTTCGGCGTGTTCCTCGGGTTGGTGCTGAGCCTGCTGAACCCGGGAGCGGGCCTGGTCCCGATCGTGATCGGCCTGGTCGCCGGTCTCGGGTTCAACCTGCTGTTCGGCGCACTCGGGTACGCGGCCAACCGCAACAAGCGCGGGTTCATCTCCCAGAGCCAGCTGGTGGCCCGCAGGTACGACGTCCTGTCCCAGCCCCGCAACGCCGAGAAGGGACGTGCGCTCCTGGCGGACCTCGCAGCGCGCAGCGCCTTCGGCCACTGACGCACTTACGAGCGAAGGCCGCCCCCGGAACACCTCCGGAGGCGGCCTTCGTCGCATCCGGGGTCCAGGGCGGGGAGCGGCCCCAATGTGGCGTTGGGTGCGTCTCACGCACCCAACGCCGCGTTCGGTGCGTCCCACGCACCCAATGTGGCGTTCGGTGCGTCCCACGCACCCAATGTGGCGTTCGGTGCGTCCCACGCACCCAATGTGGCGTTCGGTGCGTCCCACGCACCCAATGTGGCGTT
>NZ_JBVHUL010000025.1:0-5956 GCF_055565395.1 Amycolatopsis sp. NPDC028719
AGAAGATATTTATCATTTAAAAGAAGTCATTCAAAAGCGTGAAGATATGGAAATCATAGAGGTAAAAGATTATATCGCTAATCCAAAGGGAAACGGCTATAAAAGTTTACACATGATTATTAAATATCCTTTATCACTGAATTCTGGTACAAAAGAAGTCTTTGCAGAAATTCAGTTACGTACACTTGCAATGGACTTCTGGGCAAGTTTAGAACATAAACTTTATTATAAATATGAAGGGAAAATACCTGAGTATTTAAAAGATGAACTACATGACGCAGCAATGAAAGCTGAAGACCTCGATAATAAAATGGCAACAATCCGCCAAGATATTGATGATATTGAAGCATGCTCAAATCAAATTATGTTACCACTATAAAGTGAAACTTTAATCAGTGGGGGTTTTGTTCATCCCCCACTGATTATTAGTTGAACCAATCGGACTTTTACGGACAGTTGATCTCCCACCTAACTTCTTTGCTCCAACTGAATTTTGAGGTGGGAGTTTTACTGTCCGTTAACGCGGGATAAAAAGTTTAAAACACAAAAAAGACGAGTCATACTGACTCGTCTTACAGTTGCTTGGCGACGTCCTACTCTCACAGGGACAAGGTCCCAACTACCATCGGCGCTAGAGAGCTTAACTTCCGTGTTCGGTATGGGAACGGGTGTGACCTCTCTGCCATCATCACCAAACTATGAAGGCATATTCCTTCAAAACTAGATAACATTTGCTACATATTATATGGTTAAGTCCTCGATCTATTAGTATTCGTCAGCTCCACATGTCACCATGCTTCCACCTCGAACCTATCAACCTGATCATCTTTCAGGGATCTTACTAGCTTACGCTATGGGAAATCTCATCTTGAGGGGGGCTTCATGCTTAGATGCTTTCAGCACTTATCCCTTCCGCACATAGCTACCCAGCTATGCCCTTGGCAGAACAACTGGTACACCAGCGGTGCGTCCATCCCGGTCCTCTCGTACTAAGGACAGCTCCTCTCAAATTTCCTACGCCCACGACGGATAGGGACCGAACTGTCTCACGACGTTCTGAACCCAGCTCGCGTACCGCTTTAATGGGCGAACAGCCCAACCCTTGGGACCGACTACAGCCCCAGGATGCGATGAGCCGACATCGAGGTGCCAAACCTCCCCGTCGATGTGGACTCTTGGGGGAGATAAGCCTGTTATCCCCGGGGTAGCTTTTATCCGTTGAGCGATGGCCCTTCCATGCGGAACCACCGGATCACTAAGCCCGACTTTCGTCCCTGCTCGACTTGTAGGTCTCGCAGTCAAGCTCCCTTATGCCTTTGCACTCTACGAATGATTTCCAACCATTCTGAGGGAACCTTTGGGCGCCTCCGTTACACTTTAGGAGGCGACCGCCCCAGTCAAACTGCCCACCTGACACTGTCTCCCGGGTCGATAAGACCCGTAGGTTAGAATTTCAATACAGTCAGGGCGGTATCCCACCAGCGCCTCCACCGAAGCTAGCGCTCCGGTTTCAATGGCTCCCGCCTATCCTGTACAAACTGTACCAAAATTCAATATCAGGCTACAGTAAAGCTCCACGGGGTCTTTCCGTCCTGTCGCGGGTAACCTGCATCTTCACAGGTACTATAATTTCACCGAGTCTCTGGTTGAGACAGTGCCCAAATCGTTACACCTTTCGTGCGGGTCGGAACTTACCCGACAAGGAATTTCGCTACCTTAGGACCGTTATAGTTACGGCCGCCGTTTACTGGGGCTTCAGTTCAGAGCTTCGCTTACGCTAACCCCTCTCCTTAACCTTCCAGCACCGGGCAGGTGTCACCCCCTATACTTCGCCTTACGGCTTCGCAGAGAGCTGTGTTTTTGCTAAACAGTCGCTTGGGCCTATTCACTGCGGCTTTCCGTTAAGAAAGCACCCCTTCTCCCGAAGTTACGGGGTCATTTTGCCGAGTTCCTTAACCAGAGTTCTCTCGCACACCTTAGGATTCTCTCCTCGCCTACCTGTGTCGGTTTGCGGTACAGGCACCTTTTATCTCGCTAGAAGCTTTTCTTGGCAGCGGGGAATCAAAGACTTCGCTCCATAAGGAGCTTCCCCATCACAGCTCAGCCTTCACGATAAGCGGATTTGCCTACTTATCAGCCTAACTGCTTGGACGTGCACAACCAATCGCACGCTTCTTCTATCCTTCTGCGTCCCTCCATTGCTCAAACGATAAAGAGGTGGTACAGGAATATCAACCTGTTGTCCATCGCCTACGCCTGTCGGCCTCGGCTTAGGTCCTGACTAACCCTGAGCGGACGAGCCTTCCTCAGGAAACCTTAGGCATTCGGTGGACGGGATTCTCACCCGTCTTTCGCTACTCATACCGGCATTCTCACTTCTAAGCGCTCCACCAGTCCTTCCGGTCTGACTTCACTGCACTTAGAACGCTCCCCTACCACTGATACCATTGGTATCAATTCGCAGCTTCGGTGGTGTATTTAGCCCCGGTACATTTTCGGCGCAGAGTCACTCGACTAGTGAGCTATTACGCACTCTTTAAATGGTGGCTGCTTCTAAGCCAACATCCTAGTTGTCTAAGCAACTCCACATCCTTTTCCACTTAATACACACTTTGGGACCTTAGCTGGCGATCTGGGCTGTTTCCCTCTTGACTACGGATCTTATCACTCGCAGTCTGACTCCTAAGGATAAGTCATTGGCATTCGGAGTTTGACTGAATTCGGTAATCCGATGAGGACCCCTAGTTCAATCAGTGCTCTACCTCCAAGACTCTTACACTTAAGGCTAGCCCTAAAGCTATTTCGGGGAGAACCAGCTATCTCCAGGTTCGATTGGAATTTCTCCGCTACCCACACCTCATCCCCGCACTTTTCAACGTGCGTGGGTTCGGGCCTCCATTCAGTGTTACCTGAACTTCACCCTGGACATGGGTAGATCACCTGGTTTCGGGTCTACGACCACGTACTAAACGCCCTATTCAGACTCGCTTTCGCTGCGGCTCCGCCTCTTCAGCTTAACCTCGCACGGGATCGTAACTCGCCGGTTCATTCTACAAAAGGCACGCCATCACCCATTAACGGGCTCTGACTATTTGTAGGCACACGGTTTCAGGATCTCTTTCACTCCCCTTCCGGGGTGCTTTTCACCTTTCCCTCACGGTACTGGTTCACTATCGATCACTAGGGAGTATTTAGCCTTGGGAGATGGTCCTCCCAGATTCCGACGGAATTTCACGTGTTCCGCCGTACTCAGGATACATTCAAGAGAGAACGAAGTTTCGACTACGGGGTTGTTACCCTCTACGACGGACCTTTCCAGGTCGCTTCGTCTACCTCGTTCCTTTGTAACTCCGTATAGAATGTCCTACAACCCCAAGAGGCAAGCCTCTTGGTTTGGGCTATGTTCCGTTTCGCTCGCCGCTACTCAGGAAATCGCATTTGCTTTCTCTTCCTCCAGGTACTTAGATGTTTCAGTTCCCTGGGTCTGTCTTCCTTACCCTATGTATTCAGGTAAGGATACCATACCATTACGTATGGTGGGTTTCCCCATTCGGAAATCTTCGGATCAAAGCTTACTTACAGCTCCCCGAAGCATATCGGCGTTAGTCCCGTCCTTCATCGACTCCTAGTGTCAAGGCATCCACCGTGCGCCCTTTCTAACTTAACCAAACTAAAAATTAAAAAATATGAGCTACACTGTTATCTAGTTTTCAAAGAACATACATTTATATATGAGAGATAGTTCTCTCAAAACTGAACAAAACGAAACACGGAAACTTATATTGATGAACAGCGTTCATCAATTCTCCATAGAAAGGAGGTGATCCAGCCGCACCTTCCGATACGGCTACCTTGTTACGACTTCACCCCAATCATCTGTCCCACCTTAGGCGGCTGGCTCCATAAAGGTTACCCCACCGACTTCGGGTGTTACAAACTCTCGTGGTGTGACGGGCGGTGTGTACAAGGCCCGGGAACGTATTCACCGCGGCATGCTGATCCGCGATTACTAGCGATTCCAGCTTCATGTAGGCGAGTTGCAGCCTACAATCCGAACTGAGAACGGTTTTATGAGATTAGCTCCACCTCGCGGTCTTGCAGCTCTTTGTACCGTCCATTGTAGCACGTGTGTAGCCCAGGTCATAAGGGGCATGATGATTTGACGTCATCCCCACCTTCCTCCGGTTTGTCACCGGCAGTCACCTTAGAGTGCCCAACTTAATGATGGCAACTAAGATCAAGGGTTGCGCTCGTTGCGGGACTTAACCCAACATCTCACGACACGAGCTGACGACAACCATGCACCACCTGTCACTCTGCTCCCGAAGGAGAAGCCCTATCTCTAGGGTTTTCAGAGGATGTCAAGACCTGGTAAGGTTCTTCGCGTTGCTTCGAATTAAACCACATGCTCCACCGCTTGTGCGGGCCCCCGTCAATTCCTTTGAGTTTCAGCCTTGCGGCCGTACTCCCCAGGCGGAGTGCTTAATGCGTTAACTTCAGCACTAAAGGGCGGAAACCCTCTAACACTTAGCACTCATCGTTTACGGCGTGGACTACCAGGGTATCTAATCCTGTTTGCTCCCCACGCTTTCGCGCCTCAGTGTCAGTTACAGACCAGAAAGTCGCCTTCGCCACTGGTGTTCCTCCATATCTCTACGCATTTCACCGCTACACATGGAATTCCACTTTCCTCTTCTGCACTCAAGTCTCCCAGTTTCCAATGACCCTCCACGGTTGAGCCGTGGGCTTTCACATCAGACTTAAGAAACCACCTGCGCGCGCTTTACGCCCAATAATTCCGGATAACGCTTGCCACCTACGTATTACCGCGGCTGCTGGCACGTAGTTAGCCGTGGCTTTCTGGTTAGGTACCGTCAAGGTGCCAGCTTATTCAACTAGCACTTGTTCTTCCCTAACAACAGAGTTTTACGACCCGAAAGCCTTCATCACTCACGCGGCGTTGCTCCGTCAGACTTTCGTCCATTGCGGAAGATTCCCTACTGCTGCCTCCCGTAGGAGTCTGGGCCGTGTCTCAGTCCCAGTGTGGCCGATCACCCTCTCAGGTCGGCTACGCATCGTTGCCTTGGTGAGCCGTTACCTCACCAACTAGCTAATGCGACGCGGGTCCATCCATAAGTGACAGCCGAAGCCGCCTTTCAATTTCGAACCATGCAGTTCAAAATGTTATCCGGTATTAGCCCCGGTTTCCCGGAGTTATCCCAGTCTTATGGGCAGGTTACCCACGTGTTACTCACCCGTCCGCCGCTAACTTCTTGAGAGCAAGCTCTCAATCCATTCGCTCGACTTGCATGTATTAGGCACGCCGCCAGCGTTCATCCTGAGCCAGGATCAAACTCTCCAATAAAGTTAGTTTGTCTAGCATCTAAAAATAAAAATTGACGTTTCACGTTGTTTGTTTCGTTCAGTTTTCAAAGTTCAATATCGCGTTTCAGCGACTTTTATAATATATCATAGTATATTATTTTCGTCAACAAGTTTTTTAAGGTAATTTGTATCCCTCATTTGCTGACTCTGCCTATTATATAGAGTTTTCTAATGCTATGCAAGTATTATTATAAAAAAATAAGAGGAGGAAAATCCCCCCTCTTATTCTTCAGAAGAAACCTCTTCATTAGATTCCTCTTCTTCATCTTTTTGTGCTTTTGCTACCGTCGCTACCTCTTGCTCATCCTCTAAACGAATTAGACGAACACCTTGTGTATTACGTCCCATTTGAGAGATTTGATCAACTGGCATACGAATAATAACACCCGCTGCCGTAATTAACATGATGTCTTCTTCACCTGTTACAGATTTAACAGCTACTAACTTACCGTTTTTATCTGTAATATTACAAGTCTTCAGACCTTTACCACCACGGCTTTGTAGACGGTATTCATCAATTGGTGTACGTTTTCCATAACCATTTTTGGTTACAATTAGAACATTTACATCC
>NZ_JBVHUL010000026.1:0-5503 GCF_055565395.1 Amycolatopsis sp. NPDC028719
TTAATGCTCTCAAAGGAACCTCATACGAGGTTCAATACATAAGCTCTACTGGCTTAGTTCACTAGCACACTGTTGAGTTCTCAAGCAACACACTCTGGACTCACCGCCTTATCAGCGGCTATATCCTCGGCAGTTGTTCCAAGCGATATTCAAAGCTTTTGGTCGAGCATGCCTCAGCCTACGGTGTTAGTCGTAGGGATTCGGCGGCCGCTCGTGGGCCGACGCTGAACATTACCCGGTCCGATCCGCGGTGTCAACCCGCTCGGCCCGGCCGGATCTTCGGGGCTTGCGGCCCCGGGGCGACCCGGTGTTCCTGGCGACGAAGAGAAGATTACATGCCCCGAAACCGGTCCCGAACAGGGGGGTCACTTAACGCCATTGCCGCAGGTCAGAGCGTGTTCAAACCCCTACGACGGCATCGTCGGCAAGTAGCGCGGCGGGACCCGGGCCGGAGCCACTCTCGAGAAGTCCGCCGCGAGGGCGAGCATCCGGGCGTCCGACCACCGGGCGCCCATGAACGAGATACCCACCGGGAGCGCTCCGGCAAACCCGGCCGGCACGGTCACGTCCGGGTAGCCGGCGACCGCGGCCGGGGTCGACGACGGGATCACGTCGTTGTCGCCCACCGCGCAGTCGGTCTTCCACGCGGGCGGGTTGGTCGGCGACGCGATCGCGTCGAGGTCGTACTTGACCAGCGTCTCGTCGAGGGAGCGGCGGGCCAGGTCCGAGAGCTCGGCGCGGCCGGCGAGGTAGCCGGGGTCGGTCGGCGGCGGTGCGGCCAGTGCCTGCTCGAACAGTTCCTGGCCGGCGAAGCACGTCTGTTCCAGGGGGTCCGCGCGGTTGTAGGCGATCAGCTCGGCCAGGTTCCGCGGGCCGCGCGGGCGGGTCGCCAGGTAGGCGTCGATGTCTCGGTGGAACTCCGTGAGCAGCGCCGGGAACTCCAGTTCACCGAGCCGCGCCTGGTACGGCGGAGTCACCTCGACGACCGTCGCACCGGCCTTGACCAGGGAGTTCCGCGCGGAAGTCATGATCGCGTCGGTGGCCGGGCCGAGCACCGGCAGCCGCCAGAGCCCGATCCTCGCGCCGCGCAGCACGCCCGGCCGAAGCAGCTTCGCGTAGTCCGTGGGCTGGGAGTCCGGGTACTGCGAAGTGGCCGGGTCCGCGGGGTCCCGCCCTTGGAGGACCGACAAGGTCAGGGCGACGTCGACGACGGTGCGGGCGATCGGCCCGGCGGTGTCCTGCTCGGCGGAGATCGGCACCACTCCGGTGCGGCTGACCAGGCCGAGGCTCGGTTTGTGCCCGACCGTCGCCGTCATCCCCGCGGGGCAGACGATCGAGCCGTCGGTCTCGCTGCCGATCGCCACCTGGGCGAGCGACGCGGCGACGCCGGCCGCGGACCCGGCGGACGACCCGCACGGGTTGCGGTCCAGCACGTACGGGTTGTTCGTCTGCCCACCGACGCCCGACCAGCCCGACGTCGGCTTCGCGGCGCGGAAGTTCGCCCATTCGGAGAGGTTCGCCTTGCCGAGGATCACCGCGCCGGCCGCGCGAAGCCGCGTGATCAGCGTCGCGTCCTTCGCCGGGAGGCTGCGCAGGGCGCGTGACCCCGCCGTCGTCCACTGGTCCCGCGTGTCGACGTTGTCCTTGACCAGCACCGGGATGCCGTCGAGCGGGCCGCGCAGGTGGTGGGCGCGGCGGCGGGCGTCACTCTCCCGAGCCTGGCCCAGCGCCGCGGGGTTCAGCGCGAGGACGGCGTTGACCTTGCCGTCGAGCCGGTCGATCCGGTCGAGGTACAACCGGGTCAGCCCCACCGCGCTGAGCCGGCCGGACGCCATCCGGGCCTGCAGCGCCGGGATGTCGGCGGCGTCGAGGTCGAACTTGGAAGAAAACGCCGAAGCCGCGGGTGCCGCGGGGACGAGCACGAGCGCGGCGGCCAGGATCGCGAGGAACACCGGCCGCCGCCCCATCAGAGCACCGGGAGGAGCGTCCGGAGTTCGTACGGGGTGACCGCGCTGCGGTAGTTGTCCCACTCCACGCGCTTGTTCCGGAGGAAGAAGTCGTAGACGTGCTCGCCGAGCGCCTCGGGCAGGAGCTCCGACTTCTCCATCTCGGACAGGGCCTCTCCCAGGTTCTGCGGCAGCTGCGCGTACCCGGCGGCGCGCCTTTCGGAGTCGCTCAGCTGCCAGATGTTGTCCTCGGCGGGTGGCGGCAGCTCGTAGCCCTTCTCGATCCCCTTCAGCCCGGCGGCCAGGATGACCGAGTACGCCAGGTACGGGTTGCACGCCGAGTCCAGGGTACGGACCTCCACCCGTCGGGATGACGCCTTTCCGGGTGAATACATCGGGACGCGGACGAGCGCGGAGCGGTTCGCGCGGCCCCACGAGACCGTCGTCGGCGCCTCACTGCCGCTGATCAGGCGTTTGTACGAGTTCACCCACTGGTTGGTGACCGCGGAGATCTCCTTGGCGTGGTGCAGCAGGCCGGCGACGAACGCCTTGCCGGTCCCCGACAGCTCGTGCGGGTCCTCGGCGTCGTAGAAGGCGTTGCGGTCGCCTTCGAACAGGCTGACGTGGGTGTGCATCCCGGAGCCGGGCTGGTCGGTGAACGGCTTCGGCATGAACGTCGCGCGGACGCCCTGGGTCAGCGCGACCTCCTTGACGACGTAGCGGAACGTCATCACGTTGTCGGCCATCGTCAGCGCATCGGCGTAACGGAGGTCGATCTCCTGCTGACCCGGTGCCCCTTCGTGGTGGCTGAACTCGACCGAGATGCCCATCGCCTCGAGGGTCTCGATGGCGTGCCGGCGGAAGTGCGTCGCCGTGGCGTGGCTGGCCTGGTCGAAGTAGCCGCCGTTGTCCGCGGGCTCCGGCTCGCTGCCGTCGTCCGGCAGGGTCGCGAGCAGGAAGAACTCGATCTCCGGGTGCACGTAGCAGGTGAAGCCCGCTTCGGCCGCCTTCGACAGCTGACGCCGCAGGACGTGCCGCGGGTCGGCCCACGACGGCGAGCCGTCCGGCATCGCGATGTCGCAGAACATGCGCGCCGAGTACGGGCCGCCGTCCGGGGTCTCCCACGGCAGGACCTGGAAGGTGGCCGGGTCGGGCTTGGCGACCATGTCCGATTCGTAGACGCGCGCGAAGCCCTCGATGGCCGAACCGTCGAAGCCGATCCCCTCGGTGAAGGCGCCCTCGAGTTCGGCCGGCGCGACCGCGACGGACTTGAGGAACCCCAGCACATCGGTGAACCAGAGACGGACGAAACGGATGTCGCGCTCCTCGAGCGTGCGGAGCACGAATTCCTGCTGGCGATCCATGGCCGCACCCTAACGACAGCGTGTTAACGGGATGTTTCACGACGCGCCGAGGGTGACGAAGTCAGCCCGCGAGCACCGGAACGGGCCGCTTCGCGCGCTTGATCGCGAGGGACGCGACGGACGCGAGCACCGCCAGGACCGCGGCCGCATACCAGGCCACGTTGTAGTTCCCGAGCTGGTCGCGGACCAGGCCGGCGGCCGATGCGGCGAACGCGGCGCCGAGCTGGTGGCAGGCGAAGACCCAGCCGAACACGATCGGGCCGGCGTCGCCGAACGCGCGGACGCAGAGGGCGACCGTCGGGGGGACCGTGGCCACCCAGTCGAGGCCGTAGAACAGGATGAACGCCCACATGCTCGGCTGCACGGAGTCGGTGAACAGCTGCGGCAGCAGGGCCAGCGAGAGGCCGCGAAGCGCGTAGTAGACGCCGAGCAGGATGCGCGGGTCGACGCGGTCGGTGAGCCAGCCGGAGAAGATCGTGCCGACGACGTCGAAGACGCCGACCAGGGCGAGCAGGCCCGCCGCGGTCGTCTGCGGCATGCCGTGGTCGTGGGCGGCCGGGACGAAGTGGGTGCCGACCAGGCCGTTCGTCGTCGCGCCGCAGATCGCGAAGCCGACCGCGAGCAGCCAGAACGTCCGGGTCCGGGCGGCCTGGCCCAGCACCGAGAGCGCGCGGCGGGCCGAGCCGGTCTTGGACGCCGGGCGCGCGACCTCCGCGTCGGCCGGCGCGCCGTAGGCCGTGGTGCCGACGTCGGCGGGGTGGTCGCGGATGACCAGCAGGACCACCGGGACGACGGCCAGCGCGGCGATCGCGATCACCAGCGACGCCGTCCGCCAGCCCGAGCCGACCGCCAGGTTCGCGATGAGCGGGAGGAAGATCAGCTGGCCGGTGGCGCCGGCCGCGGTCAGGACGCCGGTGACGACGCCGCGGCTGCGGACGAACCACCGGGCCGCGACGGTCGCGGCGAAGCTCATCGCCATCGAGCCGGTGCCCGCGCCGATCAGGACGCCCCAGCAGAGGATCAGCTGCCAGCTCGCGCTCATGAAGACCGTGCCGGCCGCGCCGAGGGCGATGACGAACAACGCCGTCGCCGAGACGCGGCGAATACCGAAGCGCTCCATCAACGCGGCCGCGAAGGGCGCGAAGAGGCCGTAGAGCACGAGGTTGACCGAGACGGCCGAACTGATCGTGGCCGTGGACCAGCCGAACTCCGCGTGCAGCGGGTCGATGAGGACGCCCGGGGCGGAGCGGAAGCCGGCGGAGGCGAGCAGCGCGACGAAGGCGGCACCGGCGATCAGCCAGGCGCGGTGCAGCTTCGGGGCGGGGTGGGTCTCGACAGTCACCAGTGCAGTTTCACCGCGGGCGCGCGGGGCGGAAAGTGGCTTGAAGGACATCATCCGCAAGAATCCGGCCACGAGGTCGTGCTCAGTAGGCTCGGGACATGCGCCGCTTCGCCCTCCTGCTCGTGCTCCTGCTGACGGCCGGCTGCACCGGATCGCCGGACACGCGCGGGCCGTTCCCGGCGGGGTCCGAACTGGTCCGCGACGCGGCGACGTCGTTCGCCTCGGTGCGGAGCGTGCACTTCGCGGCCGGCGTCAACGGCGTGCTGCCGGGCTTCCCGCTCCGGCTCGTCGAGGGCGACGCGACCCTCGACGGCGGCGGCTCCGCGACCGGCACGGCGGACGTCCAGTCCGGGGACGGCCACACGAAATTCCGCTTCACCGTGCGAAACGGCGAAGCCACCACCGACCCCGACGTCGCGAGCGGCCGGATTCCCGGGATGTACGCCGTGAGCACCTTCCTCGGCCCGTCCGGCGGGCTCGTACGGCTGCTGCGCGGCGTCACCGACGCGAAGACCGAGGGCAAGGAGAACGTCGACGGCGCCGCGGCCCTGCGGGTCGGCGGCCGCGTGCCCGCGGCCGTCGCGCACAGCGTGCTGCCGCAGGTCACCGAGGACATCATCGTCAAGGTGTGGGTCTCCGCGGACGGGCCCCGGCGGTTCTCCCGGCTCTGGGCGCAGATCCCGCCGGCCGGCGACCACCTCAGCCCGGTGATGGTCGAACTGTCGCTGACCAGGCAGGACGAGCCCGTGGACGTCGGCTAGCTGTATTGACCACGGAGGTTGGGTACGGGCGACACGTGATCGGATGATCTTGGTGTGAGGGAGGGCCTCCGGGTTCGGTGTGGATTGCGA
>NZ_JBVHUL010000027.1:0-5127 GCF_055565395.1 Amycolatopsis sp. NPDC028719
GTGGTGTTTCAGAACCGTAGAGTGGATGCGTAACACCTTCGTAGACAAGTCCTCGGCCTATTAGTACCAGTCAACTCGACAACACATTACTGTGCTTCCATTTCTGGCCTATCAACCCAATGGTCTCTTGGGGGCCTTAACCCACAAAGGGTGGGATACCTCATCTTGGAACAGGCTTCCCGCTTAGATGCCTTCAGCGGTTATCCCTTCCGAACGTGGCCAACCAGCCATGCCACTGGCGTGACAACTGGCACACCAGAGGTTCGTCCGTCCCGGTCCTCTCGTACTAGGGACAGCCTTCCTCAAGTATCCTACGCGCGCGGCGGATAGGGACCGAACTGTCTCACGACGTTCTAAACCCAGCTCGCGTGCCGCTTTAATGGGCGAACAGCCCAACCCTTGGGACCTACTCCGGCCCCAGGATGCGACGAGCCGACATCGAGGTGCCAAACCATGCCGTCGATATGGACTCTTGGGCAAGATCAGCCTGTTATCCCCGGGGTACCTTTTATCCGTTGAGCGACACCCCTTCCACCAGGAGGTGCCGGATCACTAGTCCCGACTTTCGTCCCTGCTCGACATGTCTGTCTCACAGTCAAGCTCCCTTGTGCACTTGCACTCAACACCTGATTGCCAACCAGGCTGAGGGAACCTTTGGGCGCCTCCGTTACTCTTTAGGAGGCAACCGCCCCAGTTAAACTACCCATCAGGCACTGTCCCTGAACCAGATCATGGCCCGAGGTTCAGATTCCCAATTCGACCAGAGTGGTATTTCAACAACGACTCCACAGCCACTAGCGTGACCACTTCACAGTCTCCCACCTATCCTACACAAGCCGAACCGAAAACCAATACCAAACTATAGTAAAGGTCCCGGGGTCTTTCCGTCCTGCCGCGCGTAACGAGCATCTTTACTCGTAGTGCAATTTCGCCGGGCCTGTGGTTGAGACAGCCGGAAAGTCGTTACGCCATTCGTGCAGGTCGGAACTTACCCGACAAGGAATTTCGCTACCTTAGGATGGTTATAGTTACCACCGCCGTTTACTGGCGCTTAAATTCTCAGCTTCACCCCCCGAAAGGAGTTAACCGGTCCTCTTAACGTTCCAGCACCGGGCAGGCGTCAGTCCATATACATCGTCTTGCGACTTCGCATGGACCTGTGTTTTTAGTAAACAGTCGCTTTCCGCTGGTCTCTGCGGCCACCCACCCCTAGCCCGAGAAAGGCTTCAGGATGTTTGGCCCCCCTTCTCCCGAAGTTACGGGGGCATTTTGCCGAGTTCCTTAACCACAGTTCACCCGATCGCCTTGGTATTCTCTACCTGACCACCTGTGTTGGTTTGGGGTACGGGCCGTGCATGCACTCACTAGAGGCTTTTCTCGGCAGCATAGGATCACTCTACTTCGCCTCAAACGGCTACGCATCACGTCTCAACCTCATGGAACACGGATTTGCCTATGTTCCGGCCTACACGCTTACACCAGTACTACCACTCACTGGCGGAGCTACCTTCCTGCGTCACCCCATCGCTTGACTACTACGAAATCAGGTCCCACGCTCCACAACACCCACTAGGCCCGAAGGCTTCGCAGATGCGCTTCGGGTGGTTAGTATCAAACGCCTCGTCATGGGCGCACATGCTCGGGTACGGGAATATCAACCCGTTGTCCATCGACTACGCCTGTCGGCCTCGCCTTAGGTCCCGACTTACCCTGGGCGGATTAGCCTGGCCCAGGAACCCTTGGTCATCCGGCGGCAGAGTTTCTCACTCTGCATTCGCTACTCATGCCTGCATTCTCACTCCCACACCCTCCACCGCTAGCTTCCGCCACGGCTTCCCTGGGTGCAGGACGCTCCCCTACCCATCAACACGACTACACAACACCCTCAAGGAGCGAAGTGGATCTATTGTGTCAATGACACAGCTTCGGCGGTGTGCTTAAGCCCCGCTACATTGTCGGCGCAGGACCACTTGACCAGTGAGCTATTACGCACTCTTTCAAGGGTGGCTGCTTCTAAGCCAACCTCCTGGTTGTCTGGGCAATCCCACATCCTTTCCCACTGAGCACACACTTAGGGGCCTTAGCTGGTGTTCTGGGCTGTTTCCCTCTCGACGACGAAGCTTATCCCCCGCCGTCTCACTGCCACGCTCTCACACTACGGTATTCGGAGTTTGGTTGATTTCGGTAACCCGGTAAGGCCCCTAGACCATCCAGTAGCTCTACCCCCGCAGTGAAACACGTGACGCTGCACCTAAATGCATTTCGGGGAGAACCAGCTATCACGGAGTTTGATTGGCCTTTCACCCCTACCCACAGCTCATCCCCTCAGTTTTCAACCTAAGTGGGTTCGGGCCTCCACGACGTCTTACCGTCGCTTCACCCTGGCCATGGGTAGATCACTCCGCTTCGGGTCTAGACCACGCGACTACAGACGCCCTATTCAGACTCGCTTTCGCTACGGCTACCCCACACGGGTTAACCTCGCCACGCAGCACTAACTCGCAGGCTCATTCTTCAAAAGGCACGCCATCACCATTACAGCTCTGACGGCTTGTAGGCACACGGTTTCAGGTACTCTTTCACTCCCCTCCCGGGGTACTTTTCATCTTTCCCTCACGGTACTCGTCCGCTATCGGTCTTCAGGAAGTATTTAGGCTTACCGGGTGGTCCCGGCAGATTCACAGCAAATTCCACGAGCTCGCTGCTACTCGGGAACACCACCAAGGTCCTTGAAACTGGTTTTCGCGTACGGGGCTCTCACCCACTCCGGCCCGCCATCCCAAGCGGTTCCACTAACCAGCACAACAACCCGAAGGAATGTCAGTCCCTCCAAGGCGGGTCCCACAACACCGCATATACAACGCCTGACAGCTTGACATATACACGGTTTAGCCTCTTCCGCTTTCGCTCGCCACTACTCACGGAATCACGGTTGTTTTCTCTTCCTACGGGTACTGAGATGTTTCACTTCCCCGCGTTCCCTCCACACACCCTATATATTCAGGTGCGGGTAACACCACATCACTGGTGCTGGGTTTCCCCATTCGGAAATCCTCGGATCACAGCTCGGTTGACAGCTCCCCGAGGCTTATCGCAGCCTCCTACGTCCTTCATCGGCTCCTGAAGCCAAGACATCCACCATGTGCCCTTAACAACTTGACCACAAAGATGCTCGCATCCACTCTACAGTTCTCAAACACCACACCAGAAACAAACAACGTTCCAGGACTGTGTCCAGCCCTGAGGCGTGTTGCCTCAGGACCCAACAGTGTGCCTCATGAACAATCCACCACCCGACTCAACAAGCGTCCTCCACGACCCCCGAAAGGATCAGTACTAACGCCGGCGTCTGCCACCGCGATGAACCATAACCAGTAGTTCCACGATTCCTTGAGCAACCAGAACAAGCACACATTCGGCACTTGAGTTCCAGCCACTCCACCACGGTAGTTCCGGGAATCCCGGCCGAGTGGATGTGTTGTGCTCCTTAGAAAGGAGGTGATCCAGCCGCACCTTCCGGTACGGCTACCTTGTTACGACTTCGTCCCAATCGCCAGTCCCACCTTCGACCACTCCCTCCCCTTACGGGGTTGGGCCATGGGCTTCGGGTGTTACCGACTTTCATGACGTGACGGGCGGTGTGTACAAGGCCCGGGAACGTATTCACCGCAGCGTTGCTGATCTGCGATTACTAGCGACTCCGACTTCACGCAGTCGAGTTGCAGACTGCGATCCGAACTGAGACCGGCTTTAAGGGATTCGCTCCACCTCGCGGTATCGCAGCCCTCTGTACCAGCCATTGTAGCATGTGTGAAGCCCTGGACATAAGGGGCATGATGACTTGACGTCATCCCCACCTTCCTCCGAGTTGACCCCGGCAGTCTCCCACGAGTCCCCGCCATGACGCGCTGGCAACGTAGGATAAGGGTTGCGCTCGTTGCGGGACTTAACCCAACATCTCACGACACGAGCTGACGACAGCCATGCACCACCTGTACACCAACCACAAGGGAAGCCCCATCTCTGGGGATGTCTGGCGCATGTCAAGCCCAGGTAAGGTTCTTCGCGTTGCATCGAATTAATCCACATGCTCCGCCGCTTGTGCGGGCCCCCGTCAATTCCTTTGAGTTTTAGCCTTGCGGCCGTACTCCCCAGGCGGGGCGCTTAATGCGTTAGCTACGGCACGGACAACGTGGATGTCGCCCACACCTAGCGCCCAACGTTTACAGCGTGGACTACCAGGGTATCTAATCCTGTTCGCTCCCCACGCTTTCGCTCCTCAGCGTCAGTATCGGCCCAGAGACCCGCCTTCGCCACCGGTGTTCCTCCTGATATCTGCGCATTTCACCGCTACACCAGGAATTCCAGTCTCCCCTACCGAACTCAAGTCTGCCCGTATCGACCGCACGCTCCACGTTAAGCGTGGAGATTTCACGGCCGACGCGACAAACCGCCTACGAGCTCTTTACGCCCAATAAATCCGGACAACGCTCGCACCCTACGTATTACCGCGGCTGCTGGCACGTAGTTAGCCGGTGCTTCTTATCCAGGTACCGTCACTTGCGCTTCGTCCCTGGCGAAAGAGGTTTACAACCCGAAGGCCGTCATCCCTCACGCGGCGTCGCTGCATCAGGCTTTCGCCCATTGTGCAATATTCCCCACTGCTGCCTCCCGTAGGAGTCTGGGCCGTGTCTCAGTCCCAGTGTGGCCGGTCACCCTCTCAGGCCGGCTACCCGTCGTCGCCTTGGTAGGCCATTACCCCACCAACAAGCTGATAGGCCGCGGGTTCATCCTGCACCGCCAGAACTTTCAACAACACTTCATGCGAAGCGTTGTGATATCCGGTATTAGACCTCGTTTCCAAGGCTTATCCCAGAGTGCAGGGCAGATTACCCACGTGTTACTCACCCGTTCGCCACTCATCCCCACCCGAAAGTGGTTCAGCGTTCGACTTGCATGTGTTAAGCACGCCGCCAGCGTTCGTCCTGAGCCAGGATCAAACTCTCCAACAATGAACAGTTTAATCGAGGCAAATTAATGCTCTCAAAGGAACCTCATACGAGGTTCAATACATAAGCTCTACTGGCTTAGTTCACTAGCACACTGTTGAGTTCTCAAGCAACACAC
>NZ_JBVHUL010000028.1:0-2779 GCF_055565395.1 Amycolatopsis sp. NPDC028719
GAGCCGCTGCTGTCGAACCCGTCGCTGCTGGAGCTGCTCGGTATCCCGGGTGACCCGATGACTTTCGATGTGCAGCAGGCGTGGCGGCCGCGTCCGATTCGTGACCGTTACCGGGTGCCGTTCGGTGTCGGCGAATACGGCCAGCCCGTCGAGCTGGACATCAAGGAAGCCGCCGCGGAGGGTATGGGTCCGCACGGGTTGTGCATCGGCGCGACCGGTTCCGGCAAGTCGGAGTTCCTGCGGACGCTGGTGCTGGGGATGCTGGCCACGCACTCGTCGTCCACGTTGAATTTCGTGTTGGTGGACTTCAAGGGTGGCGCGACGTTCCTGGGGTTGGACAAGGCCCCGCACGTGTCGGCGGTGATCACCAACCTCGCTGATGAGGTCACGCTGGTGGACCGGATGAAGGACGCGCTGGCGGGGGAGATGAACCGCCGGCAGGAAGCGCTCAAGAACGGCGGCAACTTCAAAAACGTCTGGGAGTACGAGAAGGCCCGGGAGAACGGCGCCGATCTCGACCCGCTGCCGGCGTTGTTCATCGTCTGTGACGAGTTTTCGGAGTTGCTGGCGGCGAAGCCGGACTTCATCGATTTGTTCGTCGCGATCGGCCGGCTGGGCCGGTCGCTGCAGATGCACATGCTGCTGGCCTCCCAGCGTCTGGAGGAGGGCAAGCTGCGCGGTCTGGACTCGCACCTGTCCTACCGCATCGGCCTCAAGACGTTCTCGGCGGCGGAGTCCCGCGCGGCGATCGGGGTGCCGGACGCGTTCGAGCTGCCCTCGGTCCCCGGTGGCGGGTATTTGAAGTACGACACCTCGACGTTGGTGCGGTTCAAGGCCTCCTATGTTTCGGGCCCCTACCGCCCGGCGGGGATCCAGGCGGCGGGTCCGGCGGCGACGGTGGTGCGGGCGGACAAGCGGCCGCAGTTGTTCGTCCCGGACTTCGTGGAGTTGCCGAAGGAGCCGGAGCCGGAGCCGAGCGAGGCGGCGCCGGTGGTGGCGGCGCCGCAGCAGCCGGAGGAGGCGGTCGAACCGTCCGAGCTGGATGTGATCGTGTCGCGGTTGATCGGGCAGGGCCCGCCGGCGCACGAGGTGTGGCTGCCGCCGCTGAAAGACCCGAACTCCCTGGACACGTTGCTGCCGAACTTGAACCCGACCGATGATCGGGGTCTGTCGCCGGTGGGGTTTTTCGGCAATGGGCGGTTGCAGGTGCCGTTGGGGATCATCGACCGGCCGTATGAGCAGCGCCGTGACCCGTTGTGGGCGGATTTTTCGGGTGCGGCGGGGCACGGGGTGATCGTGGGTGGTCCGCAGTCGGGGAAGTCGACGATGCTGCGGACGTTGGTCATGTCGATGGCGTTGACCCACACCCCGGAGGAGGCGCAGTTCTACTGCCTGGACCTCGGTGGTGGCACCCTGGCCGGGTTGGCGGATCTGCCGCATGTGGGTGGGGTGGCGGTGGCGCGGCGGGAGCCGGACAAGGCGCGGCGGATCGTGGCCGAGCTGACCACGTTGTTGACGGAGCGGGAGGGCCGGTTCGGGGCGATGGGGATCGACTCGATGACCGAGTTCCGCAACCGTAAACGGCGGGGTGAGATCCGGGCGGATCAGGATCCGTTCGGGGATGCGTTCCTGATCGTGGACAACTGGCGGGCGTTGCGGGATGACTTCGAGGAGCTGGAAGGCACGATCACCCGGTTGGCGACGCAGGGGTTGTCCTACGGGGTGCACGTGGTGATCGCGGCGAACCGGTGGGCGGACATCCGCCCGGCGATCAAGGACATGATCGGCACGAGGTTCGAGCTGCGTCTGGGTGATCCGACGGAGTCCGACATCGACCGGCGGGTGGCGGTGAACATCCCGTCCGGCCGTCCGGGTCGTGGGTTGACCCGGGAGAAGCTGCACATGCTGGGTGGGTTGCCGCGGATCGACGGGTCGAGTGATCCGGAGACGATCGCTTCGGGGGTGGCGGATGCGGTGGGCAAGATCAAGGGTGCGTGGCGGGGCCGGGTGGCGCCGCAGGTGCGTCTGCTGCCGGACATGATCACCTACGAGGACGTGCTGCAGCTGGATGGGCAGCGGGATTCGAAGCTGATCCCGATCGGGGTCAACGAGGAGGATCTGCAGCCGATTTATCTGGACTTCAACGCCGAGCCGCATTTTTATGCCTTCGCTGATGGGGAGTCGGGGAAGACGAACCTGTTGCGGCAGATCGCGCGGGGGATTTCGGAGCGGTTCACCGCGAAGGAAGCGTTGATTCTGCTGGTGGACTACCGGCGCACGATGCTGGGGTTCGTGCAGGGTGATTCGTTGTTGGGGTATGCGGTGTCGGCGGCGCAGTTGGAGAGCATGGTCGGTGATGTGTTCAATTCGATGACGCGGCGGTTGCCGGGTCCGGATGTGACGCAGGAGCAGTTGAAGACGCGGTCGTGGTGGAAGGGCCCGGAGTTGTTCATCCTGGTCGATGACTACGACTTGGTGGCGACGTCGTCGAACAATCCGTTGCGGAAGATCTCCGATTTCCTGCCTCAGGCCAAGGATGTGGGTTTGCATCTGGTGGTGGTGCGGCGGACGGGTGGTGCGTCGAAGGCGATGTATGACCCGATCATCGGGAAGTTGAAGGAGATCGCGGCGCCGGGCATGGTGATGAACGGGTCGCGGGATGAGGGTGCGCTGGTGGGGAACATCAAGGCCAGTGCGATGCCGCCGGGGCGGGGGAATCTGCTGACTCGTAAGAACGGTAAGCAGCTGATCCAGGTGTCGTGGATCCAGCCCGACTGAG
>NZ_JBVHUL010000029.1:0-1895 GCF_055565395.1 Amycolatopsis sp. NPDC028719
GCACTCAGCGCTTGTTCGTCGTTGAAGCCGCGGAGGAGTTCGAGTTCGGTGAGTTCGGCGGGGATGACGTGGACGCGGGCGCCGGTGGTGTAGAAGGAGAGTTTGCCGTCGCCGATGGTGTAGGTGAGGCGGCGGTTGACGCGGTAGCTGCCGGCGGGGACGTCGACCCAGGGCAGCTGGGAGAGCAGCCAGCGGGTGGTGATGCCGCGCATCTGCGGCAGGGTCTTGGTCGTCGTGGTCAGCGTCCGCGCGGCGGTGACGCCGAGGGACAGCTGGGGCGCCGACGGTTCTTCGGTGACGGTCACGGGCTCACGCGCCGATCGGGTTCGGGTGCTCCGGCACCATGGGGCCGGGGCACGACGCGGGCCGCGGCGGTGCCGAGCCCGGTCGGCCCGAAGGCCGACGGCGGCAGGCCGGGCCCGGGGCGCGGCGGTTCCGCGTCGGGCTTGCGGGGCGGTGTCGCAGGCTCCGGCATCACGCCTCCCGGCCGAGTTCGGCGGCTTCCAGCACGGCCAGCGCGTCCGGCACCAGCACCGCGGCGGAGTAGTACGCCGACACGAGGTAGGAGATGATCGCCTGTTCGGAGACGCCCATGAACCGCACGTTCAGCCCCGGCTGGTACTCATCCGGCAACCCGGTCTGGTGCAGCCCGACCACGCCCTGGGCCTGTTCCCCGGTGCGCATCAGCAGGATCGAGCTGGTCCGGGTCTCGGTCACCGGGATCTTGTTGCACGGCAGGATCGGGACGCCGCGCCACGCGGGGACGTGGTGCCCGCCGAAGTCCACCGCGTCCGGGTAGACCCCGGCCTTGGTGCATTCGCGGCCGAACGCGGCGATGGTCTTGGGGTGGGCCAGGAAGAACCCGGGGTCCTTCCAGACCAGGGCGAGGAGTTCGTCGAGGTCGTCCGGTGTCGGGGGGCCGGTGCGGGTGGGGATGCGCTGGGCGAAGTCGGCGTTGTGCAGCAACCCGAAGTCGGTGTTGTTGATCAGTTCGTGTTCCTGGCGTTCCCGCAGCGCTTCCACGGTCAGCCGTAGCTGCTGCTCGATCTGGTTCATCGGCTGGTTGTAGAGATCCGCCACCCGCGAATGCACCCGCAGCACGGTCTGGGCGACGGACAGTTCGTATTCGCGGGGTTGGGCGTCGTAGTCGACGAACGTGCCGGGCAGCATCGGTTCGCCGTCGTGGCCGGAGGCGAGGGAGATTTCGGCTTCGCCGTGGTCGTTGCGGGCGGTGGAGCCGACGGCGGTGAACGCGTCCAGGTGCGCTTGCAGGGTCTCCGAGCGGGACAGGACGTCGTCGAAGACGTGCCGGGGCAGGGCCAGGACGGTGCAGGTGGTGACGGCTTTGGCGGTGAACTCCCAGATGCCGTCGTCGCGGATCAGGGCGGTTTCGCCGAAGTAGTCGCCGTCGGCCAGCGTGCCGAGGACGGTCTGGTCGCCGTAGGCGCCGGTGCCGACTTTGGTGATCTTGCCGTGGGCGATGAGGAACACCTGGTCGGCTGGGGAGCCGAACTCGACCAGTGCGTCGCCGGGCTGGTATTCCTGCTGGGCGAAGCGGGAGGCCAGTTCGGTGAGGACTTCTTCGTCGTCGTAGCCGCGTAGCGGGGCGAGTTCGCCGAGTTCGGGTGGGATGACGCGGACGTCGGCGCCGGTGGTGGTGAAGGTGACCCGGCCGTCGCCGACGGCGTAGGAGAGGCGGCGGTTGACGCGGTAGGCGCCGCCGGAGACCTCGACCCAGGGCAGCAGTTTGAGCAGCCAGCGGGAGGAGATGCCCTGCATCTGCGGGACCGACTTGGTCGTCGTGGCCAGGGTGCGGGCCGCGGCCCGTCCGAGGCTCAGCGGTGCCTGGTCGGTGTCCACCGGGTCGGTGACAGTCACAGCGAGAACCACCCAAT
>NZ_JBVHUL010000030.1:0-1731 GCF_055565395.1 Amycolatopsis sp. NPDC028719
AGCTTGTCTGGTTACCCCGTTAAATACTATAAAAAAAGAACTTGTATCGTTATACAAGTTCTTTTTCAGGCTGTGGAGAAAGTCTTCTCCACAGCCTGTTTTTGTGTCTGAACCTCTTTTTATGTGTCAACACTGATAAAAAAGAGGAAAAGGAGAGGTTTTTTATGATGGGTGCTTTAAAAAATCATCGTGATGAACGTGTATCTGTTTCTGTAGAAGAGTTGGTTCCACAAGATCATTTCCTTCGTGCGATTGAAGCGACAATTAGTTTTGATTTTATTGAGGAAAAATTACGCCCTTATTATTGTGAAAACAATGGACGTCCGTCAATCCATCCTATCGTTTTATTTAAAATGATGTTTATTGGATATTTTTACGGTATTCGTTCTGAGCGTCAATTGGAAAAGGAGATTAAAACGAATATCGCCTACCGTTGGTTTTTAGGGTTTTCTCTATCAGATACTATTCCAGATCATTCTACAATTAGTTGGAATCGACGTACCCGCTTTATTCATACAAATATTTTCGAAGAAATTTTTGATGAGATTGTGCGGCAAGCGACGGAGCACCGGATGGTGGGAGGACGTGCATTGATGACAGATTCTACGCACATTAAGGCCAATGCTAATAAAAATAAGTTTGTACATAAATATAAAAAAGAAAAGGCAAAGTTTTATATAGATGAACTAGAAGCTGCGGTAATCGAAGATCGTGAGGTACACGGAAAAAAGAATTAAAACCCAGAAAGGAAAGTGATACCCCTACTAAAAAAACTCGCATAAGTACTACGGATCCAGATAGTGGATTTTTAATGAGAGATGGAAAACCGAACGGTTTTCATTTCTTAGACCATCGTACGACTGATGCGAAGTACAATATTATTACAGATACCTATGTAACGGCTGGAAATATGGCAGATTCCGAGCCATATTTAGCGCGCCTCCAAGCTCAGATTGATAAATTCGAATTCAAAGTAGAAGCTGTCGCTCTTGATGCGGGCTATTTTTCAGGTTATATCTGTAAGAAATTATCAGAACGAAATATATTTATGGTGATGGGGTATCGCCGATTTGGAAAACGAAATAAAGAAGTACCGAAAAGCCAATTTAAATATGTAGAAGAAATGAATGTTTTCGCTTGTCCGATGGGATGTATTTTAGAATATGTAACAACTGATCGTGAAGGATACCGTCAATACAAATCGAATCCAGAAGACTGTGCTGTTTGTCCGTTACGAGAGGTGTGCTTTTCAAAGAAACAAAAACAAAAAGTTATCACTCATCATATATGGGAGAAATATAAGGATATTGCTAGAAAAAACAAGCTAACAGCTACAGGAAAAAAGTTGTATAAAGTACGCTGTTCAACTATAGAGCGAAGCTTTGCGGACGCCAAAGAACTACATGGATATCGATATGCTCGGTTTCGGGGGCTGAAGTCTGTCCAAATGCAGGCTTATCTCACCGCAGCTTGCCAAAACATGAAAAAAATAGCCCTCCATCTGACCAAAAAGGGTCTAGTGGAGGGCTATTTTTCTAAATTCTATTATTTTATGTTGTTTTCATTCGCTAAAATCAAAAAGATTTCAGAGCGTCGGAAACCCTAAAGGGTTTCCCGACACTCTGAGAAGCTCCTAAGGAGCTTCTCTTTTTTAGTTTAGAGTTTGAACAAGTACTGGTTTCCAGCCCTCATTGTCTACCCAATCAATATTCACATAATATTTTTTGCCTG
>NZ_JBVHUL010000031.1:0-1336 GCF_055565395.1 Amycolatopsis sp. NPDC028719
GAAGACACTTTAATCGAAATGGAACAAGATCTTCAATCTTCTATCTCTTACGCTGGTGGAACAAAATTAGACTCAATTCGTACTGTAGATTATGTAGTCGTGAAAAACTCTATTTTCAACGGCGATAAAGTATATTAATTTTTAAATTTGACTCGAAGGACAAGCATTTTTATGCTTGTCCTTCTTTTACATATATAGAAATGTAAAATGTTTTTATTTTACTGAATTTTCTAGTATTATGTTTTTAGATACCTATAATAAGGGGGATATAACAAATGAAAAATATAATTGAGAAACGCCATATTCGCGCGGAAGTCCCTACTGAACTGACATGGGACCTCTCTGATTTATACGAATCTGATAAAGAGTGGGAAACTGCATTACGTGTATTAACAGACGATATAAAAAAACTTGAGGCGTTTAAAGGACAATTACACACTAGCTCCACTACCTTATTACATTGTCTACTTTTAGAGGAAAAGCTTTTAATGGAGTTAACAAAACTATACTCCTATGCAAATTTAAAAGAATCCACTGATCGTACAAATCCAGTTATTCAAGCGAACTCTTCCAAAATTACTGCTTTATGGACGAAAGTACATACTGCATTATCCTTTATCAATAATGAAATCCTCTCATTCGACGAAGGCACAATTGAAAAATATTTAGCTGAAGAAACAAAACTTGAACCTTTCGGTAAATCATTACTAGATATCCTACAAAAAAGGCCGCACACGCTCTCTCCTGAAACAGAAGAAGCTCTTGCTGCACTTGGCGAAGTACATAGTTCTCCATACAAAATTTACGGTATGACTAAATTAGCCGATATGGATTTTCCCTCCATACAAGACGAACATGGAAACGAACTCCCTGTATCATTTGCATTATTTGAAAGCAAATATGAGTTCTCTCCAAACATAGACATACGTAGAAAAGCTTACTCATCATTTGTTTCCACCTTGAAACGATATAAAAATACAGTGGCAACAACATACGCGACTGAAGTTAAAAAACAAGTAACACTCTCTCGTTTACGCAAATTTGAATCTGTTACTCATATGCTTTTGGAACCTCAAAAAGTTCCACTTGAAATGTATAACAATCAACTTGATATTATATACAAGGAATTAGCACCTCATATGCGCCGTTTTGCAGATTTAAAAAAGAAAGTACTAGAACTCGATCAAATGCTTTTCTGCGACTTACATGCACCTTTAGATTCCGAATTTAATCCAACCATCACATACGAAGAAGCCGGAAAACTCATTCAAGACTCTTTACAAGTATTGGGCGATGAATATAGTTCCATTATCGAAAAAGGATTTAAAGAGAGATG
>NZ_JBVHUL010000032.1:0-1117 GCF_055565395.1 Amycolatopsis sp. NPDC028719
CTAGCTGTATTGCCCCGTGAGGTTGGGGACGCGACTGGCGGGTGATTGGCCTGCGAGTGCGGTGTGTCCGCGGTGGTGATTGTAGGTATGCAGCCACCGCGGTAGCGCCTCGCGGCGTTCGGTCTCGCAGGTGTAGGGCTGGGCGTAGGCCCACTCGTCGAGCAGGGTCCGGTTGTATCGCTCCACCTTGCCGTTGGTTTGGGGCCGGTAGGGCCGGGTGCGTTTGTGGACGATCTGCGCGTCGCGCAGCGTGTCGCGCCACAAGCGTGAGCGGTAGCAAGATCCGTTGTCAGTCAGTACCCGCGCGACGGTGATCCCGCAGCTGGTGAAGAACGCTTGTGCCCGGGTCCAGAACTCGGCCGCGGTCTCCTTGGTCTCGTCCGGCAGGATCTCGGTGTAGGCCAGCCTGCTGTGGTCGTCGACGGCGTTGTGCAGGTAGCCGTAGCCGAGGTTGGCGCGACCGCCGACTTTGCGCGGTCGGGCCGGGTCTCGGTGGGCGGCGCTGTTGCGGCCGCCGACGGCGCGGCCGTGGATCTTGTGGCCGCCGCCGTCGGGGATGTTGCCCAGCTTCTTGATGTCCACGTGCACCAGGTCACCCGGGGCGTCGTGTTCGTAGCGGCGGACCGCCCGGCCGGTGGCCCGGTCCAGGTGCCGCAGGCGAGCCAGCCGGTAGCGGGTCAGGACCCGGTGCACCGTCGAGGGGGTCAACCCGAGCAGATAAGCGATGCGGGCCGGGCCCCACCGGCGCAGGACGCGGACTTTGATGATCCGCCGCTCGGTCCGGGTGGGTGTCCGGTTCGGGCTGGTGGCAGGCCGTGACGAGCGGTCGGTCATCCCTGCCTCGCCCAGAGTGCGGTAGCGGCCGGCCCACCGCGCGGCGGTGGTGACCGATACCTGGAACCGTTCCGCGGCCCGCCGCAACGGCCACCGGTCCTCGATGACACACCGGGCCAGGCGCAGCCTGCCGGTCGGGGTCAGGGGTGCGTTAGCGTGAGTCACGAGGGCCTCCAGGACAGTCGGTGCAGATGTCGCAATCCACACCGAACCCGGAGGCCCTCCCTCACACCAAGATCATCCGATCACGTGTCGCCCGTACCCAACCTCCGTGGTCAATACA